>NZ_WELK01000030.1 GCF_009799925.1 Pseudomonas sp. R-28-1W-6
TCGGCGTTGCTGAAGCCGCTGACCGCCTCGCTGAAGGTGATGGTCACCAGCGAGGTTTCACCGGCTGTCAGGCTGCTGTCGGCGACCACTATGGCCGCGGTTGGCTGCGCGGTATCGATGGCGTAGTTGTTCGAATCGGTGGTGCCGCTGCCGGTGTTGCCAGCTCCGTCGGTTACTCCACCATTGGCGAGGCTGATCAGGTTGCTGGCGTCGGTGATGTTGCTGGTCGGGGTGAAGGTCGCCGTCCAGGTGACTCCGCCGTCGCTGCTGTTCACCGCGCTGAGGCTGCCATTGACCACCGTCAGATCGGCGTTGCTGAAGCCGCTGACCGCCTCGCTGAAGGTGATGGTCACCAGCGAGGT
>NZ_WELK01000031.1 GCF_009799925.1 Pseudomonas sp. R-28-1W-6
CCAGGCGGTTCGGGAAGTTACGGGTCGAGGTGGAGACCACGGTCGAACCGGTCTGGACGCGCGCCTGGTTGCCCATGCACAGCGAGCAGCCCGGCATTTCCAGACGCGCGCCAGAGCGGCCGAAGATGCCGTAGTAGCCTTCCTCGGTCAGCTGGTGGACGTCCATCTTGGTCGGCGGAGCCAGCCACAGACGGGTTGGAATGCCACCCTTGACCTTGTCCAGCAGCTTGCCGGCAGCGCGGAAGTGGCCGATGTTGGTCATGCACGAACCGATGAACACTTCGTCGATCTTCTCACCGGCAA
>NZ_WELK01000032.1 GCF_009799925.1 Pseudomonas sp. R-28-1W-6
TCATCGTGCACCCGGACGTGCGCCGCATGCTGCTGACCATGAAGGCGCTGAACGAGGGCGGTCGTGCCTTCTCCAGCTACGTGGCGATGCAGCTGGATACCGCCAAGTACAGCGAAGACGCCGCCACCCGCAAGCGTGCCGAAGAGCTGGTGGCCCTGCTGACCCCGGTGGCCAAGGCCTTCCTCACCGACATGGGCCTGGAAACCACCATCCATGGCCAGCAGATCTTCGGCGGCCACGGCTTCATCCGCGAGTGGGGCCAGGAGCAGCTGATCCGCGACTGCCGCATCACCC
>NZ_WELK01000033.1 GCF_009799925.1 Pseudomonas sp. R-28-1W-6
CCAACGGCAGCCTCAGCGCGGTGAGCAGCAGCGATGGCGGCATCACCTGGACCGCCACCCTGACGCCAAGCGCTGACGTCACCGACAGCAGCAACCTGATCACCCTGGATAACACCGGAGTGAGCGATGGCGCAGGCAATGCCGGGAATGGCACTAGCGACTCCAACAACTACGCGATCAGCACCGTACGCCCAACCGCCAGCATAGTGGTCGCCGACAGCAGCCTGACAGCGGGTGAAACCTCGCTGGTGACCATCACCTTCAGCGAGGCGGTCAGCGGCTTCAGCA
>NZ_WELK01000034.1 GCF_009799925.1 Pseudomonas sp. R-28-1W-6
AGAAAGGCGTTGACGGCGAAATCTGCGGGCCTATAATGCGCACCTCTTCCGGCGCGGCCTGATCTGAAAACTCCTTGTTAAACAAAGAGTTAGGTTTAAGTAAAGGTTGCGATGGTGGCGGATTCGAGTAGAATGCGCCGAGCTGGCGGGGTGGTGGTTTGATCCTGTCGGTGTCTCGGTTCGAAAGAGCTGGAGAAGCTAGAAAGAGGTAGTTGACAGCGGGTTTGAACGCTGTAGAATTCGCCTCCCGCTGATGTGAAGCGTAAAGCGGATCGGA
>NZ_WELK01000035.1 GCF_009799925.1 Pseudomonas sp. R-28-1W-6
GTCACCGAGGACACCTGCGCACCGTCCGCGCCCCGGGTGTCCGCGCCCGTGTCGCTGTCGCCCGCATCGCCCGCCGCCGCATCGGTGATCACGTTGCCGGTCGCCGGACCGAAACCACCGGCCGCGATCGAGTCCGTGTCGTTCAGCGCATCGGGCACGTCGTCGACGATGTTCACCGACAGCATGTCGCTGTCGGACTGCCCGTCCTGGTCGGTGAGCAGCACCGCGAAGTCTTCGAACAGGCTGTTCTGACCCG
>NZ_WELK01000036.1 GCF_009799925.1 Pseudomonas sp. R-28-1W-6
GGCGATGCGGGCGACAGCGACACGGGCGCGGACACCCGGGGCGCGGACGGTGCGCTGGTGTCCTCGGTGACGGCAACGACGGCCGGCGGAGCGCCGACGGCGGTGGCGGGCGCGACCGTGGTGCAGGGTGAATACGGGGTGCTGACGCTGAACCCGGATGGCTCCTACAGCTATGCACGCGATGCCGGTACGCCGGGTGGCGTGTCGGATGTCTTCACCTACACGCTGCAGGACGGCGATGGCG
>NZ_WELK01000037.1 GCF_009799925.1 Pseudomonas sp. R-28-1W-6
GCCGCGCATTCTACAGCAGCCTTTCTTTCTGTCAACCAGTTTCGAAGAATTTTTCTTTCTTTTCAACTGCTTAGGCCTTCCTGAGAGCTAATCTCGATTCAGCCAACCCCAGAAAACACCAGGGTTACATAAAAAGGAAAACCCCGTCCTGCACGCAGGACGGGGTTTCCGGATAGGAGCTTGACGATGACCTACTCTCACATGGGGAAGCCCCACACTACCATC
>NZ_WELK01000003.1:0-306316 GCF_009799925.1 Pseudomonas sp. R-28-1W-6
GGCCGCGCATTCTACAGCAGCCTTTCTTTCTGTCAACCAGTTTCGAAGAATTTTTTGTTTCCTCTCAACCGCTTGCGCTTCCGATCTGCTTTACGCTTCACATCAGCGGGAGGCGAATTCTACAGCGTTCAAACCAGCTGTCAACCACCTCTTTCTAGCCTCTTCAGCTCTTTCGAACCGAGACACCGACAGGATCAAACCACCACCCCGCCAGCCCGCCGCATTCTACTCGAATCCGCCACCGTCGCAACCTTTATTTTCCTCTAACTCTTTGTTTAACAAGGAGTTTTCAGATCAGGCTGCGCCGGAAGAGGTGCGGATTATAGGCCTGCAAAACTTGCCGTCAACACTTTATTGCACAGCCTTCGTCAATCCCGCCAAACGGCCCGATAAGCGCCCCGCCAGGGCCGGCAGACGCAACAACAACAGCACAACACCAATGACCGCATAGAGCAGCCATTCACCAATATCCGAGCGCACGACCCACAGCATATGCAGCAAGGCCAGGCCCAGAATGAAATAGACGAGCCTATGCAGCTGTCGCCAGCGCTTTCCCAGCCGCCGAATGCTGTACTGATTGGACGTCAGCGCCAAGGCAAGCAGCCCGGTAAAGGCCATAACACCGACAATGATGTAAGGGCGCTCATGCAGATCATCGAGCAACTGACCGAAATCCAGCCCGAGCAGAAACAACAGGTAGCCACAGACATGCAGCAGCACATAGCTGAAGCACCACAACCCTAGCTGCCGGCGCACCGCAATCCAGCCACCCCAGCCCGTCAGGCGACGCAGCGGCGTCATCGACAGCGTCAGCAACAGGAGAATCAACGCCCCCAGCCCGAGCCGATCAACCAGCACCTTGCCTGGATCGGCCCCCAGCGACTGCGTCACCCCCTGATAGAGCCACAGCAGCAAGGGACATAGCATCGTGACAAACACCACCAACCGCCAGTATCGATAGCGCATCAATAGTACTTCCGCAGGTCGAGACCACTGTAGAGCGCAGCAACCTCGTCATAGCCGTTGAATAGCCGAGTCGAAATCACGTTAGGACTGAACAGGCTGCCCGGCAGGCGGCGTTCATTGGCCTGACTCCAGCGCGGGTGATCGACGCCCGGATTGACGTTGGCATAGAAGCCGTACTCGTCAGGCGCCAGGCTCTCCCAGGTGGTTTTTGGGCGCTCCTCGAGCAAGCTGATACGCACAATCGACTTGATACTCTTGAAGCCATACTTCCACGGCACGACCAGGCGCAGCGGCGCGCCATTCTGATTCGGTAGCACACGCCCATAGAGCCCCACCGCCAGGATAACCAACGGATGCATGGCCTCATCCAGGCGCAAGCCTTCGATATATGGCCAGTCGATCAGAGAAAAACCGGAACGCACCCCCGCCATCTGCTCGGGCGCAACCTTGGTTTCGAAGCGCACGTATTTGGCCGGCCCCGTCGGTTCGGCCAACTTGAGCAGCGCGGACAGAGGGAAGCCCAACCAGGGGATCACCATCGACCAGCCTTCGACACAGCGCAGCCGATAGATGCGCTCCTCCAGTTGATGCGGTTTGACCAGGTCTTCCAGAGACACCAATCCCGGCCTGGCAACTGCCCCGTCGACCATCACCGCCCACGGCTCCACGTCGAACTGGTCGGCATAACGCGCGGGATCACCCTTGCTGGTACCGAACTCATAGAAGTTGTTGTAGTGGGTGACGTCCTTGAACGGGGTCAATGCCTCTTCCCCGGGCGTTACCGCTCCCCAGCGCACGGCGGCAAGCTTGTCGGTGAACCAGGCGGGAGCTGCGGCGGGCTCGACATCGGCATAGCGCTGGCTTTCGGCCCGCAGCGGCAAAGCCCCCATAGCCGCCAGACCACCGGCAGCAGTCATGAACGCACGGCGTGACAGATAGACGGCTTCCGGAGTGATATCGGATTCGCGCGCAGCGGATGCGGGAAGACTTTTGATCAGCATGATGGCTCCGCGGTTAAGGACGGCTGATGCGCCAATAGACCACGGAGCCGGCAGGAAATTACATCACTGTGCCGCTTTACGGCGACGCAGTTGCAGCAAGTATTGCACCGGACCGGAGGCGGCATAGGCCACGAAGATCAGCAGCAGGATGCGCGGTGGATCGCTGAAGACCACGGCAAACACCAGCACCACGACCAGAATGGCCACGAAAGGCACGCGCCCCTTGAGATCAAGGTCCTTGAAGCTGTGATACTTGATATTGCTGACCATCAGGGTACCGGCAGCCGCCACCAGCAAGGCGACCACAAAGGCCATGTTCGAGCCCTTGATGCCGAAGTCACTGAACGCCCATACCGTGCCAGCCACCAAGGCCGCCGCGGCTGGGCTGGCCAGACCGATGAAGAAGCGCTTGTCGGCCTTGCCGACCATGGTATTGAAACGCGCCAGACGCAGCGCCGCGCCGGCGACATAGATGAAGGCCACCATCCAGCCGACCTTGCCCAGGCTGCCCAGCGCCCACTCGAAGGCGACCAGCGCTGGCGCCACGCCGAAGGCGACCATGTCCGACAGCGAATCGTATTCGGCGCCGAACGCGCTCTGGGTATTGGTCAGGCGCGCCACGCGACCATCCAGACCATCGAGCACCATGGCTACGAAGATGGCGATGGCGGCATGATCGAACTGCCCGTTCATGCCATTGACGATGGCGTAGAACCCGGAAAACAGTGCGGCGGTGGTGAACAGGTTGGGCAGCAGATAGATGCCGCGGTGGCGAACCTTGCGGCCTTCGGCGTCCTGCCCTTCTTCCACATGTTCATCGATGGGCAGGAGGCTCTCCTCTTCGGGGGCCTTGCCGGATTCCTCGGGACGTTCGTTCATGAACAATACCTTGCAACGGTTTGATTGGACTTCGACCGGAGCCGGCGAGCTAGGTTCGCCGGCGCCCTGCAAACGAATGGGCTTTATACCAGAAGCCCGCAACGAGCATAAAAAAACGCGGCCGTAGCCGCGTCTTTTAGAACGTCAGAAAGCCTTAGTTCTTGGCCTTGTCGACGATCTTGTTGGCAGCGATCCACGGCATCATGGCACGCAGCTTCTCGCCAACCACTTCGATGCCGTGAGCGGCATTGTTGCGGCGGTAAGCGGTCATCGAAGCGTAGTTCGAAGCGCCTTCCTGGATGAACATCTTCGCGTATTCGCCGTTCTGGATGCGCTTCAGAGCGTTGCGCATGGCCTGGCGGGATTCGGCGTTGATGACTTCCGGTCCGGTGACATATTCACCGTATTCGGCGTTGTTGGAGATCGAGTAGTTCATGTTGGCGATGCCGCCTTCGAACATCAGGTCGACGATCAGCTTCAGCTCGTGCAGGCACTCGAAGTAGGCCATTTCCGGCGCGTAGCCGGCTTCAACCAGGGTATCGAAACCGGCCTTGACCAGCTCGACGCAACCGCCGCAGAGAACGGCTTGCTCGCCGAACAGGTCGGTTTCGGTCTCGTCCTTGAAGGTGGTTTCGATGATGCCGGTACGGCCGCCACCGACGCCAGCGGCGTAGGACAGGGCGACGTTCTTGGCGTTGCCGGAAGCGTCCTGGTAGATGGCGATCAGGTCAGGGATGCCGCCGCCCTTGACGAACTCGGAACGCACGGTGTGGCCCGGAGCCTTCGGCGCGATCATGATCACGTCGAGGTCGGCACGCGGCACAACCTGGTTGTAGTGGATGGCGAAGCCATGGGAGAAGGCCAGGGTCGCGCCTTTCTTGATGTTCGGCTCGACTTCGTTCTTGTACAGCTGGGACTGGAACTCGTCCGGGGTCAGGATCATGACCAGGTCGGCGCCGGCAACGGCAGCAGGCACGTCAGCCACTTTCAGACCGTGAGCCTCGGCCTTGGCACGGGTAGCCGAACCTGGACGCAGGCCGACGGTCACGTCGACGCCGGAGTCTTTCAGGTTGCACGCCTGGGCGTGGCCCTGGGAGCCGTAGCCGATGATGGCGACTTTCTTGCCCTGGATGATCGAGAGGTCACAGTCTTTGTCGTAAAACACTTTCATGGGAATTCCCCTATTTTCTGGCCTCGTGGGCCGTTCGCTAAAGAGTTAGATGCTGAGTACTTTGTCGCCACGGGCAATGCCGGTGACGCCGCTGCGTACGGTTTCCAGGATCGACGCGGTGCCGATGGCCTGGATGAAGCTGTCCAGCTTGTCGCTGGTGCCGGTCAGCTGAATGGTGTAGACGCTGCTGGTCACGTCGACGATCTGCCCGCGGAAGATGTCGGTGGTGCGTTTGACCTCGGCGCGCTGGGCGCCAGTGGCCTTGACCTTGACCAGCATCAGCTCGCGTTCGATGTGCGCGCTTTCCGACAGGTTCACCAGCTTGACCACTTCGATCAGCTTGTTGAGGTTCTTGGTGATCTGCTCGATCACATCGTCGTGACCCACGGTGGTCAGCGTCAGACGCGACAGGGTCGGGTCTTCGGTCGGCGCCACGGTCAGGCTTTCGATGTTGTAGTTGCGCTGGGAGAACAGGCCAACCACGCGCGACAGGGCGCCCGGTTCGTTTTCCAGCAACAGGGAGATGATATGGCGCATGTTCAGGTCCGCTCCGTCTTGCTCAGCCACATGTCACGCATGGCACCGCCGCGAATCTGCATCGGGTACACGTGCTCGCTGGTGTCCACGGCGATGTCGAGGAATACCAGGCGGTTCTTCATGGCGAAGGCTTCTTCCATCTTCGGCTTGAGGTCTTTCAGGTCGGTGATGCGCATGCCCACGTGACCATAGGCCTCGGCCAGCTTGACGAAGTCAGGCAGCGATTCCATGTAAGAGTGCGAGTAACGGCTGCTGTACTGCATGTCCTGCCACTGGCGAACCATGCCGAGGGCACCGTTGTTCAGGTTGATGATCTTCACCGGCAGGTCGTACTGCAGGCAGGTCGACAGCTCCTGGATGTTCATCTGGATGCTGCCCTCGCCGGTGACGCAGGCCACGTCGGCCTCCGGGAAGTTCAGCTTGACGCCCATCGCCGCCGGGAAGCCGAAACCCATGGTGCCCAGGCCGCCGGAGTTGATCCAGCGGTTCGGCTTGTTGAAGCGGTAGTACTGCGCGGCGAACATCTGGTGCTGGCCGACGTCTGAGGTGATGTAGGCGTCGCCGCGGGTCACTTCGCTCAGGGTCTCGATCACGGTCTGCGGCTTGATGATGCTGCCGTCGCCCTCGTTGTAGGGGAACAGGCGGCCGCTGCCGCGCCACTCGTCGATCTGCTTCCACCAGTTGGCGACGGTTTCCTTGTTCGGGGTTTCGCCGATTTCCTTGAGGATGGCGACCATCTCGGTCAGCACGCTGTCCACCGGACCGACGATCGGGATGTCGGCCTTGATGGTCTTGGAGATCGAGGCCGGGTCGATGTCGATGTGGATGATCTTGGCGTTCGGGCAGAACTTGGCGCCGGTCTCGCCGTTGATCACCCGGTCATCGAAACGCGCACCGACCGCCAGGATCACATCGGCGTGGTGCATGGCCAGGTTGGCGGTGTAGCTGCCGTGCATGCCGAGCATGCCGACGAACTGGCGATCGCTGCCAGGGAAGGCACCAAGGCCCATCAGGGTATTGGTCACCGGAATGTTGAGCATCTTGGCCAGCTCGGTGAGCGGCTCGGAAGCGCCACCCATGATCACGCCGCCGCCGGAGTAGAGCACCGGGCGCTTGGCCGCCAGGAGCATCTCGGCCGCCTTGCGGATCTGCCCGGAGTGACCGCGGGTAGCCGGGCTGTAGGAACGCAGCTTGACCTTCTTCGGGTAGTTGTATTCGAACTTCTGCGACGGATCGCCCATGTCCTTGGGAATATCCACCACCACCGGACCGGGACGACCGGACTGGGCGAGATAGAAGGCCTTCTTGATCACTTCGGGGATTTCCGAAGGATGCTTGATGATGAAGCTGTGCTTCACGATCGGGCGGGAAATACCGACCATGTCGGTTTCCTGGAAGGCATCGGTACCGACCACGGTGCTGGGCACCTGACCGGAAATGATGACCATCGGAATCGAGTCCATGTAGGCGGTGGCGATGCCGGTGATGGCATTGGTCGCGCCTGGGCCGGAGGTCACCAGCACCACGCCGGGCTTGCCGGTGGCGCGGGCATAGCCGTCGGCCATGTGGGTAGCGGCCTGCTCGTGACGAACCAGGATATGGGTCACTTCCGGCTCTTTGAACAGGGCATCGTAGATGTGCAGGAGGGCACCGCCCGGGTACCCATAGATGTACTTCACGCCTTCGTCACGCAGCGAGCGGACGACCATTTCAGCGCCGGATAAAAGCTCCACGTTGTTTACCTCTAGAACGCCAGATTACCACCCGTCAACGAGTGGTCCTTGAAGTAGGTCTTACAGGTCAGCAAACGGGCGGCGACTGTGGTCGCGGATACTACGAGGTCTGCTTGACGTGTAACGGAACGGCCCAATCTTGCGGGGCCCCTCCTTCCCAGCGCGAGGTAACGCGTTGCGGGTGTAACGGGGGTCGGCACGGGTAGCGCCTTTTTTCGCTGAGCTGGAGGACACTTGCGGCGGACTCCACTACAGCGAGCTTGGGATTGTTCTGATTCGTGCACGCTAAGTCAAGTTATCGCGCACGGAAACTTCGTCTGATAGCTGTGATGCGGCGCAGGATGACGTTTGCCGGGTTTTGGTTATAGTAGCCACCAGGTTCCGCAGCCAATAAAAGGACACAACATGCGTCGCATGATTCTCACGGGCAGCCTGCTGCTCGCCCTGAGCGCTACTGCCACGGCCGGCCAGATCTACAAATGGGTGGACGCCCAGGGCAATACGCACTTTGGCGCGCAGCCACCCGAGGGCCAGGCGGCTGCCGAGGTGAACCCCAATATCACCCAACCCAAGATTGTTCCACCGGCCGCCACACCCAAACTGGAAGAGCCCCAGGCAGATGCCAAGCAGGAAGCGCTTGATCAGGAAGCCAGGCAGGCTGTGGCCAAGCACCAAAAAGAGCTGGATGCTTACTGCGAGCAGATTCGCAAAGACCTCGCCCAGATGAAGGCGAACCCACGCGTACGGGTCAAGGTCGGCGATGAAGTCCGTCGCATAACCGAAGAAGAGCGCCAGGACCGCATGAGCAAGAGCGAAACGGCCATCAAGGAAAACTGCCAGTAACCCCGGACACTGCTGAGGCGCCCTCAGGCGCCTCCAATCAACTGATCGAACTCCCCGAGTACCACCAGCAAGGCCTGCACTTCAGCCTCCCGCCCGCGATAGACCTCTTCTGCCATGAAGCGGATACCCGACGCCCGCGGCAACGGCCCGGCCGACTCGACCAGCGCCTTCATCCGCAGCAGGAACACCCACTGCAGCCACGCCTCGAACGGCAGGGTATCCACGCAGAAAGGCTGCTGACTGGCCAGCGCCTCGTCTGAAGGCGGCATCGTCATCCACCAGCCGAGCGCGCGCAGTTCGCGCTCGATCAGCAGCAACTGCTGGGCTATCGCCGGCAAACGCGCATCCATCACAGGTTGACCTTGGCCCGCTCGCGCGCCTGGGCGGCACCTGCCGGGTCGCCCTGGCGCTCACGCGCCTGGGCAATCAGGTTCCACAGGCCGGCCTGCAGTGCCGGACGGCCACCGGCCAGGGTCAGGCCGCGGCGGGCGAACTGCTCGGCCTGGGCCGCATCGCCCTGGGCCAAGCGCACCTCGGCCAGGCGATAAAGCACCTGCGGCTCGCGCGGCGCAATGCGCTGGGCGCGCTCCAGGCTGGAGGCGGCACCATTCAGATCGCCACTGCTCTGCTGCTGCTGGGCAGTGGTCAGCAGTGCCAGCACCGGCCCATCGAGCTGCTCGTCCGCAGTCAGACTGCCGCCGGAGGGAATGCCGCTGGGCATGCTCGGCGCAGCGGGCTGGTAGCTGCCCGCCGAGGAGAGCGGCCCCGTGCTGAGCGGTGCCGAACTGATGCTGGAAGGCATGGAACTGCTGCCGTCCGGATAGGTCTGCAGCGGCGCCGAAGAAACCCCACCCGGCACCATGACCACCACACCGGAGTCCTGCGGCAGGCTCTGCGCCTGCGCCGCCGCAGTGGCCGGCTGGTAATCGCCCGCCCCCTGCTCATCCGCCTGCAACGAACCACTGGCATCGACTACCGGGATCGAACCCCGCTGCACCGTGGTACAACCGCTCAACACCGTCGAGGCTACAACCGCGCACAACCACCACTTGCTCATTCGTTTCCTCACTCTGGGCGGACTCAGTCGAGCCAGCCGCGTACCCAATCCATTACCGCCTCATCCGGCGCCATGCCACAGGCTGCGCCCGGGGCCGGCTCGCTGCCGCGAATATACGGCATCTGTACCGCATTCGGACAACCCGGTGCCGAGCCCTGTCCGCTGCCGGCATCCACCCAGGCCAGGGTGACATTGTCCGGCTGCGGCATATCCAGCGGCAGCGGGTCGGCCTTGGCCATCAGCCCGGTCCACACCTGCAGCGCACCTGTGGCACCGGTCAGCGGCGTCTTGCCGTTGTCGTCACGCCCGAGCCACACCACCGCCAGCAAATCCTGGCTGAAACCGGCGAACCAGCTGTCACGCGAGTCGTTGCTGGTACCGGTCTTGCCGGCCAGGGTCAGCGACGACGGCAGCTGGCTGTATACCGAGCGCCCGGTGCCCTCGCGCATCACCCGTTGCATGGCGTTCTGGGTGAGGTAGATGGCACCGGCATCGAAGCGCTGCTGAATCTGGAAGGGATAGCGCTTGAGCGGTTCGCCTTCGGCCGTCAGCACGCTGCGAATGCCGCGCAACGGCGTATTGAAGCCGCCATTGGCCAGGGTCTGGTACATGGTCGCCACTTCCATCGGACTCAGCGCCCCCGCGCCCAGCAGCATCGACGGGTAGGCCGGCCACTCGCGATCCACGCCCAGGCGCTCAAGGGTTTTGAGTACATTCGGCACGCCCAGTTCCAGACCGAGCTTGGCGGTCGACAGGTTGTAGGAGTTGGCCAGCCCCTGGTACAGATAGATGGTGCCATGGGCCTTGTGATCGTAGTTCTGCGGGCGCCAGACCTGGCCGTCCTGGCCCTTCACCGAGAACGGCTCGTCGGCCAGCCAGCTGGTCAGGGTGTACTGGCTGGGCCGCTCCAATGCCGTCAGATAGACCGCCGGCTTGATCAGCGAGCCGATCGGCCGCACGGCATCCAGGGCCCGGTTGAAGCCGGCGAAACGCGGCTGGCGGCTGCCGAGCATGGCCTGGATCTCGCCATTCTCCGGATTGGTCACCACCATCGCCGCCTCGACCTCGTCCACCCCCTTGCGTCCACCCAGGCGCTTGAGGGTCTCGCTCAGTGCCGCCTCGGACTTGAGCTGCAGGATCGGGTCGAAGCTGGTGAAGATGCGCAACCCCTCCTCGGTCAGGTCCTCGTCGCGGTAATCCTCGCGCAGCTGGCGCTTGACCAGGTCGAGGAAGGCCGGGAACGAACTGTCGGCCAGGCTGCCACGCTGGGTCACGCCCAGCGGCTGCTGCTTGGCATGGGCCACCTGCTCGGCACTGACCACGCCCTGCTGCTCGAGCAGGTCAAGCACCAGATTGCGTCGCTCCAGGGCGCGTTCGGGGAAGCGCCGCGGGTTGAAATAGGTCGGCCCCTTGACCATGCCGACCAGCAGCGCCACCTGGTGCAGCTTCAGCTCGCCCAACGGCTGGCTGAAGAAGTACTGGCTGGCCAGGCCGAAGCCGTGCACCGCGCGCTGGCCGTCCTGGCCGAGGAACACCTCGTTGAGGTAGGCCTCAAGGATTTCCTTCTTGTCGTAGTGCAGCTCCAGCAGCACCGCCATCATCGCCTCGGTGGCCTTGCGGGTCAGGCTGCGCTCGCTGGTCAGGTAGAAGTTCTTCACCAGCTGCTGGGTCAGGGTGCTGCCGCCCTGGCGCAATTGCCCGGCGGTGGCGTTGATCCAGACGGCGCGGGCGATGCCCTTGGGCGAGACGCCGAAGTGGCCGAAGAAGTCGCGGTCTTCCACCGCCACCAGGGTTTCCACCAGATAGGGTGGCGCCTGCTCCAGCTTGATCAGGATGCGGTCTTCGTGGTGCGCCGGGTACAGGCCGCCGATCAGCAGGGGCTCCATGCGGGCGACATCGAGCTTGCTGCCGTTGCCCTGGTTGAGCCCGGCCACATAGGCGCCGGAGAAGCGCACGCGCAGGCGCTGCGCCGGCTCGGCGCCTTCATAGAACTGGAAGCCGCGGGTATGCAGGTCGACCACGTTGCCGTTGACCACCGCCGCCCCCGGGCCGTCGGCCGCGCTTTCGCGCCGGTAGCCTAGGGCATCCAGCTCGGTGAGGAAATCCTGCTTGGCCAGTTTCTGCCCGACGAACAGCTCCAGCGGCCGCGCGTAAACCTTGGCCGGCACCGTCCAGCGCTTGCCGGAGAACTTCTCCTGCACCACCGCATCCAGGTACACGGCGAAGCCGGCGAGTACCACCAGGCCGACCAATGCGAGTTTGAGAGCCCAGCCAAGCCAGGGACGGGAGGCGCCGGAGCGGCGCTTGGCGCTTTTGCGCGGAGTACGGGAACGAGTCATGGCGCGGCATTATACGCACTTTGCCAAGGCCCAACAGGCGCGCCCCGGCGGTTTGCAGAGCGCCTCACAGCGGCCATAATGCCGCTTCCGAAACACCCGAAAAGCAAGGAATGACCGTGAGCCAAGCCCTGATTGCCGCCCTGCAGAACCCGGCCCTCTACCCCCACCCGGTGGAAGGGTTCCAGGTCATCGAGACGCACATCTCCTGGGTGCTGCTCACTGGCCCCTTCGCCTACAAGATCAAGAAGCCGGTCAACTTCGGCTTCCTCGACTTCACCAGCCTGGACGCCCGCCAACATTTCTGCGGCGAAGAACTGCGCCTCAACCAGCGCCTGACCCAGGGCCTGTACCTGGACGTGCTGCCGATCACCGGCAGCGAGACCGCCCCGCAGCTCGGCGGCGACGGCGCGGTCATCGAATACGCCCTGAAGATGCGCCAGTTCCCGCAGAGTCAGCTGCTCAGCGCCGTGCAGGCGCGCGGCGAACTGAGCGCCGCGCATATCGACGCCCTGGCCAAGCAGATCGCCGATTTCCACGGCCGCACCCCGGCCGTGCCCGCCAGTCACCCGTTGTGCTCGCCCGCCGCGATCATGGCGCCGATGCGGCAGAACTTCGAGCAGATCCGCCCGATGCTCGGCGAAGCCGCCGACCTGCGCCAGGTCGACGCCCTGGAAGCCTGGACCGAGGCCAGCTTCGCCCGCCTGGAACCGCTACTGGCCCAGCGCGCCGGCAACGGCTCGATCCGCGAATGCCACGGCGACATCCACCTGGGCAACGCCACCCTGCTGGATGGCCAGGTGGTGCTGTTCGACTGCATCGAGTTCAACGAACCCTTCCGCCTGATCGACATCGCCTCGGACGCCGCCTTCCTCGCCATGGACCTGGAAGACCGCGGCCTCAAGGGCCTGGCGCGGCGTTTCGTCAGCGCCTGGCTGGAACACAGCGGCGACTACGCGGCGCTGGAGCTGCTCAACTTCTACAAGGCCTACCGCGCCCTGGTGCGAGCCAAGGTCGCCCTGTTCAGCCTGGCGCACCAGAGCGACGCCGAACAGCGCACCGCCACCCTGCGCCAGTACCGCAACTACGCCGACCTGGCGGAAAGCTACAGCGCCATCCCCACGCCGTTCCTGGCCATCACCCACGGCGTCTCGGCCGTCGGCAAGAGCCATGTGGCCATGCGCCTGGTCGAGGCCCTAGGCGCCATCCGCATCCGCTCCGACGTCGAGCGCAAGCGCCTGTTCGGCGACCAGCCGGCCGCTGCCCGGGGTGAACTGCATGCCGGCATCTACAGCGCCGACGCCAGCAGCGCCACCTACCAGCGCCTGCACCAGCTGGCCGAGCAGGCCCTGCATGCCGGTTTCCCGGTGGTGCTCGATGCCGCCTACCTCAAGCACGCCCAGCGCGCCGCCGCCTGGCAGGTCGCCGAACAGAATGGCGATCCCTTCCTGATCCTCGACTGCCAGGCCCCGCAGGCGGTGATCGCCAGCTGGCTGCAGCAGCGCCAGAGCGAGGGCAACGACCCCTCCGATGCCACCCTGGAAGTGATCGAGGCCCAGCAGGCCAGCCGCGAGCCCCTCGACAAGGACGAGCAGGCGCACAGCAAGCGCGTCGACACCCACGACAGCGTCAGCCTGGACAGCCTGGTCGAGGGCATCCGCCAGCGCCTGCCCGGGCTCTGACCGCGCACTCCGGGCAGGCCGGCGCACAGCTTCTATACTGGCGTCGAACCCTGCCCGGAGCGCTCCATGAGCCAACCACGCCAGCTCGATTGCCCGCTGTACCGCCTGATCCACGCGGAACAGGTACGTGACTTCAACGCGCAAAAGCCCAAGGGCAAACCGGTCGACCTCAAGGGCGGCGATTTTCGCGGTATCGACCTGCGTCTGCTGGATGCCGATGGCATCGACTTCTCCGACGCCTACTTCCGCGGCAGCGACCTGCGCGGCCTGGACCTGCGCCAGGCCTGCCTGGAGGGCGCCAGCATCGCCCATGCGCAGATCTCCGGGGCCTACTTCCCGGCCGAGCTGAGCGCCGACGAGATCCTCATGTCGCTCAACTTCGGCACCCGCCTGCGCTATCGCACCCGCTGAGCCCGGCCATGAGCGACCTCGTCCAGCTGTTCGGCGCCCGCGCCGACGCCTACGCCAGCTTCCGCCCGCACTACCCGGCCGTCCTGTTCGACTGGCTGGCCGCCAACAGCCCCGGCCATGAACGTGCACTCGACATCGCCTGCGGCAGCGGCCAGGCCAGCCGCCCGCTGCGCCGCCACTTCCGCCAGGTGCTGGCCTGCGATGGCAGCATCGAGCAGCTGCGCGCCGCCACCGACCTGCACGGCATCGCCTGCTTCGCCGCCAGCGCCGAGGCCCAGCCCCTGGCCGATGCTAGCCTCGATTTGATCGTGGTCGCCCAGGCCCTGCACTGGTTCGCCACCCCGGCCTTCTTCGCCGAAGTGCGGCGCCTGCTCAAACCCGACGGCCTGTTCTGCGCCTGGTGCTACGGCCTGCTGCGCATCGACAGCCAGCTGGATGCCGTGCTCGACGACTTCTACTACCGCACCCTCGGCCCCTACTGGCCGCCCGGGCGGGCCAGCGTCGACGCCGGCTATCGCGATATCCAGGCGCCGTTCCCGCGCCTGCAGCCGCCGCCCTGCGCCATCGAACTGCAGTGGGATCTGCCGCAACTGCTCGGCTACCTCGGCACCTGGTCGGCCGTGCAGCGCCTGCAGCAGGCCAGTGGCCGCGACCCGCTGCTCGCACTGCGCCCGCAGCTGGGAGAAATCTGGGCTGACCCAGGTCAACGGCGTTTTGTCAGCTGGCCGCTACACTTCCTTGCAGGTTTGCCCAATAACACTCATCAGTAGCTGCGCAGCAACGCATGGAGGCGCAATGAACGATGAACTACAACACCTGAAGAACCTCGGTAAGACCTCGGCGCAATGGCTGCATGCCGTCGGCATCCACAGCGCCAGCGACCTGCGCCGCCTCGGCGCGGTGGACGCCTATCGAGCCGTGCGCGCGCGCGGCTTCCGCGCCTCCAAGGTGCTGCTCTACGCCATCGAGGGGGCGCTGCTGGATGTGCACTGGAGCGAGCTGCCGCCCGCGCACAAGGCCGAGCTCAACGGCAAGGTCGACTCCCTCTCGGCAAGCAACAAGAGCTAGCTCACAACCTCCAAGTGCCGCGATTTACCTGGAGTGCGGCAGCATCTATTGTTGCCGGGGCGTGCGTGCCTTATCGTCAGTCCAGCCAGTTCAAGGAATTTGAGTCATGTACCTACTCGGGGAGCAACCGGCCTACGCCGACCAGCTGATCCAACGCCTGCAGAGCATTCCTGCACAGCTGCTCGAAGGCCTGCAGCCCAGCGGCGCGCCCTTGCGCCTCGAACAGGTCGAAGACCTGGCGCAGATTCTGCCCGGCAACCAGCTGTACATCATCAACAACGGCCTGCTGCATGCCCTGGTCGACGAGCGCCCGCTGTTCTATCTGCAAGAAGGCGATCTGGTCGGCCTGCGCCAGGGCCACGACCTGCCGAGTTGCCGCTACAGCAGCGAAGAGCAACTGACCCTGACGCCCTACGCCCGCGCCGACGTGTTCAGCCACATCAACGCCAGCCAACAGCGCCAGGAGCTGCTGATCCAGTACCTGATCGGCCATACTGCCCTGCTTTCCGACGCCCTGGCGCGCCTCAAGCAGCCGGAACTGCGCCCGTCCACCGGCTTCCAGCATTTCGCCGCCGGCGAAGAGCTGATCCACCAGGGCGACGAGGCCGACCACGTCTTCGTCATCATCGAAGGCCACGCCGAAGCCCATGTCGACGGGCAGAAGGTCGGCGACGTGCAGAAGGACGAGATCTTCGGCGCCATGGCCGTGTTCACCCGCGAGAAGCGCAGCGCCACGGTGATCGCCAGCGAGCCCTGCACCGTCATGGTCATCCCCAAGGACCAGTTCCTCAGCCTGATGCAGAGCAACCCGCGTATCGCCCACAGCCTGATCGAGAGCATGGCCCGGCGCATCGACCTGCTGAACAAGGAAGTCACCCAGCTGCGCCTGCAGCGCGAACCGGCCTGAGGCTCTGGGGCGTCAGCCAGAATCCCAGCAACCCCGGCCCTGCGCCGGGGTTTGTTTTTCCGCCCCAGACGGCCAATCGAAAATAATTCTCATAAAGCCGTTGACGTTAAAATGAGAATCGTTATTATTAGCTCAACTGATCGCGAGATCAGCCGGTAAGCTGGGAAGCCAAGCAGTCGGCTATTCAGATTATCTCCTCATCAGGCTAATCACGGTTATTGACCCGGCACTTTGCCGGGTCTTTTTTTGCCCGCGAGAAAGTCGCCATGGCCCGGCATTCCCAGGCCCGCACCTTCGTGCCAGCATGGTGGCAGGCCACTGCCATGGGAACCACCCGCATGCCCAGCGCCCCAGCCACCCTCACGCAGCTGCAAGCCCTGCACGAGCAGGGCTTCGTGCTGCTGCCCGGTATCCTCGCTGGCCGCCAGCTCGCCGAACTGCGCCAGGCCATCGACGCCCTGCGCCCGCAGCACTGGGACTACTCCGGCCTGCTCGACCACTACAAATGCGTGTTCAACCGCGACCCGCTGTGGCTGCCCTACCTCGACCTGCCCGGAGTGATCGACCTGGCCGAGGCGGCGCTCGGCAGCGACTGCCACATCATCGGACAGACCGCCTGGCGCAGCCATCCGGGCTTCATCGGCAGCGAGCTGCACCTCGACTACCTGGTGATGGAGCTGCCGCCCGCCCTGCTCGCCGACCCGCACTTCCAGCTGCCGATGCAGATCTGCACCGCCCAGCTCTACCTTGACGACATCGATGCCGAGCTCTGCCCCACCCGGGTCATCCCCGGCAGCCACCGTGCCGGGCGCCAGCCGGCCCCCGGGGAAAGCACCTGGCAGGGTCGCCCGCTGGAACCGGTGCTGTGCCGGGCCGGCGACGTGCTGTTCCTGCGCAGTGAGCTGTGGCATGCCGGCAGCCGCAACCTCAGCCCCACACGCAGCCGCTACCTGCTGCAGGTCCACTACGGCCGGCGCATGGTCGCCCAGAAGTTCTCGCCCTACCTGGAGTGGCGCTTCAACCCTGAAGTGCTCGCCGCCTGCACGGCGCGGCAGAGGCGCCTGCTGGGCGATCATGTCGAGGCCGAGTACGACTAACGCCTATATTTGCCCTGAACAGCCCCGTGGCCCGGGTCGAACCCTTCAACCGGGCCATCCGCACCCAACCGGCACCTTGGCCCAACAGCGGCCCCGGCGCCGCAGCCCCTGGAGGAAGCATGCCCGGATCAAAACGCTTGGCCATACCCCGCGTGCCGCAGGCCCTGCTCTGCGCCCTGCTCGGCCTGCTGCTGGGCGGCTGCGCCGCACTGCTGCCGCGCGATCCACTGCACATCGACCTGGTCGGCCTGGAGCCGCTGCCCGGCCAGGGCATGGAAATGCGCCTGGCCGTGGTCCTGCGGGTGCAGAACCCCAACGACCAGGCGCTCGACTTCGACGGGGTGGCCCTCGAACTGGACATCAACGACCAGCCACTGGCCAGTGGCGTGAGCGACCAGCGCGGCCAGGTGCCGCGCTTCGGCGAGGCGCTGGTGCGCATACCGGTGAGCATTTCCGCCTTCTCCGCCATGCGCCAGGCCTGGGCCGCCGCCGGTTACCGGCAGGGCCAGGGACTGCCCTACAGCCTGCACGGCAAGCTGGCCGGCGGCCTGTTCGGCGGCGCCCGCTTCAGCGACAACGGCACCCTGGACTGGCCACAACCGCTGCCCGCGCCCTGAGCCCAGCCCGCTGGCCACGCGGGTTCCAGCACTGAGCTCGGCGCCACCCTGATAAAAACCGGCAATTCCTTATACAATATGCGGCTTTTAGTCCCCCCGAACCGAGGATCCGCCGTGAGCACCCTGCCGCCCTGCCCCAAATGCAACTCCGAATACACCTACGAAGACGGCACCCAGCTGGTCTGCCCGGAATGCGCCCATGAATGGTCGGCCGACGGCGCAGTAGAAAGCGTCGGCGAAGGCGACAAGGTGATCAAGGATGCGGTCGGCAACGTGCTGCAGGACGGCGACACCGTCAGCGTGATCAAGGACCTCAAGGTCAAGGGCTCCTCGCTGGTGGTCAAGGTCGGCACCAAGGTCAAGGGCATCCGCCTGTGCGACGGCGACCACGACATCGACTGCAAGATCGACGGCATCGGCGCGATGAAACTGAAGTCGGAATTCGTCAAGAAAGTCTGACCCGTCACAGCCTGGCGACCCGCCCGGGTCGCCACTGCGCAAGTTTCCGGCAGATTGTCTAGCATGAGCCTTGCACGCCCGCCCGGGGCCGTGCCCGGTGCCCGGAGATGGTCATGCGCAACGCCCTCCTCTGCCTGCTTCTCGCCCTCAGCCCGCTGGCCAGCGGCGAACCCTGGCACGTGGTCGGCGACGAGCAGTTCGCCCCCTACAGCTTCCTGGCGGCCGACAGCGACACGCCGCAAGGCCTGGATGTCGAACTGGTCAACGCCGTGCTGGACGAGGCCAAGGTGGCCCACACCCTGCGCCTGTATCCCTGGGAACGGGTCAAGCGCATGCTCGACCGGCGCGAGGTGGAGATGGCCTTCCAGTTCGCCGGCACCCCCGAGCGCATGGCCCAGTACCAACTGGCCGGGCCGATCCGCACCGGTTCCACCGTGTTCATGACCACCCACAAGACCGCGATCCAGGACTGGCAACGGCTGGACGACCTGGCGCCCTACGTGATCGGCCAGGTGCGCGGCTATGCCTACGAATCGACATTCGATCAGGCCGACCTGGCCCGCGACACCAGCGCGCAGAATCCGCGGCAGCTGGTTTCCATGCTGCTGGCCGGACGCATCGACATCATCGTCGGTGACCGCACCCAACTGCTGTATTTCGTGCGTGAGCAGCGCGCCCAGGACAACGTGCGCATCCTGCCGCACGCCCTGGTGCAGATGCCGCGCTACGTGGCGTTCGCCAAGGGCGACCAGGCCAGGGCCAGGCTATTCGGCGACGCCCTGCGCCGCCTGCAAGACAGCGGCCGGCTGCAGGCCATCTATAAACGCTGGGAGTGAAAGGCCGGCGTGCCGACGCGCCCCTGCATGCATCCGGGGCCGCGTGGCAGCTCGTCAGGGTTGTTAGAACCTGTTTACGATCTTTTGGACTAGAGCCAGACAAGGAAAAAACAGCCGAGGAAGCGGAGTTTACGAGCTGTAAATGAGCATGACTCGTTTCACTCGCCCTTCGGGTCGCGCTAAAGCGCGTTAGCGGCAAGCCGCTTTCCGAGGCTGTTTTTAACGCCGTATGGCCGACGATCGTAAACGGGTTCTTAGCGGGCGCCTTGCGCGGCCCGCTGCCGGCAGGCGTGGCCGAAGGCCTGGAAGATCTTCACCGAATCCGGGTTGCTCGCCGCCCGCCATTCCGGGTGCCACTGCACCGCCAGGGTGAACTGCGGCAGTTGCGGCGCGTGGATCGCCTCGATCAGGCCGTCATCGGCATGGGCCAGCGCCTCCAGGCCTTCACCCAGGGTCTTGATCGCCTGCCCGTGCAGGGAGTTGACGCGGATTTCCTCGCTGCCCATCAGCTTGGCCAGCCAGCTGCCCGGCACCAGATGCACGCCGTGGCTTTCGGCGTACTGCACCTCCACCGGGTCATCGGTGTCTTCGCGGTGATCGTCGAAGCCCGGCTCCTCGTAGACCTTCTGGTGCATGTCGCCACCCAGGGCCACGTTGATTTCCTGCATGCCGCGGCAGATGCCGAAGATCGGCAGGCCGCGGGCGATGGCCGCGCGGATCAGCGGCAGGTCGAACAGGTCGCGGTCGCGGTCCTGGGCCTTGCCGGGGGTCAGGTTGTCCTGGCCGTACAGACTCGGGTCGATGTTGCTGCCGGCACCGGTGAGGTACACGCCATCGACCATGTCCAGGTACTGCTCGAGGTCATCGGTGCCGCAGCAGGTCGGTGCCAGCAGCGGCACGCAACCGGACAGTTCGACCAGCGGCACGATGTATTTGTGGGTCATCACCTGGTAGTCATGACCCTTGCGTTCCTGGTTGCCCATGGACATCAGGACGACGGGTTTGCGGGGAGTTTTGGCGGGGCTTGCAGTGTTGTTGTTAGACATACGTCACCTTGGGACGGGCCGGGGCCCGTCATTGCTGTGCAGGTGCGCGGCATAGGCCAGGCGCTACCTGTTTTTGCAGGTTCGGTAACTGTCACGCACAGGGCGAGCGGCTTGGGCAACACCCCTTCCACGGGCCTGTGGTAGAGCCCTGGAACGCCCCGCCAGGGAAAGCTGGCGAGCGCTGGTCGTCTGCCCGAGCCGGCCTGTTGGCAGTCGGAACCTGCTAGCCAGTCTGCCAAAGCCGTAAAATATGTCAAACATGACACACGGATTTATGACGGGTTTGCTTTGCAAAACCGGCCTGCAAGCGCCTGACGGCAAGGACTTGCGCGCGACAAAGAATATTTTTCCGCCGCCCATAGTCCAATATATTTTACGAAGCTTTTCTCACCGCCAACCCGCACTGGCCCGCCCCTTCGCAGCTGCGGCGGGACGTTCATGAACAGCTGGCTCTGCGCCTGACTCCCCCCAGGCGCCGCTAGCGTTCATCCAGCCGCGGCCGAGCAGGCGCCGGCGCGCCACCCGCTTGCCGCAGGCCACCGCGAAGCCCAGGTGGTTGCCCCGCGGGACGGCAGCAGAAGGCCCTGGCGCCCAGTCGCGGGCCCAGCCAGCGGCAGTGCACGACGGTTTTACACAGGCTTTACATTGCCGGAGGAAACTATCGCAGGCTCCGCAGTCGAACGCTGTAACCGGAAACGACCGGTCTCCAGAGGAGTTTCGAACATGCGTGCGCGTCTTCCCCTTATCACCGGCCTGATTGTCAGCCTGGCCCTGCTCGGCCAGGCACCGGCACACGCGGCAGATAGCGGTGATGTGGCCGCCGGCGTGGTGCTAGGGGCAGTGGTCGGCGGCGTCATCGCCAGCCACACCAGACCGGTGCGGGTCTACGAGGCGGAGCCTGTGTACTACTCGCCACCGCCGGTGGCCTACTACCCGCCGCAGCCGGTGTATTACGAGCCGCGCCCGGTCTACTACTCGCCCGGCCCGGTGTATTACGTGCCGCGCCACCACAGGCACGGTCACGGCCATCGCCACCATCACCGCCACCATGACCGTCGCTGGTAAACCCGAGCCCCGCACCCGCGGGGCTTTTTCTTGGCCATGTCCCAATAGGGTACTGCACCGTCATCGCGCTTTAGTGGGCGCGGATTTATCCGCGATAAGCAGGCAACCCGGTGCCGAACCGGATCGCGAATGAATTCGCTCCCAGCAACAGCTAGAGCCACCCGCTCCAAACAATAGCGCTGCGCAGCAACACGTAACGGGGGCATAGCCTTTTTCTTGCACGGGGTTTGCTGCCGAAGCCGCTGGAACGCGGCAGATGTGCGGCGGCGAATCTTCGCCCGGGACGGTGGTCGATATGTTTAACCGGCGCCACCCGGTCGCAGAGGAGGTTCGGTCATGCTTGCGCGTATTCCCCTCATTGCTGTCCTGATCGCCAGCCTGATGCTGCTGGGCCAGCAGCCGGCGCAGGCGTCGGACCGCGATGCCGTGATCGCCGGGGCGGTCGTCGGCGGGCTGATTGGTGGCGCCATCGGTGCCGGCTACCCGGTGGGCGTGTATGCCCCGCCGCCGCACGTGGTGTACTACCCGCCGCAGCCGATCTACTACCCCATGTACTACTCGCCCTACCGGGTGGTGATCAGCCCGTACTATCGCTACCCCTATCACCGCCATCACCACCGCCACCATCGCCACGGCGGCTACCGGGACTACCGCGGCCACCGCTGGTAGACGCCAACCGCTGCATCGGCAGCGCCTATTTCTTATCCTTGGTGACTTCGTGGCCAATCACGCCACCCACCACGGCGCCGGCACCGGTGCACAGCACCCCGCCACACAGGACATTGCCGGCGACTCCACCGACGGCGGCGCCCAGCACGGTGCCTTTCTCCTGATGGCTCATCCCGGAGCAGCCGGCCAACGCCAACGTGGCGAGGAGAATGGCGGTGGAAAACAGTTTGAAGATGCTCATGATCGTTACTCCAGTGCAAAACCTCGGATCCATCCCCAACGCTCGAACCACAACGCACGGGAGGTAGGTTGATTGTTCGCCGGCCGGGAGCCGGCGTCTGTGCGCCGGCGAGCACAGGGCCGGGATCGCGCAGAACCCGGCGGCTAGCGCGACCGGCCACCCCAGCCGCGCGGCGGCGCCGGGGATGGCCAGAACGGGGCGAATCGCAGTAAGGTCGGTACATACCCGCCACAAGGACGAAGCATGGCCCTCAAGCCCACCACCAGCCGCCAGCAGAAGCACCTGGCGGTGCTGATCGACGCCGACAACGCCTCCGCCGCCATCGTCGAAGGGCTGTTCGAGGAAATCGCCAAGTTCGGCATCGCCAGCGTCAAGCGCATCTACGGCGACTGGACCGGCCCGCAACTGGGCGGCTGGAAGAAGGTGCTGCTGGAATATTCGATCCAGCCCATGCAGCAGTTCGCCTACACCACCGGCAAGAACGCCACCGACAGCACGCTGATCATCGACGCCATGGACCTGCTCTACACCCGGCGTTTCGATGGTTTCTGCCTGGTTTCCAGCGACAGCGACTTCACCCGCCTGGCCGCGCGCCTGCGCGAGGAAGGCCTGGAGGTGATCGGCTTCGGCGAGCAGAAGACGCCCAAGCCGTTCGTTTCCGCCTGCGACAAGTTCATCTACACCGAGCTGCTGCGCGACGATGCCGAGCCCGCCGAGGTGGAAGCCCCCGCCAGCGCGCCGGCGGTTGCGCCAGTAACGGCGGCGCCGGGTGGCAAACCTGCCGCGCAGCCTGCACCGGCCAAGGTGAAGCCGCAGAAGGTGCCGGTGGACTTCATTGCCAAGGTGATCGACGACAACTCGGACGAGGATGGCTGGTGCGCCCTGGGCATCCTCGGCACCAATATCAGCAAGCTGCGCTCGGACTTCGACTCGCGGCTGTATGGGCACAAGAAGCTGAGCGATCTGATCAAGGCGCAGAACGCGCGGTTTGAATTGCAGGAGCGGGGGGCTACGGCCACGGGTGGCAAGTCGCTGTATGCGCGTAATCGCAAGTCGGGGAAGTGAGCCGGGGCATGCTCAGGCCTTCTGGCGTTGGCGTCGTGTTTCTTTCTCGGCGCTTTCCTCGGCTTTTGGCTACAGGTTTCGCCTCGCACGGCGAGTCACTTTCTCTTTGCGCGCGCAAAGAGAAAGTAACCAAAGAGAAAGCGCGCCCGGCATCCGGGTTTCGCTGCGCGAAACTCCCCTCGCTCCGGTGCCGCTCCGGGGGCCGGCTTACAAGGGCCATCCCTGGCCCTTTAAGCCTCTCGCCGCATCCCTGCGGCTCGTCCCCCTACGCAACACCTACGCTCGGCCTTCTGACGGGGAGTTTGCGCGCATGAGGGTTTCAAGTTTCAGGCCGCTCGGCGTTGTCGGTATGCCTCGCCGTAGAGCGGGTGCAATCCGCGCAGCCGGCTTACGCGGGTTGCACCCGCCCTACTCCCTCGATGGCTCTGCGATGCTCCCATGGTGGACAAGCAGAGCGTTGTCCACCCTACAAAAAACAAACGCCACCTCAGCAATACCGAACCTGCACCACAAGGTCGGGCCGGGACCGGGTCC
The DNA here is from genome assembly GCF_009799925.1 of Pseudomonas sp. R-28-1W-6. Lineage (GTDB taxonomy): Bacteria > Pseudomonadota > Gammaproteobacteria > Pseudomonadales > Pseudomonadaceae > Aquipseudomonas. Next base: position 22,221 of record NZ_WELK01000003.1, read on the forward strand.
CGTCAGGAGGCTGAGTGGAATCGTTGTGTAAGGGGTTGAGCGGCATGGATGCCGCGAGAGCCGCGATGGGCCAGGGATGGCCCTTCGCGGCGGGCCCCTGGAGCAATGATGGAACGAAGGGAGTCTCGCGTAGCGAGACCCGGATGTCGGGTGTGCTTTCTCTTTGGTTACTTTCTCTTTGCACAAGCAAAGAGAAAGTAACTCGCCGGGAAGGCGAAAAGCATGGCGTCAGGATACATAGAATTTCCGTTGGGTTTCGATAGGGGCAAGCGAAGCGTTGTCCACACTACAGACTTCCGGTAATTTAATCCAAACGCAGAATATGACCTCAGGCAAGAAATCCACCCACTGCTTACAGCATATAAATCAAAACCATACAGCCACGCCTAACACCTAGAGAGCTTACCCATATTCCAACAAGGAAATAAAATGCGAAGAGATTTAGCAGACCCTGAGCTTTTCGGAAATGAAGCAGGGGAAGATGAAGACATAGAAATATTGAATAGCTATTTCTTAGAAAAATCAGAATTTGACAGATTTTACTCGAACACAAGGCGAATTGCGTTTGTACGCTCCAGAAAGGGCATGGGCAAGTCAGCACTTTTAAGAAAAACATACTATGTCAGACAATTAGCCAACAGCAACGATCTCGTAGTCTTCGTAAAAGCCTCAGATCTATTTGCCTTGCAAGATGTACCTTCAGGAAACGCAGCAGAATTAATTTACGGCTGGCAGCAAAGGATTTGCTCCAGAATAAATCTTGAGCTTGGCGCCGCCCTAAACTACGGATTCACAGACGACTCAATACTTCTAATTGAAAAAGCAGAACTAACAGGGTTCCGCAGCAGAAACCTGGTAAGCGCCTTGTTCGATAGGTTAAAAATCAAAAGCCTGGGACTAGAGAGAACTCGATTAGAGACCACAGCCTCACAAGCTATAACGGAAAGAGTTATTGAGAACTCAGTTAATGTCTGGGTCTTCATAGATGACATAGACGCCACATTTGTAAATACAGAATCAGAAAGACTAAAAGTCAGCACATTCTTCAGCGCATGTAGAAATCTTATAGGAGCAGTTCAAGGATTACACATAAGAGCGTCTGTCAGAACTGATGTATGGTCGATACTTGCACAGCATGACGAAGCCTTAGACAAGTGCGAGCAGTACATGCTCGATTTAAAGTGGAGTACGGAAGAAACAGGACGAATACTTGAGAACAAAATAAAAAGCTTCTTTATCCGCTATTATCCAGACGATGAGCGATTCCAAAATCTAACTCCAGGAAAGGATGGTAGAGAAATAAGGAGATTAGTTTTCAAAGAGCCGTTCAACTGGGGCGGACGGAGCTTAGACTCATTTAGGCCAATCCATATTTTATCTGCTGGACGGCCGCGCTGGGCAGCCCAACTATGCAAACTTGCAGGGCATGACGCATTCTTAAAGTCCGGAGATAAAATATCAATCGGGCACATACGATCCGTACTACAAGAGTATGGAGGCTTGCGAATAGCAGACCTTTATAAAGAGCACCGCCATCAATGTGCGCGCCTAGTAGAGATAATAGAAAGCTTTAGCGGCGGTCAAAAAATATACACAACCACACAGCTTCTCAGTCACATCGCAGAAAAAATAATAAAGCATGGTGGACTTCCAACAATCGATGGAATCAGTGCAGAAAACGGAGGGCTAACCATTGCACACTTGCTATATAGAATTGGCTTTATTACAGCAAGAAACGAAAACGACTCTACAGGTCTTGGCTTTGTAAGATTCGAAGATAGACCAAACTTATTAACATCAAAAACAAATTTAGATGATGGGCTTGACTGGGAGATACACCCAAGTTACAGATCAATACTAAGCGTCTAACCCCGCAACGTACTTATAAGCAAGAAGGCCCGTCTCTCGACGGGCCTTCTTGCTTCAATCAACCGTCAGCGCAGCACCTTATTCAAGCAACTTCCACTTCCTGCTTCTTCGCCGCCTTACCTTTCTGATACTCCCTCGCCGCCTCATGAAACGCCCCAATCAGCGCGTTGTAATCCGCCTTCTCCCAATAGCGATACTCCGGATGCCACTGCACCCCCACGGCAAACGCCTTGGCGCCGATCACGCTGACCGCCTCGATCTGCCCGTCCTCACACACCGCCTCGACCTGCAGCCCCTCGCCGAGCCGATCAATCCCCTGCCCATGCAGCGAATTGACGCTGATCTCGCGCTCGCCCAGCAGCTTGTGCAGCACCCCGCCCTCGGTCAGGGCGACCTTGTGCATCGGCCCGTAGGCCACATCGTCCGGCACGTCCTTGACCTCGCGGTGATCCAGGCGGCCTTCCACCTCGTGCACTTCACGGTGCAGGGTGCCGCCATACAGCACGTTGAGTTCCTGCACGCCACGGCAGATGCCGAGGAAGGGAATGCCGCGCTCGATGCAGGCGCGCATCAGGCGCAGCACGGTGGCGTCGCGGGGTTGGTCGGCCAGGCCCAGACCGGGGTGGTCGTCGCCGTAGCAGCTGGGGTGCACGTTGGACAGCGAGCCGCCGAACATAATGCCGGAGACGCTGTCGAGCACGGTTTCCATGTCCAGCTCGTCGGCGAAGGCCGGAATCATCAGCGGGAAGGCGTCGAAGCCGGTGACCGCGTGAATGTACTTCTCGCCCACCAGGTGGAACCAGCCGATGTCACGGCTCGTCAGCTGCCAGCGGCACAGCGGGAGACCAATCAGGGGTTTGTTCATTGCAAGGGTGTCCTCTTCTTGTGATGGAAGTGGGCTGCCCTTGGGAGAGCGGGCTTGCCGGCCACGATAACCGTGAACCCGCTCACCCAAGGGGTGCCGTTCCCCGGTTTTGTGCCGGGTCACTGCACCAATGCCGCGCCCGCGCGGCAGGGTTTTACAACTAACGATGGAACGGTGTTGCGCTGCTTGCTCTGGGTAGAAGGGGCCTTGGCCTCGACCGCAGGCAACGCCAGAAGCGTCGCGGCCAAGGCCCCTCCTACAAGAGCATCGCGGCTGAAGCCGCTCCCACATCGAAACGAAACAAAAAAAGGGCCGGTCTTGCGACCAGCCCGGGGTGTTGCTCAGCCGTTGCTCGGGAAGGCGAACTGCGCCGCCTCGTGGCTGGCGCGCTGCGGCCAGCGCTGGGTGATGGTCTTGCGCTTGGTGTAGAAGCGCACGCCGTCCGGGCCGTAGGCGTGCAGGTCGCCGAACAGCGAGCGCTTCCAGCCGCCGAAGCTGTGGTAGGCCACCGGCACCGGCAGCGGCACGTTGACGCCGACCATGCCGACTTCGATCTCGTCGCAGAACAGCCGCGCCGCTTCACCGTCGCGGGTGAAGATGCAGGTGCCGTTGCCGTATTCGTGGTCGTTGATCAGCTGCATGGCTTCTTCCAGGCTGCCGACGCGGACGATGCACAGCACCGGGCCGAAGATCTCTTCCTGGTAGATGCTCATCTCGCGGGTGACGTGGTCGAACAGGCTGCCGCCGAGGAAGAAGCCGGCCTCGCAGCCCGGCACCACCAGGCCGCGGCCATCGACCACCAGGGTGGCGCCCTGGGCGACACCGGCGTCGACGTAGCCCTTGACCTTGTCGCGCGCCGCGCCGGTGACCAGCGGGCCCATGTCGAGGCCGCAGGAGGTGCCGGCACCGACCTTGAGTTCGCGGATTTTCGGGGTCAGCTTGGCCACCAGGGTATCGGCGACCTGATCGCCCACCGCCACCACCACCGAGATGGCCATGCAGCGCTCGCCGCAGGAGCCGTAGGCGGCGCCCATCAGGGCGTTGACGGTGTTGTCGATGTCGGCGTCGGGCAGGACCACGGCGTGGTTCTTCGCGCCGCCCAGGGCCTGCACGCGCTTACCGCGGCGGTTGGCCTCGGTGTAGATGTATTCGGCGATCGGCGTGGAGCCGACGAAGCTGATGGCCTTGACTTCCGGCGCCTCGATCAGCGCGTCCACGGCTTCCTTGTCGCCGTTGATGACGTTGAGCACGCCATTGGGCAGGCCGGCTTCGCAGAGCAGCTGGGCGATGAACAGGGTGGAGCTGGGGTCGCGCTCGGACGGCTTGAGGATGAAGCAGTTGCCGCAGACGATGGCCAGCGGGTACATCCACAGCGGCACCATGGCCGGGAAGTTGAATGGGGTGATGCCGGCGACCACGCCCAGCGGCTGGTGGTCGGACCAGCTGTCGATGTTCGGCCCGGCGTTGCGGTTGTATTCGCCTTTGAGCAGCTCGGGGGCGCCGCAGGCGTACTCGACGTTCTCGATGCCGCGCTGCAGCTCGCCCACGGCGTCTTCCAGGGTCTTGCCGTGCTCCTCGCTGATCATCGCGGCGATCTTGTCCTTGTTGGCTTCCAGCAGCTGCTTGAAGCGGAACATGACCTGGGCGCGCTTGGCCGGCGGGGTGTTGCGCCAGGCCGGGAAGGCGGCCTTGGCGGCGTCGATGGCCAGCTGGATGGTGGCGCGGTCGGCCAGTTCGACCTGGCGCACGGGCTCGCCGATGGACGGGTTGAAGACCTGGGCGGTACGGCCGCTGCGCAGGGTGATTTCGCCATTGATCAGGTGGGCGACGGTGCTCATGGAGTTTCCTCGTTGGTGTTCTGGGTGGCGGCCGCGCCGGGCGCGACCGCCAGGAATCATTTGATTTCGGTTTCGACGAAGACCACTTCGTGGTCGCTGGCGTTGATCACGTTGTGCTCGACCCCGGCCTTGCGGAAGTACGCCTGGCCGGCCACCAGGGGCGCATGCTTGTCGCCCTCCGGGGTTTCCAGCAGCAGGGTGCCGTTGGTCATCGGCACCACCACGTAGTCGTAGCCGTGGCAGTGGGCGCCGGTTTCCGCACCAGGGGCGAAGCGCCACTCGGTGACGATCACCCGCTCGTTGTCCACCTGCACGGTGGCCACTGCCTGCGCACGCTGGCCCATCAGTCGACCTGGGCGAGCACGTCGCCGACCGCGTTGAACAGGCTGTCGAGCTGCTCGGGCTGGGTGTTGAAGGTCGGCCCGAACTGCAGGGTGTCGCCGCCGAAGCGCACGTAGAAACCGGCGTTCCACAGCTTGATGCCGGCCTCGAACGGGCGGATCACGCCGTCGCCGTCACGCGGGGCCAGCTGGATCGCGCCGGCCAGGCCGCAGTTGCGGATGTCGATGACGTGCTTGCTGCCCTTGAGGCCGTGCAGCTTCTCTTCGAACACCGGCGCCAGGGCGGCCGACTGCTCGATCAGGTGCTCGCGCTGCAGCAGCTCCAGGGTCGCCAGGCCGGCGGCGCAGGCCACCGGGTGGCCGGAGTAGGTGTAGCCGTGGCCGAACTCGACCATGTGCTCGGGAATCGCCTGCTGCATGAAGGTGTTGTAGATCTCGCTGGAGGCGATCACCGCGCCCAGCGGGATGGCGCCGTTGGTGACCTGCTTGGCGGTGTTCATGATGTCCGGCACCACGCCGAAGTACTCGGCGCCGGTCCACTTGCCCATGCGGCCGTAGGCGGTGATCACCTCGTCGAAGATCAGCAGGATATTGTGCTGGGTGCAGATCTCGCGCAGGCGCTGCAGGTAGCCGGTGGGCGGCACGATGACGCCGGCGGAACCGGACATCGGCTCGACGATCACCGCGGCGATGTTGGAGGCGTCGTGCAGTTCGATCAGCTTGAGCAGCTCGTTGGCCAGCTCCACGCCGCCGGTGGCGGCCATGCCCTTGGTGAAGGCCAGGTGCGCCTGCAGGGTGTGCGGCAGGTGGTCGGCGTCCATCATCTGGCCGAACATCTTGCGGTTGCCGCCAATCCCGCCGAGGCTGGTGCCGGCGATGTTGACGCCATGGTAGCCACGGGCGCGGCCGATGAACTTGGTCTTGCTCGGCTGGCCCTTCAGGCGCCAGTAGGCCTTGGCCATCTTCACCGCGGTGTCGGCGCACTCGGAGCCGGAGTCGGTGTAGAACACGTGGTCGAGGCCGGCCGGGGTCAGCTCGGTGATTTTCTCGGCCAGCTGGTAGGACAGCGGGTGGCCGTACTGGAAGCCCGGGGCGTAGTCGAGGGTGCCGAGCTGCTTGGCCACGGCCTCCTGGATTTCCTTGCGGTTGTGCCCGGCGCCGCAGGTCCACAGGCCGGACAGGCTGTCGAACACGCGGCGGCCCTTGTCGTCGATGAAGTAGTTGCCGTCGGCACCGACGATCAGGCGCGGGTCGCGCTTGAAGTTGCGGTTGGCGGAAAACGGCATCCAGTGGGCATCCAGCTTGAGCTGGCTGGCCAGGGACGGGGTGGCGGTCTGCGGCATGTTCATCGTGGCTCTCCCGGAGCGGGACCTGTTTGTTGTTGCAGCGAAAGGTGCCACGGGCATAAAGTCACTAAAACACAACTCTTCTTATCCTTAGTTAAGCCAGAGCTAAACAATGAGCGTGCGTCGCCCCGATCCACTGGCCCAGGTCAGCGATTTTGAAATCCGACTGCTGCGCCTGTTCCGCAGCGTGGTCGAGTGCGGCGGCTTCTCCGCCGCGGAAAGCGTGCTGGGCATCGGCCGTTCGGCGATCAGCCAGCAGATGAGCGACCTGGAGCAGCGCCTCGGTTTGCGCCTGTGCCAGCGCGGCCGCGCGGGGTTTGCCCTGACCGAGGAAGGCCGCGAGGTGTACCAGTCGGCCTTGCAGCTGTTCGGCGCGCTGGAGAGCTTTCGCAACGGGGTCAACGGCCTGCACCGCGAGCTGCGCGGCGAGCTGCATATCGGCCTGACCGACAATCTGGTGACGGTGCCGCACATGCGCATCACCCATGCCCTGGCGCGGCTCAAGGAGCGCGGCCCGGACGTGCGCATCCAGATCCGCATGACCCCGCCTTCGGAAGTGGAACAGGGCGTGCTGGACGGCAGCCTGCACGTCGGCGTGGTGCCGCAGAGCGTGGCGCTGTCCGGCCTGGAGTACCAGCCGCTGTATGGCGAGCGCTCGCAGCTGTACTGCGCGGTGGGCCACCCGCTGTTCTATGTGGACGATGCGCAGCTGTCCGACAGCCGCCTGAATGCCCAGGAGGCGATCGCCCCGACCTTCCGCCTGCCGGCGGACATCCAGGCGCGCTACCAGGTGCTCAACTGCACGGCCAGCGCCTCGGACCGCGAAGGCATGGCCTTCCTCATCCTCACCGGGCGCTACATCGGCTACCTGCCCGACCACTACGCCCAGCAGTGGCTGCAGCAGGGCCGCCTGCGCGTGCTCAAGCCGGCTTCGCGCTTCTACGACCTGACCCTGGCCTCGGTGACCCGCAAGGGCCGCCGCCCGCAACTGGTGCTGGAGAGCTTTCTCGAAGCCCTGGCGGAAAGCGGCAACTGACGCACCGCGCGGCGCGACCTGGAACGCCGGTGCCAGCTGGCTTGCGGCGCCCGACCGGTGGGTTCTGAACCTGTCCTGCAAGACGGTTTTCTGGCGCAAACAGGCTAATTTGCCCGGCAATCAGCCCTCTTCGTCTCAATAGCACACGTTTTTGACGCATAAGGGTTGTTTCGCGCCCCGCGCTGGGGTATCTGTTCGCCATCAACCCGTTGATTTGTAGGGAATCCCTCGATGCCCGCTGTGACCTCAGCCGTTACCAGCTCCGCCAAGCCTGCCGGCCGTATCCGTCAGAAGAACGAAAACGCCATCATCGCCGCCGCCGAAGAGCAGTTCGCCCGTCACGGCTACAAAGGCACCAGCATGAACACCATCGCCCAGGCGGTGGGTCTGCCCAAGGCCAACCTGCACTACTACTTCAACAACAAGCTCGGCCTGTACGTGGCGGTGCTGAGCAATATCCTCGACCTGTGGGACGCCACCTTCAGCAACCTGAGCGTGGACGACGACCCGGCCGAAGCGCTGAGCCGCTACATCCGCGCCAAGATCGAGTTCTCGCGCAGCCAGCCGCTAGCCTCGCGCATCTTCGCCATGGAAGTGATCAGCGGCGGCGAGTGCCTGACCGGCCACTTCACCCAGGACTACCGCGACTGGTTCCGCGGCCGCGCGGCGGTGTTCCAGGCCTGGATCGACGCCGGCAAGATGGACCCGATCGACCCGGTGCACCTGATCTTCCTGCTGTGGGGCAGTACCCAGCACTACGCCGACTTCGCCAGCCAGATCTGCCGCCTGACCGGCAAGAGCAGCCTGAAGAAGAGCGACTTCGAGGAAGCCGCAAGCAACCTGGAACGCATCATCCTCAAGGGCTGCGGGCTGACGCCCAAGGCGCGCTGAGGCTTACCCCGCCACTTGCGCCGCCGGGGTGACGGCGGCGCGGGGCCGTGATGCGCGCGGCGTACCCTGGACGGCTTGCCGCGACGCCGGCCTCAACGCTGGCGCCGCTTGCCGGTGATCATCGACAGCGGCAGGTTCTCGCCCAGGCGCAGGCTCTCCACCACGGCCGCCAGCAGGTGCGCGCCGACCAGGGCCATCAGGCCGTTGGCGAAGGCTTCGTGGAGTTCCTCGATCCAGTCCTCGCCCCAGAAGTAGTCGACCTCCTCCATCAGATAGCCGCTCAGGCCGAGGCCGAGCATCGACGCCATCATCAGGATCATCACCAGGCCGCCCAGCGGCGAATGGCCGAGGCGGTGGTGCGGCTGCCCGCCGAGCAGGGCGCGCAGGTGCGCAGCCAGGCGCGCGCGGGTCGGCCAGAAGTCCGCCCAGCGCGCCGCCGGCGAGCCGATGAAACCCCACACCACGCGAATGGCCAGCCAGGCCACGGCGTAATAGCCGAACCAGCGGTGCCAGGCCTCGCCCTCTTCGGTGAAGAAGTAGTTGGCGATGAAGGCACCGGCCATGGACCAGTGGAACAGACGTACCACGGGGTCCCAGAGGCGCAGGGTGGGGTGGCTCATGTCAGTCGATCTCGCTCTTCACCGCCTTGCCGGTGACCGGGTCGAAGTAGATCTCGACCTTCTGCTTGTCCTTGTTCCAGCCGTAGATCTCGTAGCAGTTGCCGCTGGTGACCTTGAACTTCTTGATCTCGTAGCCTTCGGCCTTGAGGTTTTCCTGGAACTTGGCCTCATCCTGCCACTGCGCCTTGTCGGCGGTGGTGCATTGCGGGCCGGCAAAGGCCAGGGGGCTGGCGATGGCCAGGGAGAGCAGGAGCACGTTACGCATGGGGATTGCCTCGGGTGGGTTGGAATCTGCGCACAATCTGCCCGCCCAGGCTTAAAGCAGTCTTAAGATGGCGCCACCGGCGACCACTGGTTCGCCCGCCGGTTCGGCACATGCGGGAGAAACCCCACAGCCGGACGGTTTTCCTGGCCGGCGAAATAGCCGACCATGCGCCCATTGCCAGCCCGACTAAGCTGGAACCTTGTTCCGTCGTTTTGCCCCGCCGTGGAGCCCGCCCATGAAAGCCATCGCCTACTACCAGTCCCTGCCCATCGACCACCCCGAGGCCCTGCAGGATGTGCAGCTGGCCGAGCCGCAGGCGGGCGCCCACGACCTGCTGGTGGAGGTCAAGGCCATCTCGGTCAACCCGGTGGACACCAAGATCCGCCGCAACGTGACGCCGCCCGCCGGCCAGGCCAAGGTGCTCGGCTGGGACGTGGCCGGGGTGGTCCGGGCGGTCGGTGCCGAGGTCAAGCAGTTCCGCCCGGGGGACCGGGTGTTCTACGCCGGCGCCATCGACCGCGCCGGGGCCAACAGCGAGCTGCACGTGGTCGACGAGCGCATCGTCGGGCGCATGCCCGGCTCGCTGGATTTCGCCCGCGCCGCCGCCCTGCCGCTGACCGCCATCACCGCCTGGGAGCTGCTGTTCGAGCGCCTGCAGATCGCCGAGGGCCGCGGCGAGCAGCAGAGCCTGCTGATCGTCGGCGCGGCCGGCGGCGTCGGTTCGGTGCTGGTGCAACTGGCCCGCCGGCTCACCGGCCTGACGGTGATCGGCACCGCCTCGCGCGCCGAGACCCGCGACTGGGTACAGGCGCTCGGCGCCCACCACGTGATCGACCACAGCCTGCCGCTGAGCGAGGAACTGCAGCGCATCGGCATCGGCCAGGTCAGCCACGTCGCCAGCCTGACCCACACCGACCAGCACTTCGAGCAGATCATCGAGGCCCTGCAACCCCAGGGCCGCCTGGCGCTGATCGACGACCCGGCGCAGCTCGACGTGGTCAAGCTCAAGCGCAAGAGCCTGTCGCTGCACTGGGAGTTCATGTACACCCGCTCGCTGTTCCAGACCGCCGACATGATCGAGCAGCATCGCCTGCTCAACCGGGTCAGCCAGCTGATCGACGATGGCGTGCTGCAGACCACCCTGGCCGAGCATTTCGGCCCCATCAACGCGGCCAACCTGCGCCGCGCCCATGCCCTGCTAGAAAGCGGCACGGCACGCGGCAAGATCGTCCTCGAAGGGTTCTGAGGCAGGCAGGGGGCGCGCGGCGGGCGCGCCCCCTATGACAAAGTGCCAGCAGGCCGGGCAGGAGCGGCTAGACTGAAATTCAGCTTCGCCGTCCCAGGCAGTGGCACGGAGCCTCACACACTTTCAGCACTGGGGGTTCAGGATGCAACCCACGGTTTCTCGGCCTTGGCGACTGGCCGGTAGCTACGTTCTATTCAGCGCCCTATGGATCCTGTTCAGTGACTGGTTGCTGCTGTCCCTGAATCTCGAGCAGGCCACCCTGAGTACTGCACAGACCTACAAGGGCCTGGCCTTCGTGGTGGTCAGCAGCCTGCTGATCCTGCTGCTGGCCAAGCGCGACCAGCACACCCAGCGCCACCTGGAACACAGCCTGCGGCGCCATGCCGAGCAGCTGCAGCAGACCCAGCGCGAGGCCGGCCTGGGCAACTGGCGCTACGACGGCCGCTTCCACTGGTCCGCCGAGGCCCTGCGCCTGCTCGAACGCGAGGCCGCGCCCAGTAGCAGCAGCCTGGAGGAGTTGCTCGGCTGGCTCCACCCCGCCGACCGCAACGCCGTGCAGCGCGCCCTGCTCGGCCTGTTCGACGGCAGCGCGCCGCTGCGGGTCAACGCCCGGCTCAATCATCCGAACAACCAGCCGCCGGTGTGGCTGATGCTGCGCGGCAGGCGCGATGCCGCCGGCAAGAGCCAGGGCAGCGTGCAGAACATCAGCTCGCAGAAGCGCGACGAGCAGGCCCTGCGCGAAAGCGAACAGCGCTTCCGCCAGCTGTTCGAGCAGACCCCGCGCATCGCCGTGCAGGGCTACGACCGCCAGCGCCGGGTGATCTTCTGGAACCAGGCCAGCGCCCAGCTGTATGGCTACGACGTGGCCGACGCCATGGGCCGTTGCCTGGAGGAGCTGATCGTGCCGCCGCCGATGCGCGCCCAGGTGGTCAACGACATCAACGCCTGGATGATCGGCGGACCGGCCATCCCGGCCAGCGAGCTGACCCTGCAGCGCCGCGACGGCAGCCCGGTGCACGTGTACTCCAGCCACCTGCTGCTGCGCAACGCGCGCAACCAGCTGGAGATGTACTGCGTCGATATCGACCTGGGACTGCAGAAGAAGGCCCATGACGAGCTGGAAGCCAGCGAGGCGCGCTACCGCGAACTGGTCGAACAGCTGCACGAGGCGATCTTCCTCACCGACAGCTGCGGCCGCCTGACCTTCCTCAACCCGTCCTGGCAGAGCATCACCGGCTACAGCATCGGCGAGAGCCTGGGCCGCCCGCTGCTCGACTTCATCGCAACCGAGCAGCGCGAAGCGCTCGGCCAGCGGATTGCCGCCATCCTCGCGCGCCAGGACAGCGGCTGGCTGGGGGAAACCCGCCTGCTCGAAGCGGACGGCCACACGCGCTGGATCTCCCTGCGCCTGGCCGCCGGCGAGCAGCACGGCCTGGGCCTGCACGGCAGCCTCAGCGACATCCAGGAACGGCGCCAGACCCAGGCCCTGCAGGAGGCGCGCAATGCCGTGCTGGACCGCATGCTGGCGCAGCGGCCGCTGCGGGAAACCCTCAACGACATGGTGCTGCGGCTGGAATCGATCAACCCGGAAATGCTGGTCTCGATCATGCAGCTGGACAAGGGCCGCCTGCGCGTCCTCGCCGCGCCCAGCCTGCCGGGCAGCTACGCCAGCGCCCTGGACAACCTGCCCGCGCAAAGCGGCCTGGGCAGTTGCAGCCACGCCGCCGCCAGCGGCGAACTGACCGTAGTCGAGGACATCGCCAGCCACCCGAACTGGGCCAGCTTCCGCGACCAGGCGGCCCTGGCCGGCGTGCGCGCCTGCTGGTCGCTGCCGTTCAAGAACGATATCGGCGAGGTGCTCGGGGTGTTCGGCATCTACTATCGCCGCGTGGCCCGCCCGGCCCCCGAGGATATCGCCCTGGTCACCGAGTTCACCCGCCTCGCCGGCCTGGCCCTGCGCCAGCACCAGCGCGATGCCGAGCGCCTGCAGAGCGAGCTGCGCTTTCGCGCCACCTTCGAGCAGGCCGCGGTCGGCATCGCCCACCTGGCGCCCGACGGCCACTGGCTGCGGGTCAACCAGCGCCTGTGCCAGATGCTCGGCTACAGCCGCGACGACCTGCTCGAGCTGACCTTTCAGGACATCACCCACCCTGACGACTTGGACAGCGACCTGCAGCAGGTCGAGCGCCTGCTCGCCGGCGACATCGCCCGCTACAGCCTGGAGAAACGCTACCGGCGCCGCGACGGCAGCCTGCTGTGGGCCAACCTGAGCGCCACCCTGGTGCGCCACACCAACGGCGCGCCGCACTACTTCATCTCGGTGGTCGAGGACATCGGCCTGCGCAAGCAGCAGGAGCTGGCCCTGCAACAGGCGGCTACGGTCTTCGAAAGCACCCAGGAGGCGGTGGTCATCGTCGATGCCAGCCGGCGCATCCTCACCAGCAACCCGGCCTTCACCGGCATCACCGGGCTCAGCCCGCAGCAGGCCATCGGCCGGCGCCTGCCGCTGCTGCTGCCCGGCAACAGCGTCGAGCGCACGCGCTACCGCACCCTGTGGCGCAAGGTGCAGGACAGCGGCCACTGGCAGGGCGAACTGAGCAGCCGCCGCGAGGACGGCTCGCCCTTCCCCTTCTGGCTGACCGTCAGCCGGGTGCGCGGCAGCGACCCGCAGCAGGCGCAGTACGTGCTGACCTTCACCGACCTCAGCCAGTACCGCGACAGCCAGGAACGCCTGGCCCACCTGGTGCACTTCGACCCCCTCACCGACCTGCCCAACCGCCTGTTCGCCAACGAGCGCCTCAACCACGCCCTCGAACACGCCCAGCGGCATGCCGAACGGGTGGCCGTGCTGTTCTTCGACCTCGACCACTTCAAGACCATCAACGAAGGCCTCGGCCACAAGATCGGCGATGAGCTGCTGATCGCCGTGGCGCGCCGCCTGCAGCAGCGCCTGCGCAACGAGGACACCCTGGCGCGCCTGAGCAGCGACGAGTTCCTCATCGTCCTGGAAAACCTGCAGCGCCCGGAAGAGGCCGCCAGCATCGCCCGCACCCTGCTCGCCCTGCTGGAGCGGCCGCTGCAGATGAGCAACGGCCGCGAGGTCTACCTGGGCGCCAGCATCGGCATCAGCCTGTACCCGGACGACGGCCTGGCCAGCGACGAGCTGCTGCGCAATGCCGAAGCCGCCCTGCACCAGGCCAAGCAGGAAGGCCGCAACACCTACCGTTTCTACACCCAGGGCCTGACCCACCAGGCGCACAGTCGCCTGGCCCTGGAAAGCCAGCTGCGCCAGGCGCTCAAGCGCAACGAATTCAGCCTGCACTACCAACCGCTGCTGGACAGCACCAGCGGCCGCGCCATCGGCGTGGAGGCGCTGCTGCGCTGGAACAGCGAGCAGGGCATGGTCTCGCCGGCGCGCTTCATCCCCCTGGCCGAGGACACCGGGCTGATCGTGCCGATCGGCACCTGGGTACTGCGCGAGGCCTGCCGGCAGATGCAGTTCTGGCGCCAGCAGGGCCTGGACCTGCAGACCCTGGCGGTCAACCTGTCGCCGCGCCAGTTCCGCCAGGCCGACCTGCTCCAGCAGGTGCGCGAAGCCCTGCACGACAGCGGCCTGCCGCCCGCCTGCCTGGAACTGGAGATCACCGAGGGAGCGCTGATGGACAACGTCGAACAGGCGCGGGAAACCCTGATCGCCCTCAAGGCCCTCGGCCTCAAGCTGGCGGTCGACGACTTCGGCACCGGCTATTCGTCGCTGGCCTATCTGCGGCGCTTTCCGCTGGACAAGCTGAAGATCGACCAGAGCTTCATGCAGGGGGTGCCGGAGGATCAGGCCAACCTGGAGATAGTCGCCACCATCGTCGGCCTGGCACGCAACCTCAAGCTGCGCGTACTGGCCGAGGGCGTGGAGACCCCCGCGCAGCTGCAGGCCCTGCGCCAGCTGGGTTGCGAACAGTGCCAGGGCTACCTGTTCAGCCGTCCGCTGAGTGCCATTCAGCTGGTCAACTGGCTGCGCGGCGACCATCAGTCGGCTGGTTGATCCAGGTCATAAAACACCCGCGGCAAGGTACTAGACTGCACATTCCCCTTCCTGTGGAGGCGTGCAATGAACGTCTTAATTCGCCAGGTCATGACCCCGAACGGCAATCGCTGGCAGGTTTGCATGGATCAACACGGCGTCACCTTTCGCAGCGAGGCAGAAGCCCGCGCATTCGTCACCACCCTGCAAGCACGGCTGCAGGCGCCACACGCCCTGCCTTGGCGAGCTCCAGTTCCAGCGCCACAGATGCAAACCGCCAGTTGATGGCGCAGTGCCTGTTAAACCTGTGCAGCATCTTTTCACCGCCTCGCTGACGGCAACCCCGCGGATCGGATAAACCAAGCGCCAGCGGCGCCCGAGCAGGGTGCGCCGTGCGCACGCCTGCGAGGCGTTGCCCCGGCTGTCAGAACTCCAGAGACAGGCGCCGCGCATGACGCGCCGTCACCACCGCCAGCAGCACGCTCAGCACCGCGCACAGGCAGATGACCATCGCCATCGGCCGCGCCGTGCCGTCATGCAACGCGCCGACCAGGCCGGCCGCCGCGGCCGCCACGCTGAACTGCAGCGAGCCGATCAGCGCCGAGGCACTGCCGGCATGGCTGCCCTGCCCGGCCATGGCGCAGGCCGAGGCGTTGGGCAGGATGCACGACAGGCTGGCGATGCAGATGAACAACGGAATCAGCAGCGGCCACAGCGCCTGTGGCTGCGCCAGGGCAACGCCCAGCAGCGCGACACTCGCCAGCAGGAAGACCCACACCGTGCGCTGCAGCCAGTGGCCGGGGCCGTGGTGGCGCAGCAGCCAGCCATTGAACTGGGCGGTGACGATGAAGCCGGCGGCATTCAGGCCGAACAGCCAGCCATAGTCTTGCGGCGACAGGCCGTAGAGGTCGATGAAGACGAAGGGCGAGCCGGCGATATAGGCGAACATCCCGGCCATGGACACGCCGCCGGTCAGGCCGTGGCCGAGCAACTGCCAGTCGCCCAGCAGGCGCATGTAGCGCATCAACGCCCCGCTCAGCGGCGCGCGCGGGGCGTCGGCCGCGAGGGTTTCCGGCAGCCAGAGCAGCACGGCCAGCAGGCACAGTGCGCTGAACAGCATCAGGCCGTAGAAGATCGACTGCCAGCCGAACCACTCCAGCAGCACGCCGCCGCCCAGGGGCGCGAGGATCGGCGCC
Source organism: Pseudomonas sp. R-28-1W-6 (assembly GCF_009799925.1). GTDB lineage: Bacteria > Pseudomonadota > Gammaproteobacteria > Pseudomonadales > Pseudomonadaceae > Aquipseudomonas. The sequence goes on from NZ_WELK01000003.1 coordinate 37,752, forward strand.
ACGCCCATGACCAGCATCAGCTTGGAGAAGATCCGCGCCGAGGCCAGCGGATCGCACAGGTCGCGCACCACCGCCCGGGAGATCACCATCCCGGCGCAGCCGCCGAGGGCCTGGACGAAACGCGCGATGATCAGCCCCTCCAGGCTCTGGGTCAGGGCGCAGCCCAGCGAGGCCAGGGTGAACAGCAAGACGCCCGCCAGCAGCGGGCGCCGCCGGCCATAACGATCCGCCAGGGGCCCGTAGATCAGCTGGCCGATGGCAATGCCGGCAAAGTAGGAGGCCAGCGACAGCTGGATCTGCTCGACATCGGTGGCGAAGGCCTGGGCCAGGGCCGGGAAGCTCGGCAGGTAGAAGTCGATGGCCATCGGCCCGAAGGCACTCAGTGCCCCGAGGATCAGTAGAATCGGCAAGTTCACGTCGTACAACCCCTAAAGACGACAACGCCACCCGAAGGTGGCGCTGCCGGCAAGCCCCATCGGACTTAGTGCGGGCTATCGCCGGCCACAACCGGCTTCTTGCCCAGTTTATCCAGCTTGGCGCTGAAGCTCTCGACCCACAGGTAGAACATCGGAATCAGGAAGATCGCCAGCAGGGTCGCGGCGAGCATGCCGCCGATCACCCCGGTACCGATCGAGTGACGACTGGCGGAGCCGGCGCCACTGCTGATGGCCAGCGGCACGCAACCGAGGATGAAGGCCAGCGAGGTCATCACGATCGGGCGGAAGCGCAGCTTGGCTGCTTCCAGCGCCGACTCGAAGATGCCCTTGCCCTGCTCGCGCAGCATCACGGCAAACTCGATGATCAGAATGGCGTTCTTCGCCGCCAGGCCGATCAGGGTGATCAGGCCGACCTGGAAGTACAGGTCGTTCTGAATCCCGCGCAGCCACACCGCGAGGATCGCGCCGAACACCGCGAATGGCACCGCGGTGACCACCGCCAGCGGCAGGCTCCAGCGTTCGTACTGGGCGGCCAGGATGAGAAACACCATGATCAGGCCAAAGACGAAGGCGATGGAGCCCGTGCCCTGGCTGGCCAGTTCCTGGTAGGCCGAGCCAATCCAGCCCACGGTGTAGTCGCTGCCCAGCACCTCGGCCGCCACCTCTTGGATCGCCGCAATCGCCTGCCCGGAGCTGTAGCCTGGCGCCGGCCCACCGAGAATCTTCGCCGCCGGGTAGACGTTGAAGCGGGTGAAGGTTTCCGGACCGAGGATGCGCTCGACCTTGATCAGCGAAGAGAGCGGAATCAGGTCGCCGCTGTTGGAGCGCACATAGACCTGCGACAGGTCCTGCGGCTTGCGGCGGAACTCGGCCTCGGACTGCAGGCTGACCTTCCAGGTACGGCCGAACAGGTTGAAGTCGTTGACGTAGTAGCTGCCGAACGTCGACTGCATGGCGGTGTACACGTCGTTGACCGCCACGCCCAGGGCGCGGGTCTTGGTGCGGTCGAGGTCGACGAAGTACTGCGGCACGTTGGCGGCGAAGGTGGTCTGCATGCCGGCCAGCTCCGGACGCTTGGCCGCCGCGGCGAGGAACTCCTGGACCTTGGCCGCCATCTGCTGGGCCGTGGCACCGGCGCGGTTCTGGATGAACGCCTCGAAACCGCCGGTGGTACTCATGCCGGTGATCGGCGGCGGGTTGAAGGAGGCCATCATGCCGTCCTTCTCCTGCATGCCCATGGCCATGAAGGTCCGGGTCAGGTTGCGCGCATCCAGCTCGGGCGTGGTGCGCTCCTTCCAGTCCTTGAGCGGCACGAAGGTCACCGCGGCGTTGGTGCGGTTACTGTTGGAGAGGATGTCCATGCCGGCGAAGGTCACCACGTCGCGGGTCGCCGGGTGCGCCATCAGCTTCTTGTCGAAGTCGCTGGTCAGCGCATCGGTGCGCGACAGCGAGGCCGCCGGTGGCAGGAAGTAGGCATTGAGCACATAGCCCTGGTCTTCGTCCGGCACCAGCGAGGTCGGCACGCGGGAGAACAGGCCGATGGTCAGGGCGATCATGCCGCCGAACAGCAGCAGGCCGACCAGCGAGCGCTTGAGGAAGAAGGTCACCCCGGCGCCATAGGCCTCGGTCATCCTGTCGAAGGCGCGGTTGAACACGCGGAACGGCGCAATCGGTTCCTTGTGCTCGTCCTTCAGCAGCAGCGCGCAGAGTGCCGGCGACAGGGTCAGGGCGACGATACCGGAGATCACCACCGACACCGCGATGGTGATCGCGAACTGCTTGTACATCTCGCCGCTGAGGCCGCCGAGGAAGCCCACCGGGACGAACACCGCACAGAGCACCAGGACGATGGCGATGATCGGCCCGGTCACCTCCTCCATGGCCTTGATCGCCGCCTCGCGCGCCGACAGCTTCTCGGTGCGCATCACCCGCTCGACGTTCTCGATCACCACGATGGCGTCGTCCACCACGATGCCGATGGCCAGCACCAGGCCGAACAGGGTCAGCAGGTTGATCGAGAAGCCCAGCAGGTACATGCCGGCGAAGGTGCCGACCAGCGACACCGGAATGGCCAGCACCGGGATCAGCGTGGCGCGCCAGTTCTGCAGGAAGATGAAAACCACCAGCACCACCAGGGCCAGGGCCTCGAAGAAGGTGTGGATCACCTCCTCGATGGAGACCTCGACGAACACCGTGGTGTCGTAGGGGATCTTGTATTCGATGCCATCGGGGAAACGCTCGGCCAGCCGCGCCATGGTGTCGCGCACGGCCTGGGCGGTATCCAGGGCGTTGGCGCCCGGCTGCGGGTAGATGCCGAAGGAGGCGTTGCGCTGGCCGTTGAGCGAGGTCACCAGCGAGTAGTCCTGCGCCCCCAGCTCGACCCGGGCGACATCGCCCAGGGTCAGGCTGGCGCCGCTTTCGTCGCTGCGCAGGATGATCTTCTCGAACTCCTTGGCATCGACCAGGCGCCCCTGGGTGGTCACCGTGTAGGTGAACGCCTGGGCCTCGTTGAGCGGCTCCTGGCCAAAGCTGCCGGCGGCGAACTGCGAGTTCTGCTCGCGGATGGCGTTGACCACGTCGGTCGGCGTCAGGCCGTACTGCGCCAGCTTGTCCGGGCGCAGCCAGACGCGCATGGAGTAGTCCTTGGCGCCGAACTGGGTGACGTCACCCACGCCGGGCAGGCGCTTGATCTCGTCGATGACGTTGATCAGCGCGTAGTTGCTGATTTCCAGCGGCGTCTTCGAGCCGTCCGGGGAGAACATCGTCACCATCTGCAGGATGTCCGACGACTTCTTCATCACCGTCACGCCCTGGCGGCGCACTTCCTCCGGCAGTTTGGACAGCGCGGCCTGCACCCGGTTGTTGACGTCGATGGTGGCCTGGTCCGGGTCGCGACCGACCTGGAAGTACACCGAGAGGCTCATGCTGCCGCTGCCGGCCGAAGTCGACAGCTGGTAGATCATGCCTTCCACACCGTTGATCTGCTGCTCCAGCGGTGCCGCCACGGTTTCGGCGATGACCTGGGCACTGGCGCCTGGGTAGTTGGTGGTGACCTGCACCTGTGGCGGCAGGATCTCCGGGTACTGCGCCACCGGCAGGCTTTGCATGGCGGCCAGGCCGGCCAGGGTGATGACGATGGAAACCACCGCGGCGAAGATCGGCCGATCAATGAAGAAACGTGAGATCACGGCAAGGCTCCCTTATGGCTGCTGAGTCGGCAGCGCATCCACGATCTGCACCGGCTGTTTCGGCCGCACGCGAATCAGGCCGTCGACGATGACCCGCTCACCTTCCTTGAGGCCCGAGCGAATTACCCAGCGCCCCTGGTTGATCACGTCGGTATCCACCGGGCGCAGCTGGGCCAGGCCCTGCTCATCGACCACATACACGAAGTTGCCGGCCGGGCTCTGGGCCAGGGCCTTTTCCGGCACGGTGATGGACTTGGGCCGGATCATCCCGGAGATGCGAATGCGCACGAACTGGCCAGGCAGCAGGGCCTGTTCGGCGTTGGGCACGATGGCACGGGCACTGACGGTACCGGTGCCCTTGTCCACCAGGCTGTCGGTGAAGTCGACCTTGCCCTTCTGCGCATACAGGGTGCCATCGCCGAAGATGATCTCGGCGGTCAGCTGGTTGCCCGCCGGCAGGCGCACTTCGCCACTTTGCACCGCCTCGCGCAGACGTGCTGCCTCGCGGTCGGCATAGGCATAGTTGACGTAGATCGGGTCGAGCTGGGTGATCTGGGTCAGCAGGCTGGAATTGGGATCATTGGCGACGATCAGGCTGCCTTCGGACACCGCTTCCTTGCTGGTGATGCCGGAGATCGGCGCTTCCACCGTGGTGTAGTCGAGATCGATCTGCTTGGACTGCACCTCGGCCTTGGCCGCCTCGATATTGGCCTTGCTCTGCTCGAAGTTGGAGATGGCGTTATCCAGCTCGCTTTCGCTGGCAAAGCCCTTTGCCTGGAGTTCGCGAATACGCCGCAGGTCGCGCTCGGTCTGCCGGTAGCGTGCCTGCTCCTGGGCCAGGGCGCCCTTGGCACGGGCCAGGGCGGCCTGATAGGTGCGCGGATCGATGCTGAACAGCACCTGCCCCTGCTTCACCTGGGAGCCTTCCTGATAACTGCGCTGCTGCAGGATGCCGCTGACCTGGGCACGCACCTGCACCTCGCGATAACCGGCGGTACGCCCCGGGTACTCCAGGTAGAAGGCCAGATCTTCCAGCTTGGCTTGCTCGACCAGCACCTGCGCCGGTGGTGGCGTGGCAGCGGTCTGATTGGCTTGGACAGAAGAACAGGTGAAGGCGGCCAGAACGGCCATGACGAAGGGCAAACCACGATCCAGCGGCATACAAGAGGTCTCCTGCCAGCAATCGGTACCGCCCTGAGAACTCGGCACCGAATATTTCAGTATATTTCTTGCTAGCACTGTAGCCGCAAACACCTCGGCACCGCCACCGCGCCCCTCAACTCGGGCAATCCACCGCATAACCCTCCGCGGCGATCAGCGCGGCAATTTCCTGCACACTCAATACGCTGTCGACCCGTACCTGCGCCTTGGCCAGATCGACCTCTACCACGGCAGAGGCATCCTCCGCGCGCAGCACCTGGGTGATGGCCCGCACGCAATGCGCGCAGCTCATGCCTTGAACCTGAAATACCTGCATGTCGCAACTCCTTTATCAAATCAAGCCCTAGTGGCCTGTTTGGCTAATTCAAATACTCAATTTCGGCGCCAGAATTCGCCATACGGCGTTGCCGCTCCTCACCGTAGCCCTGCTACGACTCGTCGCGGCGCCTTGCATGGCAAACCCTGGCACTCGAACTTGAATGCACGGATTAGCCGCACAGGCCACTAGCCTGCAGCTTGCCACCGTGGCAAGGTCAAGCAATGGCAGTCCAGGCCGATACTGACCGATTGAGTCCCCCAGATTTCGCGGAGCCCCCCATGCGCCTGCCCCCCGCCCTTGTGCTGTGTTGCGCCAGCCTGTTCAGTTCCTGGCTTGGCGCCGCCGAGCTGTCGCCGAGCCCCGCTTACTACGGCGTGCTGATCGTGGCCCGCGACCGCCTGGAAATCGCCACCACCTGCGATGTCAGCGTCTACCTGCAGGACCACCTGGCCGCTCGTTTGTATCAGGGCCAGTCGGCGTCCTTCAACCTGCCGCCCGGCGAAGTCGGCATCCGCCTGGGTTACATGGGCGGGCTGGGCTGCGAGCCGAGCTTCGAGCAGATCCGCAGCACCCGCGTGCAGATCCAGGCCGGCGTGGTGCAGCAATACCGCATCGCCCTGGATGGCGGCAGCCTGACCCTGCTGCCGGTGCCCATGCAGTAATCCACCGCTTGACCTTGCCACGGGGTTAAGGTTGATCCTTCAGGCACTCGCCTTCAGGAGATAGCCATGACCAACACCGCCCCCCTGACCCGCTTCGACCTGCCGATCGCCGGCATGACCTGCGCCAGTTGCGCCGGGCGCATCGAGCGAGCCCTCGGCAAACTGCCGGGCGTACACCAAGCCAGCGTCAACCTGGCCATCGAGCGGGCCCAGGTCGAGGCGCCGGCGGGCAGCCTGCCCGGGCTGATCGAGGCGGTGCAGCAGGCCGGCTACTCGGTGCCGGTGCAGACCCTCGAACTGAGCCTGGGCGGCATGACCTGCGCCAGCTGCGCCGCACGCATCGAGCGGGCCCTGGGCAAGGTCGCCGGGGTGCGTGCGGTCAGCGTCAACCTGGCCAGCGAGCGGGCCCGCATCGAACTGCTGCAGGGCACCGCCGTCGCCAGCCTGATTGCCGCGGTGCAAGCCGCCGGCTACTCGGCGCACCCGCTCGACAGCACGCCGCCGGCCGACCCGCAGGTCGCCCTGCGTCGCGAACGCCTGGCCGTGCTGCTGGCCATGCTGCTGGCCGCCCCGCTGGTGGTGCCGATGCTGGCCGAGTGGTTCGGCCTGCACTGGATGCTGCCGGCCTGGGTGCAGTTCGCCCTGGCCACGCCGGTGCAGTTCATCCTCGGCGCGCGCTTCTATGGCGCCGCCTGGAAGGCCGTGCGCGCCGGCAGCGGCAACATGGACCTGCTGGTGGCCCTGGGCACCAGCGCCGGCTACGGCCTGAGCCTGTACCTGTGGGCCACGGCGCAGCACCACGTGCCGCACCTGTATTTCGAGGCTTCGGCGGTGGTCATCGCCCTGGTCCTGCTCGGCAAGTACCTGGAAAGCCGCGCCAAGCGCCAGACCAGCGCGGCCATCCGCGCCCTCGAGGCCCTGCGCCCGGAGCGCGCGGTGCGCCTGCGCGACGAGCGCGAGGAAGAAGTGGCGATCAGCCAGCTGCGCCTGGCCGACCTGGTGGTGGTCAAGCCCGGCGAGCGTTTCCCGGTCGACGGCGAGGTCATCGACGGCCACAGCCAGGCCGACGAGGCGCTGATCAGCGGCGAGAGCCTGCCGGTGAGCAAGGCCCCCGGCGACCGGGTCACCGGCGGCGCGATCAATGGCGAGGGGCGCCTCGTGGTGCGCACCACCGCGCTGGGCGGGGAAACCGTGCTGGCGCGCATCATCCGCCTGGTCGAGGACGCCCAGGCGGCCAAGGCACCGATCCAGAAACTGGTGGACCGGGTCAGCGCGGTGTTCGTCCCGGCGGTGCTGCTGATCGCCGCGCTGACCCTGGCCGGCTGGCTGCTGGCCGGCGCCGGGGTGGAGCAGGCGCTGATCAACGCCGTAGCGGTGCTGGTGATCGCCTGCCCCTGCGCCCTCGGCCTGGCCACCCCGGCGGCGATCATGGCCGGCACCGGCGTGGCGGCGCGCCACGGCATCCTGATCAAGGATGCCGAAGCCCTGGAACTGGCGCACAGGGTCGGCGTGGTGGCCTTCGACAAGACCGGCACCCTCACCTCCGGGCAGCCGCATATCGTCCACCTGGCCGCCGTGGCCGGTGACGAAGACCAACTGCTGCGCCTGGCCGGCGCCCTGCAGCAGGGCAGCGAACACCCGCTGGCGCATGCCGTGCTGCAGGCCGCCAGCGCCCGCCAGCTGCGCTTGCCGAGCGTGAGCGGCAGCCAGGCCCTGAGCGGTCGTGGCACCCAGGGCCGGGTGGAGGACCGCCTGCTGGCCCTGGGCAACCAGCGCCTGCTCGAGGAACTGGGCCTGCACGGCCCGCTGCAGGCGACCGCCGCCGAGTGGGAAGCCGAGGGCCGCACCCTGTCCTGGCTGCTGGAATGCGCGCCGCAACCGCGCGTGCTCGGCCTGCTGGCCTTCGGCGACAGCCTCAAGCCGGGGGCCGGCGAGGCGATCGCCGCCCTGCGCGCCCGCGGCATCCACAGCCACCTGATCAGCGGCGACAACGCCGGCAGCGCCAATGCCGTGGGCCGCGCCCTGGGCATCGACCAGGTGCACGCCCAGGTGCTGCCGGCGGACAAGGCCGCGCATATCGCCGCACTCAAGCAGGGCGGCGCGGTGGTGGCGATGGTCGGCGACGGCATCAACGACGCCCCGGCACTGGCCGCCGCCGATGTCGGCATCGCCATGGGCGGCGGCACCGACGTGGCCATGCACGCGGCCGGCATCACCCTGATGCGCGGCGACCCGCGCCTGGTGCCGGCGGCCCTGGAAATCAGCCGGCGCACCTGGCGCAAGATCCAGCAGAACCTGTTCTGGGCCTTCATCTACAACCTGGTGGGCATTCCGCTGGCAGCCGCAGGGTTGCTCAACCCGATGGTCGCCGGCGCGGCCATGGCCCTGTCCAGCGTCAGCGTGGTGAGCAACGCCCTGCTGCTGAAACGCTGGCGGCCGAGCGAGGAGCAACAGCCATGAATATCGGCCAGGCCGCCCGGCAATCCGGGCTCAGCGCCAAGATGATCCGCTACTACGAGTCGATCGGCCTGCTCAGGCCGGCCGGGCGCAGCGACAGTGGCTACCGCCTGTACGGCGAGCAGGACCTGCATGTGCTGGCCTTCATCAAGCGCTCGCGCGACCTGGGCTTCTCCCTGGAGGAAGTCGGCAAGCTGCTGACCCTGTGGCAGGACCGTGGGCGCGCCAGCGCCGACGTGAAGGCCCTGGCGCTGGGCCATATCGACACGCTGAACCGCAAGATCGCCGAGCTGAGCGCCCTGCGCGACACCCTTGGCGAGCTGGTGCAGCACTGCCAGGGCGACCATCGGCCGGATTGCCCGATTCTCAGGGACCTGGAATCGGGCTGCTGCCAGAAAGGATAAGCCGGCGAATCAGGCCTGGGATTGCAGATAGTTCTGCAGGCCCACCCGGTCGATCAGGCCGAGCTGCTGCTCCAGCCAGTAGGCGTGGTCTTCCTCGGTGTCCTTGAGCTGCAGGGCGAGGATGTCGCGGCTGACATAGTCCTGGTGCAGCTCGCACAGGGTGATGCCCTTGCTCAGCGCCTCGCGCACCTCGTATTCCAGCCGGAGGTCGGCGCGCAGCATGTCCGGCACGCTGGCGCCGGGCTGGATGGCCTTGGGCGTCATGTCCGGGGTCGCCTCGAGGAACAGGATGCGCTTGAGCAGGGCATCGGCGTGTTCGGTCTCCTCCTGCATCTCGTGGTTGAGCCGTTCGTAGAGCTTGTCGAAGCCCCAGTCCTGGTACATCCGCGAATGCAGGAAATACTGGTCGCGGGCAGCGAGCTCACCGCGCAACAGGTCTTTCAGGTATTCGATGACTTCAGCCTGGCCTTGCATGGGAGGTGTCCTTGAAAACATGACGGATCAGAGGGACAAGCTTCGACCCCCTTGGCCCAATGGTCAAGAACCCGCCGGCAGCGAAAGACGCCCCGCACGCGCCCTGCGGGACGCACCAACGGCATGGCTGGCGCGGCGATTCAGGTCATGGCTTGGCCGGGTCGACGGGCACCCGAGCACCCCGCCCGAACAACCCGGCCGGCAGCACGGTGATGGCCAGCCCGCCGAACACCAGGGCACAGGCCAGCCAGCCGGCGGCGGTCAGGGCCTCGCCCAGCAGCAGCCAGCCGGCCAGCAGCCCGGACACCGGCACCGCCAGGGCGAACGGGGTGACCTGGCTGGCCGGGTAGCGGCGCAGCAGGAAACTCCAGATGGCGAAGCCCACCGTGGTGGCGAGGAAGGCGATGTACAGCAGCGCGCCGATCCCCGCCCAGCTGGCCTGGCTCAGCGCCGTGGCGATCGCCTGCGGGCCTTCGAACAGATAAGACAGCCCCAGCAGCGGCAACGGCGGCACCAGGCTGACCCAGCAGATCAGGCGCAGCATGTCGGTCGCCCCGGAACGCTTGGTGGCGATATTGGCGCAGGCCCAGGCCAGCGCAGCGGCGACCACCAGGGCGAAGGCCAGCAGGCTGTCGCCCAGCGGCCGCTGGGCGCCGATCAGCAGCAGGCCGCCGGCCGCCAGCAGCAGGCCGAGCAAGGCGCGCCGGCTGGGGCGCTCGCCGAGCAGCACGGCGGCGATCAGCACGGTGAAGAACACCTGGCTCTGCAGCACCAGCGACGACAGCCCGGCCGGCATGCCCAGGTGCATGCCGACGAACAGCAGGCCGAACTTGATCACCCCCAGCAGCAGGCCGATCTGCACGATGCGCCACAGCGGCGCCGGCATCGGGCCGCGCAGGAACAGCAGCGGCAGCGCCGCCAGGGCGAACCGCAGGGCGCAGAACAGCAGCGGCGGGAAGTCCGCCAGGCCGAGCTTGATCACCACGAAGTTGATGCCCCAGATCAGGGTGACCAGCAGGGCCAGGCAGATATGCGACGGGGTCATGGCGGGGCTCCGAAGAAACTCTGCGCACACTAGCAGCTGATCGGCCGGTTTTCCCGGTACAGTTGCCGAGCAACAGCACGCAAAACCGTCGTAGGGTGCGCCGTGCGCACCAATGCCCGCCCGGGGGCCTGGCGGTACGCACGGCGCACCCTACACGGACACACCAGCAAGAAAAACGCCCGCTACTCGGCGGGCGTTTGCATGTGCAGCAATCAGCTGGCCCAGGGCGGCGGTGGCGGCTCGTCGCGCGCCGCATCCTCGGCGTTGCGCAGGGCCTCCAGGCGCGCCTGCTCGGCCAGGGCGGCCTTGATCTCGCGCATCACCGCCTCGACGTCGGCCTCTTCCTCCGGCTCGTCGAACTCGCCGGTCAGCACGCTTTGCGGGGTCAGCTTGCCGGCCTCGAACAGCGCCCACATCTCCTTGGCGTACTTGGTGTAGAGCAGCTCGGGGGCGAACTGGCCGAAGTATTCGGCCATGTTGCGCACATCGCGCTCGAGCATGCTGAAGGCATGGTTGTTCGCCGCGGCGTCCACCGCCTGCGGCAGGTCGATGATCACCGGGCCGTCCGGGCCGAGCAGCACGTTAAACTCGGAAAGGTCGCCATGGACCAGGCCGGCGCACAGCATCTTGACGATCTCGCCTATCATGAAGGCGTGGAGTTCGCGGGCATCTTCGGGCAACAGGTCGACATCGTTGAGGCGCGGCGCGACATCGCCGCCGCCATCGCCAACCAGCTCCATGAGCAGCACGCCGTCCATGTAGTCGAAGGGCGTGGGCACCCGCACACCGGCGGCGGCCAGGCGGAACAGGGCGGCCACTTCGGCGTTCTGCCAGGCCTCTTCCTGCTCCTTGCGGCCGTGCTTGCTGCCCTTGGCCATGGCCCGGGCGTCGCGGCTGTTGCGGGTCTTGCGGCCTTCCTGGTATTCGGCGGCCTGGCGGAAGCCGCGCTTGTTGGCCTCCTTGTAGACCTTGGCGCAGCGCAATTCGCTGCCGCAGCGCACGACATAGACGGCGGCTTCCTTGCCGCTCATCAGCGGGCGGATCACCTCGTCGATCAAACCATCTTCAAGCACGGGTTCCAGGCGTTTCGGGGTCTTCATTGCGCGGGCTTAGGGTCCTGTCGAAAAGGCGGCGTGAAAGCCTGTCGTTATACGGCAATCCGGCGTTTTCGCCCAGATTAGCGAGCCAGCAGGCTACGCCGCAGGGCCTCGATGGCATAGCGTACCTTGGCCGGCTGGGCGTCGCGCCGCGGGGTGACCAGATGAATGCCGAGCGGTGCCGCCTGCCAGGCCGGCAGCAGCGCCAGCAGCTCGCCGCGGGCCAGCAGTTCGCGGATCTCCGGCTCCGGCTGCAGGGACACGCCCATGCCGGCCAGGGTGAACTGGCGCACCGAGAGGATGTTGTTGCACGCCACCCGGCTCTCGATGCGCAGGCGCTGCACCGCGCCGCCCGGGCCATGCAGGGTCACCTGTTGCCAGCGGTCGGTGTTCAGGCTGAGCCAGTCCAGGCCGGGCAACTGTTCCGGCCCCTCGATCGGGCCGCAGCGCGCCAGGTAGGCCGGGGCGGCGCACAGCAGCATGCGCCAGTCGGCCACGTGGCGGGCCACCAGGCTGGAATCCTCCTGCTGACCGACGCGGATGGCCAGGTCGATGCGCTGCTCGATCAGGTCGATCAGCTCGTCGTGGAAGAACAGCCGCAGGCTCAGCTTGGGATGGGCGCGCAGCAGCGGCGCCAGCGCCTCGCTGAGCAGGCGCCCGGGCAGGCCCACCGGCGCGGCGATGCGCAACTCGCCCACCGGCGCATCGCGCAGTTCGGCCAGGCGCTGCTCGGCCTGCTGGGCCAGGGCCAGCACCTGGGCGCAACTCTCGTAGAAACTGGCGCCGGCCTCGCTCAGGGTCAGCTTGCGCGTGGTGCGGTGCAGCAGGCTGACCTGGGTGAGTTCCTCCAGCTTGCGGATCTGCTGGCTGACGGCCGAGGGGGTCATGCCCAGGACCTCGGCGGCCGCGACCATGGAGCCCTTGTCGACCACCGTGGCGAACAGCGCCATGCGCTTGAGCTGTTCCATTATTAAGCCCTGCTTAATTGTCTAAGCCGATTAAGGCGCTTTTTCTCGGCTTTATCCAGCGGTGATTATGCATCTACCCCCACTCACCGAGGATGCCCCATGAAACTCGCCCTGATCGGCGCCACCGGCTATGTCGGCGCGGCCCTGCTCGAAGAAGCCCTCAGCCGCGGCCACCAGGTCACCGCCCTGGTCCGCAACCCGCAGAAGCTGCCGCAGCACCCGCTGCTCACCGCCGTGCAGGCCGACGTGCATGACGTGGCCACGCTGAGCAACCAGCTGCGCGGCCATGATGCCGTGCTCAGCGCCTTCAACCCCGGCTGGGGCAGCGCCGATATCCGCGAGCAGTACATCGCCGGCAGCCAGGCCATCGTCGCCGCCACCAAGGCCGCCGGCGTCGCGCGCCTGCTGGTGGTCGGCGGTGCCGGCAGCCTGTATGTGGCGCCGGGCCTGCAGCTGATCGACACACCAAACTTCCCCGCCGAGTACAAGGAAGGCGCCGAGGGCGCGCGCCAGCTGCTCAACCAGTTGCGCGAAGAACAGCAGCTGCAGTGGACCTTCCTCTCCCCCGCCGCCCTGCTGCAACCGGGGCCGCGCACCGGGCACTTCCGCCTCGGCGGCGAGCAGCTGCTGATGAACGGCGACGCGCCCGCGCAGATCTCGGTGGCCGACCTGGCGGTGGCCCTGCTCGATGAGACCGAGCAGCCGCAGTTCATCCGCCAGCGCTTCACCGTGGCGTATTGAAATGAGCAGAGGCGCGGCCGCCGGGTGCGCCGGCCAACCCCCTGCCCCAACACCCGGAAGCCACAGCCTCAGCCGCCACGAACCGACTCAGGAGAAACCATGAACCCCTGTAAACGCTCCGCCTTTGTCCCCACCCGCAACCCGGCGCGCTACATCGGCCGACTGTGCAGGCACTTCGCCCACAAGCTGCCGGTCAGCTTCGACGAGCTGCAGGGGCGCATCGAGTTCGCCTTCGGCCTCAGCACCCTGCAGGCCGACGACGAGGGCCTGACCCTGCACGTCGAAAGCAACAACCCGGCGGACCTGGAAAAACTCCAGCACGTGGTGGCCAGCCACTTCGAACGTTTCGCCTGGCAGGAGGCGCTGAGCCTGGACTGGCACTGAGCCGCATGGGCCTGGCGCAGAACGGCCCGGCGCAACCACCCCGCCTGTTCAGTCGGCTGGCAGGGTCATCTCGATGCTTTCCCCCAGCGACTCCTCCAGGCGCTGCAGCTCGCAGTGGATCGAGGCCTCATCGTCGGCCAGGCGCCCGGCGATGCCGGCGAAGGCGTCGGCCGCCTCGATGAAGGCCAGTACCACCGAGGGATCGAAGCGCGTGCCGCTGGCCGCGCTGATCTGCCTGAGCGCCTCGGCGTGGCTCACCGACTGCCGGTAGGGATGGCGGCTGGTCAGTTCCTCGTAGCAGCCGACCACGGCCATCAGCCGCGCGGCCAGGGGAATCTGCTCGCCACGCAGGCCTTGCGGGTAGCCGCTGCCGTCCCAGTGCTCGTGCTGGCTGTAGACGATGTCGCGGGCATCGCGCAGGAAGTCGGTGCCGCTGTCCAGCTTCGACTCCGCCGCCAGCAGGGCATCGCGCCCGGCCTCGGCGTGGCGGTGCAGCAGCTGCAGGTCGGCGCCCTGCAGCGGTCCCGGGTTGAGCAGGATGCGATCGGGCAGGATCAGCTTGCCGATGCCATGCAGCAGCGCCGCCTTGCCCAGCCGGGCGATGCGTTCGCCGCCCAGTTCGGCGGCCAGGATCGGCTGCTGGCGGGCCAACGCCGCGGCCAGGGTGGCCATGTAGGGCTCGATCCGCGCCAGGTGCTTGCCGCACGGGTTGTCGCGCATCGCCGCCAGGCTGGCCATGGCCTCGATGGTCACGTCCTGCAGGCGCTGCATGTCGCGGGTGCGCCGGCGCACCTCCAGTTCCAGGTACTCGCTCTTGTCGCGCAGGAAGTCGTTGCTGGCCTTGAGCTGCAGCTGCGCCTGCACGCGGGCGAGGACGATGGGCGGGCTGATCGGCTTGGTGATGTAGTCCACCGCGCCCAGGTCGAAGCCCTGCTGCTCGTCGGCCGACTCGCTCCTGGCGGTGAGGAACACCACCGGGATATCCGCCGTGGCCGGGTCGGCCTTGAGCCGCCGGCAGACTTCATAGCCGTCCAGCTCCGGCATCATGATGTCGAGCAGGATCAGGTCCGGCGGCGGGCTGCCGGCGGCGATGCGCAGGGCCTTGGCGCCGCTGCTGGCGACCTTGACCCGGTAGCGGCCGAGCAGCAGCTCGCTCATCAGTTGCAGATTCTCCGGCGTATCGTCCACCACCAGCACCAGAGGCTGGTCCGGCCGATCGAGCATGTCGTCCATTTGCCGCTCCCCATCAAAGCATCAGTTGCCGCTGCCGGGCGCCATCGCGCAGCAGGGCCAGGGCCTGTTCGAAATCGAAACCGCGCACCGCCGTGGCCAGGGCCCCATAGTCTTCATTAAAGGCGCTGCGCAGCAGTTCGGCATGCTCGTCGAAGACTTTCCCGGCGCGCGGGTCGTCCGCGTCGAACAGCCGCTGCAACTGGCGGCACAGCGCCAGCAGCTGCCCCGGATCGACCGCCACCGCGGCCGCCGGCGCGGCCGGCTGCTGAGCGAGGATGGCCGCGACCAGCTCCGCCAGGCTGCCTTCCAGCTCGGCCAGCAGCCCGTCCACCTCGGCCTGCCGGCCCTCCCCGAGCGCGCGCTCCAGCGCCGCGGCCCGGGCCGCCAGGACGGTGGCGCCGAGGCTGCCGGCCAGGCCCTTGAGGCTGTGCGCCAGGCGCTCGGCATCGGCGCTGGCGCCGGCGGCCAGGGCGGCGCGCAGCCGGGCGGGGAAATCGGCCTGGCTGGCGGCGAACCGGCCGAGCAGGCGCAGGTACGCCGCCGGCTGGCCCAGCACCCGGCGCAGGCCGCTGGCCACATCCACCCCGGGCAGTTGCAGGGTGATGGCCGCCGCCGGCTCGGACGCCGACTCGGGCGTCGACTGCGGCGCCGCGGCCCCCTCGGGCAGCCAGCGGCGCAAGGTCGCCCACAGCTGGTCGGGGTCGATCGGCTTGCCCAGGTGGTCGTTCATCCCGGCCGCCAGGCAGCGCGCGCGGTCGGCGGGCATGGCGTTGGCGGTCATCGCCACGATCGGCAGCGCGGCGAAGCGCGCCTCGCCGCGGATCGCCGCGGTGCAGGCCAGACCGTCCAGTACCGGCATCTGCATGTCCATCAGCACCAGCGCGTAGTGGCCGTCGGCGGCGCCGCGCAGCAGCTCGAGGGCGATGCCGCCATGTTCGGCCTGGTCGATCGCCAGCCCGCTCTCCTGCAACAGGCCGCAGGCCACCTCGCGGTTCAGCTCGTTGTCCTCCACCAGCAGCACGCGCTGGCCGGCGAAGTTCGGCACCTGGGCGCCGACCGGCAGGCGCCCGCCGCCGCTGGTGGGCGCCTCGCCGCCCAGGCTGCGAATCACCGCATCGAACAGCAGCGAGGGATTCAGCGGCTTGAGCAGCACATCCTCGATGCCGGCCCGCTGCGCGCCCAGCAGCACTTCCTCGCGCCCGTGAGCGGTGACCATGAGCAGGTGCGGCGCCGGCTGCAGGCCCAGTTCGAGCAGGCGGCGGGCGGTTTCCAGGCCATCCATGGCGGGCATCTGCCAGTCCAGCAGCACCAGTTCGAACGGCTGCCCCTGCTGCGCCGCCAGCGCCACCTGGCGCAACGCGGCGCGGCCGTCGTCCACCGCCTCGACGCGAAAGTTCATGCTCTCCAGCAGCTCGCGCAACACCTGGCGGGCGCTGGCGTTGTCGTCCACCACCAGCACCCGCCGGCCGCGCAGGTCGGCCTTGGCCAGCAGGCGCTGGCCCTGCTGGCGGGCGATGCCCAGCGGCAGCCGGCACCAGAACAGGCTGCCGCGCCCCGCCTGGCTCTGCACCCCGACGCGGCCGCCCATGGCCTCGGCCAGGCTCTTGCAGATGGCCAGCCCCAGCCCGGTGCCGCCGTACTTGCGGGTGGTCGAGCTGTCGGCCTGCTGGAAGGACTCGAACAGCCGGCCCATCTGTTCCTCCGTCAGGCCGATGCCGGTGTCGCGCACCGCCAGGTACAGTTCGAGGTGTTCGCTGCCCAGGCGTTCGGCGCGCAGGATCACCTCGATCTCGCCGCGCTCGGTGAACTTCACCGCGTTGTTGGCGAAGTTGATCAGGATCTGCCCCAGGCGCAGCGGGTCGCCGACCAGCTGCTGCGGCAGCTCCGGGTCGAGGTTGAACACCAGCTCCAGGCCCTTGCTCGCCACCTTGTCGCCGAGCAGGTTGGCCAGGTTCTCCAGCACCTGCTGCAGGTCGAAGTCGATGCTCTCGATGTTCAGCTTGCCGGCCTCGATCTTGGAGAAGTCGAGGATGTCGTTGATGATCCCCAGCAGGTGCTGGCCGGCCTGCTGGATCTTGCCCAGGTAGTCGCGCTGGCGCGGATTCAGCTCGGTCTTCAGAGCCAGGTGCGACATGCCGATGATGGCGTTCATCGGCGTGCGGATCTCGTGGCTCATGTTGGCCAGGAAGTCCGACTTCAGCCGCGCCGCCTCCTCGGCCAGCTCCTTGGCCTTGGCCAGTTCGGCCTCGGTCTGCTTGCGCACGGTGATGTCGCGGCTGACGCCGACCAGCCCCAGCAGCAGGCCGCGCTCATCGGCGAACGGCGTGCGCAGGGTGTTGAATACCGCGCGCCGGCCATCCGGGTAGAGCGCCCAGCCTTCGCTCTCGTAGGGGCCGGTCCAGTTCAGCGCGGTGAGGTCGTGCTCGGTTCGCGTCGCCGCCCACTCGGGTTCGAGCAGCGCCTCGTCGCGCTGGCCGACGACCGCCTCGCGGCTGTGGCCGAACAGCTCGGCGCAGGCCTGGTTGATGCCCAGGTAGCGGCCCTCGGCATCCTTGAACCAGATCGGGTCGGGGATCGCGTTGATCAGCGCCAGCAGCGTGCTGCGCTGGCGCTGCGCCTCGGCCTCGGCGCGCTGACGCTCGGCGATCTGCACGGCCAGGCGGCGGTTCCACAGCAGGACGAAACCGACCAGCGCCAGCAGGCCGAGCAGGTAGGGCCAGCCGACCTGCAGCAGGCGCCGCCAGTTGAATACGGTGAGCGGCGGCAGCCAGCGCTCCTTGATCGCCTCGCGCTCGGCCTGGCTGACCTGCGCCAGGGCCTGGTCCAGCAGGCCGACCAGTTGCGGCCAGTCGGGGCGCACGGCGAAGCGCAACTCGCTGGTGGACAGCCCGGTCTCGCCGCGCAGCTCCAGGTTGGTCAGGTTCAGCTCGCGGATCAGGTAGCTGGCGACGATCATGTCGCCGACATAGGCATCGGCGCGCCCGGACGACACCGCACGCAGGGCCGCCTCGCTGTCCGCCACTTCCAGCAGGCGCACGTCCGCCACGCGCTGGCGCAGCGCCTGCTGCAGCACGTAGCCACGCTCGATGGCCACCCGCCGCCCGGCCAGGTCGTCGATGCGCTGCACCGCCACCTCGGCGCGGGTGAAGATCAGGCTGCTGCTGGTCAGGTAGGGTTCGCTGAAGGCCAGGTAGGCCGAACGCTCGGGCGTCTTGGCCACCGACGGCAGCAGGTCGACCCGGCCGGCGCGCAGGGCCTTGAGCGCGGCATCCCAGTCGTCCAGCAGCACCGGTTCGAAGCGCAGGCCCAGGCGCTGGCCGAGCAGCTCCAGGTAGTCGCCGCTGAGGCCGGTATGCCGGCCTTGCTTGTCCAGCACATCGAAGGGCGCCCAGCCGGCGCGCTC
This sequence comes from Pseudomonas sp. R-28-1W-6, assembly GCF_009799925.1. GTDB lineage: Bacteria > Pseudomonadota > Gammaproteobacteria > Pseudomonadales > Pseudomonadaceae > Aquipseudomonas. Next base: position 55,725 of record NZ_WELK01000003.1, read on the forward strand.
GATGCCGACGCGGATGCGCGGATGCTCGCGGACCCAGGCCTGCTGTTCCGCGCTGAGCGGCGCCGCAGCCGGCGCGCACAGGGGCAGCAGGCAGAACAACAGCAACCACAGACGCGGCATGGGCATCCTCCTTGCGCATAACGGACTCGCTCAGCTTAGCCAGTGCTTTGAAAGTCAGATGTGCATTGGCAGCACCGGCCGGCGGGCCGACAATCAGCCCATGCTTATTGAGGACAGCGCCATGCCCGATCCCGACCGCTGCTGGCAAGCCGTCTGCGAGCGCGATGCCGCGCAGGACGGCCGCTTCGTCTTCGCCGTGCGCAGCACCGGCATCTACTGCCGGCCGAGCTGCCCGGCGCGCCGGCCTAAACGCGAGAACGTCAGCTTCCACGCCGATGCCGGCGCGGCCGAGGCGGCCGGCTTTCGCCCGTGCCGGCGCTGCTCGCCCCGGGGGCAGAGCCCGGCCGAGCAGCTCGATGCCCTGGTGATCACCGCCTGCCGGCTGCTGGAGTGCAGCGAACAGTCCCTGAGCCTGGACCAGCTGGCGGCGCGCATCGGCCTGTCCGCCTCGCACCTGGCCCGCGCGTTCAAGGCGCGCACCGGCCTGACGCCGCGGGCCTGGGCCGCGGCGCGGCGGCGCGAACGCCTGGACGCCGGCCTGGCCCAGGCCGGCTCGGTGTTGCAGGCGGCGCTGGACGCCGGCTACTCCGGCCCCCGCGCGCTGTACCAGCAGGCCGGCGCGCTGAGCCCGGCGCAGCGCCGCCGGCAGGGCGCCGGGGAAGCCCTGCGCTACGCCATCGCCCCCTGCCCGCTGGGTCTGCTGCTGCTCGCTGCCAGCGCGAAAGGCGCCTGCGCCCTGCTGTTCGGCGACGACGAGGCCGGCCTGCTCGGCGAGCTGGGTCAACGCTTCGCCGCCGCCGAGCTGCGCCGCGACCAGGCCGGCCTGCAGCCCTGGCTGGCCGCCGTGGTCGCGCAGATCGAGGAACCGGCGCGCGCCGCCCGGCTGCCGCTGGACCTGCGCGGCACCGCCTTCCAGCAGCAGGTGTGGCAGGCCCTGTGCGACATTCCCGCGGGGCAGACGCGGCGCTACGGCGAACTGGCCGCGCAGCTCGGCAGCCACCCCCGCGCCGTGGCTCGTGCCTGCGCCAGCAACCCGCTGGGCCTGCTGGTGCCCTGCCACCGGGTGGTCGGTGCCGGCGGCAGCCTGACCGGCTACCGCTGGGGCGTGCCGCGCAAGGCCGCGCTGCTGCAGAAGGAGGGCGCCGAGTCGTAGGGTGCGCCGCGCGCACCACAGGCCACGTGCGGAACTCTGCTGCGCACGGCGCACCCTACGGCGAGTCTGTTCGCCAACGCGGGCTTGCGATGCGCACGCTTCGGGTCGAAGCTATGCGCCCTGAACGGAGCCTGCCCGATGAACCTCGTCGAACTCACCCAACGCCTGCACGCGATCCGCGACCGCAACCACTGGCGCCCCTTCCACAGCCCGAAGAACCTGGCCATGGCCGCCAGCGTGGAAATGGCCGAGCTGGTGGAAATCTTCCAGTGGCTCGGCGAAGAGCAGTCGCGCCAGCTGCCCCCCGCGCAGCTGGAGCATGCCGGCCAGGAAGTCGGCGATATCGTCCTCTACCTGTTGCTGCTGTGCAGCGAGCTGGGCATCGACATGGAACAGGCCGTGCAAGCCAAACTGGCCGACAACGAAAGGCGCTTCGCCCAATGACCGACCGTCACTTCGATGAACTCGCCACCCGCTTCGCCGAGAAGATCTACGGTGGCGCCAAGGGCGCGATCCGCCTGGCCGTGCTCCAGGCCGACCTCAAGGAAGCCCTGCCCGAGCGCCCGCTGCGCGTGCTGGATATCGGCGCGGGCCTCGGCCACATGTCGCTGTGGCTGGCCCAGCGCGGCCATGCCGTGACCCTGGCCGAACCGGCCGAGCCCATGCTCGACGGCGCCCGCCAGCGCTTCGCCGAGGCCGGCGTCGCCGCCACCTTCATCCAGGCGCCCTGGCAGGAACTGCTCGGCCAGCTCAACCAGCCCTTTGACCTGGTGCTGTGCCACGCGGTGCTGGAGTGGCTGGCCGAGCCGCACGCCATCCTGCCGGTGCTGCACCAGCTCACCGCAACCGGCGGCTGGCTGTCGCTGGCCTTCTACAACAAGGACGCGCTGATCTACCGCAACCTGCTCAAGGGCCACTTCCGCAAGCTGCGCAAGGCCCGCTTCGCCGGCGAAGGGCAGAGCCTGACCCCGCAGCGCCCGCTCGACCCGCGCGAACTGGCGGCGCAACTCGCCGGGCACTGGACGGTCGAAATCCAGAGCGGGGTGCGGGTGTTCCACGACTACATGCCGAGCGACTTCCAGGCCAAGGCGGAACTCGCCGACCTGCTGGAAATGGAACTGGCCTACAGCCGCCACCCGACCTTCGCCGGCCTCGGCCGCTACCTGCACTGGGTCTGCCGGCCACGTTAGCAGGTGGTGTTCCACGGCCTGTCAGTACCGGAGTCTTGCCATGCCTGTCCTGCGCTACCTGCTTCTGCTGCCGCTGCTGGCCGCCTGCCAGAGTCCCAACCCCTATGTCGCCGCCAGTCGCCCGCTGCCGCCCGCCCCCGCGGCGGCGGCCACGCATTTCGACCGCAGCGCCTACCCGGCCGCCCCGCGCGACTTCGCCCGCTACCGCACCTGGAACTGGCGCGACGGCCAGCTGCCGGCCGGCAGCGCCTGGGCCGACGGCGCGCTGATCGCCGAAGCGCTGGGCAACGGCCTCGACCAGCGCGGTCTGCGCCCGAGCGAGGGCGCCGCCGACCTGCAGGCCAGCATCGCGGTCAGCCTGGAGCGCCGCCTGTACCAGCAGCGCGACGACTACGGCAGCTACTACGGCCACGGCCCCTACGGCGACCGCTACGGCCTGTACGGCAGCGCCCCGCTGCTGCGCAGCTACGAGGTGGAAGTGGCCGTGGTGCGCATCGACCTGTACGACGGCCAGAGCGGCCAACCGCTGTGGAGCGGCAGCGCCGAGGCGACCAGCGCCGGCAGCCAGGCCGAACGGGCCGAGGCCCTGCGCCGCGCGGTGCAGCAGGCCCTGGCTGACTACCCGCCGGACTGAGAAGCGGTTTACGCGCTCGCGAGCGAGAGCCCGTTTCAACGCGGCATGGCCGACGCGCAGCAGATCGCAAACGGGTTCTGAGGCCAACCGCCGCACTTGCCGAACGGCCGCCAATGGGTTTGCATAGAGCCTCTAGCCCGGAGGTTTCGCCATGCTGCCCCGCCTGTTGATCATCCCCGTCCTGCTGTTGCTGGCCGCCTGCCAGAACGTGCAGGTGGAACGCGACTACGATGCCGGCCGCGACTTCGCCGCCTACCGCAGCTGGAGCTGGCAGGAACCGGCGCTGCAATACCGCCCGCAGGACCCGCGCCTGCAGAGCGACCTCACCGAGCAGCGCATCCGCCAGGCGATCGGCGAGCAGCTCGACCAGCGCGGCCTGCGCGCGGCGGCCGGCGGTGCGCAGGCCGATCTCAGGGTGCAGGCCTGGCTGATCGTCGACCAGCGCCAGGAACAGGTCAGCACCAACTATGCCGGCGGCTACTGGGGCGGCTGGGGTTACTGGGGCGCGCCGCTGCACACCGAAACGCGCACCCTGGACTACCGGGTGGCGACCCTGCAGGTCGACCTGTTCGATGGCCGCGACGGCAAGCTGGTCTGGCGCGGCAGTGCCGAGCAGGTCATGCGCCACTCGCCACAGCAGCCGAGCGAGCGCGAGGCGGCGATCCGCGCCACCGTGGGCAAGATCCTCAGTCAGTACCCGCCGCAATGAACGACCGACTGCTCAGCCATCGCCCGGCCCAGGCCGACGACCTCGATACGGTGGTCGGCTTCGTGCACGACGCCGACGAACTGTTCTTCGCCTTCCCCCGCGCCCACTGGCCGCTGACCCGCCAGCAGCTGGCCGAGGCCTGCGCCAGTCGCCAGGGCAGCACGGTGGTGCTGCTCGACCGGCGCCTGGCCGGCTTCGCCAACTTCTACCAGTGCCAGCCCGGCGAGTTCTGCGCCCTGGGCAACCTGATGATCGCGCCCTGGGCCCGCGGCCAGGGCGTGGCGCAATACCTGGTCGGGATCATGGAACGCCTCGCCGCGCGCGACTTCCAGGCCCGCGAACTGCACGTGTCCTGCTTCAACCAGAACGCCGCCGGCCTGCTGTTGTATGCGCGCCTGGGCTACCAGCTGAGCGGCCTGGTCGAACGCCAGCGCGGCAACGGCGAGCGGGTGGCGCTGGTACAGTTTCGCAAGGCACTCGACGCCTGACCAAGCGCACCGAGCCTTGGCACGAGCCAGCCAGTGCGCATCGCGCCCTTGGGAGAGCCTTGCGATCGCCGCCACAAGCTGACCGAGGCGACAGGATGGCGCATAATGCGCGGCCCTTTTCCTGCCCGGAGATCGCCATGCCCAACTGGTGGCTACTCGTCCTGCCCCTGATCGCCGGGGCCTGCCTGCCGCTGCAGGCCGGGATCAATGGTCAGCTGGCCAAGCACCTGTCCAGCTTCATGGCCGCCGCCCTGGTGTCGTTCCTGGTCGGCAGCCTGGCGCTGCTGGTCATCGTCCTGGCCCAGCGCGAGGTCAACGGCCTCGCCGCGTTCCGCGGGCTGAGCTGGTGGCACTGGAGCGGCGGCCTGCTCGGCGCCTTCTTCATCGCCACCGCCGCCTTTGCCGGGCCGCGCATCGGCGCCCTGCTGTTCATGGTGCTGGTACTGGCCGGCCAGCTGGGCATGGCCCTGCTGCTCGACCACAACGGCTGGGCCGGCTTTCGCGAGGCGCCGCTGACCCTGAGCAAGGCCGCCGGCCTGGCCCTGATCGTCGCCGGCATCTGGCTGATCCGCCGCGGCTGACGGCGCCGCACCGACCGGGCACGACCTACACTGTTAGGGTAACCAGCCGGCGGCAAGGGGAAACCACGATGTCCCAGGTCATGGCCTGTATCGATGCCTCCCTCAGCGCGGCGGCGGTGTGCGACTACGCCGCCTGGGCCAGCCTGCGCCTGCAGGCGCCGCTGACCCTGCTGCATGTGCTGGATCACCAGCAGTACCCGCAGCACAACGACCTCACCGGGATCATCGGCCTGGGCAACCGCGAACAGCTGCTCAAGGAGCTGGCCGAACTCGACCAGCAACGCAACCGGCTGGCCCTGGAGCAGGGGCGCCTGGCGCTGCAGGCGGCCAAGGAGCGGGTTGCCCAGCAGGGCGTCGCCGCGCCCTACCTGCGCCAGCGCCACGGCGACCTGGCGCAGACCCTGCATGAGCTGGAAGGCGAGATCGACCTGCTGGTGATCGGCCACCAGGGCGAGACCGGCGACAGCAGCGGCCGGCTGGTCGGCAGCCACCTGGAAAGCGTGATCCGCACCCTGCACCGGCCGATCCTGGTCTGCCCGGGGCGCTTCCAGGCGCCGCGCAACCTGCTGCTGGCCTTCGACGGCAGCCCCACCTGCCGCCAGGGCGTCGAGCAACTCGCCAGCGGCCCGCTGTGCCGGGGCCTGCCGGTCCACGTGCTGATGGTCGGCAGCGACAGCGACGCGGCCCGCAGCCAACTGCAGTGGGCCGAACAGCGCCTGCGCCAGGGCGGCCTGCAGGTGCATCTGGCGCTGCGCGCCGGCGAGGTGGAGGCGGCCCTGCACACCTACCAGCGCGAACAGGGCATCGACCTGCTGGTGATGGGTGCCTACGGCCACTCGCGGATTCGCCAGTTCCTGGTCGGCAGCACCACCACTCAGCTGCTGCGCACCAGCGGCGGTCCATTGCTGATACTGCGCTGAACGACGGCACTGCTGGCAATCTGCTGGCCACGCAGCGCTGCCGAGGGCTATGCTAGCGACGGCCGCATTTGTGATCACAACACATGACCGATACCGATCTGCCGCGTCAGCCCCTGACCTTCGCCCTCTGGCGCGAAGTGCAGGACACCCGCATCCGCACCCGCCTGGGCGGCATCTACTACCTGCTGGCCTGGCTGCTGACCTGGCTGTTCAGCGCCCAGCCGGGCGCCATGCGCCTCAGCGGCCTGGGCGTCGCCGCCTTCTTTGCCCTGACGATGACCCTGCGCTGGCTGCACCGGCCACCGCAGCAAAGCAGCAGCGCCTGCCTGCAGCAGTGGCTCGACCGCCACTGGTACCTGATTCATCTGACCGCCCTGGGCTGGGGCCTGGCCCAGGCCTGGGCGCTGTCAGCCCCGCAGTTCGAAGCCTCGCGGCTGATCGCCACCCTCAGCACCATCGCCTTCAGCACCGCCATGGCCTTCAACTTCTCCATGCGCAAGGCGCGCTGCATGGCCGCCATCCTCCTGCTGTACCTGCCGGGGCTGGCCGTGCTGCTGAGCCAGCGCCACGAGCAGCAGGCCCTGCTGATCACCCTGGCCTTCTACCTCAGTTACCTGCTGCTGGCCCTCAATCGCAGCCACCGCGAGTACCGCACCACCCTCGAACTGGAGCAGCAGCTGCTCGAGCAGCGCGAACGCTATGACCAGCTCAGCCGCACCGACAGCCTGACCCAGCTGGGCAATCGCCTGCAGCTGAACAGCCTGTTCCCGGCCCTGGTGGCCAGCGTGCAACGCCAGGGCGGGCAGCTTTCATTGGTGCTGCTGGATATCGACTTCTTCAAGCGCATCAACGACGAATACGGCCACGGCACCGGCGACGAATGCCTGTCTGCCTTCGCCGAGCGCATGCGCGTGGTGTTCCGCCGCCACAGCGATGCCCTGCTGCGCCTGGGCGGCGAGGAGTTCGCCGTGCTGATGATGGACACCCCGCTGGAGCAGGCCCGCGCCCTGGCCGAAAGCTTCCGCCAGGACCTGGCCGAGCACGGCCTGACCATCCGCGGCCGCACCCTGCCGCTGACCACCAGCCTCGGCGTCGGCAGCTACGACGCCCAGCGCGACGGCAGCGCCGAGGCCTTCTTCAAGCGCGTCGACGACGCGCTGTACCGCGCCAAAAGCGCAGGGCGCGATCGTCTGGTGCTGGCCAGTTCGAGCTGAGAACCAGGCTTGCGGCCACCGCCTGCGCCCTGGACCGCCAGACCCCGTTCGCCGCCCACCGGCAAATGGGTGACGCCGAGCAATGCCACGTCTCTTTGGCGCCAGCTAAACACCACCACCGCGAAACCCTCCACGGCCGGGCCCCGCCATAGGCCCGCCGCTAGGCTATTCGCCCTGCCCGAGGCGATCACTGCGCCACCCTGACAGTCAAAAAAATACGCCGATGGAATCGCCACATATTTGGCGCATTTTTGCCATTCGTCCCTTATTCCTGGTGGGTGCCGGTTTTTCGTACACACCGGCTTTACGCGCCATTAATAGGCCACTAGAACAAAAGTGAAACAGTTCCTCACGCAGGCGTTGCCGCTTGCATCCGGCGCTGTGCATAGGCATCGCAATCAGCTTCGGCGTGCAAGCCGAAGTCGGGCCTAAGGAGCAGGCAGGCCATCCCGATCGGGAGCGGACAGGAGCAGTCCATTGAACAGTTGATGCCCAGACCTCCCTCACAAAGGACATCGGTTATGCGTATCAACGACCTTGGCAATGACTCACCGCCCTTCGCCGCTCGGCCGGTGCGGCCCGGCACAGCGCTAACGCCCCGCTCCCAGCCCGGCCCCGCGACCGGCCTGGTTACCGCCCTGCTCTCGGCAGCGCTGTTTGGCCTGAGCACGCCGGCACTGGCCGATCACAACGTCGACCATACCGTGACCAACCTCAAGGGCGGGCTCGGTTCCCTCGAGCAGCGGGTTTGGGACTGCGAGCACGGCATCAACGGTGCCTGCCCCGGCACCAAGGGCGAGCAGGGTGAGACAGGCGAAACCGGGCCTCAGGGAGAAACCGGACCACAGGGACCGCAGGGCGAGACCGGCGCCACCGGCCCCCAAGGGCCGCAAGGTGAAACCGGTCCTCAGGGCATCCAGGGCGAGACCGGCGCCACCGGGCCGCAAGGGCCGCAGGGTGAAACCGGACCTCAGGGCATCCAGGGCGAGACCGGCGCCACCGGACCGCAAGGGCCGCAGGGTGAAACCGGACCTCAGGGCATCCAGGGCGAGACCGGTGCCACCGGCGCGCAGGGACCACAGGGTGAAACCGGCCCTCGAGGCATCCAGGGCGAGGTCGGCGCCACCGGCGCGCAAGGGCCGCAGGGTGACATCGGCCCTCAGGGCATCCAGGGCGAAACAGGACCGCAAGGGCCACAAGGGGCAACCGGAGCCCAGGGCGAGACGGGGGCAACCGGCCTGACCGCCTGGGAGACGATCCTCGCCAGTTGCACCAGTTCGAGTGGCTCCCTGAACTGCACGGCCTATTGCAGCACCGGCAAAAAAATCCTCGGCGGCGGGGTCAGCAATACCAACGCCAACTGGCAGGTGATCCAGAGCTACCCACCCACCAGCGCCAGCTGGACGGCAACACTGGCCCGGTCGGGGACTTCAAGCTCGACCACGGTCGGCATTTACGCCCTCTGCGCCTTCACCAACTAGCCGACGGGCCCAGGAGACTAACCATGCACACTTACTTGATCGCCGCCGGCACTACCCTGGCACTGCTAACCGGTGCGGCCCTGGCCGACCACTGTGCCTTCGACATGGCCGAGGCGCAAAGCGCCCTCAGCTTCGCCGATCAGGCCCCGGTCAATGCTGCGGATGCGGCAACGGCCCTGATCACCTCGGCCGCCGAGGCCTGCCGGCAGGAAGAGGAACAACTGGCGAGTGCCAGCTTCGACTCACCGATGCTCGCGCCGGACTATGTATCGGTCGGGCAATCCATGCTGATCAATGCCCGGACGCTGCTCAGCGGGCAATGAATCCAGCGTTGTTGGCAAACCGAGCGCCTGAGGCTGCCACAGCCTGAGGCGCCCGCCGCCATCGCGTTCTAGCACTGCGATGGCCTGCCAGCGCGCCGTCGCCAGCAGCTGGTGAGCCATCCCCGCCAGCGTTGCACCCTGCCCCCGCCGCCCTGCCTGTGGCATGCTGCGCAGCCATTGGTGATTCACTGCGGGAGCGGCATCCGCCGGGCTTGGCACATGCTGGTCGAAGATGTCTTTCAATGGCTGGGCCACGCGCTCGGCACCCTGATCCGTTTCATCGTCGAAGCCCTCAGTGGCTTCTTCGGCCTGTTCGCCGACGCCGGGCGCAGCTTCCTGCAGGGCCTGGCCAAGGCCCTGGGCACCGATATCGGCCTGCTCAGCCTGGTGGCCATGATCTGCGGCCTGCTCCTGCTCTACGCGGCGGTGCGCGCCGGGGTGCGCAAGGCCTTCGCCCGCATGGTCATCTACGGCCTGCTCGGCCTGTGGCTGCTGAGCCTGATCGTCAGCTAGCCCCCGCTCCGCCAGCGCACAGCCGTCTCCTCGACGCCACGCCTGGGCGTCGCGAGTGCCTGACGGCGGCCCGCCCCGTTACTGGCAGAGCGAGCAGAGCTGGGCGTTCGGCGCCAGCTTGAAGAACTCCTCGACCGGCAGTTGCACCAGGCTCTCGTGGTCGCCGGCCTCCAGGTAGATGTCCGCCTGCCGGGTCAGCGCCGGGTCCACCAGCATGCTCATGCCGTAGGCCTCGCCCAGGGCCGGCACGGCGCCGCGCTCGCAGTCGCGGAACAGGCCGCCGAGCGACTGTTCGCTGGTCAGCTGCCAGCGCCACGGGCCCTTGTGCACCTTGCCCAGGTCCAGCAGCCGGTTGGCCGGGACCACGGCCATCAGGTAATGCCCGCGGCGATCGTCGAGGATCACCGGCTTGGCCATCTGCGCCGCGGGAATGCCGGCCTTGCGTGCCGACTCCAGGCTGGTGGCCGAGTGCGGGTGCTCGACCAGATCGTAATGACAATCGGCCCGCCGCAAGCTGCGGGCCAGGGTTTCGGCCACGTGCATGATTCACCTCCTCGGCCGCCCGTGCAGGCGGCACCGATAAGCCAAGTCTAGTCGCCGGCCCCCGGCCACGAACCCGGGCGGCAGAAACACTTGCTGCTATCAGGGCCTGTCGATAGTCGCGAATAGGCTATACACGCCTCGCTATAATCGGTTTTTTGCCTGGTACCGCGATGTCCACCCTGCTCGACGCCTGGCGCCACGCCCCGACCCATCGGCGGGTCTGGGCCCTGGCCGCGCCGATGATCCTCTCCAACCTGTCGGTGCCGCTGGTGGCCCTGGTCGACAGCGCCGTGGTCGGCCACCTGCCGCACGCCCACCAGCTCGCCGCGGTGGCGGTCGGCGCCAGCCTGTACACCCTGCTGGTGTGGACCTGCGGGTTCCTGCGCATGGGCACCACCGGCTTCGCCGCCCAGGCCTGCGGCCGCGGCGAGGGCGGCGCCCTGCGCCAGGTGCTGCTGCAGGGCCTGCTGCTGGCCGGCGGCCTGGCCCTGCTGCTCGGCCTGCTGGCCGTGCCGCTGAGCGAGCAGGCGCTGGGCCTGATGCGCCCCTCGGCGCAACTGCAGCAGCTGACCGGCGAATTCTTCCGCACCCGCCTGCTCGGCCTGCCGGCGGCACTGGCCAGCTACGCCCTGATCGGCTGGCTGCTGGGCACGCAGAATGCCCGCGCGCCCCTGGCCATGCTGCTCACCACCAACCTGCTCAATGTGCTGCTGGCGCTGTTCTTCGTCCTCGGCCTGGAATGGGGCGTGATGGGCGCCGCCCGCGCCGCGGTGATCGCCGAATGGAGCGGCTGCCTGCTCGGCCTGGCGCTGACCCGCCAGGCCCTGCGCAACCACCCGGGCCGCGCGCAGTGGGCTGCACTGCGCCGCTGGGCGAGCTGGCGCCCGCTGCTGGCGGTCAACCGCGACATCCTGATCCGCACCCTGGCCCTGCAGTTGGTGTTCTTCCTGATGACCGTGCAGGGCACCCGCCTGGGCGATGCCACGGTGGCGGCCAACGCCCTGCTGCTCAACGGCCTGCTGCTCACCGCGCATGCCCTGGATGGCCTGGCCCACGCCGTGGAAGCGCTGTGCGGGCATGCCATCGGCGCCCGCGACCGCGCCGCGCTGCGCCGCTCGCTGGTGGTCGCCGGCGGCTGGTCGCTGCTGGCCAGCCTGGCCTTCGCCCTGTTCTTCCTCGCCGCCGGCCCGGCGTTCATCGCCCTGCAGAGCGATATCGCCAGCGTGCGGCAACTGGCGACCGGCTATCTGCCCTATCTCGCCGCGCTGCCCCTGCTGGCGGTCTGGAGCTACCTGCTCGACGGCCTGTTCATCGGCGCCACGCGGGCACGGGAAATGCGCAACGCCATGCTCCTCAGCGTGGCCCTGGCCCTGCCGCTGGGCTGGCTGCTGCAGGGCCTGGGCAATCACGGCCTGTGGCTGGCCTTCCTATGCTTTATGCTGCTCAGGAGCCTGAGCCTCGGCACCCTGGCCTGGCGCCTGCGCCAAGCCGATGCCTGGTTCGCCGCCACTCACTAACGGAGTATCCGATGCTGTCCGCCCCCTGCCCGCCCGATGAAGCCATTCGCCAACGGGCACTGGATGACCTGGAACTGCTCGACACACCCGCCGAGCTGTATCTCGACACCCTGGTGCGCCTGACCCGCGAGCTGTTTCGGGTGGATAGCGTGCTGATCAGCCTGATCGACCGCGACCGCCAGTGGTTCAAGGCGCGCATCGGTCTGGAGGTGGCACAGACCCCGCGCGACATTTCCTTCTGCGGCCATGCCGTGGCGGCGCGCAGCCCGCTGGTGGTGGAGGACGCCCGGCTGGACCCGCGCTTCGCCGACAACCCGCTGGTGACGGCAGCGCCCTTCATCCGTTTCTATGCCGGCCAGCCGCTGTACAGCCTGAGCGAACAGCCGATCGGCACCCTCTGCCTGCTGCACTCGCAGCCACGCGCCCTCACGCCCGAGGAAGGCCTGCGCCTGCGCGACCTGGCCACCCTGGTCGAGGGCTACCTGCACCTGCGCACGCTCGGCCAGCAGGCGCAGATGCTGCGCCAGGCGGTCAGCCGCGAACAGCGCAAGGCGCTGATCGACCCGCTGACCCAGCTGTGGAACCGTGCCGGACTCCAGCAGTTCTACGCCCGCGAGCAGGCCGCTGCCGGCGAACAGGGCCTGCAACTGGCGCTGATCTACTGCGACCTCGACCACTTCAAGCGGGTCAACGACCAGTTCGGCCACGCCGGCGGCGACCAGGTGCTGTGGCAGAGCGCGCGGCGCATGAGTGCGGCCCTGCGCCCGAACGATCTGCTGGTGCGCCTGGGCGGCGAGGAGTTCATCGCCCTGGTCAGCGTGCATGATGCCGGCGAGCTGCAGCGCATCGCCGAGCGCATGCGCCAGACCCTTGGCGGCACGCCGATGAGCGTCGGCCAGCACAGCCTCAGCGTGACCGCCAGCCTGGGCACCGCCATCGCCGCCGCGGGGGAGGCGCAGGCCGCGCTACTGGAACGCGCCGACAGCGCGCTGTACCTTGCCAAGCAGCAGGGCCGCGACAGAACGGTCCACGCCAACCATCCGCACTGAGGAATGCCCATGGCCGATGCCATTGCCGCCAGCCTGCACTACCTGTCGATCTTCATCCTGTTCGCCCTGCTCACCAGCGAGCACCTCCTGTTCAAGCCCGAGCTGGATGCCGTCACCGCGCGGCGCCTGCTACGCATCGACATCGCCTACGGCATCAGCGCCGGCCTGGTGCTGCTGACCGGCGCGGTACGCGTGCTGTGGTACGGCAAGGGCCTGGACTACTACCTGCACAACGGCCTGTTCCACGCCAAGGTCGGCCTGTTCCTGCTGATCGGCCTGTTGTCGATCGTGCCGACGCTGACCTTCTTCAACTGGCGCAACGACCTGCTGGCCGGCCGGGCGCCGCAGATCAGCCCGACCAGCGCCCGCCGCACGATCTGGGTGATCCGCCTGGAGCTGTTGCTGCTGCTGGCCATGCCGGTGCTGGCCAGCCTGATGGCGCGCGGGGTCGGCATGCTCGCCGGGTGAGCCGCGCAGCTTGCGTAACCCCCAACAAAAAGCCCGGCCTAGGCCGGGCTTTTGCTTGCCGCGTCGCGCTTACGACGACAGGTAGGACGAGCGGGTCAGGCCCAGGCGCAAGGCATCCAGGTACTGGGTGCGCTCGCGGGCGCTGAGCTTGGCGCTGGCCACCTTGTCGCGGTAGTAGGTCATCAGCTCCTCGGGCGACAGGTGCACGTAGCGCAGCATGTCCTCGATGGTGTCGTGGGTCTCGATGCCGGCGTGGTACACGCTGCCGTCGGCGCCCTGGTAGATGTTCACCGAGTCGGTGTCGCCGAACAGGTTGTGCATGTCGCCCAGGATTTCCTGATAGGCGCCGACCAGGAACACGCCCAGCAGGTAGTCCTCGCCCTCGCGCACCTCGTGCACCGGCAGGCTGGTCTCGATCGACTGTTCGTCGACGTACTGCTTGATCTTGCCGTCCGAGTCGCAGGTCAGGTCCTGCAGCACGGCGCGGCGCAGCGGCTCCTCGTCCAGGCGGTGCAGCGGCAGGATCGGCAGGATCTGGCCGATGGCCCAGGTGTCGGGCAGGCTCTGGAACACCGAGAAGTTGCAGATGTACTTGTCGGCGAGCTTGTCGTTGAGTTCGTCGAGCACCTGGCGGTGCGAGCGCTGGCGCGCCTTCAGCGAGTTGTGCAGGCGCCGGCACACGGCGAAGTAGCACTGTTCGGCCAGGGCCTTCTGGGTCAGGCTCAGCTTGCCCTCGGCGTACTGCGCGGCCACGTCGCTCATGTAGTGGGTGGCGCGCCAGTAGGTCTCGGTGACCATCTCGATATCGGTCGGGCCGAGCAGGTCGACCAGCCACTGCACGGTCTCCGGCAGGCTGGCCTTGTCCTCGATCTTCGGCACTTCGTCGTTGTGCCGCTCGACATCGGTGACCTGCATCACCAGCACCGCGTGGTGGGCGCTCAGCGCGCGGCCGCTCTCGGAGAAGATGTGCGGGTGCGGCAGGCCCTGGGCGTCGCAGAACTCCTTGAGCATGCCGACCACCACGCCGGCGTAGTCGTCCATGTCGTAGTTGATCGAGCTGGCGTTGCGCGAATGGGTGCCGTCGTAGTCCACGCCGAGGCCGCCGCCGACGTCGATGTGGTCGACCGGCAGGCCCAGGTCGCGCAGCTCGCCGTAGTAGCGGATGGCTTCCTTGAAGCCGTGCTGGTAGTCGGCCAGGTTGGCGATCTGCGAGCCCATGTGGAAGTGCAGCAGGCGGATGCCCTGGTCCAGCTTGGCCGCGCGGAAGCGCTCGATCACCGACAGCAGCTGCGCCGCGGACAGGCCGAACTTGGACTTCTCGCCGCCGGTGTCGGCCCACTTCGAGGAGGCCAGAGAGGACAGGCGCACGCGCAGGCCGATCTGCGGGGCGACCTTGAGATCGGCCGCCTCCTCGATGACGAACTGCACCTCGGATTCCTTCTCGATGACGATGAACACGTTGTGGCCGAGCTTCTGCCCCATCAGCGCCAGGCGGATGAACTCGCGGTCCTTGTAGCCGTTGCAGACGATGGTGCCGCCCTTCGGCGCCAGGGCCAGCACGGCCATCAGCTCGGGCTTGGAGCCGGCTTCCAGGCCGATGGAGACGTCCTGGGTGGCGATGATGTTTTCCACCACCGCCTCCTGCTGGTTGACCTTGATCGGGTACAGCGCGGTGTAGCGGTTGGTGTACTCCAGGCGCGCGATATTGGCGTCGAAGGCGCCGGTCAGCTGGCGCACGCGGTGCTGCAGGATGTCCGGGAAGCGCACCAGCAGCGGCAGCGACAGGCCGCTCTGGCGCAGGCCGTCGAGCTGGGCGTAGAGGTCGATCGGCGCGCTGTCCGGGCCGTTGGGACGGACCTCGACCCGACCGGCGTCGTTGATCGCGAAAAAGCCGGCGCCCCAGTGGCGAATGCCATACACGCTGCGGCTGTCCGCAACGGTCCACTGGCTGCCGTCGTCTTTGCGTGTGCGTCTTGCGGCCATCGAGGTCTCCCTATAGCGAGTCAAAGCTGCAGCCCCATGGGAGCGCAGGTGTAAGGCATGGATATGACGATTGCACGGGAGTGGACTGCTCCCCTGCCATGAAGTTTAGGAAGAACCGGCTCAGCCGCCGGACTTCTTGGCCTTGAAACCGCGTTTGGCGAGTTCTTCGAGGAGCAGCTCGACCATGTCGCCCTGGATCTCGATGACCCCGTCCTTCAGCCCGCCGCCGCAGCCGCAGCGTTTCTTCAGGGCGCTGGCCAGCTCCTTGAGCTCGGCTTCGGCCAGCGGCACGCCGCTGATGGTGGTGACGGTCTTGCCGCCACGCCCCTTGGTTTCCCGGCGCACGCGGGCGATGCCGTCGCCGGCGGGGATCTGGCTCTGCTTGCAGATACAGGCATCCACCGGCTGGCCGCAGTCAGGGCAATGCCGACCGCCATCGGTGGAATAGACGAGACCGCTCAAGGCGGCAAACGACGAAGCTTTCTTGACCACCGGCTTTTCCTCTTGGGTTGGTCAGGATAGCGACTGGCTGACTGGCGTCAGCCGCGAGGCCCCACTCAGGCAGGGGCAGCGCAGCCGGGCTGGGGACCCGGCTTCAAAGGTCGCGCAGTGTAGCGGCAAAGATTGTCCTTGCTAAGTGCGAAATTGCGCCATTGGCCGATGGATTGGCGACCTTTGCCCGGCGTCGTTCGGCATCCCGCACAAAGCCGCGCAGGAAACCGCACAAAGCCAGGCGCGGCGTGTGTTGCAGCGGGCTCAGGCGAGGCTGGCCAGGTAGCTGTGCAGCGCCTGCAGCGAGTCGGGGCAGAAGGGTTGCGCCGCGGTGGCGCGCAGCACCTGCGGCAACGGCAGGAAGCGCGCCTCCAGCACTTCCTCCGGCTGCAGCCGCAGCGGCGCATCGGAGACCGCCGAGAACACCGCACACCACAGGCGGTTGTCCGGCTGGTCGAAGAAGAAGCGCTGATGCTCGCGCAGCTCGGCGCCGGCGATGCCCAGCTCCTCGTGCAGTTCGCGGGCGGCCGATTCGGCGTAGCTCTCGCCCGCGCCGACCATGCCGCCGGCCGCCACGTCCCAGTAGCCGGGGTAGAGGGCCTTGCTCAGGGTGCGCCGGTGCACGCACAGCTCGCCGGCGGAGTTGAACAGCAGGATGAAGGTGCCGCGACCGATCAGCCCGCGCTCGCGCAGTTCGGCGCGCGGCAGGCTGCCGAGCAGCTGGTCGCGCTCGTCGACCCAGGCGATGCGTTCGGCATCGGAGGCGGCACGGTGCGCCGCCTCGCGGGCGGAAATGACCATCAGCCCTGGGTCCGGTTGCAGGATGGGCTGCGCACGGCGCGCTCAGGCATCGCGTCGGCAAACATGCCTTAGCCCTGGGTCAGCAGGGTGCGCAGGTCGATGATCGCCGCGTTGGCCCGCGAGATGTAGTTGGCCATCACCAGCGAGTGGTTGGCCAGCACCCCGTAGCCGCTGCCGTTGAGCACCATCGGGCTCCACAGCGGCTCCTGGGCCGCCTCCAGCTCGCGGATGATCTGCCGCACGCTGACGGTGGCGTTCTTCTTCGCCAGCACGTCGGCGAAGTCCACCTCGATGGCACGCAGCAGGTGCGACAGGGCCCAGGCCTGGCCGCGGGCCTCGTAGAACACGTTGTCGATCTGCATCCAGGGGGTCTTCACCTCCTCCTCGCTGACCGGCACCGCCTCGCCTTCGGCCGGCGCCTTGTCCGACAGGTCGGTGTTCAGACGCACCCGGCCGACGCTGGCGGACAGGCGCTGGGACAGCGAACCGAGGCGGGTGGCGACGTCGCCCAGCCAGTTGTTGAGGTTGTCGGCACGGGTATAGAACTGCGCCTTGGGCTGGGCCGGGTCGGCCAGGGCCGCCAGGTAGCGGTCCAGCGACTTGATGCCCTCGACGTACTCGGACTCCGACGCCGGCAGTGCCCAGCTCTTGTTGTCGAAGTTGAAGCGCGGCTCGGCCTTGGCCAGGTTGGGGTCTTCGGTGGACTGCGACTGGGAGCGGGCGAAGTCCTTGCGCAGGGCACGCGACAGGTCGCGCACCTGCACCAGCACGCCGTATTCCCAGGCCGGCATGTTGTCCAGCCACAGGCCGGGCGGGGCGATGTCGTTGGACAGGTAGCCGCCGGGCTTGTTGAGCAGCGTGCTGGAGACCTGCTTGAGGGTCTCGACCGTGGTGTAGCCGCTGACCAGCTTGCGCTGCGCCTGCTCGGCCGCCGCCTGGGCCTGCTGCTGCACCGGGAACAGCGCCGGCTCCTGGCTCCAGTACCAGCCGACCAGCAGCGCGCCCAGCAGGTAGAGCGCCAGCAGGCTGCCCAGGGTGCGGCTCAGCCACAGGCCGCCGAAATAGCTGCGGACATCGTCCACCGAGTCATCGACGCTGCCGCGCAGGTCTTCTGTGCGTTTCTTCCAATCCAGCATGGTCATAATCCTTAAATCGTCTTTCTCTATTTACCGACCACGGCCCAGGCCTGGGAGGTGCCGGCCGTGCACTATAAGTGAAGCCTAGGAGCAAACGCAGTGCTGCGGGAAGCCCGAAGAAACTAAAAGCGGGCGAATCCGCCAAATGATGAAAGGTTGACGCCATATGATCGACGGCAGTGGCACTGCAATCGCCCAGTGGTAGCATGAGGCCATCATCCAGCCCGGAACGCGGGCCACGACAGACTCCGGACCCATGACCGAGCAAGAAGATCCCAGCCGCGACCGCCTCAAGCAGCACTTCGCCAAACGGGTGATTCACCAGGCCCGCCAGGTCCTGGAAGTCTGGCAGCGCCTGCAGCAGGGCGAATGGAATGCCGCCGACATGGCCGAGCTGAGCGAGGCCAATCTCGGCCTGCTGCGCTATGCCGAACGCTTCGAGCAGGCGGTGCACACCCAGCTGGCCGCCAGCATCGGCAACTGCCTGACGGCCGTGGAGGCCAACCGTGGCCGCCTCAACAGCCAGCTGATCAGCGAGCTCAACCAGCTCATGCAACGCCTGTCGCGCACCGGCCTGCGGCATGCCGACCAGTACGAGCAGACCTTCCTGCCGCCGCTGCGCAAGCCGGTGTACCTGGCCCTGCAGGACGTTGAGCGCGCCGAGCGCCTGGCCCAGCAACTGGAATTCTTCGGCCTCAGCGCCCAGGCCCTGCCCAGCGCCAACGCCTTCCGCTCGGCCATGGCCGAGCGCCATCCGGCGGCAATCCTCATGGAGATCGACTTCGCCGGCCCGGGCCTCGGCCTGCAGCTGGCCGAGGAGGTCCAGCAGGGCCTGGAGCAGAAGCTGCCGCTGCTGTTCTTCAGCCACGGCGAAACCGACACCCCGACCCGCCTGGCCGCGGTGCGCGCCGGCGGCCAGGAGTTCTTCACCGGCAGCCTGGATGCCTCCAGCCTGATCGAACGCATCGAGGTGCTCACCCACGTCAGCCAGTACGACCCATACAAGGTGCTGATCATCGACGACTCGCGAGCCCAGGCCACCCATACCGAGCGCGTGCTGAACAGCGCCGGCATTGTCACCCGCACCCTCACCGAGCCGATCCTGGCGATGGCCGAGCTGGCCGAATTCCAGCCCGACCTGATCATCCTCGACATGTACATGCCCGAGTGCAACGGCCCGGAACTGGCCAAGGTGATCCGCCACAACGACCGCTACGTCAGCGTGCCGATCATCTACCTGTCCGCCGAGGACGACCTGGACAAGCAGCTCGACGCCATGAGCGAAGGCGGCGACGACTTCCTGACCAAGCCGATCAAGCCACGCCACCTGATCGCCACCGTGCGCAACCGCGCCAGCCGCGCGCGCAACCTCAAGTCGCGCATGGTGCGCGACAGCCTCACCGGGCTGTACAACCACACCCATACCCTGCAGCTGCTCGAGGATGCGCGTTTCCGCGCCCGCCGCGACGGCCAGCCGCTGTCCTTCGCGATGATCGACATCGACCACTTCAAGAAGGTCAACGACACCTTCGGCCACCCCATGGGCGACCGGGTGATCAAGAGCCTGGCGCTGTTCCTCAAGCAGCGCCTGCGCAAGACCGACCATATCGGCCGCTACGGCGGCGAGGAGTTCGCCGTGGTCCTGCCCGACACCGACGCCGCCACCGCGGCCAAGGTGCTCGACGAGATCCGCAAGCGCTTCGCCGAGATCCACTACCCGGCACAGCCCCATGACCTGTCCTGCACCTTCAGCTGCGGCATCGCCGAACTGCGCGACGACCTGGACGGTAACCAGCTGTCCAAGCAGGCCGACGAGGCGCTGTACGTGGCCAAGCACGGCGGCCGCAACCGGGTGGAAATCCATCTCGGCTAAGCGCGGCAGAGCGTGACCGGCGTCACGCTGTCATAAAGGCGCAATCAAACCGCAATAACCTCGACGGCACCGACTCAGTCCTCCGGTTGCCGTCATGCGCCTCAAACTGCTCACCAACCTGTGCACCGCCCTCCTGGTCATCGCCTGCCTGGCCCTCGGCGCCACCCTGTGGTGGTCGGAGCAGGCCCTCGAGCGCCCCTACCTGCTGATGCAGCGCTACCTGAACCTGTCGCAGCAGTTCCAGCACCAGGTCGCCGACAATATCCAGGACTATCTCAGCAGCGGCGACGCCCTGCGCCACAGCGCCGCCAGTCAGGCCATCGCCAGCCTGGAACAGAGCCTCGCCGAGCTGCCCACGCAACTGGCCGACGACCTGCGCCCGAGCCTGTCCGAACTCAGCCAGTTCGCTGCCGCCGACCTGCTCGCCGCCGGCAAGCTGGCCGGCGACCCGCAGGGCCTGCTGCTGCAGGCCGAACGCGAGATGAGCGGCAGCCTCGAGCAACTGGACAAGTACAGCCGCGACAGCCAGAGCAGCGAGGCCGCCCGCTACCAGGCGCCGCTGTTCAAGGCCGCCCAGCACCTGACGCGCCTGGCCCATGCCCGCGCCAAACTGGCCAGCAGCGGACGCAGCGAACTGCTCGCCGATGTCGAGCGCGAACTGGCCGCCCTCGGCCTGCAGGCCGCCACCCTCGACAGCCTGCCGCTGCTCGGCGTGGCCGCCAGCGCCGAGGCCAGCAGCAACAGCTTCAGCGCCCTGCTCGGCCTGGCCGACAGCGGCGAGCCGGAGCAGGCCGAAGACCGCGGCATCGCCCTCAAGCGCGATTTCGCCAGCCTGCTCAAGCGCTACCCGGGCGAACTGGCGCGCACCCGCGAACTGATCGAGAAACGCGCCGAGCTGGCGCGCAGCAGCAACGCCAAGATCGAGCAGCTGCAAACCGCCCTGGCCGCCCTCGAGCCGGCGGTGCGCGCCGAACACGGGCGGATCCAGGGCGAGGTGCGCCTGATCCAGGCCCTGATGATCGGCCTGATCCTGCTGATCGCCCTGACCATCGACCGCATCCAGCGGCGCCTGAGCAATGTCCTCAGCCGCCTGGCCCCGGCGCTGGGCACCTGGGCCGCCGGCGACTTCGCCGCCGACATCGCGCTGAATTCGCAGACCCGCGAAATGCGCGATATCGAGGACTCGCTGAACCGCCTGCGCCGCTATCTGGTCGAGCTGGTCGGCACCATCCATCACAACGCCGCCCAGGTCGCCGGCAGCAGCCGCACCCTGGCCGACCTCAGCCAGGGCCTGCACGGCGGCGCCGAGCGCCAGCTGGCCGACACCGCGCAGATCCGCGATGCCCTCGGCGAGCTGGAAGGCACCATCGCCCAGGTCGCCGACGACGCCAGCCAGGCCGCCGACGCCAGCCGCGCCGCCAGCCGCGCGGTGGAGCAGGGCCAGCGGGTGATCGAACAGAGCCTCACCGGCCTGCACGCGCTGGTCGGCAAGGTGCAGGGCAACGCCCAGTCGATCGAACAGCTGGCCAGCGAAACCGCCACCATCGGCCAGGTGCTCACGGTGATCCGCGGGGTGGCCGAGCAGACCAACCTGCTGGCGCTGAACGCCGCCATCGAGGCGGCACGGGCCGGCGAGATGGGCCGCGGTTTCGCCGTGGTCGCCGAGGAAGTGCGCTCCCTGGCCCAGCGCACCAGCGGCGCCACCGAAGAGATCCAGCAACTGATCGCCCGCCTGCAGCAGGCCGCGCAGCAGTCGGTGGCAGCCATGCGCGCCCAGGTCGAGCATGCCGAAGCCACCGCCGGCCAGGCCGCCGAGGCCGACGGCGCGCTCGACGAAGTGGTCGAGGCGATCCGCACCATCGCCAGCATGGCCGAGCGCATCGCCGAGGCCACCGCCCAGCAGGGCGGCGCCGCCAGCGAGATCCGCGGCCACAGCCAGCGCATCCACAGCCTCGGCAGCGACAACCTGGCGCACATCGGCGAAGCCCGCCAGCAGGGCGAACAACTGCTGCAACTGGGCGGCCAGCTGAACACCGCCGCCCAGGCCTTTCGCGTCTGAGAGCCTGTTCAAGAGCTGCTGCGCGTCGGCCATGCAGCGTTGAAATCGGGCTCAGAATGCTCATTTACAACAGGTAAACTGCGCTTCTTCGCCCGATTTCGCCTTGCCTGGCTCTAGCTCGCGAGCCTTTGAACAGGCTCTGAGCGGCCGCCAGCCGATGCGCCGCTCATCCGCCGGCAACATCCACTAACCCTCTGCGCCATCCCGTCGCCTGGGGTCGGCGCGCCGAGTTGGGTATGATGGCCGGCATGTCCGTCGTGCGAGCCCGCCATGCGCCGTCTGCTGCCTCTCGTTCTGTTCCTGCTGTTCAGCCTGCCGGCCAGTGCCGGCCTGTTCGACCCGCGCCCGAGCGGTGAAAGCAGTGCCCCCCTGGGCGCCCCGCTGAACAACAGCAGCGATTTCCTGCCGGTACGCGAGGCCTTCCGCCTGAGCCTGGTGGAAAGCTCGCCGAGCGCCGTCAAGCTACGCTTCGTCAACACCGAGGGTTACTACCTCTATCGCCACGCCTTCAAGTTCCGCATCGAACCGAGCGACCTGGCCAAGGGCGAGGCCCTGATCCCGGCCGGCCAGCCCAAGCACGACGAGTACTTCGGCGATGTCGAGGTGTACTACGGCATCACCGACATAGAACTGCCGCTGGACAACCCCATCGGCCTGCCGTTCACCGTCCACGTCACCTACCAGGGCTGCGCCGACAAAGGCCTGTGCTATCCGCCGGAGAACGAGCGCCTGGAAGTCGGCGAAGCCGCCAGCACGGCACCGACCAGCGAAGCCGCCAGCACCACCGCCACGCCCCCCGCCAATGCCGCCGACTGGAGCTGGCAGGAGCTGGGCCTGTTCTTCCTCGCCGGTCTCGGCCTGGCCTTCACCCCCTGCGTGCTGCCGATGCTGCCGATCCTCACCGGCGTGGTCCTGCGCGGCCAGCCCGGTGGCCTGCGCGGCCTGGTGCTGTCGCTGGCCTACGTGCTGCCGATGGCCGCCAGCTTCGCCGTGCTCGGCGCACTGATGGGCCTGTTCGGCGCCGAACTCAACCTGCAGGCCCGCCTGCAGTCGCCCTGGGTGCTGGTGCCCTTCGCGCTGTTCTTCGCCCTGTTCGCCGCCGCCAGCCTGGGCTTCCTCGAACTGCACCTGCCGCAGGCCATCGGCGGCCCGCTGCAGCGTCTGAGCCAGCGCATCCACGGCGGCACGGTGCTCAGCGCCGCGCTGCTCGGCGCCCTCAGCAGCCTGCTGGTCTCGCCCTGCGTGTCGGCACCGCTGGCCGGCGCCCTGCTGTATATCAGCGCCAGTGGCGATGGCCTCGGTGGCGGCCTCAAGCTGCTGGCCCTGGGCCTGGGCATGGGCGCCCCGCTGGTGCTGTTCGCCGTCGGCGGCGGCGCCCTGCTGCCGCGCTCCGGGTCCTGGATGATCAGCGTGCGCAACGCCTTCGGCGCCCTGCTGCTGGCGGTATCGATCTGGCTGCTCGAACGCGTGGTACCGGGCCCGGTCAGCCTGGCCCTGTGGGGCCTGCTGGCGGCCGGCGTGGCCCTGTGGCTGGGCGTGCTGGAGCTGACGCCGAAGACCCACCACCAGAAGGTCGCGCAGGTGCTCGGCCTGCCGCTGCTGGTGTATGCGATCGTCGCCTGGGTCGGCGCCCTGCAGGGGCAGAGCGATCCGCTGCGCCCGCTCGGCCTGCCCAGCGCCGCCGCCGCGCCCGTCAGCGCAGCCGCCAGCAGCTGGCAGACCATCAGCAGCCCGGCCGAACTGGATGCCGCCCTGGCCGCGGCGAAAAGCGCCGGCCTGCCGCTGCTGCTGGACTGGTACGCGGACTGGTGCATCAGCTGCAAGGTGATCGAGCGCGAAGTGCTGAACGCCCCGGCGGTGACCAGCCAGCTCGGCGCCTACCGGCTGGTCCGCTTCGACATCACCGCGAGCAACCCCGAGCAGCGCGCCCTGCTCGACCGCTACCAGCTGTTCGGCCCGCCGGCGATCCTGTTCTTCTCCGCCAAGGGTGACGAATGGACGGATTTGCGTGTCGTAGGAGAGATCAGCGCCGCCGACTTTGCCGAGCGATTGACCCGTGCGAGCAGCCGCCAGCAGTAACGGCGTCACATCTTTGCCGTAAAGTTCGGCCATCGTGATGGCTACTGCCGGCAACTGGACAGCCTGCAGCGCTTTCGGCATAGTCCCGGCCATTCCCGGGACAGAACAAGGACAACTGCATGGCCACCCTCCTGGTGCTGCACGGCCCCAATCTCAACCTGCTGGGCAGCCGCGAGCCCGGCGTCTATGGCGCCACCACCCTGGCGCAGATCAATCAGGATCTCGAGCAGCGCGCCCGCGCCGCCGGGCATCACCTGCAGTACCTGCAGAGCAATGCCGAGTACGAACTGATCGACCGTATTCACGCCGCAAAAGGCGAAGGTGTCGACTTTATCCTGATAAATCCGGCGGCATTCACCCATACCAGCGTCGCATTACGTGACGCATTGCTGGCGGTGAGCATCCCATTCATCGAAGTGCACCTGTCCAACGTGCACAAACGTGAAGCCTTCCGCCATCACTCCTACTTTTCCGACGTAGCCGTGGGAGTGATCTGCGGCCTTGGCGCCAGCGGTTATCGGCTGGCCCTGGAGGCTGCCCTGGAACAATTAGAACGCCCCTGACGACCTCACCTTGGGAGTTGCAAAGCTATGGATATCCGTAAAGTCAAAAAACTGATCGAACTGCTGGAAGAGTCCGGTATCGACGAGCTGGAGATCCGCGAGGGCGAAGAGTCCGTGCGCATCAGCCGTCACAGCAAGCAGCCGGCCTATGCCCCGCAGCCGATGTACGCCCCGGCTCCGGCCCCGGTTGCCGCACCGGTCGCCGCCGCTCCGGCCTCCACCGAAGCCGCTGCCCCGGCCGCCGCCAAGCTGAACGGCACCGTGGCCCGTTCGCCGATGGTCGGCACCTTCTACCGCGCCGCCTCGCCGACCTCCGGCAACTTCGTTGAAGTCGGCCAGCACGTGAAGAAGGGCGACATCCTGTGCATCGTCGAAGCGATGAAGATGATGAACCACATCGAGGCCGAAGCCAGCGGCGTGATCGAATCCATCCTGGTGGAAAACGGTCAGCCGGTTGAATACGACCAGCCCCTGTTCACCATCGTTTGATGCGCGGGGAACCTGCGATGCAGAAGCTGGAAAAAGTCCTGATCGCCAACCGTGGCGAAATCGCTCTGCGCATCCTGCGCGCCTGCAAGGAACTGGGCATCAAGACCGTGGCCGTGCACTCCACCGCCGACCGCGAACTGATGCACCTGGGCCTGGCCGACGAGTCCGTGTGCATCGGCCCGGCACCGGGCGCACTGTCCTACCTGAACATCCCGGCGATCATCAGCGCCGCCGAAGTCACCGGCGCCACGGCGATCCACCCGGGCTACGGCTTCCTGGCGGAAAACGCCGACTTCGCCGAGCAGGTGGAAAACTCCGGCTTCGCCTTCATCGGCCCGAAAGCCGACACCATCCGCCTGATGGGCGACAAGGTCTCGGCCAAGAACGCCATGATCAAGTCCGGCGTACCGGTGGTGCCCGGCTCCGACGGCCCGCTGCCGGAAGACGAAGCGACCGCCCTGGCGATTGCCCGTGAAGTCGGCTACCCGGTGATCATCAAGGCCGCCGGCGGCGGCGGTGGTCGCGGCATGCGCGTGGTGCACAACGAGGAAGACCTGATCAAGTCGGCCAAGCTGACCCGCACCGAAGCCGGTGCCGCGTTCGGCAACCCGATGGTCTACCTGGAGAAGTTCCTCGGCAATCCGCGTCACGTGGAAGTCCAGGTACTCTCCGACGGCCAGGGCAACGCCATCCACCTGGGCGACCGCGACTGCTCGCTGCAGCGCCGCCACCAGAAGGTCCTGGAAGAAGCGCCAGCCCCGGGCATCGACGAGAAGGCCCGCGCCGAAGTGCTCAAGCGCTGCGTCGATGCCTGCATCGAGATCGGCTACCGCGGCGCCGGCACCTTCGAGTTCCTCTACGAAGACGGCCGCTTCTACTTCATCGAGATGAACACCCGCGTGCAGGTCGAGCATCCGGTTACCGAGATGGTCACCGGCATCGACATCGTCAAGGAGATGCTCAGCATCGCCGCCGGCAACAAGCTGTCGATCAAGCAGAGCGACGTGGTCATCCGCGGTCATGCCCTGGAGTGCCGGATCAACGCCGAAGACCCGGACAACTTCATGCCCTGCCCCGGCAAGGTCAAGCATTACCACGCCCCGGGCGGCAACGGCATCCGTGTCGATTCACACCTGTACAGTGGCTATGCGGTACCGCCGAACTACGACTCGCTGATCGGCAAGCTGATCGCCTACGGCAAGGATCGCGACGAGGCCATGGCGCGCATGCGCAATGCCCTGGACGAGATCGTGGTCGACGGGATCAAGACCAACATCCCGCTGCACCGCGACCTGGTGGTCGACAAGGGCTTCAACAAGGGCGGCGTGAACATCCACTACCTGGAAAAGAAACTGGGTATGGACAAGCACTAAGCTCCATTGCTGCACTCGACAAGGGCTGCCCACGGGCGGCCCTTGTCGTTTCCGCCCGGCGCCTGCGCTGGCAGGCGCCCCACCCGTTCAAGTAAGCTGCGCGGCCAATCGCGCCAACCCGCCGTATCGCTCTCGAGGTTTCCCATGCCCTGGTTACAAGTCCGTCTCGCCATCACCCCGGATCAGGCGGAAACCTATGAAGACGCCCTGCTCGGCGTCGGCGCCGTCTCGGTGACCTTCATGGACGCCGAAGACCAGCCGATCTTCGAGCCGGACCTGGGTACCACCCCGCTGTGGTCGCACACCCACCTGCTGGCCCTGTTCGAGGCCGACACCGACCCGGCCAACCTGGTCGCCCACCTGGAACTGCTGACCGGCGCCGCCCTGCCCGAACACCAGATCGAGCACATCGCCGACCAGGACTGGGAACGCAGCTGGATGGACAACTTCCAGCCGATGAGTTTCGGCCAGCGCCTGTGGATCGTGCCGAGCTGGCATGCCGCGCCGGAGCCGGAGGCGGTCAACCTGCTGCTCGACCCGGGCCTGGCCTTCGGCACCGGCACCCACCCGACCACCGCCCTGTGCCTGGAATGGCTGGACGGCCAGGACCTGCAGGGCTGCACCGTGCTGGACTTCGGTTGCGGCTCGGGCATCCTGGCCATTGCCGCCCTGCTCCTCGGCGCGCCCCAGGCGGTCGGCACCGATATCGACCCGCAGGCCCTGGAGGCCTCGCGTGACAATGCCTCGCGCAACGGCATCGAACCGACCCGCTTCCCCGTCTACCTGCCGGCCGACCTGCCGCAGCAGCAGGCCGACGTGGTGGTGGCCAACATCCTCGCCGGGCCGCTGGTCGCCCTGGCGCCGCAGATCACCAGCCTGGTCAAGAGCGGCGGGCGCCTGGCGCTGTCCGGCATCCTCGCCGAACAGGCTGAGGAAGTGCGCGCCGCCTACGCAGACGCCTTCAGCCTCGACCCGACCGCGGTCAAGGACGGCTGGGTCCGCATCAGCGGGGTCAGGCACTGAGCCGTGCCTGTGCTTTCAGGCATTGGCTTGGGTAAACTAGCGCCACGTTTTGCACGGACCGCCGCATGACCGACAGTTTCGTCACCCAGTGCCCCCACTGCCGTACCAGTTTCCGCATCAGCCGCGCCCAGTTGGGGGCGGCCCATGGGGCGGTGCGCTGTGGCGCCTGCATGCATGTGTTCAATGCCGCCCAGCAGCTGCTGGTCGACCAGACACGCGCCAAACCAGTGGCCGAGCCCACCCCGCCGGCAGCGGCCCGTCCCGCCGCACCAGCCCCGGCAACCGCTCCCGCAGCGCCGCCCAAGACCACTCCGGCTCCGGCTCCGGCTCCGGCTCCGGCTCCGGCTGCCAGCCTGGACAAACCCGCCGCGCCACCCAAGCAGTCCGTCGACACCCTATGGATCCATGACGATCTCGACCTCGACAACCTCGACCTGGACGAGGAGCTGGCCAAGCTGGAAGAGCAGGAAATGCAGCTGTCCCAGGCCTTCGTCGCGCTCAAGCCGGCCAGCGATGACGGCGCCGACCTGCTCAAGGCCCGCGAAGAACCGCGCGACCCGCTGAATGAAGACTGGGCCGAGTCCCTGCTGCACGAAGACAAGCCCGCCACCCCGGGCATGACGCCGCCGCGCGCCAGCGCCCCGGCCGCCGAGACGCCCGACTCGGTCGCGCCTAGCGCGCCGCTCGAGCGCCAGGAGCCCAGCCTGCTCGCCGAACGCGACGAAACTGAGCTCGCCGAACCCACCGCCAAACTGCTGAACGATAGCGACCATGCCCCCGCCGCCGGGCGCAGCAAGCCCGAGCGCAACGAGCCGGCGCTGCGCGACGACAGCCTGCTGAGCCTGGAAGAAGAGCCGCTGCAGCTGGACTGGCAGGAAGCCAAGAAGCCCTGGGGCCGCTGGATCGGCTGGGGCCTGCTGAACCTGCTGGCCGCCGGCGCCCTGACCAGTCAGTACGTGGCCTACCACTTCGAGGAACTGGCCCGCCAGGACCAGTACCGCCCCTGGTTCGAGCAGCTGTGCCCGGAAATCGGCTGCGTGCTGCCGTCCAAGGTCGATATCGAGCAGATCAAGAGCAGCAACCTAGTGGTGCGCAGCCACCCGGAGTTCCGCGATTCGCTGGTGGTCGACGCGATCATCTATAACCGCGCGCCCTTCGCCCAGCCGTTCCCGCTGCTGGAACTGCGCTTCGCCGACCTTAATGGCCAATTGCTGGCCAGCCGTCGCTTCAAGCCGGGCGAATACCTCGGCGGCGAACTGGCCGGCCAGGCGGAAATGCCGCCGCAGACACCGATCCACGTGTCCCTGGAAATCCTCGATCCGGGCGCCAAGGCAGTCAACTACAGCCTCAGCTTCCACTCCCCGGAATAAGCCTGCAAGTGCCGGATTTCCGGCACTTGCACGGGTAGACATAGCCTTCGGCGATAACCCGACAGCTGCTCATAATTTGTTCAAAACAGCCTTTATCCGGTCACCGAGAGCGGGTATCATGCCCTCCCTTTTTCGCACTCCCATGAAGCCGTTTTTTGAGATCAGGCGGGCCTCGCCATTCCCGGAACAGCCTCAAAACAACAGGGATGATCCCATGTCGGTGGTACGCATCGGCCCATACACACTGCCCAATCAGCTGATCCTCGCCCCCATGGCGGGCGTCACCGATCAGCCGTTCCGGCAGCTGTGCCGGCGCCTCGGTGCCGGGCTGGTGGTGTCGGAGATGGTCACCAGCGACGTGCGCCTGTGGAACAGCCGCAAGTCCAGCCTGCGCATGATCCACAACGGTGATCCCGAGCCGCGCTCGGTACAGATCGCCGGTGGCGACCCCGAGATGCTGGCCGAAGCCGCCCGCCGCAATGTCGAGCTGGGCGCGCAGATCATCGACATCAACATGGGCTGCCCGGCCAAGAAGGTCTGCAACAAGGCCGCCGGCTCGGCCCTGCTGAAGGACGAGGAACTGGTCGCCGCCATTCTCGACGCAGTGGTCAAGGCAGTCGACGTGCCGGTCACCCTGAAGATCCGCACCGGCTGGGACCGAGCAAACAAGAACGGCATCAGCGTGGCGAAAATCGCCGAACAGGCCGGCATCAGCGCGCTGGCCGTGCACGGCCGGACCCGCGCCGACCTGTACACCGGCCAGGCCGAATACGACACCATCGCCGCGATCAAGCAGGCAGTCCGCATTCCGGTGTTCGCCAATGGCGACATCGACTCGCCACACAAGGCCCGCAGCGTGCTCGCCGCCACCGGCGCCGATGGCCTGCTGATCGGCCGCGCCGCCCAGGGCCGGCCGTGGATCTTCCGCGAAATCGCCCACTACCTGGCAACCGGCCAGGAACTGGCCGCCCCGCCCCTGCACGAGATCGAACGGATCCTGCTGGAGCACCTGAGCGCCCTGCACGCCTTCTACGGCGAGGTGATGGGCGTGCGCATCGCCCGCAAGCACGTCGGCTGGTACCTGGCCACCCTGCCCGGGGCCCGGGAATTTCGCACCGATTTCAATCGTCTGGACAGTACGGACGCGCAGTACACCCACGTTCGGCAGTTCTTTGCCGCACGTCATAACAAGGACAATGAGGTGGCCGCATGACGAGGATGACCGAGCCTTTTTTTGATCAATCAGTTTTTGATGGGGCAGTACCCGTGAGCGACAACGCCAACCTGAAGCAGCACCTGAGCACACCCAGCGAGCAGGGCCACACCCTGCGCGGCAGTGTGGAAAAGGCGCTGCACAACTACTTTGCTCACCTCGAAGGCGCCGACGTCACCGACGTGTACAACCTGGTCCTCACCGAGGTCGAGGCGCCGCTGCTGGAAACCGTGATGAACTACGTCAAGGGCAACCAGACCAAGGCCTCCGAACTGCTCGGTCTGAACCGCGGCACCCTGCGCAAGAAGCTCAAGCAGTACGACCTGCTCTGACCCAATCCCGCATAAAGGGCGATCTCGACTGAGGTCGCCCTTTATGTTTTTGATCTTTACCGCCTGATGGACAGTGACATGACCGACCAGACCACCCGCCTCCCCGTTCGCCGCGCCCTGATCAGCGTTTCCGACAAGACCGGCATCCTCGAGTTCGCCCGTGAGCTCGTTGCCCTCGGCGTGGAAATCCTCTCCACCGGCGGCACCTACAAGCTGCTCAAGGACAACGGCGTGGCGGCCGTGGAAGTCGCCGACTACACCGGCTTCCCGGAGATGATGGACGGTCGCGTGAAGACCCTGCACCCGAAGATCCACGGCGGCATCCTCGGCCGTCGCGCCCTCGACGGCGCAGTGATGGAGCAGCACGGCATCAAGCCGATCGACCTGGTCGCGGTCAACCTCTACCCCTTCGCGGCCACCGTGGCCAAGCCGGGCTGTGACCTGGCCGACGCCATCGAGAACATCGACATCGGCGGCCCGACCATGGTCCGCAGCGCCGCGAAGAACCACAAGGACGTGGCCATCGTGGTCAATGCCGGCGACTACGCCGGCATCGTCGAGTCGCTGAAGGCCGGCGGCCTGAGCTACGCC
This sequence comes from Pseudomonas sp. R-28-1W-6, assembly GCF_009799925.1. GTDB lineage: Bacteria > Pseudomonadota > Gammaproteobacteria > Pseudomonadales > Pseudomonadaceae > Aquipseudomonas. The sequence continues at coordinate 86,005 of NZ_WELK01000003.1, forward strand.
CAGCGCTTCGACCTGGCGCTGAAGGCCTTCGAGCACACCGCCGCCTACGACGGCATGATCGCCAACTACCTGGGCACCATCGACCAGAGCCGCGACACCCTGTCCACCGAAGAGCGCGGCGCCTTCCCGCGCACCTTCAACAGCCAGTTCATCAAGGCCCAGGAAATGCGCTACGGCGAGAACCCGCACCAGAGCGCGGCGTTCTATGTCGAGGCCCAGCGCGGCGAAGCCAGCGTCTCCACCGCCGTGCAGCTGCAGGGCAAGGAGCTGTCGTTCAACAACGTGGCCGACACCGACGCCGCGCTGGAGTGCGTGAAGAGCTTCGTCAAGCCGGCCTGCGTCATCGTCAAGCACGCCAACCCGTGCGGCGTGGCCGTGGCCACCGACGAGGAAGGCGGCATCCGCAAGGCCTACGACCTGGCCTACGCCACCGACACCGAGTCGGCCTTCGGCGGCATCATCGCCTTCAACCGCGAGCTGGACGGCGAGACCGCCCAGGCCATCGTCGAGCGCCAGTTCGTCGAAGTGATCATCGCCCCGAAAGTCTCCCAAGCCGCCCGCGACGTGGTTGCCGCCAAGGCCAACGTGCGCCTGCTGGAATGCGGCGAGTGGCCGGCCGAACGTGCCGCCGGCTGGGACTTCAAGCGGGTCAACGGTGGCCTGCTGGTGCAGAGCCGCGACATCGGCATGATCAAGGCGGAAGACCTGAAAGTCGTGACCAAGCGCGCGCCGACCGAGCAGGAAATCCACGACCTGGTGTTCGCCTGGAAAGTGGCCAAGTTCGTCAAGTCCAATGCCATCGTCTACGCCAAGGGCCGCCAGACCATCGGTGTCGGCGCCGGCCAGATGAGCCGCGTCAACTCCGCGCGCATCGCCGCGATCAAGGCCGAACATGCCGGCCTGCAGGTCGCCGGTTCGGTGATGGCCTCCGACGCCTTCTTCCCGTTCCGCGACGGCCTGGACAACGCGGCGGCCAACGGCATCACCGCGGTGATCCAGCCGGGCGGTTCGATGCGCGATGCGGAAGTCATCGCCGCCGCCGACGAGGCCAATATCGCCATGGTGTTCACCGGTATGCGCCACTTCCGCCACTAACCGTGGCACGGCCGCGCTGAAGCGCCCGTCTGCGTTGTTGGAGGCCGATTCGCCGATGCTCATTGCCAGGCGGCAACTGCGCTCGTCGAACCGACCTCCGCCTAGCAGCCAGACGCTCCATCACGGCCCGATGGTTTGCTAGAAGCGTCGTAGCCCGGATGAAATCCGGGAACACCCCACTCAAAAGCCCCGGATTGCATCCGGGCTACGGTCAGGAGATACCCCATGAACGTATTGATCATCGGCAGCGGCGGTCGTGAACACGCCCTGGCCTGGAAAGTGGCGCAGGATCCGCGCGTCGAGAAGGTCTTCGTCGCCCCCGGCAACGCCGGCACCGCCACCGAGGCCAAGTGCGAGAACGTGGCCATCGACGTGCTGGCCATCGAGCAGCTGGCCGACTTCGCCGAGAAGAACGTGCAGCTGACCATCGTCGGCCCGGAAGCGCCGCTGGTGAAGGGTGTGGTCGACCTGTTCCGCACCCGCAAGCTGGACATCTTCGGCCCTACCGCCGCCGCCGCCCAGCTGGAAGGCTCCAAGGCCTTCACCAAGGACTTCCTGGCCCGTCACCAGATTCCGACCGCCGACTACCAGAACTTCACCGAAGTCGAGCCGGCGCTGGCCTACCTCCGTGAGAAAGGCGCACCGATCGTGGTCAAGGCCGATGGCCTGGCTGCCGGCAAGGGCGTGATCGTCGCCATGACTCTGACCGAGGCCGAAGACGCCGTGCGCGACATGCTGTCGGGCAACGCCTTCGGCGACGCCGGCGCGCGCGTGGTGATCGAGGAATTCCTCGATGGCGAAGAAGCCAGCTTCATCGTCATGGTCGACGGCGAGAACGTGCTGCCGATGGCCACCAGCCAGGACCACAAGCGCGTCGGCGATGCCGATACCGGCCCGAACACCGGCGGCATGGGCGCCTACTCGCCGGCCCCGGTGGTCACCGACGCCGTGCACCAGCGGGTGATGGACGAAGTGATCTACCCGACCGTGCGCGGCATGGCCAGCGAAGGCAACGTCTACACCGGCTTCCTCTACGCCGGGCTGATGATCGACAAGGCCGGTGCGCCCAAGGTCATCGAGTTCAACTGCCGCTTCGGCGACCCGGAAACCCAGCCGATCATGTGCCGCCTGGAGTCGTCCCTGGTGCTGCTGGTCGAAGCCGCGCTGGCCAAGGCGCTGGACAAGGTCGAGGCGACCTGGGACCCGCGTCCGACCGTGGGCGTGGTGCTGGCTGCCGGCGGCTACCCGGCCGACTATGCCAAGGGCGACGTGATCGAAGGCCTAGGCGAGGCCGCGCAACTGGACGGCAAGGTGTTCCACGCCGGCACCGCGCTGAACGCAGAAGGCCAGGTGGTCACCGCCGGCGGCCGCGTACTGTGCGCCACCGCCATCGGCCGCACGGTTGCCGAAGCCCAGCAGCAGGCCTATCGCCTGGCCGAGAAAATCCGCTGGAACGGCTGCTTCTACCGCCACGACATCGGCTACCGCGCCATCGCCCGCGAGCAAGGCAAGGGCTGAGGGTAAAGTTGCGGTAAAAGCCCATAAAAGGCAGCCCTGGTGGCTGCCTTTTGCCTATAAGCCACGGCTATAATCCGGTGATTGACCATTGAAGGGACCTCGCCCGTGCGACGGCTCAGGATCGCCACCGGACTCATCGTCAGCCTGTTGCTGACCCTGTTCTGCCTGCCCCCGGCACTGGCGGAAGGTGAAGCCGCCACGCGCCCGGCCGCACAGGAAAGCTGGTCCATCCTGCTCGATAAAACGGCCGAACTCGGCTTCGAGCAGATCCGGGATCAGTCCGCCCGCTTCCAGCCGCTGGACCGCCGCGCCATCACCTTCCCGGCCTCCCGCCATGCCATCTGGCTGCACATCAAGACCCCGGCCTACCAGACTCCGCACTGGCTGTGGCTGTTCGCCCCGCGCGTGCAGCACCTGGACTACTACCTGCTGCGCGATGGCCAGCTGGAACAGCAGCTGCAGACCGGTGAAGCCCTGTCGCAGAACAGCCGCCCGCTGCCGTCGCGCGCCTACCTGTTCAGCCAGCCCAACGACGGCCAGCCGCGCGAAGCCTATATCCGCATGACCTCCAACCACGCCCTGATGATGTGGTTCAAGGCGATCAACGAGGCCGAGCTGGTCACCCAGGAAAAACCCGCCTACCTGTTCGGCGCCCTGCTCGGCGGCCTGCTCCTGCTGGCCCTGTTCAACCTGCTGCGCATGGCCTATTCGCCGACCGCCAGCAACCTGTGGCTGGCCGGCATGCACATCGCCCTGGCCCTGTGCGCCACCTGCAACATCGGCCTGCTGGCGGTGTGGCTGCCGGAGCAGAGCTACAACCAGTCGCTGATCGCCGACCTCTCGGCCCTGGCCGCCGGGCTCTGTGCCCTGGGCTTCACCCTGCGCTTCTTCCACGCCACCCCGGCCGAACACAGCCCGCTGCGCCACGTGCTGCACGCCGAGTTTCTGGTGATCGGCCTGGCCGCGGCGATGATCGCCTTCACCGGCCTGTTCTGGCACAGCTGGCTGGTCTATGGCCTGGTGATCATGGTCGCCCTGAGCGTGCCGGTGGTCGCCTTCATCCACTGGCGCGCGGGCTACCAGCCGGCCCGCCTGATCGTCGCCGGCCTGCTGATCTTCAACCTCGGTTTCGCCGTGCTGATTCCGGTGCTGTTCGGTTTCGACCAGCTCAATCCGGGCTGGCTGGTGCTCAGCCTGTTCAGTGTGGCCATGCTCTGCGGGCTGATCCTCAGCATCGCCCTGACCGAGCGACAGCGACAGATCCAGAGCGACACCCTGTTCCAACGCACCAGCGAAGCGGCCAGCAGCGCCGAGCTGAAAGCCAAAGCCGAATTCCTCGCCAAGATCAGCCACGAAATCCGCACCCCGATGAACGGCGTGCTGGGCATGACCGAACTGCTGCTCGGCACGCCGCTGTCGGCCAAGCAGCGCGACTACGTGCAGACCATCCACAGCTCCGGCAACGAGCTGCTGACCCTGATCAACGAGATTCTCGACATCTCCAAGCTGGAGTCCGGGCAGATCGAGCTGGACGACGTGCAGTTCGACCTCAACGCGCTGATCGACGACTGCCTGGACATCTTCCGCGCCAAGGCCGAGCAGCAGAAGGTCGAGCTGATCAGCTTCGTCCAGCCGCAGGCGCCGCGGGTCATCAGCGGCGACCCGACCCGCCTGCGCCAGGCCCTGCTCAGCCTGCTGGACAACGCTTTCCGCCAGACCACCGAAGGCGAGATCCTGCTGGTGGTGGCCCTGGACAGCGAAAGCAAGCTGCCGCGCCTGCGCATCGCCGTGCAGGACAGCGGCCGCGCCCTGGAAGCCGACGAGCGCGACGCCCTGCTCAACACCCAGCTGCACAGCACCGACTTCCTCAGCGCCACCAAGCTCGGCGGCCGCCTCGGCCTGATCATCGCCCGCCAGCTGGTGCGCCTGATGGGCGGCGAGTTCGGCATCCAGAGTGGCGACAACCAGGGCAGCACCCTGTGGCTGACCCTGCCGCTGGACGCCGAACGCCTGGAACAACCCACCGCCGACCTCGACGGCCCGCTGCAGGGCGCGCGTCTGCTGGTGGTCGACGACAACGAGACCTGCCGCAAGGTGCTGGTGCAGCAATGCGCCGCCTGGGGCCTGCAGGTCAGTAGCGTGGCCTCCGGCAAGGAGGCCCTGGCCCTGCTGCGGACCAAGGCGCATATGCGCGAGTTCTTCGATGCGGTGCTGCTCGACCAGGAAATGCCCGGCATGACCGGCATGCAGCTGGCTGCCAAGATCAAGGAAGACCCCAACCTCAACCACGACATCCTGCTGATCATGCTCACCGGCATCAGCCATGCGCCGAGCAAGATCATCGCGCGCAACGCCGGGATCAAGCGCATTCTGGCCAAGCCGGTGGCCGGCTACACCCTCAAGACCACCCTCGCCGACGAGCTGGCCCAGCGCCAGAGCGGCTTCAGCGTGCCCCTGCCGCATGCCGGCGAAGGCCCGGCGCTGAAGGTTCCGGAAGATTTCCGCATCCTCGTCGCCGAGGACAACAGCATCTCCACCAAGGTCATCCGCGGCATGTTGAGCAAGCTCAACCTGCAGCCGGACACCGCCAGCAACGGCGAGGAAGCCCTGCGCGCCATGCAGGCGCGGCAGTATGACCTGGTGCTGATGGACTGCGAAATGCCGGTGCTCGACGGCTTCTCCGCCACCGAGCAGCTGCGCGCCTGGGAGACCCGCGAAAAGCGCGAGCGCACCCCGGTGGTGGCGCTGACCGCGCACATCCTCACCGAGCACAAGGAGCGCGCACGCCTGGTCGGCATGGACGGGCACATGGCCAAGCCGGTGGAGATGTCGCAACTGCGCGAGCTGATCGCCCACTGGGTGGCCGAGCGCGAACGCCGCCAGCATGCCGCCCTGCCCGGCTGAACCCGCCCCGTCCATGCCGCGCCGCGGCGCGGCCGCTATGCTTGCCCCAACCGCTTTCTGACGAGTCCGACCCATGCTGCCCGAGCTGTTCAGCCTGTACCTGAAGATGCTGGTCCTCTACAGCCCGTTCTTCGTGTTGTCCTGTTTCATCGGCCTGACCCCGGGCTACACCAACCGCGAGCGCAAGAAGCTGGCCTGGAAGGTGGCACTCGGTACCCTGATCGCCAGCGTGCTGCTGTACCTGTTCGGCCAGAGCATCTTCGACGTGTTCGGCATCACCGCCGACGCCTTCCGCATCGGCGCCGGCTCCGTGCTGTTCATCTCCGCCCTGGGCATGGCCCAGGGCAAGTCGGCGGTGCAGACCGACAACATCCACCAGGACGTCACCATCGTGCCGCTGACCATCCCGCTCACGGTCGGCCCCGGCACCATCGGCGCCCTGCTGGTGATGGGCGTCAGCCAGCCACACTGGGACGACAAGCTGCTGGCCGTGGCCAGCATCGCCCTGGCCAGCCTCACCGTCGGCTTCGTGCTGTTCCTCTCCCACGGCTTCGAGCGGGTCCTCGGCGAGAAGGGCCTGCAGATCCTCAGCCGCCTGATGGGCCTGTTCGTCTGCGCCCTGGCGGCGCAGATCATCTTCACCGGCGTACGCGGTTACCTGCTGCCCTGAATCGCGTGTCCAGCGGTAAAGCGCCGAGTCGCCCCTCACCGCCAGCGTGCCTCGGCGCTGGGCAGATAGGCGCCCCGGCCGGCCCATTCGCCAGCCGTCGCGCCGGCTCCCTGCCTCAAAGCGGTGCAAGCAACGCAGCGACCGGCCAGGCCCGCGCATCCGCGCACCAAGATCGCCCACCCACTCCCGCACGCGACACCCCTGGATCAGCAGAAAGCCCGCTGGCACAAGGCTTTGCGCAGCTTGGCACGGATGCTGCCAAAGAACTGGCGACCCTTCGGTCCCCACAGTTGCGCATGGAGCCCTAACAAGATGAAACGCCGTCCTCTGTTGAAATCCACCCTCGCCGCCAGTGCCCTGCTGCTCAGCGGCCTGTTCCCCTACAGCCTGCAGGCCGCCGAGACCATCAAGGTCGGCATCCTCCACTCGCTGTCCGGCACCATGGCGATTTCCGAAACCTCGCTGAAAGACATGGCGCTGATGACCATCGACGAGATCAACGCCAAGGGCGGGGTCAATGGCAAGCAACTGGAAGCCGTGGTGGTCGACCCGGCCTCCAACTGGCCGCTGTTCGCCGAGAAGGGCCGCCAGCTGCTGACCCAGGACAAGGTCGACGTGGTCTTCGGCTGCTGGACCTCGGTGTCGCGCAAATCCGTGCTGCCGGTGTTCGAGGAGCTCAACGGTCTGCTGTTCTATCCGGTGCAGTACGAAGGCGAAGAGCTGTCGCCGAACGTCTTCTACACCGGCGCCGCGCCGAACCAGCAGGCCATCCCGGCCGTCGAGTACCTGATGAGCGAAGACGGCGGCGCCGCCAAGCGCTACTTCCTGCTCGGCACCGACTACGTCTACCCGCGCACCACCAACAAGATCCTGCGCAGCTTCCTGCACAGCAAGGGCGTGGCCGACAAGGACATCGAAGAGGTCTACACGCCCTTCGGTCATAGCGACTATCAAACCATCGTCGCCAACATCAAGAAATTCTCCGCCGGCGGCAAGACCGCGGTGATCTCCACCGTCAACGGCGACTCCAACGTGCCGTTCTACAAGGAACTGGCCAACCAGGGCATCGAAGCCACCGACATCCCGGTGGTGGCCTTCTCGGTCGGCGAGGAAGAACTGCGCGGCATCGATACCAAGCCATTGGTTGGCCAGCTGGCCGCCTGGAACTACTTCCAGTCGGTGGAAAACCCGGTCAACACCGCGTTCGTCAACAAGTGGAAGGCCTACGCCAAGGCCAAGAACCTGCCGGGCGCCGACAAGGCGGTGACCAACGACCCGATGGAAGCCACCTACGTCGGCATCAACATGTGGGCCCAGGCCGTCGAGAAAGCCGGCACCACCGACGTCGACAAGGTGCGCGAAGCCCTGGCCGGACAGACCTTCGCCGCGCCGAGCGGCTACACCCTGACCATGGACAAGACCAACCACCACCTGCACAAGCCGGTGATGATCGGCGAAGTCCAGGAAGACGGGCAGTTCTCCATCGTCTGGCAGACCGAAGGCCCGCTGCGCGCCCAGCCGTGGAGCCCGTACATCCCCGGCAACGACAAGAAGCCGGACTATGCGGTGAAGTCCAACTGAGCAAAGCCCCTCTCCCTAGCCCTCTTCCATCACTGCGAGAGGGGACTGTTTAGCGCGGGCTGAAACCCTTCAGCCGCGCGGAGCCGCTTGCCTCTCCTCTCCCATTCACGGGAGAGGAGCCGGGGGAGAGGGTGTTCGTAGCCCGGATGCAATCCGGGGAAGGCCGTCCCGGATCGCATCCGGGCTACGGTTCCATTCGAAGGACCGTTTCAACATGCCCACTGCCCTTGTCCGAATACTCCTGTCACTGGCCCTGTTCTTGCCATTGACCGCCCAGGCTGGCGACGCCGCCGACTTCGTCGCGGCCAATCCCGCCCAGCAGGCCAAGCTGCTGGAAAGCTGGTCCGCCCAGCCCGATCCAGCCCGCCTGCCGCTACTCGACGCCCTGCACAATGGCCGCCTGGCCAGCGACAGCGGCAAAGCGCCCTTCATCGAAGAAGCCGGCCGCTTCGTCGCCGCCGAAGGCCAGGCCGAACCGGCCAGCCCGCTGAAGAAGCTGCGCCTGAACAACCGCCTGCGCGGCCTGCTGGCCACCGCCCAGGCCAGCCACCAGTTGCTCGCCAGCGCGCCAGCCGTGCGCCTGGCCGCCGCCCAGCAACTGCAGAAGAGCGCCAAGCCGGCGCAGCTGGAACTGCTCAATGCCCGCGTCGCCAGCGAGGAAGACGCCAGCGTGCGCGCCGCCCTGGCCCTGGCCCTGGCCAACCTGCAACTGGTCGACCCGGACCCGGCGATCCGCCTGAGCGCCGTGCGCCTGCTTGGTGAGACCGGCGAACCGCTGGCCCGCACCCGCCTGGAAGCGCTGCTCGGCGAAGGTGTGGAGAGTGACGCTGGCGTGCGCACCGCCGCCGAAACCAGCCTGGCCCAGGTCAAGCGCCGCCTGCTCGGTGGCGAGCTGCTCGGCCAGGCCTTCAGCGGCCTGAGCCTCGGCAGCATCCTGTTGCTGGCGGCCCTCGGCCTGGCCATCACCTTCGGCCTGCTCGGGGTGATCAACATGGCCCACGGCGAGATGCTGATGCTCGGCGCCTACACCACCTACATGGTGCAGATCGCCTTCCAGAAGCTCGCCCCCGGCTACCTGGCCCTCTACCCGCTGGCTGCCCTGCCGATCGCCTTCTTCGTCACCGCCGCCATCGGCATGGCCCTGGAGCGCACGGTGATCCGCCACCTCTACGGCCGCCCGCTGGAAACCCTGCTGGCCACCTGGGGCATCAGCCTGATCCTGATCCAGCTGGTGCGGGTGATCTTCGGCGCGCAGAACGTCGAGGTGGCCAACCCCGAGTGGCTGTCCGGTGGCATCCAGGTGCTGCCCAACCTGGTACTGCCGTACAGCCGCATCGTCATCATCGGCTTCGCCCTGTTCGTCGTGCTGCTGACCTGGCTGCTGCTGAACAAGACCCGCCTGGGCCTCAACGTGCGTGCCGTGACGCAGAACCGCAACATGGCTGCCTGCTGCGGGGTGCCCACCGGGCGCGTGGACATGCTCGCCTTCGGCCTCGGCTCGGGCATCGCCGGCCTCGGCGGCGTGGCCCTCAGCCAGATCGGCAACGTCGGCCCGGACCTCGGCCAGAGCTACATCATCGACTCCTTCCTGGTGGTGGTGCTCGGCGGCGTCGGCCAGCTGGCCGGTAGCGTGCTGGCGGCCTTCGGCCTGGGGGTGGCGAACAAGATCCTCGAACCGCAGATCGGCGCCGTGCTGGGCAAGATTCTGATCCTCGCGCTGATCATCCTGTTTATTCAGAAACGCCCGCAGGGACTCTTCGCATTGAAAGGACGGGTGATCGACTAAGCGGGACCTGCTCACGCCAATTGACGACCGCGCCGCTGCCTCCCTGGTGACGGCGCAGAGAAGGAACAGAAGATGCTTCCAAACCAGAATGCTCCCACATGCCTCGCCACCAGCAAGGCAACGGCCCTGCGGGTTGCGACTGCCAACGCGCCATGCTGCGTTGCGAGTCTTGCCGAGGGAATTACCATCGCCTGCGACTCGCGCCTTGCCTGGCACGCCGGCAGCCTGCACCGCGGTGCGTCCCTTGACGCGAGCATGTCCCGATGACTATGCCCATTAACCAAACCCTGCTGGCCCGCGCCGGCAATGCACTCGGGCCGAAGACCTCGCTGGCCCTCGGCGGCCTGACCCTCGCCCTGCTGCTGGCCATGCCGTTGCTGCACCTGCTGCCGGCGGAGCATGCCCTGCATGTCTCGGCCTACAGCCTGACCCTGGTCGGCAAGATCCTCTGTTACTGCGTGGTCGCCCTGGCCCTGGACCTGGTCTGGGGCTATGCCGGCCTGCTCTCGCTCGGCCACGGCCTGTTCTTCGCCCTCGGCGGCTACGCCATGGGCATGTACCTGATGCGCGAAAGCGCCGGTGACGGCCTGCCCGCGTTCATGGTGTTCCTCTCCTGGAGCGAACTGCCGTGGTACTGGTACGGCACCTCCAGCTTCCTCTGGGCGCTGTGCCTGGTGGTTCTGGCGCCCGGCCTGCTGGCCCTGGTGTTCGGCTTCTTCGCCTTCCGCTCGCGGATCAAGGGCGTGTATTTCTCGATCATGACCCAGGCGCTGACCTTCGCCGGCATGCTGCTGTTCTTCCGCAACGAGACCGGTTTCGGCGGCAACAACGGCTTCACCAACTTCCGCACGATGCTCGGCTTCGACATCACCGCGCCGAGCACCCGCGCCGTGCTGTTCCTGTGCAGCGTGGCGCTGCTGGTCGGCAGCCTGCTGCTGGGCTTTCGCCTGGCGCGCAGCAAGTTCGGCCGGGTACTCACCGCCCTGCGTGACGCGGAAAACCGCCTGATGTTCTGCGGCTACGACCCGCGCGGCTACAAGCTATTCATCTGGGTGCTCTCCGCCGTGCTGTGCGGCCTGGCTGGCGCGCTGTACGTGCCACAGGTAGGCATCATCAACCCCAGCGAGATGTCGCCGACCAACTCCATCGAGGCCGCCGTGTGGGTCGCCCTCGGCGGGCGCGGCACCCTGATCGGCCCGCTGCTCGGCGCCGGCCTGGTCAACGGCATGAAGAGCTGGTTCACCGTGGCCTTCCCCGAGTACTGGCTGTTCGCCCTGGGCTTCCTGTTCATCGTCGTCACGCTGTTCCTGCCCAAAGGCGTGATCGGCTTGCTCCGTAAGAAGGGAGAGCAATGATGCGCGCCACTCCGGTACCCGAATTCATGCTCGAGCCCGCGTTCAACCCCAACAGCGATGCCGGCACCAGCCGCGACGCGGTCGGTCTCGGCAGCGCCGCGGCCAAGGGCCTGGATGTACGCCACGGCACCATCCTCACCCTGGAAGGCATCAACGTCAGCTTCGATGGCTTCAAGGCGCTGACCGACCTCAACCTGTACATCGGCGTCGGCGAACTGCGCTGCATCATCGGCCCCAACGGCGCCGGCAAGACCACCATGATGGACGTGATCACCGGCAAGACCCGCCCGGAAAACGGCCACGCCTATTTTGGCGAGACCCTCGACCTGACCCAGATGAGCGAAGTCGAGATCGCCCAGCACGGCATCGGCCGCAAGTTCCAGAAACCCACGGTATTCGAGGCGCTGTCCGTGTTCGAGAACTTGGAACTGGCACTCAAGACCAACAAGTCGGTGTGGGCCAGCCTGCGCGCGAAACTCTCCGCCGCGCAGAAAGAACGTATCGACGAAGTGCTCGCCACCATCAAGTTGGAAAGCGCACGCCAGCGCCCGGCGGGGCTGCTGTCGCACGGCCAGAAGCAGTTCCTCGAGATCGGCATGCTACTGGTGCAGGACCCGCAACTGCTGCTGCTCGACGAGCCGGTGGCGGGCATGACCGATGCCGAGACCGAGTTCACCGCCGAGCTGTTCAAGTCGCTGGCGCGCAAGCACTCGCTGATGGTGGTCGAGCACGACATGGGCTTCGTCGGCAGCATCGCCGACCACGTCACCGTGCTGCACCAGGGCAGCGTGCTGGCCGAAGGTTCGCTGGCCCAGGTGCAGGCGGATGAGCGGGTGATCGAGGTTTATCTCGGTCGGTAAGGCATTCGTAGGGTGGATGACGCTTTTCTCATCCACCACAGGCATCGCACGGTGGATCGATACAACGTGATCCACCCTACAAGGACACAAGCATGCTGCAAGTCCAACAACTTCATCAGTATTACGGCGGTAGCCACATCCTGCGCGGCCTGAGCTTCGAGGCCAAGGTCGGCGAAGTCACCTGCCTGCTCGGCCGCAACGGCGTGGGCAAGACCACCCTGCTGAAATGCCTGATGGGCCTGATTCCAGCCAAGCAAGGCGCCGTGCAATGGGAAGGCCAGCCGATCACCGCCTTCAAGCCGCACCAGCGCGTACACGCCGGCATCGCCTATGTGCCGCAGGGCCGCGAGATCTTCCCGCGCCTGACCGTGGAGGAAAACCTGCTGATGGGCCTGTCACGTTTCCCCGGCAGCCAGGCCAAGGAAGTCCCGGCCTTCATCTACGAGCTGTTCCCGGTGCTGCTGCAGATGAAGCAGCGCCGCGGCGGCGACCTCTCCGGCGGCCAGCAGCAACAGCTGGCCATCGGTCGCGCGCTGGCCAGCCAGCCGCGCCTGCTGATCCTCGACGAGCCCACCGAAGGCATCCAGCCCTCGGTGATCAAGGAGATCGGCGCGGTGATCAAGAAGCTCGCCGAGCGCGGCGACATGGCCATCCTGCTGGTCGAGCAGTTCTACGACTTCGCCGCCGAACTGGCCGACCAGTACCTGGTGATGAGCCGTGGCGAGATCGTCCAGCAGGGCCGTGGCGCGACCATGGAAGCCGATGGCGTGCGCGGACTGGTGGCGATCTGATAAAACACCGGCCATGAACGCAGCGCTCCCCCCTACCCTGTTCACCCCCAGCTGGCATGCCGAGCTGGAACTCGGCTATGCGCGCCAGGGCGATGCCACGCGGCCCGTGCAGCGCCGCCACCTCGGCCCGCTGCGGGTGCAGAAGCACCTGTACGCTGAAGGCCCCGAGGTGTGCCAGCACATCATCGTCCACCCACCGGGCGGGATTGCCGGTGGTGATCGCCTGCACATCGGCGCTAGCCTCGGCGAGAACGCCTGGGCCCAGCTGACCAGCCCCGGCGCCGCCAAGTGGTACCGCGCTGCCGGGCCGGCCTGCCAGCAGGTCGAACTCAAGGTCGGCGCCGGCGCCACCCTGGAATGGCTGCCGCAGGAAACCATCGTCTACGCCGGCGCCCAGGCCGAACTGAGCACCCGCATCGACCTCGAGGGCGATGCGCGGCTGTGTTACTGGGACATGGTTGCCCTCGGCCGCCCGGCGGCCGGCGAGCGCTTCGACGCCGGGCATTTCCAGGCCCAGCTGGATATCCGCCGTGACGGCCAGCTGCTCTGGCACGAACGCCAGCGCATCAGCGGCAACGACGGCCTGCTCGACTCGCCCATCGGCCTGGCCGGGCAGCCAGTGTTCGCCACCCTGCTGATCACCGGCGAGATCGACGCCGAGCTGCTGCAACGCTGCCGCGAACTGCCCTCGGCGGTGCGCGGCGACCTCAGCCAGCTGCCCGGCCTGCTGGTCGCTCGCTGCCTGGCCGGCGAGGCGCTGCATGCGCGCGCCTGGCTGATCGAACTCTGGCGCCTGTTGCGCCCCGCCTTGCTCGGGCGCGCCGCCGTGCCCCCACGTATCTGGAGTACCTGATGGACCTTTCGCCCCGCGAGAAAGACAAGCTGCTGATCTTCACCGCCGGCCTGGTGGCCGAACGCCGCTTGGCCCGTGGGGTCAAGCTCAACTACCCGGAAGCCATGGCCTACATCAGCGCCGCCCTGCTCGAAGGCGCCCGCGACGGCCAGACCGTGGCCGAGCTGATGCACTACGGCACCACCCTGCTGACCCGTGAACAGGTGATGGAGGGCATCCCGGAGATGATTGCGGAAATCCAGGTCGAGGCCACCTTTCCGGATGGCACCAAGCTGGTCACCGTTCACCAACCCATTGCATAAATACCCTAGGGCGGGTGAAACCCGCGCTACGCCAGGAATACAGATGATCATTCGCGACGCGACCGAAGCCGACCTGCCCGCCCTGCGCGACATCTTCAATGACGCCGTGCTCAACACCACGGCGATCTGGATGGATAACGTGGTCGACCTGGCCAACCGCCAGGCCTGGTTCGCCGCCCGCACCCAGCAGGGCTACCCGATCCTGGTGGCGCAGAACCCCGCCGGCGAAGTGGTCGGCTACGCCTCGTTCGGCGACTGGCGGCCCTTCGACGGCTTCTGCAACACGGTCGAGCACTCGGTCTATGTACGCGCCGACCAGCGCGGCAATGGCCTCGGTCCGCTGCTGATGGCCGCGCTGATCGAGCGCGCCAAGGCCTGCGGCAAGCATGTGATGGTCGCCGCCATCGAGAGCGGCAACCAGGCCTCCATTGCCCTGCACCAGCGCCTCGGCTTCATCACCAGCGGGCAGATGCCGCAAGTGGGCCGCAAGTTCGGCCGCTGGCTGGACCTGACCTTCATGCAACTGATTCTGACCCCGGAGCGCAGCGCACCATGATTCCCGGCGAATACCAGATCCAACCCGGCGAGATCGAACTCAATGCCGGGCGCCGCACCCTGCGCGTTAGCGTGGCCAACAGCGGCGACCGGCCGATCCAGGTCGGCTCGCACTTCCACTTCTTCGAAACCAACGACGCCCTGACCTTTGACCGTGAACCCACGCGTGGTATGCGCCTGAATATCGCCGCCGGTACCGCCGTGCGTTTCGAGCCAGGACAGTCGCGTGAGGTCGAGCTGGTCGAGCTGGCGGGTGACCGCCGCGTCTACGGTTTTGCCGGCCGCATAATGGGAGCGCTGTGATGAAGATTTCCCGCCAAGCCTACGCCGACATGTTCGGCCCCACCGTCGGCGACAAGGTGCGCCTGGCCGACACCAACCTGTGGATCGAGGTGGAAAAGGATTTCACCACCTACGGCGATGAAGTGAAGTTCGGCGGCGGCAAGGTCATCCGCGACGGCATGGGCCAGAGCCAGCTGTGCGCCGCCGACGTGGTCGACACGGTGATCACCAACGCGCTGATCATCGACCACTGGGGCATCGTCAAGGCCGACGTCGGCCTCAAGGGCGGGCGCATCGCCGCCATCGGCAAGGCCGGCAACCCGGATATCCAGCCGAACGTGACCATCGCCGTGGGTGGCGCCACCGAAGTCATCGCCGGTGAAGGCATGATCCTCACTGCCGGCGGCGTCGACACCCATATCCACTTCATCTGCCCGCAACAGATCGAAGAAGCCCTGATGAGCGGCACCACCACCATGATCGGTGGCGGCACCGGCCCGGCCACCGGCACCTACGCCACTACTGTGACCCCGGGGCCGTGGCATATGGCGATGATGCTCAAGGCAGCCGACGCCTTCCCGATGAACATCGGCTTCACCGGCAAGGGCAACGTGTCGCTGCCCGAGCCACTGATTGAGCAGGTCAGGGCCGGCGCCATCGGTCTGAAGCTGCACGAGGACTGGGGCACCACCCCGGCGGCGATCGACAACTGCCTCTCCGTGGCCGACCAGTACGATGTGCAGGTGGCGATCCACACCGACACCCTGAACGAGTCCGGTTTCGTCGAGACGACGCTCGGCGCGTTCAAGGGCCGCACCATCCACACCTACCACACCGAGGGCGCCGGCGGCGGCCATGCTCCGGACATCATCAAGGCCTGTGGCTTCCCCAACGTGCTGCCGTCCTCGACCAACCCGACCCGGCCCTTTACCAAGAACACCATCGATGAACACCTGGACATGCTGATGGTCTGCCACCACCTCGACCCGAGCATCGCTGAGGACGTGGCCTTCGCCGAAAGCCGCATCCGCCGCGAAACCATCGCCGCCGAAGACATCCTGCATGACCTCGGTGCGTTCAGCATGATCAGCTCCGACAGCCAGGCCATGGGCCGGGTCGGCGAGGTGATCACCCGTACCTGGCAAACCGCCGACAAGATGAAGCAGCAACGCGGCCCGCTGCCCGAAGATGCACCGGGCAACGACAACTTCCGGGTCAAACGCTACATCGCCAAATACACCATCAACCCGGCCATCACCCACGGCATCAGCCACGAAGTGGGCTCCATCGAAGTGGGCAAGTTCGCCGACCTAGTGCTGTGGCGCCCGGCGTTCTTCGGCGTGAAGCCGACGCTGATCCTCAAGGGCGGGGCGATTGCCGCCAGCCTGATGGGCGACGCCAACGCCTCGATCCCGACGCCGCAGCCGGTGCACTACCGGCCGATGTTCGGCAGCTACGCCGGCATGCTGCACGCCACCAGCCTGACCTTTATCAGCCAGGCCGCCTTCGAGGCCGGGGTACCGCAGCAACTCGGCCTGCAGAAGCAGATCGGCGTGGTCAAGGGCTGCCGCGCCTTGCAGAAGAGCGACCTGATCCACAACGACTACCTGCCGAGCATCGAGGTCGACCCGCAGAACTACCAAGTCAGGGCCGACGGTCAGCTGCTCTGGTGCGAACCGGCCGAGGTGCTGCCGCTGGCGCAGCGCTATTTTCTGTTCTGAGCGGCCCGCACTGAGGCGGCGTCGGTCTCGGACTGCGCCGCGCTCGCCTAGCGGGCGCGCTGGCTCCACGCCAGGGCTGCGCCGCTGAGGATGATCACCGTCATGCCGAGGATCGACCAGGCATCCGGGGCGTGGTCGAAGAACACCAGCCCGAGCAGCGTGGCGGTGACGATCTGGCCGTAGGTGAAGGGCGCCAGGCTGGCGGCACTGGCGAAGCGGTAGGCGTGGGTCAGCAGCATGTGCCCGGACATCGCGGTGGCCCCCAGCAGCGCCATCAGCAGCGCATCCACCAGGCTCGGTGTCTGCCATGCCCAGGGCAGCAGCACGCTCATGCTCAGGGTGCCGACCAGGGCAGAGAGAAAATTGCTGGTGGCCGGATGGTCGGTCGCGCTCAGCCGCCGGGTCAGCAGCTGGTAAATACCGAAACAGAATGCCGCGCCCAGCGGCAGCAGGATCGCCGGAGTGAACAGCGCGCCACCGGGACGCACGATCAGCAGCACGCCGAGCAGGCCACAACCCACCGACAACCACAGGCTGCGACTGATGTGCTCCTTGAGTACGGTGGCCGACAGCACGATGACCACCAGCGGCGCGAGGAAGATCACCGCCGTGGCTTCGCCCAGGGGGATAAAGCGCAGGGCGCTGTAGAACAGCAAGGTGATCGCCACCAGGCTCAGGCCGCGCACCAGCTGCAGCCAGGGGCGCTGGGTGCGCAGCAGACCCCAGCCCATGCGCGGCGCAAACAGCGCCAGCATCAGCACGCTCTGCGACAGGTAGCGCAGCCAGACCACCAGCAGCACCGGATAGACCGCCGTCAGGGTTTTGGACAGCGCGTCCTGGCTGGACAGCAGCAGGCCGGAACAGAGGATCAGCAGTATCCCCAACCCCGGACGAGAGGTGTTATGCACAGAAAGCAACCCAACACATAATTAGCAGGCTATCTATGTTACTGAACGGCCGCCCAGCCTGACCAGCGGGTCGCGGGTTTTATTGACCGGCGGCAATGCACCCGCGCAGCTGGGGACTAGAGTCAAGAATCTTCCCACCGCGCGAGATACCAGCATGCCTATCCCCTCGCCTCTCTCGGCCAGCACCGCCCTCCTGCTGCTGTTCAGCCTAGGCCCGGTGCACGCCGAAACCCTGGTGCCGTTGAACGGCCAGTCGCAGCAACAGATCCAGAATGATATCGCCGCCTGCCAGAGCCAGAGCGCCGGCAGCTCCAGCACCAGCAGCAGCGGCGGCGGCGAACGCTTGCGCGGCGCGGCCAAGGGCGCCGTGGCGGGTGCGGCAGCGGCCGAGGTGCGCGGGCAACGCTACGACGGCGCCTATGACAAAGTGGATGACGATATCAAGCAGGAATACCGCCAGGAGCAGGCTCGCGATACCGCCAAGGTCGGCGTGGCGGTCGGTGGCGTGCAGAAACGCCAGAGCCGCCGCGATGATCGGCGCACGGCCGAACAGGCGAGCAGCGCTTCAAGCTCGGCCTACTCCAGCTGCATGCAGAGCCGCGGCTACTCGATCACGCCCTGATCAGCGCAGCTGGCTGTCCTTGCTGCCGCGCCGGTTGTAACCGGCAAACTGCGCCTGCTCCTTGTCGTGCTCGCCCTGGCACGCCACGCACAGGCGCACCCCGGGTACGGCCTGGCGCCGGGCCTCGGGGATGACGGCAGCGCATTCCTCGCAATGACTCAGGCTCGTGCCGCGCGGCAGCTGACTGCGGGCACGCTGGATGGCATCCTCGATGCTGCTGTCGATCTGTTCCTGCACCGCGCCATCGCTGCTCCAGCCTCCGGCCATGACAACCTCCCGCCTCGCTGCCGCCCTGCCCCCAGTTATGCGCAGGTGCGCGGCGATTTACCAGTGCAGTTCGTCTACTCCTGTACGTCCATGTACTCGCGCGCCCAGACGATATAGTCCTCGGGCTGGGTGTACTTGTGGGTCAGCTCGGTGGCGCTGTGCGCGCTGGCGGCGATGCCGCGCTGCTCGCGCAGGCAGTCGTAGGTGGCCTTGATCGCGGCGAAATAGGCGGCATGCCCGTCGACCACGATGCGCACACCGAGGCTGGCCAGGCGCGTGTCGTCGCGCAGCGAGGGGTTGCCGTAGCTGACCAGCATCAGCGGCACGCTGAGGTTCTGCGCGATCAGCTCCAGATGGGCGAAGTCGCGCACCCCGACCATGCAGATGGCATCGGCGCCGGCGGCCTGGTAGGCCAGGGTGCGGCGGATCACCTCGTCGACATCCAGCACGCCGGCGTGGGTGCGGGCGATGATCGCCAGATCCGGATCGACCCGCGCCTCCAGCGCCGCACGAATCTTGCCGACGCCCTCGTCGATGCCGATCAGGTCGGTGGACTTGCACCCGAACTGGGCCGGCAGCAGGGTGTCTTCCAGGGTCAGCGCGGCGATGCCGGCGCGCTCCAGCTCGACCACCGTGCGCATCACGTTGAGCGCGTTGCCGTAACCGTGGTCGGCATCGGCGATCACCGGCAGCCGGGCGACCCGGCCGATGCGGGTGGCCTGCTCGACGAATTCACTGAGGCTGATCAAGGCAAAGTCCGGCGCCGCCAGCACTTGTAGTGAAGCTACAGAACCGCCCAGGATACCCACCTCGAAACCGAGGTCGGCGGCAATCCGCGCGGACATGGGGTCGAACACGGATGCCGTGTGATAGCAGGCGTTAGCCGCAAGAAGCGCGCGAAACTGCGCGCGTAGATCGTGATGCGAAGCTCTTTGCATGGTCTGCACTACAGGTCGTTGTCTGCTCTGGAGGATCAATTATGTAGCAAAACTACAAAACCATCCATGGCGTAGGGCGCCATATAGACCCATCAACCTTGCGCCCAGCTTTCAGCGGCGAAGCATGCCCCGCCCCGGCGCCCATTCGCACAGGGGTAGCCGCCTCAACCCAGCTCAGCCGGCAGCCTTGGGGCAAAGCCACCGCCCGTCAGCAAACCGTACGCCATCCACAAGGAAACGGCGACATACACCAGGCGCGGCAGCCAGGTCGCCAGCTGCGCCTGGAAATCGGCCAGCGCCTGCGACTCGCGGGCGGCATAGGCCAGCAAGGTCGCCGGCAGAGTGCCGCTGGCCTCGCCGGTGCGCACCAGGCTGGCCAGCTGCGGCTTGCCGGGAAAAGCCAGCGACAACATGGCCTGGGCCAGCGGCGCGCCGGCTTGTACGCGCTGCTGCATAGCGAGGAAGTCGCGGCGCAACTGGCTGTTGCCGAGGGTGGCGCAGGCCTTGGGCAAGGCCTCGAACATCGGCAGGCCGGCCTCCAGCATCAGCCCCAGGCTTTCGAAACAGTCCCGTGCATTGGCCCGCGCATGGGCCTGGCCGAACAGCGGTACACGCAGCAGCCAGGCATCCAGGGCACGCACCCGAGCACTCGCCGCCGGCTGCGCCAGGCGCCGCAGCATCTGCCGCCCGAGGAAGAACAGCGCGGCCAGCACCAGCAGCGGCTGGAGCACGCCCCACAGGTAACCGCCCGGGCTCAGGCTGCCGCCGATCAGGCTAGGCAGCGGCTGAATCAGCAGCGCCAGCACCAGCACCGCCGCCGGCATCAGCAGACGCGCCTGCAGCGCCTTGGCCTGCGCGGCCTTGTGCGCATGGCTCTGCGCCAGCCGCTCGTACAGGCGCGCCGGGCTGCCCGCACTGAGGGCGGCCTGCAGCAGGGTGAACTCCAGCGCCGAGAACAACCCGGTCCGGAGCCCGGCAGCGGCCAGGTCGCAACCCTGGGCCAGCAGCCGCAGCATGGTCTCGACCCGCTTCTGCGCGGGTGCCGGCAACTGCAGGGTGGCCAGTGCGCGGTCCAGCGGCAGCCCGGCCTTTTCCATGGCGGCCAGCTGGGTGAACAGGCTTGCACGTTCGCCGGGGCTCAACGATACAGACGGGAAGGCAGGCATGCAGGGTCATTCCGCGGGATCGGGGCTGCCGGCTTCAGGCAGCCAGCGCTGCTGGATCTGCGCGAGACTACCGTCCCGGCGCATGGCGTCAAGCTGCCGCTGCCACTCGGCGATCACCTCAGGGTCGGTCCGCCTGGAAAACGCGATGTAGTAATCGGACTTCATGAAGCTCAGGTGGGCCTGCACGTCATCCGTGCCCAGGCCGCCGGCGGCCAGCTCCTCGCGCAGGGTCACGTCCTCGGTGGCGATCAGCTTGACCCGGCCGTGCTTGAGCATGGTCACCATCTGCCTGGAGCTGGGCACCCCATAGAGGTTGGTGAAGCCCATGCGCTGCAGGGTCTCGTAGGTGTACCACTGCTTGGGCAGGGCCAGGGTGCCGCTGTTGGCGGCATCCTCCAGGCTATCGATGCGCAGGTTGCTGGATTTCAGCGAATAGAAGCGCGTGGAGCCCTGCAGGATCGGCCCCACCCACTGGAACAGCGGCTCGCGCGCCTCGGTACGCACCATGGAGAACAGCGCCGTGTCGGGCTGGGTCTTGACCAGATGGTAGGCCCGCGTCCAGGGCAGCAGCTCCATGTGCACGGCATGCCCGGTGCGCTGCACCAGCATGCGCACCACTTCCACCGAGTAGCCATCCAGCTTGCCGTCGCGGCGAAAGCTGGTCGGTGGCGCCTCCTCGGTCAGCAGCAGCAATTCGGCCGACCCCAGGCTCGGCAGCACCAGGCCCAGCAGCAAGCAGGCCAGCAGCCATGCACGCATCGTCGCCTCCCTCCCCGTTCAGCTCAGCCTAGCCCATGTCGGCGCACTTGCCGCTCGCCCCGCCCCGGCTGCCGGGCTGCGCGGCGCGCAACGCCAACCTGCCTCCGGGCTTGCGCTTGCCCGCTGGCACTCGGTCCGCACACGCCGACACGCGGTACAGATTGTGCGAGCAAGGCGCGCCGCTCTCGCATAAACTGCGCGGCCGTTTTTTCCCGGAACCGCTGCAGCATGAGTCTCGATCTTCCCGCCAATGCCCTGGGCATCGACTTCGGTACCTCCAACTCCACCGTCGGCTGGTGGCGCAACGGCGTCGAGCCGCTGCTGGAACTGGAAGACGGCAAGATCACCCTGCCCTCGGTGGTGTTCTTCAACACCGAGGAGCGCCGCCCGGTGTATGGCCGCCTGGCCCTGCACGAATATCTGGATGGCTACGAAGGGCGGCTGATGCGTTCGCTGAAGAGCCTGCTGGGCTCCAAGCTGCTGAAAAGCGAAACAACGGTGCTGGGCAGTGCCCTGCCGTTTCGCGACCTGCTCGGCTTCTTCATCGGCGAACTGAAGAAACGCGCCGAAGCCTTCGCCGGGCGCGAGTTCGAGCAGGTGGTGCTGGGCCGTCCGGTGTTCTTCGTCGACGACGATCCGCTCGCCGATGCCGAAGCCGCCAATACTCTGGTGGCGGTGGCCAACAAGCTCGGCTTCAAGGACGTGTCGTTCCAGTTCGAACCGATCGCCGCGGCCTTCGACTACGAGCGCACGGTGACCCACGAGGAGCGCGTGCTGATCGTCGACATCGGCGGCGGCACCTCGGACTTCTCGCTGATCCGCCTGTCCCCCGAGCGCCGCGACCAGGCCGACCGGCAGAGCGACATCCTCGCCACCGGCGGCGTGCACATCGGCGGCACCGACTTCGACAAGCAGCTCAGCCTGGAAGGCGTGATGCCGCTGTTCGGCTACGGCAGCCGGATGAAGAGCGACGCCTTCATGCCGACCAGCTACCACCTCAACCTGGCTACCTGGCACACGATCAACGCGGTGTACGCACAGAAGTCGCAGCTGGCGCTGCAGAACATGCGCTACGACATCGTCGACCCGACCGGCATCGACCGCCTGTTCAAGCTGATCGAGCAGCGCGCCGGGCACTGGCTGGCCATGCAGGTGGAGGAAAGCAAGATCGCCCTGACCGAGCACGACCAGCACCGCATCGACCTGCAGCGGGTCGAAAGCGGCTTGCAGGCCCTGCTCGACCGGCCGCTGTTCGACCAGGCCATCGGCGGCCTGCTGGAACGCGTCACCGCCAGCGTCGCCGAACTGCTCGCGCAGGCTGGGGTGAAGGCCGAGGAAATCGACACGGTGTTCTTCACCGGCGGCTCGAGCGGCATCCCAGCCCTGCGCCAGAGCATCTGCGCCCTGCTGCCGAATGCCCGCGCCACCGAGGGCAACACCTTCGGCAGCATCGGCAGCGGCCTAGCCATCGAGGCGAAGAAGCGTTACGGCTGATTCAGCCGGACAACCCGGCCAGTTCGGCGCGACGACTGGCCGCGATGTCCGAGGCGGGCTATGGTGACGCCCTACCCTTGCCGGAGCCTGCCATGCGTACAGCCCTCGTGTCTTCCCTGCTGATCCTCACCCTGAGTGGCTGCGACGCTGGCGCCACCGCGACCACCGCCGCCCTGCAGGCCGAACAGGCCAAGCAGGCGCAGCAGCAGATGGACCAGCTCAAACAGCAGATCGACCAGGCCAACGTCCAGAGTCAACAGCGCCTGCAGCAGCTGGAACAAGAGTCGCAATAACGGCAAGCATCGCGGCTGAAGCCGCTCCCACATAAAGCAAAGCAGCATGAAAAACGGCGCCATTCGGCGCCGTTGTCTATTTCAGAGGATCTGCCCCAGGGCATCCAACAGCGCCTGGTTCTGCTCCGGCGCGCCGATGGTGATGCGCAGGAACTGGGCGATGCGCTGCTGCTTGAAGTGGCGCACGATGACCCCGTGCTCGCGCAGGGCCGCGGCCAGCTCGGCGGCATCGCGCTGCGGGTGGCGGGCGAAGATGAAGTTGGCGGCCGACGGCAGCACCTCGAAGCCCAGGCCGGTCATGGCGGCGACCAGCGCCTCGCGGCTGGCGATCACCGCCTGGCAGGTCTGCTGGAAGTAGGCCTTGTCCTCGAACGCCGCAGCCGCGCCGGCAATCGCCATGCGGTCCAGCGGGTAGGAGTTGAAGCTGTTCTTGATCCGCTCCAGCGCCTCGATCAGGTCCGGATGGCCGACCGCCAGGCCGACCCGCAGGCCGGCCAGGGAGCGCGACTTGGACAGGGTCTGGGTCACCAGCAGGTTGGGGTACTGGTTCACCAGGCCGATCGCCGTCTCGCCGCCGAAGTCGATATAGGCCTCGTCGACCAGCACCACGGTATCCGGGTTGGCCTGCAGCAGGCGCTCGATGGCCGCCAGGCCCAGGGCGCAGCCGGTAGGTGCGTTGGGGTTGGGGAAGATGATGCCGCCATTGGGGCGCACATAGTCTTCCACACGGATCTGGAACTGCTCGTCCAGCGCCAAGGCCTCGTAGGGAATGCCATACAGGCCGCAGTACACCGGGTAGAAGCTGTAGGTGACGTCCGGGAACAGCAGCGGCTGGCCGTGCTGGAACAGGCCGTGGAAGGCGTGTGCCAGCACCTCGTCGGAACCGTTGCCGACGAAGACCTGGGCGGTGCTCACCCCGTAGTAGTCGGCCACCGCCTGCTTCAGGCGATCGCTGTTGGGGTCCGGATACAGGCGCAGGCTGTCGTTCAGCTCGGCCTGCATGGCGGCGATCGCCTTGGGCGACGGGCCGTAGGGGTTCTCGTTGGTATTGAGCTTGACCAGCTTGGCCAGTTTCGGCTGCTCACCCGGCACATAGGGCACCAGGTCCTTGACGAAGGGGCTCCAGAATTTGCTCATCTGCCCTTCTCTCCTCGAATTCGTTCGGTTTGCGTAGGGTGGAAAACCGCGCAGCGTTTTCCACCGGACGAATTGGTGGACAAGCAAAGCCTTGTCCACCCTACAAAAAAGCCCTCAGGGCTTGATCCGGTACTCGGCGCTGCGGGCGTGAGCGGTCAGCGACTCGCCGCGGGCCAGCACGCTGGCGACCTTGCCCAGCTCCGACGCCCCCTCTGCCGAGCAGTGGATGATCGACGAGCGCTTCTGGAAGTCGTACACCCCCAGCGGCGAGGAGTAGCGCGCGGTGCCGGAGGTCGGCAGCACGTGGTTGGGCCCTGCGCAGTAGTCGCCCAACGCCTCTGCCGTATAGCGGCCCATGAAGATCGCGCCGGCATGGCGGATCAGCGGCAGGTACTGTTCGGGGTGCTCCACCGACAGCTCCAGGTGCTCCGGTGCGATGCGGTTGGCCACTTCGATGGCCTGGGCCATGTCGGCGACCTGGATCAGCGCACCGCGGCCTTCGAGGGAGGTGCGGGCAATGGTTTCGCGCTCCAGGGTCGGCAGCAGCTTGGCGATGCTCGCCGCCACGCGGTCGAGGAAGGCGGCATCCGGGCTGATCAGGATCGACTGGGCGTCCTCGTCGTGCTCGGCCTGGGAGAACAGGTCCATGGCGATCCAGTCCGGATCGGTCTGGCCGTCGCAGACCACCAGGATCTCCGAAGGGCCGGCGATCATGTCGATGCCGACCTTGCCGAACACGTGGCGCTTGGCGGTGGCCACATAGATGTTGCCCGGCCCGACTATCTTGTCCACCGGCGGCACGCTCTCGGTGCCATAGGCCAGCGCGGCCACGGCCTGGGCGCCGCCGATGGTGAACACCCGGTCGACGCCGGCGATGCAGGCGGCAGCCAGGACGATCTCGTTGATCTCGCCACGCGGGGTCGGCACCACCATCACCACTTCCGGCACGCCGGCGACCTTGGCCGGGATGGCGTTCATCAGTACCGACGAGGGGTACGAGGCCTTGCCGCCCGGCACGTACAGGCCGGCGCGGTCCAGCGGGGTGACCTTCTGCCCGAGCACGGTGCCGTCGGCCTCGGTGTAGGTCCAGGAGTCCTGCTTCTGCCGCTCGTGGTACAGGCGCACGCGCTCGGCGGCCTGCTCCAGAGCGCTGCGCTGCTCCGGCGTGATGCGGGTCAGGGCCAGCTCCAGGCGCTCACGCGGCAGGATCAGGTCGGCCATGGTGGCGACGTCCAGCCCGTCGAACTGCTTGGTGTACTCGACCAGGGCGGCATCGCCCCTGCTGCGCACGGCCTGGATGATCTCCAGCACGCGCTGGTTGACCGCGTCGTCCGACACGCTTTCCCAGCTCAGCAGATGATCCAGATGACGGGCGAAGTCCTGGTCAGCGGCGTTGAGTCGGCGAATAGCAATGGGACTGGTCATAGCGGGCCTCTTGATTGGCAAATGCTCGGGCGTCGCTAGGCTACCAAGCCCACCGCATGGACGCCCGAGAAAAATGGCTATGACACGGATAGGCAGACGCGGCGGATTGCCGCGTTGAAGGTATTAGCTGGGGTGTCGGGACTCGACGGCGCTGCGCAGGGTATCGATCAGCGCCTGAATGCGGCTGTGCTGCATCTTCATCGAGGCCTTGTTGACGATCAGCCGCGAGCTGATGGTGGCGATCAGTTCCTGGGCTTCCAGGCCGTTGGCGCGCAGGGTGTTGCCGGTGTCGACCACGTCGATGATCTTGTCGGCCAGGCCGACCAGCGGCGCCAGCTCCATGGAGCCGTACAGCTTGATCACCTCGACCTGGCGACCCTGCTCGGCGTAGTAGCGTTTGGCCACGTTGACGAACTTGGTGGCCACGCGCAGGCGGCCTTTCGGCTCCGGCGCGCCGACCTTGCCGGCGGTCATCAGCTTGCACTTGGCGATCTGCAAATCCAGCGGCTCGTAGAGCTGGCCGCCGTACTCGAGCAGCACGTCCTTGCCGGCCACGCCGATATCGGCCGCGCCATGCTCGACATAGGTAGGCACGTCGGTGGCCCGCACGATCAGCAGCTGCACATCCTCCTGGGTGGTGGGGATGATCAGCTTGCGGCTCTTTTCCGGGTTCTCGGTGGGCACGATGCCGGCTTCGGCCAGCAACGGCAGGGTGTCATCGAGAATGCGGCCTTTGGACAGGGCGATGGTCAGCATGAAGCGGTTTCCTTAGAACAATGACCAGCCCGTTCGGGCTGGCTGTTGGGCTTCGCCAGGCTCAGCCCAACCTACCCCGGCACGCGGCGGATCTTGGCGCCGAGCAACTGCAGTTTTTCCTCGATGCACTCGTAGCCACGGTCGATGTGGTAGATGCGGTCGATCAGGGTTTCGCCTTCGGCGACCAGGGCGGCGATCACCAGGCTGGCGGAAGCGCGCAGGTCGGTGGCCATCACCGGGGCGCCCTTGAGCATCGGCACGCCGGTCACCACGGCGGTGTTGCCCTCGACCAGGATCTGCGCGCCCATGCGGTTCATCTCGTAGACGTGCATGAAGCGGTTCTCGAACACGGTCTCGATGACGGTACCGGTGCCCTCGGCAATCGCGTTGAGGGAGACGAACTGGGCCTGCATGTCGGTGGGGAAGGCCGGGTACGGCGCGGTGCGCACGTTGACCGCCTTCGGCCGCTTGCCCTTCATGTCCAGCTCGATCCAGTCCTTGCCGGTGGTGATCTCGGCGCCCGCTTCCTGCAGCTTGGCCAGCACGGCCTCGAGAATGGTCGGATCGGTATCCTTCAGCTTGACCCGGCCACCGGTGGCGGCGGCGGCCACCAGGTAGGTGCCGGTCTCGATGCGGTCGGGCATCACGCTGTAGCGACCGCCGCCGAGGCGTTCGACGCCGTCGATGGTGATGGTATCGGTACCGGCACCGCTGACCTTGCCGCCCATGGCGTTGATGAAGTTGGCCAGGTCGACCACCTCCGGCTCACGCGCGGCGTTTTCCAGCACGGTACGGCCCTTGGCCAGGGCCGCGGCCATCATGATGTTCTCAGTACCGGTGACGCTGACGATATCGAAGAAGAAGTGCGCGCCACGCAGGCCGCCTTCCGGCGCCTTGGCCTTGATGTAGCCGCCTTCCACGTCGATCTTCGCGCCCATGGCCTCCAGGCCGCGGATGTGCAGGTCAACCGGACGCGAACCGATGGCGCAACCGCCGGGCAGCGCCACTTCGGCCTCGCCGAAACGGGCGACCATCGGCCCGAGCACCAGGATCGAGGCGCGCATGGTCTTCACCAGCTCATAGGGCGCGACCAGGGTCTTGATGCTGCTGGCGTCGACTTCGACGCTGAGTTTCTCGTCGATCACCGGTTGCACGCCCATGCGCCCGAACAGCTCGATCATGGTGGTGATGTCGTGCAGGTGCGGCAGGTTGCACACGGTGACCGGAGTATCGGCCAGCAGGGTGGCGGCGAGAATCGGCAGGGCCGCGTTCTTCGCCCCGGAAATGCGGATTTCGCCGTCGAGGCGGATACCGCCGGTAATAATCAGTTTATCCATTGCTATCTCGCTGCCCGCAGGCTCAGGAGCGCTCGGCCCAGGCGGCCTGGCTGAAGAATTTCATGGTCACTGCGTGGATACTGCCATCGGCGATCCAGGCATTGAGGTGGGCATAGACTTGCTGCTGGCGCTTGACCGGGCTGAGGGCGGCCAGCTCATCGCTGATCAGGTTCAGCTGGAAATTGCAGCCCTCGCCTTCCACCTCGATACGGGTGTTCGGCATTTTGGCTTCCAGGAGGCTTTTTACTTCGACGGCCTGCATGCTCAACCTCGATCGGCGCATAAGGAATCATTGGCGGGCCGAGGCTCGCGGGCCGGCCATGATACAAAAAAGCCCCCCGCCTGCGAAGCCCGGATGCCGGGATCGCTGACGGAGGGCTCTGCGGCCTGCGACGCGGCGCTCAAGCCGGCGGAACGAGCAGCTCGAGCAGGCCGGAAACCTTGGCGATTTTCTGCATGTCCGCCGGCAAGCCGCGAATGCTCAGGGTCTTGCCCGCCGCCCTGGCATCGCGCAGAAAGGCCAGCAGCAGCGACAAGCCGACGCTGCTGGACTTCTCCACCGCCGCACAATCCAGCACCAGGCTCGCCTGCTGGCTGGCCTGGATCAGCCGGCGCCCGGCCTCGCGCACGGCCGGACCGGTGCGGTAGTCGAGCGTACCGAGCAACTGCAGCTCGCCGCTGTCGGCCTGGCGCACGGAGCCGCCGTTCATTGCCCGGCGGCCTGCTGGCCTTCGGCGCTGTCCTTGGCCTTGGCGACCACGTCGGCCCAGCCGTCGATGGTCTTGTCCAGGTCGTTGCCGTTCTTCTGCATGCTGTCGGCGAACTGGTCGCGGAACAGCTTGCCGATGTTGATGCCGTTGATGATCACGTTGCGCAGCATCCACTGGCCGTTGATCTGCACCATGGTGTAGGACACCGGGTAGATGGTGCCCTTGCTGTCCTTCACTTCCATGCCGACGCTGGCGCGCTCGGCGCCCTCGGCCTTGGCCGGCAGCACGCGGATGCCCTGGTTGTCGTATTCGAGCAGGGCATTGCCGTAGAACTGCATCAGGCTGCGCTTGAAGTTGTCCTCGAAGCGCTTCATCTGCTCGGCATTGGCCTTGCGCGAGTACTTCACGGTCATGATGCTGCGCGAGATGCCTTCGCTGTCGACCACCGGGCCGAGGATGCGATCCAGCGCCGCATAGAAGTCCTGCGGGGCCTGCTTGTAGGTGGCCTTGTTGGCCTTCAGGTCGCCGAGCAACTGATCGGTGGTCTGCTGCACCACGTCATGGGCGCTGGGCGCCGCCTGGGCCAGCAACGGTAGGGCGGCGAGCATCACCAGCAGGCCGTTTCGCAGAGTCTTCAACATGGTGAAAATCCTCATTTGCTTTCTTTGTTCACCGAATTGATCAGGAACTTGCCGATCAGGTCTTCCAGCACCAAGGCCGACTGGGTGTCTTGGATCACCCCATCCGCCTTCAGCACCTCCTCTTCGCCACCGACGCTGATGCCGATGTATTTCTCGCCGAGCAGGCCGGCGGTGAGAATGGACGCCGTGGAGTCGGCCGGCAGGTTGTCGACGCGATTCTCGATTTCCATGGTCACCCGACCGGTGTAGCTGTCGCGGTCCAGGTCGATGGCGGTGACCTTGCCGATGGTCACACCGGCCATGGTTACCTTGGCTCTGACCGTCAAACCGGCAATATTGTCGAAATTCGCGTAGAGCTTGTAGGTGTCGCCCGAACTTGCGGCGGACAGGCCGCTGACGCGCAGGGCCAACAGCAGCAGGGCCAGCAATCCAGCCAGCAGGAACAGGCCGACGCCGATTTCCAGGGAGCGGCTTTGCATCAGAGATCTCCAAACATCAGGGCGGTCAGAATAAAGTCGAGGCCAAGTACGGCCAGGGAGGCGTACACCACGGTCTTGGTCGTGGCGCGACTGATGCCTTCCGAAGTGGGTTCGCAGTCATAGCCCTGGAACACGGCGATCCAGGTCACCACGAAGGCGAAGACGATGCTCTTGATCACGCCGTTGAGCACGTCTTCGGTGAATTCCACGCTGTTCTGCATGTTCGACCAGAACGAACCGTCGTAGACACCCAGCCAGTCCACCGCGACCATCGCCCCGCCCCAGATGCCGACCACGCTGAAGATGGTCGCCAGCAGCGGCATGGAGATGAAGCCGGCCCACAGGCGCGGGGCGATGATGTACTTGAGCGGATCGACGCCGATCATTTCCAGGCTGGACAGCTGTTCGGTGGACTTCATGTTGCCGATTTCGGCGGTCAGCGCCGAACCGGCACGCCCCGCGAACAGCAAGCCGGTCACCACCGGGCCCAACTCGCGCAACAGGGTCAGGGCAACCATCTGCCCGACCGCCTGCTCCGAACCGTAGCTGCTGAGGATGTTGAAGCCCTGCAGCGCCAGGACCATGCCGATGAACAGGCCGGCAACCACGATGATCGGCAGCGACAGCACGCCGACCGAGTACAGCTGGCGCACCAGCAGCTGGAAGCCATTGCGCAGGCCGCTGCGGCCGAACAGCGAGCTAAGCAGAAACAACGACGAGCGCCCGAGGACCTGGATCACATCGATCCCGGACCGGCCCAGCAGGCGGATGCGCTCGAGCGGGGACGACTTACGCATCAACGCGCTCCCAACAAATCATCAAGGTAATCCGGCGCCGGATAGTGGAAAGGCACCGGACCATCCGGAATGCCCTGCATGAACTGCTGGATGCGCGGGTTGTCCGAATGCATCAGCTCGGCCGGGGTGCCCTGGCCGAGCACCTGGCCATCGCCCACCACATAGAGGTAGTCGGCGATGCTGGCGGTTTCCGCCAGGTCGTGGGACACCACGATGCTGGTGATGCCTAGGGCATCGTTGAGCAGGCGGATCAGGCGCACCAGCACGCCCATGGCGATCGGGTCCTGGCCGACGAACGGCTCGTCATACATCAGAATCTGCGGATCCAGGGCGATCGCCCGGGCCAGCGCCACGCGGCGCTTCATGCCGCCGGACAGTTCGTCCGGCATCAGCTCGTAGGCGCCGCGCAGGCCCACGGCCTGCAGCTTCATCAGCACGATGTCGCGGATCATCTCGTCGGACAGGTGCGTGTGCACCCGCAGCGGAAAGGCCACGTTCTCGAACACATCGAGATCGGTGAACAGCGCGCCGCTCTGGAACAGCACGCCGAACTGCTTGCGCATGTCGAACAGCTCGCTGCGCGACAGGGTCGGCAGGTTCTGCCCGTTGACCCATACCTGGCCGCTGGCCGGCTTGAGCTGGGCGGCGATCAGGCGCAGCAAGGTGGTCTTGCCGCAACCGGAAGGCCCCATGATGCCGGTGACCTTGCCCCGCGGGATGCGGATATCGACGTTGTCAAAGATGGTGCGTGCGCCACGCTTGAAGGTCAGGCCCTTCAGCTCGACGGCGTAGGCATTTTCGGCGCTCATCCAAACTCCTTGTGATACAGCCTTCCATGGGCAGACGCAGCATTCCCGGGGCGGGATAGCACGCGACGCGGGCAGGCCGAACAGGCCGCGCAATATATCACTCCAGCCCGGCGCACCCAAGGCGCCGCGATGTTTTCAGGGAATTTCGCCGGCGCGTCGCGCAACCTGCGATCCACTAGAGGTGAGGCTGCGTCGCTTTCCCGTTATAATCGCCGACTTTTCTGCCGGCCACCGTGAATCCAGCCATGAGCCAGTCCACCGATCTGATCCAATCCGCCCAGCGCACCATGCGCCTCGAACTCGACGCCATCGAGGCCCTGCTGGGACGCATCAATGGCGATTTCGTCCGCGCCTGCGAACTGATGCTGGCCTGCAAGGGCCGTATCGTGGTGGTCGGCATGGGCAAGTCCGGGCATATCGGCAACAAGATCGCCGCCACCCTGGCCAGCACCGGCACCCCGGCGTTCTTCGTCCACCCGGCCGAGGCCAGCCATGGCGACATGGGCATGATCACCCGCGACGACGTGGTGCTGGCCCTGTCCAACTCCGGCTCCACCGCCGAGATCGTCACCCTGCTGCCGCTGATCAAGCGCCTCGGCATCACCCTGATCAGCATGACCGGCAACCCCGATTCGCCGCTGGCCAAGGCCGCCGAAGTCAACCTGGATGCCCAGGTCGCCCAGGAAGCCTGCCCGCTGAACCTGGCACCGACCTCTTCCACCACCGTATCCCTGGTGCTCGGCGACGCCCTGGCCATCGCCCTGCTGGAAGCCCGCGGCTTCACCGCCGAAGACTTCGCCTTCTCCCACCCGGGTGGCGCCCTGGGCCGCCGTCTGCTGCTCAAGGTGGAGAACGTCATGCACAGCGGCACCCGCCTGCCGCTGGTACAGCGCGGCACCAGCCTGCGCGACGCCCTGCTGGAAATGACCCGCAAGGGCCTGGGCATGACCGTGGTGGTCGAAAGCAACGGCCAGCTGGCCGGGATCTTCACCGACGGCGACCTGCGCCGCACCCTGGACAAGGGCATCGACGTGCGCGAAGCCAGCATCGACGCGGTGATGACCGTCCACGGCAAGACCGCCCGCGCCGAGATGCTCGCCGCCGAGGCCCTGAAAATCATGGAAGACCACAAGATCAACGCCCTGGTCGTGGTCGATGGCGAGGAGCGCCCGGTCGGCGCCCTCAACATGCACGACCTACTGCGCGCCGGAGTGATGTAAATGAACGATCAACTGCAACAGCGCGCCAAGGCGATCAAACTGGCCATCTTCGATGTCGACGGTGTACTGACCGACGGCCGCCTCTACTTTCTCACCGATGGCAGCGAGTTCAAGACCTTCAACACCCTCGACGGCCATGGCATCAAGATGCTGATCAACTCCGGGGTACGCACCGCCATCATCAGCGGACGCAAGACCCCGGTGGTCGAGCGCCGTGCGCAGAACCTGGGCATCCAGCACCTGTACCAGGGCCGCGAAGACAAGCTGGTGGTGCTCGACGAGCTGCTCGGCGAGCTCGGGCTAAGCTACGAGCAAGTCGCCTATCTGGGTGACGACCTGCCCGACCTGCCGGTGATTCGCCGGGTCGGTCTGGGCATGGCCGTGGCCAGCGCCGACGGCTTCGTCCGCCAGCACGCCCACGGCGTCACCGCAGCACGCGGCGGCGAAGGCGCGGCGCGCGAGTTCTGCGAATTGATCATGCGCGCCCAGGGCAGCCTTGAAGCCGCCCAAGCCGCCTACCTCTAGGATCAGTCATGCCTGCCAAACTGCGACCGCTCCTGATCTACAGCCTGATCGCCGCCCTGCTGGGCGCGATCGGCTACTGGAACATCCGCCCGGAAAGCTTCCTCGACAAGCCGACCGTCGGCGAAAGCAACAGCACCATCGACTTCTACGTGGTCAACGCGCGCACCCTGCAATATCAGGAGGACGGCCAACTGCAGTACGAGATGACCGCCGACAAGCTGGAACACATCAAGGCCAGCGACATCACCCTGCTGAGCCAGCCGGACCTGCAGCTGTACCGCGGCAGCGCCTACCCCTGGCACGTGCAGAGCGCGCGGGGCGAAGTGGCCCCGCAAGGCAAGGAAGTCGAACTGATCGATGACGTGCGCGTGGCGCGCACCGATGCCAAAGGCCGACCGACCGTGATCACCAGCAGCCGGATGACCGTATTTCCGGACAAGGAATATGCGCAAACCCAGCAAGCCGTTAGAATCGAGGCCGCCAACGGGGTGACCACGGCACAAGGAATGAAAGCGTACATGAATGACGGCCGGATACTCCTGCTGTCCAACGTAAGAGGCCAGCATGAGGTTCGTTAACCGTTTCCCCCTCCGGACCCTCCCCCTGTTGCTCATCGGCCTCGGCGCCGCGCTTGGAAGCGCGGGTGCCTGGGCTCTGCCGAGCGACCGCGAGCAACCGATCCGGGTTCAGGCCGACAGCGCCGAACTGGACGACAAGCAAGGCGTGGCGGTGTACCGCGGCGGCGTGGTGATCACCCAGGGCACCCTGAAGATCACCGGCGACACCGTGACCATCACCCAGGATGCCAACGGCGACGTCGAAGTCTTCACCTCGGTGGGCAAACCGGCCTACTACGAGCAGAAGCCCGCCGCGGACAAGGAGATCGTCAAGGCCTACGGCCTGACCATCCAGTACTTCGCCAGCAACGAGCGCATCGTGCTGATAGACCAGGCCAAGGTGATCCAGGAAGGCAACACCTTCGAAGGCGAGAAGATCGTCTATGACACCCAGCGCCAGATCGTCAACGCCGGCCGCGCCACTGGCACCGCCCTGAGCACGCCGCGGCCACGCATCGACATGGTCATCCAGCCGCGCAAGAAAACCGGCCAGCCGGAGCAAGCGCAGTAATGGCGACCCTCAAAGCCCAGCATCTGGCCAAGAGCTACAAGGGCCGCCAGGTGGTACGCGACGTCAGCCTTTCCATCGACAGCGGACAGATCGTCGGCCTGCTCGGCCCCAACGGCGCCGGCAAGACCACCTGTTTCTACATGATCGTCGGCCTGGTGCAGGCCGACCAGGGCCGCGTGCTGATCGACGACCTCGACGTCAGCCACCAGCCCATGCATGGCCGCGCCCGCGTCGGCATCGGCTACCTGCCGCAGGAAGCCTCGATCTTCCGCAAGCTGACGGTGGCCGACAACATCATGGCCATCCTGGAAACCCGCAAGGACCTCGACCGTGCCGGCCGCCGCGCCGCCCTGGAGAGCCTGCTGCAGGAATTCCACATCAGCCACATCCGCGACAACCTCGGCATGAGCCTGTCCGGCGGCGAACGCCGGCGCGTGGAAATCGCCCGCGCCCTGGCCACCGAACCCAAGTTCATCCTGCTCGACGAACCCTTCGCCGGCGTCGACCCGATCTCGGTCGGCGATATCAAGCAGATCATCCATCACCTCAAGGCCAAGGGCATCGGCGTACTGATCACCGACCACAACGTGCGCGAGACCCTCGACATCTGCGAGACCGCCTACATTGTCAATGACGGCCAACTGATCGCCGAAGGCGATGCCGAAAGCATCCTGGCCAACCAGCTGGTTAAAGAAGTCTACCTCGGGCACGAATTCCGCCTCTGATGCAGGCGCCGCCGCACTACATGGACGTTGTCAAGCCTAGGCAAAGCCGTCAGATTCAGGCATATAATTTGCTTACTGGCGGCGCCCCGGCGCCCTGTAGTGAATGGCGCGACTGCGCCGGCAAATAAGGTGCAAAGCTTCCTGCCATGAAACCTTCGCTAGTCCTCAAGATGGGCCAGCAGCTGACGATGACCCCGCAGCTGCAACAAGCCATTCGCCTCCTCCAGCTGTCCACCCTGGATCTGCAGCAGGAAATCCAGGAAGCCCTGGAATCCAACCCCATGCTGGAGCGCCAGGAAGACGGCGAAGATTTCGACAACAGCGACCCGCTGGCCGATGGCGAAGAGCAGAACACCCAGGCCGCCCCCCAGGACACCTACCAGGAAACCAACAGCACGCCCGCCGATGCCATCGAGGACGGCGAGTGGAACGAACGCATCCCCAGCGAGCTGCCGGTCGATACCGCCTGGGAAGACGTCTACCAGACCAGCGCCAGCAGCCTGCCGAGCAACGACGATGACGAGTGGGACTTCACCACCCGCACCTCCGCCGGCGAGAGCCTGCAGACCCATCTGCTGTGGCAGCTGAACCTGGCACCGATGTCGGACACCGACCGCCTGATCGCCGTGACCCTGATCGACTGCATCAACGACCAGGGCTACCTGGAAGAGTCGCTTGAGGAAATCGTCGAGGCCTTCGACCCGGAAATGGACGTCGAACTGGACGAAGTCGAAGCCGTCCTGCACCGCATCCAGAACTTCGACCCGGCCGGGGTCGGCGCCCGTGACCTGCGCGAATGCCTGCTCCTGCAGCTGCGCCAGCTGCCCGCCAGCACGCCCTGGCTGAGCGAGGCCCAGCGCCTGGCCGGCGACCACCTCGACCTGCTCGGCAGCCGCGACTACAGCCAGCTGATGCGGCGCATGAAGCTCAAGGAAGACGAGCTGCGCCAGGTCATCGAGCTGATCCAGAGCCTCAACCCGCGCCCCGGCTCGCAGATCGAAGCCAGCGAACCGGAATATGTGGTGCCG
This sequence comes from Pseudomonas sp. R-28-1W-6, assembly GCF_009799925.1. Taxonomy (GTDB): domain Bacteria; phylum Pseudomonadota; class Gammaproteobacteria; order Pseudomonadales; family Pseudomonadaceae; genus Aquipseudomonas. The sequence goes on from NZ_WELK01000003.1 coordinate 121,442, forward strand.
GACGTCATCGTGCGCAAGCACAACGAGCGCTGGCTGGTCGAGCTGAACCAGGAAGCGGTGCCGCGCCTGCGGGTCAACGCGCAGTACGCCGGCTTCGTCAAACGCGCCGACTCCAGCGCCGACAACACCTTCATGCGCAACCAGCTGCAGGAGGCGCGCTGGTTCATCAAGAGCCTGCAAAGCCGCAACGAAACCCTGATGAAGGTCGCCTCGCAGATCGTCGAGCACCAGCGCGGCTTCCTCGAGTACGGCGACGAGGCGATGAAGCCGCTGGTCCTGCACGACATCGCCGAGGCGGTGGGCATGCACGAGTCGACCATCTCGCGGGTCACCACGCAGAAGTTCATGCACACCCCGCGCGGCATTTACGAGCTGAAATACTTCTTTTCCAGCCACGTCAGCACCGCGGAAGGCGGCGAATGCTCGTCGACGGCGATCCGCGCCATCATCAAAAAACTGGTCGCCGCGGAAAACGCGAAAAAGCCATTGAGTGACAGCAAGATCGCTGGTTTACTGGAAGCACAGGGCATTCAGGTAGCCCGTCGCACCGTCGCCAAATACCGCGAATCACTCGGGATAGCGCCTTCGAGCGAACGCAAGCGGTTGATGTAACCCGCAAGCATTGCGGTGTGATGCGGCACTGAGGGAAGGCTTTTGCAAAACTGGATACGTGCCATGCGCCCTGCCCTTCGGGGGGATCCCAGGACAGTTCTGCAAAAGCCTTCTCGCGCCAGAGTGTTACGGTGGCAGGCCCGCTAGCCTGTCTCTTACACAAGGCAACAAGGAGAAGCGGTATGCAAGTCAACATCAGTGGACACCAACTGGATGTGACCGACGCCCTGCGCGACTACATCGGCGAAAAACTCGGCCGACTGGAGCGCCATTTCGACAAGATCACCAACGTGCAGGTGACCATGGCAGTCGAGAAGCTCAAGCAGAAAATCGAGGCGACCCTGCACGTTGCAGGCGGCGAAGTAGTCGCCAACGCCGAACACGACGACATGTACGCGGCGATCGACCTGCTCGCCGACAAACTCGACCGCCAACTGATCAAACACAAGGAAAAGCAGCTCGGCCGCCTGCAAGGCGCGACAGCCCGCTGAAATCCCCCACCCATGATCCGACTTGAAAATATCCTGACCGCCGGCCGTTCCCTGGTGAACGTGCCGGGCGGCAGTAAGAAGCGCGTCCTCGAACAGATTGCCAACCTGGTCGCGCGCGAACTGCCCGATCTCGACTCGCAGGACATCTTCGAAAGCCTGATAGCCCGTGAAAAACTCGGCTCCACCGGGTTCGGTAACGGCATCGCCATTCCCCACTGTCGCCTGCCCGGCTGCAGCGCCCCCATCAGTGCGGTGCTGCGCCTGGATGCGCCGGTGGACTTCGACGCCATCGACGGCGCCCCGGTCGATCTGCTGTTCGTCCTGCTGGTTCCCGAAGCGGCGACCGACGAGCACCTGGAGCTGCTCCGCCAGATCGCCAGCATGCTCGACCGCAGCGAAGTGCGTGAGCGCTTGCGCCAGGCGCCAAGCAGCGAGAACCTCTACCAGGTGGTTGTCGACGTACAGAGCGGCCAATAGGCCAGGGTAGGACAGCGTCATGCGCCTGATCATCGTCAGCGGTCGCTCCGGCTCGGGCAAAAGCACCGCCCTCGACGTGCTCGAGGACAACGGTTTCTACTGCATCGACAACCTGCCGGCGATCCTCCTGCCGGAACTGGCCGAGCGCGCCCTGCTGCAGACCGAGCTGCTGCACCCGCAGGTCGCCGTATCGATCGACGCACGCAACCTGCCCAGCCAGCTCAAGCGCTTCCCCGAACTGCTCGCCGAAGTGCGCTCGCGCCACATCATCTGCGACGTACTGTATCTGGATGCCGACGAAGAGACCCTGCTCAAGCGCTTCTCCGAGACCCGCCGGCGCCACCCACTGACCAGCGAGACGCGCTCCCTCGCCGAAGCCATCCGCGACGAAGCCGCCCTGCTCAGCCCGATCACCGACCTGGCCGACCTCAAGCTCGACACCACCCACCTGAACCTCTACCAGCTGCGCGACAGCCTCAAGCTGCGCCTGCTGAACAAGCCCGAGCCGGGCACCGCGTTCCTCATCGAGTCCTTCGGTTTCAAGCGCGGCATGCCGGTGGATGCCGACCTGGTGTTCGACGTGCGCTGCCTGCCCAACCCGTACTGGAAGCCCGATCTGCGCGAAATGTCCGGGCTGGAACAGCCGGTCGCCGAATACCTGGCCGCCCTGCCGGATGTCGAGGAGATGTACCAGGACATCCATGCCTACCTGCACAAGTGGCTGCCCCGCTTTGCCTCCAGCAATCGCTCCTACGTGACCATCGCCATTGGCTGCACCGGCGGCCACCATCGCTCGGTGTACCTGGCCAACCGCCTCGGCGCTGCCCTCAAGCCCACCCTGAAGAATCTCCAGGTTCGCCACCGCGAACTGGGTTAAGGACTGTCCGCCGCATGCCCGCCTGCGAAATCACCATCATCAACAAGCTCGGCCTGCATGCGCGCGCGGCGGCCAAGTTCGTCGGCGTGGCCGGCAGCTTCCCCTGCCAGATTCGCGCCGGGCGCTCGGCCGAGAGCCTGGTCGACGGCAAGAGCATCATGGCGGTGATGATGCTGGCCGCCGGCAAGGGCACCAGCCTGCACCTTCATACCGAAGGCGAGCAGGCGGACGAGGCGCTGAATGCGCTGGTCGAACTGATCAACAACCGCTTCGACGAAGGCGAATAAGTCGCCGACATGCAAAAGGGGCTGCCCGGCGAACCGGGCAGCCCCTTTTTCGTGGTGTCGCCGCTCAGCTGCCGGCGACGGTCATCTTCTCGATCAACACCGACCCGGTGCGGATATTGCCGCGCAGCTCCAGGTCGCAGCCGACCGCGACGATCTGCCGGAACATCTCGCGCAGGTTGCCGGCGATGGTCACCTCCTGCACCGGGAACTGGATCTCGCCGTTCTCCACCCAGAAACCGGCGGCACCGCGCGAGTAGTCGCCGGTGACCATGTTCAGCCCCTGGCCCATCAGTTCGGTCACCAGCAGGCCGCGGCCCATGCGCTTGAGCAGGGCCTGCTGGTCTTCGGCGCCATGGCTGACGAACAGGTTGTGCACGCCCCCCGAGTTGGCCGTGCTGGGCAGGCCCAGCTTGCGCCCGGAGTAGGTGCCGAGGATGTAGGAAACCAGCTCGCCTCCGGCGACGAAGGGCTTGGCATAGGTGGCCAGGCCGTCGCCATCGAAGGCCGCACTGCCCATCGCCCGCGGGATATGCGGACGCTCGTCGAGGCTCAGCCACTCGGGAAACAGCTGATGGCCCAGGGCGCCCTCGAGGAATGACGACTTGCGATACAGGTTGCCGCCGGAGATTGCCGCCAGGAAGCTGCCGAACAGCCCGGTGGCCAGCTCGGCGGCAAACAGCACCGGCACCTCGCAGGTCGGCACCGGCCGCGCGCCCAGCCGTGCCGCCGTGCGCCTGGCCGCATGGCGGCCGATCTGCAACGGATCGGCGAGCAGCTCGCCCTGGCGATTGACATCGTACCAGTAGTCGCGCTGCATCTGTCCCTCGCCCTCGGCGATCATCACGCAGCTCAGGCTGTGCCGGGTGCTGGCGTAGCCGCCAATGAAGCCGTGGCTGTTGCCATACACGCGGCAGCCCTGGTGGGTGTTGAGGGTGGTGCCGTCGGCCTTGGTGATCCGCGGATCGGCAGCGAACGCCGCCTCTTCGCAGGCCAGGGCCAGCTCGATACCCTGCTCGGGCGCCAGGGCCCAGGGATGGTAGAGGTCCAGTTCGGGGAACTCGCGCGCCATCAGTCCGGCATCGGCCAGGCCGGCGCAGTCATCCTCGGACGCGTGCCTGGCGATGGCCAGGGCCGCCGCCACGGTTTCGCGGATCGCCGCCTCGCCGGTCGCCGAGGTACTCGCCGAGCCCTTGCGCTGGCCGACATACAGGGTGATGCCGAAGCCCTCGTCACGATTGAACTCGACCGTTTCCACCTCGCGCTGGCGCACCGTGGTCGACAAGCCCTGCTCCATCGATACCGCCACCTCGCAGGCGCTGGCACCCTGGCGCCGCGCCTCGGCGATGATCTGCGCGACCTGCGCCTGCAACGCCGGCAATGCCTGCGGGCCAACCACTTCTGCTGCACTCATAAATCACTCCAGAAACTGCACTCTGGCAGCCCGCCGGCCAAGCCCTGTGCTTGCCGTGTGAGGCTTGCCGCTACCCTTGCTGCTATCATGGCGACGTTTCCCTCTGGACCGCCCCCATGGCTGATTCTTACGACGACGACTTCTCCGGCGAGAAGAGCAAAACCCAGATCAAGCGCGAACTGCATGCGCTGCAGGAACTGGGACAACGCCTGACCACCCTCAAGCCCGACATGCAGGCCAAGCTGCCGCTGACCGACGGCCTGCGCAAGGCCCTGGCCGAAGCACCGAAACACACCGCCAATGCCGCCAAGAAGCGCCATGTGCAGTTCATCGGCAAGCTCATGCGCGACCAGGACATCGAGGCGATTCTCGCCCTGATCGACCAGGTCGACAGCTCCACCCGCGAGTACAACGAGCGCTTCCATGCCCTCGAACGCTGGCGCGACCGCCTGATCAGCGGCGACGACACCACCCTGGAAAGCTTCGTCAGCGAATACCCGCAAGCCGACCGTCAGCAACTGCGCAGCCTGATCCGCCATGCCCAGCATGAGGCGGCGCACAACAAACCGCCGGCCGCCGCACGCAAAGTCTTCAAATACATCCGCGAACTGGACGAGGTCCAGCGCGGCCTGCGTTAACCTCCCGAGCGGGCCGGGCTGAGCGCAGGCGAAGCAGCGCCTCGCTCAATCCGCCTCCACTCAACCCGGCAACCCGCTGCTGCGGCTGCCCAGCCAGATGATCAACGGCACCACCCAGGCCAGCGTGAACGCCAAGCCAACCAGCGCCACCAAGCCTTCATTCCAGCGCCGCGGCTCGATGCGTCCACCCGACAGCACCCGCAACAGCCAATAACCCTGGCCGTACAGCAGCACCTCGACCAGGGCGTGAAACAGGGCCTCCCCCATCAGCCGCCGGTGCCGCCCACGGTGATCGCATCGATCTTCAGGGTCGGCTGGCCGACGCCCACCGGCACCGACTGGCCGTCCTTGCCGCAGGTGCCGACGCCGCTGTCCAGGGCCAGGTCGTTGCCGACCATCGACACCCGGCTCATCGCCTCCGGGCCGTTGCCGATCAGCGTGGCGCCCTTGACCGGGGCGGTGATCCTGCCGTTCTCGATCAGGTAGGCCTCGCTGGTGGAGAAGACGAACTTGCCGCTGGTGATATCCACCTGGCCACCGCCCAGGTTGGCGCAGTAGATGCCGTTCTTAACCGAGCGGATGATCTCTTCCGGATCGCTCTCGCCGGCCAACATGTAGGTGTTGGTCATGCGCGGCATCGGCAGGTGCGCATAGGACTCGCGGCGGCCGTTCCCGGTCGGCGCCACGCCCATCAGGCGCGCGTTCAGCTTGTCCTGCATGTAGCCCTTGAGCACGCCGTTCTCGATCAGCGTGGTGCAATGGCTCGGCGTGCCTTCGTCGTCGACGCTGAGCGAACCGCGGCGCCCGGCCAGGGTGCCGTCGTCGACTATGGTGCACAGGCTGGAGGCGACTTGCTCGCCGACCCGGCCGCTGTAGGCCGAACTGCCCTTGCGGTTGAAGTCGCCTTCCAGGCCGTGGCCGACCGCCTCGTGCAGCAGCACGCCGGACCAGCCCGGGCCCAGCACCACCGGCAGGGTGCCGGCCGGTGCCGGCTGCGCCTCGAGGTTGACCAGGGCCTGGCGCAGCGCCTCGCGGGCATAACCCATGGCGCGCTCCTCGCCGAGGCTGCCCGGTTCCAGGAAGAAGCGGTAGTCGGTACGCCCGCCACCGCCCTGGCCGCCACGCTCGCGGCGGCCGTTGTGCTCGACGATCACGCTGACGTTGAAGCGCACCAGCGGGCGGATATCGGCGCCCAGGCTGCCATCGCTGGCGGCCACCAGGATGCGGTCCCAGACCCCGGCCAGGCTCACGGTGACCTGCTTGATGCGCGGATCGAGGGCACGCGTGGCAACATCGATGCGCTTGAGCAGCTCGACCTTGGCCGAGCGATCGAGCACCTCCAGGGGATTGTCCGGGGCATACAGCGCGGTTGCCGGCGGGCTGCTGAACGCCTGCACGCTGCCGTGCTGGCCGGCCCGGGAGATCGAGCGGGCGGCCTGGGCGGCCTGGCCCAGCGCCGTGGCGGTGATCGCGTTGCTGTAGGCGAAGCCGGTCTTCTCGCCGGACTGGGCGCGCACGCCAACGCCCTGGTCGAGGTTGAAGCTGCCTTCCTTGACGATGCCGTCCTCCAGCACCCAGGTCTCGGAAATCTGGCTCTGGAAGTACAGGTCGGCCGCATCAATGCCCGGCCCGGCCAGATCGCCGAGGATCGCCGGCAACTGCTCGATGCTGAGGCCGCCGGGGGCCAGCAGGTGTTCGCTGACCGCTAACAACAGGTTGCTCATAACTTCTCCGTAGGCGCCGGCCCTGGAACGGCCGGTGCAAAAAATCGTCGGTGGCTGGCCACCGGCATGCGCTGGCGGATCGCCGCCTGCTCGGCGCTGTCGCGCGCGCCCAGCAGCACCGCCTCACCGCTCGGCTGTTCGGCCTGCACGCGCCCCCAGGGGTCGATGATCGCCGAGTGGCCGAAGGTCTCGCGCCCGCCCGGGTGCCCCCCGCCCTGCCCCGCAGCCAGCACATAGCACTGGGTCTCGATGGCACGCGCGCGCACCAGCACCTGCCAGTGCGCCGCGCCGGTCACCGCGGTAAAGGCCGCCGGCGCCGTGATCAACTCGGCCCCGGCCGCGCGCAGCCCGCTGTACAGCTCGGGGAACCGCAGGTCGTAGCACACCGTCAGCCCCAGGCGGCCCACCGGGGTCTCGGCGACCACCACCCGGCTGCCGAAGGCGTAGTCGTCCGACTCGCGGTAACGCCCGCGGCTGTCCGCCACGTCCACATCGAACAGGTGCAGCTTGTCGTAGCGGGCCACGCGCTGGCCATGCTCGTCGAACAGCAGCGAACAGGCATGTGCCTTGGCATCCGCCTGGCCATCGGGCGGCAGTGGAATGGTGCCGGCCACTATCCATAGCCCGAGGTCGCGCGCGGTCCGTTGCAACCAGGGCAGGATCGGTCCCTCACCGCTGGCTTCGGCACGGCCGAGCGCGGCCAGGTCGCGACGCCCCATGGCGGCAAAGTTTTCCGGCAACACGGCAAGGCGCGCGCCATTGGCGGCCGCCTGCTCGAGCAGACGGTGGGCGGTGGCGAGGTTGGCCAGCACATCATCCTGGCTGACCATCTGAATCACGGCAAACGACATAAAAACTACCGACTGGGTGATGACTGCATGCTACCCCATGTCGGCCTGCCTGGCCGCAGAACCTGCTCGGGTTCTGCGCGGTTCAGCGGGCCTTCTCGAAGGGTTTGTCGAACGTAATGCTCGGGTTCTGCCACGCCCCCTTGACGCTGTACTGCACGCTGGCGAAGCGGGCCACCCGATCGCCCAGCAGCTTGTCGACGACGAACAACGCGCCGCCGATTGCCGGCGCGCCGACGATCAGCGCCGCCAGCGGCAGGTTGTTGGTCACCGGCAGGGTCACCAGCAGCTTGGCGTCGATCTGGTCGTGGGCCATGTCCAGGGTGCCGTTGAGCTCCAGGCCGGTGGACGGCCCTTCCATCTTGATCGGCTTCTGGGTGAGGAACACTCCGTCCTTGGCCACCAGCAGGCCCTTGACCCGGTCGTAGCTGAGGCCCTTGCCGAGCAGGTCGGAGAAGTCCAGGCGCAGGCGCCGGCCGATCGAGTTGAAGTTGAGCAGGCCGAACACCCGTAACGCCGAGGCCGAACCCTGCACCTCGACGAACTGGCCCTTGCGCAGGCTGGCGTCCAGGCTGCCACTGAAGCGCTTGAGACTCATCCAGGCCGGCGAGCCCGGGGTACGCCCGTCGATATCCACCCGGAAGCGCTCGCTGGTGGCCGTCGGCGCGAAGTTCCAGGCCAGCAGCACATCGGCCAGGTTCTCGCCCTCGATGCGGCCCTTGTACCAGGTGCTGCTGGCCCCCGGCGCGCCTTCCCAGCCGGCATTGCCGCCGACCTGCAGGCCCTTGAGCTGTAGCGACAGCTGGTTGAACGCCACCCCCTGCGCCGTCGGCCGGGCCTGGAGTGACCAGGCGCCGAGCAGCTGCTCACCCTGCAGGACCCGCTCGATGCGCAGGTCCAGCGGCGGAATCTGCCGGGGATCGACGGCCGCCAGGCTGTCGGGCTTGTTCGGGTCGACCGGCTCGTTGGGCTTGCTCGGCGGGAAACTCAGGCGCTGCAGATTGACCTGGATCGGTGCGCCCTGGGCATCGGGCAAGCCGATGCGGCCCTGCAGCAGGTCGCTGTCGAGGTGCAATGCCCAGGCCTGCTCGGCGCGCGTCAGCTGCGCCTGCAGGTTGTCGAGCTGCAGGCCGAAGCCGGTAAAGCGCTCGATCTGTACATTGGCCCCGCGGAACGCCTGCACGCCGCTCGGGTTGCCCGGCCCGCCCAGGTAGCGCTTGCCCACCGCCTGCCAGGCACCCCAGTCGAGCGCACTGAGCCGCCCGTTGACGCGCAGGCCGGGGTCGCCCGGCAAGCTGGCGGCGCCGCCGCCCAGGCGCAGTTCGCCACGGCCCTGCAACAGCTGCCCCGGCGCGGCGGCAAAGGCCAGGCTGGCCAGCTCGGCGTAATCGAACCAGTAGCGCCGCTCGTTGCCCTGCAAGGTCATGCGCCAAGTCGCCGAGCCGCTGTCCGCCGCCGCCTTGCCGAAGGGCGCCGGCAGATCCACGGCCAGCCCCTTGAGGTCGGAACTGACGCGCAGCTGGCTGTCGCTGCCATCCAGGGTCAGGCGCAGGGCGTAGGGCAGCTCGCCGCTGAGCGGCAGCGCCTGGGTCACGCCCAGCCAGCCGCTCAGGGTCGGCAGCGGCACCCGGCCATTGGCCTCGATGCGCGTACGCTGCTGGCCGCGCGAGCCTTCGGCGACGGCCCGGCCGCGTACCGTCTGGCCGAACACCTGGGCGCGGATATCCGGGGCGCTGAGGCCGCTCGCCGTACTGAAGCGGAATGCGCCCTTGAGCCGGGTCAGTTCGAGAGACGGATTGCTCAGCTTCAGCGTGGCGCCTTCGGTGGCGAAATCCACCTGCACCTGCGGCGGCTGGCCCTGGGCCAGGGGGATATCGAGCTTCAGCTGGCCGCTCAGCGGCCCCTCCCCGCGCCAGCCGGCGAAGGTCGCCGCCGTACCCAGCGGCGCCTCCTGGAGGATCTTCAAGGCGTCCACCAGGCTGCTCTGCACCTGCCCCTGCAGCGCCAGCCGCGGTGCGCTGCCCGGCCTGGCCTGGGGAATCTCGACGCTGACCCGTTCGACCCGGCTATCCAGCAGACGCCCCTCGGGTACCCGCACGCGCACGCCGCTGTCTTCGATCAGCACCTCGCCGCGCGCCTCGCGCAGCGCCGGCCAGCCCGGCTGGAAGGCCAGTTCGGCAGCATGCACGCGGAAATACAGGCTGAGGCTGCGGGCCGCGGCGTCGGCCCCCTTGAGCAGCGAGCCCTGGTACTGGAAATAGCCTTGGTCGACCTTGCCGGCGCGGATGGCAGTGTTCAGCCACTCGCTGAGTTTGGGGCTCATGCCCGGGGAGCGGGTGGGCAGGTACTTGCCGGTAAACTGCGCATCACCATCACGCAGCCCCACGCGCAAGTCCATGTAGTCCTCTTCGAGCGGATCCTTGCGCAGGCGCACGAGGAAATCACCGGCGATCTTGCCCTCCTCGCCCTCTACCCGCAGGTATGGGCTGCGCAGGGTCAGGCCGGCGTCGTCGTAGTGCCAGAGCAGTTGCGCGCCGGCCGTGCCGTAGCGCCACATGGCGGGAAACAACTGATCGAAGTGCAGGCCGAAGTTCTCGCTGGCCAGGCGCCCCTCGCCATCGCTGAGGTTGCCGCTGACGCTGCCGCTGGCGTTCTCCACGGCGGGGATGCCATGCCAGGGGCTGATGCCGACCTGGCTCAGGTTGGCCGAGTACTGCAGGCGCTGAGCATCGCTCAACTGCGGGCGAAAGGCCACCTGCAGGTTGTTCAGGATGCCCCTCGGCTGCAGGGCATGCAGGGCCTCGGCCGCCTGTTCCGGCAGCGGCGCCAGGGCGCCGACCACCTGGGCCAGCGGCCCCAGGTCGAGGCGATCGGCGCTCAGCGACCAGAGTTCCTCGTGCCCCTCGCTGGCGTTCTGCCGGCGCAGGGCCAGCTGCACCTCGCCCCAGCGGGTCTCGTCCAGGGTCAGGGCCAACGGGTCGAGCAGCAGGTCGAAGCCGCTCGGCGTGCGCTCGTAGAACGCGCTCAACAGCAGATCCTGCAATTTCAGCGACTTGCGCTCGGCATAGCCGCCGGCCAGTTCCGGCGCATGCAGGCGCGCCACCGCGCGCTGCACCTGGCCGTCCCGCCAGGCGAGCCAGAACTCGCCGCCGGCCTTGAGTTTTTCCAGGCGCCAGGCGCGGCTCAGCCCCGCCGGCAGCCAGCGCGCCCAGTCGCTTTGCGGCAGACTGAGGTAGACATCGGCCTGGCTGGCACGCCAGTCCGGCACCTGCAGACGGGTATCCAGGCGCAGGGCCAGCGGCTGGCCGTCGGGCAGCAGCAGGCGGGCATCGATGCGCTGGCGGCCCAGCCCGTTGCGCAAGGTCAGGTTGGCATAGGTGAAGCTCAGGGGTTTCTGCGCGAAGGGTTCCAGGGTGAACTGGCTGTCCAGCAGGGAAATCGTCGCCACCCGCTGCAGGCCTTGCAGCAGTTGCTGCGGCTCGACCGGAGTGGGCTTTTCGCGGGCGGGCAGGCCCTCCACCCGCCAGGCGCCGGCCTCGTCCTGGCGCAGGCTCAGCTGCAGGCCTTCGAGCTCCAGGTTGGCAATGCGCAGCTGCCGGGCCAGCAGGCTGCCGAGCACGTCCGGCTGCACCCGCACCTGGTCCAGGCGTACCCGGCCGGCGCCGGCGCCCAGCTGCACATCGTGCAGCAGCAGCAAGGGGGCCATGCCGCGCCAGCGCCCTTCCAGGCTGCCGAGGCTCAGCGGCATGCCCAGTGCGGCCTGTGCCTTACCTTGCACCTCGTCGCGGTATTCGGCCACCAGCGGCACCAGCTCGCGGCCCAGGCTGACATACAGCGCGGCCAGCACCAGGCCCAGGGCGCACAGCCCGAGAGCGCTGCGCAGCAGGGCAACCAACAGACGCGCCAGCCGATTCATGCCGCTAGATCCACCCTGTTCCCCGGCATGTCAGAGCAGCACCACATCGTACTGTTCCTGCGAATACATGCTTTCCACCTGGAACTTGATGGTGCGACCGATGAAGGCCTCCAGGTCGGCGACATTGCCCGACTCCTCGTCGAGCAGGCAGTCGACCACCTGCTGGCTGGCCAGCACGCGGTAGCCCTCGGCCTGATAGGCGCGAGCCTCGCGGAGGATCTCGCGGAAGATCTCGTAGCAGATGGTTTCCGGGGTCTTCAGCTTGCCGCGGCCCTGGCAGCAGCTGCAGGGCTCGCACAGCACCTGTTCGAGGCTCTCGCGGGTGCGCTTGCGGGTCATCTGCACCAGGCCCAGCTCGGTGATGCCGATGATGTTGGTCTTGGCGTGGTCGCGCTCCAGCTGCTTCTCCAGGGTGCGCAACACCTGGCGCTGGTGTTCCTCGTCTTCCATGTCGATGAAGTCGATGATGATGATCCCGCCGATGTTGCGCAGGCGCAGCTGGCGGGCAATCGCGGTGGCGGCCTCGAGGTTGGTCTTGAAGATGGTCTCTTCGAGGGTGCGGTGGCCGACGAAGGCCCCGGTGTTGACGTCGATGGTGGTCATCGCCTCGGCCGGGTCGACCACCAGGTAGCCGCCGGACTTGAGCGGCACCTTGCGCTCCAGGGCCTTCTGGATCTCGTCCTCGACCCCGTACAGGTCGAAGATCGGCCGCTCGCCCGGGTAATGTTCCAGGCGGTCGGAGATTTCCGGCATCAGCTCGGCGACGAACTGGGTGATCTTCTGGAAGGTTTCCCGCGAGTCGATGCGGATCTTCTCGATCTTCGGGTTGACCAGGTCGCGCAGGGTGCGCAGCGCCAGGGACAGGTCCTCGTAGATCACCGAGGGCGTCTTGGCACTCTGCATCTGCCCGGCGATCTGCCCCCACAGGCGGCGCAGGTAGCGGATGTCGGCGAGGATCTCGTCGGCCCCGGCCCCCTCCGCCGCAGTCCTGAGGATAAAGCCACCGGACTCCTCGATGCCTTCGGCAGCCACGCAATCGGCGACCACCTGCTTGAGGCGCTCGCGCTCGGCCTCTTCCTCGATCTTCAGCGAGATGCCGACATGGCTAGTGCGAGGCATGTACACCAGGTACCGCGAAGGGATCGACAGGTGGGTGGTCAGCCGCGCGCCCTTGCTGCCGATCGGGTCCTTGGTCACCTGCACGATCAGGCTCTGCCCTTCGTGCACCAGGGCGCTGATGCTTTCCACCGCACTGCCTTCGCGGGTGGAGATTTCCGCGGCATGGATGAACGCGGCACGGTCCAGGCCGATATCGACGAAGGCCGCCTGCATGCCCGGCAGCACCCGGACCACCTTGCCCTTGTAGATGTTGCCGACGATGCCGCGGCGCTGGGTGCGCTCGACATGCACTTCCTGCAGCACACCGTTTTCCACCACCGCCACGCGCGACTCCATCGGCGTGATGTTGATCAGGATCTCTTCGCTCATGCATCCCACTCTGCGCGATGAAGCTGCCGGTCCTGAACCGCGGGCCGAAGCGGCAGCCTCTTAACTGTTGACCGGCACTGTCTGCCAGCACGGAATTGCGAATTCGTTGAGCATCTGTGCAGTTTCGCACAAGGGCAAGCCGACCACCGCCGAGTAACTGCCCTGCAGCTGGCTGACGAACACCGCCGCCAGGCCCTGGATGCCATAGCTGCCCGCCTTGTCGCAGGGCTCGCCCGTGGCCCAGTAGGCCTCGGCCTCACCGGGACGCAACGGGCGGAAGGTCACGCGACTAGTCACCACCTGCACCGCGCTGCGCGAACGGCTGGCCAGCGCCACGGCCGTCAGCACCTGATGCTCGCGCCCGGACAGGGCGGCCAGCATCGCCAGGGCCTCGCTGCGATCCTGCGGCTTGCCGAGGATCTGACCGTCGAGCACCACGGCGGTGTCGGCACCCAGTACTACAGCATCGGTGTTATCGGCCAGGCTGGCCAGCCCCGCGCGCGCTTTCTCCAGCGCCAGGCGCTCTACATAGCCATGCGCCGGCTCAGCGGGCAATGCACTTTCATCGATGGCGGCGCCAAGCGTGACGAAGGGCACACCAATTTGCGCCAGCAACTCGCGCCGGCGGGGGGAACCGGAGGCCAGGTAGAGCGAGGCCATGCAGACTTCTCCCTGTCGAGGAATGGCGGCTGCCGGCGCACCGGCCGGCAACCGGTTCAATAAACGCGGAAGCGTTGCTGCAGCCAGCGCAGGGTGGCGAACACCCAGGGCCAGAGCAAGGCGCTGACCAGCGCCGGGAAGACGAACTCGAGGGTCGGCTGGCGGTTGCCGGTCAGGGCGTTGAGCCACAGGTGCACCAGCTGGGCCAGGCCGAAGACCACCAGCAGCACCAGGCTCTGCTGCCACATGGGAAACATGCGCAGGCGCCGCTGCAGCGACAGCACGAGGAACACGATCAGGGTCAGGACCAGGGCATTGAGCCCCAGCAGCGAGCCGTTCAGCACATCCGCCAGCAAGCCGAAGACCCAGGCCGAGACCATGCCCAGGCGGTGCGGCACGGTCAGCGCCCAGTAGGACAGGAACAAGGCCAGCCACAGCGGCCGGCCGATTTCCATGAACTTGAGCATGGGCGCCACGCTGAACAGCAGGGCGAACGCCAGGCTGACCCAGATCACCCAGCCATTGGCGGAACGTGCAGCCACCATCAGTCGTTCTCCTCGGTCGCCGGTGCAGGCGCGGCGGCCTCGGCCGGCATCTGCGCGGGGGGCTGCGCCGCGGCCGGCGCCGCTTGCGCGGCAGCGGGCTGGCCATCGGCCTCCTGTTGGGCCTCGGCGGCATCGGTGGCGCGCTCCTCGGCCGTACGCCGGTCGACATCCACCAGCAGCATGTGGCGACTGCGGTTCAGCGCGGCGGTCGGCACGGCCCGCACTATGGCGAACGGCTGACCGGAGTCGTGGATCACCTCGTTGACCATGGCCACCGGGTAGCCGGCCGGAAAACGCTGGCCCATGCCCGAGCTGACCAGCAGATCGCCGACCTTGATATCGGCGGTATCGGCGACATGGCGCAGCTCCAGGCGCTCCGGATTGCCGGTGCCGCTGGCGATGGCGCGCAGGCCGTTGCGATTGACCTGTACCGGGATGCTGTGGCTGGTGTCGGTGAGCAGCAGCACGCGGGCCGCGTAGGGCATCACCTCGACCACCTGGCCCATCAGGCCGCGGGCATCGAGCACCGGCTGGCCGACGAAGGCGCCGTCTTTCTCGCCCTTGTCGATCAGGATGCGGTGGGTGAAGGGGTTGGGGTCGACGCCGATCAGCTCGGTGGCGATCACCTTGTCGTCGACCAGCGCGGAGGAGTTGAGCAGCTCGCGCAGGCGCACGTTCTGCTCGGTCAGCGCCGCCAGCTTCTGCACGCGGCTCTGCAGCATGAGCATTTCCGCCTTGAGCTTCTCGTTCTCGGCGGCCAGTTCGTTGCGGCTGCTCAGCTCCTGGGTCGCCGCCTCCCACAGGGTCAGCGGCAGGCGCCCTACCCAGTAGACCGGCTCGACCAGCAGGCCCATCTGCGTACGCAGCGGCTTGAACACGGTGAAGCGCGCATCCACCACCATCAGCACGGCCGACAGCACGACCAGCACCAGCAGTCGTACGCCCAGCGATGGCCCCTTGGCAAATAGCGGTTTGATGGCAGCTCCCCTTTGAACAGACCCTTAACCGAAACCTAGAAAACAGAAAGCCGGAAGTACGAACCTCCGGCTTCGGTTTAACCCATCAGGATCATTCCGAGGAGAGCAGATCCATGGAGTGGCGATCCATCATTTCCAGCGCACGGCCACCGCCACGCGCCACGCAGGTCAGCGGGTCTTCGGCGACGATCACCGGCAGGCCGGTTTCCTGCGACAGCAGTTTGTCCAGGTCGCGCAGCAGCGCGCCACCGCCGGTCAGCACCAGGCCGCGCTCGGCGATGTCGGAGGCCAGCTCCGGCGGCGACTGCTCCAGGGCGCTCTTGACCGCCTGGACGATGGTCGCCAGGGATTCCTGCAGCGCTTCCAGCACTTCGTTGGAGTTCAGGGTGAAGCTGCGCGGTACGCCTTCGGCCAGGTTACGGCCACGCACGTCGACTTCGCGCACTTCGCCACCGGCGTAGGCGGTGCCGATTTCCTGCTTGATCCGCTCGGCGGTGGATTCGCCGATCAGCGAACCGTAGTTGCGGCGCACGTAGGTGATGATGGCTTCGTCGAAACGGTCGCCGCCGACCCGCACGGATTCGGCATAGACCACGCCGTTCAGCGAGATCAGCGCGATTTCGGTGGTGCCACCGCCGATATCGACGACCATCGAGCCACGGGCTTCTTCGACCGGCAGGCCGGCACCGATGGCGGCGGCCATCGGCTCTTCGATCAGGAACACTTCGCGGGCACCGGCACCCAGGGCCGATTCGCGGATGGCACGGCGCTCGACCTGGGTCGACTTGCACGGCACGCAGATCAGCACGCGCGGCGACGGCTGCAGGAAGCTGTTTTCGTGAACCTTGTTGATGAAGTACTGCAGCATCTTCTCGCAGACGCTGAAGTCGGCGATCACGCCGTCCTTCATCGGACGAATGGCGGAAATGTTGCCCGGGGTACGGCCGAGCATGCGCTTGGCTTCGGTGCCGACGGCGACCACGCTCTTCTGGTTGTTGGCGCTGGTACGGATGGCAACCACGGACGGCTCGTTCAGGACGATGCCGCGCTCGCGCACATAAATCAGGGTATTGGCAGTGCCCAGGTCGATCGACAGATCGCTGGAAAACATGCCACGCAGTTTCTTGAACATGGGGGGATAACCCTAGACAGAGCGTGGTGAAAACGCTGGGTAAAAAAGTGCGGCAAACTCTATCAACGACCAGCCTTTTGGGCAAGGCGCGTGATGTGCTAAATTGCCAGCTTTTCCGGGCTTTACGGCCCACAATTCGCGGCTTTCGACCGCAGCACGCGGTATCCGTTCCCCGCCCGTATTTCGTCCGGCCACCCGGCCCGCTCTTGGAGAATCCCGATGGCGCTTGAACGCTCCGACGTGGAAAAGATCGCCCATCTCGCCCGCCTGGGCCTAAATGAGGCGGATATTCCGCGAACCACCGAGACCCTCAACAACATTCTCGGCCTGATCGACGCCATGCAGGCGGTCGATACCGACGGCATCGAGCCGCTGGCCCACCCGCTGGAAACCACCCAGCGCCTGCGTGCCGATCGGGTCACCGAGCAGAATCGGCGCGATGCCTACCAGGCCATCGCCCCGGCCGTCGAGAACGGCCTGTACCTCGTGCCGAAAGTCATCGAATAAAAGGAAAGGGTTCCCCATGCATCAACTGACCCTCGCCGAGATCGCCCAAGGCCTCGCCGGCAAGCAATTCTCCGCCGAAGAGCTGACCCGCAGCCTGCTGGCGCGCATCCAGCAACTCGATCCGCAGCTCAACAGCTTCATCACCGTCACCGAAGACCTGGCGCTGGAACAGGCCAAGGCCGCCGACGCCCGCCGTGCCGCCGGCGAAAACGCTGCCCTGCTCGGCGCACCGATCGCCCACAAGGACCTGTTCTGCACCCAGGATGTGCTGACCAGCTGCGGCTCGAAGATCCTCACCGGCTTCAAGGCCCCCTACAACGCCACCGTGGTGGAGAAACTCGCCAGCGCCGGCGCCGTGACCCTGGGCAAGCTGAACATGGACGAGTTCGCCATGGGCTCGGCCAACGAATCCAGCCACTACGGCCCGGTGAAGAACCCCTGGGATCTGACCCGCGTACCGGGCGGCTCCTCCGGCGGTTCCGCAGCCGCTGTCGCTGCGCGTCTGGTTCCGGCGGCCACCGGCACCGACACCGGCGGCTCGATCCGTCAGCCGGCCGCGCTGACCAACCTCACCGGGATCAAGCCGACCTACGGGCGCGTCTCGCGCTGGGGCATGATCGCCTACGCCTCCAGCCTCGACCAAGGCGGCCCGCTGGCCCGCAACGCCGAGGACTGCGCATTGATGCTGCAGGCCATGGCCGGTTTCGACGCCAAGGACTCGACCTGCGTCGATGCGCCGGTGGACGACTACCTGGCCGCCCTGCAGCAGCCGCTCGCCGGCCTGCGCATCGGCCTGCCGAAGGAGTACTTCGGTGCCGGCCTCGATAGCCGCATCGCCGACAAGGTGCTGGCGGTGGTCCAGGAGCTGAAAAAGCTCGGTGCCACGGTCAAAGAGATCAGCCTGCCGAACATGCAGCACGCGATTCCCGCCTACTACGTGATCGCCCCGGCCGAGGCCAGCTCCAACCTGTCGCGCTTCGACGGCGTGCGTTTCGGCTATCGCTGCGAGAACCCGGTCAACCTCGAAGACCTGTACAAGCGCTCCCGTGGCGAAGGCTTCGGCGCGGAAGTCAAACGCCGCATCATGGTCGGCACCTACGCCCTGTCCGCCGGCTACTACGACGCCTACTACCTGAAGGCGCAGAAGATCCGCCGCCTGATCAAGAACGACTTCGTCGCTGCATTCAATGACGTCGACCTGATCCTCGGCCCGACCACGCCGAACCTGGCCTGGAAGATCGGCGCGAAGAACAACGACCCGGTCGCCGAGTACCTGGAAGACATCTACACCATCACCGCCAACCTGGCCGGCATCCCCGGCCTGTCCATGCCCGCCGGCTTCGTCGATGGCCTGCCGGTTGGCGTGCAACTGCTTGCGCCCTACTTCCAGGAAGGTCGCCTGCTGAATGTCGCCCATCAGTACCAACAGGTCACTGACTGGCACAAACAAGCACCGACCGGTTTCTGAGGACAGTAAATATGCAATGGGAAACCGTGATCGGGCTGGAAATCCACGCCCAGCTCAGCACCCAATCGAAGATCTTCTCGGCCAGCGCCACCACCTTCGGCGCCGAGCCCAACACCCAGGCCAGCCTGATCGACCTCGGCATGCCCGGCACCCTGCCGGTGCTGAATGCCGAGGCCGTACGCATGGCCTGCAAGTTCGGCCTGGCGATCGACGCGCACATCGCGCCGAGCAACGTCTTCGCCCGCAAGAACTACTTCTACCCGGACCTGCCCAAGGGCTACCAGACCAGCCAGATGGACCACCCCATCGTCGGCAAGGGCTTCCTCGACATCACCCTGGAAGACGGTACCACCAAGCGCATCGGCATCACCCGCGCGCACCTGGAAGAAGACGCCGGCAAGAGCCTGCACGAAGACTTCCACGGCATGAGCGGCATCGACCTCAACCGCGCCGGCACCCCGCTGCTGGAGATCGTTTCCGAGCCGGACATCCGTTCGGCCAAGGAAGCGGTGGCCTACGTCAAGGCGATCCATGCCCTGGTGCGCTACCTGGGCATCTGCGACGGCAACATGGCCGAAGGCTCGCTGCGCTGCGACTGCAACGTCTCGGTCCGGCCCAAGGGCCAGGCCGAGTTCGGCACCCGCGCCGAGATCAAGAACGTCAACTCCTTCCGCTTCATCGAGAAGGCGATCAACCATGAGGTTCAGCGGCAGATCGAGCTGATCGAGGACGGCGGCAAGGTGGTGCAGGAAACCCGCCTGTACGACCCGAACAAGGACCAGACCCGTTCCATGCGCAGCAAGGAGGAAGCCAACGACTACCGTTACTTCCCCTGCCCGGACCTGCTGCCGGTAGTGATCGAGCAGAGCTTCCTCGACGAAGTGCGCGCCAGCCTGCCGGAACTGCCGGTACAGAAGCGCGAGCGCTTCGAGGCGCAGTTCGGCCTGTCCGCCTACGACGCCAGCGTACTGGCCGCCAGCCGCGAACTGGCCGACTACTTCGAGGCGGTCAACGGCGTGTGCGGCGACGCCAAGCTGGCCGCCAACTGGGTGATGGGCGAGCTGTCCAGCCTGCTCAACAAGGACAACCTGGAAATCGACCAGTCGCCGGTCTCCGCCGAACAGCTGGGCGGCATGATCCTGCGCATCAAGGACAACACCATCAGCGGCAAGATCGCCAAGATGGTGTTCGAGGCCCTGGCCGCCGGTGAAGGCGCCAGCGCCGATGAGGTGATCGAGAAGAAAGGTCTCAAGCAGGTTACCGACTCCGGCGCCATCGAGTCGATGCTCGACGAAGTGCTGGCGGCCAACGCCGAGCAGGTCGAACAGTACCGCGCCAGCGACGAAGCCAAGCGCGGCAAGATGTTCGGCTTCTTCGTCGGCCAGGCTATGAAGGCCTCGAAAGGCAAGGCCAACCCCGGCCAGGTCAACGAGCTGCTGAAGAAGAAGCTTGAAGGCTGAGGTCTCACCGCAGTGAACACGACGCCGGGCTTGCCCGGCGTCGTGTTATCCGTAGGGTGGATGGCCACCCCGTGGAAAACCGCGCAGCGTTTTCCACCAAGTCCGGTGAATGTGCTGCGCGACATCCACCCTACGCGGAGTTCGCATGCTTAGAAGCCTTCTGCTCACCAGCCTGATCCTGCTACTTGCCGGCTGCGCCAGCCAGGGCGTGGTCGACCCGCAGGGTTACCGCGCCGAAGGCCAGGCCTCCTGGTATGGCGCCAGGCACCACGGGCGCAAGACCGCCAGCGGCGAGCGCTTCGACCAGAACGCGCTGACCGCCGCGCACCGCGAACTACCGTTCGGCACCCGCGTGCAGGTCACCAACCTGAGCAACAACAAGCGCGTGATCGTGCGTATCAACGACCGCGGGCCAAGCTCGCGCAAGCGCCTGATCGACCTGTCCCGCCAGGCCGCCGAGCAGCTCGACATGCTGCGCGCCGGCGTGGCACCGGTACGCGTCGAAGCCCTCGAATAACGTAACTATTTCCCCAAGGAGAACCCGCATGAGCGAAGAGAAGAAAAGCGGCCTGCAGGTGCGCCGCGAAGTGATGGGCGACGCCTTCGTCGACCGCGCCCTGGGCAATGCCACCGAATTCAGCCAGCCACTGCAGGACTTCGTCAACGAGCACGCCTGGGGCGGCGTGTGGAACCGCGAAGGCCTGGACCGCAAGACCCGCAGCCTGATCACCCTGGCCGCACTGACCGCGCTGAAATGCCCGCAGGAGCTCAAAGGCCATGTACGCGGCGCACTGAACAACGGCTGCACGGTGGAGGAAATCCGCGAAGCCCTGCTGCACTGCGCGGTGTACGCCGGCGTACCGGCGGCCATCGACGCCTTCCGCGCCGCCCAGGAAGTCATCGATGCCTGGCAGGCGCCGTAGGTTGGGTTGAGGAGCACAGCTACGAAGCCCAACGAGCAGAAACCGTTGGGCTTCGCTGCGCTCAACCGCAACCTACCCCATGTTAGCTGTCGGGCTTATGGGTAGCTGAACTGCTTGACCAGGGTCAGCTCGCCCGGCGCGCGCATGGGTACGAGGAAGGACTGCTGCTTCTCGTTCGGCGTACCCTCCTCGCTGATCAGGGTGATCTGCGCCGTGGTCAGGGCCTGCGCCGCACTACCCTCGCTGCTGTAACCGCCTCCGTAATAGTTGACGTAGACCAGGTACTGGCCCTTGAGCGGGGTCGGCGAGGCGATCATTTCCGGGCCGAAGCCGCTGGTCACGTCGACGTCCAGCGCCGCGCCGTTGGCCAGCGAGCGCTCGCCGTACCAGACATGGCCGCCGTCCGGGGTCACCAGGTGCAGGTCGAGGTCGGTGTTGTCGCTGTCCCAGGACAGCAGCACGCGCAGCTTGGCCGGCGTCTCGCCGCGGCCCTGGTTGTAGAACTGCACGCGGCGCACCTGCTGGCCGTCCGGGCTGCGTACCTCGACGTTGTTACTGCCGGCCGGGAACACGAACGGGCGGTCGAAGCCGCCATCTTCCTGCACCTTGAGCGGCATGCTGATGCCGTTGACGATCAGCCGCGCCGGCGTGCCCTCGACCTTGGCCATGTTGTTGATCTGGCCGAGGATGCGCGCGGTGTCGGCCTGGTCCGGCGCGCTGTTGACCGAGGAGGCCGGGTAGTTGACCTCCTGGATGAAGTGCGCGCCATCCGCCGAGCCCTGGCGCCAGCCTGCGCGCGGGGTGTCCAGGCGCACGTCGGCAACAGCAACGGCACTGGCGGTCAGCGGCAGCAGGCCGAGCAGGAACAGGGCAACGGGGTGCAAGCGAAGGGTCATGGGATCTATTCCAGAAGCAGGTGACGGGCGAGGCTTTCGATGTAGCCCTCGTCCTGGCCATTGGGGTGGGCCTCGAAGGCCAGGTGCAGGTATTCGTGAGTCAGGTCGAGGCGGTCCTGCAGCGACAGCAGGCCGCGTACATAGATGCGCCGGCGCTCGCGGTCGACATGGGGATTGCCGGAGAGCAGGCGGCACACAGCGAACTGCGCGGTATCGCTGTAGCCGGGCTGCTCATCCAGGCGCGTGCGCCACTGCCGGCGTTGCGCCTGTAGCCAGTCCGTCGCCGCATCCAGCGGCTGGCAGGCGGCCGCCGGCTTGTCCCAGCGACTGAGACTGGCACGCGGGAAGGCGCGGGCGAGGATGGCGTCGTAGCGCAGGCCGGACTCGGCCTGCTCGACCGCCTGGCTCCAGGCCAGCCGCTCGGGCCCGGGCAGCTCGGAGTGATAGGTGACGGCGCTGCCGGCCAGCACCAGGTCGGCACTCCAGGCGGCGATGGCGCGCGCCGCCGCCGAAGCCGGGCGCGGCGCGACACGCTGGCTGGCGCTGCTGTCGCGGATCGCCAGGCATTCACCACGGCGTTCGGCGTTCTGCAGCAGATAGGTACGGATGGTCACCGCCAGGGCCTTGGCCGCCTCGGCCGGCTGCGCCGCCGCCTCGCGATCCAGCACCCGCGCCACATATTCCTCGCGGCTCAGGTGCGCGACCAGGCGCGACTGCTCACCTTCGTGCAGGAGAAACAGCTCGCCGGCGCTCTCGATGGGCAGCCGGTTACCGTTGGCGAACTCCACCTCATAGTGCCCGCGCAGCGCCCCGCTGGCCGCGACTTGTTCCTGCTGGCGCACCTGGCGCAGCGGATAACGGTCGAACAGCGCCACTTCCACGCACGCGCCAGGCTCCTGCGGCCAGGGCGTCGGCAGCGTGCGCCCAAGCACTTCGGCGTAGCCGCGCAGGACGCTCTGACTGGTACCTGAGCCGCCGGCCCACAGCGGCGTGCCATCCACCAGCCAGCCGGCGAAACCGCCCTGGCGCGCCTGCGCATCGCCATCGGCCAGCCAGCTCCAGGTCTTCACCCGCAGGCGCCCGCCCAGGGCGCCGAGCGCGGCGGCATCCGGCGCATTCAGCGGCACGTCGAGCAACACCCGGCGAGCCTCGGCCTGGGCCGGCAGGCTGGCCAGCACCTCGAGCAATTCGCTGACCGCCACCCGTTTCTGCGGCTGCAGGCCGTTAAGATCAGTGAGCCAGGCCGGCGCCTGATGGGCGCGCCAGTAGTTCGACCACTCCCCTGGCTGCAGCTCCAGACGTGCCGGAGCGAAATACAGCCCACAGGACTTGGCCAGGGCCTGGTCGCGGTCGATGCGCTCGCCGGTCTGGCAGCAATAGACTTCCTCGCGATCCTGGCCGGTGCAGGTATAGCCGGGGTCGGCCTGCCGGTTGTCCACCAGGTAGGCGTAGACGAACAGCTTCCACAGGCTGCCCAGCGGCGTGTCCAGTTGCGCCGGCAGGCTATCGCGCGCCAGCACCTGCTGGCGATCCAGCTGCAGCAACTGGTCGCCCTGGCTGGTGCGCCAGGCCAGCTGCAACGGTGCCTGCCCCGCCTCGACGAGCAGGGGCAGGCACAGCGCCAGCCAGCAGAGTGCGCGCATGGCTTATTCGACCCTCAGCTCGGCCAGTGCCGCTTCCTGCTCCACGGCCTGCTGCTGCGGGTCGTACATGCGCACGTAACGCGCCGGCGGCAGGTGGAACTGGCCTTTCTGCGAGAAGCGCACCAGGTGGCGCAGCTGCAGGCTGCCTTGCAGGCTGTCGACCGGCACCGCATAGAGCATCTGCCCCGGTTCGTGGCGGGCCTTCTCCAGCGGCGCCGCCTCTTCCGAGTCGAGACCGCTGATCTGGATACCCCAGGTGGTGCGCTCGACATCGGCGCCCGGCGGCAGCGGTACCTCCAGCAGGCCGTAGCGATAGGCATGTTCCTCGTCGCCGCCTTCCAGGGTCACTTCGTCGAGGTACAGCTCGTCGCTGGACAGCGGACCGTCGCCGACTTCCTCGACGCTGAAACTGAAGGCAGCCTCGCCCGGCACCAGGCGCAGCAGACGGCGGCTGACCTTGACCGGCAGCTCGCCGCTCGGCGCGGCGGCGCTGTCGTAGCTCAGTGCGGCATGCACGGCGCCGCTCTGCTCGGCCGGCAGGGCCAGTTCCTTGGGCGGCTGCTGGCCTTGCCATTGCCACCAGCTCTCGCCAGTCGCGCCCTGCTGGGCCAGCCAGCCGGCACCCGGTTCCGGCAGCGCCAGCGGCGGTGTCTGCTCGATGCGATCCTGCAGCCAGGTCAGCGCCAGTGCGCGCTCCAGGGTCGCCTGCTCCGGCGCCAGGCGCTGCAGCAGGGCGTTGATCTGCAAGGGATCGAGCGGGCCACGGGACAGGCGCAGCGCCTCGGCGAACGGCTGGGTGCTGCTCGCCACCTGCTGGCGGGCGCCATCCAGGCCAGCCGCGAAGGCCGCCGGCAGGCTGACCTTGGTGGCGGCCGCCAGCTCGGCAGCCAGTACCCGCGCCAGCGCCAGACCCAACTGCGAGTTCGGCGCAGCCATCACCGGGCTGGTCAGACCCGCATCGTCCAGAATGACTTCATCGCCTTCACCGGCCTGACCCAGCTCGACCAGCAGGCCTTCCAGCAGGGTATTCACCGGTAGCTGCATTTCGCGGGCGAAGTCGAGGATCAGCGCGCGCTGCAGCAGCGGCGTGTTCGCCGCCTGCTTGGCGTAGACCTCCAGCACGCGCTGCCAGTGCTCCGGCGGCAGGCTGATGTGCAGCGCACGGCTGGCATGCCAGTCGGCGTAGTAGGCGTAGGCAGTGAGGAAGGCATCCGCCTCGCCGTCTTCGCCCCACCAGGTGAAACCGGCTTCCGGGCCAGCCATCTGCACCAGGCGCAGGCGGCTGTTCTGCATGATCAGGCGCAGGCGCTCACCGATGCGCGCCTCACCTTTGGCCAGGGTCGGGTAGGCCAGACTGAGTGGCAGCAGACGGCTGGCGGTCTGCTCGACGCAGCCGTAGGGGTACTCGATCAGGTCGTCGATAGCCGAGCGGAACAGCGCTTGTGAGCTGTTATCCAGACGCAGGCGGATATTGCCGGCATCGGCCGGCAGGCTCAGCGGGTTGCTGCCCGGATTCAGGTTCAGGCTCTGCGTGTGCAGGCGCTGCCAGCCTTCGCCGGCCACGCGCAGGGTCACGCCGAGGGCATCCACCGGCTGGCCGCCCTGCACCAGTTCGGCACGCCACTCGCCGGCCACCAGGGCGGTCGGCGGCAGCGCCAGGTAGTTCACGCCCTTTTCCAGCTCGACCGCCTGACGCTGCTCCTGGCCGGCATAGTGGGTGACCAGCTCGGCCTTGGTGCTCTCTTCGCCTTGGTTGAAGGCGAACAGGCCCAGCTGTGGCTTATCACCCGCGCGGAACAGGGTCGGCCCGCTCCACTTCAGGTACAGCGGCTTCTCGGAACGGATGAACTGCTTCTTCTGCCCCACTTCGCCAGCCTCGTTGACCGCGCGCACGGTGATGCGCCAGCGGGTCAGCGAGTCGGGCATGCGGAAGCTGAAGCGCGCCTTGCCGTCGGCATCGGTAACCAGGTCGGGTTGCCAGGCGGCGGTATCGACTTCCTCGCGGCGCGGCCGCTCCAACACCTTGACCCCACGTTCGCTGCGGTTGGCGCGGCCCGGTGCGGTTGGGTTGCCCGGCAGGGCCACGTCGTAGCTGATAAAGGACAGGCTGGCGCTGGTGCGCACGTTGTTGCGGCGCGGGTGGTAGAAGAACTGGTCGATGCCCGGGGCGATTTCCGGCTGCAGGGCGTAGATCATCTCGTCGACCACGCTGACCGTCAGGCGCGTGGCCGCCGGCTTGCCCTGGAACTGGGTGGAGAGGTCGACGGTGACCGTGTCGCCCGGCTGGTAGCGTTCCTTGTCGGTGCTCACGGCGATCTGCACCTGCGCCTTGGCTACCTTGATCCCGGCGTTCTGGAAGCTGTAGTCGCCGCCCTTGGTGTAGAGCACGGAGAAGGTCAGGTTGGGCGCGAAGTGGTCATCGACCGGAATGCGCGCGCGGTACTGAGTGTCGTTGAGTTTCTCCAGCTTGAGCCAGTCGCCACCCTTGGACAGCAGCGCGGTGGCTTCCACCCGGTCGCGTTCCAGGGTCAACAGGGCATCGCCGACCGGCTCGGGGAAGGTGATCAGCGCCAGGGCTTCGGCACCGGCCTGGTACTCGTCCCGGTCGAACACCACTTCCACGGTACCGGCCACCGCCTTGACCCCGTCGCCGCTGACCGCGTGGCCGGTGGCGCCGAGGATCAGGCCGTGCTTGTCCTTGAGGGTGATGCTGTAGGTGCCGGGGCGCTCGAAGCTGAGGCTGAAGCCCTGCTCGTCGTCATCCAGGCTGGCGCTGTGCTGACTCTGGTCTTCCAGGCGCACCCACTCATAGCTGGCCGGTTTGAGTTCGCTGGCCTGCTCGCTGTGGTAGCTGAACGGCACCGCCTCGCCCACCGCGCTGAAGCGCTGCGGCGCTTGCAGACGATAGCGCGCGGCGCCGCGCTCGATAAGGATTTCCTTGCTGACCTTGACCCGGTAGGCAGCGCCGTCGCTGGCGAACACGGTGAGCAGGTAGCGGCTCGGCTTGTCCGCCGCCGGCAGTTCGAGAGCGGCGCGGCCCTGGTCGTCGGTGCTCAGCTCGCTGCTGGAAAGCTCGACCGGGAATTGACCGAGGTACTGCAGCTCGTTGTCGATCATCGACAGCTGTTGGGCGCGCAGGCTCAGTTGCAGGCGCGCGTTCTTCACCGGCTTGCCGTCCGGGTAGAGCAGCACCAGATTGCCGCTGACCTTCTCGCCGGTACGGAAGTCCGGTTTGCTCAGGTCGAGGGCGATCTCGAAGTGCGGCTTGATGTAGTCGGCGACGCGGAAGGCGCTGCTGTATAGCTGGTCGCGATAGCTGAAGCGCAACTCGTAGCCGCCGGCCACGGCGTTGTCCGGTAGCTGGAAGCGGCCCTGGGTGCCGGCCTTGCTGTCGAGGGCCAGGTCAAGGTTGTGCAGCACGGTGCCGGTGGCATCCAGCACGCTGAGCTTGAGCGGCGCGGCCTGGGCAGCCACCGAGTCGCGGGCGTTCTTGAACTCGCGGCCGACGATTTTCACCTCCACCCAGTCGCCGGGGCGGTACAGCGGACGATCGGTGAAGGCGTAGAGCTTGGTGTCGTAGATTTCGCTGTCGTAATAGAAGTTCTCGGAGACGAACACCCCGCCTTCGCCGTCCTCGCCAAGCACGTAGGAACGCTCCGGGCTGGCGTGCTTGAGGCGCAGCAGGCCCTGCTCGCCGGTGCTGCCGCTGCTCATCACGCCCAGGCCGTCGCTCCACAGTACCTTGGCCCCGGCCACCGCCGCGCCGTCACGCTTGTGCGCGGTCCACACCAGCAGCTCGTTGCCGGCGATCTTGCTCACCGCCACCGTGTTGGAGACGAACACTATTGTGGTTGCACGGAACTTGCCGACCAGCGCCTCGACCAGGTACAGACCCGGCGTGAGCTTGCCCAGCGGGATATACACGTTGCCCGGATTGACGCTGACGAAGGAGCTGGACGAGCCGGCCAGCTCGACGCCCTTGGGCGGCTGGATCGGCTTGGCGTCCCACAGCGGGTAGCGGAACTGCGCGATCAGCGGCAGGCCCTTCATCGGTGCGTACTGCGGCTGTGCCTCGAACGGCGTGGGCGCCTTGATCGCGTCACCCATCTTCAGCTCCGGCGCTTCCTCGGTGACCTGCTTGCGCGACTCGTAGGAGAAGGCGCGCTGCATCACCCGCCGCGAGGTGCGGTACCAGCTGTCCCACAGGTAGCTCAGGGTGTTGGACAGGCCCTCACCCTTGAACTCACCCTCGGCCACCACCCGGTGCAGGTTCTTCTGCCGCTTGAGGAAGTCCAGCGGCTTTTCGATGCGGTACACGCGCATGTCGACGCCGCCGTAGGGCTCCATCATGTAGCGCCGGTAGTCGCGCCCCGGCGCCTCCAGGCGCACCTGGGCCACTTCGTCGGTGGCGAAGCTGGCGTCGGCCAGCAGGAAGAACGACTGCCCGGCCACCGGCGAGTAGTTGCTCGACTCGACGTTGTCATCGGCCTGGACGCCCAACGGCAACAGGCCGAACAGCAGGGCCGCAGCGGCTAGACGCGGCAAGTGCAGAGCCCTCATCGGCTGAGAAAGTGCAGTCGATAGACGCCGATAAAATTGGGGTTGGATTCGTCGGGTATCCATCGGGTGTCCTTCCATGTCATGAGTTGTTGCAGGCTCACCGAGCGCATGCCGTTGTCTGTTTGGGTGGTGGTGCCAGTGTGATAGGCGATGTTGCGGCCCATCCAGATCATCAGGTGCTGGTCGTCACCCTGGTCGAAGAACATCAGGTCGCCGGGGCGCGCCTGGTTGAGGTCGCGGCCGAGGAACTGGCTGTTGTACTGGATCAGCTTGATCGCGTTGACGTAGGGGCCGACCTGCCCGCCGCCCTGCTGCCACTGCTGGGCGAGCTGGCGCTGCTGCGCGCTGAGTTCCAGCTCCGGCGGCAGGTAGCGGTTGGACAGGCCGTTGGCGCGCAGCCACTTGGCGTCGTGCAGCTTGAGCGCCTCGTTGGCGGCGAAGCGCACCAGGCCGGCACAGTCCTGCTGCTGCCAACGCGGACTGGGGCCCTGGCGCAGTTGCTCCTGGGCAATGCGCACGAACCAGGCGCGGAACACCTGGGACTGCTGCGCGTCCAGCGCCGGCGCGGCCTGGGCCAGCAGCGCCGGGCTGCACAGCAGCAGGTAGGCGACCGCCAGGTACTGCCGAGCTCTCACAGGGCGCGCCACTGCAGCGGCAGCCATTGCCAGGCGCTGCTGGCTTCGCTGTCGGCCGGCAGAGTCAGGGCGTACTTGCCGTGGGTGGACAGGGCGCGCAGCTTGGGCAGCAGGTTGCTCTGCGCAGCGTTGCGGAACACCGGTTCCATGTCTTCCGGCAGGCTTTCCAAGGTCTCGCGTTCGAACAGCGCGGCCAGGGTCTGCGGCGCCAGGTAGGCCGGCACCAGGGCGTCCTTGGGCAGCACGTCGGCCAGCGGCGGGAAACGCTTGTCCAGGGTATCCAGGGCCTTGCTCACCAGGCGGTCATCCAGCGAGAACAGCAGGGTCGAACCGTGCCGCGCCAGGCTGACGCGGAAGAACCCGGTGGAGGACAGCGCATCCGGGTTCTCGGCTTCGCCGCCCGGGTACTGGCCGAAGTTGGAGCCGACCTGGCGCTGCCACTTGTGCGTGCTGCCCTGTTCGCTGTCTTCGACCGGGAACTGCCCGCCCTCGACATTGGCTTCCCAGGCGCCGATCAGGCTGTTGAACAGCTTACCCAGCTCGGCGTCGGTCTGCGCGCCGGCCTCGCCCTTGAGCGTGCCGACCAGCAGCGGCGAGTGCAGGCGCGACTCGGCGTACCAGCACAGGCCGGCGGTGCCGCTGAGCTGGCCACCCAGCTCGGCGGCCACCTTGGCCTCGGCGCCGACCTTGCTCAGCAGGCGCTCGGGCACCGCCGCCGCCACCGGCAGGGCGACGCAGGCGCTGGCACCCATGGGCATGGCGCGCCACACCGGGGTGAAGTCGAACTGGCCCTGATCCTCTACCTCGTTGAGGGCCAAGAAACTGTGCCAGCCCTGGGCATCCATTTCGAAGCGCAGGCCGGCGAAAGCCGGGATAAAGCGCTGATAGCCGAGCGCGAGGAAGTCCGAGCTGAGGCTGATGCGCTGCCCCAGTGCGCCGCGTGCCTCCAGGCCGAAACGCTCGGGGAAGGGATGCTGGCCAGCCAGCAGCGCCTCGGCCGCATCGGTCGATACCTTGGCCAGCAGCGGGCCACGCGGCTCTGCGGGTTCGACCGGCTCGGCGACGACCTCCTCGGCGGCGGTCGCCGCTTCCGGATCGACGGCAGCCACCTCGGTCTGGTCATCCGCACTGGCCGCCTCGGCAGA
Source organism: Pseudomonas sp. R-28-1W-6 (assembly GCF_009799925.1). Lineage (GTDB taxonomy): Bacteria > Pseudomonadota > Gammaproteobacteria > Pseudomonadales > Pseudomonadaceae > Aquipseudomonas. The sequence continues at coordinate 150,762 of NZ_WELK01000003.1, forward strand.
CGCCGGCTCAGGCTCTGGCTCGGGGGCGAACAGCATGTCGACGCTGGACAGCAGCAACAGCTGGTCGCCATGGGAGGCGAACAGCAGGGAACGGTCGTTGTTGTAGCGCAGGCGGTAGAACGGCACCGTCTCGCCATCGACAATGAACTCGCCGGCCTGGCTCAGCTGGCTATCGTCCAGCGCCACCTTGGCCAGCGGCTCCAGGGCCTTGGCCAGGCCGCCGCGCTCGATCACCACCAGGAAGTGCTTGAGGCGGCCGCCGGCATCGCGCCACAGGGCGACCTCGGCCGGCTGGTCGAGCAACTCGTCGAGCAGGTTGTCGCGCAGCTGCAGGTCGTGTTCGTAGATGATCCGCCGCAGGCTGCCGGTCAGGCCGAGGCGGTCGGCGTTGGCCTCGTAGTAGAACACCAGGTCCTCGGTCAGGGTGTCGCGCAGCAGCGGCACGGCCAGCAGGTCCTTAGGCAGGCGGCTGAGCGAAGCGCTCTCGATCAGCACGTCGGGGCGCGCCAGGTCCAGGCCCAGCAGGTTCGCCTCGCCCAGCTGGCGCTCGCCCTGCTGGTTCTGCCACAGCCAGCCGAAGATCCCGGCGGCCGCCACCGGCACGGCTACCGCCAGGGCGATCAGCAGCGGACGCATGCGCCGACTGGCCGGTGCGCCTTCGCTGGCGGCGACGGGTGTGGTGTTTTCGCTCATGTCTGCAAACCCCGGTTCATCCCTGCTCAGGGAACAATCAATAGTTGAAGGACTTGATCAGCAGCAGATCGCCGATGGTGCGCAGCGGCACCACGAACGTCTCGCGCTTCTCGTTGACGGTGTTCTCGTTGAACACCAGGCTGATCTGCGAGGTGATCACCTCGTTGAGGTTGCTGCCGGCCTGGAAGTTGTAGCCCTGGCTGTTCAGGTTGCCCCAGTAGTTCACGTAAATCAGGTAGGTGCCGTGCAGCGGCGCGGTCATGCTGAACATTTCCGGGCCGGGGCCGTCGACACTGTCGACATCCAGGCCACCGCCATTGCTCATCACCGGGTCAGCCCAGAAAGCGTGCTGGCCGTCGGGGGTGACCACGTGCAGGTCGAGCTCGGCCTGCGGGTCATCCCAGCCGAGGACGATGCGCACCCGCGCCGGGGTCTTCTGGGTGTTGGCCTCATAGAACTGCACGCGGCGCAGCGGCTGGCCGTCGGCACGCAGCTCGACGCTGTTGGAGCCGGCACCGAAGTTGTAAGGCCGGGCGAAACGCCCTTCGGCGTCGGTATAGAGAGGCAGCGGGTTGCCGTTGACCGCCAGCACATGGGGCTGGCGCAGGCCCTGGGTACCGGCGAGCCTGCCTTCGATCAGGCTGCGGTTGCGCTGCGCGCCACGGTCGATCGGCGGCGTCGGGTAGGCCACACGGGCGTTTTCCGTACGGTCGAGCAGGCCGGAATAACGCCAGCCGGCGGTCGGGCCATCCAGGCTCGCGGTGGGTTCTGCCAGGGCCGCCGACGCAAACAGCGTCAGGCATAGCGGCAACAGCGCAGGGCGCATGATTAATCCTTTAATGGCGCTAAGTCGCCAAGGCTAGCGAGCGCGAGCGCGCCTGGCAATCATGGGCCGCCAGAACTGCAGAACGCTTGGCAGCGAAAACGCTTCAATCGTCACGCAGGCATGTGACAGCCAGGGATGGCAAGTGCCGATCGACCAAGCACGCCGCAACCGGGTCGCTAGTGGCAGCCACGCCCTGCGGGTGGACTTCCTGCCGTAGGTTGCGGTTGAGCGCAGCGAAGCCCAACGCGAGGAAGCGCAGGCCGGCACCGCCCGTTGGGCTTCGTCGCAGAGCTCCTCAACCCAACCTACATCTAGATCCAGCCGCCCCACTGCAGCACGAACAGGCCGATATTGGTGTTCAGCACCGCCGCCAGGGTGGTGAGGACGATGATCGACGCCGCCAGTTCGTGGTTGCCGCCGCTGGCCTTGGCCATGACGAAGCTGGCCGCCGCCGTGGGGCTGGCGAAATACAGGAAGAGGATGCCCAGTTCGGCATTGCGAAAGCCGCAGAGGAAGGCGCCGAAGGTGGCCAGCAACGGCAGCCAGAGCATCTTCCACAGGCTGGCGCTAAGGGCCAGGCCGCTACCCTGGCGCAGCGAGGCCAGCGACAGGGTGCCGCCGATGCAGATCAGCGCCAGCGGCAGGGTCATGCTGGCGAAATAGTCGCCGGAGGTGAGCAGCCAGGTCGGCAGCTTGACCTGCCAGTAGGCGAACGGGATCGCCGCCAGCACGCCGAGGATCAGGGGGTTGCGCAGGATGCTCTTGCTGATGCTCCACAGGTCGGCCTTGGCCTGCGGGCTGTAGATGGCCAGGACGATGGACGACAGGCTGTTGTAGGAGAGGATCACCACCCCGCCGAGGATGCCGCCCAGCGACAGGCCGTAGTCGCCGTACAGGCTGGTGGCCAGGGCCAGGCCGACGATGCCGTTGTTGCCGCGAAAGGCGCCCTGGGTATACACGCCGCGCTCCTCGCGTGGGATGCGCAGGATCGCCCAGCCCCAGACCAGCAGAAAACCCAGCAGCGTGGCCAGCAGGAAGTAGCCGAGCAGCGCCGGCTGCAGCGCGGTGTTCAGGTCGGCATGCAGGATGGCGAGGAACAGCATGACCGGCATGGTGCCCTTGAACACCAGGGCCGAGGCGGTATCGATGAAGCGCGCGTCGATCCAGCCCAGGCGCTTGAGGCCCACGCCGAGGAACAGCATGGCAAACACCGGGGCGGTGATGGCGAGGGTCTGCTGGATAACGGCGAGCATGGCGGCCCCGGCTAACTAGGTAGGGGGCTAATGATAACCGTGAAGAGCGGCGAAAAGCTTTCGCCAAGCTTTCAGCCGCTGAATTCCCGGCTCATCGGCGGTAGATGCGTGAGAGCGGCATTAGCCAGGCGGTGAGGCCTTTTCGCGGCTGAAGTCGCTCCCACTCATGCCGGAGGTTCAGCGGCGTACCGGGCGCTTCTGCAGCTTGCGCTGCAGGGTACGCCGGTGCATGCCCAGGGCGCGGGCGGTGGCGGAGATGTTGCCCTCGTGCTCGGCCAGCACGCGCTGGATGTGCTCCCACTGCAGGCGGTCCACCGACATCGGGTTTTCCGGCACCAGGCTGTCCAGGTCGGCATGCTCGGAAAGCAGCGCGGTGAGCACGTCGTCGGCATCGGCCGGCTTGCACAGGTAGTTGGTGGCACCGCGCTTGATCGCCTCCACGGCGGTGGCGATGCTCGAATAGCCGGTGAGAATCACCACGCGCATTTCCGCATCCAGCTCCAGCAGCTTGGGCAGCAGAACCAGGCCGGAGTCGCCCTCCATCTTCAGATCGACCACGGCGTAGTCGGGCAGGTCCTCCTTGGCCAGGGCCAGGCCCTCCTCGGCCGAGTTGGCCACGCTGACGCGCAGGCCGCGACGATCCATGGCCCGCGCCATCACGCGGGTGAAGGTGGCGTCGTCGTCCACCAGCAACAGGTGCGGTTGCTCTTCGCCGTCGATCAGGGGTTCGTCACTCATGTTCATCTCCGGGGGCCAGTCTGGGCAGGCGTAGCTCGGTCAGCGTACCGCCGTCTTCATGGTTGTACAGTTTCACCGACCCGCCGGCTCGCGTCACGCTGGCCTGGCTGAGGAACAGGCCGAGACCGAAGCCCTTGCCCTTGGTGGTGAAGAAGGGTTTGCCGAGCTGCTCGGCAATCGCCAGCGGCACGCCGGCACCGTGATCGCGGATGCTCAGGACCATCCACTGGTGGTCCCAGTCCAGGCGGATATCCAGCTTGTCCGGGCAGGCATCGGCGGCGTTGTTCAGCAGGTTGAGCAGGGCCTGGGTCAGGTCGGCCGGCGGCAGCAGGCGCGGCACGGCGCCCAGGCCCAGGCACTGGTAGCGGTAGGTGGCTTCCGGGCGCATCAGGTGCCAGCGGTTGAGGGTCGCCTCCAGCCACTGCACGGCGCTCTGCTCGGCCACGGCCTGACGGCGATCGGCCTCGGCGGCGCGCACCAGGTGCTGCAGGGTTTCCTTGCACAGCTTGACCTGTTCCTGGAGCAGCGCCAGGTCGTCCTGCAGGGCCGGCTTGTCGCGGTATTCCTGGCGCAGTTCCTTGAGCAGCACGCTGATGGTCGCCAGCGGCGTGCCCAGTTCATGGGCCGCGCCGGCGGCCTGGGTGGCCACGGCGAGGAGTTGCTGGTCGCGCATGCCCTCCTCGCGGCGCAGCGCCTGCAACTCGTCCTGGCGGCGCAAAGCACCGGCCATCTTGACCACGAAGAAGGTGATGAAGGCCGCCGACAGGGCGAAGTTCATCCACATGCCGAACAGGTGCAGGCTGATCAGCATGGCTTCGTGCTGCACATTGTTCAGGTGCAGCGGGTGGTACCAGATCAGCAGCGCGGTGTAGCCGCTCAAGGCCAGGCCGCTGAGGACCATGGAGTAGAACCACGGCAGGGTCGCCGCGGCGATGGTCAGCGGCACCAGGTAGTAGGAGACGAAGGGGTTGGTCGAGCCGCCGGAGAAATACAGCAGCACGCTGTGGATGACCAGGTCGAAGGCCAGCTGGGTGGCGTACTCCAGCTCGGTCACCGGCCACGGTCCGCGCAGGCGCAGGGCGGTGAGCAGGCACAGCACCAGGGAAATGCCGAGGGTGACGCTCAGCGCCAGCCAGGGCAGCGGCAGCAGGTCGGACAGGTAGGCGATGCCCACCGAACCGGCCTGGGCGGCCAGCACCAGCAGGCGGATCAGGGTCAGGCGCCAGAGGTTCTGCCGGCTGGCGGAAAACAGTTGGACAGTCGCGTACATGGCGGCTCCGGTGAATTGCGGCGAGTATAACCACCACCCGCCTCCGCCCGCCTGCCTGCGGCAACTCGCCGCAGGCCGTCAAGCGGGAAAAATAGCGAACCGGATCTAACCCGCCTGGTCAGATATTCGCGTCTATACCTAGGACAACTACCCGCAAGGAGTCTCCATGCACGCTCTCAACCGTATCGCCGCCACCCTGGTGTTCGGCGTCATAGCCCTGACCAGCCTGTCGACCCAGGCCGAGGAGGCCCGCTACAACCAGGTCGCCCTGCGCGCCGAGGTCAGCCAGGAAGTGGCCCACGACCGTATGTACGTAACCCTCTACAGCGAGGCGCAGGACCGGGACCCGGCCAAGCTGGCCGCGGCCATGACCCAGACCCTGAACCAGGCCCTCGAACGGGCGCGCCAGGTCAAGGGCGTCAAGGTCAGCCTGGGCAGCCGTCACAGCTACCCGGTGTACGAGGATGAAGGCAAGAAGATCAGCGCCTGGCGCGAACGTGCCGAGGTACGCCTGGAAAGCGCCGACTTCGCGCCCCTGGCGCAACTCAGCGCCGACCTGCTCGGCGAGCTGAAGATGGCCGAGATGAGCTTCGCCGTGGCCGACGAGACCCGGCAGAAAAGCGAAGACGCGCTGATCAAGGACGCCGTGGCCGCGTTCAAGGCCCGCGCCCAGCTGGCCACCGAGGCGGTCGGCGGCAAGGGCTACAAGCTGGTCAACCTCAACCTCAGCAGCGGCGGCTTCCAGCCGGTGCTGCCGATGCGCGCCATGGCCATGGACAGCGGCAGCTTCAGCAAGAGCGCCCCGGCGCCGCAGATCGAGGCCGGCAGCAGCAAGGTGAGCATGGCCGCCGATGGGGTGATCGAGGTACAGATGCCCTGAGTCTGTACGCGCGCCGTTACCTGCGGTGACTCCGCGGGTAACGGCCAGCCAGGGCAACAATCGCCCGACTTGTAAAAATGCGACACCGACTTACAGCTTCCCCACGTCTTCTACACTGATCTCGGCTCAACCCTTGTGCGCGGTATATGCCGTGCGTAATTTCACGCAAGGCGCCCACAAGGCGTCCCTCATGATGACAACCACAACAAACCTGAGGTCAACATGCGTAAACACGCCGTCATCCAGACACTTCTCGCCGCTGGGCTGATCGCCAGCGCGCCTTTCGCCAGCGCCGCCAGCAACCTGGTGTTCTGCTCCGAAGGCAGCCCCGCCGGCTTCGACCCCGGCCAGTACACCACCGGTACCGACTTCGACGCCGCGGCGGAGACCATGTTCAACCGCCTGACCCAGTTCGAACGTGGCGGCACCGCAGTCGTCCCCGGCCTGGCCGAGAAGTGGGATATCGCCGCCGACGGCCTCAGCTACACCTTCCACCTGCGCCCGGGTGTGAAATTCCACAGCACCGAGTACTTCACCCCGAGCCGCACCTTCAACGCCGACGACGTGCTGTTCACCTTCCAGCGCATGCTCGACAAGGAACACCCGTTCCGCAAGGCCTACCCCGCCGAATTCCCCTACTTCACCGACATGGGCATGGACGCCAATATCGCCAAGCTGGAAAAGCTCGACGACATGACCGTCAAGTTCACCCTGAACAGCGTCGATGCCGCCTTTATCCAGAACCTGGCGATGAGTTTCGCCTCGATCCAGTCCGCCGAGTACGCCGAGCAGCTGCTCAAGGCCGGCAAGGCTGCCGACATCAACCAGAAGCCGATCGGCACCGGGCCGTTCGTGTTCAAGCGCTACCAGAAGGATGCGCAGATCCGCTTCACCGGCAACAAGGACTACTGGCTGCCGGAAGACGTGAAGATCGACAACCTGATCTTCGCCATCAACACCGACGCCTCGGTGCGCATGCAGAAGCTCAAGGCCGGCGAATGCCAGATCACCCTGTTCCCGCGCCCGGCCGACCTGGCGTCGCTGAAGCAGGATCCGAACCTGGCCATGCCCGACCAGGCCGGCTTCAACCTCGGCTACATCGCCTACAACGTCACCCACAAGCCGTTCGACCGGCTGGAGGTACGCCAGGCGCTGGACATGGCGGTGAACAAGCAGGCGATCATCGACGCGGTCTACCAGGGCGCCGGCCAGTTGGCGGTGAACGGCATGCCGCCGACCCAGTGGTCCTACGACGAGACGATCAAGGACCCGGCCTTCGACCCGGAGAAAGCCAAGGCCCTGCTCAAGGCCGCCGGCGTCAAGGAAGGCACCGAGATCACCCTGTGGGCCATGCCGGTGCAGCGCCCGTACAACCCCAACGCCAAGCTGATGGCCGAAATGCTGCAGGCCGACTGGGCCAAGGTCGGCATCAAGGCCAAGATCGTCAGCTACGAGTGGGGCGAGTACCTCAAGCGCGCCAAGGGCGGCGAGCATGACGCCATGCTGATCGGCTGGAGCGGCGACAACGGCGACCCGGACAACTGGCTGGGCACCCTGTACGGCTGCGACGCGGTAGACGGCAACAACTTCTCCAAGTGGTGCGACCCCGCCTACGACAAGCTGGTCCAGGCGGCCAAGCGCACCACCGACGTGGCCGAGCGCACCGCCCTGTACAAGCAGGCCCAGCACATCCTCAAGGCCCAGGTGCCGATCACCCCGATCGCCCACTCCACCGTGTACCAGCCGATGCGCAAGAACGTGCAGGACTTCAAGATCAGCCCGTTCGCGCTCAACTCCTTCTACGGCGTCAGCGTCGGCAAGTAAGCGTTCGGCCGGCGGGCCCTGCACCGGCGGGGCTCCCGGCCAACCTGACATCCCTCGCCGCCTCCACCGCGGCGCTTGCCTGCTGCACCCGCACGGGAATCATGCCCGCCAGGGCGCAGGCCACATGTCCGCGCTGTCCACTTGGACGCGCAAAGCCGATCGATGCGGAGTAGTAACCCACCATGCTGTCCTTCATAGCCAGACGCCTGGGGCTGCTGATCCCCACCTTCTTCGGCGTCACCCTGCTGACCTTCGCCCTGATCCGCCTGATCCCCGGCGACCCGGTGGAAGTGATGATGGGCGAGCGCCGGGTCGACCCCGAGATGCACGCCGAAGCCATGCACCGCCTGGGCCTGGACAAGCCGCTGCCGGCGCAGTACCTGGACTACATCGGCCAGTTGGCCCAGGGCGACCTGGGCCAGTCGCTGCGCACCCGCGAGGGTGTGTGGAGCGAATTCATCACCCTGTTCCCCGCCACCCTGGAGCTGTCCCTGGCCGCCCTGCTGTTCGCCGGCACGCTCGGGCTGATCGCCGGGGTGATCGCCGCGCTCAAGCGCGGCTCGCTGTTCGACCACGGGGTGATGGGCATCTCCCTGGCCGGCTACTCGATGCCGATCTTCTGGTGGGGCCTGCTGCTGATCATGTTCTTCTCCGTGTACCTGGGCTGGACCCCGGTATCCGGGCGCATCGACCTGCTCTACGACATCACCCCGGTCACCGGCTTCATGCTGATCGATACCCTGCTCAGCGAGGAAGAAGGCGCCTTCGTCGACGCCCTCCGCCACCTGATCCTGCCGGCCATCGTGCTGGGCACCATTCCCCTGGCGGTGATCGCGCGGATGACCCGCTCGGCCATGCTCGAAGTGCTGCGCGAGGACTATATCCGCACCGCCAGGGCGAAAGGTTTGAGCCCGGCGCGGGTGGTGTTCGTGCATGGCCTGCGCAACGCGCTGATCCCGGTGCTCACCGTGTTCGGCCTGCAGGTCGGCACCCTGCTGGCCGGCGCCGTGCTGACCGAGACCATCTTCTCCTGGCCGGGCATCGGCAAGTGGCTGATCGAGGCCATCGGCGCCCGCGACTACCCGGTGGTGCAGAACGGCATCCTGCTGATCGCCTGCCTGGTGATCCTGGTCAACTTCGTCGTGGACATCCTCTACGGCCTGGTCAACCCGCGCATTCGCCATCAGAACTAAGGAGGCCCGGACATGAGCCAATCCACCGCTATGCCCAGTGCCGACCAGGCACTGCTCTACCCCTCGCCGCTGAAGGAGTTCTGGCAGGCCTTCGCCCACAACAAGGGTGCCGTCGGCGGCCTGCTGTTCATGCTGCTGATCGTCGTCTGCGCGCTGTTCGCGCCCTGGGTGGCGCCGCATGATCCCAGCGAGCAGTTCCGCGACTTCCTGCTCACCCCGCCGGTGTGGCTAGACGGCGGCCAGGCGCAGTTCCTCCTCGGCACCGACGAGCTGGGCCGCGACCTGCTGTCGCGACTGATCTTTGGTGCGCGCCTGTCGCTGCTGATCGGCCTGACCTCGGTGCTGCTGTCGCTGCTGCCCGGTGTGCTGCTGGGCCTCACCGCCGGCTTCTTCCCGCGCCTGCTCGGGCCCTCGATCATGCGCCTGATGGACGTGATGCTGGCCCTGCCCTCGCTGCTGCTGGCGGTAGCCATCGTCGCCATCCTCGGCCCCGGCCTGCTCAACACGGTGATCGCCATCGCCGTGGTCTCGCTGCCTTCCTATGTACGCCTGACCCGCGCCGCGGTGATGGGCGAGCTGGGCCGCGACTACGTCACCGCCGCGCAGCTGGCCGGCGCCGGTACCCTGCGCCTGATGTTCGTCACTGTGCTGCCCAACTGCATGGCGCCGCTGATCGTGCAGGCCACCCTGAGCTTCTCGGCGGCCATCCTCGACGCCGCCGCCCTGGGCTTCCTCGGCCTCGGCGTGCAGCCGCCCACTCCCGAGTGGGGCACCATGCTGGCCTCGGCGCGCGACTACATCGAGCGGGCCTGGTGGGTGGTCTCGCTGCCGGGCCTGACCATCCTGCTCAGCGTGCTGGCGATCAACCTGATGGGCGACGGGCTGCGCGATGCGCTCGACCCGAAACTGAAGAATGCGCAGTAAGGAGCCAGGCATGAGTCTTCTCGAGATCCACAACCTCAGTGTGCGCTTCGGCGACGCCAGCGCCATCCCGGTGGTCGACGGCCTCGATCTCAGCGTGGACAAGGGCGAAGTGCTGGCCATCGTCGGCGAGTCCGGTTCCGGCAAGTCGGTGACCATGATGGCGCTGATGGGCCTGATCGACGCCCCCGGCATCGTCAGCGCCGACAGCCTGCGCTTCGACGGCCACGACATGCTCAGGCTCAAGGGCAAGCAGCGCCGGACTGTCGTCGGCAAGGACCTGGCCATGGTCTTCCAGGACCCGATGACCGCGCTCAACCCCAGCTACACCGTGGGTTTCCAGATCGAGGAAGTGCTGCGCCAGCACCTCGGCCTCAAGGGCAAGGCCGCCCGCACCCGCGCCCTGCAGCTGCTGGAACGGGTGGAGATTCCCGCCGCCGCCAGCCGCCTGGATGCCTACCCGCACCAGCTCTCCGGCGGCATGAGCCAGCGCGTGGCGATCGCCATGGCCATCGCCGCCGAGCCCAAGCTGCTGATCGCCGACGAACCGACCACCGCGCTCGACGTGACCATCCAGGCGCAGATCATGGACCTGCTGCTCGACCTGCAGCGCGACGAGGGCATGGGCCTGGTGCTGATCACCCACGACCTGGCCGTGGTCGCCGAGACCGCCGACCGGGTGTGCGTGATGTACGCCGGCCAGGCCGTGGAGATCGGCAGCGTGCCGACGCTGTTCGATGCACCGACCCACCCCTATACCGAGGCGCTGCTCAAGGCGATCCCCGAGCACAGCCTGGGCGCCAGCCGCCTGGCCACCCTGCCCGGCATAGTGCCCGGCCGCTACGACCGCCCTGCCGGCTGCCTGCTGTCACCGCGCTGCCCTTATGCCCAGGACCATTGCCGCGCCCAGCGACCGGCGCTGGAAGCCCATGAGCGCGGCGCGGTGCGCTGCTTCTACCCCCTCAACCTGACTGCGGAGGTGGCCTGATGAGCACTGTGCTGACGGCCCGTGACCTTACCCGCCACTACGAAATCTCCCGCGGCCTGTTCAAGCCAGCCGCCCTGGTGCGCGCCCTCAATGGTGTGTCCTTCGACCTGGCCGCCGGCAAGACCCTGGCGGTGGTCGGCGAGTCCGGTTGCGGCAAGTCGACCCTGGCCCGCGCCCTGACCCTGATCGAGCAGCCCAGCTCCGGCTCCCTGCAGATCGCCGGGCAGGAGGTGGCCGGCGCCGACAAGGCCCAGCGCCAGCAGCTGCGCCGCGACGTGCAGATGGTGTTTCAGAACCCCTACGCCTCGCTCAACCCGCGGCAGAAGATCGGCGACCAGCTGGCCGAACCGCTGCAGATCAACACCAAACTGAGCAGGGCCGAACGGCGCGAGCGGGTGCAGGCGATGATGCAGCAGGTCGGCCTGCGCCCCGAGCACTACCAGCGCTACCCGCACATGTTCTCCGGCGGCCAGCGCCAGCGCATCGCCCTGGCCCGGGCGATGATGCTCAACCCCAAGGTGCTGGTGGCGGACGAGCCGACTTCGGCGCTGGACGTGTCGATCCAGGCCCAGGTACTCAACCTGTTTATGGACTTACAGGAAGAGTTCAACACCGGCTACGTGTTCATCTCGCACAACCTCTCGGTGGTGCGGCACGTGGCCGACGAGGTGCTGGTGATGTACCTCGGCCGCCCGGTGGAGATGGGCCCGAGCGAGGCGATCTATGCGCGGCCGCTGCACCCCTACACCCAGGCGCTGCTGTCGGCCACGCCGACCATCCACCCGGACCCGAGCAAGCCGAAGATCAAGATAGCCGGCGAGCTGCCCAACCCGCTCGACCCGCCGTCCGGCTGCGCCTTCCACCAGCGCTGCCCGCACGCCAGCGAGCGCTGCCGTAACGAGGTGCCGCAGCTGCGCCTGCTGGAGGCACGGCAGGTGGCCTGTCACCACGCGGAAAACATCAACGGCTGAACGGTCAATGGATCCGGGCGACGCGCCCCATCGCTGTGCGCCCTGTCCGGCCCATGCAGGCTAACCTGAACCACTGCATGCATTCCGCCGGAGCGGCCTCGCCTGCACCCGGGAGGCGCCGCTCGAGAGCCCGGACAAAGCGTCGGAACATCACCGAGGCGATTCGCCATCGCCCCCACAGCCAGCTTGAACCGCCAGGCTAGAGCCCTCACAAACAGTATCGACGAGCTCGATATAGACCATTGCCGGGATCAACTTTTCTATCGAATTTTCGCCAGTAACATGGGCCCCGTACTCACCTTCCAGCCCGATAACGGAGCCACCCATGAACAAGCAGATCCTCACCGCCCTGTTCCTCTCCACCCTCACCTTCAGTGCCTTTAGCCTGGCCGCCGATGGTGCCGACCGCACCAGCAGCAACCGCATCGCCGCCGATGGTTTCGATCGCACCGGTGCGGCCCACATTGCTGAAGATGGCTTCGATCGTACCGGCAGCCATGTCGCCGAAGACGGTTTCGACCGCACCGGCAGCCATGTCGCCGAAGACGGTTTCGACCGTACCGGCAGCCATGTCGCCGAAGACGGCTTCGATCGTACCGGCAGCCATGTCGCTGAAGACGGTTTCGACCGCACCGGCAGCCATGTCGCCGAAGACGGCTTCGATCGCACCGGCAGCCATGTCGCCGAAGACGGCTTCGACCGCACCGGCAGCCATGTCGCCGCAGACGGCTTCGATCGCACCGGCAGCCATGTCGCCGCAGACGGCTTCGACCGCACCGGCAGCCATATCGCCTGAAATCGAATCGCAGTCCGGGGCTAGCAAGCAATGAAGTGTGCACAGCTCGAAAGCCAGAAGGCGCCCACCGTGGCGCCTTCGCCTTTTCTGGGCCGCTACCGACCGAAGAAACGATAGAACGCGCGCAGCTCGGTCTGGGCCTCGCCGAGGCTCACCGGGGTGAAGCGCAGCGCCTGCTGCGCCGGGCACTGCGCCAGGCGCCAGAGATCCAGCGGATGCAGCCAGCCGAGCAACGGATAGCCGCCCATGCTCTGGTGATCGGCCTGCAGGATGATCGGCTGGCCATCGGGCGGCACCTGGATGGCGCCGCGAGTCACCCCCTGCGACCACTGCCGCAGCGGCGCGCGCAAGGGCTGCCCCTGCAGGCGGGCGCCCATGCGGTCGGATTGCGGGCTGAGTTGCCAGTCTTGCGCGAAGAACGCCTGCACCTGCGCCGGGTCGAACGCCTCCGCATCGCCGCCGCTGATCACCCGCAGCAGCGGCGCAGCGCGGTAGTCGGGCCGGTAGCGCCAGGGCACGCTGGCGGCGCGGGCAAGGTGCGCGGTGCCGCAGGGCAGCAGGTCGCCGGCAGCCAGCGGGCCGCCCTGCCCGTCCAGGCCACCCAGGCCTTCGCGCACCTGAGTGCTGACGCTGCCCAGCACCGGCGCGGCGCGAAAGCCGCCGGCCACCGCCAGGTAGGCGCGCTGGCCACTGCGGGCGAAACCCAGGCGCAGGCATTGCCCGGCGCGCAGGGCGAAGCTGGACCAGCCCGGCAGCGGCTGGCCATCGCGGGTCGCCGGCAGCTCGGCGCCGGTCAGCGCCAGCCAGGTATCGACCTCGGCGCGCAGCTCGACATCGCCGAGGGCGATCTCCAGCAACGGCGTGCCCCAGGGATTGCCCAGCAGGCGGTTGGCCCAGGCCGCGGCATGCTCGTCCAGCGGCCCGCCCGGCGAGACGCCGAGGTGCTGCCAGCCGCGCCGGCCGCCATCCTGCAGCAGGCTCAGCGGCCCGCCGCGCAGCACGCGCAGGCCGCTCATGGCGGACCGCCCGCCGCGCGGTAGGCGGCGGCATCGATCGGCACGAAACGCACCCGGTCGCCCAGCTGCAAGGGACAGGGCGGCGTGCGCCGGGCATCGAACAGGCGCCAGGGACAAAGCCCCAGCAGGTGCCAGCCGCCAGGCGAGGCCTGCGGGTAGATGGCCGTCTGCCGCTCGGCGATGGCCAGGCTGCCGGCCGGCACCCGGGTGCGCGGCGTGGCCCGGCGCGGCAGCTGCAGGCGCTCGTCCAGTTCGCCGAGATAGGCAAAGCCCGGGGCGAAGCCGATGGCGCCGACCCGGTACTCGCCGGCCGCGTGCAGCTCGATCACCTGGGCGACGCTCAGCCGGCAGGCCCGCGCCACCTCGGCCAGGTCCGCGCCGGCGTACCAGATCGGGATCTCGTGCCGGCGCCCCGTCTCGGCCGGCAGCGGCTCGGCCAGCCACTGCTCGAGCAGCGGGGCCAGCCGCGCGGCCAGTTGCAGGTGGTCGGTGCGCAGCAGGTCGTAGTGCAGCAGCAGGCTGGTCCAGCCCGGCACCAGATCGCTCAGCAGCGGCCCCAGTTCGGCGCGGATGCGCTCGGCCAGCACGGCGAGACGCTGCGGCAGCTGCGCGTCCGGCGCCTCGGCCAGCACCAGCAGCAGGGCTTCGGCGCCGGCCGGTTCGAGGCGGATCATGCGGCGTCCAGCTGGGCCCGCAAACGGCGCAACACGGCCAGCGACTCGGCGTTGTCGCCGTGCACGCAGAGGCTGTCGGCGTGCAGCTGCAGGGGCCGGCCGTCGATGTCAGCGAACGGCTCGCCGCGGGCGATGGCCAGGGCCTGGGCGAGGATGCGCTCGCCGTCATGGTGCACCGCCCCGGCCAGGCGCCGCGGCGCCAGCTGGCCGTCGGCCAGGTAGGCGCGGTCGGCGAAGGCCTCGAACAGCAGGGGCACCCCGGCCGCCTGTGCCAGGCGCCGCTCGCGGCTGTTGTCGGCCAGGGCCAGGACCATCAGCGGCAAGCCCGCGCGGTAGCTGGCGCAGGCCTGCAGCACGGCAGTGAACAGGGCGTCGTCGCGCACCAGGTCGTTGTACAGCGCGCCATGCGGCTTGACGTAGGCGACCTGGGTGCCGGCCGCGCGGCAGAAGGCATCCAGCGCACCGATCTGATACAGCACCAGGGCCGTGACCTCCTCGGCCGAACAGGCCAGGTGGCGGCGACCGAAACCCTGCAGGTCGGGGTAGGACGGGTGCGCGCCGATGCTGACGCCATGCTGCACGGCCAGGGCCACGCTGTGCTGCATGATCAGCGGGTCGCCGGCGTGGAAGCCGCAGGCCAGGTTGGCCTGGTCGATCAGCGGCATGGCGTGCAGGTCGTTGCCCATGTGCCAGGCACCGAAGCTCTCGCCCATGTCGCAGTTGAGGAGGATTCTGTTCATGTCGCCAAGCTTAGAGCCGCCGGGCGCCGGCGCCTAGCCCGGCAGCAGCCGGGCCAGGCGCCGGGGCACTCGGCCTGGCAGGGTGGATAAGGCGTAGCCTATCCACCCTGACGCCTGCACGGAGCGAACCGGAACGAGACCCTGAGCCGGCTCTCAGTACACGTCGCGGCGGTACAGCCCGGCTTCCTGCAGCTGGTCCAGCCGCTCGCGGCCGAGCAGCTCGCGCAGCACCCGGTCGACCCCGCCGGCCATGCCGTCCAGGCTGCCGCAGACATAGATGGCGGCGCCTTCGGCGACCCAGCGCTGGACTTCGGCCGCCGCCTCGCGCAGGCGATCCTGCACATAGACCTTGGCCGCCTGGTCGCGGGAGAAGGCCAGGTCGAGGCGCGCCAGATCGCCCCGCGCCAGCCAGCCCTGCAGCTCGTCGCGGCAGTAGAAGTCGTGGGCCGCGTTGCGCTCGCCGAACAGCAGCCAGTTGCGCGAGCGGCCGGCCGCGATGCGCTCCTTGAGCAGGCTGCGCAGCCCGGCCAGGCCGGTGCCGTTGCCGATCAGCAGCAGCGGGCGGTTTTCCTGCGGCGCATGGAAGCCCGCATGGCGGCGCACCCGCGCCAGCACAGGCGCGCCCAGGCTGGCCTCGACGCACAGCCAGGCGGAGCCGAGACCGAGGCTGCCGTCGCTGCGCCGCTGCTGGCGCACGATCAGCTCCAGCACGCCGTCGCTCGGCAGCGAGGCGATGGAGTAGTCGCGCGCGCCCAGCCCGGCCTCGTTGCGCGGCAGCACCTCGAGCAGGTCGCCGGCCTGCCAGTGCCCGCCCACCGGCATCTGCAGGCGCACCCGGAAGGTCGGCGCGCCGCTGCTGCCGGGGTTGAGGCATTCGCGACCGAGCAGGCGCCATTCGCCGAACGACGGCTCGACGGGCGCCGGCACGGCGGCGCCCGTCAGCTGGCCGAGTTGCTGCTGCCAGCTGGCCAGGGCGGCCTGGTCGCCGTTGTCCACCTCCACCGGGGCGAACAGGCTGTTGGCCCCCTGCTGGCCCAGCCAGTCATGCAGGCGACGGGCGAAGCCGCAGAACTGCTGGTACTGGCGATCCCCCAGGGCCAGCACGGCATAGCTCAGCTCGCCCAGGGCCAGCTGGCTGCCGAGCAGCTTGCGCTCGAAGCCACGGGCATTGTCCGGCGCCTCGCCATCGCCGAAGGTGCTGACCACGAACAGCGCGCGGCTGGCCTGCTGCAGCGCCTGCTCATCCAGCCGCGCCAGCGGCTGCACCTGCACCGGCAGGCCGGCGGCCTGCAGCTGCCCGGCGGTGCGCCAGGCCAGCTGTTCGGCCAGGCCGCTCTGGCTGGCGAAGCCGATCAGCCAGCTCTCGGCGCCGCCCTGCGCCGCCACCGCCCCGCGGGCAGCCCGGGTCGCGCGTTGCTTGCGGCGGCGATCGAGGTAGAGCAGCCAGCCGGTGATGAAGAACAGCGGCATCAGACCGCTGGCCACGGCCATCAGGATGCGTCCGGTCAGGCCGAAATACTCGCCGACATGCAGGGCATAGACGCTGGCCAGCAGCTGCGCCTTGAAGCTCTTGTCGGCGTAGCGCTCGTGCTGTTTGACCTGGCCGCTGGCCGGGTCGAGGCTGAGCTGGTTGAGCGCACGCGGGTGGGCGGCCTCCTCCAGCAGATAGAACACCGTCGCAGGCGCGCCGGCCACCGGCGGCAGGCGCAGGTTCCACGCCACCAGTTGCGGCCCGGCGGCCTGCTGCAGGCTGCGCCACACGGCGTCGTAGTCGACCGTCGGCGGCGGCCCGGACGGCGCCTCGCCACGTCCGCCGCGCCGCTCGCCGGGCTTGCCGCCCTGCTGGCCGGCCGGGCTATCGGAGAGCAGGCGGGTCAGGCCGTCGCGGTACCAGTCATAGGACCAGTACAGGCCGGTCAGCGCCGCGCAGAGGTAGAACAGCAGGCACCAGGTACCGAATACCGCGTGCAGGTCCCAGTTGAAGGCACGGCCCTTTCTGGCCCAGTCGAGGGTCAGCCAGGCGCGCCAGTTCAGCGCCTGGCGCGGCCAGCGCAGGTACAGCCCGGACAGGCAGAAGAACAGCAGCGCCAGGGTGCTGGCGGCGGTGATCTGCTTGCCGGTGTCGCCCATGGCCAGGAAGCGGTGCAGCTGCAGCATCAGGCCGAAGAACGCCTGCCCGCTCGGCTCGCCGAGCAGCTCGCCGCTGTAGGGGTCGAAGAAGCGCATCGGGCCGCGGCGCTCGCCCGCTGGCGGGGTGAAGAATACCCGCGCGGCGCGGCCCTCACGCTGGTCGACCCACAGGCCGGAGACCGTCTTGCCCGCCTGCGCCTCGATCTTCGCCACCAGCTCGGCCGGCGCCAGCGGCCCGGTCTCGCGCACCTCGACCCTGAGCACCTCGGGGTTGAGCGCGCTCAGGATCTCGCCCTCGAAGGCGTACAGCGCACCGGTGACGCCCATCAGCGCCAGGACCAGACCGGCGGTGATGCCAAACAACCAGTGCAGTTGGAAAACGATCTTCTTGAACACGACAAATACCTTGATCAGCAGGCCACGCCCGTAACGGCGCACATTCTAGATAGGAACAATTTGCATCTGCTTGGGGTTTACCCAGCCTTTACCTTGGCCCCCGGCTCACAGGTCGCGCAGGCGCACCAGCAGCTCGGGGGATAGCTCCGCCAGCTCGCGACAACCGCACAGGGCCATGCTCACCTCCAGCTCCTCGCGCAGCAGCTTGAGCAGATGCGCCACCCCCAGCGCCCCGGCCGTGGCCAGCGCATAGACATAGGGCCGGCCGATCAGCACCGCGTTAGCGCCCAGGGCAATGGCCTTGAGCACGTCGCTGCCGCGCCGGATGCCGCCATCGACCAGCAGCAGGGCCTCGGTCCCCACGGCCTGGCGCATGGCCGGCAGCATCTTCACGGCCGGCAACTGGCTGTCCAGCACCCGCCCGCCATGGTTGGAGACGATCACCCCGGCGGCGCCGGACTGCATCGCCAGTTGGGCGTCCTGCGGATGCAGGATGCCCTTGAGCAGCACCGGCAGCGGGCTGTGCCGGCACAGCCAGGCCACTTCCTCCCAGCGCGGCGCCACGGCCAGCAGGCCGTCGAACACCGCGCTCTGCCCCGGCTGCAGCTCGGGCAGACGCAACGCCTCATCCACATTCACCGCGCGGACACCCTCCGGCAGGCGGAAGCCGGCGCGCTGCTCGCGGTTGCGTACGCCGCTGACCGGCGCATCCACGGTCAGCACCAGCGCCTGGTAGCCGGAGGCATCCGCCCGCTCGGCCAGCGCCAGGGTGCGCGCGCCATCGCCCTGCCAGTACAGCTGGAACCACAGCGGGCCCTGGGCCACCGCGGCGACCTCCTCCAGGCGGGTCGAGGCGAACGAGCTGAGCACCGCCGCGCCGCCCATCACCCCGGCGGCCATGGCCGTGGCCAGCTCGCCCTCGGCATGGAACAGCCGCTGGTAGGCCACCGGCGCCAGCAGGATCGGGTGCTGCAGCGCCTGCCCCAGCAGGCTGCAGCGGGTATGGCCGCCGCGCAGGTCACGCAGCATGCGCGGCAGCAGCGCCCAGTCCTGCCAGACCTGCAGGTTGGCCTGGCAAGTCAGCTCGTCCGCGGCGCCGCCCTCCAGATAGGCCAGGGCATTCTCGTCCAGCCGCTCCAGGGCATGGCGCCGGTAGTCCGCAGCCGACACCAGGTCGGCGGCAATCGCATTCAGGGGTGGCAGGCGCGCCATGCTCATTCCACCCACTGACGCAGCAGGTTGTGGTAGGTGCTGGTCAGGCCGAGCACTTCCTCCGTATCGCCCAACTGGCCGCGCAGCTTGAGGATGGTCATGTCCAGGTCGAACAGCATCTTGCGCTGCCAGGCATCGCGCACCAGGCTCTGGGTCCAGAGAAAGGCGGCGATGCGCGCCCCGGCGGTCACCGGCTCGACCCGGTGCAGGCTGGTGGAGGGGTAGACGATGGCATCGCCGGCGGCCAGCTTGACCTCGTGCTCGCCGTAGGTGTCCTCGACGATCAGCTCGCCGCCCTCATACTCCTCGGGCTCGCTGAGAAACACCGTGGTCGACACGTCGGTGCGCACCTGCAGGCCGCTGAAGCGATCGCGCTGCAGGGCGTTGTCGACGTGGTTGCCGTACTGCCCGCCGCCCCGGTAGCAATTGAACATCGGCGGCAGGATATGCCGCGGCAAGGCGGCCGAGACGAACAGCGGGTGCCGCGCCAGGGCATCGGCCACGCGCTGCGACAGGCCGGCAAAGGCCGGCGAGTCGGCCGGAAACTGCAGGTTGTGCTTGAGCTGGGCGGCCTGGGCGCCGGAGGTCTGCGCGCCATCGACCCAGTCATGGGCGGCCAGTTCGGCGCGCAGCGCGGCGACTTCCTGCTTGCTCAGTACCTGCGGGAGATGCAGCAACATCGAAAGGCTCCTCGCCCAACGCAAGAAGCCCGCGCAATGGCGCAGGCTCCTTGGCGGGCTTCAGCGGGTTTAGAAACTGAACTCGGTGGTCATCATCGCCGAGCGCGGCGTGCCCAGCACCGCCCGCGCCCCGCTGTTGTTGAGGGTGGCGATGTACTCCTCGTCGAACAGGTTGTAGACGTTCAGGCGCAGGTTGACGTTCTTGTTCAGACGGTAGGCGGCCATGGCGTCGGTCACCCAGTAGGACGGGATTTCCGGCATGTTGGTGGTGCTGCGATCGGCGCCCTCGGCGATCAGGCGATCCTGGTCGGAGACGTAGCGCGCCCCGCCGCCGAGGGTCAGGTCGCCCAGGGTGTAGGAGGTCCACAGGGTGGCGGTCAGGTCCGGCGACCAGCGCACGCCAGTGTTCTCGGTGACCACACCAGTCGTGCTATTGAAGCTGGCCTGGTCCAGCTGCTCGGTGTCCATGCTGGCGATACCGGCCGAGACCTGCCAGAAGTTGGTGATCTGCCCGACCATGCCCAGCTCGACGCCGGTCACGCGGATCTTGCCGTCCTGCTGATAGCTGTCGCTCAGCGCGTCGTAGGACACCTGGTTGGTGTTCTCGGTGCGGTAGACCGCGGCGGTCAGGTTCAGCCGCGCATCCAGCAGGTCCCACTTGGTGCCCAGCTCGACGTGCTCGGTTTCCTGCGGGTCCAGGTTCGGCTGGCTGTCGCTGGACTCGGAGGTGGACAGGGAGAAGTTGGCGCTGCCCGGCGGGGTCAGCGAGTTGGCGTAGGCCAGGTAGATGCTGCCGTTCTCGGCCGGCTTGTAGACGACGCCGGTGTTCCAGCTGGTCAGGTCGTCCGAGCTGTCCAGGTCATAGGGGGTCAGCAGGTAATCGTTGGTGACCGGGGTGCTGGCGATGGATACCAGCGAGGCGCCCTTGGTATCGGTGCGGTAGTGCTCGAAGCGCACGCCGGCATTGACCGACCACTGCTCGTTCAGGTGCAGGGTATCGAAGGCATAGAAGGCCGCGGTATCGGTGGTGCCGTCGCTGTACACCCCGGTCTTGTACGGCTTGCCCATCCCATCGTGGGCATTGGGGTCGTACAGGTCGGCATTCGGCAGCGTTACCGCGGCATAGGTCACCCCATCGATGACCTGCCGAGCCGTCGCGCCAGACTCGGTACGCTGGCTTTCGCGCATGAACTCGACGCCGGTGGCCAGGGTGTTGCGCAGGCCGAAGGTGAAGAACTCGGTGCTCAGGTTGGTCTGGTTGGCGGTGATCTCGTTTTCCTGGTCGGTCAGCTGCCGCGAGCGGCTCACCGTCCAGTCGGCCGGATCGCTCGAGCCGTTGGCCGACAGGGTATTGACCCCGGTGAGGATGCGGTCGGTGGTGGTCTTGCCGAAGCGCGAGGTGTTGCGCAGGGTGGTCACCTCGTTGAAGTCGTGCTCGAACTTGACGCTGAGCATGTCGGCCTCGACATCCTCGTAGTCGTTGTCGCTGCCGTAGTAGTTGTCTTCGTCGACCTTGCCCCCGCGATTCAGGCGCGCGTCGGCATTGTAGAAACCGCTCATGCCGATGGTCGGGATGCCGCCATCCGGCACATTCTCCTGGCGCACGTGCTGGCTGTAGAGGTACAGGCGGGTGTCGCCATCCAGGCCGAAGGCCAGGGCAGGCGCGACGGCGTAGCTGCTGTTCTCCACGTAGTCGCGGCCATCAACGCCGCCGTCGCGACGCATCAGGTTCAGGCGCAGCGCCGAACCCTGACTCATGGTCTGGTTGATGTCGGCGGTCATGGCCGCCTTGTCGGCGGTGCCGTAGCCCAGGGTGCCGCTGATGCTGTCTTCCAGGGTCGGCAGCTTGGACACCAGGTTGATGTAGCCGGACGAGGCGCCCCGGCCGATATCGGAGCCGGCCGCGCCCTTGACCACTTCCACCTGCTCGATGTTGAACACGTCGCGGCTGACCGCACCGAGGTCACGGATGCCGTCGACGAAGGTCGAGGTCTGGGTGGAGAAGCCGCGCATCATGAAGGTGTCGCCGGCGGCGGTGTTGCCGTTCTCGCCCAGCTGCATGGTGATCCCCGGGGTGTTGCGCAGCGCTTCCATCAGGCTGCTGGCGCCCTGCTCGCGGAGCATTTCCTTCTTGATCACCTGCACGGTCTTGGGGGTGTCCAGCAGCGCCTCGGTCATCTTGTCGTTGGCGCTGCGCGTGGCCTTGTACGGCACCTCGGCGGCTGAGGTCACACTGGTAGCCGGCAGGCTCAGTTCTTCCTGCACGCTGTCGCCCTGGGCAGCAAACGCCATGGCGGGAACGGCGGCGGCGATCAGCGCGGCGAGGTGGCTGCTCTTGTGATGCTTGCGGCTACGAATGGACATGGTCTCTCCCCAATTTGAAAGATGCCCCGACTCTCTGTAATGGCTGTTGGCGAGAGGGGGATGATCTAAAGCGGGCGAGATGATAATAATTTACATTTACTGTAGCAATACTTACATAGAATTATTCGCATTTATTTCTTTCGAAGCCCTCAGGCCCGAACAGGCCTGCACCGCGCCCTGGCGGTAAATCGCGGGCACAAAAAACCCCGCCGATGGGCGGGGTTCTTCAGCTGACACACTGCTTACAGATAGTAGGCCTTCAGCGGCGGGAAGCCGTTGAATTCCACCGCGCTGTAGCTGGTGGTGTAGGCGCCGGTGGACAGCCAGTACAGGCGGTCGCCGATCGACAGGTTGAGCGGCAGGCCGTACTTGTAGTTCTCGTACATGATGTCGGCGCTGTCGCAGGTCGGGCCGGCGATCACCACCTCTTCCATCTCGCCCTTCTTCTCGGTCCAGATCGGGAACTTGATCGACTCGTCCATGGTTTCGATCAGGCCGCTGAACTTGCCCACGTCCACATACACCCAGCGCTCCACGGCGGTGCGCGACTTGCGCGCGACCAGCACCACTTCGCTGACCAGGATGCCGGCGTTGGCGATCAGCGAGCGGCCCGGCTCGAGGATGATTTCCGGCAGGTCGTCGCCGAAGTCTTCCTTGAGGAAGCGGATGATTTCCTCGGCGTAGGTTTCCAGGCTGTTGGTGCGGGTGATGTAGTTGGCCGGGAAGCCGCCACCCATGTTGATCAGCTTGAGCTCGATGCCGTCTTCTTCCTTGAGGCGCTCGAAGATCACCTTGACCTTGGCGATGGCCGCGTCCCACACGGAGATGTCGCGCTGCTGCGAGCCGACGTGGAAGGACAGGCCGTAGGGCACCAGGCCCAGGTCGCGGGCGAGGATCAGCAGGTCCATGGCCATGTCGGTCTGGCAGCCGAACTTGCGCGACAGCGGCCAGTCGGCCGTGGTCGAGCCTTCGGTGAGGATGCGCACATAGACCTTCGAGCCCGGCGCGGCCTTGGCGATGTTGCGCAGGTCGGCCTCGGAGTCGGTGGCGTACAGACGCACGCCCTTCTCGTAGAAGTAGCGGATGTCCTTGGATTTCTTGATGGTGTTGCCGTAGCTGATGCGCTCCGGGCCGACGCCGGTGGCCAGCACCTTGTCCAGCTCATAGATGGAGGCGATGTCGAAGTTGGAACCCTTGTCGCGCAGCAGCTCGATGATCTCGACGGCCGGGTTGGCCTTGACCGCGTAGTACACCTTGGCGAACTCGAAACCGGCGCGCAGGTCGTCGTAGGCCTGGCCGATGATCGCGGTGTCGATCACCACGAAGGGGGTTTCGTGCTTGTCGGCGAAGGTCTTCATCTTCTGGAAGGTTTCGCGCGGGTAGTAGTCTTCGACCTTGATCGGCATGCAGGGAACTCCAAATGGGTAAGGCAAGCTATGGGTGCTTAACAGGGATGATGGCTCGTCGAAGAGCCGCGAACGTCTAATCCGTTTCCCCACTTTGGTTCGCCTACTTCCCAAGGCATGTCGCCGAGGATTGCGCCCGGGCGGGTCGGCAACCTCTCGTCGTCAGTACTTGAGCCGGATGGATCGTTTCCAGCATGGACGTTCGGGCGCGAACTTTAGGACCATGGGGCCGTGAGATCAATCAAAAATTGCCGCCGTTTTGCCCCCGATTGTCGCCTGACTGATTGACTGTTTCTAATCCTCAACAAAACGTCAGGAATGCTGCACAAAGCCGCGCCGGCCCTATGCGCCAGCCGGACGCCGCGCAACCCGCGTTTCCCGTTATAATCGCCGCCTTTTTTGACAGACCGACTATCAGTCGACGGGTTCCCCGAGCATGACTATCCAGGCCGCAGAAGTCGCCAAACGCCGTACGTTCGCCATCATTTCCCACCCCGACGCCGGCAAGACCACCATTACCGAGAAGCTCCTGCTGATGGGCAAGGCGATTGCCGTGGCCGGCACGGTGAAGTCGCGCAAGTCCGACCGCCACGCCACCTCCGACTGGATGGAGATGGAGAAGCAGCGCGGCATCTCCATCACCACCTCGGTGATGCAGTTCCCCTACCGCGAGCACATGATCAACCTGCTCGACACCCCCGGCCACGAAGACTTCTCGGAAGACACCTACCGCACCCTGACCGCAGTGGACAGCGCGCTGATGGTGCTCGACGGTGGCAAGGGCGTGGAACCGCGCACCATCGCCCTGATGGACGTGTGCCGCCTGCGCGATACTCCCATTGTGAGCTTCATCAACAAGCTCGACCGCGACATCCGCGACCCGATCGAACTGCTCGACGAGATCGAGGCGGTGCTGAAAATCAAGGCAGCGCCCATCACCTGGCCGATCGGCTGCTACCGCGACTTCAAGGGCGTCTACCACCTCAAGGACGACTACATCATCGTCTACACCCCGGGCCACGGTCACGAGCGCACCGAGGTCAAGATCATCCAGCACCTCGACTCCGACGAGGCCCGCGCCCACCTGGGCGACGAGTACGAGCGCTTCATCGAGCAGCTGGAACTGGTACAGGGCGCCTGCCACGAGTTCGACCAGGAGGAGTTCCTCGCCGGCCAGCTGACCCCGGTGTTCTTCGGCACCGCGCTGGGCAACTTCGGCGTCGACCACGTGCTCGACGCGGTGGTCGACTGGGCACCCAAGCCGCTGGCGCGGGTGGCCAACGAGCGCACCGTGGAGCCGGTGGAGGAGAAGTTCAGCGGCTTCGTGTTCAAGATCCAGGCGAACATGGACCCGAAGCACCGCGACCGCATCGCCTTCATGCGCATCTGCTCCGGCAAGTACGAGAAGGGCATGAAGATGCGCCACGTGCGGATCAAGAAGGACCTGCGCATCGCCGACGCCCTGACCTTCTTCTCCAGCGAGCGCGAGATGCTCGAGGAGGCCTATGCCGGCGACATCATCGGCCTGCACAACCACGGCACCATCCAGATCGGCGACACCTTCAGCGAAGGCGAGGTGCTCGGCTTCACCGGCATCCCGCACTTCGCCCCGGAACTGTTCCGCCGCGTGCGCCTGAAGGACCCGCTGAAATCCAAGCAGCTGCGCCAGGGCCTGCAGGAACTGGCCGAGGAAGGCGCCACCCAGGTGTTCTTCCCCGAGCGCAACAACGACATCATCCTCGGCGCCGTCGGTGTGCTGCAGTTCGACGTGGTCGCCAGCCGCCTCAAGGAGGAATACAAGGTCGAGTGCGCCTACGAGGCGATCAACGTCTGGTCGGCGCGCTGGATCGAGTGCGACGACAAGAAGAAGCTCGAGGAATTCAAGGACAAGGCCTACGAGAACCTGGCGGTCGACGGCGGTGGCCACCTCACCTACCTGGCGCCGACCCGGGTCAACCTGAGCCTGATGGAAGAGCGCTGGCCGGACGTGAAATTCCGCGCCACCCGCGAACACCACTAAGCGCTTCTCCGGGCGTTCCGCGCACCATGGCCCACGTACCGGCTTGCGGTGCGCGCGGCGCACCCTACGGAAAGGTCTGCGCCCCAGAAAGCCCCGCATTGCGGGGCTTTCGCCTTCTCATGCGCGGCACGCTGATGTGACCAGCCGGTCACGCAACGGCGTCATCCAGAAACCCTCTCTTTCTGGCCCGCCCCTTCACCATGCATCCACTGCGCAAAACCCTGCACAACGAACTGCACGCCCGGCCGTCGATCTATTTCCGCGAGCCGTCGCATGTCTACCACCTGGCCTTCGTCGATGCCGAGCAGGCCTGCGTCGAGCTGGTCAGCCAACTTGAACGACTGGCCAGCGAAGTGCTGCCGGCCAACGAGGTCCAGGGGCTGCTGCGCCTGGATGCCGCCACGCTCAAGTGGGAGCGCCACAGCGAGTTCTTCACCCTCACCCTGGTGCAGCCCCGCCCCGCCGGGGGCGAGCCCTGGCCACCGCTGCCCGAGCCGCTGGCCGGCCTGATCCAGCCGTTGCGGCCCCTGCTGATCAGCGCGGTACAGGTGCTGGTGGAAGCCGAGCGCGACTGGGCCGGCAGCGTCAGCGGCTACGGCTTCAAGGACCCCGCCGGCTCCAGCCTGGGCGACGGCGACGCCACCGTCTGGTCGGACTTTCGCCTCGACGCGCATGGCGTCAACCGCCTGCTGCTGGTCAACCGCCGCCTCAACGCCTACCGCCTGGGGCGCATGATCCGCCGCCTGCTGGAGATCGAGACCTACCGCATGATGGCCTCGCTGGCCCTGCCGGTGGCGCAGGACGTCAGCCGCCAGCTGAAGGACTATGACCGCGAACTGGCCGCGCTGTCCGACCGCAACGCCGAGGGCAGCGACAGCGCCAAGGTGCTCTCCGCCGCCATCGCCCAGCTGTCGGCGCGCATCGTCCGTTGCACCGCGCGCACCCGCCAGCGCTTCGGCGCCACCGAGGCCTACGCGCAGATCGTCGGCGAGCGCATCGCCGAACTGCGCGAAAGCCATGTCGACGACTGCCAGCGCCTCGGCGTGTTCATCGAACGACGCTTCCGCCCGACCGTGCGCTACTGCGCCGCCACCGACCAGCGCCTGGTGCGCCTCGGGCAGAGCGTGGCCAATCTCGGCGACCTGCTGCAGGCACGGGTTCAGGTGGAAGTGGAAGAACAGAACTCGGCCATCCTGCGCAGCCTGAACGCCCGCGCCGACACCCAGATCAAGATCCAGAAGGCCGTCGAAGGGCTCTCGATCATCGCCATCAGCTACTACCTGCTGAGCCTGTTCAAGCTGTCCTACGAGGGCCTGCACGGCCTCGGCCTGGCCATCCCGGCGAAGACCGCGATG
This sequence comes from Pseudomonas sp. R-28-1W-6, assembly GCF_009799925.1. Taxonomy (GTDB): domain Bacteria; phylum Pseudomonadota; class Gammaproteobacteria; order Pseudomonadales; family Pseudomonadaceae; genus Aquipseudomonas. Next base: position 177,108 of record NZ_WELK01000003.1, read on the forward strand.
CTCGCCATGGGCCCGCTGGCGCTGCTGATCCTGCTCGGCATCATGCTGCGCATCCGCCGGGCGCGACAGCACTGAGGACAGCAGAACCCGGCGGAGCAGGAGGAAACCTCAGTTGAGGCGCATATCCACCAGCAGGCGCAGGTAGGAGGTCAGGCTCTGCCCGCCCACGGTGCCCATATAGCCATGGCTGTCGAACTGGCTGCTCTTGATCAGGTCGACGCGGTAGCGCGGGTTGGTCTCATAGGTGCGCCCCAGGGTACTGGTGGAGCGGCTGTTGAACAGGTCGGCACTGACCTTGACGAACTCGCGCGGCTTGCGGCGACCATCGGCCCCGCTGTTGTTCGGGCTGCTGAAGATGTCGCCGGTGGCGGTCAGCGCCGTGCTGTACTGCTCGCGGCCACGCAGGCTGGTCTTGGCGCTGGCGATGACGAACTGGCCGGTCTGCGGCCGGTACTTGTCGCCACTGGTCAGGTAGCTGGCCAGCACATCGTACAGGGCCCAGGTACTGCCGCTGCCCAGCTCGGCATTGCGCAGGTCGAAGACGAACACGCCGCCGGCGCCGATGACTTGCATCTCGATCTGGCCGAGGCTGGCATTGTTCTGCACCAGCAGACCGGTGTTCTCGTCCACGCCGAAGGCGAACGGCACGCTGGTGTAGTCGGCCAGGCGCACGATGCGCCCCTGGCGACCGCGCTCGCTGAAGTGGGTATCCAGCAGGCCATAGGTGAAGAAGCCGAAGCCGCCCTGCGGGTCATACGACAGGTCGTCCCCCGACGGCGTGGTATACGGCCCGTAGCGCAACGCCTCGTAGCTCTCGCCGCCGGTCACCATCGGCCCGTCGACCATGATCGCGGTGCCGGCGCTGGTGCCGGCCAGGACCGCGCCCGCGGCATAGCGCGAGCGGATCGCCGCCAGCGCCGGGGTATCGGCGCGGTTGCTGGTCTGCAGCACCTGGGTCAGGCGCGACTGGTCGCCGCCACCGAAGAAGAAGCCGGTCATGCCATTGATCTGGCTGACCACCGTCGGGTTGCTGCTGTTGGCGATGTTGTCCAGGTCGATGGGAATCCACTGGGCATCGGCCGCGCCATAGGTGGTGCGCAACAGGTTGGCGTAGTACTCGCCATTGGCCCGCGAGTTGGCGGCAGCGGCGGTACCGGCATCCGGGTCCTGGCTTTCCGGAATGGAGGCGGCGGTGATCACGCCGATCCTGGCCTGGCCGGTGCCGCCGGCCAGCTGGATGAAACGCTGATAGATGGCGGCGTTGTCATCCTTGAGGCCGCCGCCGACCAGCAGCAGAGCACCGGCTGCCTGGCCGAGCCCGGGCAACAGGGCGATGAGTAGAACCGCGTAACGCCATACCTTCTTTCTTATCGTCATCGTGATTTCTCCGAGACGTGCAGTTGCCTGCACTGTTGTTGTGGGTTGTCGTAGAACGGAATTGCCTGCCAGGTCTGGCCGCTCAATAAACGCTGAACTGCTTGAAGTACTGCTTCTCGATGCGCGCATACACGCCGTTGTCGAGAATGGTCACCAGCGCCTGGTTCAAGCGGACCTTGAGCGCCTCCTCGCCTTTGCGCAGGGCAATGCCCTGGCCCTTGCCAAAAAACCTCGGTGCCACCACGGCATTGCCGACCCGCTCGAAGCCAGCGCCCTTGGCTGTATCGATGAAACCGAAGTAGCCGGACACCGCATCGTCCAGCACCAGGTCGACGCGCCCCTCGTAGAGCGCCTGGTAGGTGGCCGCCGCACTGTCGAAACGCTCGATCGCCACATGCCTGGCAAAGCGCTCGCTCAGGTAGCGGTCATAGGTGGTGCCGCGCTGCACGCCCAGGCGTTTGCTGCCGATGCGCCGCGGGGTGATGATGACTTCGTTGATGGCGCCTTCGCGGGCGAAAAAGAACGCCGGCGTCTGCGCATATTTCTGGGTGAAGTCCACCTGCTTGAGGCGTTCCTCGGTGATCGACATGGACGCCAGGATCAGGTCCGTGCGCCGTTCCTGCAGGGCCGGGATCAGGTCGTCCCAGGCGAACCGCTGCAACTGGCAGGCGGTTTTCATCTGCTCGCACAAGGCGTTGGCGATGTCGACATTGAAGCCCTTGAGCTGCCCGTTCTGATCGAGCTCCTCGAAGGGCGGAAACTGGCCCTCCATGGCAATTCGCAAGGGCTCCGCCTGGACCGTAAAGGCCAGTAATCCTGCCATTAACAATCCGTATAACAACCCGTACGCACGCATATCCACGCCTCCTTGTTGCAGGTCGGCCGGTACTGCCAGGTGCCCTCTACCGGAAAAAAACGGCGCCATACGGGCGCCGTAAGGTCAAAGGAGCAATCGGAGCAGACCTTAAGAAAAACGGCTGCAGCCCGTGGCTGCAGGGCCACGGGCTGGACGACGCGTTACAGAATGCTCAGCGGGTAGTCGACGATGACCCGGAACTCGTGGAGGTCGCCCTCGCCCTGATCGCCGTTGGCGTAGTGGAACGCCTGACGCAGGCGTACGGAGAGATCCTTGGCCGGGCCTTCCTGGATCACGTACTTGATGTCCAGGTCGGTTTCGCTGTGTTCACCGTCGGCGCCGTAGTAACCGACATAGCCGCCGTTGACGTCGGCGTCGGTGCCATCGATGTCGCTACCTTCGACATAGGTGACCTTGGTGGTCAGGCCCGGCACGCCCATTTCGCTCCAGTCGTAGGCATAACCGATGCGCCAGGACTTCTCGTTCGGCGCGTTGAAGTCGGAGTACTGCATGGAGTTGGCGAGGAAGATCGAGTCGCCGCCGACGTAGTCGAACGGGGTGTCGCCATCGACGGCCTGATAGGCCAGCAGCAGGCTGTGCGAACCCAGGCCGTAAGTAGCCGCCAGGCTCCAGGTGGTGTTGTCGATATCACCCTGCAGCGCCTCGCCGGTATCGCTGGTGCGGTACAAGTTGAAGTCGAAGTTCAGGCTCTGGCCTTCGCTGATCGCCAGGTTGTAGTTGAGGTTGCCGTAGTACTGGTTCCAGGTCTCGTCGAACTGCGAGGCATAGAAGCCGAGATTCAGGTCATCGTTGACGCTGTACCAGCCGCCGGCATAGTCGAGGGTCTTGCCGATCTCGCCGCTGCCATAGTTGAGGTTCAGCTCGTCGTCGCTGTTGGTCGAGTTGCGGTTGTTGTACGCGGTGAAGTGACCGGCTTCGAAAGCCAGGTTCTCGATCTCGCCACTGGCGACGTGGAAACCGGTGGCGGTTTCCGGCAGCAGGCGACTGTGGGCGGTGGCGAACACCGGCGCCTCGGTGCGCATGTCACCGTACTTCAGCACGGTGTCGGAGACGCGCAGCTTCACCGCACCACCGGCTTCGGAGTAATCGTCCTGGGCGCGGCCGTCATCGCCGATCGGCAGCAGGCCGGTGCCGGTGCGGCCACGACCGCTGTCCAGCTTCAGGCCCAGGTAGCCATGGGCGTCGACCCCGAAACCTGCAATGCCCTGGGTGAAGCCGGAAGCGAACTCGGCCATCACGCCGTGCGCCCACTCCTCGCGGTAGCTCTGGCTGTCCGGCTTGTTCTTGAAGTCGCGATTGAAGTAGTAGTTGCGGTTCAGCAGACTCAGCTCGCTGTCTTCGACAAAGCCCTTGGCATCGGCCTGACCAGCCAGTGCCAGCTGGGTGCTGGCGGCACTGATGGCCAGCGCGAGACAACTCAGTTTTACAAGGTTCATGACTTACTCCGTTTAGTGTTATTAGAAAGCCCCTCGCAGGGCTTCAGGTTTTTGCCGACCCGGTCAGACAAACAGTTCCGGTGTGAACACCGCTGGCCGTACGCCCCTGCTGATCACCGCCTCCAGGCACAACGTCGACTCGCCATCCAGCCAGCAGACGAAGTAACCCGCGCTTTTCAGGCGCTTGAGGCGAAACTTCCACTCGCGCTCCAGCAGCTCGCCGGCACTGGCCAGGCGCTGCTGCAGTTGGATCACCGAGTAGAAGCCGGCTGGCGTCTCGACCCGTTCGAGCACCGTGGCGACCGGGCTTTTCAGGGCCTCCACCGCGGGCTCGTGGTCGTGCAGCAGCTTGTCCAGGGCGAACAACTCCAGATTGGTTAATTGCATGAGCACCTTCTCGACTGGCTTTTCTCGGGCACAAAGGGCCCCGCTCGCCCTGCCGCAGCAGGGCGAAATCAACGGTGTTTCAGGGGGTCAGGACGGCTCGGCGAGACCGAGCAGGCGCGCCAGGCTGTAGGCCACCTCCTCGCGACTGACCGTGCGCTGGGGCTCGAAGCGGCCCTGCTCGGCACTCAGCCAGCCGGCGCCGACGGTCAGCGCGGCGGCATCCGCCACGGCCGGATCCAGGCCTTGCACATCCTTCAGTTCGGCACGCTGGACCAGGCTGGTCTTGGCGAAGCCCTCGACCAGCGCCTTGCAGGCCAGGGCCCAGTCCTGGCGAGTGACCGCGCGCTCGCCGTCGAAGCGGCCATCGGCCTGCAGCCAGCCATTGGAGAGCACCACCTCGATCTGCTCGCGCAGCGGATGCTCGGCCGGCACGTCGGCCAGCTTGGGCAGCTTGTCCAGCACCGGCTCGGCGGCCAGGGTCATCTGCAGGGCATTGGCCAGCTCGAAACGGGTCAGTGCGCGCTTGGGTTCGAACCGGTTGTTGGCATCGCTGGTCATCAGGCCGCGGAAGCTCACCGCGCGCACCGCCTCTGGCCAGCGGCTGCTGCCGACATCCTGCGGCGTGCTGCGCGCCGGGTCGCGCAGGGTTGCATCGACCGGGGTGATGTCCAGGCGCACGCCACTGACCGTGTAGTTGGTCAGGGAATCCTGGAAGCGGCTGTGGGCGCTGAAACCCTCGGTTTCGCTGAACTCGAAACGGTAACCGTAGTGGTAACCGTTGGCCGGGTTGTAGCGGGTCATCAGGCCGACCTGACGGGTGGCGGTGTTGTCGGCCAGGCCATAAAGCACGGCACGCGACATGGCCGAGACGGCGGAGAGATCGGTGAGCAGCTGGTTGCCGACCAGGTATTCGTTGCCGGCGGTGATCGCCGCCTTGCCCTCGGCCGGCTGCACCTTGCCGCTGTTCAGGTCGTAGCGATCACCATGGCCGAGCATGGCCAGGCGCACATTCTGCAGGCGCGTGCCGTAGACCCCGAAGTCCTTGCTGGCCTGGCTGGCATCCATCACCGTCAGGTAGCCCTCGCCGAGCACTTCCAGCTGGCCATCGGGCTTGACCCAGATCGCGGTGTTGGTATCCAGGCCGAAACCCTTGGCCGGCTGCTGGCCGACCAGGTAGCTGGCCATGCGCGCGGCACGCCCGCTGCTGGTTTCCTCAATCTGGTCGAAGTGCTGGTCGATGATGCCGGCCTTGAACAGCCCGGCGCCCTTGAGCAGGGCGGTACCGCGCTGGTCGGCCTGCTGCGCGACGCCGAAGTCGAGGGTATCCATGACCACCCCGTAGGCGGTCGGCATGGTCGCGCCGAGGATGCTCGCACCGGCACTGCTGCCCGCCACCACACCGCCCTTGGCGAACACCTGGCGCACCGCCTTGAGGGTCAGCGACTCGCTGCCATCGGGGTTGTACAGGGCGCGGGCGATGCGCGCCTGGTCGCCGCCGACGAACCATACGGCCGTCGCCTCGGTCAGCGGTTTGACCGCGGCCGGGTCGTTCATGCTGGTCTGGTAGTTCTGCTTGTCGATGCCGACGATGCTGATGTGCTCGGCCGGTACACCCAGGGCCTGCAGCTCGCCCTGGAAACGCTTGCTCGAACTGAGGCTGCCACTGGCGGTGGGCATGATGGCGATGCGGGCCTGCTCGGCACCACCGGCCAGCTCGATGAGCTTCTCGTACACCGCCGTGTTGCTGGCGCGCAGCATGCCGCCCACGGCCAGCAGGTTGCCATCGGCCAGGGCCGGCGCGGAAAAACCACAAAGGATCAGGGCGGCGACCAGGGCGCCACGTTTCGGCTGCATTGTCATTCTTGTTGCTCTTCTTGTTGTGAATACCACGGGCCCTGACGGCCCAGCCCAGCAGACCCAGCGCATCCTCCTGATACCCCGGCACGCCAACCGCGCACCGACCACTCCCTTGCCCCGAAACCTGCTCGGCGGGGCGTGACCGCACTGAATGTTTTTTTTCAAATAATCATATTTTTGAAATCTTGTATATCAACAAAAAGCAGCAAGCAACCCCCGACCCAGGTCATTTAACCGACCAATCGATCAGGAAATTACTAATAAAAACACTATTAAACAGCCACTTAATGGAAATTCGTCGGACCACTCAAACAATTCACGGACGAATCCTGATTGACACGTTTTTTTCTTATAAGTACCGTTAACGAACAAAAACGTGTCACTAATTTATCAATTACTGCTGGGCTTGCTGTACCGAGGCAGCCACGACAGGGCAGGCACCCACAAGGTTCCTGCTGCACCTTTTCGCCAGCGTGCGAAGCAGCACCGCCCGCCAGACGGCCACCGGCCGTTCAGGCGAGCTCAATCGCCACTTACAGGAGTCATCACAATGAAAAAAATCGCACTTCTCGGCGCCCTGGCGCTTAGCGCCTTCAGCGCCATGACCCAAGCGGCGGAAGCCGACCTGCGTATCGGTATCGAAGCGGCCTACCCGCCCTTCGCCTTCAAGACGCCGGACGGCAAGATCAGCGGCTTCGACTACGAGATCGGCAACGCCCTGTGCGCAGAGATGCAGGTCAAATGCGAGTGGGTCGAGCAGGCCTTCGACGGCCTGATCCCCTCCCTGAAAGTGCGCAAGGTCGACGCCGTGCTGTCGTCCATGTCGATCACCCCGGACCGCCTGAAGTCGGTCGACTTCACCAAGAAGTACTACCACACCCCCGGCAAGCTGGCGATGAAGGCCGGCAGCGTGGTCAATGACCCGCTGGTCGACCTCAAGGGTAAGAAAGTCGGCGTGCAGCGCGCCTCGACCTATGATCGCTACGCCAGCGACAAATTCGCCGAGGCGGGCATCGAGGTGGTGCGCTACGGCTCGCAGAACGAGGCCTTCCTCGACCTGGCCAACGGCCGTCTGGACGCCACCCTGGCCGACGTGGTCAACATCGGCGAAGGCTTCCTGAAAACCGACTCCGGCAAGGGCTTCGCCCTGGTCGGCCCGGACTTCAACGATCCGAAGTACTTCGGCAATGGCGCCGGTATCGCCGTACGCAAGGGCGACGCCGCTACCGCGGAGAAATTCAGCAACGCCATCGCCGCCCTGCGCAGCAATGGCAAGTACCAGGAAATCCAGGGCAAGTACTTCGCCTACGACATCTACGGCCAGTAACCGCCGCCCAGCACGTGCACCCGGCCCAGCGCCGGGTACACTGCATGCTAGTCCTCCCCATTCACTCGCCGAGCCTGCCCGCCCGCGCACCCGCCAAGTCCTCGCAGAAGGCCCGGCCGCGTCGCGCACAGAGGCACAGGCTCCAAGGAAGCAACATGCAACACCTTGAGTATTCCCTGCCCTGGAGCGGTCTCGGCACACAGCGCAACCTGTCGGTGTTCCGTTACGGCAGCGGTGCGCGCAAGGCCTATATCCAGGCGGCCCTGCATGCCGATGAGCTGCCGGGCATGCGCGTCGCAGTGGAACTCAAGCGGCGCCTGCAGGAGCTGGAAGACGCCGGCTGCCTGCGCGGGGTGATCGAGCTGGTCCCCGCCGCCAACCCCATCGGTCTGGCGCAGATGTTCCAGGCCACCCACCAGGGCCGCTTCGACTTCTCCAGCGGCAAGAATTTCAACCGCGACTTCCCCAACCTGGCCGCGCCACTGATCCACCACCTGCAAGGCCAGCTGGGTGCTGATGCGGACAGCAACATCGAGCTGATCCGCCAGGCCATGCGCCGCGCGATCAGCCAGCTGCCCGAGCCGCAATCGCAGCTCGACGGCCTGCAGCGCCTGCTGTTGCAACACGCCTGCGACGCCGACGTGGTGCTCGACCTGCATTGCGACTTCGAATCGGTGATGCTGCTCTACGCCCTGCCGCAGGCCTGGCCGCGCCTGCAGGGCCTGGCCGCGCGCCTGGAGGCCAAGGCGGTGCTGCTGGCCGAGGACTCCGGCGGCCAATCGTTCGACGAGGCCTGCGCCGCGCCCTGGCTGCAACTGGCCGCGGCCTTTCCCGGTGCCCCCGTGCCACTGGCCTGCCTGACCGCCACCGTCGAGCTGGGCGGCATGGCCGATACCGAACCGCAACGCGCCAGTCGTGACGCCGAGGCGATCCTGGCCTTCCTCGCCGACCAGGGGCTGCTCAGCGGCAACTGGCCGGCCATCCCCGCCAGCCCCTGCAGCGCCACGCCCTTCGCCGGCGCCCAGTACGCCTATGCGCCACACCCCGGCGTGGTCAGCTTCCTGCAACCGCTGGGGGCCCAGGTCAAGGTTGGCGACCCGCTGTTCGAGGTGCTCGATCCGATCAGCGACCGCCGCTCCCTGGTGCGCGCCACCACCGACGGCGTGCTCTACGCCCGCGAACGCCTGCGCTTCGCCCAGCCCGGCCTATGGCTGGCCAAGGTCGCCGGCGCCACGCCGATCCGCACGGGTCGCCTGCTCAGCGACTGACGCAGACGCCTCATGTTTCTGGCAGGGACGCCACCCTCTTCGACTGCGCTGGTGGCCAGCTACAGGCTGGCACTCGGCCACCGGCAACGCGCCTTCGGATACACTGCGGCCTTCTCGTTGTGGTTACCGCCCTTCCCGAACAGGCCTGCACACGCATGACATCCACGCCCAGCAACGTCACCGTCTACGCCTCGCCAGTCATGCGCAAGCTGGCGGCCATCACCCCGGACCTGCAACCCTCGCTGCGCAAGGTGGCCGACTTCATCCTGCGTCACCCGCTGAAAGCCGCGACCCTGACCATCGAAGAACTGGCCCAGGAAACCGCCACCTCCGCCGCCGCGGTCAACCGCCTGGCGCGCGCCATGCAACTGGGCGGCTACAGCGCCCTGAAGTCGGCACTGGTGGCGACCCTGCAGGAACTGGTGTCGCCGGTGGACAAGCTGCGCAACGAGCTGGCCCATCGCCCGGACGGCACCTTCGGCCTGCAGGAGCAGATGCAGATCGCCAGCAGCAACCTGGGCAGCACCGCCAACAGCAACAGCATCGCCGCCTTCGAGGGCTTCGTCGGCAGCCTGACCGCCGCCCGGCGCATCTACATCCTCGGCTTCGGCAACAGCGCCTACATGGCCGGCCTGGCCGCCGCCAACCTGGTGCCCTACTGCGCCGACGCGGTGGCCGTCAGCATGGAGGGCGGCAACGAGAACGCCGCCTATCGCCTGGCCAGCATCACCGAGCACGACGCCCTGCTCGCCATCTCCCTGCCCCGCTACTCGCTGGACACCCTGCAACTGGCGCGCTTCTCCCTCGAACGCGGGGCCAAGGTGCTGGCCATCACCGACTCGCCGGCCTCGCCGCTGGCCGCCATCGCCGACCACTGCCTGTTCGCCCCGGCCAGCCACCCGGTGCTGATCAGCTCCAACACCGCCGTGCTGGCGCTGATCGAAAGCCTGGTAGCGACCGTGATGACACGCAACAAGGAGGCAGTGAAGCTGGCCGCCGAGCTGACCGAAAGCGTGCTGTCCTACCTGCATGTGCCGAGCAGCGAGACGCCGGCACGCAAGCGCCTGCGCAAGCGCAAGGAACGCTGAGACCCTGCCGGGCCAGGCGAAGAAAGGTAACTGCTGGTCGCTTCCTCGACCTTGGAATCGCGCCAGCGGGTGTAAGCTTCTGACTGACCAGTCACAGGAGCACGGCATGGCCCTCAGCGTATTCGACCTGTTCAAGATCGGCATCGGCCCCTCCAGCTCGCACACGGTCGGGCCCATGCGCGCCGCCGCGCGCTTCGTCGAGGGGCTCAAGCGCGAGAGCCTGCTGGCCGCCACGGTCAGCCTCAAGGTCGAGCTGTACGGCTCGCTCGGCGCCACCGGCAAGGGCCACGGCAGCGACAAGGCAGTGCTGCTCGGCCTGGAAGGCGAACAGCCGGACAGCGTCGACACCGCCAGCATCGAGCCGCGCCTGGCGGCCATCCGCGCCAGCGGCGAGCTGAACCTGGGCGGCGAGCGGCGCCTCCGCTTCGTCGAGAAGGATCACCTGGCGCTGATCCGCAAGCCACTGGCCTACCACCCCAATGGCATGATCTTCCGCGCCTTCGACGCCGCCGGCCTGCAGATCCGCGCGCGCGAGTACTACTCGGTGGGCGGTGGCTTCGTGGTCGACGAGGAGGCCGCCGGCCTCGACCGCATCGTCGAGGACCAGACCGTGCTGGCCTACCCGTTCCACAGCGCCAAGCAGCTGCTGGCTCTGTGCGGCGAGCACGGCTTGTCGATCAGCCAGCTGATGCTGGCCAACGAGGCGGCCTGGCGCCCGGAGGCGCAGACCCGCGCCGGGCTGCTGAACATCTGGCAGGTGATGCAGGACTGCGTCGCCGCCGGCTGCCGCAACGAGGGCATCATGCCCGGCGGGCTCAAGGTGCGCCGGCGCGCCGCCGCCCTGCAGCGCCAGCTCAGCGAGCACCCGGAAGCCAGCCTGCGCGACCCGCTGACCGTGCTGGACTGGGTCAACCTCTACGCCCTGGCGGTCAACGAGGAAAACGCCAGCGGCGGCCGCGTGGTCACCGCGCCGACCAACGGCGCGGCCGGCATCGTGCCGGCGGTGCTGCACTACTACCGGCGCTTCGTGCCCGGTGCCAGCGACGACGGCGTGGTGCGCTTCCTGCTCACCGCCGCTGCCATCGGCATCCTGTACAAGGAAAATGCCTCGATCTCCGGCGCCGAAGTCGGCTGCCAGGGCGAGGTCGGCGTGGCCTGCTCGATGGCCGCCGGCGCGCTGTGCGAAGTGCTGGGCGGGACTATCGCCCAGGTGGAGAACGCCGCCGAGATCGGCATGGAGCACAACCTCGGCCTGACCTGCGACCCGGTCGGCGGCCTGGTCCAGGTACCCTGCATCGAGCGCAATGCGATGGGCTCGATCAAGGCGATCAATGCGGCGCGCATGGCCCTACGCGGCGATGGCCAGCACTTCATTTCCCTGGACCGGGTGATCCGCACCATGCGCGATACCGGGGCGGACATGAAGAGCAAGTACAAGGAGACGGCACGCGGCGGCCTGGCGGTGAACATCATCGAGTGCTGAAGCGCTCTCGTAGGGCGGGTGGAACCCGCGCTTATTGAGCGCCCACCCAGGCTGTAACCACCCATTCCAGCCACTTTCTGCGCTGGCAGAAACTTTTGGTTTCGCCCTCCCGGGCGAGTCACTTTCTCTTTGCTCGCGCAAAAGAGAAAGTAACCAAAGAGAAAGCGCGCCCGACATCCGGGTTTCGCTGCGCTCCACTGATTCGCTTCGCTCACCCTTCGGGCCAGCCTTCGGCTGTTACTCCGCTACGCTCCGTTTCCCTCCCTCCGGTGCTGCTCCGGGGGCCGCCTTACAAGGGCCATCCCTGGCCCTTTAAGCCTCTCGCCGCATCCATGCGGCTCGTCCCCCTACGCAACACCTACGCTCGGCCTCCTGACGGGGGATCGGGCTCCGAGCTGCTTGAAGGTTGTGCAATAACAGACGAAGCAACTATCAGGCAGCGCCAAACGCCCCTTCAGGAGGGTGAGCGGAATCGTCGTGGAAGGGGTTGAGCGGCAGGGATGTCGCGAGAGCCGCGATGGGCCAGGGATGGCCCTTCGTCGGGGTGCCGCCCAGGCCGGGCCTCTGGAGCGGCGATGGAGCGAAACGCAGTAACAGCCGAAGGCTGGTCACGAACCCCGCCGCAGGCGGGGCCGGATGCAGGGGCAAGCGTTTTTGCTTACTTTTTCCGCGTCTGGAAAAAGTGAGTCGCCCGGGAGGGCGAAACCAGAAGTATCAGCAAAACTCGATAATCAGCCCGGCCTAGAACCCCATCACCCCAAAGTCACTGCCGCAACCGATACCCGGTCTTGAACATCCAGCTGACGACAGCCACGCACAGCAGCAGAAAGCCCACCGTCATGCCCAGGCTGACCGCCACGTTGACATCGGACACCCCGTAGAAGCTCCAGCGAAACCCGCTGATCAGGTACACCACCGGATTGAACAGGGTCACCTGCTGCCACAGCGGCGGCAGCATGCTGATCGAGTAGAAGCTGCCGCCGAGGAAGGTCAGCGGCGTGACGATCAGCGCCGGCACCACCTGCAGCTTCTCCCAGCCATCGGCCCATACGCCGATGATGAAGCCGAACAGGCTGAAGGTGATCGCCGTCAGCACCAGGAACAGCGCCATGACCAAGGGATGGGCGATCTCGAAGTCGACGAACAGGCGTGCCGTGACCAGGATGATCAGGCCGAGGATCACCGACTTGGTGGCCGCCGCACCGACGAAGCCGATGAGGATTTCCAGGTAGGAAATCGGCGCCGAGAGCAGCTCGTAGATGGTCCCCGAATACTTCGGCATATAGATGCCGAACGAGGCGTTGGAAATGCTCTCGGTCAGCAGCGCCAGCATGATCAGCCCGGGCACGATGAAGGCGCCGTAGCTCACCCCCTGCACCTGGGTCATGCTCGAACCGATGGCCGAGCCGAACACCACGAAGTACAGCGAGGTGCTGATCACCGGGGTGGCGATGCTCTGCAGCAGGGTGCGCCAGGTGCGGTGCAGCTCGAACAGATAGATGGCCTTGATAGCGTGGAAATTCATACGGTGCCCTCATCCGGTCGTTGCAAAGCTACTGCGCTCGGCCAGGCTGCGTTGAAATCCGGTTCGGCCTGCTCATGTACGGTCTGTACACTCCGCGGCCTCACCTGATTTCGCCTTGCCTGACCTTCGCTCGCTACGCTTTTCAACGGCCGGAAACCAGATTGACGAAGATATCTTCCAGCGAACTCTCGCTGGACTGCAGGTCCTTGAAGTCGATGCCGTGCTGGGCCAGGTCCTTGAGCAGTTCGGCGATGCCGGTGTGCTCGCGCTGGGCGTCGAAGGTGAACACCAGCGCGTGGCCGGCGTCGGCCAGCTCCAGGCCGTAGCTGGCCAGCTCGGCGGGCACGCTGGCCAGCGGGTGCTTGAGCTGCAGGGTCAGCTGCTTCTTGCCGAGCTTGTGCATCAGCACGTGCTTGTCCTCGATCAGGATGATCTCGCCCTTGCGGATCACCCCGATGCGGTCGGCCATTTCCTCGGCTTCCTCGATGTAGTGGGTGGTGAGGATGATGGTCACCCCGCGCTCGCGCAGGCGCCGCACCATGTTCCACATGTCGCGGCGCAGCTCCACATCCACCCCGGCGGTGGGCTCGTCGAGGAACAGGATCGACGGCTCGTGGGACAGCGCCTTGGCGATCATCACCCGGCGCTTCATGCCGCCGGACAGTTCGAAGATCTTCGCGTCGCGCTTGTCCCACAGCGACAGGTCGCGCAGCAGCTGTTCCAGATAGACCGGGTCGGGCTTCTTGCCGAACAGGCCGCGGCTGAATTTGACCGTCGCCCACACCGTCTCGAACACGTCGTTGACCAGCTCCTGCGGCACCAGGCCGATCTGCGAGCGGGCCGCGCGGTAGTCGGCCTTGATGTCGTAGCCGGCCACCCGCACCCGGCCCTCGCCCGGATTGACGATGCCGCAGATGATGCTGATCAGGGTGGTCTTGCCGGCGCCGTTGGGGCCGAGCAGGGCGAAGATCTCGCCCTTGTCGATCTGCAGATTGATCTGTTTCAGCGCCGGATGGCCGGACGCATAGGTCTTGCTCAGGTTCTCGACCGCGATCACCGATTCCACGGCAGCTCCTTGGCCAGGCGGCAAAAGGGCGATTGTAGAGCAGGAGTCGCTGCAAGCGCTCGCCAAGCTTGTCGGCAGCGCCAGGTTTTGTGGGAGCGGCTTCAGCCGCGAAGCAGCCAGCCGACAGGCATTTGATCGCCGCTACAGGTGCTCCGCCTCTGCGGGACGCGCAGCGTTCCCGGATCAGGCTCCCACGCAAGCGCGTGGGCGCCATCGGATTGCATCCGGGCTACTCGCCCTCAAGGCTCCAGGCCGAACAGCGCCTGGCCGCTCTGCGGGTCGAACGGCACCGAGAAGTGTTCGTGGGCGATCAGCCAGCGCCCGCCCTGCCTGCGGTAGCCCTGGCTGACGCGCAGCCAGCAGCCCTGGCTCTTGCCCTCGGCGTCGGTGCCGGCGCAGTAGGCGAGGAAGTGGCCGAAGCCCAGCTCGCCGCTGGCTTCCTGCTGCAGTTCGCGAACCTCGAAGGTGGTCGGCCCGGCGCACATCTGCAGGCACATCTGCCAGTGCGCCCGGTAGGCGGCGCGGCCCTTGAATTGCAGCTGGAGGATGGCGTCGAAGGCCAGCACATCCTCGGCATAGTGCTCGATGATGGCGTCCAGGTTCTTCGCCAGGTTGGCGACGACCCAGGTGTCGATCAGGCCGCGCAGTTCGGAATTGCCGCTCATGTCGTTCTCCTTGTGCGTTCAGGCGCAGCAGTCGTGCGGCGCGGAGTGGGACTCGCCATAACGATCATGGTGCCGGTTCCAGAACAGCCCCTTGCCCTCCAGATCGGGCATGCCGTCCCAGCCCTCGCCACGGCCGAACGGCGTGAGGTCGAGGTAGTGGTAGGTGTTCATCAGCATGTCCAGGCCACGGGCGTAGGTGGAGTAGCAGTGGAACACCCGCTCGCCATCGCGCAGGAACACGCTGGCGCCAGGCAGCTCGCCCTTGACGCTATCCAGCTGGCCCAGGCGCTGCAGCTCGGCCCGGTCGCGGTAGTTGTACTCGACCGGCGCCTCGGCCTCGTCGAGGGTCACGTGGAAGTCGTAATTGAAGCGGCTGCCGAACGACGAGTACCAGGGCAGCGTCCAGCCCATGCGCCGCTTGAAGGCCTCCAGCTCGGTCAGGGGCGCCCGCGAGACCAGCACCAGGCGGGTGTCGCGGGCCTGCAGGTGGGCCGGGTGGCCGATGTTGTCGACCAGGAAGGAGCAGCCGGGGCAGCCCTCGCCTTTGTCGCGGTGGTACATGAAGTGGTAGACGATCAGCTGGCGCTGGCCGGCGAACAGCTGGTGCAAGGGCACCTCGCCATCCGGGCCGTTGAACCGGTAGTCCGCCGTGACTTCCACCATCGGCAGCTGGCGGCGCGCGGCGTTGAGCGCATCGCGCTGGCGGGTCAGGGCCTTCTCCTGCTCCAGCAGGGCCAGGCGTGCGGCCAGCCACTGTTCGCGGCTGGCGATCTTCGGGTATTCGGCATTCATGGAGACTCCTCCCGGCAGCAACTGCCGTAGGGTGCGCCGTGCGCACCAGTCAGGGTCCGAGCGCGCGGTGCGCCCTACACCTGCAGCTGGCGCACCGGCCGCACCTCGACGCTGCCGACCCGCGCCGCGGGGATGCCGCCGGCGATCTGCAGCGCCTCGTTGAGGTCGCGCGCCTCGATCAGGTAGAAGCCGGCCAGCTGCTCCTTGGTTTCGGCGAACGGCCCGTCGGTGATGCTCAGCTTGCCGCCGCGCATGCGCACCGTGGTGGCGCTGGCGACCGGCTCCAGCGGCTCGGCGGCGAGCAGCCGGCCGCTCTGCTGGACGCTCTGGAAGTAGTCGAGGCATTCGCCGTCGCGCGGGCTCTCCGGCAGGCTGTGCAGCAGCTTCTCGTCGCTGTAGATCAGACACAGGTATTTCATCGTCGTTCTCCCTGGCAGCATGGAGGAGCTGCCTTACCCAGTAGTCGGGCGGTGCCCGGGCAAATCGACAAGGCCCGCCAAAAACTTTTCAGCCCGCCGGCAACTCGGCCAGGCGGCGTTCGAGGAACTGCCGGTCGGCACCCTGCTGGCTCAGCTGCAGGGCGCGCCGGTAGGCCACGCGCGCCGCCTCCCAACGGCCCAGGCGACGGTTCAGGTCGGCACGGGCGGCATGCGCCAGGTGGTAGTCGGCCAGCTCGCCGCGCGCCAGCAGCGCCTCGATCAGCTGCAGGCCGGCCGCCGGGCCATCGCGCATGGCCAGGGCCACCGCGCGGTTGAGTTCGATCACCGGCGAGGGTGTGGCGCGCAGCAGCACGTCGTACAGGCCGACGATCTGCGCCCAGTCGGTGGCGGCCATGCTCGGCGCCTCGGCGTGCACCGCGGCGATGGCCGCCTGCAGGCTGTAGGGACCAAAGCGCCGCGACTGCAGGGCGGCCAGTACCAGCGCCTCGCCCTCGGCGATCAGCGCCCGGTCCCAGCGGCTGCGGTCCTGTTCCTCCAGCAGGATCGGCTCGCCGGCCGCCGAAGTGCGCGCCGCGCGCCGCGACTCGTGCAGCAGCATCAGCGCCAGCAGGCCCTGCACTTCCGCCTCGGGCAGCAGCTCCAGCAGCAGGCGGCCGAGGCGGATGGCCTCGGCGCACAGGTGCTGGCGGGTCAGCTCCGGGCCGGCGCTGGCGAAGTAGCCCTCGTTGAACACCAGGTAGACCACCTGCAGCACCGCCTGCAGACGCTCGGCCAGCTCGCTGCGCCCCGGCACTTCATAGGGGATGCGCGCATCGCGGATCTTGTGCTTGGCCCGCACGATGCGCTGGGCGATGGTGCTCGGCGTGGCGAGGAAGGCGCGGGCGATTTCCTCGGTGCTGAGGTCGCAGACCTCGCGCAGGGTCAGGGCCACCTGGGCGTCCGCCGCCAGGGCCGGGTGGCAGCAGGTGAACACCAGGCGCAGGCGGTCGTCTTCCAGCAGTTCGCCCTCGCCCACCTCGCCGGCGGCGAGCGGCTCGGGGCTGTCCTCAAGGGCCTGGAAGCGCGCCTGGCGGCGTAACTGGTCGATGGCCTTGAAGCGCCCGGCCGACACCAGCCAGGCGCGCGGATTGGCCGGCACGCCTTGGCTCGGCCACTGCTCCAGAGCGGCGCGGAAGGCCTCGTGCAGGGCCTCCTCGGCCAGGTCGAAATCGCCGAGCAGGCGAATCAGGGTCGCCAGCACCCGCCGCGATTCCTCGCGGTACAGGCCTTCCAGCGTCGTCTCGAATTGCTTCGCTTGTCGATCCATCGCCTCGTCCGTTTGCGCGCTAGAGCCAAGAGCCTAACCACTGCAGCGGCATGATGCAGCTGAGACGACGGGCGGCTGGCGGCACGCCGCCATCAGCGGCGCTTGAGGTTGGAGCGCAGCTTGTAGCGGTCGCCGGGATGGATCAGCCGCGCGTAGCTGATCAGGTGCTCGTCGGACCAGGTGCGCCGGATCATCGACAGGCACGGCGCGGCCGGGTCGATATCCAGCCAGGCGGCGGTTTGCCCATCCACCAGCACGGCCTCGACCACATGCTCGACATCGCTGATCGGGCAGCTGGCCACCAGTACCTCGTTGGGCGTCTGCCTGGCAAAGTCGCTCTGCAGGTAGTGCGGCACCCAGCGCGGGTTGACGAAGCGGTCTTCCAGCTGGATCGGCACGCCGTTCTCGCGGTGCACCAGGATGCTGTGGAACACCTGGGCGCCCAGGCGCAGGCCGAGGCGCAGGGCCACCTCGTCGTCGGCCTCGATGGCTTCGCAGCGCAACACGTCGTTGCTGTAGGCATGCCCGCGGCCGCGCACTTCGGCAGCGATATTGAGCACTTCATGCAGCGAGGATTCGGCCTTGCGGTCGGTGACGAAGGTGCCAAGGCCGGCCTGGCGCACCAGGTAGCCCTGCTGCACCAGGTTGTTGATCGCCTTGTTGGCGGTCATCCGGCTGACCGAGAAGTCCCGTGCCAGTTGCTCTTCCGGGGGAATCTGGTGATTGACCGGATAGTCGCCGCCATGGATACGCTCCAGCAGAAACTCTTCAATCGCCTTGTAGCGCGGGGTGGTACTGCTCACGACGGCTCCTTGAGGTGGTACCCGGTGCGCCGATGATAGCGAGCGCCCATGGGCGGCGCCATCTGCGCAGCCCATGAGCAGCAGGGCCGTGTCAGAGCAGCATGGCGGCAACCCAGCCGGCCGCGAGCAACGGCAGGTTGAAGTGCAGGAAGGTCGGCACCACGGTGTCCCAGATATGGTCGTGCTGGCCATCGGCGTTCAGCCCGGCGGTTGGCCCCAGGGTCGAGTCCGAGGCCGGCGAGCCGGCATCCCCCAGGGCCGCGGCGGTGCCCACCAGGGCGATGATGGCCAGTGGCGAGAAGCCGAAGCTGATGCCCAGCGGCACGTAGATGGCGGCGATGATCGGCACGGTGGAGAAGGACGAGCCGATGCCCATGGTGATCAGCAGCCCCACCAGCAGCATGATCAGCGCCGCCAGGCCGCGGTTGTCGCCGATCAGTTCGACCGAATCGCTGACCAGCCCGGGCAGTTCGCCGGTAGCCGTCATCACCGCGGCGAAGCCGGCGGCGGCGATCATGATGAAGCCGACCAGGGCCATCAGGCGCATGCCCTGGGTGAACACATCGTCCTGCTCGGCCCAGCTGATCACCCCGCTGAGCGAGATCACGGCAAAGCCGATCAGGCCGCCGAACACCATCGAACCGCTCCACAGTTGCACGCCCAGGGCCAGCAGCAGGGCCAGGGCGATCAGGCCGAGCTGGCGCGCGCTCAGCGGCGTGCTACTGGCGCTGAGGTGCTCGCCGGCCACCGCCAGTTCCTCATAGACCCGCTTGCGCCGGTAGCTGTACACCGCGATGAGCAGCCCCAGCACCATGCCCAGGGCCGGGATCAGCATGGCGTGCGGGGCCATTTCGCGGCTGACGGTCAACCCCTGGGCATTGCCGGCCTGGTTGATGTTGCCGATCAGGATGTCGTTGAGAAAGATGGTGCCGAAGCCGATCGGCAGCGACATGTAGGTCACGGTAATGGCGAAGGTGATGGCGCAGGCGGTCAGCCGACGATCCAGCTGCAGGCGGTTCATCACGTGCAGCAGCGGCGGCACCAGAATCGGGATGAAGGCGATATGCACCGGGATGATGGTCTCGGCGGCGAAGCCGGCGAGGATCAGGCTGACCAGCATGCCCCATTTGACCAGGGCCAGCTCACCGGCCTGGTGATGGCTGCGCCCCAGGTGCTCGACCACCCGCGCCGACAGGCGCTGGGCAATGCCGGTGCGCGACAGCGCCACGGCGAAGGCGCCCAGGGTGGCGTAGGCCAGGGCCACCCCGGCGCCACCACCCAGGCCCTTGTTGAAGGCCTCGATGATCGCGCCGATCGGCATGCCCGCCGCCAGCCCGCCGACCACGGCCGCCACCACCAGGGCGAAGACCACGGACACCCGCAGCATCGACAGGGTGACCATGACCAGTACCGCCAATACGATTGAATTCATTGCGACTCCTCTTGTTGTTGTTTTTTGCGCCAAGAAGCCCCCGTGGCCCGTGTCGGAACACGGGCCAGGTGGGTATTGCGGGGAAAGGTCAGCCCAGCGAGGGGAGCATGCCGGCCGGCAGCAGCGGGCTCAGCACGCGGCTGGCCAGCAGCTCGTTGGCCGCGGCGATATCCGGGGCGAAGAAGCGGTCTTCCACGTAGTAGGGCACCTGCTCGCGCAGGGCCCGGCGCGCCTGCTCCAGGGCCGGCGAGCTTGTCAAGCCCTCGCGGAAGTCCAGGCCCTGGCAGGCGCCCAGCCATTCGATGGCCAGCACGCCACGGGTGTTGGCGGCCATTTCCCACAGGCGCTTGCCGGCGGCCGGGGCCATGGACACGTGGTCTTCCTGGTTGGCCGAGGTCGGCAGGCTGTCGACGCTGTGCGGGTGGGCCAGGGCCTTGTTCTCGCTGGCCAGGGCCGCGGCGGTGACCTGGGCGATCATGAAGCCGGAGTTGACCCCGCCATTGGCCACCAGGAACGGCGGCAGCTGCGACATGTGCTTGTCCATCATCAGCGAGATGCGCCGCTCGGAGAGCGAGGCGATTTCGGCGATGGCCAGGGCGATGTTGTCGGCGGCCATGGCCACCGGCTCGGCGTGGAAGTTGCCGCCGGAGATCACGTCGCCTTCGGCGGCGAACACCAGGGGGTTGTCCGACACCGCGTTGGCCTCGACGCCGAGCACTTCGGCGGCCTGGCGCAGCTGGGTCAGGCAGGCGCCCATCACCTGCGGCTGGCAGCGCAGCGAGTAGGGGTCCTGCACCTTGTCGCAGGCCTCGTGGGAGCGCCCCACTTCGCTGCTGGCGCCGAGCAGGTGGCGATAGATCGCCGCCGCGTCGATCTGCCCGCGCTGGCCGCGGGCGGCATGGATGCGCGGATCGAACGGCGCCCGCGAGCCCAGGGCGGCTTCCACGGTCAGGCCGCCGCAGACGGTGGCGGCGGCGAACAGGTCCTCGGCCTCGAACAGCCCGCGCAGGGCGTAGGCGGTGGACACCTGGGTGCCGTTGAGCAGGGCCAGGCCCTCCTTGGCCGCCAGGGTCATCGGTTCCAGGCCGGCGATCGCCAGCGCCTCGCTGGCCGGCAGCCACTGGCCCTGGTGCCGCGCCTGGCTTTCGCCGAGCAGCACCAGGGACATATGCGCCAGCGGCGCCAGGTCGCCGGAGGCGCCCACCGAGCCCTTGAGCGGGATATGCGGGTAGACCTCGGCATTGATCAGGGCGACCAGCGCCTCGATCACCTTCAGGCGGATGCCGGAGCAGCCGCGGGCCAGGCTGTTGACCTTGAGCAGCATGATCAGGCGCACCATGGCATCGTCCAGCGGCTCGCCGATGCCGGCGGCATGGGACAGCACCAGCGAGCGCTGGAGCTTTTCCAGGTCATCGTTGGCGATGCGGGTCGAGGCCAGCAGGCCGAAGCCGGTGTTGATGCCGTAGGCGGTGCGGCCCTCGGCGATGATGGCGTTGACGCAGGCCACACTGGCCTCGATGCCGGCATGGGCGCGCTCATCCAGGCGCAGCGTCAGCGGGCCCTGGTAGGCGGCGCGCAGCTGGGCCAGGCTCAGTTGGCCGGGGGTCAGGGTAAACAGGCTCATGCTTGGGCTCCTTGGTTGGCAGCGATCATCGGCAGGTCGAGGCCCTGTTGGCGGGCGCAATCGACGGCAATTGCATAACCGGCATCGGCGTGGCGCATCACCCCGGTGCCCGGGTCGTTGCGCAGCACGCGGCCGAGACGGGCGCGGGCTTCGGGGGTGCCGTCGGCGACTATCACCACCCCGGAATGCTGCGAGTAGCCCATACCGACGCCGCCACCATGGTGCAAAGACACCCAGGTCGCGCCGCCCGCGGTATTCAGCAGGGCATTGAGCAGCGGCCAGTCGGAGACGGCATCGGAGCCGTCAGCCATGGCCTCGGTCTCGCGGTTGGGGCTGGCCACCGAGCCGGAGTCCAGGTGGTCGCGGCCGATCACGATCGGCGCCTTCAGCTCGCCACTGGCGACCATGTCGTTGAAGGCCTGGGCCAGGCGCGCGCGGTCCTTCAGGCCGACCCAGCAGATGCGGGCCGGCAGGCCCTGGAAGCTGATGCGCTCGCGGGCCATGTCCAGCCAGTTGTGCAGGTGGGCGTCATCGGGGATCAGCTCCTTGACCTTGGCGTCGGTCTTGTAGATGTCCTCGGGGTCGCCGGACAGCGCCACCCAGCGGAACGGGCCGATGCCCTGGCAGAACAGCGGGCGGATATAGGCCGGCACGAACCCGGGGAAGTCGAAGGCGTTGGCCACCCCCTCCTCCAGGGCCATCTGGCGGATGTTGTTACCGTAGTCGAAGGTCGGCACGCCCATCTGCTGGAAGGCCAGCATGGCGCGCACATGCACGGCCATGGACTGCTTGGCGGCCTTGACCACCAGCGCCTCCTCGGTCTTGCCGCGGGCCACGTACTCGTCCCAGCTCCAGCCGATCGGCAGGTAGCCATGGCGCGGGTCGTGGGCGCTGGTCTGGTCGGTGACCAGGTCCGGGCGCACGCCGCGCTTGACCAGTTCCGGAAGGATCTCGGCGGCGTTGCCACACAGGGCGATGGAGATGGCCTTGCCTTCACCGGTGTACTTGTCGATGCGCGCCAGGGCGTCGTCCAGGTCAGTGGCCTGCTCGTCGACATAGCGCGTCTTCAGGCGGAAATCGATACGCGATTGCTGACACTCGATATTCAGCGAGCAGGCACCGGCCAGGGTCGCCGCCAGGGGCTGGGCGCCGCCCATGCCGCCGAGGCCGGCGGTCAGTACCCACTTGCCCTTGAGGCTGCCGCCGTAGTGCTGGCGACCGGCCTCGACGAAGGTTTCATAGGTGCCCTGGACGATGCCCTGGCTGCCGATATAGATCCAGCTGCCGGCGGTCATCTGGCCGTACATGGCCAGGCCCTTGGCATCCAGCTCGTTGAAGTGTTCCCAGGTGGCCCAGTGCGGCACCAGGTTGGAGTTGGCCAGCAGTACCCGCGGCGCGTCCTTGTGGGTCTCGAACACGCCGACCGGCTTGCCGGACTGGATCAGCAGGGTCTGGTGGTCTTCCAGGCGGGTCAGCACCTCGACGATCTTGTCATAGCACTCCCAGTTGCGCGCGGCGCGGCCGATGCCGCCGTACACCACCAGCTCCTTGGGGTTCTCCGCCACTTCCGGGTCGAGGTTGTTCATCAGCATGCGCAGCGGCGCCTCGGTCAGCCAGCTCTTGGCGGTCAGCTGGGTGCCACGGGCGGCGCGGATTTCGGTATCGCGGAAACGGCTCATTGCGGGCTCCTGGGGTTGCTCGGGGTCAGTGAGTCAGGGTCAGTAGATGGATCAGGCGCGCCGCCACCTTGGCGGTACGGCTGTCGATGTCGTGTTCGGGGTTGAGTTCGGCCAGGTCGGCCAGGCGCAGCTTGCCGCTGTCGCGGATGCCCTCCAGCAGCGGTTCGAGCAGCGCCAGGCTTACCCCGCGGGCGGCCGGGGCGCTGACGCCGGGGGCTTCGCAGGCCGGCAGCACGTCGATATCGATGGTCAGGTAGACGGCGTCGCAGGCGGCGACAAAGGCCTGCAGCTCGGCGCCGATGGCGGCCAGACTGGCCTCGCGGATCTCGCGGTCCTCGCGCACCAGCACCTGCAGTTCGGCGGCGCGCTGGAACAGGGCGCGGGTGTTGCTGGCGCGGCTTATCCCTAAGCAGGCATAGGCAAACGGCCAGCCACGGGCAGCACAGTCCTCGGCGATCTGGGCGAACGGCGTGCCGGAGGAATGCACGTGCGCCGGGTCGCGCAGGTCGAAATGGGCGTCGAAGTTGATGATGCCGATGCGCGGCGCCGGCTGGCCCGACAGGTGCTCGGCGATGCCCTGCCAGCTGCCGAAGGCCACCTCATGGCCGCCGCCCAGCACGATCGGCAGGTGGCCGGCATCCAGCAAGGCGCAGACCTGTTCGCCGAGGCGCGCCTGGGCGCCTTCCAGGTCGCCATCGGCGCACAGCACATCGCCGCCGTCGTAGGCCGGGCCCTGGCGATGCCAGGCCAGGTTGGCCAGGGCCTTGCGCATGGCCGGCGGGGCGCCGGCGGCGCCGACGCGGCCGTGGTTGCGGCGCACGCCTTCGTCGCAGGCGAAACCGAGCAGGGCCACGCCCGGCTGGCTGTCCGGGCTCAGCGCCTGGATGCGCTGGTGCCAGCGCGGGCTGTCCGGCTCGGGGTCGATGCGCCCGCTCCAGGCGGCCAGGTCTTGACGATCAGCAGGCATGGGTGAGGTCTCCCTTGAAGATGCGTTGGCGCAGGCGTCCCGGTTGCACGGCGTAGGCCAGTTCGGCGGGCTGCTGGATATCCCACAGGCACAGGTCGGCGGGGGCCCCAACCTCGATCCGCCCCAGGTCGGGGCGGCCGAGGGCGCGAGCGCCATGGGCGGTCATGCCGCTCAGGGCTTCGCGCGGGGTCAAACGGAACAGGGTGCAGGCCAGGTTGAGCACCAGGGTCGGGAAGCAGATCGGTGAAGTGCCCGGGTTGGCGTCGCTGGCCACGGCCATGGGCACGCCGTACTGGCGCAGCAGCTCGATGGGCGGCAGCTGGGTCTCGCGCAGGCAGTGGAAGGCACCGGGCAGCAGCACCGCCACGGTGCCGGCGGCGGCCATGGCCTGCAACCCGGCCTCGTCGAGGAACTCGATATGGTCGGCCGACAGCCCCTGATAACGCGCGGCCAGGGCGCTGGCACCCTGATTGGACAACTGCTCGGCGTGCGCCTTGAGCGCCAGGCCGTGGCGCTGTGCCGCCTGGAACACCAGCTCGCACTGGGCCGGGCTGAAGGCGATGTGCTCGCAGAACACATCCACCGCATCGGCCAGGCCCTCGGCGGCGGCCGCCGGAATCATCTCGTTGCACACCAGGTCGATATAGCCGTCGCTGTCGCCGGCGAACTCCGGCGGCAGGGCATGGGCACCGAGCAGGGTGGTGAGCACCCGCACCGGGCGCAGCTGGCCCAGGCGCCGGGCCACGCGCAGCATCTTCAGCTCGTCGGCGACACTCAGGCCATAGCCGGACTTGATCTCCAGGGTGGTCACGCCATCGGCCAGCAGCGCGTCCAGGCGCGGCAGGCTGGCCTCGACCAACTGCTCTTCGCTGGCGGCGCGGGTGGCGCGCACGGTGCTGAGGATGCCGCCACCGGCCCTGGCGATCTCGGCGTAGCTGACGCCTTCCAGGCGCTGCTCGAACTCGCCGGCGCGGTTGCCGGCGTACACCAGGTGGCTGTGGCAGTCGACCAGCCCGGGAGTCATTACCCCGCCACGGCCACACTCGATGGCAGCCTCGGCCTGACGCTCGTCGAACTCGCCCTGCGGCCACAGGCCGGCCACCCGGCCGTCCTCGACCAGCACCGTCATCGGCGCAGGCCGCACGCACAGGCCGTCAAACAGGGTGACATCACGCCAGAGCCGGCGCAGCTGGGGAGACAGGGACATGGAAGCGCTCTCTCGTTTCAATGTATATACATTAAAAACGAAAAATCCGGCCGTCAAGCCCCTTTCGCTCGCCCAAGACTCAAAGGCTTCGCACAGAAACCCGGAGAAACAGGCGCAGACCAGGGATTGCGGGGCAAGCGCACTCGTCGCAGTATGTATATACATTTAACCGAGGAACGAACGACATGCCGATTCAGCGACTCGACCGCCGCCAGGCGCGGCAGATGCCCTGGAAGAATGGCGGCGGCAGCACCTGCGAGCTGGCCATCTTCCCCGCCGGCGCCAGCCTGGAGGATTTCGCCTGGCGCATCAGCTGCGCCCGGGTCGCCAGCGGCGGGCCCTTCTCCCGCTTCGCCGGGGTCGACCGCAGCCTGGCCGTGCTCGCCGGCGCCGGCCTGGACCTGTGCCTGGACGGCCGGCCGAGGCAGCTGCGCCCCGGCGATCCACCCCTGGCATTCGCCGGCGAAGACCCGGTCAGCGCCGAACTGCTGGCCGGCCCGGTCGCCGACTTCAACCTGATGACCCGGCGCAGCCTGTGGCGCCACCAGTTGCAGCAACTGCGGCTGGACGGTGTGCAGGCCCTGGACAATGACGCCGACATCCTGCTGATCTACTGCCACGGCGGCCGACTCGCCGTGCAACTGTCCGACGGCAGCAGCCAGAGCCTGAGCGAAGGCCAGGGCCTGCTGCTGGAAGACGAGTGCACGAATCTGACATTGCGTGGCGACGCCGGTACGCACCTCTATATCGCCCGCCTGTATCGCCAGCTCTGAGGAGCTACACACGATCTGTTCCAGCCCCTGCAAACGAGGGAGCAGCACTCACGGGCTCCAGAATTTGGGCAGATCCTGCGTAGGGTGCGCCGTGCGCACCAGAGGCCAATGCGCGGTTTGCGGTGCGCACAGCGCACCCTACGGGAGCCGAGCAGGCCCTGAAACGACAAACCCCGCCAAGCGGCGGGGTCTGTCATCCAGCAACCAGCCTTATTCGGGCTGGGTCACCAGGGTCTGCGTACGGTTGCGGCTCCACTGCGGCAGCAGGGTACCGATCAGCATGCCCGCCAGGCTGAACAGCAGGCCGGCCAGCTGCGGCGGCCAGAAGGCTTCGTCGGTCAGGCTGTATTCCAGGTAGATCCAGGAAGTCAGGCCGAAGGCGATGGCGAACAGCGCGCCCTGGGTGGTGGCGCGCTTCCAGAACAGGCCGGCGAACAGCGGCACCACGGCGGCGACCAGGGTCACCTTGTAGGCGTTGCCGACCATCTCGTAGATGCTCGCATCCGAGTACAGGGCGAAGGTCAGGGTGGCGATGGCGCAGACCACGATGGTGATGCGCATGGCCAGCAGGAACTGCTGATCGCTCATCACCGGCACGAAGCGCTTGAGCACGTTCTCGGTGAAGGTCACCGACGGCGCCAGCAGGGTGCCGGAGGCGGTGGACATGATCGCCGACAGCAGCGCGCCGAAGAACATGATCTGGGCGAACAGCGGGGTCTTCTCCAGGATCAGGTGCGGCAGGATCATCTGCGCGTCTTCGGCCAGCCAGCGCTGGACCATCGCCGGGTCGATCATCGAGGCGGCGTAGGCCAGGAAGATCGGCAGCATGCAGAAGCACAGGTAGAAGCCGGCACCGAACATCGAGGCGCGCGCGGCGATGTTCTCGGTCTTGGCCGACATCACCCGGGCGTACACGTCCTGCTGCGGGATCGAGCCGAGCATCATGGTCAGCGCCGCGCCGATGAAGGCGACGATGTCCTTGGCCTCGAAACCGTGGATGAAGGTGAACTTGCCCTCGCTGGCCGCATGGGCGATCACCTTGTCGGCGCCGCCGGCCATGTCACCGATCAGCCAGGTCAGGTAGACCAGGCCGACGACGATGATGATCATCTGGAAGAAGTCGGTCAGCGCCACCGACCACATGCCGCCGAACAGGGTGTACAGCAGCACGATGAAGGTGCCGAGGAACATGCCCTGGGTGGTCGTGATGGCGCCGTCGGAGATGACGTTGAACACCACGCCGAGGGCGGTCAGCTGGGCGGCGATCCAGCCCAGGTAGGAAACCACGATGACCAGGCTGATGATCAGTTCGACATTCGGCCCGAAACGCTTGCGGAAGTAGTCGCCGATGGTCAGCAGGTTCATCCGGTACAGCGGGCGGGCGATGATCAGGCCGACCAGCATCAGGCAACCGAAGGAGCCGAACGGGTCTTCGATGATCCCGGCGAAGCCTTCCTCGATGAAAGTGGCGGGAATGCCCAGCACCGCCTCGGAGCCGAACCAGGTGGCGAAGACCATGGCGGCGACGATGGGGAAGCCCATGCTACGCCCGCCGGCGGCGAAATCGCGGGAGTTGTGTACCCGGGTAGCGGCGTAGAAACCGATCCCCACGGTGACCAGCAGGTAGAGCGCAACGAACCAGATCAGCATGTTTTCCCGTTCCAGAGACTTCAGCCCGCCGCATGCGTGCCCGCACCAGGGCGGCGCGGGATGGAACGACGGACTACAGGTTTTTGTTATTACCCCTCATGACGGGAGGCTGCACGCGCCCATCACGGTCGCGCAGTCTGGCAAATACGTAAAATATGTCAAACAAAAACGACGAATAGTCTGCACATCGGCCTGCCACTCATCCGATCAGGCCGTGTAACAGACTGTAATTGCTGCAGTTGCTGGCAGGGCGCCGAACCGGGGAGTTGTATATTTTTGACAGCCCGGCGCAGGCGTCGGGGCGAATGCCGTCGCCCCGACTGACGGCCGCCACCCGCGCCGGCAGCGCCTGCTACCGAGCAGCCCCGCCCCGCGCATTCACTGACCTGCGGCAAGGCCCCGGCGCAGGCGATATGCTCTGATGTCGTAACAGCTGGTTACGCCCGGCGCATGTGAACTGCTTGAGCCGGGCGCCCGCCTCCCTGATACTGCACCGCGCTTCGCGCCGATCGCCCGCGTTCATGGGGGCATCTGGCAGCCGCACCCCCCCTTTCCGCACCAGCCATCCCAGGATGACGCCCCAGGTTCAAGGAGCCACCGCCGATGATGAAAAGGAGCGACTGGATCTGGACCTTGATCGGTTTGGCCGCAGTCGTGTTTTCCTGCTACCTGCTGTACCAGGAAATCCAGACCATCTCCCTCGACGAGCTCTCCGACAGTCTGCTGGCGATTCGCCCGCACAACTGGTTGATGGCCGCCGGCGCGACCCTGGGCGCCTATTTCGCCCTGGCCTGGTACGACCGCATCGCCATCGCCCACCTGGGCAAGAAGATCTCCTGGTGGTTCATCACCCTGTGCTCCTTCACCACCTACGCCCTGGCCCACAACATCGGCGCCTCGGTGTTTTCCGGCGCGGTGGTGCGTTACCGCGCCTACAGCAGCAAGGGCCTCGGCGCCCATGAAATCGGCCTGCTGATCTTCTTCTGCTCCTTCACCTTCGCCCTCGGCACCCTGCTGTCCGGTGGCGCCGTTCTGGTCTGCCAGCCCGATCTGATCAAGCGCATCGCCGATGTCAGCCCCTGGCTGTCGGTGCTGATCGGCTCGCTGATGCTGGGGCTGGTGGCGCTCTACGTGCTCGGTTCCTGGCGCCATTTCCAGCCGTGGAAATGGGGCAAGCTGCACGTCGAATACCCGCGCCTGGGCGTGGTCGCCAAGCAGCTGCTGGCCGGCCCGCTGGAGCTGGCCTGCGCCGCGGCGATCATCTATTTCGCCCTGCCGGCCGAGAGCAACCCGGGCTACCTGGTGGTGCTCGGCGTATTCCTCGCCTCCTTCTCCCTGGCCCTGCTGTCCCACGCCCCGGGCGGCCTCGGCGTGCTGGAAGTGACCTTCCTCGCGGCCATGCCGGAACTGCCCAAGGCCGACGTGCTGGCCGCGCTCATCGTGTTCCGCGGCTTCTACCTGCTGCTGCCCTTCGCCCTGTCGCTGCTGGTGGTGATGAGCTTCGAATGGGGCCAGTGGACCACCCGGCGCAAGCGCCACAAGTAACCCAAGCGCGCCTGCGGAGCCCGTTGCAGAGCGGCTCGCGCAGCGCATCAAGCGCGTCGATGGTTACTATCAGAAGGGTCAACTTCTGTATTCAAGCTCCGTGAGTAGTATGAGCTCCGTACTCACTTACGCCCCCACAAGGAGCCCAAAATGAAAAAGCACATCCTCGCCAGCCTGATCCTGGCCAGCCTGACCACCAGCGCCTTCGCCCTACCCGGCAAGTTCCAGCCGCCGCTGACCGAACTCAAGCCGGCCAGCAGCAGCGAAACCCTCGGCGAGAACGGCAGCGAGCGCAGCAAGACCCTGCGCGTGGCCGAAGACGGCGCCGAGCGCACCAAGGCCTTCCGTGTCGCCGAAGGCGGTGCCGAGCGCCTGCTCCAGCGGGACGATATCGCCGAGAACGGCGCTGAACGCACCAAATCCTTCCGCGTCGCCGAAGGTGGTGCCGAGCGCCTGCTCCAGCGGGACGAGGTGGCCGAGAACGGCGCCGAACGTACCAAGTCCTTCCGCGTCGCCGAGGGCGGTGCCGAGCGCCTGCTCCAGCGGGACGAGGTGGCCGAAAACGGCGCCGAGCGCAGCCAAGCCTTGCGCGTCGCCGAGGGCGGTGCCGAGCGTCTGCTCCAGCGGGACGAGGTGGCCGAGAACGGCGCCGAGCGCACCGGGGCCTTCCGTGTAGCCTGAAGCCGGCAGGCCTCGCCAGCTGATCGATAGCCGCCAGCCGTAAGGTCCGCCCGTGAAGCAGCACAACCCAACGAGCCGGTGACTGCCCCGCATTCACCGGCTTTTTCATGTCCGCCATTTGCCCCGACTGGGCGCGCCACAGCCGACTGCCTTAGAGTCCCGCCCAGGGCAGCCATGCCCACCATCGGACGGATCTACCCCAAGGATCCCGACCCGCGCCGCCTGCACGACTTCAGCCGCCGCTCGTTCTACGCCCTGTTCCGCCGGAACGGCCTGCGGCCACGGGCGCACGTCGAGCAGGTGCGGTGGTGGCAGTTCACGGGGCTGTTTTCCCGGCGCCCGGACCAGGCCCGGCGGCATCGTTCGCAGGGCGTCGGCAACGCCGTGCTGCACCATTACCGGCGCCGCCCGCTGTACCTGTTCGCCCACCGCGGTTCGATGCTGCGCCAGGGTTTGAGCAACCACTACCTGACCTGCGCCTTCCAGCGCTAGGCCGCGGCGACGGCCGCATTCGGCAGGCGGTACTGCCAGATGCGCCGCAGCACCGTGGCCAGCTGCGCGCCGAAGCCGCCGCAGTTGTAGACCTGGCCGTAGCGCGCGGCGATCTCGCGCACTTCCACCGCCAGCGCCGCATAGCGCCGCGCCGGCAGGTCGGGAAACAGATGGTGCTCGATCTGGTGGCTGAGGTTGCCGGTGAGGATGTGGAACAGCTGGCCGCCGCTCAGGTTGCTCGACCCGCGCAACTGGCGCAGGTACCAGTGGCCGCGGCTCTCGCCCACTACCGAGTCCTTGCTGAACACCGCCGCCTGCTCGGTGAAGTGGCCGCAGAAGATCACCGCGAAGGTCCACAGGTTGCGCAACAGGTTGGCCAGCCCATTGCCGGCCAGCACGGCCAGGGCGTTGGCGCCCAGCAGCAGGGCCAGCAGCGGGAAGCACAGGTAGTCCTTGCCCCACTGGCGCAGCAGCTTGGCAGTGAACTGGCGCAGCAGCGGACGCAGCTCGTCCTTACTCAGCTTGCCCTTGTAGACCTGGTCCAGGCGCAGGTGCTGGATGGCAATCGAGTACTGGAACAGCAGCGCCTGCAGGGTCACCCACAGCGGCTGCCAGCGGTAGAAGGGCTTCCAGCGCTGCTCGGGGAACAGCCTCACCACGCCATAGCCGACGTCGTCGTCCATGCCCAGCACATTGGTCCAGGTGTGGTGCACGTGGTTGTGGGTGTGCCGCCAGAAGTCGGCCGGGCCGGCGATGTCCCACTCGTAGCGGCGCCCGGAAAACTCCGGGTCGTTCATCCAGTCGTACTGGCCATGGATGACGTTGTGGCCCAGCTCCATGTTCTCGAGGATCTTGCCCAGCCCCAGCAACAGCGTGCCGAGCAGCCAGGTCGGCGGGAACCAGCCGAGCATCAGCAGCGCCCGCCCGCTCCAGCAGCACAGCCGCACCGCACCGCGCACCCGGCGGATATAACGCGCATCCGCCGCCCCCAGGTCGGCCAGAGTGCGACTGCGCAGGGCATCCAGTTCGGCGCCGAAGGCATCCAGTTCCGCACTGCTCAGTTGGCGATCGTCACGCATAGTCACCTCGGTTTGCCTGCCGCCACGGCAGGCGGAAATTACAGATCGATGTCCACATCGCCGGCCGGCGCGCTGATGCACAGGCGGATCGGCTGGCCCGGTTCGGCGAACAGCGCGCCGTTGCGCAAATCGCGCACCGCGCCGCCGAGCAGGGTGCAGGTGCAGCTGGCGCAGATGCCCTGGCGACAGCCGTGGGCCGGGCGCAGGCCGGCGGCTTCGGCCTGTTCCAGCAGGCTGCGCGCGCTGTCGCCGGTGACCTGCCGGCGGGTGCGGACGAAGCCCAGGCGCACCGTCGCCCCCGGCTCGACAGGGCGCTCGGGCGCGGTAAAGGCCTCCACCTGCAGCGGGCCATGCCAGTGCTCGGCGACCGTCGCGACGAAGCCGGCCGGCCCGCAGGCCAGCACATGGTGCGGCGCCAGCCCCTGCAGGTGCTCGCCGGTAAAACGCCCGCGCAGTGGCTCATCCGCCGCCGGCTGGCCGGTCAGCGCCCAGCGCACGCTGAGGTTCGGATGGCGCGTCATCAGTTGCTGCAGTTCCTCGACAAAAGGCCGCTGACCCTGTTCGCGCACGTAGTGCAGCAGGCTCACGGGCGCGGCAAAGCCCTTGGCCAGGGCCTCGCGCAGCAGGCCGAGCAGCGGCGTGATGCCGCTGCCGGCGGCCAGCAGCGCCACCCCGGCGGAGTCCTGTGGCCAGTGCAGCTCGCCCTGGGCCTGGCCCAGCTCCAGCACGCCGCCGACGGCCAGATGATCGAGCAGGCGATTGGACAGGCGCCCGCCCGGCTGGCGGCGGATCGCCAGTTCGATGCCGCCAGCCGCGCCGACCCGGGTCAGGCTGTAGCTGCGGCTATGGCGCAAGCCGTCCAGCGCCAGGTACAGCTGCACATGCTGGCCGGCGCGCCAGCCGCGGGCGTTGGCGTTGCAGCGCAGGCGCAGCGCCAGCATGTCCTCGGCCACCCACTCGCGCCCCTCGACCCGGGCGAACACCCGGTTCAGGCGCCAGGCCGGCTGCAGCCAGGCCAGCACGGCATCCACCTCGGACTCGCGCAGCCAGCGGCGCGCCGCCAGCCAGCGCAGCGGCTGCAGCAGAGGACTCAGGACACGCGACCAGCTCAGCGGGATCAGGGTCATGGCGGACTCCAGTGAACACTTGTACACAACAATGGCAGAAGCACCATTTGTCAGTCAACACTCGTTCACTGAAATGGCGGTTCGACGCCTGCGAAGCGCATTTGTTAGAGTGCGGCGCAAACCCGCCCCATAGCGAAACACCGAGTCCCCATGTCGCCACGCGCCGCACAGAAACAGCAGACCCGACATGCCCTGATGGATGCCGCGCGCTGCCTGATGGACAGCAACCGCGGCTTCGACAGCCTGAGCCTGCGCGAGGTCAGCCGGGCCGCCGGCATCGTGCCGACCGGCTTCTACCGGCACTTCCACGACATGGACGAACTGGGCCTGGCGCTGGTCGACGAGGTCGATGCCACCTTCCGCGACACCTTGCGCGAAGTACGACGCAACGAGTTCGAGCTGGGCGGCATCATCGAGGCCAGCACGCGGATCTTCCTCGACGCCATCAGCGCCAACCGCAACCAGTTCCTGTTTCTCGCCCGCGAGCAGTACGGCGGCTCGCAGCCAGTGCGCCAGGCCATCGGCCGGCTGCGCCAGCAGATCACCGACGACCTGGCGGCCGACCTCAAGCTGATGAGCCGCATGCCGCACCTGGACGATGCCGCGATCGACGTGGTGTCCGACCTGGTGGTGAAGACGGTCTTCGCCACCCTGCCGGAACTGATCGACCCGCCGGCCGCCTCTCTGCCGGCCCACCTCACCCCGGAAGCCAAGATGGTTCAGCAGCTGCGCTTCATCTTCATCGGCGCCAAGCACTGGCAAGGCCTGGGCCTGGGCCTGGACCGCGCCGAGAGCTAGGCGCACCAAAAAGCAGCGCACCGCCCGACCAGGCACCAAAGCAAGGCGGCGCCAGCCCCCGTAATCAGGCATGCCGCCGCCAACCGCGGGGCCCGTCCGTTCTTGGCAAGCCCCTTGCTCTAGCACCAGCACACTCTCAGGCCGGAAGCCCGCCATGCTGGTGATTCACCACCGCCTCGAACCCCAGCCGCATTGGGACGAAGAGCTGCACCTGACCTTCGATGCCCGCAGCAAGAGCCGCCTGCGCTGCTTCAGTGCAGCCGGTGAAGACGTCGGCCTGTTCCTCGAGCGCGGCCAGCCGCCGCTGCGCGATGGCGACTGCCTGCGCGCCGCGGACGGGCGCATCGTGCGGGTCTGCGCGCGTCCGGAGGCGCTGCTGCACGTCACCTGCGCCAACGCCTTCGAACTGACCCGCGCCGCCTACCACCTGGGCAACCGCCATGTCGCCCTGCAGCTGGGCGACGGCTGGCTGCGCCTGCTCGACGACTATGTGCTCAAGGCCATGCTCGACCAGCTCGGTGCCAGCACCTGCCCCCTCGAGGCGGCGTTCCAGCCGGAGCATGGCGCCTACGGCGGCGGCCATCACCACTCGCACGCGGGCGACGCCGACTTCAATTACGCGCCGCGCCTGCACCAGTTCGGCGTGCGCCCATGAACCAGGCCTGGGCGCCGCTCCGCCTGGCCAGCGCGCAACAGCCGCATGGCCTGCCGGTTACCGCCCATGAATAACGCCTGGGCGCTCCTCAGACTGGCCAGCCCGCAGCTGCCGATCGGTGGCTACAGCTACTCGCAAGGCCTGGAGCTGGCCGTCGAGCAGGGCCTGGTCGACAGCCAGGACAGCGCCGCGCGCTGGATTGCCGATCAGTTGCTGCTCAACCTGGCGCGCTTCGAGGCACCGCTGCTGCTGGCCCATTGCACGGCCGCCGCCAGCGGCGACTGGCAGGCCCTGGCCGAGCTGGCCGAGCAACACCACGCCAGCCGCGAAACCCGCGAGCTGGCCCTGGAAAGCCGGCAGATGGGCTACTCGCTCAAACAACTGCTCGACGGCCTGCCGGAACTGGATCAGGCCGCCCGCGATTTCCTCGCCGGACCAGGCGAAATCGGCCTGGCACCCGCCTGGGCCCTGGCCGCCCGCGCCTGGCAGATCGAGCCGCAGGATGCCCTCGCCGCCTGGCTGTGGGGCTGGCTGGAAAACCAGCTGGCGGTGCTGATGAAGACCCTGCCGCTCGGCCAGCAAGCCGCCCAGCGCCTGACCTCGCACCTGCTGCCCCGGCTGGAGCAGGCACAGCGCCAGGCCAGCGCACTCGAACCCGCCCACTGGGGCAGCGCCGCCTTCGGCCTGGCCCTGGCGAGCATGGCGCACGAGCGCCAGTACAGCCGTCTATTCCGCTCTTGATAAGGAAGCATCCATGAACAGCCAACCCCTGCGCGTCGGCATCGGCGGCCCGGTCGGTTCCGGCAAGACCGCCCTGACCCTGGCCCTGTGCCTGGCCCTGCGCGAGCGCTACAACATCGCCGTGGTCACCAACGACATCTACACCCAGGAAGACGCCCAGTTCCTGGTGCGCAACCAGGCCCTGGCGCCGGAGCGGATCATCGGCGTGGAAACCGGCGGCTGCCCGCACACGGCGATCCGCGAGGACGCCTCGATCAACCTGGAGGCGGTCGACCAGCTCAACCGGCGCTTCCCCGGCCTCGACCTGATCATCGTCGAATCGGGCGGCGACAACCTCTCGGCCACCTTCAGCCCCGAGCTGTCGGACCTGACCCTTTACGTGATCGACGTCTCCGCCGGCGACAAGCTGCCGCGCAAGGGCGGCCCGGGCATCTGCAAGTCCGACCTGCTGGTGATCAACAAGGTCGACCTGGCGCCGATGGTCGGCGCCTCCCTGGAGGTGATGGACCGCGACGCGCGCAAGATGCGCGGCGACAAGCCCTTCGTGTTCAGCAACCAGAAGGTCGGCCAGGGGCTCGACCAGATCATCGCCTTCATCGAACGCCACGGCATGCTGACTGCCGCCTGAACCACCGCAAGGAGCCCGCCATGAACCTGCGTAAAAGCCTGTATGCCCTCGCCCTGTTCCTCACCCCGGCCGTGGCCTTCGCCCATCCCGGCCACGACCAGGCCGGCCTGCTGGCCGGCCTGAGCCACCCGCTGCTCGGCCTCGATCACCTGCTGGCGATGCTCGCCGTCGGCCTGTGGGCCGCCCAGCAACGGGGCGCCACGCGCTGGGTGCTGCCGCTGGCCTTCGTCGCCAGCATGCTGCTGGGCGGCCTGCTCGGTTTCGCCGGCCTGCGGCTGCCGCTGCTGGAAACCGGCATCGCCGGCTCGGTGCTGGCCTTCGGCCTGCTGGTGGCCGTGGCCGCGCGCCTGCCGCGGGCCATGGCGCTCGGCCTCACCGGCCTGTTCGCCCTGAGCCACGGCGTGGCCCACGGCCTGGAGCTGCCGGCACTGGCCAGCCCCTGGACCTACGCCGCCGGCTTCGTCGCCGCCACCGGTGCCCTGCACGCCGGCGGCTATGCCCTGGTGCGCTACCTGCCGCAGGCGGCGGCACCGCTGGTGCGCCTGGCGGGCGCCGCCACGGCCGGCGCCGGGGTCTGGCTGCTGGCTGGTTGATGGAAGCCGGCGCTATCGCCACGATCGAGACAATCAACCGATCACCTGCGCCGGGAGCGACTAGGCTGCAACTGTAGCCCCCAGGAGATCCACCCATGTCGCTCAGCAGCCTGCTGCACCACCTGTTCGCCGCCTACGCCGCCGGAGCCAGCGGCAACTGCCCGGACGAACACGCGCTGATTTGAACCGTGGCCCTGCCAAGGTCTACCCTGTGCGCCATTTCGCCCACAGGAGCCTTGCATGAGCCTCAAGTCCGTCTGCGTGTTCTGCGGTGCCAGCACCGGCAGCAACCCGCTCTACCGTGAAGCCGCCGTCACCCTCGGCCGCACCCTCGCCGAGCGTGGCCTGACCCTGGTCTATGGCGGCGGAGCCGTGGGCCTGATGGGCGTGGTGGCGGACGCGGCCCTGGCGGCCGGCGGCCAGGTCATCGGCATCATCCCGCAGAGCCTGGAGCGCTCGGAAATTGGCCACAAGGGCCTGACCCGCCTGGAAGTGGTCGACGGCATGCATGCCCGCAAGGCGCGCATGGCCGAACTGGCCGACGCCTTCATCGCCCTGCCCGGCGGCCTCGGCACCCTGGAGGAACTGTTCGAGGTATGGACCTGGGGCCAGCTCGGCTACCACGGCAAGCCGCTCGGCCTGCTCGACGTCAACGCCTTCTACCGGCAGCTCAGCGGTTTCCTCGATCACCTGGTGGCCGAAGGCTTCGTCCGCGCCCCGCACCGCGGCATGCTGCAACGCAGCGAGGCGGCCGGCGAGCTGCTGGACCGCCTGGCCGCCTGGCAGCCGGACGTGGCGCCGAAGTGGGCCGCCAGCACGCCAACCTGAAGCCGGTCACAGACCTGCGCCTGACAGCCCGGCGGGCGCATGATACATAGAAGGCCCTCTCAGCACGGATGCCGAAGCCATGCCCCTGCTCGCCCTGTTACTCATCGCCTGCCAGGTATTCTGCGGTCTGCACGTGGTGCGCAGCGGCCAGGAGCGCTACTGGATCTACCTGATCATCGCCCTGCCCGGCCTCGGCTGCCTGATCTATGCCCTCGGCATCATGCTCCCGGACCTGCTGCGCAGCCGCCGCGGCCGCCGCGCGGTGAATCGGCTGCACGATCGCCTCGACCCCGAGCGCCACCTGCGCGCCCTGCGTAACGACCTGGCGATCAGCGACACCCGCGAAACCCGCGTACTGCTCGCCGACGAGCTGCTGCGCCTGGGCCAGGCCGCAGAGGCCGTCGAGCACTACCGCGCGGCCCTGCGCGGCATCCACGCCCATGCCCCGGACATCCTCCTCGGCCTGGCCCGCGCCCAGTTCGCCCACGGCGAGGCCGCAGCCTGTCGCCTGAGCCTGGAACAACTGCGCGAACACAACCCCGACTTCCGCAGCGCCGACGGCCACCTGCTGTATGCCCAGGCCCTGGCGCAGCAGGGCGAGGTGCTCAAGGCGCAAGAGGAATACCGCGCCCTGCTCGGCTACTTCGCCGGCCCCGAGGCACCCCTGCATTACGCCCTGCTGCTCAAGCAGCTGGGGCGCAGCCGCGAGGCGCGCGAGTTGCTGGAACAGATCGACGGCTACGCCCGCCGCGCGCCCAGGCACTACCGCAACCTGCACCAGGCCTGCCTGGCGCAGGCGCGCAGCGAACTGCAGGAGCTGCGCAGGCCGCTCGACCAGCAGGCCTGACCCGCCGCCAGCGAGGGCCCGTCAGGCGTTCGGCGCCTGCTGCATGATCACCACCTGCGCCGGCATCGGCGCCGGGAAGCCGGCCTCGCCCAGGGCATCCTTGAGCACCTTGTTGCTGTCGAAATAGACCTGCCAGTAGTGGTCGTTATGGCAGTAGGGGCGTACCGCCAGCACCGGGCCGACCAGGTTGAACTCGAGGATTTCCACATCCACCGCGGGCGTGGCCAGCACGTTGTCGATGGCGGCGATGCGCTGCTTGAGCAGGGCCACCGCCGCCTTCCAGTCCGCCGCGCCGGACAGCTGGGCCTGCAGGTCGACCCGGCGGAAGGCGTTGTGCGAATAGTTCTGGATGTTGTCGCTGAAGATCTTGTTGTTGCCGACCAGGGTCAGCACGTTGTCCGGGGTGTTGATCGCCGTGGCGAACAGGCCGATCTCGGTCACCGTGCCGGTGACCCCGCCAGCCGAGATGAAATCGCCGACCTTGAACGGGCGCAGGACGATGATGAAGCCGCCGGCGGCCAGGTTGGCCAGCAGCCCCGACCAGGCCATGCCGATGGCCAGGCCGACCGCAGCGATCAGCGCGGCGAAGGTGGTGGTCTGCACGCCGAAATAGCCGAGGATGCCGATCACCAGAATGATGTTGAGGGTCACGGTGATGAAGGAGCCCAGGTAGCGCAGCACGGTCGGGTCGACCGACTGCTTGCCCAGGGCCTTCTGCACCAGGCCGACGGCAAAGCCGATCAGCCAGCGGCCGATCACCCAGAAGGCGATGGCCGCGAGAATCTTCACGCCGAACGCCGCGCCATACTGGGCGACCAGGTCGAGCAGTTGATTGGCCTTGGCGGTTCCGGCGCTGAGCAGGGCGTTATCTTCCATGGCGGCATTCCTGTAGAAAGTGACTGACCCGGAAAACGCTAGCACGCCCCGCCAGAATTACCCGCCAGGCCCCGCCAAAGCACCGAAAAGGGGCAGCGCAGACGGCTCGGCAAGGCAGATTGCCATCGTATACACTGCAGCAGCTCCCTTGCTCTTGGCCTCGTCCATGACGTACCTGCGCCCGCTGCTGTTCGCCCTGCTCACCGCTCTGGCCCCCGCCCTGGCTCACGCCGGCAGCCAGACGTTGCGCCTGCTCGCCTGGCCCGGCTATGCCGACCCGGACCTGGTGGCCGAGTTCGAGGCCCTGCACGATGTGCAGGTCGAGGTGACCCTGGTCGGCAGCGACGACAAGCTGCGCAGCAAGCTGGCGGAGAACCAGGGCGGCAACTACGACCTGATCGCCGCCAACACCGCGGAAATCGAGTACTACATCGGCCGCCACCTGCTGCAACCGCTGCAGCCGGCGCGCATCGCCAACACCACCCGCCAGCTCTGGCGCTTTCGCGACTACCCGAAGATTCCCGGCATCATGGCCGCCGGCAAGGTCTACGCGATCCCCTACACCTACTCGGACATGGGCCTGATCTACGACCGCCAGCAGTTCGCCGAGCCGCCCACCTCCATCACCAGCCTGTGGGACCCGCGCTACCGGGGCCGCGTGCTGGCCTTCAACGCCAGCAGCCACAACTTTTCCCTGGCCAGCCAGGCCCGCGGCCGCGACCCGTTCAACATCGCCGCCGAGGACTTTCCCCTGGTCACCGAGCAACTGATCGCCCTGCGGCGCAACGTGCTGACCTTCTATGCCCTGCCGGAGGAGGCCGCCAGCCTGTTCCGCGAGCATCGGGTGGCCCTGCTCTTCGCCAACTACGGGCGCCAGCAACTCAAGCAGCTGCGCGATGCCGGCGCCGATGTCGGCTACGTGATCCCGCGCGAAGGCGCCCTGGCCTGGCTCGACTGCTGGGCGATCAGCCGCGGCGTGCGCGACGTGGCGCTGGCCGAGGCCTGGATCAACTTCACCCTGGAAGCCCACGTCAGCCGCGCCCTGACCGAGCGCCAGGGGCTGTCCAACACCCTGGAAGAGCCGAGCGGCACCGACAAGCCTGGGCAACTGATCTGGCTGCGCCCGGTCGAGGACGACGCCCGCCGCGCCGCGCTGTGGCAGCGCATCCTGTCCGGCGAACGGCCGCCGCTGCAGGAGGCGCCATGAAGTTCGGCATCGCCTTCAAGCTGGGCGCCCTGCTGGCCCTGTTCGGCATCCTGGTCTCCGGCCTGACCGGCTACTACTCCTACCACAACAGCCGCGGCCTGCTGCTCAAGGCCGCCGAACGCGACCTGCTGACGGCCGCCCAGGTGCTCGGGCGCAACCTGCGCAGCAGCATCGAGGGGGTTTCCCGCGACGCCCTGCTGCTGGCCAGCGTCGCCCGGGTGCGTGACCTGCCGGCCGGCGCCAGCCAGATCGAACGGGAACACGTGGCAGGCGACCTCGGCGAGCTGTTCCGCTCGCAGCTCAAGGTGCACCCCGAGTACGTGCAGATCCGCCTGATCAGCGCCGCCGACCACGGCCTCGAGCAGGTGCGGGTGGACCGCGACGGCGAGCGCCTGCTGCAGATCGACGGCAGCCAGCTGCAGGAGAAGGGCCACTACGCCTATGTGTTCGACACCCTGCGCCTGCAGCCCGGCGAGGTGCGCCTGTCGCCCATCGTGATCAACCACGAGCAGGGCGCGCACTCCAGCCAGGACCGGCCGACCCTGCACGTCTCCACGCCGGTGGCCGACAGCGCCGGCAAGGTGGTCGCCCTGATCGTGATCAACGTCGACCTCGCCGAGCTGTTCGCCCAGCTGCAAGGCGACCTGCCCGAGCAGTACCGGGTGTACCTGAGCAATCGCTGGGGCGATCTGCTGATCCACCCGCAGCACAACCGCACCTTCGGCTTCGACCAGGGCCGGCGCTGGTTCATCCAGGACGAGTTCCCCGAAGTCGCCCCGCTGCTGGCCGACAACGGCCGCGACAAACTGGTCACCCGCAGCGCCGAACGGGCGCAGCGCGAGCCGCTGGTAGCGGCCTTCGTGCGCCTCTCGGTCAACCCGCAGAGCGCCGAGCGCTTCGTCATCCTCGGCCTCGGCCTGCCGCAGAGCCATGTCCTGGCCGAGGCCAGCGGTCTGGGGCAGCGCATCGCCCAGGTGGTCCTGCTGTTCAGCCTGCTAGCCCTGCTGGTCGCCGTATTCGCCTCGCGCGCCATGACCAGCCCGCTGAAGCTGATGAACCAGGCCGTGCAGCGGTTCTCCCGGGAACGGCGGATCAGCGAGCTGCCGCGCCGCCAGGACGAACTGGGCCAGCTGGCGCACAGCTTCCGCCAGATGCAGGAGGAGATCCTCAGCCACCTCGACGAGCTGACCCGCAGCCGCAGCGCCCTCGAACACCTGGCCCGGCACGACCCGCTGACCGGCCTGCCCAACCGCCGGGTGTTCTTCGAACGCCTCGAGCACGCCCTGGCCACCTCGCGGCGCAGTGGCAAGCAGCTGGCCGTGCTGTTCGTCGACCTCGACCACTTCAAGCAGCTCAACGACAGCCTCGGCCACAGCCTCGGCGACCACGTGCTGCAGGCGGTGGCCAACCTGCTGCGCTCGGCCACCCGCGAGAGCGACACGGTGGCGCGCCTGGGCGGCGACGAGTTCGTCATCCTCTTCGAGGCGGTCGAAGATCCCCAGCAGATCGTCGCCATCCTGGAAAAACTGCACGACCGCTTCCAGCTGCCCATGCTGATCGACGGCCACGAGGTGCGGGTCCAGGCGAGCATGGGCGTCAGCCTGTTCCCGCGCGACGGCGACGACATCGAGGCCCTGGTGCAGCAGGCCGACCGCGCCATGTATGCGGCGAAGAACGCCGGGCGCAACACCTACTCGTTCAACCTCGGCGACACGCCGAACTGACCTCGCCCCTGCCCAGCGGCTATGCTGGGCCTATGCCCAACCAACCTCTGCAGTGTGGTGTTTCGGTGATTCCACTCCTGGTCTGTGACGACTCCGCCATGGCGCGCAAGCAGCTGATCCGGGCCCTGCCGCCCGAGTGGCCGGTGCGCATCAGCCAGGCCACCCAGGGCGAAGAGGCCCTGGCCGCGATTCGCCAGGGCCTCGGCCAGGTGGTGCTGCTCGACCTGACCATGCCGGTGCTGGACGGCTACCAGGTGCTCGCCCGGCTGCGCGCCGAAGGCCTGCACAGCCGGGTCGTGGTGGTTTCCGGCGATGTCCAGGCAGAGGCCTTGCGCCGCGTGCAGGAGCTGGGCGCGCTGGGTTTCATCAGGAAGCCGGTGGCCACCGAGGAACTGCGCGCCACCCTGATCCGCCTGGGCCTGTTCCACCCGCCGGCGCTCCCCGAAACGGCGCCGCCGCGGGCCGAACCGGCGCTCCGGGTCAACTTCCGCGACGCCCTGCGCGAGGTCAGCAACGTCGCCATGGGCCGCGCCGCCGCCCTGCTGGCGCGGGTGCTGAAGGTGTTCGTGCGCCTGCCGATCCCCAACGTCAACATCTTCGAGGTCAGCGAACTGCACATGGCCCTGCTCGACGCCCAGCGCGGCGAACGCCTGAGCGCGGTGTGCCAGGGTTTCATCGGCGACGCCATCGCCGGCGAGGCGCTGCTGCTGTTCCACGACTCGGAAACCGCCGACATCGCCCGCCTGCTCGACTGGCAGCCGCAGGGCGAGCGGGATACCTCGGAGATGCTCCTCGACCTGGCGAGCATCCTCATCGGCGCCTGCCTGTCCGGGATCGCCGAACAGATCGACGTGCGCTTCTCCCAGGGCCACCCGCAGCTGCTCGGCCAGCACGCCTCCATCGAGCAACTGATCAGCCTCAACCAGCGGCGCTGGAAGCAGACCCTGGCAGTGGAGATCAGCTACGGCCTGGAAGGCCACGCGGTGCACTTCGACCTGCTGCTGCTGTTCACCGAAGACTCGCTGCCGCGCCTGACCCAGAAAATCCACTACCTGATGGAGTAGCCATGCCGGCGCAGATCGATATCAAAGAAGTGCATTGGCTGCTCGACATCGTGCAGTGCCTGGATGTCGGGGTCATAGTGCTCGACCGCAGCTACCGCATCGAGGTGTGGAACAGCTTCATGGAGAACCACTCCGGCCTGGGTGCCGACACGGTGCAGGGGCGTTGCCTGTTCGAGCTGTTCGGCGAAATCGACGAACCCTGGCTGCGGCGCAAGGTGGAAACCGTGGTGCAACTGGGCACCCGCGCCTTCAGCCTGTGGGAACAGCGCCCCTACCTGCTGCACTTCAAGAGCTACCAGCCAATCACCGGGCAGGCCGACTTCATGTACCAGAACGTCACCATCCTGCCGCTGGCCGCTGCGCTGGGCGAGATCGAGCATGTCTGCGTGATGCTCTACGACATGACCGATGCGGCCATGCACAAGCTCGGCCACCCAGCCACGTAAGCACGGCGCCACGGCCGCTTTGTAGGGTGCGCCGCGCGCACCAACGACCACGCAAGGGCCCCGGTGCGCAGGGCGCACCCTACGCGGGCAGGTCGCTCAGGGCTTCTTCTTCGGCTTGCCGCCGAAGCTCGGCGCCTTGCGCACCGCTCTGACCACGGGGGCGGCCGGTTCCTCGCTTTCCAGCCACTTGCCCAGGCCGGCCTTGCCGCCGACCACCTTGGGCTTCTTCGGCTTTTTCGGCTTCTTCAGCACCTGGCCGCTGGCGTCGGTCTGCGGCACCCGGTGATCCGGCTCGAAGCCCGGCTCGTCGACCCGGCGCAGGGTCTGGCGGATCAGCACCTCGATGGCCGACAGCAACTGCACCTCGTCGGCGCACACCAGCGACACCGCCTGGCCGCTGGCGCCGGCACGACCGGTGCGGCCGATGCGGTGCACGTAGTCCTCGGCGACGATCGGCAGGTCGAAATTGACCACCAGCGGTAGGTCGTCGATATCCAGACCGCGCGCCGCCACATCGGTGGCCGCCAGCACCCGCACCTCGCCGTCCTTGAAGCGCTGCAGGGCGCGCAGGCGCGACGGCTGCGGCTTGTCGCCATGGATCGAGTCGGCGGCGATGCCCTCGGCCAGCAGCAGTTTCTCCAGCTCGTCGACGCCCTTGCGCGTCTTCACGAACACCAGCACCTGGTCCCAGCGCTGGCTGCGGTAGAGGTGCAGGAACAGTTCGCTCTTGCGCTTCTTGTCCACCGTCACCAGCCACTGCTTGACGCTCTGCGCCGCGGCATTGCGCGGGCTGACCTCGACGCTCAGCGGGTCGTGCAGCAGCTCCTTGGCCATGCTGCGGATGGCTTCGGAGAAGGTCGCGGAGAACAGCAGGGTCTGACGCTTCTTCGGCAGGGCGCAGAACACTTCGTCCAGCTCGCGGGCGAAACCCAGGTCGAGCATGCGGTCGGCTTCGTCCAGCACCAGCACCTGCAGCTGGTTGAACTTCACCGCGTTCTGCCGGTACAGGTCGAGCAGCCGGCCGGGGGTGGCCACCAGCAGGTCGATGCCCTTGCGTAGCTTCATCATCTGCGGGTTGATGCTGACCCCGCCGTACACCGCGTAGGTACGCAGCGGCAGGTTCTGCCCGTACTGCAGGATGCTCTGGTGCACCTGTTCGGCCAGCTCGCGGGTCGGCACCAGCACCAGGGCACGCACCGAGTTGCTCGCCACCTGGCCGCCTTCCATGGTCAGTTTTTGCAGCAGCGGCAGGGCGAACCCGGCGGTCTTGCCGGTGCCGGTCTGCGCCGCGGCGAGCAGGTCGCGGCCCCTGAGCACGGCGGGGATCGCCTCCTTCTGCACCGGCGTCGGGGTGCGGTAGGCGAGGCTGTCGAGGGCGCGCAGCA
The DNA here is from genome assembly GCF_009799925.1 of Pseudomonas sp. R-28-1W-6. Lineage (GTDB taxonomy): Bacteria > Pseudomonadota > Gammaproteobacteria > Pseudomonadales > Pseudomonadaceae > Aquipseudomonas. Next base: position 220,853 of record NZ_WELK01000003.1, read on the forward strand.
GGGGGTCGATCAGGCCGAGGGCGGCGAAAGTCATGGCAGGTAACCGGCAAGAGGAGGAACAGGGCGCAAGTTTACCTGCTGCGCACGCTCAGGGCCCAGCTAATGGCTAGCGGGCTACGCCTTGAGCAGGGCGCGCACCTTGGCCGCCGAGAGCTTCTGCAGGCCGCACAGGTAGGCATGGCTGACTTCGGCCACGCCATGCTCGCGCAGGCGCCGGGCCAGCAGCAGGGTCAGGTTGGCCGCCATCTCCGCATCGGCCAGCGCGCGGTGGGCCTGGCCGGTGTCCGGCAGGCTGGCCCAGCGATTGAGGTTGCCCAGCTTGTGGCTGGGCGCCTCCGGCAGCAGGCGCCGGGCCAGCAGCAGCGAGCAGGCGAACTCCTGGCTGCGCCGGCGGCGCAGCAGGGCCAGCTCGGCATCCCAGAACTTCGCGTCGAAGGCGGCGTTGTGCGCCAGCAGCGGCGTGGCCCCGACGAAATCGGCCACCTCGCCCATCACCTGGGCCACCGGCGGCGCGCTGCGCACCATGGCATTGCTGATGCCGGTGAGCTGCTCGATGAACGGCGGAATCCAGGCCCCGGCATTCATCAGGCTCTGGTAGCGCTCGACGATCCGGCCACCCTCGATGATCGCCACGCCGATCTCGGTCGGCCGGGCATTCTGTGCCGGCGACATGCCGGTGGTTTCAAAGTCGATTACGGCGATACGGTCAAGCATCCAGCATCCTCAGTTCTTCAAGAGCAGCGCGCCCTCAACCGGCACATAGCGGTCGGCGGCGCGGATCAGCGAGTTGGCGGTCAGCCCGGGCACGCCATACACGCAGCTGCTCACCCCGTGGGCGCTGCGCAGTTTGTCCAGCAACAGGTCGAAGTCGCCGTCGCCGGAAGCCAGCACCACTTCGTCGACCCGCGGCGCGGCGTCCAGCACGTCGATGCAGATGCCCACGTCCCAGTCGCCCTTGGCCGAGCCGTCGCTGCGCTGGATAAAGGGTTTCAGGCGTACCTGGAACCCCAGGTTACGCAGGATCTGCTGGAACTGGCGCTGCTTGGCGTCGCCGCGGTCGATGGCGTAGGCGTAGGCTTCGACGATCTGCCCGCCGGCGCTGACCTCGGCCCACAGGGCGGCATAGTTGAAGTGGCAGCCATGGGCCTGGCGCACGGTGTAGTAGAGGTTCTGCACATCGGCGAACAGAGCGATTTTCTTCACGAGGGGACCTGCAGGAAAGGCGGCGGCCATTATGCGTCAGCCAGTAGCGATGCGCGTCATGTTCGCCGGCCCCGGTCATCGGCTAAAGTAAAAGTTGAAGTACTGCCGCGAAATCCGCCATGAACCCACTCAGCGTCCTGCGCGATTCATTCATCTTCTTCAGCCGCAACCTGCACAGCATCGCGCCGCTGTGCCTGCCGCTGATCGCCGTGGAGTGCCTGCTGCGCGCCGTGGTCAGCGGCCTGGTGCCGGCCGCGCACTCGCCCACCTACGAGCTGCTGGTCGGCCTGGTGATCTACCCGCTGTACAGCGCCGCGTTGATCCTGTTCCTCGACGCGCGCAGCCAGGGCCGCCGGCCGAGCCTGCGCAACCTGCTGGCGGCCAGCGCGCTGCTGTGGCCGAGCTTCGCCGTGCTGGCCGGGCTGAGTACCCTACTGATCATGCTGGCCGCCAGCGCCTTCGTGCTGCCGGCGCTGTGGGTGATGGTCAAGCTGGCCTTCGCCGAATACCTGCTGGTGCTGCGCGGGCTCACGCCGCTGCAGGCCATGCGCGAGAGCTTCATGCTGACCATCGGCCACTTCTGGTCGCTGCTGGCCTGCGTGCTGCTGGTGATCGTGCCGCTGTGGCTGCTCGACGACTGGACCCTGCAGCTGCTCGGCGAACAGCCGGATGCGGTCGGCAGCCTGCTGCTGGACATCCTCAACGGCTTCCTCCAGCTGTTCTCCACGGTGGTGCTGTTCCGCTGCTTCATGCTCTGCACGCCGCAGCCGGCAGAGGAAAGCCAGAGCAGCTAGGCTAGCCAGAACTGTTTATCCAGGGAGGAACACGCATGTCCGCCAGCAACCCGAGCATCCTGTCGCACGTGTCCATTGGCACCAACCGCTTCGAGCAGGCCGTGGCCTTCTACGACCAGGTCCTGCCGACGCTGGGCTGCAAGCGCATCCTGGCCCATCCCGGCGCGGTGGCCTGGGGCCGCGAGTACCCGGAGTTCTGGGTGCAGACGCCGATCGACGGCCAGCCGGCCAGCGTCGGCAACGGCAGCCACTTCGGTTTCGTCGCCCCGGACAAGGCCTCCGTGCAGGCCTTCTACGCCGCCGCCCTGGAGGCCGGCGCCAGCCCCGACGGCCCGCCCGGTCCACGCCCGGACTATGGTGAGCCCTACTACGGCTGCTTCGTGCGTGACCTCGACGGACACAAGATCGAGGCGGCCTACTGGGACATGGAGCAGGTCTACGAGCTGTACATCGAGCCGCACAACCACTGACACCGGCTTCAGGCTAGCCGCAGGGTGCGCCGTGCGCAGCGGGGCAATGTGCGGGCCTGTTGATGCGCACGGCGCACCCTACGCGAGGCTGGACTGGCCAAGGTGCCCCGCCTTAGCGGCTGGAACCCGGCTTCAAGCCGGACAGGCGCGGCAGCAGCACCCGCTCGAACAGGCGCGGGAAGAAACGCGCCAGCAGGCGCGCCCGCCAGTTGACGTTGGACAGCACCAGCAGGCGCCGGCGGCGCAGGGCGCCGCGGTAGATGGACTCGGCGACATCCTGGGCGGAGGCCACCTTGCCGATCGCCAGCGGCGGTTGCTGGGCCATCGAGCCGTCGCCGACCAGGGCGTTCTTGCGCAGGTCGGTGGCGGTAAAGCCGGGACAGACCAGCATCACATTCACCCCCGAACCCTTGAGCTCGGCGCGCAGGGTCTCGAACAGGCCGTGCAGGGCATGCTTGCTGGCGTTGTAGGCGCTGCGGTAAAGCAGCGGGGCGAAGCCGGACAGCGAGCTGAGCACGATGATCTGCCCGCGCCGCGCCACCAGGCTGGGCAACGCGGCCTTGGTGCAGTGCACGGCGCCGAAGTAGTTGACCGCCATGACCCGCTGGAGCACCGCCAGCTCGGTCTCGGCGAAGGTGCTGCGGTGGGTGATGCCGGCATTGTTGATCAGCACATCGATGCCGCCGAAGCGCTCGCAGGCCTGGGCCACCGCCTGCGCCACCGCCGCCGCATCGGCCACGTCGCAGCACAGGCCGATGGCCTCGCAATTGAGGTTGTCGCGCAGGTGCTGCAACAGGCTGTCGAGCTCCGCCTGCTGCAGATCGAGGATCACCAGGCGCGCGCCGGCCTGGGCCAGGCGCATGGCCAGGGCACGGCCGATGCCGGCACAGCCGCCGGTGATCAGCACCACCTTGCGTTCGAAAACCTTGCTGGCGAATACCTTGCGATACATACGAGCCCCCCATGGTTCTGCAAGCTGCCGCCGCTCAATCGAACAGGCGAGCAGCAACAGCTTATGCGCTACAGATCGTTATGCGTACCGTCGCACAGCGGCGGCGTATGGCTGTGCTTGCAGCCACAGAAAAACAGGGTCTCGCTGCGCTCGGCATGCAGCTTCAGCGGCCGCAGGCCGGTGCCCTGATGCGAGCCGTCACAGAACGGCTGCTTGGCGCTACGCCCGCAGCGACACCAGAAGTAATCCTGCCCGGCGCAGACATCCACCGCGTAGGGGCCTCGTTGCGCGATCCGTACCTCGTCCATTGGCGTCCTCCTCGGTGGCTGCGGGCATGCCCGGGCGGCGCATCTCGGGTATGCTCGGGCACTTTCAGCATAGTCCAGCCCGGCCGATGACCCTGCCCCGCCCCCTGCGCCTTCTCCTGCTCGGCCTGCTGAGCAGCGCCACCGTCCTCGCGGCGCTGGTCTACAGCCTGACCTGGCACCCCGCCGCCCGCGAGCCGGCGCAGCTCGCCTGCCCGGCCAGCACGCCGCTGCTGCAGCCCGGCCAGGCGCTCAAGGTGATGACCTGGAACGTGCAGTACCTGGCCGGCAAGCGCTACGTGTTCTGGCACGACCAGGCCGGCGGCCGCGACCTGCGCCCGACCGCCACCGACCTGGCCTACAACCTCGACGAAGTGGCGCGGGTGATCCGCGACGAACAGCCCGACCTGGTGCTGCTGCAGGAACTGCACGACGGCGCCCGCGCCAGCGACTACCAGAACCAGCTGCAGCTGCTGCGCGAGCGCCTCAACGACCTCTACCCGTGCAGCGCCGCGGCCTTCTACTGGCAGGCGGCATTCGTGCCGCACCCGCAGATCATGGGCAGCGTCGGCATGAAGCTGGCCACCCTCAGCCGCGTGCGCATCGCCCGTGCCGAGCGCCTGCAGCTGCCGCGCCTGCGCGGCAACCCGCTGAGCCGCCAGTTCCAGCCGCAGCACGCCTTGCTCGCCAGCTACCTGCCGCTGGCCAACGGCCAGGAGCTGGCGCTGATCAACACCCAGCTGGCCGAACCCAGCGCCAGCGGCGACGATGCCGCCCGCCAGGTGGCGATGACCGGCAGCCTGCTCGACCAGCTGGAAAGCCAGCGCACGCCCTGGCTGCTCGGCGGCGACCTGAACCTGCTGCCGCCCGGCCAGTACCAGCGCCTGGCTCCCCGGCAGCGCCGGCATTTCCAGCAACCCAGCGAGCTGGCCCCGCTGCTGGCGCGCTACCCGAGCATCCCCACCACCCAGGAAGCCACGCAACCGGCCTGGTACACCCAGCACCCCAACGACCCCGAGCTGCCCGCGGCCGATCGCACGGTCGACTACCTGCTGCACAGCCCGCGCCTGGTGCGCCTCGACGCGCGGGTGCGGGATGCCGATACCCTGGGCATTTCCGACCATCGCCCGCTCAGCGCCCGCCTGCTGCTGCCGCTCGACTGACCGGTCACCCCGACGACTGGACAAAGCCCGCGCCGGCCTCCATGCTCAGGCTGAATCGTCATTCGCAATAACAACAAGACGGCCGCAGAGCCGCGAACTAGACAATGCCAAGATCGCTTTTAGTTGTTCTGCTGAGCTTCCTCTGCTGCGCCTTCGCGCAGGCACAAACCGGCGAAACCCTACGCCCGGTAACCGTAGGCTATTACGAATTCCCCCCCTACTCCTGGACCGGCCGCGACAGCCAGCCGCGCGGCAGCGTGCTGGCCCTGACCGAACGCCTGCTGCGCCATGCCGGCTACCGCGGCGTCTACCGCTCGCTGCCCGGCGCGCGCCTGTATGCCGGCCTGCAGGACGGCAGCGTGCAGCTGTGGCCCGGCGCCGGCGGCAAGAGCGAGCTGGCCGGCCACACCCTGGAGGCGCGCAATCACTTCGGCGAGATCAACCTGGCCCTGTACTACCGCCAGGACACCCCGCCGCCGCAGATCCCCGGCGACCTGGCCGGGCGCGGGATCATCCTGATCAGCGGCTACAGCTACTGGAAGCAGGTCAACGACATGCTCGGCGACCCCAGCCTGGGCCTGACCACCCACCGCACCAGCACCCACTCGGCCGCCCTGGAAATGCTTCTGCGCAAGCGCGGCGACTTCCTCATCGACTACCAGAGTCCGGTGGAACAGGCGCGCAAGGAGCTGGGCATCGCGCCGCTGCCCTTCACCGTGCTGCAGCACCTGCAGCTGCGCCTGATCGCCTCGCGCCACAGCGTCGGCAGCGCCGAGCTGCTGGAGAGCCTGGACCGCGCCTACGAGGAACTGCAGGCCGCCGGCGCCGACCTCGACCTGCAGTAGCCGTCACTTGCGCGGCTTGGCCCGCGCGGTCGGCTCGGCGATCAACGGGTCGTCCGGCCAGTAGTGCTTGGGGTAGCGGCCCTTGAGGTCCTTCTTCACCTCGCCGTAGGTATTGGCCCAGAAGCTGGCCAGGTCCTGGGTCACCTGCACCGGGCGGCGCGCCGGCGACAGCAGGTGCAGCTTGAGCCCCAGGCGCCCGCCGCCGATGCGCGGCGTGGCGGCCAGGCCGAACAGCTCCTGCAGGCGCACCGCCAGCACCGGCGGCTCCTCGCCGTAGTCGATGGCGATCCGCGAGCCGGACGGCACCGTCAGGCTGCGCGGCGCCAGTTCGTCCAGGCGCTGCGGCAGCGGCCAGGGCAGCAGGCCGGCGAGAATGCCGGGCAGGTCCAGGCTGGCGAAGTGGCTGAGCCGGCTGACCTTGCCCAGGTAGGGCAGCAACCAGTCCTCCAGGCTCGCCAGCAAGGCCGCATCGCTGACGTCCGGCCAGTCGCTGTCCGGCTTCTCGGCCAGGTCGAGGCGGCGCAGCAGCGCCACCCGCGCCTGCCACTGGCGCAGTTCGGCCGTCCATGGCAGCAGCTCCAGGCCCTTGCGCCGCACCAGGCCGAGCAGGGCGCGGGCGCGCGCCGCCTCGTCGAGCTGCTGCAGCGGCTCGCGGCTGAGCACCAGCTCGCCGACCTTGCGCTGGCGCTCGGCGCGCAGCACGCCCTCGCGCTCGTCCCACTCCAGCTCCTCGCGGCTGCTGACCTGCTCGGCCAGCACCGTGTCGAACAGCACCGGGTCGAGGTCGGCCGCCAGGTAGATGCGCTCCTCGCGCTGGCCCTGGCGACTGCCGAGGTCGGCGATCACCAGCCACTCGTGTTTCATCAGCGCATCCGGTTCGCCGAACTGGGCGGCGCGGCCGTTGGCCAGGCGATAGTCGCCGCCCCCGGCGCGGCGCTGGCGGGCGACCCGGTCGGGGTAGGCGAAGGCCAGCAGGCAGCCGAGCCAGCGCGGGTGCTCGGGATCGGCCACGGCCTCACGCGCCGGGCCGCGCAGGTAGCCACGGAACTGGCGGGCCAGCTGGCGCGCCCGTTGTACCCCACCTTTAGCGCCGCGCTGGGCCTGCTCCGCACCGCTGAGCAGGGCGATGCGGCTGTGCAGGTCGGCGCCGGCGCCGCGCAGGATGTCGCGCTCGCCGAGCAGCGCGGCCAGGTCGCAGGCCAGCGTGCCGAGGCCCAGGGCCTGGCCGCGCAGCAGCAGATGGGCGATGCGCGGATGGGCCGGCAGTTCGGCCATGGCCTGGCCATGGGTGGTGAGCACGCCGCGTTCGTCGAGGGCGCCGAGGCGGGTCAGCAGGTCGCGGGCCTGGGCAAAGGGCGCGGCCGGCGGCATGTCGAGCCAGGCCAGCTCGTGCGGCTCGACGCCCCAGCGCGCCAGCTGCAGGGCCAGCCCGGCCAGGTCGGCCGCGAGGATTTCCGCGTTGCCGTAGGCGGCCAACTGCTCGTGCTGGGCCTGCGACCACAGGCGATAACACACCCCCGGTTCGAGGCGCCCGGCGCGACCGGCGCGCTGGGTGGCGCTGGCGCGGGAGATGCGCTGGGTGTCCAGGCGGGTCATGCCGCTGGCCGGGTCGAAGCGCGGCACCCGCGCCAGGCCGGCATCGACCACCACGCGCACGCCGTCGATGGTCAGGCTGGTCTCGGCGATATTGGTCGCCAGCACCACCTTGCGCTTGCCCGCCGGCGCCGCCTCGATGGCCGCGCGCTGGGCGGCCAGGTCCAGCTCGCCGTGCAGCGGGCAGAGCAGGATCTCGCCGCGCCCGCTGAGGGCCTCGGCCAGCTGCTCATGCACCCGGCGGATCTCGGCCTGGCCGGGAAGGAACAGCAGCAGGCTGCCCGGCTCGTCGGCCAGCGCCTGCAGCACCGTCTGCACCACCCGCGGTTCCAGCCACTCGCCGGGCTGGAACGGGCTACCCCAGCGGATGTCCACCGGGTACATGCGCCCCGCACTGGACACCACCGGCGCCTCGCCGAGCAGGCGCGACAGGCGCTCGCCCTCCAGGGTGGCCGACATCAGCAGCACCTTCAGCGGCGGCTCCTCGCGCAGCAGCTCGCGGCCGTTGAGGCACAGCGCCAGGGCCAGGTCGGCGTCCAGGCTGCGCTCGTGGAATTCGTCGAAGATCACCAGGCCGACGCCGTCCAGCGCCGGGTCGTCCTGCAGGCGGCGGGCGAGGATTCCTTCGGTCACCACCTCGATGCGCGTGCGCGGGCCGACCTTGCTCTCCAGGCGGATGCGGTAGCCGACCGTTTCGCCGACCGGCTCGCCCAGTTCGCTGGCCAGCCGCTCGGCGGCGGCACGTGCCGCCAGCCGCCGCGGTTCGAGCATGAGGATGCGCTGCCCGGCCAGCCAGGGCTCGGCGAGCAGGGCCAGCGGCACGCGGGTGGTCTTGCCGGCGCCCGGCGGCGCCTCCAGCACGGCCTCGTGGCGTTCGGCCAGGGCGGCGCGCAGGGCCGGCAGTACGGCATCAATGGGTAAGGGGGTCATCGCGGCTCCGAAGCAAGGCGCCGATTATAGAGGAGCCGGCCACTGAACCGAGCACTGCCTGGCGTGGTCTGCAAAGGGGCCATCCAACTGCAATGGCGGGCTTGGTATAGTGCCGGCTGATTTTCTGGAGGTGCGTATGCGCTTGAGTTCCCGTGTCATCGGTGGCGTTCTGGTCGCCAGCCTGTTCAGCCAGCTGACCGCCTGTGGCAGCATTTTCTTTCCCGATCGGCGCGGCCAGATCGAAGGCCGCATCGACCCGCTGGTGGCCGGCCTCAACGCCATCGGCCTGCTGTTCTACGTGATCCCCGGGCTGATCGCCTTCGGCATCGACTTCGCCACCGGCGCCATCTACCTGCCGGCCGGCCAGTACTCGGTGGCTCCCGAGCAACTGCAGGACGCCATCGGCGCCGACGGCCAGATTGATCAGGCCAAGCTCAAGGCCATCATCCTGCGCGAGACCGGCCAGGACCTGCCCCTCGACGACCCGCGCCTGATCCAGCACAGTGGCAGCAGCGCCCAACTGGCCGCCTACGGCCTGCGTCCGGAGGCCTGATGCACAACGTGCTCGCCAATCATCTGCAACGCCTGCTGGCCTATCACGGCTGGGCCTACGCCCGCCTCTGCGGACAACTGGCGGGCCTCAGCGAGGAGCAGTACCGCGCGCCCTGCGGGCTGTTCTTCGGCAGCATCCACGGCACCCTCAACCACCTGGCGGTGGCCGACCGCCTGTGGCTGGCCCGCGCCCGCTTCGAGGTGCATCCGTTCGACCGCCTGGATGTCGAAGTGGCCAGCGAACTCGGCGCCCTGGAAAACTACCTGGAGATCGGCGTCGCCGGCTGGCACGACCTGCTCCACGACCTGGAGGACGCCGACCTGCTGGCCCCCATCGCCTACCGCAACCTGGCCGGCGAACAGCAGCTGCGCCCGCTGACGGACATCATCACGCACCTGGTCAACCACGGCACCCACCACCGCGGACAGATCAGCGCCGCGCTGACCGCCATGGGCCAGCCGGCTCCCGTGCTGGATTACCTCTACGCCCTGCCCGAGCTGCCATGAGAATCGACCCGCAACACGCCCGCCTGCTGCGCCTGGCCACCTCTACCGCGCTGGCGGTGGCCCTGATCCTGGCCCTGGCCAAGGCCGTCGCCTGGTGGCTGAGCGGCTCGGTCAGCCTGCTCGCCGGCCTGACCGACTCGCTGCTGGACGGCGCCGCCTCGCTGCTCAACCTGCTCGCGGTGAACTACGCCCTGCGTCCGGCCGATGCCGACCACCGCTACGGCCACGGCAAGGCCGAGGCCCTGGCCGGGCTGGGCCAGGCGCTGTTCATCGGCCTCAGCGCGGGGCTGGTCGGGGTGCACGGGGTCGAGCGCTTCCTCAACCCGCAGCCACTCAGCACGCCGACCCTCGGCGTGCTGGTGATGCTCGTCTCGCTGCTGCTGACCGCCGCCCTGCTGGCCTTCCAGCACCGCGTGGTGCGGATCACCGGCTCCACGGCGATCCGCGCCGACTCCCTGCACTACCGCTCGGACCTGCTGCTCAACGGCAGCATCCTGCTGGCCCTGGTGCTGGCCAGCTTCGGCTGGACCCAGGTAGACGCGCTGTTCGGCATCGCCATCGCCTTCTTCATCCTGTGGAGCGCCGTGGGCATCGCCCGCGAGGCCTGCGCCGTGCTGATGGACCAGGAGCTGGCCACCGAGCTCAGCGAGCGCATGCTCCTGCTCGCCTGCGGCGTGGACGGCGTGATCGGCGCCCACGACCTGCGCACCCGCCGCTCCGGCATGCACTGGTTCGTCCAGCTGCACGTGGAGATTCCCGGCGAACTCAGCCTGCAGCAGGCCCATGAACTGTGCGAGCAGGTGGAAAACGCCATCCGCGGCGAATTCGCCCAGGCCGAGGTGCTGGTGCACGCCGACCCGCTGGATGTGGTCAAGCGCTGACACCGCGCCTGCGCGAACCCGGCGCCGGCAAATTGCAGGCAAGAAAAAGGGGAGGCCCATGGCCTCCCCTTTTTCTTGTCCGGCACTCGCGCTGGTGGCGCAGCTTTCCTCGCCCGCCTGGTTGGGCGGTGCGGACCCGGGAGCCTGCGCGATCCGGTAGGACCGCCGGCGCCGCGGCACCTGATTGGGCGCCGCGGGTGGACATCAACGTCCGGGCCATGAAACTGGGGAGAAGCTTAACGCTCAGGGCGCGACCAAGGATTGCGAATATTGCTCACAAAAGCATTACTTGCGCAATTTTCACTCACTGATAGAGTGATAGGCGCAATTTGACAACAAGGAAGCCATGGAATGAACAAGCTCGACCGCTACGACCTGCGCATCCTCGCCGAATTGCAGCGCGACGCGCGCATCTCCAACCAGGAGCTGGCCGAGCGCATCGGCCTGTCGCCCTCGCCCTGCTCGCGGCGGGTCAAGCAACTGGAAGACGACGGCTATATCGTCCGCCAGGTGGCCCTGCTCGATCGCAAGAAGCTCGGCCTGAGCCTCACCGCCTTCGTCCTGATCGGCATGGACCGCCACACCCCGGAACGCTTCGAACACTTCCAGGCGGTGATCCGCCAGTGCCCGGAGGTGCTCGAATGCAGCCTGGTAACCGGGATGGACGCCGACTACCAGCTCAAGGTGGTGGTGCCGGACATGGACCACTACCAGAAATTCCTCCTCGGCCAGCTGACCCGCATCGAGGGTGTGACCAGCGTGCGCTCCAGCTTCGTCCTCGATCAGGTACTGGCCAGCACCGAGCTGCCGCTCGAGCACCTGCGCGAGTGACGCGCACGGGGCCGACCAAGGTCTGCTGCCAGCTCGGCCGCAGGCGCGTATAATCGCCGCCCGCTGTCTATCCCAGCCATTGCCGAAGAGGTCGCCGTGGAAACCGAAGAGTTCGAAGCCCTGATGATGTACGTCCTGGTTGGCGGGCTGATGGTGTTCATGGCCTTCATCATCTGGGACCTGGCGAAGAAGTCCAAGGCCGGCCGCCTGGGCACCGCCGTGCTGTTTCTCGGCCTCGGCCTGTGTCTGTTCGGCTTTGCCGCCAAACCGGTGATCACCTACATCATCGAGGTGGCCCGGGGCATCGAGTAGTCCGCCCCGCGCAGCCCCCCACTATTGAGCGCGCTGACCGCAGCCCCCGGCTGCGGCGCCGTCGTTATTCGCTGTTCAGGAGTTTCAATGAAAGCCACCGATCTGGTCATGCAGAGTTATGGACGTTGCTGCGCCAGCGCCACCTTCTTCGACGATTTCTATCGCCACTTCCTCGCCAGCTCGCCGCAGGTGCGCGACAAGTTCACCAACACCGACATGCCGGCCCAGAAGCAGCTGCTGCGCCAGGGCATCCTCAACCTGGTGATGTACGCCCGCGGCATGCCCGACACCAAGCTGCGCGCCCTCGGCGAAAGCCATGCGCGCGGCCGCCTGGACATCCGCCCGGAACTCTACGACCTGTGGCTGGACGCCCTGCTGATGACCATCGCCGCCCACGACGGCCAGTTCAGCGAAAGCATCCGCAGCGCCTGGCGCGAGGTGCTGAACAAGGGCATCGGCGTGATCAAGTCCGGCTACTGAGCCGCGTTTTCCCAGCGCCGCTCAGTCCAGCCGGGGCGGCAATTCGCGCCACTGTCCCGGCTCCAGCCCCTCCAGGCTCCAGGGGCCGATGCGCACGCGCACCAGGCGCAGGGTCGGCAGGCCCACGGCGGCCGTCATGCGCCGCACCTGGCGGTTGCGCCCCTCGCGAATCACCAGCTCCAGCCAGGCCGTCGGCACGCTCTTGCGAAAGCGCACCGGCGGGTGGCGCTCCCACAGTTGCGGCTCCTCCAGCCGGCGCGCCTCGGCCGGCAGGGTCGGCCCGTCGTTGAGCTGCACGCCCTCGCACAACTGGCGCAACTGTTCCTCGCTCGGCTCGCCCTCCACCTGCACCCAGTAGGTCTTGGCCAGCTTGTGCCGGGGGTCGGCGATCTGCGCCTGCAGGCGGCCATCGTTGGTCAGCAGCAGCAGGCCTTCGCTGTCGCGGTCCAGGCGCCCGGCCGGGTAGACGCCGGGCACCGCAACGAAATCCTTGAGGGTGGCGCGGCCCTGCTCGTCGTTGAACTGGGTCAGCACGTCGAACGGCTTGTTCAGCATCAGCAGGCGCGGCGCGGCCGGCGGCGCCTTGGCCACCCGCCGCGGGGCCGGTTTGCCGGCGGGGCGCGGCGGGCTGTGGGGACGGGTTGGACGCGGCATGCGGATTCCAGGCGGAGGAAAAAGAGCGCCAGTTTACCCGAGGCGTAGCCCGCATCATCAGCCCGGCTGATGGACCACCCGCCGGACGCCGACAACGACTAAGCTGCTCGGGTCGCCTTATCTGTCCGAAGGATTCCCCATGAACAGCGAACTCGCCAGCTTCACCGGCTGGGCCGCCACCGCCGCCGGCGCGCCCCTCGAACGCCACCAGTACGATCCGGGCCCGCTGGGCGCCGAGGAAGTCGAGGTGGCCGTGGAATACTGCGGCATCTGCCACTCCGACCAGTCGATGATCGACAACGAGTGGGGCAATGCCCGCTACCCCTTCATCCCCGGCCATGAAGTGGTCGGCACCATCGTCCGCCTGGGCGAGCAGGCGCGCGGCCTCAAGCTCGGCCAGCGGGTCGGCATCGGCTGGTACAAGGGCAGCTGCATGCACTGCGGCTCGTGCATGGAAGGCTCGCACCAGCTGTGTGGCAAGGTGCAGCCGACCATAGTCGGCAGCCACGGCGGCTTCGCCGATCGCCTGCGCGCCCATTGGGCCTGGACCATCCCGCTGCCGGACGGGCTCGACCCGGCGCTGGTCGGCCCGCTGTTCTGCGCCGGCTCCACGGTGTTCGCCCCGCTGCTGGAATTCGACGTCAAGCCCACCGACCGGGTCGGCGTGGTCGGCATCGGCGGCCTCGGCCACCTGGCCCTGCGCTTTCTCAATGCCTGGGGCTGCGAGGTCACCGCCTTCACCTCCTCGCTGAACAAGCAGGAAGAAGCCAAGCGTCTGGGCGCGCACAAGGTGGTGGCGTCCACCGACAGCGCCGCGCTCAAGGCCATTGCCGGCAGCCTGGACTTCCTGCTAGTCACCGCCAGCGCCGACCTGGACTGGAATGCGCTGATCGGCACCCTGGGCGGCAAGGGCCGCCTGCACTTCGTCGGCATCGTGCCGAGCGCGATCCCGGTGCACGTGTTCAACCTGATCCCGCGCCAGCGCAGCCTGTCCGGCTCGCCGGTCGGCTCGCCGGCGAGCATGGCGACCATGCTCGAATTCTGCGCCCGCCACCAGATCCTGCCGCAGGTCGAGCACTTCCCGATGAGCCAGGTGAATGCCGCCATCGACCACCTGCGCGCGGGCAAGGCGCGCTACCGCGTGGTTCTGGACGCCAGCCGATGACAAAGGGGGCTGTTTGGCGGCATGCTCGGCCCGACGTTCAGCCACGCCAGCCGACCATGCCCCAACACATCGACACGCCTACCGCCGCCGACCTGCCCCGCCTGCTGGCGGTGTGGGAGGCGGCGGTGCGCGCCACCCATGACTTCCTCGGCGAGGACGACATCCAGTTCTACAAGCGCATGCTGTGCGAGCAGTACTTCCACCTGGTGCGCCTGGACTGCCTGCGCGACGCCTACGGCCGCGTACTCGGCTACCTGGGCACAGCCGAAGACCGGGTGGAGATGCTCTTCGTCGACCCGCAGGTGCATGGCCGCGGCATCGGCAAGGCGCTGCTGCGCCACGCCATCGAACAGCGCGGCGCGCGCCTGGTCGACGTCAACGAACAGAACCCCCGGGCCCTGGCCTTCTACCTCAGCCAGGGCTTCCGGCAGATCGGCCGCTCGCCGCTGGACGGCGCCGACAAGCCGTTTCCGCTGCTGCATCTGCGCCTGGACGACTGAGGCCTAAACCGTAGGGTGCGCCGCGCGCACCAGAAACCTCCCATGGCCCCCGTGGTGCGCACGGCGCCCCCTACGGCAGGTTCGCCACGGCGCCTTTGAACAGGTTCTTAGCGGAACGGCGGTTCGTCGAAGCTCCTCAGCTTGCGCGAGTGCAGCGAGTCGAGCTGGCAGCGCAGCAGGTCGAGGGCGGCGATGCCGATCGACAGGTGCTGACTGACCGCACGCTGGTAGAAGCCGCTGGCCGAGCCGGGCAGCTTCATCTCGCTGTGCAGCGGCTTGTCCGACACGCACAGCAGGGTGCCGTAGGGCACGCGCAGGCGGTAGCCCTGGGCGGCGACGGTGCCGCTTTCCATGTCCACCGCCACCGCGCGGGCCAGGTTGATCAGCGGCCGCTCGTGGGCCCAGTGCAGCTCCCAGTTGCGGTCGTCGTAGGTCAGCACGGTGCCGGTGCGCAGGCGCTTCTTCAGGGTCTCGCCGCGCTCGCCGGTGACCGTCGCGGCCGCTTCCTGCAAGGCCTGCTGCACCTCGGCCAGAGCCGGGATGGGGATGTGCGGCGGCAGCACGCGGTCGAGTATTCCGTCCCTGCGCATATAGGCGTGGGCCAGCACGTAGTCGCCGATGGTCTGCGACTGACGCAGGCCGCCGCAGTGGCCGATCATCAGCCAGCAGTGCGGGCGCAGCACGGCCAGGTGGTCGGTGATGTTCTTCGCGTTGGACGGGCCGACGCCGATGTTGACCAGGGTGATGCCGTGGCCGTCGGCGGCGATCAGGTGATAGGCCGGCATCTGGTAACGGTGCCAGACCACCGCGTCGGCCACCGCCTGGGCGTCGTCCTCGCTGGTGCCGCGCTCGATGATCACGTTGCCCGGCAGCACCATGCGCACGAAGCGCGGGTCGTCGCGCAGGCGCTCCAGGCCATGGCGGATGAACTGGTCGACATAGCGGTGGTAGTTGGTCAGCAGGATCCACGGCTGCACGTGGCGCCAGTCGCTGCCGGTGTAGTGCTGGATGCGCTTGAGGGAGAAGTCGGTGCGCGCGGCGTCGAACAGCGCCAGCGGCAGGTCGCTGCTGTCGCCCCAGTCGAACAGGCCGTCGGCCACCGAGTCGGTGGCGGCGGACAGGTCGGTGCTGGGAAACACCCGCGCCAGCTCGGCGGCGCTCACCCCGGAGCCGGCCAGTTCGTCGCCCTGCTCGACCACATAGGGATAGGGAATGTTCTGCTGGCTGAGGCCGACCTCGACGGTAACGGTGAAGTCGTCCATCAGCGGGCGCAGCTGATCGAGCAGGTAGCCGCGAAACGCATCCGGGTGGGTCACGCTGACCCGATAGGTGCCG
The DNA here is from genome assembly GCF_009799925.1 of Pseudomonas sp. R-28-1W-6. Classification (GTDB taxonomy): domain Bacteria; phylum Pseudomonadota; class Gammaproteobacteria; order Pseudomonadales; family Pseudomonadaceae; genus Aquipseudomonas. The sequence continues at coordinate 236,325 of NZ_WELK01000003.1, forward strand.
GGCAGCTGCACCTTGGCGTAGGCACGCACGGTGCTCGGCACCTCGCCCTGGCAGTGATAGGTCAGGCGCAGCTCCGGGTAGCGGAACAGGGCGCGCTGGCTGGCGCTGGGCTGGGTGCGTTCCTTGAGGTAGTTCTTCAGCGCCTGGCTCAGCGCCTCGGTGGCCTGGCGGTGCAGGGCCGCGAGGCGCTCGACGGCCTCCTCGGCGGTGGCGACGATGACGAATCCGGCGGGCGAAATAGCGGTCACGGGGGCAGCTTCCTGACTGGAAATACCGCCCTATCTTGCGCCTTCGCCGCCACCGCCCGCCAGCCGGACGATGCTTGCGGCGGCGGTCCCGCCTAGAACCGCTCGCGGATCGTCCGCGCAGCGAAAAGCCCGCCAATGGCCCCGGTGCGCGCGGCGCCCCCTACGCGAAGGCGCCCAAGCGAAGCGGCAACCTGGCGGCTGGCATTGCGCGAGCCGAAAGGGTCGCGAACAGCGCCTAGACCGGGTGCGGCGTGCTGCGCGCGACCAGCGCCGCGACATCCACGCCGCGCGGCAGGGTGCCGTAGACCCGCCCGCCGCCGCCCAGGCGGCTGGCGATGAAGGCGTCGCTCACCGTGGCATTGCCGGCCTCCAGCAGCAGCTTGGCCTGCAGGGCGACGGCCACGTCCTCGGTCAGCTGGCGGGCGCGGTACTGGATATCGCCGGTGTCGCGGAAGGCCGCCTGCAGCTGCTGGATATGCGCCTTGAGGCGGGCATCGCCGTGGCCGTCGCCGAGTTCGGCGAACAGCGCGTCGAGCACGCCCGGCTCCTTGGACAGCGCGCGCAGCACGTCCAGGCACTGCACGTTGCCCGAGCCCTCCCAGGTGGAGTTGACCGGCGCCTCGCGGTACAGCCGCGGCAGGATGGTGTCCTCGACGTAGCCGGCGCCGCCCATGCATTCGGCGGCCTCGTTGATCATCGCCGGCGCGCGCTTGCAGATCCAGTACTTGCCGATGGCGGTGACCAGGCGGGCGAACTTCTGCTCCTGCTCGTCGTGCGGGCGATCCAGGGCGCGGCCCATGCGCAGGGTCAGGGCCAGCGCCGCCTCGCTTTCCAGGGCCAGGTCGGCCAGTACGTTCTGCATCAGCGGCTGCTCGGCCAGCACGCGGCCGCCGACCTGGCGGTAGGCGCAGTGGTGCGCGGCCTGGCTCAGGGCCTGGCGCATCAGGCTGCTGGAGCCGACCATGCAGTCGAAGCGGGTCAGCGCCACCATCTCGATGATGGTCGGCACGCCGCGGCCTTCCTCGCCGACCATCCAGGCCAGGGCGCCACGGAACTCCACCTCGCTGGAAGCGTTGGCCCAGTTGCCCAGCTTGTTCTTCAGCCGTTGCACGTAGAACTGGTTGCGCGTGCCGTCCGGGCGGTGGCGCGGCAGCAGGAAGCAGGTCAGGCCCTTGTCGGTGTAGGCCAGGGTGAGGAAGGCATCGCACATCGGCGCCGAGCAGAACCACTTGTGCCCCACCAGCTCGTAGGCCTGGCCCGGGCCACCGGCCCCCACGGCATGGGCGCGGGTGGTGTTGGCGCGCACGTCGGTGCCGCCCTGCTTCTCGGTCATCGCCATGCCGATGGTGACGCCGGCCTTCTGCTCCATCGGCACGTTGCGCGGGTCGTACTGGGTGGCGAGGATCTTCGGCAGCCAGAGCGCCGCCAGGTCCGGCTGCAGCTTGAGCGCCGGCACCGCGGCGAAGGTCATGGTCAGCGGGCAGCCGCTGGCGGCTTCGGCCTGGCTGTGCAGGTAGGTCAGCCCGGCGCGCGCCACCTGGGCGCCCTCACGCGGGTCGGTCCAGGGCAGCGAAGGCAGGCCGTGTTCGATCGCCGTGCGCATCAGCTCGTGGTAGCTCGGGTGGAATTCCACCAGGTCGATGCGGTTGCCGTAGCGGTCGTGGCTCTTGAACACCGGCTTGTTCTCGTTGGCCAGGAAGCCGGCCGCCATCAGCGGCCCGCCGGCCAGGGCGCCGTAGGCATCCAGGCGGTCCTCGGCCCAGCCGCCACCGAAGCGGCGGACCCACTCCTGCAGGGGCAGGTCGACGCGATAGAGGTTGGCGCCATCCAGGGGCGGCACCTGATTGAACACTTCGTGGGTTTCGGCGAACTGCTGCAGGGACATCTCAGGACTCCGGGGCGCCGACGGCGCGCAGGCAGAAGGTGATCAGGGATTGGCTGACGCTGGCCAGCTCCAGGGTCGGCAGGCCGGCCGCACGGGCGGCGCGGGCCGGTGGCGAGAGTGGGCCGACCAGGGCTTCGGCGATGGCGCCGACCAGGCAGGCGGCGCTGAGGCCGAGCTGCGCCACGCGGAACTCGCCGCGGCGCACGCCCTCGTCGAGCAGCTCGATGAACAGCTCGGCATAGGCCTCGCGGAACAACAGGCGCTGTTCGTCGACTTCCGGGTCGACCGGCTCGGCGATCAGGGCGAAGGCCAGGCGCCGGCTGTGCCAGGCGCGGGCGGCGAACTGCTCGAGGCCGGCGGCCAGGCGCTGGGGCGGCGTGCCGGGGCCGCGGAGGATCTCGCCGAGCACCTCGACCTCGATCCGGCAGGCATTGCTGAAGACTTCCGCGGCCAGCTCGCCCTTGCCGCTGAAGTGGCGGTACAGGCTGCCGGTGGCCACCCCGGCATCGGCGGCCAGGGCCTGCATGGTCAATGCGGCGAAGCCGCCTTCGCTGACCCGCGCCAGGGCGCAGGCGAGGATGCGCTCGCGCATTGCCTGGTCACGGTCGAGGCGGGCCGCGGTCACTCGATAGGTCATGAGCTGAATCCTTGTTCATGAATTCAGTTCAGTGAATCACGATTCAGATCTTGGAAGAAGGTGGTATTCCGGCCAAAAATGCGCCGGAAAATCCTGCTGCGCGCCGTTCAGGCGACCGGCGGCGCATCCACCCGCGCCCGGCACAGCACCCAGTCGTGCAGCAGGGTCTGCAGCTCGACGAACTTCACCGGCTTGGCCAGGTAGTCGCTCATGCCGGCGGCCAGGCAGCGCTCGCGGTCGCCGCTGTGGCTGTGGGCGGTGATCGCCAGCACCGGCAGCTCGGCGCAGCCCGGCAGGGCGCGTAGCGCGCGGCAGGTGGCGAAACCGTCCATCACCGGCATCTGGCAGTCGAGCAGCACCGCGTCGACCGCCTCGCTGCGCAGGTGCTCCAGCGCCTCGACGCCGTTGTCGGCGGTGCGCACGCGGTAGCCGAGCTTGAGCAGCATGCCGCGGGTGACCAGCTGGTTGATCGCATTGTCCTCGACCACCAGCACCGTGCACTGCTCCGGGCGGCGCAGGGGCTGGCCGCCGCTACGCCGGCGCGTGGCGGCCTGCTCGTGGCTCTGCACCGGCAGGTTGAGCTGCAGGTTCAGCTCGAAGACGCTGCCCTGGCCCGGCAACGAGCGGTGCTGCAGGCTGCCGCCGAGCAGTTCGACCAGCTTGCGGCAGATCGCCAGGCCGATGCCCAGCCCGCCGTACTGGCGGGTCATCGAGCCGTCCAGCTGGAGGAAGCGCTGGTACAGGTTGCCTTCGCTCGGCGTGGTGAAGCCGATGCCGCTGTCGATCACCTCGATGCGCAGCGGCATGCACGCCGCCAGCGGCCCGGCCGCGGCGACGCGCAGGGTCACGCCGCCCTGGTGGGTGAACTTGATCGCGTTGTCGAGCAGGTAGCCAAGGCTCTGCGCCAGCTTGCCGGCATCGCCCTCCAGGGTGTCGGGCAGGCTGTCGTCCAGCTCGACGAGGAACCCCAGGCCCTTCTCCATGGCACGCGGCGAGTACTGCGCGCGCAGGCCGTCGAACAGTCCGCGCAGGCTGAACGGCTCGCGCCGCGGGTAGAGCTTGCCGGCCTGCAGTTCGGTGAGGGCGAGGATGTCGTTGACCATGTGCATCATGTCGCGCGCCGAGCTGGCGGCGGTCTTCTGGTACTGCTCCAGTTCCACGTCCAGCTTGAGGGTCTGCATCAGCTCCAGCGAGCCGATCACCCCGTTCATCGGCGTGCGCAGCTCGTGGGTCACGGTGGCGAGGAATTCGTCCTTCAACCGGTTGCTGGTGGCCAGCTCGCGGTTGAGGGCTTCCAGCTCGCGGCCGGCCTCCTGGAGGATGCGCGCGCGCTCTTCCTTCATCGCATTGATGCGGTCGGCCAGGGCCAGGGACAACAGGCCGACCTCCAGCGCCGAGCCGATCTGGCTGGCATACATGGTGAGGAACAGGTTGGGCAGGTAGCCCAGCACCATCAGGGTGTTGACCAGGCCGCCGAGGAGGAAGGCACTCCAGGCGAAGATGAAGTAGCGCGCCACGCGCATGCCGCGCACCCAGGCGAGAATCGCGGCGCTGAAGATCACCACGGTGAAGCCCAGCGCCAGGTAGGTCGCCATGCGCAGGGCCAGGCCGTAGCTGGCGGTGAGGGCCAGGGTCATGACCAGGGCGCCGCAGGCCATCATCAGCAGCAGGGCGCGGTCGACCCAGGGGCTGTGCTCGGCGGTATGCAGGAAGCTGCGCGCGAACTGGCAGCCGAACAGCGCCGCCGAGCCGATCAGGAACGGCGTGGCGGCGTTCGCCCACCAGGGGTTGTTCGGCCAGAAGTACTCGATGCCGGCGCCGTTGACCGAGACCTGGTAGAGGCCGAAGGAAGCGATGTAGAAGATGTAATAGAGGTAGCTGGTATCCCTGACGCTCAAGAAGATGAACAGGTTGTAGATCAGCATCACCAGCAGCACGCCGTAGATGATGCCGAGCACGTAGATGCGCTTGGGCTGTTCTTCCAGGTAAGCCTGCGGCGACCACAGGGTCAGTGGCGCCTGCATCGAGCCCTGGCTTTCCAGGCGCAGGTAGAGGCGCTGGGGCTGCCCCGGCGGCAGGTCGAGGGCGAACAGGTAGTTGTTCTGCTTGATCTGCCGGCTGGCGAACGGCAGGGCGTCACCGGTGCGCTGGGCCAGGCGATAGCCGGCGGCGCCATCGGGCACGTAGAGCTCCAGGTGATCGAGCGGCGGGTAGGCCAGTTCCAGGTACCAGGGCTGCGCCTTGCCGGGCTGGCGCGGCCGGTACTGCAGGTCCAGGCGCAACCAGAACACCGAGCGCGAGTAGCCGGCATTGAGCACCGCCTGCTCGTGCTGGCGAAAGCTGCCCTGCAGGGCCGGCGAGCTGATCTGGGCGATGCTCGCGTCGCCGCGCACATCCTCGAACACGTGCATCACCGCACCGAGCGGCAGGCGCCGGGTGTCTTCGTCGAACTCGACAGCGCCGGCCAGGGCCGGCAGCAGGCATAGGAGCCAGAGGAAAATGCAGCGCATGCCGCTCCGCCAGAGCCCGCGACGACGCCCAGGCCAGCCGGCCCGCAGGCGCCTCCCAGGCACACGATGATTGAGTGTGCCGCACTCTAGCAGCCCGCATACATAACTGAGAAGTCAGGTTGCTACCGCGGCGGTCGCTTATGCGCCTCCGGGGCGATGCCAGGGGCCGGGAGCCCGGGTTTGGTGGTAAGCTCGCGCGCCATGAACAGACATAACTCCCGCCCCGTCGTCCTCTGTCTGTCCGGCCACGACCCCAGTGGTGGTGCCGGCCTGCAGGCGGACATCGAAGCCCTGCTCGCTCAGGGTTGCCACGCCGCTCCTGCCGTCACCGCGCTGACGGTGCAGGACACGGTCAACGTCTCCGACTTCCGCGTGCTCGACCGCGAATGGGTGCTGGCCCAGGCCCACGCGATCATCGCCGACCTGCCGGTGGCCGCCGTCAAGCTGGGCATGCTCGGCTCGGTGCAGATGGTCGACACCGTGGTCGAGATCATGCAGCGGCTGCCGGGCATCCCGCTGGTCTGCGACCCGGTGTTGCGCGCCGGCGGTGGCGGCTCGCTGGGCAAGGACGATGTCGGCTATGCCATGCGCGAACGCCTGCTGCCGATCGCCGCCATCGCCACGCCGAACCTGCCGGAAGCGCGCATCCTCGCCGAACTGCCGGACGGCACGGCCGACCAGTGCGCCGAGAAGCTGCTGCCGTTCTGCCGGCACCTGCTGATCACCGGCGGCCATGGCGACGAGAGCGAAGTACACAACCGCCTGTACGGGCGCGACGGCAGCCGTCACGACTTCACCTGCGCGCGCCTGCCCGGCAGCTACCACGGCTCCGGCTGCACCCTGGCCAGCACCCTGGCCGGGCGCCTGGCCCTCGGCGAGGAAGTGGTCAGCGCCGTGCGCTCGGCCCTCGACTACACCTGGCGCACCCTGCGCGACGCCGAGCAACCGGGCCACGGCCAGTTCGTGCCGCGCCGCCTGCCGCTGGACTTCGCCCTATGAGCCGCCGTTCATGAGCGCGCCGCTGCGCGGGCTGTATGCCATCACCGACAGCCAGCTGCTGGCCGACGGCCGCCTGCTGCCCTATGTCGAGGCGGCCCTGAAGGGTGGCGCCCGCCTGCTGCAGTACCGCGACAAGTCCAGCGACGACGCCCGCCGCCTGCGCGAGGCCGAGGCCCTGCGCGAGCTGTGCGCCCGCTACGGCGCCGAGCTGATCATCAACGACGACGCCGAGCTGGCCGCGCGCCTGGGCGTCGGCCTGCACCTGGGTCAGGGCGACGGTTCGCTGGCCGCCGCCCGCGCCCTGCTCGGCCGCCAGGCGATCATCGGCGCCACCTGCCACGCCCAGCTGGAACTGGCCGAGCAGGCCGTCGCCGAAGGCGCCAGCTACATCGCCTTCGGCCGCTTCTTCAATTCCAGCACCAAGCCCGGCGCGCCGGCCGCCACGCCCGAATTGCTGAGCGCGGCCCGCCAGCGTTTCAGCCTGCCGATCACCGCTATCGGCGGCATCACCCTGGACAGCGCGCCCGCGCTGATCGCCCAGGGCGCCAGCCTGCTGGCCGTGGTCCACGCCCTGTTTTCCGCCCCCTCCACCGCCGAGGTGGAGCAGCGGGCACGCGCCTTCAGCGCGCTGTTCGCCACCGTTTAATCTTCACGAGAGCCCTGCCATGTCCCGTTCGGAAATCCTCTTCAACAACGCGCAGAAACACATCCCCGGCGGCGTCAACTCGCCGGTGCGCGCCTTCCGCAGCGTCGGCGGCACCCCGCTGTTCTTCAAGCACGCCGAAGGCGCCTACGTCACCGACGAAGACGACCGGCGCTACGTCGACTACGTCGGCTCCTGGGGCCCGATGATCCTCGGCCACAGCCACCCGCAGGTGCTCGACGCGGTACGCCAGCAGCTGCAGCATGGCCTGTCCTACGGCGCGCCGACCGCCATGGAAACCGAGATGGCCGACCTGGTGTGCGGCATCGTGCCGTCGATGGAGATGGTGCGCATGGTCAGCTCCGGCACCGAGGCGACCATGAGCGCCATCCGCCTGGCCCGCGGCTACACCGGGCGCGACAACATCATCAAGTTCGAAGGCTGCTACCACGGCCATTCCGACAGCCTGCTGGTCAAGGCCGGTTCCGGCCTGCTGACCCAGGGCGTGCCCAGCTCGGCGGGCGTGCCGGCGGATTTTGCCAAGCACACCCTGACCCTGCCGTTCAACGACCTCAAGGCCGTCGAACAGATGCTCAGCGAAGCCGGCTCGACCGTGGCCTGCATCATCGTCGAGCCGGTGGCCGGCAACATGAACTGCGTGCCGCCGGCTCCGGGCTTCCTCGAAGGCCTGCGCGCGCAGTGCGACCAGCACGGCGTGGTGCTGATCTTCGACGAGGTGATGACCGGCTTCCGCGTCGCCCTCGGCGGCGCCCAGGCTTACTACGGCGTCACCCCGGACCTGTCGACCTTCGGCAAGATCATCGGCGGCGGCATGCCGGTCGGCTGCTTCGGCGGCAAGCGCGCGATCATGGAGTGCATCGCCCCGCTCGGTCCGGTCTACCAGGCCGGCACCCTGTCGGGCAACCCGCTGGCCATGGCCGCCGGCCTGACCACCCTGCGCCTGATCAGCCGCCCGGGCTTCCACGCCGAGCTGAGCGACTACACCAGCCGCATGCTGCAAGGCCTGCAGGATCGCGCCGATGCCGCCGGCATCCCGTTCGTCACCACCCAGGCGGGCGGCATGTTCGGCCTGTACTTCAGCGGCGCCGACGACATCGTCACCTTCGACGACGTGATGGCCAGCGATGCAGAGCGCTTCAAGCGCTTCTTCCACCTGATGCTGGAAGGCGGCGTGTACCTGGCCCCGAGCGCCTTCGAGGCCGGCTTCACCTCGATCGCCCACGGCGAAACCGAGCTGCAACTGACCCTGGACGCCGCCGAGCGCGCCTTCGCCGCACTCAAGTGACGGCCGGCGGCGGGGCAACCCCGCCGCCTTTAGCTGCAGAAAGGCCAGCAAAGACTTTGTAACGGCGTACCGGCTTATCACATAATGTGACGGCCGGCGCGTTCCGCCGGCCGGGCTTGGAGCCCGTCGGTTTCGCGAGGCACTGTAATTTCCATGAAATGCACCGGCCGCACCCTGTTCCTGGGCTGCCTGTTGCTTCTCCCATCCCTGCCGGCCCATGCGGAAGGCGACGCCTTGCTGATCCCCGCGCTCGGCCGCTGCTCGCTGAACACCGCCCCGGAAGACCTACCGCAAGCCCTCGCCGCCTGCCAGCAGGCTGCCCAGCAGGGCGATGCGGCCGCGCAGTACGAACTGGGCGAATTTCATTACGACGGCACGCGCGCACCGCGCGACCTGGCGCAGGCTCTGCACTGGTTCGAGCAGGCCTCGCTGCGGGGTAACGCCCAGGCCCAGCTGCGCCTGGGCAGCATGTTCTTCCGTGGCGAAGGGGTGCCGGCCAACAACGTGCAGGCCTATATCGTGCTGAAGATGGCCGCGATCAACGGCTCGGACGAGGCCATGGACAGTGCCGACCAGGTCGCCGCGCAGATGAACCGCGAAGAATTGCAAGTGGCCAGCCAGGTGCTCGGGCAGATCTTCCGCAACTACCTGCTGGAGCTGCAGAACCTCGACAGCACACCGGCCTTCACGCCGAGCCAGCCCAGCCAGCCCAGCCAGCCCAGCCAATAATAGTGCCGCCGGCGGCCACGCCGCACTACTTGTCCGGCATCGGCATGGGGAACGGCATGACGTTGCCGCTGCCCTTGGCCTCGCTGATCTTCGGCGTACCCAGGCGCTCGACCTCGTCGATGCGAATGATCGCGTGCATCGGCACGAAGCTGCGCACCACGCCGTCGAACTGCGCCTTGAGCTTTTCCTCGCTGGGGTCGACCACCACCTGGGTGCGCTCGCCGAAGACGAACTCCTCCACCTCCAGGAAGCCCCACAGATCGCTTTGATAGATCTGCTTGGCGTACATCTCGTACACCTGGCCCTGGTTGAGGAAAATCACCTTGTAGATCGGTTCACGCTTGCTCATGGACGACGGGGAAACACCGGGAATAAAAGGGGGTGCAAAGCATAGCATAGCCACCGGACAGGCAAGCCTAGGAAGCACGCCGTGCGCGCCCTATAATGCGCGGTTCAATCGAACCACCCGCGACGAAGACCCCATGGCCAAGAAGCTCTATATCGAAACCCACGGTTGCCAGATGAACGAGTACGACAGCTCGCGCATGGTCGATCTGCTGGGCGAACACCAGGCCCTGGAAGTCACGGAGAACCCGGCGGAAGCCGACGTGATCCTCCTCAATACCTGCTCGATCCGCGAAAAAGCCCAGGACCGGGTATTTTCCCAGCTGGGCCGCTGGCGCGAGCTGAAGCTGGAAAACCCCAACCTGGTGATCGGCGTCGGCGGCTGCGTGGCCAGCCAGGAAGGCGCCGCCATCCGCGACCGCGCGCCCTATGTCGACGTGGTCTTCGGCCCGCAGACCCTGCACCGCCTGCCGGAAATGATCGACGCCGCGCGCAGTACCAAGACTGCCCAGGTCGACATCAGCTTCCCCGAGATCGAGAAATTCGACCGCCTGCCCGAGCCGCGCATCGACGGCCCCAGCGCCTTCGTCTCGATCATGGAAGGCTGCAGCAAGTACTGCACCTTCTGCGTGGTGCCCTACACCCGCGGCGAAGAAGTCAGCCGCCCGCTGGACGACGTGCTGGCCGAGATCATCCACCTCGCCGAACACGGCGTGAAGGAAGTCACCCTGCTCGGGCAGAACGTCAACGGCTACCGCGGCCTGACCCGCGACGGCAGCATCGCCGACTTCGCCGAACTGCTCTACCTGGTGGCCGCCATCGACGGCATCGAGCGCATTCGCTACACCACCAGCCACCCGCTGGAGTTCTCCGACGCGCTGATCCAGGCCCACGCCGAGATCCCGGAACTGGTCAAGCACCTGCACCTGCCGGTGCAGTCCGGCTCCGACCGCATCCTCGCGGCGATGAAGCGCAACCACACCGCCCTGGAATACAAGTCGCGCATCCGCAAGCTGAAGGCGGCAGTGCCGGACATCCTGATCAGCTCGGACTTCATCGTCGGCTTCCCCGGCGAGACCGAGAAGGACTTCGAGCAGACCATGAAGCTGATCGAAGAGGTCGGCTTCGACTTCTCCTACTCCTTCGTCTACAGCTCGCGCCCCGGCACCCCGGCCGCCGACCTGCCGGACGACACCCCGGAGGAACTGAAGAAGCAGCGCCTGGCCCTGCTCCAGCACCGCCTCAGCCAACAGGGCTTCGAGAACAGCCGACGGATGGTCGGCAGCGTGCAGCGCATCCTGGTCAGCGACTACTCGAAGAAGGACCCGGGCATGCTCCAGGGCCGCACCGAGAGCAACCGCGTGGTCAACTTCCGCAGCGCCAACCCGGGCCTGATCGGCCAGTTCGTCGACGTGCATATCGACGACGCCCTGCCCCACTCCCTGCGCGGCAGCCTGCTCGACTAATGGCTACCCTGTCTCCGTGCGTCCAGGCTTTCACCCTGAGGCGCGCGGGGTTATTCTTCGACCATCATCCTTGCCGACTGGCGGCCAAAAAACCACATTGAACGCGCCCATAGAACCGCATCGTTTCACCCTCGAACCCTTCGAAGCACGCCGCTTCGCCAACCTCTGCGGGCAATTCGACGAGCACCTGCGCCTGATCGAACAACGCCTGGCCATCGAGATCCGCAACCGCGGCAATCAATTCGAACTGATCGGCGAGCCGCACCATACCCACTCCGCCGAGAACCTGTTGCGCCGCCTGTACCGCGAGACCAAGGGTGCCGAGCTGTCGCCGGACCTGGTGCACCTGTTCCTGCAGGAGTCGGGCATCGAGGAACTCAACAGCGACCCGCGCAACACCGGCGGCGTCACCCTGCGCACCAAGAAGGGCGTGATCAAGCCACGCGGCGCCAACCAGCAGCGCTACGTGAAGTCGATCCTCGACAACGACATCAACTTCGGCGTCGGCCCGGCCGGTACCGGCAAGACTTACCTGGCCGTCGCCTGCGCGGTCGATGCCCTGGAGCGCGAGCAGGTGCGACGCATCCTGCTGGTACGCCCGGCGGTCGAGGCCGGCGAGAAGCTCGGCTTCCTCCCCGGCGACCTGGCGCAGAAGATCGACCCCTACCTGCGCCCGCTGTACGACGCCCTCTACGAGATGCTCGGCTTCGAGCAGGTGGCCAAGCTGATCGAGAAGCAGGTGATCGAGATCGCCCCGCTGGCCTACATGCGCGGCCGCACCCTTAACAACAGCTTCATCATTCTCGACGAGAGTCAGAACACCACCCTCGAGCAGATGAAGATGTTCCTCACCCGTATCGGTTTCGGCTCGACCGCAGTGATCACCGGCGACATCACCCAGGTCGACCTGCCCCGCGGCACCAAGTCCGGCCTGGCCCACGTCATCGAAGTGCTGCGCGACGTGCCCGGCATCACCTTCACCCACTTCAAGCCCAAGGACGTGGTGCGCCACCCTCTGGTGCAACGCATCGTCGAAGCCTACGAGCGCTTCGAGGAGCGCCAGCCGAGCAAGATCGAGCACCGGGACAACCCACGCGATGCTTGAACTCGACCTGCAGAATGCCTCGGCCGCCACGGCGCTGCCGAGCGAGGCGCAATTTCGCCGCTGGTGCGAGCTGGCCCTGCGCCAGCGCACGGCCGACTCCGAGCTGACCATCCGCTTGGTCGACGAAGGCGAAGGCCGCGAGCTGAACCACACCTGGCGGCACAAGGACTACGCCACCAACGTGCTGTCCTTCCCCGCCGATGTGCCAGATGGCCTGCTGGATATCCCGCTGCTCGGCGACCTGGTGATCTGCGTGCCGGTGGTCGAGCGCGAAGCCGCCGAACAGGGCAAAGCCAGCGAGGCGCACTGGGCGCACCTGGTGATCCACGGCTGTCTGCACCTGCTCGGCTACGACCACATCGAGGATGAGGAAGCCGAGGAAATGGAAGCCCTGGAACGGCAATTGCTGGCCGAACTGGGCCACCCCGACCCGTACGCCGCCGACGAATAACCGCCAACACCCGCTAACTGCCAACAACGAAGAAGGTCCTGAGAAACACACCATGAGCGAAGACCGATCGAGCAACGAGCAAAAGTCCTGGCTGAACAAGCTGACCCAGGCTTTTGCTCATGAGCCGAGAAACCGCCAGGAACTGCTGGAAGTGCTGCGCGACGCGCACCAGAACAAGCTGCTCGACAGCGAAGCGCTGGCCATCGTCGAAGGCGCCATCCAGGTCGCCGACCTGCAGGTGCGCGACATCATGGTGCCGCGCTCGCAGATGGTCAGCATCAAGGCCTGCCAGACGCCGCAGGAGTTCCTCCCGGCGATCATCGACTCGGCCCATTCGCGCTACCCGGTGATCGGCGAAAGCATCGACGAGGTGATCGGCATCCTCCTGGCCAAGGACCTGCTGCCGCTGATCCTGCAGGACGGCAGCAAGCCGTTCAACATCAAGGACCTGCTGCGCCCGGCCACCTTCGTGCCGGAGTCCAAGCGCCTCAACGTGCTGCTGCGCGAGTTCCGCGCCAACCACAACCACATGGCCGTGGTCATCGACGAATACGGCGGCGTGGCCGGCCTGGTGACCATCGAGGACGTGCTGGAGCAGATCGTCGGCGAGATCGAGGACGAGCATGACGTCGAGGAAGACAGCTACATCAAGCCGCTGCCGTCCGGCGACTTCCTGGTCAAGGCACTGACGCCGATCGACAACTTCAACGAAGCCTTCGACACCGAGTTCCCCGACGACGAGTTCGACACCGTCGGCGGCCTGGTGATGAGCGCCTTCGGCCACCTGCCCAAGCGCAACGAAATCACCGAGATCGGCGAATACCGTTTCCGCGTGCTCAACGCCGACAGCCGCCGCATACATCTGCTGCGCCTGACCCCGCTGGAGCGCTAGAGCCTGATTACGATCTGCTGCGCGTCGGCCATGCTGCGTTGAAATTGGGCTCGGACTGCTCATTTACACCTCGTAAACTCCGCGTCCTCACCCAATTTCGCCTTGCCTGGCTCTAGCTCGCGAGATCGTAAACAGGCTCTCAGCCATCCATACCCCGCTTCCTGCCTTTTACGGCTTCCAGTACCCTTGCCCGCCTGATTGCATACGAGGACTAGCGATGCGCTGGATCACCCGCCCCGGATGGCCGGGCAACATGCTGGCCCTGGCCGCCGGCGCCGTCACCACCCTGGCGCTCGCCCCCTTCGATATCTGGCCGCTGGCCATCCTCTCCATCGCCCTGCTCTACCTCGGCCTGCGCGACCTGACGCCCGGCCAGGCGCTGCTGCGCGGCTGGTGCTATGGCTTCGGCCTGTTCCTCAGCGGCACCAGCTGGGTCTACGTCAGCATCCACGACTACGGCGCCGCCTCGCCGCCACTGGCGGCAGCGCTGACTCTGGGCTTCGTCGGCGGCCTCGGCCTGCTGTTCGCCTTCAGCAGCTGGCTGTGGGCGCGCTGGCTGCGCCGCAGCGAGGCACCACTGGCCGACGCCCTGGCCTTCGCCGCCCTGTGGCTGGCCCAGGAAGCCTTCCGCAGCTGGTTCCTCACCGGCTTTCCCTGGCTGTATGCCGGCTACAGCCAGCTGCACGGCCCGCTGGCCAGCCTGGCCCCGGTCGGCGGCCTGTGGCTGCTGTCCCTGTGCTTGGCCCTGACGGCCGCCCTGCTGGTCAACCTGCCGCGCCTGCGCGGCAGCAAGGCGCAACTGGCCACGACCCTGGCCCTGCTGCTGGCGCCCTGGGTGGTCGGCCTGGCCCTGCAGGGGCACGACTGGACCCAGCCCAATGGCGCGCCGCTGAAGGTCGCGGCCATGCAGGGCAATGTCGAGCAGAACCTCAAGTGGGACCCGGCCCAACTGCGCGCCCAATTGGAGCTGTACCGCGACCTGACCCTGGGCAGCCAGCCGGCCGACCTGATCGTCTGGCCGGAAACCGCGGTGCCGGTGCTCAAGGAGTTCGCCGAAGGCTATCTGCAGTTCATGGGCCGCGTCGCCCAGGAACGCCAGGCCGCGCTGATCACCGGCGTGCCGATCCGCCAGGCCAACGAACAGGGCGAGAAGCGCTACTACAACGGCATCACCGTGGTCGGCGACGGCCAGGGCACCTACCTCAAGCAGAAGCTGGTGCCGTTCGGCGAGTACGTGCCGCTGCAGGAAGTGTTGCGCGGGCTGATCGCCTTCTTCGACCTGCCGATGTCCGACTTCGCCCGCGGCCCGGCTGACCAGCAGCTGCTGCAGGCCAAGGGCCTGCAGATTGCGCCGTTCATCTGCTACGAGGTGGTCTACCCGGAATTCGCCGCCGGCCTGGCCGCGCGCAGCGACCTGCTGCTGACCATCAGCAACGACACCTGGTTCGGCACCTCGGTCGGCCCCCTGCAACACCTGCAGATGGCGCAGATGCGCGCCCTCGAAGCCGGGCGCTGGATGATCCGCGCCACCAACAACGGCGTCACCGCGCTGATCGACCCGCAGGGCCGCATCACCGCGCAGATCCCGCAGTTCCAGCAGGCCGTGCTGTACGGCGAAGTACAGGCCATGCAGGGCCTGACGCCCTACCTGATCTGGCGTGGCTGGCCGCTGGCCGGGCTGTGCCTGATCCTGCTCGGCTGGGCGCTGTGGGCGCGCCGACGCGAGGAGCGCAACCAGGCCATGAGCCTGGCGTAGGTGGCGGTTGAGCGCAGCCAAGCCCAACACCCTGCATGTTGGGCTTCGGGGCTGCGCCCCTCAACCTACCGATACAGCAGCGGGTAGACCGCCAGCCCCAGTGCCTCGTTGAGCAGCCGGGTGCTCTGCCAGAAGGCCTTGCCTTCCGGCAGCCAGCCGCCCAGCGGCCGCGCATTGGCCACGCCGAGAAAGCCCAGCGGCGCCGCTACCACCTCCAGCCCGGCCCGCTCGAAACACCAGCGCGAACGCGGCATGTGCGCCGCCTGGGTCACCAGCACCACCCGCCCGATGCCCTGCTCGCGCAACAACTGCGCCGTGTATTGGGCATTCTCCCAGGTGGTGCGACTGCGCTCCTCGCGCCAGCGGGTCGCCACACCGAAATCACGCTGCAGCACCTCGGCCATCAACCCGGCCTCGCTCGGCGGTTCGCCGTAATGCAGGCCGCCACTGATCAGCAACGGCAAGCCGGAGGCGCGATGCAGGCGCGCGGCGTAGCGCAAGCGTTCCAGCGCCGTGGCGCTGGGCTGATCGCCGCCCCAGGCCGGGTCGGCCTCTTCGCGGCCGGAGCCGAGCACCACTATCACCTCGCCGCGCTGCGCCAGCGCCGCCCACTGCGCCTCGGCCAGGGCCGGCTCGCGCTCCAGGGCACGTGCGGCGTATTCGACCACCACCGGCAGGCTCATCAGCCACAAGCCCCCGACACCCAGCACCAGCAACACCACGGCCAGGCGCGGACGGGCCGCCGCGCACAACCAGGCCAGCACAATCAGCAACAACAGACCGCCGGGGGGAAGAATCAATTGTTTGAGAATAAAGCGCAGTTCCATGGGCACCTCCGAGTGCCCGCGCAGCCTAGCAGAGGCTCGCCCAGATCAGTGTGCGTGACCGGTGCGAAACAGCTTGGAGCCGCAGGCGCTGCAGGGCAGCACCCCCTCGCCGCGCTGCCACTCGGCCGACACCCCGCACAGCGCGCAGCACAGCTGCTGGCGCCGCTTGAGCAGCGGCCTGAGCTTGGCCTGGGCGCGCAGCGCAGTCTTGCTGGTGCCCGGCGGACGCAGGAGCTTGACCGGACGGGGCGCCGGCATCTGTTCGATCTGCGCCAGCTCCTCGGCGGCCGCATGCCAGCCGCGCAGCCAGTTGAGGTCACGATCCAGGTAGGCGCGGATCAGCTGCAGCTCCGCCGGCGTCAGCCCGCGCAGCTCCAGCTCGACCGGTGCCATGTCGCGCAGACGGGTGGCGGTATCCGCCTCATCCAGAGCCAGGGCGAGACGCTGCAGCAGACGCTCGTAAAGCCCGCCGCCTCCCTCTGCACGTCGCAACTCTGCCATCCGTCACCTCGACCGGGCGCCAGCCAACTCGCCCCTTACAGCCAAGCTTAGCGCCGGACCCGCACCAGACCGCGTGCCGCGACAAACGGCGGCGCACAATCTGGGTTTCCCTAGGTCGCGGGGGGTCATGTATGCTACCGCGTTTCCTGTAAGCCCCCTTTTTGCCAGCCAAGTAGCCATGCACGAACAGTATTCGCCCCGTGATATCGAAGCCGCCGCGCAGTCCCACTGGGACGCGCAGAAATCCTTTGTCGTGAGTGAGCAGCCGGGCAAGGACACCTTCTATTGCCTGTCGATGTTCCCCTACCCCAGCGGCAAGCTGCACATGGGCCACGTGCGCAACTACACCATCGGTGACGTGATCGCCCGCTACCAGCGCATGCAGGGCAAGAACGTGCTGCAGCCGATGGGCTGGGACGCCTTCGGCATGCCGGCGGAAAACGCCGCGATGAAGAACAAGGTCGCGCCGGCCAAGTGGACCTACGAAAACATCGACTACATGAAGACCCAGCTGAAATCGCTGGGCCTGGCCATCGACTGGACCCGCGAAGTCACCACCTGCAAGCCGGACTACTACCGCTGGGAGCAGTGGCTGTTCACCAAGCTGTTCGAGAAGGGCGTGATCTACCGCAAGAACGGTACCGTCAACTGGGACCCGGTGGACCAGACCGTACTGGCCAACGAGCAGGTCATCGACGGCCGCGGCTGGCGCTCGGGCGCGCTGATCGAGAAGCGCGAAATCCCCATGTACTACTTCAAGATCACCGCCTACGCGGAAGAGTTGCTGAGTAGCCTGGACGAACTGGATGGCTGGCCCGAGCAGGTCAAGACCATGCAGCGCAACTGGATCGGCAAGAGCTTCGGTGCCGACATCGTGTTCGACTACGACGTCGCCAGCATCGGCAGCGAAGGCCAGCTGAAAGTCTACTCGACCCGTCCGGACACCCTGATGGGCGCCACCTACGTGGCCGTCGCCGGCGAGCACCCGCTGGCCCAGCGCGCCGCCGCGAAGAACCCGGCCATCGCCGCGTTCATCGCCGAATGCAAGGCCGGATCGGTTGCGGAAGCCGATATGGCGACCATGGAGAAGAAGGGCGTGGCCACCGGCCAGTTCGTCATCCATCCGCTGACCGGCGACAAGCTGCCGGTATTCGTCGCCAACTACGTGCTGTGGGGCTACGGCGAAGGCGCGGTGATGGCCGTTCCGGCCCATGACGAACGCGACTTCGAATTCGCCCACAAGTACGACCTGCCGATCAAGCAGGTGTATGCCGCCGCGGACAAGGCCTACGACGCCAGCCAGTGGCAGGACTGGTACGGCGACAAGGCCGGCCTGACCACCGTCAACTCCGCCAAGTACGACGGCAAGGACTTCAGCGCCGCCTTCGACGCCATAGTCGCCGATCTGGAAGCCAGCGCCCACGGCGCGCGCAAGACCCAGTTCCGCCTGCGCGACTGGGGCATCAGCCGCCAGCGCTACTGGGGCTGCCCGATCCCGATCATCCACTGCGACGCCTGCGGCGACGTGCCGGTGCCGGAAGACCAGCTGCCGGTGGTGCTGCCCGAAGACGTGGTGCCGGACGGCGCCGGCAGCCCGCTGGCGCGCATGCCGGAGTTCTACAGCTGCACCTGCCCGAAATGCGGCGCGGCGGCCAAGCGCGAAACCGACACCATGGACACCTTCGTGGAAAGTTCCTGGTACTACGCCCGCTACGCCTCACCGCAATACACCGGCGGCATGGTCGACCCGCAAGCGGCCAACCACTGGCTGCCGGTCGACCAGTACATCGGCGGCATCGAACACGCCATCCTGCACCTGTTGTACGCACGCTTCTTCCACAAGCTGATGCGCGACGAGGGTCTGGTGTCCTCCAATGAGCCGTTCAAGAACCTGCTGACCCAGGGCATGGTGGTCGCCGAGACCTACTACCGCACCCTGGAAAACGGCGGCAAGGACTGGTTCAACCCCGCCGACGTGATCGTCGAGCGCGACGCCAAGGCCAAGGTCATCGGCGCCAAGCTGGCCAGCGACGGTCTGCCGGTGGAAATCGGCGGCACCGAGAAGATGTCCAAGTCGAAGAACAACGGCGTCGACCCGCAGGCGATGATCGATGCCTACGGCGCCGACACCTGCCGTCTGTTCATGATGTTCGCCTCGCCGCCGGACATGAGCCTGGAATGGTCCGACTCCGGCGTCGAGGGTGCCAACCGCTTCCTGCGCCGCGTCTGGCGCCTGGCCCACAGCCATGTCAGCGGCGGCCTGCCGAGCGCCCTGGGCAAGCACGCCCTGAGCGACGAGCAGAAGGCCGTGCGCCGCGCCATCCACCTGGCCATCAAGCAGGCCAGCAGCGATATCGGTCTGCACCACAAGTTCAACACCGCCATCGCCCAGGTGATGACCCTGATGAACGTGCTGGAAAAGGCCCCGAGCGAGACCACCCTGGATCGCAGCCTGATGCAGGAAGGCCTGCAGACCGTGGCCCTGCTGCTGGCGCCGATCACCCCGCATATCAGCCATGAAATCTGGCGCAGCCTGGGCCATAACGGCGCGATCATCGACGCCCAGTGGCCGCAGGTCGACGAGTCGGCCCTGGTACAGGACAGCCTGACCCTGGTGATCCAGGTCAACGGCAAGCTGCGCGGCCAGATCGAAGTGCCGGCCAGCGCCAGCCGCGAGGAAGTCGAAGCCGCCGCCCGCGCCAACGAGAACGTACTGCGCTTCACCGAAGGCGTGACCATTCGCAAGGTCATCGTCGTACCGGGCAAGCTGGTCAACATCGTTGCCAACTGATTAAGCTCGGCGCCATGCCCGCATGGCGTCGTGACTCTCCAAGGGGATAGAAGAGAATGATGAAACGGAATCTGATGGTA
Source organism: Pseudomonas sp. R-28-1W-6 (assembly GCF_009799925.1). GTDB lineage: Bacteria > Pseudomonadota > Gammaproteobacteria > Pseudomonadales > Pseudomonadaceae > Aquipseudomonas. The sequence continues at coordinate 255,496 of NZ_WELK01000003.1, forward strand.
ATCGGCCTGGCTGTTATGCTCAGCGCCTGCGGCTTCCAGCTGCGCGGCACCGGCACTGCCGATTTCGCCCTCAAGGAAGTCGACCTGCAGGCACGCAACGCCTACGGCGACACGGTCAAGCAAGTGCGTCAGGTCCTGGAAAACAGCGGCGTGAATGTCCACGCCGGCGCGCCCTACAAGCTGAGCCTGGCCAACGAAAAAGAAACCAAGCGCACCGCCAGCTACACCAGCAACGCGCGCAGCGCCGAGTACGAGCTGACCACCACGCTGGACTACGAGATCCGCGGCGAGAAGAACCTGCTGCTGCTCAACGACCAGCTGGAAGTGCAGACCACCTATGTCCACGACGAGAACAACCTGATCGGCTCCGACCAGGAATCCGGCCAGCTGCGCCAGGAAATGCGCCGCGAGCTGGTGCAGCAGATGATCCTGCGCCTGCAGCTGATCACCCCGGCCCAGCTCGAGCAGCTGCAGCAGGAAGCTGCAGCCCGCGCCCAGGCCGAAGCCGAAGCGACCGCCGCGGCGCGCCGCGCCGAGCAGGAGTCGGCGCCGCTGCAGTCGCCGATCCAGCTGCCGATCAGCCAGTAAGCAGACAAGGGCCGGGTAACCGGCCCTTTTCGCAACGATGAAGCTCAATCCCGCCCAACTCGGCAAACACCTGCAAGGCAGCCTCGCCCCGGTCTACGTGATCAGCGGCGACGAACCGCTGCTGTGCCAGGAAGCCGCCGACGCCATCCGCGCCGCCACCCGCGCCCAGGGGTTCAGCGAGCGCGAGGTGTTCCACGCCGAAGCCAACTTCGACTGGGGCCTGCTCTACGAAGCCGGCGCCAGTATGTCGCTGTTCGCCGAGAAGCGCGTGATCGAGCTGCGCATCGCCAACGGCAAGCCCGGCGACAAGGGCACCGCGGCCATCCTCGAATACCTCGGCCGACCGCCGGAAGACACCCTGCTGCTGATCAGCCTGCCCAAGCTCGACGGCAGCACGCAGAAGACCAAGTGGGCCAAGGCGCTGATCGAAGGGCCAAACAGCCAGTTCCTGCAGATCTGGCCGGTCGAGGCCAGTCAGCTGCCGCAGTGGATTCGCCAGCGCCTGGCCCAGGCCGGCATGAGCGCCACCCAGGAAGCCCTGGAACTGATCGCCGCGCGGGTGGAAGGCAACCTGCTGGCCGCCGCCCAGGAAATCGAGAAGCTCAAGCTGCTCGCCGACGGCAACCAGATCGACATCGCCACCGTGCAGGCCGCGGTGGCCGACAGCGCCCGTTACGACGTGTTCGGCCTGATCGAGGCGGTGCTCGGCGGCGATGCCACGCATGCCCTGCGCATGCTCGAAGGCCTGCGCGGCGAGGGCCAGGAGGCGCTGTTCATCCTGGTCATGCTGGCCCGCGAACTGCGCCAACTGGCCGGCCTAGCTCAACAGATCAGCCAGGGCACCCCCATGGACAAGGCCTTCGCCGCCGCCCGCCCGCCGATCTGGGACAAGCGCCGGCCGCTGGTCAGCAAGGCCCTGCAACGCCACTCCGCGGCACGCTGGAACCAGCTGCTGATCGACGCCCAGCGCATCGACGCCCAGGTCAAGGGCCAGGCCCCCGGCGACCCCTGGAGCAGCCTGGGCCGCCTGGTGCTGCTGATGGCCGGCCAGCGCCTGCCGCTCAGCGAGTAGCCCCGTCCCAGCCCACATCTGGACATTTTTCGTACAACGGCGCATCCTCCGCGCGCTCGCGTACCGCGAGCGATTACCGAGGACATGCCATGGCCAAGAATGCCAAGCGGCCGAACAAGGCCAAATCCCTAGTCGCCCAACCCCTGTTCCGTTGCCGCCAGGAACAGGCGAAGAAAGGCAAAGGCAGCTACCGCCGCGAAGCCTCCCAGCAAAACTGGGAGGCTTCGTGCTTTATGGCGGCGTGAAATGTTAAGGTCGCGCCTTGTTCGCTAAGATCCGAGATTCGCGCAATGCCCCACCTCGCCACCGGCCGCCGGTACTCCCTACTCGTCGCCGCCACCCTCCTCGGCGCCTGCGCCGAAACCCCACCCCAGGTCAGCCAGACGCCGCTAGCCAGCCCAACCGCCACGGTTGCAAGCACCCCCTCCGCGCCGGTCACCACCGCAGCAGAACCGACCCCGGCGATCAGCTTTGCCGACTGGCGCCAGAACTTTCGCGACAAGGCCCTGCGTGCCGGCATCCAGGCCGAGCTGTTCGACCAGGCCTTCAGCGGCATTAGCCCCGACATGAGCGTGGTCCGCGCCGACCGCAGCCAGCCCGAGTTCACCCGCCCGGTGTGGGAATACATCGAGGGCGCCACCTCGCCGATCCGCCTGCGCAAGGGCCAGGCCCTGCTCGCCGAACACGCCGAGACCCTGGCCGCCATCGAGCAGCGCTATGGGGTCGATCGCGAGACCCTGGTGGCGATCTGGGGCATGGAAAGCAGCTTCGGCCAGTTCATGGGCGAGCAGTCGGTGATCCGCTCCCTGGCCACCCTGGCCTACGAAGGGCGCCGTCCGCAGTTCGCCGAAGAGCAGCTGTTGGCGGCCCTGCAGATCCTGCAGAGCGGCGATATCCAGCCCGGGAGCATGCTCGGTTCCTGGGCCGGGGCCATGGGCCAGACCCAGTTCATCCCCACCACCTACCTGACCCACGCGGTGGACTTCGACGGCGACGGGCGCCGCGACATCTGGAACTCCAGCGCCGACGCCCTGGCCTCGGCCGCCCACTACCTGCAGGCCTCCGGCTGGCAGTTCGGCCAGCCCTGGGGCATGGAGGTCGCCCTGCCCAGCGACTTCGACTACGCCCTGGCCGACGAAGCGGTACGCCTGCCGGTAAGCGCCTGGGTCGAACGCGGCGCCAAGGTGCCCGCCGTGGCGGTGCGCCCCGACGCCCAGGCCTACCTGTTGCTGCCCGCCGGCCACCGCGGCCCGGCCTTCCTGGTGCTGGAGAACTTCCGCGCCATCTTGCGGTACAACAACTCCTCGTCCTATGCCCTGGCCGTGGCCCTGCTCGGCCAGCGCTTCAACGGTGGCGGACAGATCCTCGCCGACTGGCCGCGCAGCGACCGCCCGCTGGGCCGCAGCGAGCGCATGCAGCTGCAGCAAGGGCTAGCGGCCAAGGGCTACAGCCCCGGCCCGGCGGACGGCATCATCGGCGCCAACACGCGCAAGGCGATTCGCGCCTTCCAGCAGAGCCTGGGCCTGCCGGCCGACGGCTATCCGACCCCGGCGCTGCTGCAACAGCTGCGCTGACCGCGGCGACCCGCGGACACACCGACACAGGCGGTTTGAGGATTACGCCGAGAGCACGGCTACACTGCAGGAACTGTTGCCTTGGCGACAGCGGCCGATATGGTTGGCAGGCGCACAGGGATGTCTCGCCTCAGATGCGTCATGGATTGTCCTGCATTCACCCCCCCCAGGTGCCCTGCCGATGTTCAACAAAAAACTGAAAGACGAGCTGGCCCGGCTGAGCAATGAGCTGACCAGCATGCGCCAGATCAAGGACTCGTTTTACCGCGAGCTGCTGGTTCTGGAGATCGAACCCGATGGGCGCATCCGCTATGCCAACGACAACTTCCTCGGCGAAATGCTCTACCGAGGTGACGCCCTGCTCGGTCGCCAGTTGGATTCGCTGATACCCGACTCCTTCCGCAGCGAAACCAACTACCAGAAACTGCAGCAGGCCCTGCGCGCCCGCGAGCACCTCAGCGGAGCCTTCCGCCTGCTGCGCGGCAATGGCGAAGAAGCCTGGCTGCGCGCGATCTGGCAGCCGGTGATGAACAGCCGCAGCGAACTGGCCTATTTCACCCTCTGCGCCAACGACCTGACCCGCACCATCAGCACCTCCAGGGAACACGAGGGGCTGATCGGCGCCCTGCTGCGTTCCACCGCAGTGATCGAGTTCAACCTGGGCGGCGAAGTGTTGACCGCCAATGAGCGCTTCCTCGAAGGCATGGGCTATCGCCTGGAGCAGATCCAGGGCAAGCACCACCGCATGTTCTGCGAGCCGGAGGAATACAACTCGCAGGCCTACCGCGAGTTCTGGGCCCGCCTCAATCGCGGCGAGTTCGTTGCCGGGCGCTTCAAGCGCATCGACAGTCATGGCCGCACGGTCTGGCTGGAGGCCTCCTACAACCCGATCCTCGACACGCACAACCGCCTGTACAAGGTGGTCAAGTTCGCCACCGTGATCACCGACCAGGTCAATCGGGAACAGGCCGTGGCCGAGGCGGCGAACATTGCCTACAGCATCTCCCGGCAGACCGACGAGACAGCCAACCAGGGCGCCGCCGTGGTGCGCCAGACGGTCGAGGTGATGCAACGCATCGCCCGCCAGGTGCAGGAGGCCAGCGACGGGATCGAGGCCCTGGACAAGCAATCGCAGCTGATCAGCAGCATCATGCAGACCATTCGCGGTATCGCCGACCAGACCAACCTGCTGGCACTCAATGCCGCCATCGAAGCGGCGCGTGCCGGTGAGCAGGGTCGCGGCTTCGCCGTGGTGGCCGACGAGGTGCGCCAGCTGGCCGGACGCACCAGCCAGGCTACCGAGGAAATCGTCGAGGTGGTGCAGAAGAACCAGAACCTGGCGCAGAACGCGGTAGCCAGCATGGCCAGCAGCAGCGAGCAGGCCGAGCAGGGGGTGGACCTGGCCAACGAGGCCGGCCAGGTGATCGTCGCGATTCAGGACGGCGCCAAGCAGGTGGTACAGGCGGTGGAGCAGTTCGCCAGCCAGCTCAAGACCTGACACCCCATACATCCGCAACAGCGCAGGCGGCTCGCAGGGACGCGGGCCCACTAGCTAGCGTGTCGTGTGGCACCTGGCCTTGCGCCGACAGCCGCAGGCAGTCGCCGCAAATCGTCTATGGTAGACTGCAGCCCGGCCAAAAGCCTGCTACCGATGCCTCCTACCGGAGCCGAGATTCCGATGTCCGACACAGCCCCGCCCAAGCCCGTATCCAGCGGCGAAAAATTTCGCAACCCCCAGGGAATTACCGCGATCAAGGATGGCCAGAAGCGCCGCGCTTCCGCCGAACCCCAGGTCGTCGAACCCAAGCCGAGCTGGTTGCGGGTCAAGGTGCCGAGCGGCAGCCGCTTCGACGCGGTCAAACGCAACGTCGGCGAGCATCGCCTGAGCACCGTCTGCCAGGAGTCACACTGCCCGAACATCGGCGAATGCTGGTCCAACGGCACCGCCACCATCATGTTGATGGGCTCGGTGTGCACCCGTGCCTGCCGCTTCTGTGCGGTCGACACCGGCAACCCGAATGGTTGGCTGGACCCGGAAGAACCGCAGAACACCGCCAAATCGGTGGAGCTGATGGCCCTGCGCTACATCGTCCTGACCTCGGTGGACCGCGATGATCTGCCCGATGGCGGCGCCGCTCACTACGCGGCCTGCGTGCAGGCGATCAAGGCCAATACACCCCAGGTGGTGGTGGAGGCCCTGACGCCGGACTTCGATGGCGATCACGAGGCCATCGCCCGCGTGGTGGATTCCGGCCTGGAGGTCTTTGCCCAGAACGTCGAGACGGTCAAGCGCCTGACCCATGAGGTGCGCGACCCGCGCGCCGGCTACGAGAAGACCCTGCGCGTACTGGAGCACGCCAAGCGCCATCGCCCCACGATCATCACCAAGACCAGCCTGATGCTCGGCCTGGGCGAGACCGACGAGGAAATCCTGGAAACCATGGATGACCTGCGCGCCATCGGCGTCGACATCCTCACCCTCGGCCAATACCTGCAACCCACCCGCAACCACCTGCCGGTGAAGCGCTGGGTCAGCCCCGAGGAGTTCAATCGCTTGCGTGACATCGGCCTGGAAAAAGGCTTCATGGAGGTCGCCGCCGGCCCGCTGGTACGTTCCAGCTACCGCGCCGACCGTGTGTTCGAGAAGAACAACCTGGGCCTGGCCGCCCCCGTCCAGGTGCCCGGCCAGCAGCAGAACGACAGCCTGATTCCGACACTCAATCTGAACTGATAGCGAAAGACCGGAATCGGCGCTAGCAGGCTCGGGGCTCTGGAGCAGAACCCCGAGCCTGCCAGCACTGCAAGCAAACCATCAGACGTAGCCCAGACGCTCGCGCAGAGCACGCTCCAGGCGTTGCGCCACCTCGTCGAGCGCGGGCGGCGTATCGAGCAGATCCCCGAGCTGGACCATCTTCAGGCCGGCGTAACCGCAAGGATTGATGCGCTGGAAAGGCGACATGTCCATATCGACATTCAGCGCCAGGCCGTGGAATGAGCAGCCATTGCGCACCCGCAGGCCCAACGAGGCGATTTTCTCACCCTTGACGTAGACACCCGGGGCATCGGCCTTCGGCGCCGCCTCGACGCCATAGCCGGCCAGCACATCGACCAGCGCCCGCTCCATGGCAGTGACCAGCACCCGCACCCCCAACCCCTGGCGCCGCAGATTGAGCATCAGGTAGGCCACCAACTGGCCGGGGCCATGGTAAGTGACCTGGCCACCGCGCTCGACCTGCACCACCGGAATATCACCCGGGGCCAACAGATGCTCCGGTTTGCCGGCCTGGCCCTGGGTGAACACCCGCGGGTGCTGCAGCAGCCAGATCTCGTCGGGCGTGCTCTCATCACGCTCGGCGGTGAAGCTGCGCATGGCTTCCAGAGTCGGCAGATACTCCACCAACCCCAGGTGACGCACGACGAGCTCTGCCACTAGAGCACCATGTGCACGCGGCCAGTGGCCTTCAGGTCGACGTGGATGGCCTGCAGCTGCTCCACCCCGGTGGCGGTGATCAACACCTGCACGGAAAGGAAGCGGCCGTTGCGGCTGTCGCGCACCACCAGGCTGGTGGAGTCGAAGCCCGGCGCGTGGCGCTGCATCACTTCGATCACCAGGTCGGTGAAGCCGTCGCCCGCCTCGCCGATCACCTTGATCGGGTAGCGCTCGCAGGGGAATTCGATTTTCGGGGCTTGGATATCGGTATCGGTCATGGCTTCGGCAGGCTTTTGGCCTGTAGGCAAGAGCAGGCCCCAGGTCTGGGGCCTTGCGCGGATGGGGCACGCGACGGTGCATGCTCCCTTAATAAGCCCGGCCGAGGTTTTTTCAAGGCCTGCTTGCAGTTTGCGGACGCCCGGTAGGGGCGTCCATGCCACCTCAGTTGAACAGGCCGTAGAAGAACAGGCGGATGCCATCCCACAGGCGGCGGAAGAAGCCACCCTCCTCGACCGCTTCGAGGGCGATCAGATTGGCGCTGTGTACCACCTGGTCACCCAGCTTGACCTCGACTTTGCCGATCACGTCGCCCTCCTTGAGCGGCGCCACCAGCTGCGGCTCGACGGTCATGCTGGCTTGCAGCTGCTTGATCTGGCCCTTGGGCAGGGTCATGGTCAGGTCTTCGGCCAGGCCGGCCTTGACCTGGCGCACGGCACCCTTCCAGACCTGGGCCTGGCTCAGTTCCTGGCCCTTCTTGTAGAAGGTCTGGGTCTCGAAGAAGCGGAAGCCGTAGGTCAGCAGCTTCTGGGTTTCCGCGGCGCGGGCCGACTCGCTGACGGTGCCGAACACCGCGGTGATCATCCGCGCACCTTCACGCACGGCCGAGGACACCAGGCAGTAGCCGGCTTCGTCGGTGTGGCCGGTCTTCAGGCCGTCGACGGTCTTGTCGCGCCACAGCAGCAGGTTGCGGTTGCCCTGCTTGATGTTGTTCCAGAAGAACTCCTTCTGCGAGTAGATCGCGTAGTGCTCGGCGTCCTCGTTGATGATCGCGCGGGCCAGGATGGCCATGTCGTGGGCACTGGAGTAGTGCTCCGGATGCGGCAGGCCGGTGGCGTTCATGAAGTGCGAGTTCTTCATGCCCAGGCGCTCGGCGGTCTCGTTCATCATGTCGGCGAAGGCGTCCTCGCTGCCGGCGATGTACTCGGCCAGGGCGATGCTGGCGTCGTTGCCGGACTGGATGATGATGCCGTGCAGCAGGTCGTCCACCTTCACCTGGCTGTTCAGCGGCAGGAACATGGTGGAACCGCCGGAAGCGGCGCCACCGGTACGCCAGGCGTGCTCGCTGACGGGCACTAGGTCTTCCTCACCGATCTTGCCCTTGCGGATTTCCAGGGTGGCGATGTAGGCGGTCATCAGCTTGGTCAGGCTGGCCGGAGGCAGGCGCTGGTCGCTGTTGTTTTCCACCAGCACCTTGCCGCTGGCGCCATCCATCAGCACATAGGACTTGGCCGCCAGCTGCGGCGGCGACGGGATCGCCTGGTCCTGGGCGGCCTGGGTGAGCGGCGCGCCGAGCAGCAGGGTGAACAGGGAAAGGCATCGGGCAAAGCGGGAGATATTCATCCGTCTCTCTGAAATAGCTATTCAACAATGGCACAGGCGACACCAGGGTCGCCTGCATTCACCGCCTGCCCGAAACGGCTCCGGACGGCGGACGAAGAAGGTTCAGTCGGCCCGCACCAGGGTCGGCTGACCGAGGTTGGCCAGGCGCACGCTGTTCTGCAGCTGCTGCGCCTCACCCGGCGTTTCGATCGGCCCCAGGCGTACCCGGTGCAGAATCTGCTGGTTGCGCACCACCGAGCTGATAAAGGCCTTGGCAGGCACCGTCTCGCTCAGCTTCGCCTTGAGGAGCTCCGCAGCGTCCGGATTGGCGAAGGCGGCCACCTGGAGATACAGGCCAGAGGCTGCGACTGAATCGTTTTTTTTTGCGTCTATCTGCACCGGCAGCACGGCCGCGGCGTGCTGCTCGACGGGCGGCGTGTACTGCTCGATCGGCTGGCTGACCGGCTGGGCCACGGCCAGCGGCTGCGCCGCCGCAGGCTCGGCCATCTTCGGCTGGGCCAGCACCATCGGCACCGGGCGACCCTGCTGGGCCCACCACTCGTGGGGGTCGATGCCTTCGACCTTGACCCGCGCGGTGCCGCTTTCGGCATAGCCGAGCTTCTTCGCCGCGGCGAAGGACAGGTCGATGATGCGGTCGGAGTAGAACGGGCCGCGGTCGTTGACCCGCAGGATCACCGTGCGGCCGTTGTCCAGGTTGGTCACCCGCACGTAGCTCGGCAGCGGCAGGGTCTTGTGCGCGGCGGTCATGCCGTACAGGTCATAGGCCTCGCCATTGGCGGTGGCCTGACCGTGGAACTTGGTGCCGTACCAGGAGGCGGTGCCGGTGGCGTGGTAGCGCCGGGCATCGTTGATCGGGTAGTAGGTCTTGCCCAGCACCGTATAGGGGTTGGCCTTGAGCCGGCCGTAATGCGGCATCGGCACCGCATCGGGGATGCGCGACACGTCGACATCCCACCAGGGCGCGCCGTCGCGGTGCGGGCGGCTGTAGTCGTTCGGCCCCGACACCGGGCCGCCGGCGGGCACCGGCGGGGTCGGCTTGCTGGTGGTGCAGCTGGCCAGGGCCAGACCCAGGGCGGCGAAGGCCAGACTGCGGCGGGCCAACGGCAGGACGCGCCTCATCGGCCGCTCCGCTTGGCCAGCAGCGCTTCGGACAGCTGATGCACGGCCATGGCATACATGCTGCTGCGGTTGTAGCGGGTGATCACGTAGAAGTTGGGCAGGCCCATCCAGTATTCCTCACCCTCGGCGCCGTCGAAGCGAAAGGCGGTGACCGGGATATCGTCGCGCAGCACGTCCGCGCTGGACCAGCCCAGGGCACGCAGCTCGCCGACGGTCTTCACCGGGTCGAGGCCGACGGTCAGGCCGCTGTCGGCCTGCTCGCCCTTGACCTGGGCGCGACTGACCACCGGGTCGCCGGCCACCCAGCCATGGCGCTTGAAGTAACTGGCGACACTGCCAATCGCATCCACCGGGTTGCTCCAGATATTGATGTGGTTGTCGCCATCGAAGTCCACCGCATAGGCGCGGAAGCTGCTCGGCATGAACTGCGGCAGGCCCATGGCCCCGGCGTAGGAGCCCTTCAGGGTCAGCGGGTCGACCTGTTCCTCGCGGCTCAGCAGGAGCAGCTCCTTGAGCTGCTGACAGAAGAACTGCGCGCGCGGCGGGTAATCGAAGCACAGTGTGGACAAGGCATCGAGACCGCGCCAGCTGCCGGTGTTGCCACCGTAGAAGGTTTCCACACCGATGATCGCCACGATCACCTGCGCCGGCACCCCGTACTCCTGCTCGGCGCGGGCCAGGGCCTCGGCGTTCTGGTTCCAGAAGTCCACGCCCTTGCTGATCCGCGCATCGGTGATGAAGATCGGCCGGTAGTCCTTCCACGGCTTGACCTTCTCCGCCGGGCGCGAGATGGCGTCGAGGATCGCCTGCTTGCGCTCGGCCTCGCGGAACAGGGCTACCAGCTGCTCGCCGGCGAACCCGTGGTCGCGGGTCATCTCGGCGATGAACTCGGCCACCTGCGGCGAACCCTCGTAGTCGCCGGCCAGCGCCGTGCCGCTCAGGCCCAGGGCCGCGGCCAGGCCGATCCAATGAGTGCTGCGCACCAGCCAGCCGCGCCATGCCTGTTTCAAATTATTCACTCTTATCAAACCTGTGCGATCCATTTGCGATGGGTCTGGATCGCCATCAAAACCCCAAAACCTGACAACAGCGTCACCAAGTGAGTTCCGCCGTAACTGATGAAGGGCAGAGGCACCCCCACCACCGGCAGCAGTCCGCTGACCATGCCGATGTTAACGAATACGTAGACGAAGAAGGTCATCGTCAGGCTACCGGCCAGCAACTTGCCGAACAGGGTCTGCGCCTGGGCGGTGATCATCAGGCCGCGGCCGATCAGCAGCAGGTAGACCAGCAGCAGGATACACACTCCGACCAGGCCGAACTCTTCGCTCAGGACGGCAATGATAAAGTCCGTGTGGCTTTCCGGCAAAAAATCCAGATGCGACTGGGTGCCGAGCAGCCAGCCCTTGCCCAGCACGCCGCCGGAACCGATGGCCGCCTTGGACTGGATGATGTTCCAGCCGGTGCCCAGCGGGTCGCTTTCCGGGTCGAGGAAGGTCAGCACGCGCTGCTTCTGGTACTCGCGCAGGACGAAGAACCACATGCCCACGGCGATCGGCACGATCGCCGCCAGCGCACCGAGAATCCAGCGCCACTGCAGGCCAGCCATGAACAGCACGAAGGCGCCGGAAGCCAGGATCAGCAGGCCGGTGCCAAGATCCGGCTGCTTCACGATCAGCACGAAGGGGATGACGATCAGCACCAGGCTGACGGCAATGTGCTTGAGCTTGGGCGGCAGGTTGTGCCGCGCCAGGTACCAGGCGATGGTCGCCGGCATGATGATCTTCATGAACTCCGAGGGCTGGAAGCGGATCACCCCGGGAATGTTGATCCAGCGCGTGGCGCCCATCGCCGTGTGGCCCATCACCTCCACCGCCACCAGCAGGCCGACCCCCACCACATAGGCCAGCGGCACCCAGCGCGCCATGAAGCGCGGCTCGAACTGGGCGATGACGATGGCGGCCGCGATGCCCAGGCCGAAGGAACTGGCCTGCTTGATCAGCAGGTCCCAGTTCTTGCCGCTGGCCGAATACAGCACGAACAGGCTGCCGGCGGCCAATACCAGGAGGATCAGCAGCAGCCAGCCGTCGATATGCAGGCGCTGCAGCAGGGTGGCGCGACGCTTGAACACGTCTTCCTGGGACAGGGTGCGGTCAAAGTTACTGTTCATCGGCTGACGCTCGCGGATTCGACGACCGGCTCCGGCGCACGGAACTCGGGCTTGAGCTGGCCGTCCGCGCCGAGCAGCCAGGCATCCATCACCTGCTTGACCACCGGCGCGGCCACGCCGGAGCCGGACTCGCCGTTCTCCACCATCACCGCCACGGCGATCTTCGGATCGGCCGCCGGGGCGAAGGCGACGAACAGGGCGTGGTCGCGATGGCGCTCGGCCACCTTGGAGCGGTCATATTTCTCGCCCTGCTTGATCGCCACCACCTGCGCCGTGCCGCTCTTGCCGGCGATCCGGTACAGCGCCGAGTCGCCGACCTTGCGTGCGGTGCCGCGCGGCCCGTGCATCACCTGCTCCATGCCGAAGCGGCCGTAGTCCCAGAACTTGGGGTCGCGCAGGACGATGTCGGCCGGGGTCTCGACCGCGTCGATGACCTCCTCGTCCATCAGCTGCTGCGAGGTCTTGCCCTCGGCCGTGCGCAACAGGTGCGGGCGGATCCACTTGCCGCGGGTGGCCATCAGGGTCACCGCCTGGGCCAGCTGCAGCGGCGTGGTCTGCATGTAGCCCTGGCCGATGCCGAGGATCAGCGTCTCGCCCGGGTACCAGGGCTGGCGGTAGCGCGCGCGCTTCCACTCGCGCGACGGCATCAGCCCGGGCGCCTCCTCGAACATGTCCAGGGAGACCTTCTGGCCCAGGCCGAAGCGGCTCATGTAGTCGTGCATGCGATCCACACCCATCTTGTGCGCCAGGTCGTAAAAATAGGTGTCGTTGGAACGCATGATGGCGTATTCCAGGTTCACCGCGCCGTCGCCGGTACGGTTCCAGTTGCGGTATTTGTGGCTGTGGCCGGGCAACTGGTAGAAGCCGGGGTCGTACACCCGCGTCTGCGGGGTGACCACGCCGGCATCCAGGCCGGACACCGCGACCATCGGCTTGATCGTCGAACCCGGCGGGTAGAGGCCGCGCAGCACGCGGTTGTACAGCGGCCGGTCGATGGAATCGCGCAACTCGGCATAGGCCTTGAAACCGATGCCGGTGACGAAGGGGTTGGGGTCGAAGCTCGGCTGGCTGACCATCGCCAACACCTCGCCGCTGCTCGGCTCGATCGCCACCACCGCGCCGCGCCGCCCGCCCAGGGCCTGCTCGGCGGCCTGCTGCAGCTTCACATCCAGGCTCAGCACCAGATCGGCGCCCGGCTTCGGGTCGGTGCGCTTGAGCACGCGCAACACCCGGCCACGGGCATTGGTCTCGACCTCCTCGTAGCCCACCTCGCCATGCAGCAGGTCCTCGTAGAACCGCTCGATGCCGGTCTTGCCAATATGGTGGGTGCCGCTGTAGTTGACCGGATCGAGCTCTTTCAGCTCTTTCTCGTTGATCCGCCCGACGTAGCCGACCGAGTGGGCGAAGTGCTCCTTCTGCGGGTAGTGGCGCACCAGCTGGGCCACCACGTCGACGCCGGGCAGGCGGAACTGGTTGACCGCGATCCGCGCGATCTGCTCCTCGGACAGCTCGAACAGGATCGGCACCGGCTCGAACGGCCGCCGCCCCTGGCGCATGCGCCGCTCGAACAGGGCACGGTCGTCCGCCGTCAGCTCCAGCGCCTCGACTACCACATCCAGCACCTGCTGCCAGTCGCCGGCCCGCTCGCGGGTCACGGTCAGGCTGAAGCTCGGCCGGTTGTCGGCGATGATCACCCCGTTGCGGTCGAAGATCAGCCCGCGGGTCGGCGGGATCGGCTGCACATGGATGCGGTTGTTCTCCGCCAGGGTGCTGTGGTGCTCGTACTGGATCACCTGCAGGTAATACAGGCGCGCGATCAGCACGCAGGTCAGCAGCAACACGGCCACGGCACCGACCACCACGCGCCGGCGTACCAGACGGGCGTCCTTTTCGTGGTCCTTGAGGCGGATCGGTTGCGGCATCGGCGACTACTTGAGTGGGCGGTGTTTTATGGGGACCGGCTATTTGTGGTACGGGTGGCCGGACAGCACGGTCCAGGCGCGGTAGATCTGCTCGCCGATGAGGATGCGCACCAGCGGGTGCGGCAGGGTCAGCGGTGATAGCGACCAGCGCTGCTCGCTGCGCGCGCAGACCTCCGGCGCCAGCCCCTCGGGGCCGCCGACCATCAGGTTGACGGTGCGCGCATCCAGGCGCCAGCGCTCCAACTCGGCCGCCAGCTGCTCGGTGCTCCACGGCTTGCCATGGACCTCCAGGGTGACGATGCGTTCCCCCGCCTGCACCTTGCCCAGCATGGCCTCGCCTTCCTGGCGGATCATCCGCGCCACGTCGGCATTCTTGCCGCGGGTGGTCAGCGGAATCTCGACCAGGTCGAGGGCCAGCTCGGGCGGCAGACGCTTGGCATATTCCTGCCAGCCATCCTCCACCCAGCGCGGCATGCGCGAGCCGACGGCGATCAGCTTGATACGCACGTCAGCGACTTACTCCGGCTGGTCCTGGTGGTGGGCGCGGCTCTGCTCGGCGCCCTGCCACAGGCGCTCGAGATCATAGAACTGGCGGGTGGCGACCTGCATCACGTGCACCACCACGTCGCCGAGGTCGAGCAGGGCCCACTCGCCGCCGTCCAGGCCTTCGCTGCCCAGCGGGCGCACGCCCTGTTCCCGGACCTTGTCCAGCACTTCGTTGGCCATCGACTTGACGTGACGGCTGGAGGTACCGCTGGCGATCACCATGAAGTCGGTGACGCTGGTCTTGCCGCGCACATCGATAGTGGTGATGTCCTGGGCCTTCATGTCTTCCAGGGCCGCGATGGCGACCTTGACCAGTTGTTCGTTTTGCATCGTTACCTCATGAATCGGTTTGCCCACGGTACAGTCCGTGGGTTTGGATATAGGCCAGCACGGCATCGGGTACCAGAAAACGTACCGAACGCCCCTCTGCCAGCAACTGGCGAATCTGCGTGGCCGACACCGCCAGGGGCGTCTGCCAGACAAAAGCAATCTGCCCGCTCGGCCCGACCAGGCCTTGCGGGTCACTCACACTGCGCGCCGCGAGCAGGTCACGCAGCGCTTCCGGCGCCTCGCTGTCGGCATCCGGCCGCTGCAGCACGAGGATATGGCAGTGCTGCAGCAGTTCCTGCCAGCGATGCCAGGTCGGCAACCCGCAGAAGGCGTCCCAGCCCAGCAGGAGAAACAGCTGGTCGTCCGCCGCCAACTCGGCGCGCAGCGACTCCAGGGTGTCGAAGGTGAACGACGGCTTGGCCCGCCGCAGCTCGCGGTCGTCCACCGTCAGCCGCGATTCGCCTTCCACCGCCAGACGCACCATGGCCAGGCGCTGTTCGGCGCTGACCAGCGGCGCCTCGCGGTGCGGCGGCCGCGCGCTGGGAATCAGCCGCAGCTCGTCCAGCGCCAGCTGCTCGGCCACCTCCAGCGCAGCGCGCAGGTGGGCGATGTGCACCGGGTTGAAGGTGCCGCCGAGCAAACCGATGCGCCGGGCGCCGCTGCGCTTGGCCATCAGGTACGGATATGCCCGTCGCCGAACACCACGTACTTCTCGCTGGTCAGGCCCTCCAGGCCGACCGGGCCGCGGGCGTGCAGCTTGTCGGTGGAAATGCCGATCTCCGCGCCCAGGCCGTACTCGAAACCATCGGCGAAACGGGTCGAGGCATTGACCATCACCGAGGAGGAATCCACCTCGGTGAGGAAGCGCCGCGCGTCCGAGAAGTTCTCGGTGATGATCGCATCGGTGTGCTGCGAGCCGTATTTATTGATGTGTTCGATGGCCGCATCCAGCGAGTCGACGATGCGAATGGCCAGGATCGGCGCGTTGTACTCGGCGAACCAGTCTTCCTCGGTGGCGACCAGCACGTCGCCGCCGAGCAGCGCGCGGGTCGCCGCGTCGCCGCGCAGCTCCACGCCCTTGCTGCGGTAGATGGCGGCCAGCGGCGGCAACACCCGCTCGGCGATGGCGGCATGCACCAGCAGGGTCTCCATGGCGTTGCACGGCGAATAGCGCTGGGTCTTGGCGTTGTCGGCGACGCGGATGGCCTTGTCGAGGTCGGCGGCGACGTCGATGTAGACGTGGCACACGCCATCCAGGTGCTTGATCACCGGCACCTTGGCGTCGCGGCTGATGCGCTCGATCAGGCCCTTGCCGCCGCGCGGCACGATCACGTCGACGAACTCCGGCATGCTGATCAGCGCGCCGACGGCGGCGCGGTCGGTGGTTTCCACCACCTGCACGGCGGCAGCCGGCAGGCCGGCTTCGGCCAGGCCGAGCTGGATGCAGCGGGCGATCGCCTGGTTGGAATGGATCGCCTCGGAGCCGCCACGCAGGATGGTGGCATTGCCGGACTTCAGGCACAGGCTGGCGGCGTCGATGGTCACGTTGGGGCGCGACTCGTAGATGATGCCGATCACGCCCAGCGGCACGCGCATCTTGCCGACCTGGATGCCGGACGGCAGGTAACGCATGCCCTGGATCTCGCCGATCGGGTCCGGCAGGGTGGCGACCTGGCGCAGGCCTTCGATCATGCTGTCGATCACCGCCGGGGTCAGCGCCAGGCGGTCGACCATGGCCGGCTCCAGGCCAGCCGCACGGGCGGCGCTCAGATCCAGCTGGTTGGCGGCGGTCAGTTCGGCGCGTGCGGCGTCGAGGGCATTGGCGGCAGCCTGCAGGGCGCTGTTCTTCTGCGCGGTGCTGGCGCGGGCGAGCACCCGCGAGGCATCACGCGCGGCGCGGCCCAGGCGGGTCATGTAGTCGAGCACGGACTCGGTCATGGTCTCGGAATGTCTGGCAGTTGGAAAAAGGGGCCGATTATAGCGAGAGCGCGGCCTCAAGCCCAGCGGCGTCGGGCGGATGGTCACTGGAGCCGGCAGTCGAAGGCGGAACTTGTTGCTATGATCGCGCCCGCCACCTTATCCGCAAGCGCCGCCCATGCCCGCCATCCACCCGCCGCTGCCCTGGCCGGAAGCCCGCCCGCTGCCCGCCGAATTCTTCGACCGCGACGCGCAGACCGTCGCGCGCGCCCTGCTGGGCAAGGTGATCCGCCATTGCCACCAGGGCTACTGGC
This sequence comes from Pseudomonas sp. R-28-1W-6, assembly GCF_009799925.1. Taxonomy (GTDB): domain Bacteria; phylum Pseudomonadota; class Gammaproteobacteria; order Pseudomonadales; family Pseudomonadaceae; genus Aquipseudomonas. The sequence goes on from NZ_WELK01000003.1 coordinate 272,098, forward strand.
TGGCCGCGCGAATCATCGAGACCGAGGCCTACTACGCCGCCGAGAAGGGCAGCCATGCCTCGCTCGGCTACACCGAGAAGCGCCGCGCGCTGTTTCTCGATGGCGGGCACATCTACATGTACTACGCCCGTGGCGGCGACTCGCTGAACTTCAGCGCCCAGGGCCCGGGCAATGCGGTGCTGATCAAATCGGCCGCGCCCTGGCTCGACCCGCGCTGCGCGCCCGACGCCCTGGCGCGCATGCAGGCCAACAACCCCGCCGCCGATGGCAGCCCACGCCCGGCACACAAGCTGTGCGCCGGGCAGACCCTGCTGTGCCGCAGCCTCGGCCTGAAAGTGCCGGACTGGGACGCCCGCCGCTTCGACCCGCTGCGCCTGTTCGTCGAGGATGTCGGCGAAATGCCCGGCCAGATCATTCAGACTACCCGCCTGGGCATCCCCGCCGGGCGTGACGAACACCTGCTCTACCGCTTCGTCGACGCCGCCTTCGCCCGCCAGTGCACGCGCAACCCGCTGCGCCGCGGCCAGCGCGAAGGCCAGGATTATCACTTGCTACCACCACAGGAGCTGTACCCATGAGCCAATGGTTCGACACCATGACTCTCTGGCTGGAGACCAACCCGGAATGGTTGGGCCTGACCATCTTCATCATCGCCTGCCTGGAGTGCCTGGCCGTGGCCGGGATCCTGATCCCCGGCACCGTGGTGCTGTTCACCCTGGCCATGCTCGCCGGCAGCGGCGCCCTGAGCCTGTGGGAAACCCTGCTGCTGGCCTACACTGGCGGCCTGCTCGGCGACGCGATTTCCTACGGCCTCGGCCGGCGCTTCCACCAGGGCATCCGCCGCCTGCCGGTGCTGCGCGACCACCCCGAATGGCTGGGCGGCGCGGAGAACTACTTCAAGCGCTACGGTGTCGCCAGCCTGCTGGTCGGCCGCTACATCGGCCCGCTGCGGCCGATGCTGCCGCTGGTGGCCGGCATGCTCGACATGCCGTTCGTGCGCTTCGCCCTGGTCAGCATGCTGGCCGCCGCCGGCTGGGCGGTGGCCTACATGCTGCCGGGCTGGGCCACCGGCGCCGCCCTGCGCCTGCCGCTGCCGGAGGGCTTCTGGAGCGCCGCCGGCATCGTCGCCGCGGCCATCGCCCTGATGCTGCTGGTGGTGATGCAGAGCAGCCTGCGCGAACAGCGCTGGGCCACCGGCGTGGCGGCCGGCTGCAGCGGCGCCCTGCTGGCCGCCCTGCTGTTTGCCGTGCCGCATCTGGGCACCCTGGATCAGGGTCTGATGGCCCTGGTCCAGGAGCAGCGCAGCAGCACCATGGACAGCCTCGCCCTGCTGATCACCGGCCTCGGCAACTTCGCCACCCAGGCCGCGGCCGGCGTGCTGCTGACCGTCCTGCTGCTGCTCAGCCGGCGCATCGACGGGGCCCTGCTGGTGGCCGGCTGCATGCTGCTCACCGCCCTGGCCAACACCGGCCTCAAGTACCTGTTCGCCCGCGCCCGCCCGGATGTGCTGCTGCAGCCGCTGGACACCTTCAGCCTGCCCAGCGGGCACAGCTCGGCGGCCTTCGCCTTCTTCCTCGCTCTGGGCATCCTCGCCGGGCGCGGCACCCCGGCGCGCACGCGCCTGACCTGGCTGCTGCTGGCCAGCCTGCCGGCCCTGGCGATCGCCCTGTCGCGGGTGTATCTGGGGGTGCATTGGCCCACCGACATCCTCGCCGGCGCCCTGCTGGCCGGCACCGTCTGCGCCGCCTGGCTGGCCTTCCTGCAGCGGCGCCAGACCCTGGCGCCGCTGAGCCCGCGCGTGTGGCTGCTGGTCCTGCCGGCGAGCCTGGCCCTGCTCGGCGCCGTCAGCGCCTGGGCCCTGCCGGAAGCGCTGCTGCAATACCGCTATTGAATCCGGCGGCCGACCGCCTCAGGCGATCATCTCGCCCTGCAGGCGGTCGAGCAGGTGCTGGATCTGCGCCAGGCGCTGCGCCGGATCGGCCTCGCGCAGCGCCTGCAGCTTCTCCTCGACGCTGAACGGCAGCAGGTAGGCCAGCTGATTGGCCAGGGCCTGTTGCCCGGCGACCGCGCCCGCCATGCCCAGCCCGGAGACCATCGGGTGCTCGTTCAAAGCATTGAGCAGGGCGGCCAGGTCGGCATGCTCGGCCCGCAGCGGCGCATCCGCCTGTTCATCCAGCCAGCGCACCTCGGCCAGGGTCAGCTGGTCGGCCTGCACCGTGCTGCGCTCGACCACAAAGCGCCGGCCACCCTCGACCCGGATGCCCAGCAGGCCATTGGGGCGCTGCTGGAAATCGCGAATCAGCGCCTCGCAGCCGACCTCGGCATGACGCCCGGCGGCCGCGCCGACCTCCCACCCCTCCAGGATGGCGACCACGCCGAAGCCTTCGCCGCGGCGCATGCAGGCGCTGACCATGTCCAGGTAGCGCGCCTCGAAAATCTGCAGATCGAGCATGCAGCCGGGAAACAGCACGGTGTTGAGCGGGAACAACGGGAAACTCATGCAACCCTCCTCAGGCAATCAGCGCCACCACCAGCGGCAGGGCGATGGCCGTGACCACGCCCATCAGGCTCATCGCCAGGGCGGCGAAGGCCCCACTCTCTTCACTTTCCTGCAGCGCCCGCGCCGTACCCACCGCATGGGCGGTGAGGCCGAGGGCCATGCCCTGCGCCGCCGGATGGCGCACGCCGATCAGGCGCAGCAGCTCCGGCCCGCAGATCGCCCCGAGCACCCCGGTGATCAGCACGAACACCGCGGCCAGCGCCGCCACGCCGCCGATCTGCTCGGCCACCAACATGGCGATCGGCGAGGTCACCGACTTCGGCGCCAGGGTCATCAGCATCATGTGGTCGGCACCGAACAGCCAGGCCAGCGCCACGCCCAGCACGGTGGCGAACACGCCGGCCAGCGCCAGGGTGATCAGCACCGGCCAGAACAGCTGGCGGATACGCCGCAGGTTCAGATACAGGGGCACGGCCAGGGCCACGGTGGTCGGCCCGAGCAGCACGCTGAGCAGGAAGGTGCTGTTGCGGTATTCGGCGTAGCTCAGGCCGCACAGCAGCAGCACGCCGATCAATATGGTCATGGACAGCAGCACCGGCTGCAGGAACACCCAGCGGGTCCTTTCGTAGGCGGCCAGGGACAGCTGATAAGCCGCCAGGGTGATGCCGACACCGAACAGCGGATGATGGATCACCGCCTGCACGGCGGCCTGCCAGTCGAGGCTCATGACCGTTCCTCGCGCCGGCTCTGCCGCTCGATCAGCTTCTGCATCAGCCAGCCGGCGAACAGCAGCGACAGCAGCAGCGACAGGCCGAGCGCCCCGGCCAGCGCCCAGAAATCGGTGGCCAGCTGCTCGGCATACACCATCACCCCCACCGCCGGCGGCACCAGCAGCAGCGGCAGGTAGCGCAGCAGGCCGGCCGCTGCCTCGCTCAGCGGCTCGCCCACTTCGCCACGCAGCAGCAGAAACACGAACAGCAGCAGCAGGCCGATGATCGGCCCCGGCAGCATGCCGAGAAACAGGGAATTGAGGGCGGTGCCGAGCAACTGGAACAGCACCAGCCAGGTCAGGCCGCGTAGCAGCATGGAAGTCTCCGGCGGGTTTGCGGCGCCCATTATAGGCATGCCGAAGGGGACGCCATAAACCGCGACTTTCGGCTTGACCCGCCCGCCGAGTCATGCTGATCTAGGGCCAGCAAGGTTCACCACCAAAAACAATAAACTTCTTGCATCCTCAAGGAGGATCTATGCCGTTTGTACCCGTATCGCAACTCAAAGACTACGCAGGCAAAGAGCTGGGACGCTCGCAATGGCTGACCATCGATCAGAACCGCATCAACCAGTTCGCCGAATGCACCGGCGACCACCAGTTCATCCACGTCGACCCGGTCAAGGCCAAGCACACCCCCTTCGGCGGCACCATCGCCCACGGTTTTCTCTCCCTGTCGTTGATTCCGATGCTGATGGAAAGCCTGATGATCATGCCCGAGGGCCTGAAGATGGCGGTCAACTATGGCCTCGACAGCGTGCGCTTCATCCAGCCGGTCAAGGTCGACTCGCGCGTGCGCCTGGCCCTGAGCATCGTCGAGGTCACCGAGAAACGCCCCGGCCAGTGGCTGATCAAGGCCCAGGCCACCCTGGAGATCGAGGGCGAGGAAAAACCCGCCTATATCGCCGAACCGCTGACCCTGTGCTTCGTCTGACACGCGGTCGCTGAACCATCCGAACGGGGCGCGCAAGCGCCCCGTTTGCATTGGAGCGGCAGCAACCCTGCGGCATACTCGGAGCATGCACCGACCAGGACGTCCACCATGCCCCGCCTTTTTGCGCCACTGACCCTTGCCCTGCTGCTCGCCGCCTGTGGCGACGGCGAGCCGCTGCTGCCGCCCGACGCGGTGCTGCCCGACGGCGGCCGCTATCGCGGCGAGGTGGTCGATGGCCTGCTGCAGGGCGAGGGACGCATCGACTATGCCAATGGCAGCTGGTACGCCGGCCAGTTCAAGGACGGCCAGAGCCACGGCCAGGGCGAATGGCAGGGGGCCGGCGGCGAACACTATGTCGGCCACTTCCGCCAGGGCCTGTTCGACGGCCAGGGCACCCTCACCTACAGCGACGGCAGCGTCTACCGTGGTGGTTTCAGGCAAGGCCGCCTGCATGGCGAAGGCCATCTGCAACAGGGCGAGGTGAGCTACCGCGGCGAGTTCCGCGACGACCGCTACCACGGCCTGGGCAGCCTCGAATGGCCGGGCGGCAACCGCTACCAGGGCCGCTTCGTGCGCGGCGAGCTGACTGGCCCGGGCACCCGCAGCGAGAACGGCAACCAGTACAGCGGCACCTTCGACAACGGCGTGCTGCATGGCCAGGGCAGCTATATGGGCGCCGATGGCGAACACTACAGCGGCGGCTTCCGTAACGACCTGTTCCACGGCGCGGGGCGTTTCCAGAACGCCGAGGGCGATGCCTGGCTGGGCAACTTCGTGGACGGCTCGCTGGAGGGCAAGGGCGAATTCACCGGGGCCGATGGCCGCCACTACCGTGGCCAGTTCCGCCACTGGCGCTTCCACGGCCAGGGCGAGCTGACCCTGGCCGACGGCAGCGTCTACCGCGGCCAGTTCGCCGACAACGACTATGCCGGCGACGGCACCCTGGCGCTCGCCGATGGCAGCCGGCGCAGCGGCACCTGGCAAGGCGGCCAGCTGATCCGCGACCGCCACGGCGCGACCCAGCCCGACGCGCTGGAGCTGGGCCTGCTGGAACAGGGACGGCTGCTCGAGCAGGCCATCGCCGCCGTGCCCGCCTCGACCCCGGCCACCGAGCTGTATAGCCTGACCCTGGCCGGCGACGGCAAGCAGAGCGTGTTCCTGCGCGAAGCCGACTACGTCAGCCAGCTGCTCGGCGAGCGCTTCAACGCCCACGGCGGCATCCGCCTGGGCAACCACCGCGACCACCTGGCCGACCGCCCGCTGGCCACCCGCGAGAGCCTGACCCGCGCCGTGCGCGCCCTGGCCGAACGCAGTGGCCCGGAAGACCTGGTGTTCATCTACCTGACCAGCCACGGTTCGCCCGACCACCAGCTGAGCCTGGATCAGCCACGCCTGCAGCTGGACGACCTGCCGGCCGCCGAACTGGCCGCCCTGCTGCAGCCCCTGCGCGAGCGGCACAAGGTGGTGGTGATCTCGGCCTGCTATTCCGGCGGCTTCATTGCGCCGCTCAAGGACGCCAAGACCCTGGTGATGACCGCCGCCCGCGCCGACCGGGTATCGTTCGGCTGCGCCGAGGAAAACGACTTCACCTATTTCGGCCGCGCCCTGTTCGCCGAGGCCTTCGGCGAGACCGACGACCTGCAGCGCGCCTTCGAACTGGCCAAGGCGAAGGTCGCCGAGCGCGAGCAGGCCGAAGACTTCGAGCCCTCGGAACCGCAGCTGTGGGCACCGCCGGCCGTACTCGCCCACTGGAAGGCGATGCGCGCCAGCCAGGCCCGGCTGGCCCTGGAAAGCGCCAGCGCAAATAAAGTCGAATAAAGCGGCATAGCGCGCACACCGGAACGAGCAAAAACTTCTAAGCTGGCAGTATCAGCGGAGTAACCAGCATGTACCTGACACCCCAGCACATCCTGCTCGCCGGAGCCACCGGCCTCACCGGCGAGCACCTGCTCGACCGCCTGCTCAGCGAGCCGACCATCTGCCGCGTGCTGGCACCCAGCCGCCGCCCCCTGGCCGAGCACCCGCACCTGGACAACCCGGTGGGCGAGCTGCACGAGCTGCTGCCGCAGCTGCAGGGTCGGGTCGACACGGCCTTTTGCTGCCTGGGCAGCACCATCAAGCAGGCCGGCTCGCAGGAGGCCTTCCGCGCCGTCGACCACGACCTGGTCGTGGCCTTCGCCCAGCGCGCCCGCGAACTCGGCGCGCGCCACCTGCTGGTGATCAGTGCCCTGGGCGCCGACGCCGGCTCCGCGGTGTTCTACAACCGCATCAAGGGCGAAATGGAACAGGCGCTGACCACCCAGGACTGGCCGCAACTGACCATTGCGCGGCCCTCGCTGCTGCTCGGCACCCGTGCAGAGTTCCGCCTCGGCGAACAACTGGCCGCGCCCTTCCTGCGCTGGCTGCCCGGCAAGTACCGCGGCATCGAGGCCGCCGTGCTGGCCCGCGCGCTGTGGCGCCTGGCCCTGGAAGAAGGCCGCGGCGTACGCATCGTCGAGTCCGACGAGCTGCGCCGGCTCGGCCGCTGACGCACTGGCGCGCGCGGCCGCCAGTCCGCCGCCCTGTTCACACCCCGCCCGGCGCTTTAAACTCGGCCTCCCCGGCATGCCCGCGGCTCGCCGCCGCGACCTGCCCGCCGTGGCGCACGCGCCACAGCCCACCCACTGCCAGACACCGGAGAACACATGCGCGAAGTCGTGATTGTTGCTGCCACCCGTACCGCCATCGGCTCCTTCCAGGGCGCGCTCAGCGCGATTCCCGCCGTCGAGCTGGGCGCCACGGTCATCCGTAGCCTGCTGGCGCAGAGCGGCGTCAGCGCCGAACTGATCGACGAAGTGATCCTCGGCCAGGTGCTCACCGCCGGTGCCGGGCAGAACCCGGCGCGGCAGAGCGTGATCAAGGCCGGGCTGCCGCAGAGCGTGCCGGCCTTCACCCTCAACAAGGTCTGCGGCTCGGGCCTCAAGGCCGTGCAGCTGGGCTACCAGGCCATCGCCTGCGGCGACGCCGAGGTGATCATCGCCGGTGGCCAGGAAAACATGAGCCTGGCGCCCTACGTCCTGCCGCAAGCGCGCACCGGCCTGCGCATGGGCCACGGCAAGGTCGTCGACACCATGATCCAGGACGGCCTGTGGGACGCCTTCAACGACTACCACATGGGCATCACTGCGGAGAACCTGGCCGCCCAGTACGCCATCAGCCGCGAGGAGCAGGACGCCTTCGCCGCCACCTCGCAGCAGCGCGCCAGCGCCGCCATCGAGGCCGGGCGTTTCGACGGCGAGATCACCCCGGTGCTGATCCCCCAGCGCAAGGGTGAGCCGCTGGCCTTCGCCCGCGACGAGCAACCACGCGCCGGCACCACCGCCGAAGCCCTGGGCAAGCTCAAGCCGGCCTTCCAGAAGGACGGCAGCGTCACCGCCGGCAACGCCTCCTCGCTCAACGACGGCGCCGCCGCCGTGCTGCTGATGAGCGCCGAAAAGGCCGCCGAGCTGAAGCTGCCGGTGCTGGCGCGCATCGTCGCCGCCGCCGGCTCCGGGGTCGATCCGGCGATCATGGGCATCGGCCCGGTCTCCGCCACCCGCCGTGCCCTGGGCAAGGCCGGCTGGAGCGTCGCGGACCTGGACCTGGTCGAAGCCAACGAAGCCTTCGCCGCCCAGGCCCTGGCGGTGGCCAAGGAGCTGGGCTGGAGCCTGGACAAGGTCAACGTCAACGGCGGCGCCATCGCCCTCGGCCACCCGATCGGCGCCTCCGGCTGCCGCGTGCTGGTCAGCCTGCTGCACGAAATGCAGCGCCGCGACGCCAAGAAAGGCCTGGCCACCCTGTGCATCGGTGGCGGTCAGGGCGTGGCCCTGGCGGTGGAACGCGCTTAAGAAGCAGATCGGCGCGGGTGCAAGGCCCGCGTCGTTTCAGTTGCCGCCCGTGACGCTGAGACTGATACCCAGCTCGGCGGCCACGGCCAGCGGCAGCAGCAGGGTGTCCAGCAGGGCACTGACCGGCAGGTCGAGCCCGGCATATTTCGGCGCCTCGGCACCGAAACGATCCAGCGGGCAGCAGCCGCCATGCAACGCATACCAGTCCAGACGCGTTCCGGCATAGATGATCGGCGCCCCCGGCTTGGCCGCATCCAGGGTGCGCACGCTGGCACAGCCGGGCAGCAGCCCGAGCAGCAACAGCGCCAGGCCGGCCGATCTAGTCATCGCTGCTCAGATAGTGCTCGCCCCAGCGCGGCAGCATGTCCTGGGGAATGTTCAGCAGGTTGAGGATGCGTGCGACGACGAAGTCGACCAGGTCGTCGACAGTCTGCGGCTGGTGGTAGAAACCGGGCGAGGCCGGCAGGATCACCGCGCCGAGGTTGGACAGCTTGAGCATGTTCTCCAGGTGGATGCTGGAGTACGGCGCCTCGCGCGGCACCAGGATCAGCTGGCGACGCTCCTTCAGGGCCACGTCGGCGGCGCGCTCGATCAGGTTGTTGCAGGCGCCCGTGGCGATGGCCGACAGGGTGCCGGTCGAGCACGGCACCACCACCATGGCCGCCGGCGCACCGGAGCCGGAGGCCACCGGGGCCATCCAGTCTTCCTTGCCGTATACGCGGATCTGCCCGGACGCGGCGCCGGTGTATTCGCTCAAGAACGCCTGCATGGCCTGCGGCTTGGCCGGCAGGGTCACGTCGGTCTCGGTGGCCATCACCAGCTGTGCGGCCTTGGAGATCAGGAAGTGCACCTCGCGCTCTTCCTGCACCAGGCAGTCGAGCAGGCGCAGGCCGTACTGGGCGCCGGAGGCGCCGGTCATGGCCAGGGTGATGCGCTCCGGACCGGACATGCTTATTCCTCCAGCGCCTTGGCCAGCTTGCCGTGCAGGCCGCCGAAGCCGCCGTTGCTCATCACCACCACCTGGGTGCCGGGCGCCGCGTGGGCCTTGACCCCGGCGATGATCGCCTCCAGCGAGTCGCAGACCTCGGTCGGCACGCTGGACGAGGCCACCGTGGCGGCCAGGTCCCAGCCCAGGTTGGCCGGCGCGTACCAGTAGACCCGGTCGGCCTGCACCACGGAAGCCGGCAGGCCGTCGCGGTGGGCACCGAGCTTCATCGAGTTGGAGCGCGGTTCGATCACCGCGATCAGCGGCGCATCGCCGATCTGCTTGCGCAGGCCGTCGAGGGTGGTGGCGATGGCGGTCGGGTGGTGGGCGAAGTCGTCGTAGATGGTCACGCCCTTGACCTCGGCAACCTTCTCCATGCGCCGCTTGACGCTCTTGAAGCTGGACAGGCCGGCGATGCCCAGTTCCGGCACCACGCCGACATGCCGCGCGGCGGCCAGGGTGGCCAGGGCGTTGGCGACGTTGTGCTGGCCGGTCAGCGCCCACTCGACCACGCCCATCAGCGCCTCGTCGAACCACACCTCGAAGCGCGAGCCGTCGGCACTGAGCAGCCTGGCCTGCCACTGGCCGCCTTCGCCGGTGGTCTGCACCGGGGTCCAGCAGCCCATCTCGACGACCCGCTGCAGCGCCTGCTCGCCGGCCGGATGGATGACCAGCCCCTCGCCCGGCACGGTGCGCACCAGGTGATGGAACTGCCGCTCGATGGCCGCCAGGTCCGGGAAGATGTCCGCGTGGTCGAATTCCAGGTTGTTGAGGATCGCCGTGCGCGGACGGTAGTGAACGAACTTGCTGCGCTTGTCGAAGAAGGCGCTGTCGTATTCGTCGGCCTCGACCACGAAGAACGGCGTGCCGCCCAGACGCGCGGAGACGCCGAAGTTCTGCGGCACGCCGCCGATCAGAAAGCCCGGGCTCATGCCGGCATGCTCCAGCACCCAGGCCAGCATGCTGCTGGTGGTGGTCTTGCCGTGGGTGCCGGCGGCAGCCAGCACCCAGCGCCCCTGCAGCACATGGTCGGCCAGCCACTGCGGGCCGGACACGTAGGGCAGGCCCTGATTCAGCACGTACTCCACCGCCGGGTTGCCGCGGCTCAGGGCGTTGCCCACCACCACCAGATCCGGCGCCGGCTGCAGATGGGCCGGCTCGTAGCCCTGCAGCAGCTCGATGCCCTGGGCCTCGAGCTGGGTGCTCATGGGCGGGTAGACGTTGGCATCGGAACCGGTGACGCGATGGCCCAGCTCCTTGGCCAGAACCGCCAGGGAGCCCATGAAAGTGCCGCAGATACCGAGAATGTGGATATGCATCGATGACCTCGAAAAACGGGCCGCGCCAGCCCGGAAAAATCTCGCGCAGGTTAGCACAGCGGCTCTGCCGCTGGCCCGAGCAGTCATAGACCCGCGAAAGGCGAAATGATCCCGCGCACCCCGGGTTAAAGCGCCGAATCCGCCCCATTCAATATGGGCCAAGCGCCCGGCACCGGCCAAAAACCGCGGAAGCCGCCGACGACAAGATCAGCGCCTGATCGACGCAGATGAAATCAAACGCTTGCTTGGATTGCGCTTTCCAGTCGCATTAGGCAGGATCAAGCCTGACCACTGGCACAGCATCTGCATTGCCAGCCACGCCACTCCATAACCGCCGAGGCCCGCTATGCGCATCGTCCAAGCCACCCTGGAGCATCTGGACCTGCTGACCCCGCTGTTCATCAAGTACCGTGAGTTCTATGGCGAGCTGCCGCTGCCGGACTCCTCGCGCAAGTTCCTGGAGAACCGCCTCAAGCGCAAGGAGTCGGTGATCTACCTGGCCCTGGCCGACGACGAGGACAAGGCGCTCGGCTACTGCCAGCTGTTCCCCAGTTTCTCCTCGCTGTCGCTCAAGCGCGTGTGGATCCTCAACGACATCTTCGTCGCCGAGGATGCGCGGCGCATGCTGGTCGCCGACCGCCTGCTGCAGACCGCCAAGCAGATGGCCAAGAGCACCAATGCGGTGCGCATGCGCGTGGCCTCCAGCGTCAACTTCGAGACCGCGCACAAGACCTACGAATCGATCGGCTTCCGCGAGGACACCGAATTCAAGAACTTCGTCCTGCCCCTCGACCAGGACTGAACGCCCCACCCGCGGCGGCGCCCCCGGTGCGCCGCCTCCCGCCCCTGCGCCAACCTGGCGCGCCCCGCTGCCGCTTCCTGCCCCGTATAATCGCCGGCTTTCCGCGCACGCCCGTGAGTCCCATGGAATTCAACCCGATCGACCTGATACTGCACCTCGACGCCTACCTGGAGCTGCTGGTCAGCCAGTACGGCACCTGGATCTACGCCATCCTGTTCCTGGTGATCTTCTGTGAAACCGGCCTGGTGGTGACGCCGTTCCTGCCCGGCGACTCGCTGCTGTTCCTCGCCGGCGCCCTCGGTGCCATGGGCGGCCTGGACATCAACATCCTGATCGGCAGCCTGTGCCTGGCCGCGATCCTCGGCGACAGCTGCAACTACTGGATCGGTCGCAAGCTCGGCAAGCGCCTGTTCAACCGCGCCGACTCGCGGGTGTTCCGCCGCGAATACCTGGTGCACACCGAGGCCTTCTATGCCCGCCACGGCGGCAAGACCGTGACCATCGCCCGCTTCCTGCCGATCCTGCGCACCTTCGCCCCGTTCGTCGCCGGCATCGGCCACATGCCCTACGGCCGCTTCTGCCTGTTCAGCATCGCCGGCACCCTGCTCTGGGTCGGCGGCCTGTGCACCCTGGGCTACTTCTTCGGCAACCTGCCGATCATCCGCGACAACCTGACCCTGATGATCCTCGCGGTGATCGCCCTGTCCCTGCTGCCGATGCTGATCGGCTGGTGGCGGCACCAGCACAGCAGCCGGCACGCGGTCTGAGCATGGGCCTGCTGCGTCGCTGGTGGCGCCAGCGTCTGCTGCGCCGCCACCCGCTCGCCGACGGCGACTGGCAGGCCGTGCTGCAGCTGCTGCCGCTGCTCGACGGCCTCGACCCGCAGGAACTGCAACGCCTGCGCGAACGCTGCGTGCTGTTTCTGCATGACAAGCATCTCACCGCCCTGCCCGGCGTCGAACTCGATCCGCACGGCCGCCTGCTGCTCGCCGCCCAGGCCCAGCTGCCGCTGCTGCACCTGGCCGAACTCGACTGGTACCAGGGCTTCCACGAGATCGTCCTGTACCCGGACGACTTCGTCAGCCCGCAGCGCCACCGCGACGCCAGCGGCGTGGTCCACGAATGGGAGGCCGAACACAGCGGCGAAGCCTGGCACCGCGGCCCGGTGATCCTCGCCTGGCCCGGGGTGCAGGCCAGCGGCGGCTGGGACGGCTACAACCTGGTGATCCACGAGCTGGCGCACAAGCTGGACATGCTCAACGGCGACGCCAACGGCCTGCCGCCGCTGCACAGCCAGATGCGCATCGAGGACTGGGCCGCCGCCATGCAGGGCGCCTACGCGCAGATGAACGCCATTCTCGACGCCAACCCGCACGCCGAGACGGCCATCGACCCCTATGCCGCGGAAAACCCGGCGGAGTTCTTCGCCGTCACCAGCGAATACTTCTTCAGCGCCCCGGACCTGCTGGCGGCCGCCTTCCCCGCCGTCTACGCCCAGCTCCGCGCCTTCTACCGTCAGGACCCGCTGCAACGTCTGCAGCGCCTGCAGGCAGAACATCCGGATTACCGGGACACGACCAAAGGCTGAGCAGGAGGGCGTAGTAACGCCCGCCGAATGTGCCTATAATCCGCCCACTTTTTTTGGCCCAACCCTGGGGTGTTCACCATGAGCTACAGCAAAGTCCCGGCCGGCAAAGACGTGCCGAACGACATCTACGTCGCCATCGAGATTCCGGCCAACCACGCGCCGATCAAGTACGAAATCGATCACGACACCGACTGCCTGTTCGTTGACCGTTTCATGGCGACCCCGATGTTCTACCCGGCCAACTACGGCTTCATCCCGCACACCCTGGCCGACGACGGCGACCCCCTCGACGTGCTGGTCGTGACCCCGTATCCGGTCGCCCCGGGCTCGGTCATCCGCTGCCGTCCGGTGGGCGTGCTGAACATGACCGACGAAGCCGGCGGCGACGCCAAGCTGATCGCCGTGCCGCACGACAAGCTGAGCCAGCTGTACGTGGACATCAAGGAATACACCGACCTGCCGGCCCTGCTGCTGGAGCAGATCAAGCACTTCTTCGAGAACTACAAGGATCTCGAGAAGGGCAAGTGGGTCAAGGTCGAAGGCTGGGGCAATGCCGACGCAGCCCGTGACGCAATTCTGAAGGCGGTTGCGGCTTACCAAAAATAAGCCAAACCCACCCCCGAAAGGCCGGCCACAAGCCGGCCTTTTTATTGCACGCAGAAAAGTGCTGGCACCCCGCGTTCAGCCGACCGCGCCGTGCAGTTCGCCCAGCGGCAGCACGGTGACGCTGACTTCCGGGTCGTGGCTGCCGCCGCCGAGAATCACCCCGCGCAGCGGCGACACGTCGGCGAAGTCGCGGCCCCAGCCGAGGGTGATGTGCTCCAGGGCCGGCAGCAGGTTGTTGGTCGGGTCGAAGTCCACCCAGCCCTGGCGCGGGCAATACACCGAGACCCAGGCATGCGAGGCGTCGGCGCCGATCAGCCGCGGCTGGCCGGGCGGCGGCTGGGTCAGCAGGTAGCCGCTGACATAGCGCGCCGCCAGGCCGCGCGAGCGCAGGCAGGCGAGCATCAGGTGGGCGAAGTCCTGGCACACCCCGCGGCGCTCCTCCAGCACCTTGAGCAGCGGCGTCGCCACCTGGGTGGCGGCGGCATCGAAGGCGAACTCGGCGAAGATCTTCTGCATCAGCGCGGCCGCCGCCAGCAGCAGCGGCCGCCCCGGCACGAAGCAGTCGGCGGCGAACTCGCCGAACACCTGCTTGAGGTGCACATAGGGCGACTGGAAACGGTAGCGGGTCGCCTCCAGCAGCGCCGCCGCGAGCGGCTGACCACTGTAGCCGAGAGCGGCGCAGGCCTGCTCCCAGGGCGGCGAGTCGGCCAGGGCGAAGCGCGGCCGCGCCAGCACCTCGACGCGCAGGCGCGCACAGACCTTCAGCTCGTCGTGCGGGCGTTCGAAGGCCAGGCGGGTCAGCGGATTGCCGTACACGTCGAGGCCGTCCTGGCGCCGGCTCGGCTGCGGGCTGACCAGCAACTGGCGCTCCGTGCAGCGCTGCCAGGCGCAGTCTCGCGGCCACAGGTGCGCCAGCTGCTGGGCCAGGGACACCGGCGCCGAGTAGCGGTAATGGGTGTCGTGGAGGATCTGGTAGTGGGCGCTGTTCGGGCTCATGACGACTGGGTCCGCTGGCTGGCATCGACATGCACGAAGAAGCGCAGGCCCAGTCGATCGGAGACCTGGCCGGCGCCGTCGACGATCTGCAGCAGCAGGTCGGCCAGGCCGCCGAGCACCGCGCGGATGCCGGCACTGCCGAACAGCGGGTTTTCCAGGCTGGCCAGGTTGAAGGCGGCGAGCTTCTGCTCCAGCTCGCCCAGGCGGCTGTCGGCGACGAAGTCGAAGCGCTCGCCCAGCCCCGCCAGCGCCCGCACCAGCATGCGCAGCTGGAACAGCACGGCGTGCGGGTTCTGCTCGTCGAGCAGGAGCAGGTCGAGCACCGGGATCAGCTGCGCGCTGGCCAGGTAGCGGGTGCGGTAGGTGATGCTGCTGTTGCCCAGCTCGAGCAGCCACTCCAGCGCCGACTGGTCGTGCACCGCGCGGCTGCGCAGGAACTCGGCGATGCTCTCGGCGAGGAACTGCAGGCGCTCGATGCAACGGCCGAGCATGAGGAAGCGCCAGCCATCGTCGCGGGTCATGTCGTCGAGGGCGAAACCGGACAGCGCCGCCAGCGACATCAGCAGGCGATTGAGAAACTCCAGCAGCTCGCCCAGATCGGCCTGCTGCGCTTCCAGGGCCTGGGCCTCGCGCTGCAGTTCGATCAGCGCCTGCCAGTTCTCCCGCGACAGCTTGCCGCGCACGCTGCCGGCCGCCCACTGCAGGCGCTGCAGGTTGGCGCGCAGGCTGGCCGGCCAGTCGGCGCCGAGCACGGCCTGCAGCAGGCGCTCCTCCAGGGAACCTGCGCCGGCATCAGGCAGCAGGCCGAGGCTTTCGCCCAGGGTCAGGGCCGTCTGCAGGGCCTGCGGGTCGTCGTCATCGTCGACGTAACGCGCCAGCATGATCCGCAGCAGGCGCGCGCCATCCTCGCAGCGCGAGCTGTAGCGGCCGAACCAGAACAGGTTTTCCACCACCCGCGAGGGCAGGTAGGGGTCGCTGCGCACCAGGTCGGCCACGCCCAGCGGGCGCAGCCATTGCCAGGGCTCGCCGCCGGCATGCCGCTCGCCGAGCACCCAGGTGTCCTTGCTCGCCCCGCCGCGCTGCATCGACACCACTTCGGCGTCGGCCTCGGCGGCCACCCGGGTCAGGCCGCCGGGCAGCACCCGGTAGCCGTCGGCACTGGCCACGGCGAACACGCGCATGCCGATGGCGCGCGGCGCCAGCCGGCCCTCCTCGGCCTGCCACACCGGCGCCTGCGACAGCTGGGCCAGGGCCTGGGCCACGTAGGCATAGGGCCGCGCCCTGAGGCGCTCGGCCAGGGCGGCGCGCTGGGCCTGATCCAGGTCGCGGCCCAGGACCGGGGCAAAGCTCTGCGAGGGGAAGCTGGGCCGCACCAGCAGCTCGTCGAGTTTCTCCAGCGCCTCGTCCAGCACCGGCGGCTCGCCGCACCACCAGCTGGCGATGGACGGCAGCAGCAGTTCTTCGCCGAGCAGCCGCTCGCTGATCGCCGGCAGGAAACCGGGCAGGCCGGGCGACTCCAGCACGCCGCTGCCGAGGGCGTTGGCCACCAGCACGTTACCCTGGCGCACCGCCTCCAGCAGGCCGGGCACGCCGAGGGCCGAGTCGGTGCGCAGTTCCAGGGGGTCGCAGAAGTCGTCGTCCAGCCGGCGCAGCAGCGCATGCACGCGGCGCAGGCCGGCCAGGGTCTTGAGATAGACACAGGTGTCGCGCACGGTCAGGTCGCTGCCCTCGACCAGCGGGTAGCCGAGCTGGCGGGCCAGGTACAGGTGCTCGAAATAGCTTTCGTTGAAGCGCCCCGGGGTCAGCAGCACCACCAGCGGCGTTTCGCCACCGGCCACCGGCGCCTGGCGCGCCAGGGTGTCCTGCAGGGTGCGGAAGAAGCCGGCCAGGTACTGCACGCGCAGGTCGCGGTACAGCTCGGGAAAGGCGCGCGAGACGATCTGCCGGTTCTCCAGCGCGTAGCCGGCGCCGGAGGGCGCCTGGGTGCGGTCGGCGGTGACCCACCAGCGGCCGTCCGGCGCCCGCGCCAAATCCACCGCATACAGGTGCAGGAAGGTGCCGCCCGGCGGTTGCACGCCCTGGCAGGGCCAGAGGAAGTTGTCGTGACCGAACACCAGCTCGGCCGGCAGCAGGCCATCGGCGATCAGCTGCTGCGGGCCGTACAGATCGGCCAGCACGCCGTTCAGCAGGGTCGCGCGCTGGGCCACGCCGGCGGCGATGACCTGCCATTCCTCGGCGGGGATCACGTTGGGCAGCAGGTCCAGCTCCCACGGGCGGTCGGCGCCGTCCGGGTCGGCGTAGACGTTGTAGGTCACGCCGTTTTCCTGGATCTGCCGGCTCAGCAGGGCCTGGCGCTGCTGCAGCTGGGCCGGGCTGCTGCGCTGCAATTGCTCGAACAGCCGGCGCCAGTGCGGGCGCACCTGGCCCGCCGCGTCGAGCAGTTCGTGGTAGGCCCCGTCGGGCGACGGGTAATCGGCAAGCAGGTCAGGCATGGTTGGCTCAATCAGGCACAGGCCCCTCGGCCCGAAACGGGAGAGGGGCCCGGGGAGCTAGACCCGGCGCAAGTCCAGGGTCATCGGCAGTTCATTATTGTTGACCGGCAGCCGCGGCGACAGCGGGCCCGGCGTGTGGCCGTGGCGGAAGAAGCGCGCCAGGCGCCGGCTCTCGGCCTCGTAGGCGTTGACCGGCAGGCTGTCGTAGTTGCGTCCGCCCGGATGGGCGACATGGTACTGACAGCCGCCCAGCGAGCGCTGCATCCAGGTGTCGACCAGGTCGAACACCAGCGGCGCGTGCACGCCGATGGTCGGCTGCAGGCAGTTCGGCGGCTGCCAGGCGCGGTAGCGCACGCCGCCGACGAACTCGCCGACCCTGCCGGTGGGACGCAGCGGCACCGGCACGCCGTTGCAGGTCAGCACGTAGCGATCCGGCGCCAGGCCGTCGAGACGCACCTGCAGGCGCTCCAGGGAGGAGTCCACGTAGCGCACGGTGCCGCCCGGCGCGCCCTCCTCGCCCAGCACATGCCAGGGCTCCAGGGCCTGGCGCAGCTCCAGCTCGACGCCCTTGACCTGATAGTCGCCGACCTTGGGGAAACGGAACTCGAAGTGCGGGGCGAACCACTCGGCGCGCAGCGGATAGCCGAAGGCATTCAGTTCGTGCAGCACATCGTGGAAGTCCTGCTCGACGAAATGCGGCAGCAGGAAGCGGTCGTGCAGCTCGCTGCCCCAGCGCGCCAGCCGGGCCGGGCGGTAGGGCTCGACCCAGAAGCGCGCGAGCAGGCCGCGCAACAGCACCTGCTGGGCCAGGCTCATGCGCGCATGGGGCGGCATCTCGAAGGCGCGCAGTTCGAGCAGGCCGAGGCGCCCGGAACTGGAGTCCGGCGAGTACAGCTTGTCGATGCAGAACTCGGCGCGGTGGGTGTTGCCGGTGACGTCCACCAGCAGGTTGCGCAGCAGGCGGTCGACCAGCCAGGGCGGGCAGTCGCGGCCCGGCTCGGGCATCTGCGCAAAGGCGATCTCCAGCTCGTAGAGGGCATCGTTGCGTGCCTCGTCGACTCTGGGGGCTTGAGACGTGGGGCCGATAAACAGGCCGCTGAACAGGTAGGACAGCGACGGATGGTTGTGCCAGTAGCTGATCAGGCTGCGCAGCAGGTCCGGGCGGCGCAGGAACGGCGAGTCGGCCGGGGTGGCGCCGCCGAGGACGAAGTGGTTGCCGCCGCCGGTGCCGGTGTGGCGGCCGTCGAGCATGAACTTCTCGCTGGTCAGACGGGTCTGCCGCGCCGCCTCGTAGAGGAATTCGGTGCGCTCGACCAGCTCCTCCCAGTTGCTCGCCGGGTGGATGTTGACCTCGATCACGCCGGGGTCCGGGGTGATGCGGAAGTAGCTGAGGCGCGGATCGGCGGGCGGTTCGTAGCCTTCCAGCAGCACCGGGCAGCGCAGCTCGGCGGCGGTGGCCTCGATGGCGGCGACCAGCTCCAGGTAATCCTCCAGCTCGGCCAGCGGCGGCATGAACAGGTACAACCGGCCGTCGCGCGGCTCGGCACACAGGGCGGTGCGCACCACTTCACGCGCCGACTCGAAGGCGGCCGGCGCACGCTGCGCCTGGATCTGCTGCCGGCTGTTGGGGAACAGCGGCTGATGCAGCACCTGCTGGATCTGCTGGCGGCGCGGCAGCGGGGCGAATTCCTGGTTGGGGTCCTGCGGCTGCACATAGGGGTAGTCGAATTCGCTGACCCAGGGCTGCGAGTCCAGCGGCAGGCGGTAACCCAGCGGCGAGTCGCCGGGAATCAGCCGGCAGTGCTCGTCGCGCAGGAACCAGGGCCCGCTGCGCCAGTGGCGGCCATCCTCGCTGCGCGCCAGCGGCAGGATATGCCCGACCACCTCGCCGACGCCGCGGCTGAACACCTTGCGCAGGCGCTCGCGCTCCAGCGGGTCGGCCAGGCGCGGGTCGTCCGGGCTGACGTTGGCCGGCAGCCGGCGTTCACGCCACAGGTAGTACAGCCAGTCCTCGTAGGCCGGGAAGGCATGCTCGGCGCAGATGCCCAGGTGCCCGGCGAGCGTGGCCAGGAAGCGCCCGGCCAGGCGCGCATCGGCGCCGTAGTAGCGGCTCTCGTCGGCGTACAGCGCCGCATCCTGCCAGATCGGCTCGCCGTCCTTGCGCCAGTAGCAGTTGAGCGACCAGCGCGGCAGCTGCTCGCCGGGGTACCACTTGCCCTGGCCGAAATGCACCAGCGCCTGCGGCGCGTAATGCTCGCGCAGGCGGTGGAACAGCTCGCCGGCCAGACGGCGCTTGTTCGGCCCCTGGGCGGCGGTGTTCCACTCCTCGTCGTCGGGGAAGTCGAGGGCGACGAAGGTCGGCTCGCCGCCCATGGTCAGGCGCACATCGTGGGCCTCGAGGTCGGCATCGATCCGCGCGCCAACCTCGACGATGGCCTGCCACTGCTCCTCGCTGTACGGCTTGGTGACCCGCGGCGCCTCCCAGATGCGCTCGACGCGCATCAGGTGTTCGAACTCGCACTCGCACTCGTCCACCGCGCCACTGATCGGCGCCGCCGACGAGGGCTCCGGGCTGCAGGCCAGGGGAATATGGCCTTCGCCGGCAAACAGCCCCGAGGTGGGATCGAGGCCGATCCAGCCGGCGCCGGGCAGGTACACCTCGCACCAGGCATGCAGGTCGGTGAAGTCCACCTCGGTGCCACTGGGGCCGTCGAGGGCCTTCACGTCGGCGGTGAGCTGGATCAGGTAGCCGGAGACGAAGCGCGCGGCCAGGCCCAGGTGGCGCAGCAGCTGCACCAGCAGCCAGGCCGAGTCGCGGCAGGAGCCGGAGGCCTTTTCCAGGGTTTGCTCGGGGCTCTGCACACCCGGCTCCAGGCGGATCAGGTAGCCGATGTCGGCGGCCAGCTTCTGGTTCAGCGCCACCAGGAAGTCGACGCTGGCCTTGGGCTTGCGCTCGATACCGGCCAGGTAGTCGGTGAACAGCGCACCGGCCGGCAGCTTGACCAGGTAGGGCGCCAGCTCGCGCAGCTCGCCGGCGGTGTAGGCGAAGGGAATCTGCTCGGCGTAGGGCTCGAGGAAGAAGTCGAAGGGGTTGAACACCGCCATTTCGGCGACCAGGTCGACGGCGATCTTCAGTTCGTCGGTCTTTTCCGGGAACACCAGGCGCGCCAGGTAGTTGCCCTGGGGGTCCTGCTGCCAGTTGATGAAGTGCTCGCCCGGCTCGACGCTCAGGGCGTAGGACAGAATGCGCGTGCGGCTGTGCGGCGCCGGACGCAGGCGGACGATCTGCGGGCCGAGGTTGACCGGCCGATCGTAGCGGTAGTGGGTGACGTGGTGCAGTGCGACATGGATCGACACGGCGGGTCTCCTGCAAGCCAGGGCGATGCCTGGAAGGGGCAAGAGTTGTGCCATCCGTCCGATTGACCCGGATCAACGAGCGCCGCCGCAGAGCCTGCAATATGCGCCACTACAACAAGAGACCGGGAGTCGTACATGACCTTCATGCCATGGACCGAAGAGCTGCAGGTGGGGATCCGCGAGATCGACGAGCAGCACCGCTGGCTGGTGGACCAGACCAATGCCCTGCACGACGCCCTGCAGGGATCGGCGCGGGCGGAGCACGTCGGCGAACTGCTGGAAGGGCTGATGGACTACGTGATGAACCACTTCATCGTCGAAGAAAACCTGTTCATCCGCCTCAAATACCCGCAGACCGACGCGCACCAGGCCCAGCACAACCTTTTCAGCGGCCAGGTGATGTCCCTGCTGGGTCGCCACGATGCCGGCGAGGAGGTGGGGATCGAGGCGCTGGAGCTGCTCAAGGACTGGCTGATCCACCATATCCTCAAGGTCGACAAGGCCTATGTGGAGTACTTCCAGGCCCACGGCCTGACCTGAGCGCCCGGGCAAAGCGCACCATAAGGGCGCAGCGCCGGGCGCGGCGACGCCTCAGCGCGGTGCGACGGGGCGCTTGAGCGGCTTCTTCTTGCCCTTCTTCTCGTCGGCGCGTTCCTTGGCCGCGGCCTTGTTGCGCGCCAGCGCGGCGGCCTTGGCCTCCTCGCGCTTGTCCCACGGCTTGCCGCCATCGCTGGCGCGCGGCGGCAGGCCGGTGTGCTGGGTGAGCAGGGCCTTGCCGACCTTCTTGCTGCCAGCCGGGGTGGAGTTCTTGCGGCGCGCGCTCTGGTAGCTGTCGGTGGCCGGCTGGTAGGCCGGGATCAGGTGCTGCTTGCCGTTGCCGATCAGGTCGCTGCGGCCCATGCGCTCCAGCGCCTCGCGCAGCATCGGCCAGCCCTTCGGGTCGTGGTAGCGCAGGAAGGCCTTGTGCAGGCGGCGCTGGGCATCGCTCTTGACGATGGTGACGGCGTCGCTCTTGTAGGTGACCTTGCGCAGCGGGTTCTTGCCCGAGTGGTACATGGCGGTGGCGGTGGCCATCGGCGACGGGTAGAAGGCCTGCACCTGGTCGGCGCGGAAGTCGTTGCGCTTGAGCCACAGGGCGAGGTTCATCATGTCCTCGTCGGTGGTGCCCGGGTGCGCCGCGATGAAGTACGGGATCAGGTACTGCTCCTTGCCCGCCTCCTTCGAGTACTTCTCGAACATGCGCTTGAACTTGTCGTAGCTGCCGATGCCCGGCTTCATCATCTTGGTCAGCGGGCCTTCCTCGGTGTGCTCCGGGGCAATCTTCAGGTAGCCGCCGACGTGGTGGGTGACCAGTTCCTTGACGTACTCCGGCGACTCCACGGCGAGGTCGTAGCGCAGGCCGGAGGCGATCAGGATCTTCTTCACCCCGGGCAGGGCACGGGCCTTGCGGTACAGTTCGATCAGCGAGCTGTGGTCGGTATTCAGGTTCTCGCAGATGCCGGGGAACACGCAGGACGGCTTGCGGCAGTGGCGTTCGATCTCCGGGTCCTTGCAGGCCAGGCGGTACATGTTGGCGGTCGGCCCGCCGAGGTCGGAGACCACGCCGGTGAAGCCCGGCACCTTCTTCATCTCCTCGATCTCGGACAGGATCGACTCGTGGGAGCGGCTCTGGATGATCCGCCCCTCGTGCTCGGTGATCGAGCAGAAGGTGCAGCCGCCGAAGCAGCCGCGCATGATGTTGACCGAGAAGCGGATCATCTCGTAGGCCGGGATCTTCGCCTTGCCGTAGGCCGGGTGCGGCACCCGCGCGTAGGGCATGCCGAACACGTAGTCCATCTCTTCGGTGGTCATCGGGATGGGCGGCGGGTTGAACCACACGTCCACCTCACCGTGGCGCTGCACCAGGGCGCGAGCGTTACCCGGGTTGGTTTCCAGGTGCAGCACGCGGTTGGCGTGGGCATACAGCACGGCGTCGCCGCGCACCTTCTCGAAGGACGGCAGGCGGATCACCGTCTTGTCGCGCTCCAGGCGCGGGTGCGGCAGCAGCTGCACCACCTTGGCCTCGTTGGGGTCTTCGACGCCGCCCTTTTCCTGTTCGATGGCGCAGGCGGCGGTGTCCTGGGTGTTGACGTAGGGGTTGATGATCTTGTCGATCTTGCCCGGCCGGTCGATACGGGTGGAGTCGATCTCCAGCCAGCCCTCGGGGGTGTCGCGGCGGATGAAGGCGGTGCCGCGGATATCGTTGATCGTCTCGATCTTCTCGCCGGCGGCGATGCGCTGGGCCACCTCGACGATGGCCCGCTCGGCGTTGCCGTACAGCAGGATGTCGGCGCAGGCGTCGATCAGGATCGAATGGCGGACCTTGTCCTGCCAGTAGTCGTAGTGGGCGATGCGGCGCAAGGAGGCCTCGATGCCGCCGAGCACGATCGGCACGTGCTTGTAGGCTTCCTTGCAGCGCTGGCTGTACACCAGACTGGCGCGGTCCGGGCGGGCGCCGGCCAGGCCGCCGGGGGTATAGGCGTCGTCGCTGCGGATCTTCTTGTCCGCGGTGTAGCGGTTGATCATCGAGTCCATGTTGCCGGCGGCGACGCCGAAGAACAGGTTGGGCTCGCCGAGCTTCATGAAGTCGTCTTTCGACTGCCAGTTGGGCTGGGCGATGATGCCCACGCGAAAGCCCTGGGCCTCCAGCAGGCGACCGATGATGGCCATGCCGAAGGACGGATGGTCCACATAGGCGTCACCGGTGACGATGATGATGTCGCAACTGTCCCAGCCCAGCTGATCCATCTCTTCCCGGCTCATCGGCAGGAAGGGTGCGGGCCCGAAACATTCGGCCCAGTACTTCGGATAGTCGAACAACGGCTTGGCAGCGTGCATCGGGATGACCAGCAGGGATTTTCAGGGGCGCGGAATATAGCACAAAAAACGTACAGAGTCCGACCCCTGCGCTCAGTCAAAGCCCGCCCGCGCCGGCCCGCGGGCACCTTGCGATTTTGTGATCACGAACACCTTATGCCTATACTCCGGAAAAAGACTTTCACTGCCTGCCCCTGGGCCGGCTCAAGGAGCGAAAACAGTGCGACGCACAGTCTTGCAAGTCCTGCTGTGGACGTGCGTAGCCAGCCTTTGCGGCCACCTGATGGCCGCCCCGATCGTGCTGCAGGACGCCAGCAGCGGGCAGACGCTGAACCCACACATCGAACTGCTGGAAGATGTCGGCGGCCGGCTGAGCATCGACGACCTGGCCACCCCCGCCGTGCAGCAGCGCTTCGTGCCCGCCGCCGGGCGCGCCAGCGTCGGCCAGAGCAGCCACCCCTGGTGGATCAAGGTCAGCCTGCAGCGCGCCGACGGCGCACCGGCCCAGTGGTGGCTGGAAGTCGGCGCGGTCACCCAGCTGGACACCCAGCTCTACCTGCCCGCCGGCGAACTGGGCTGGAGCCGCCGCCAGGCCGGCGAACGGGTCAGCTTCGCCGCGGGCCGCGACCACCCCTACCGACGCATGCTGTTCAAGCTGCCGGAACTGGGCGAGGCGCCACTGACCTTCTACCTGCGCAGCTACGACCCGGCCGGCAACTCCTTCCCGCTGCGGGCCTGGCAGCTCGACGACCTGACCAGCCTGGCCACCGAGGAGAACCTCGCCCTGGGCCTGGTCTACGGCATCATCCTGGCGCTGCTGCTGTACAACCTGTTCATCTTCTTCAGCCTGCGCGACTCGGCCTACTTCTGGTATGTGCTGACCACCGCCGGCGCCCTGCTGATGATCCTCAGCATGAGCGGCCACGGCTTCCAGTACCTGTGGCCGGAGCATCCCGTGCCCTTCTGGCTGGACCGCATCACCCTGCCCTCGCTCTGGGGTTTCTGCGCCTGCCGCTTCACCCAGACCCTGCTGCAGACCCGCAGCCATGTGCGCTGGGCCCACCACCTGCTGAGCTTCGCCTGCACCTGCTACGTGATCGCCATCGGCCTGGAGGCGCTCGGTCAGCGCAACCTGGCCGCCTGGATCATCGCCCTGCTGTCGCTGACCAGCATCCCGGCGGCCCTCGGCGCGGCCCTGCTGCGCTGGCGCCAGGGCTATTACCCGGCCCTGCTCTACCTCCTCGGCTACGGCCTGATCCTCGGCAGCATCAGCCTGGCCCTGATGCGCGCCACCGCCCTGGTGCAGCCGGCCACCTGGAACGCCTACGTGTTCCCCCTCTCGGTGGCGGCCGAATCGATCCTGTTCTCCTTCGCCCTGGCCTACCGCATCCAGATGCTCAAGCAGGAAAAGGCCCAGGCCCTGATGCAGGCCGATCGCGAGAAGACCGCGCGCCTGGCGCAGATGCAGGCCAGCGCCGACGAGCTGCAGGCCGCGGTCGACCTGCGCACCACCGAACTGGCCGAGGCCAACCAGCGCCTCTGCCAGCGCGAACAGGAGCTGCAGCACGCGGCCTTCCATGACCCGCTGACCGAGCTGCCGAACCGCCGCTACCTGATCGAGCGGGTCGAAACCGCCCTGGCCGAC
The DNA here is from genome assembly GCF_009799925.1 of Pseudomonas sp. R-28-1W-6. GTDB lineage: Bacteria > Pseudomonadota > Gammaproteobacteria > Pseudomonadales > Pseudomonadaceae > Aquipseudomonas. Next base: position 296,813 of record NZ_WELK01000003.1, read on the forward strand.
GCCCAGCGCCGCCAGGAGACGGTGGCCCTGATGCTGGTCGACCTGGATCACTTCAAGCCGATCAACGACAGCTACGGCCACGACGCCGGCGACCTGATGCTGCGCACCATCGGCCATCGCCTGCGCGAGCACGTGCGCACCAACGACATGGTCGCGCGCCTGGGTGGCGACGAGTTCGCCGTGCTGATCTGCGGGCCGCAGGCCCAGGCCCAGGCCGAGGAAATCGCCGCCCGCCTGCTCGAGGAGCTGGCCAAGCCGGTGCTCTACGGCGCCAGCCAGCTGGCGGTGACCATCAGCATCGGCGCGGCCCTCTACCCGCAGCACGCCGTGCAGTTCGCCGGACTCTACAAGTCCGCCGACGAAGCCCTGTACCGCGCCAAGCAGCAGGGCCGCTCGGGCTTCGTCATGCAGAGTGACAGCCTGAGCCCCCAGGCCTGCCTGCAGCTGGACGTGCTCAAGGTCGCCAGCGGCCTCGGCGAAGCACCGGCGCCCTCCGAGAGCAAGCGCTGATCAGCCGCGGTAGCGCCGCGGCACCCGCGCGGTGACCTTGGTCAGCAGCTCGTAGCCGATGGTGCCGGCGGCCCGGGCCACCTCGTCGATCGGCAGCTGCGCGCCCCACAACTGCACCGCGGCGCCGACCTGCGCCTCGGGCAGATCGGTCAGGTCCACCGCCAGCATATCCATCGACACCCGCCCGACCAGCGCCGCGCGCCGGCCATCGACCAGCAGCGGGGTGCCGCTGGGCGCGTGGCGCGGATAGCCGTCGGCATAGCCGCAGCTGACCGTGCCGATGCGCGACGGCCGTGCGGCGACCCAGCTGGCGCCGTAGCCGACGCTCTCGCCCGGCGCCACCTCACGCACCGCGATCAGCTGGGCGTCCAGGCTCATCACCGGTCTGAGCCCCAGCTCGGCGGCACTCAGCTCGGCAAACGGCGTGGAACCGTAGAGCATGATGCCGGGGCGCAGCCAGTCCATGTGCGCCGCCGGAATGGTCAGCAGCGCGGCCGAGTTGGCCAGGCTGCGCTGGTCGAAGTCCAGGTCGAGCAGGCCAAGGAAGGCCTCCACCTGCTGCTCGATCAGCGGATGGCCGCGCTCGTCGGCACAGGCGAAGTGGCTGATCAGGTTCAGCTCGGCCACCTGCGCCGCGCCGCGCAGGTGCGCGTGCACGTCGCGCAGCCGCGCCGGCGTCATGCCCAGGCGATGCATGCCGCTATCGAGCTTGAGCCAGACATTCAGCGGGCGCGGCAGCTGGGCGGCGAGCAGCGCGGCGAGCTGCTCCTCGCCCTGCACCACCAGGTCCAGGCGCAGCTGCGCGGCCATCGGCAGCTCCTCGGCAGCGAAGCAGCCCTCCAGCAGCAGGATGCGCGCCTGGCCATGCATGGCACGCACCTCGGCGGCTTCCTCCAGGCTGGCCACGGCAAAGCCGTCGGCCTCGTCATGCAGGGCGGTGACCACCTCACGCACGCCATGCCCGTAGGCATTGGCCTTGACCACCGCGAATGCCTGGCGCCCCGGCGCGCAGCGCTTGGCCAGGGCATAGTTGTGACGGATGGCGGCCAGATCGATGGTGGCGACGAGGGGGCGCATGGCGCGGGCTCCAGACAGACGAAACGGGCGCCCATCTTAACCGCTGGGCGCCCGTTTTCATTGATCCAAACCATGCCATCGTTGCCCCGGAAACCGTAGCGAGCACAGCACAGACAAGAAGCCCGGAGCGCAGCCACCGGAGTGAACATTTGTTCATGAGGATATTCGCTGCGCTCACCCTACGGGCCGCCTGAAGGCGTTCACCGCAAGCGTTGTGGCGAGCACCGCGCGACGCAGTATGTGCTGAGCACAGTAGGTTTACGGGGTGACGTTTTATTCGTCGTCGAACTGGTAGCTACCCGGCGCCAGGTTCTCGAAGCGCGAGTACTTGCCGAGGAAGGCCAGCCGCGCGGTGCCCAGCGGGCCGTTACGCTGCTTGCCGATGATGATCTCGGCCACGCCCTTGTACTCGGTCTCCGGGTGATAGACCTCGTCGCGGTAGACGAACATGATGATGTCGGCGTCCTGCTCGATCGCCCCGGATTCGCGCAGGTCGGAGTTGATCGGGCGCTTGTTGGGGCGCTGCTCCAGGCCGCGGTTGAGCTGCGACAGGGCGATCACCGGGCAGTTGAACTCCTTGGCCAGGGCCTTGAGCGAGCGCGAGATCTCGGAAATCTCGTTGACCCGGTTGTCGCCGCTGGAGCCGGGGATCTGCATCAACTGCAGGTAGTCGACCATGATCAGGCCGATCTCGCCGTGCTCGCGGGCCAGGCGGCGGGTGCGCGCGCGCATCTCCGAGGGGCTGATGCCGGCGGTGTCGTCGATGAACAGCTTGCGGTCGTTGAGCAGGTTGACCGCGCTGGTCAGGCGCGGCCAGTCGTCGTCGTCCAGGCGACCGGCACGCACCTTGGTCTGGTCGATGCGCCCCAGCGAGGCGAGCATACGAATGACGATGGATTCCGAGGGCATTTCCAGCGAGTAGACCAGGATCGCCTTGTCGCTGCGCATCAGGGCGTTTTCCACCAGGTTCATGGCGAAGGTGGTCTTACCCATGGACGGACGGCCGGCGACGATGATCATGTCGGCCGGCTGCAGGCCGCTGGTCAGGTTGTCCAGATCGGTGAAGCCGGTGGACAGGCCGGTGATCGCGTCGCCGGCATTGAACAGCGAGTCGATGCGGTCGATGGCCTTGACCAGGATGTCGTTGATGCCCACCGGGCCGCCGGTCTTCGGCCGCGCCTCGGCGATCTGGAAGATCAGCCGCTCGGCCTCGTCGAGGATTTCCTCGCCGGTACGCCCCAGCGGCGCATAGGCGCTGTCGGCGATCTCCGCGCTGATGCCGATCAGCTGGCGCAGGGTGGCGCGCTCGCGAATGATCTGCGCATAGGCCTTGATGTTGGCCACCGACGGGGTGTTCTTCGCCAGCTCGCCGAGGTAGGCCAGGCCGCCGACCTGCGACAGCTGGCCTTCCTTGTCCAGTTGCTCGGACAGGGTCACCACGTCGAACGGCGAGTTGCGTTCGGCCAGTTTGTAGATGGCGCGAAAGATCAGGCGGTGGTCATGCCGGTAGAAGTCGCCGTCGGAAACCTGGTCGAGCACCCGTTCCCAGGCGTTGTTGTCCAGCATCAGGCCGCCCAGCACGGCCTGTTCGGCCTCGATGGAATGCGGCGGCACCTTGAGTGCGGCGGTTTCCAGGTCGTACTGCTGGGGGACGCTGATGTCGTTCATGGCACCTGAGATTCCAAAGCGCGGAGGCTTTTACAAACGCATGTTTTGCAAAAGGCTCTAGCGGAAAAAACAACGGGCACGACACCGCTAATGCAATGTCGCGCCCGATTGTCAGCAGGCCGGCGCCGGAGCGCAAGCCCGCAAGTCGGCTGACTTAGGCAGCTACGACCACAACCTTGACGGTTGCTTCAACGTCGGTGTGCAGGTGCACAGCCACGTCGAATTCGCCGATGTGGCGAATGGTGCCGTTCGGCAGACGCACTTCAGACTTGGCCACTTCAACGCCGGAGGCGGTCAGGGCGTCAGCGATGTCGTGGGTACCGATCGAGCCGAACAGCTTGCCTTCGTCGCCAGCGCTGGCAGTGATGGTCACTTCCAGTTCGGCCAGTTGGGCAGCGCGAGCTTCGGCAGAAGCCTTCTTCTCGGCAGCAGCTTTTTCCAGCTCGGCGCGACGCGCTTCGAACGCAGCAACGTTCTCGGCGGTAGCAGCGGTGGCCTTGCCTTGCGGCAGCAGGTAGTTGCGGCCGTAACCGGCTTTAACGTTGACCTTATCGCCCAGGTTGCCCAGGTTGGCGATTTTTTCCAGCAGGATAACTTCCATTTGGGTCTTACCTCTTAACTTTTAACCTTCACCGTTCGCGGGGCCGGCGCCATTGTTGCGCGCTTGGCGACCACGAAAATCGATCAGACTGTCGACGATGGCCATGGCCACCAGCAACGGATAAACCAGCTGCATGAACAGCAGCAGCGTGACGTACAGCCCCACCAGCCAGAACCGGGAAAGTCCCAGTCCGTGCAGCAGCGCCAAACCGGCAAACGCCAGCGGGACGCTGCACAACGGCGTCAGCATGGCCAGCTCCACCCCGAGATTCGGGCCGAGGAGCATGGCCGCGAGCAAGCCGAAGGCCAGCACCGGCGGCAGTCGCAAGGCGCGAAACTCGCGCCCGAAACCACCGGGGTTGTACAACGCCGCCTGCCAGTAACGCCCAAGCATCAGGCACAGCAGACTGACGATCTGCAGCAATGCGGCCATCAAACCGGTGAGTACCGGGGCAATCAGCGATTCCAGGCGCGCTCGCTCGTCTACCGGCAACTGCTGGTAGACCCCATCGAGCATCTGCGGCATCAGCTTATTCAGCTCCGCCGCCAAGCCTGCGATGGGTTCGCGGAACACCACCCCCAGAACCACACTGAACACCAGACCCAGCGCCAGGCTGCCAAGCAGCACGCGAACCCAGGACTGACCGGCGCGCAACATCAACGCCAGCCCCAGCGAGCCGAGCAACACCAGCAGGGTGCGCGGCTCACCGAAATACCACCAGACCAATGCCGGCAGCATCGCCCAGGCCAGGATGCCGATGGCATCCCCCAGACCCCGCCGCAGCAGCACCAGGCAGCTGGCGGCGGCACTCAACCAGAACAACAGCGGCAACGCCGCGGAACCGACCACCACCAGGGTGGCCTGCATGCGGCCGCGCATGATGAACTCAGCCAAGGCACGCATGCGGTTTATCCCTTACTACTTAGTCGACGATCCGTTATCAACGGCCGTGGCTGTCGGTGTAGGGCAGCAGGGCCAGGAAGCGGGCGCGCTTGATAGCGGTGGCCAGCTGACGCTGATAACGAGCCTTGGTACCGGTGATACGGCTAGGAACGATTTTGCCGGTTTCCGAGATGTAGGCTTTCAGGGTGTTGAGATCTTTGAAATCGATCTCTTTCACGTCTTCAGCGGTGAAACGGCAGAATTTACGACGACGGAAGAAACGTGCCATGAGATTGGCTCCTCAATAGATCCGTGGATTACTCGTCAGCGTTGTCGCTGTCGCTGCTATCGCTGTCATCGCCTTCGGCGGAGTCAGCGTTCTCAGGACGGTCACGACGCTCACGGCGCTCGCTGCGGTTTTCTTCGGCCTTGAGCATCTCGGACTGGCCGGTAACGGCTTCGTCGCGACGGATGACCAGGTTACGGATCACGGCATCGTTGTAACGGAAGTTGTCTTCCAGCTCAGCCAGGGCCTTGCCGCTGCACTCTACGTTCAGCATGACGTAGTGAGCCTTGTGGACGTTGTTGATGGCGTAAGCCAGCTGACGACGCCCCCAATCTTCCAGGCGATGCACTTTGCCGCCGTCTTCTTCGATCAGCTTGGTGTAACGCTCGACCATGCCGCCGACTTGCTCGCTCTGGTCCGGGTGAACCAGAAAGATGATTTCGTAATGACGCATAAATGCTCCTTACGGGTTGTAGCCTGCCACTGGATGCGGTCAGGCAAGGAGTGAATATCACTTGTTGGTCTTGCCGGGCGGAGGGCGCGCAAACGCCTGCCGTCACGGCAAGGGGCGACATTTTAGAGAAGCCCCCCGCCAGGCGCAAGGCAAACTGGCGATTATTTGTACAGCCCGATTCGACGCGAAATAACCGCGCCCAACGCAAACCGGCGCCTCACGGCGCCGGCTTTGCGACTCTGGAACGCACGGCGAACTAGCGCTTGGCCTGGCGCTGACGCACCGCCTCGAACAGGCAGACGCCGGTGGCGACCGACACGTTGAGGCTGCTGACGCTGCCGGACATCGGCAGCTTGACCAGGTAATCGCAGTGGTCGCGGGTCAGGCGGCGCATGCCCTTGCCTTCCGCGCCCATGATCAGCACGGTCGGCCCGGTCAGGTCCTGCTGGTACAGTTCCTGCTCGGCCTCGCCGGCGGTACCGACCAGCCACAGGCCGCGCTGCTGGAGCTTCTCCAGGGTGCGCGCCAGGTTGGTCACGGCAACCAGCGGAATGACCTCGGCAGCCCCGCAGGCGACCTTGCGCACGGTGGCGTTGAGGGTCGCCGACTTGTCCTTGGGCACTATCACCGCCAGCGCGCCGGCGGCATCGGCGGTACGCAGGCAGGCGCCGAGGTTGTGCGGATCGGTCACGCCGTCCAGCACCAGCAGCAGCGGCGGCCCTTCGCGCCGGTCGAGCAGCTCTTCGAGCATGGCCTCGCCCCACACCTGACTGGGACTGACTTCCGCCACCACGCCCTGATGCACACCTTCGGCCCACTCGTCGAGCTCGCGGCGATCCTTGTGCCCGACCGCTACGCGATTCTGCCCGGCCAGCTCGACCAGGGTCTGCACCCGCGGATCATGCCGGCTTTCCGCCAGCCACAGCTGCTTGACCCGCTTCGGATGATGACGCAGCAGCGCCTCCACGGCATGCACGCCATAGACCTTTTCCAGCTGACTCATGGCTTGGCCTTGCGCTTGCGCGGCTTGCCGGCAGGCGCAGGCGCCGCACCCGCCTTGGGCGGACCCTTGCGATGGCTGGAGGCCGGCTTCTTCGCCGCGCCCTCACCACCGCGCCCGGCCGCCGACTTGCCGCCGGCCTTGGCACCGGAGAGCAGGGCCTTTTTCAGGTCGCGACTCTTCTGCACATCGGTATTGCCGACCACGCCGCCAGCCGACTCGCTCTTGCCACGACGGGAGCCGCGTTCGGCAGGCGCCTTGTCGGCACCGGCTTCGCCGCGCACACCGCTGCGCTTGCGCCCAACCGGCGCATTGAGCGCACCCTCGGACAGCTCGAAGTCGATCTTGCGTTCGTCGAGGTCGACGCGCATCACCTTCACCTCGACGCTGTCGCCGAGGCGGAAGCTGCGCCCGCTGCGCTCACCGGCCAGGCGGTGATGCACGGGATCGAAGTGGTAGTAGTCGCCCGGCAGCGCGGTGACATGCACCAGACCTTCGACATAGATGTCCTTCAGCTCGACGAACAGACCGAAGCCGGTCACCGCGGTGATCACGCCCTCGAAGATCTCGCCGACGCGATCCTTCATGAACTCGCACTTGAGCCAGTTGACCACGTCGCGGGTGGCCTCGTCGGCGCGCCGCTCGGTCATCGAGCACTGCTCGCCGAGCTGCTCCAGGGCCGGCTCGTCGTACGGGTAGATACGCGCACGCGGCATGCTGGTGGCGCCGGCGCGGCGCACATGCGGCGTGTCCAGCTTGGAGCGCACCACGCTGCGAATGGCGCGATGCACCAGCAGGTCTGGATAGCGGCGGATCGGCGAGGTGAAGTGGGTGTAGGCCTCGTAGTTCAGGCCGAAGTGGCCATGATTGTCGGCGCTGTACACCGCCTGGCTCAGCGAGCGCAGCATCACGGTCTGGATCAGGTGGAAGTCCGGACGACCCTGGATGCTCTGCAGCAGCTTCTGGTAGTCCTTCGGCGACGGCCCTTCCTTGCCCTTGTGCAGGGCCAGGCCCAGCTCGGTGAGGAAGGCCTTGAGCTTCTCCAGGCGCTCCGGCGGCGGACCGTCGTGCACGCGATACAGCGAGGGAATCTCATGCTTTTGCATGAACTGCGCGGTGGCGACGTTGGCCGCCAGCATGCACTCCTCGATCAGCTTGTGCGCGTCGTTGCGCTGGGTCGGACGGATCTCCGCGATCTTGCGCCCGGCACCGAAGATGATGCGGGTTTCCTGGGTCTCGAAGTCGATGGCACCACGCTCGTGGCGGGCGGCCAGCAGTACCTGATACAGGGAATAGAGCTGCTTGAGGTGCGGCAGGACTTCCTTGTATTCGCCGCGCAGGGCCTTGCCCTCGCTGCTTTTCGGCTGTTCCAGCATGGCACTGACCTTGTTGTAGGTCAGGCGCGCATGGGAGTGGATCACCGCTTCATAGAACTGATAGTCGACCAGCTTGCCGGCCTTGGACATGGTCATTTCGCAGACCATGGCCAGACGATCGACATGCGGATTCAGCGAGCACAGGCCGTTGGACAGCTCTTCCGGCAGCATCGGCACGACCCGCTCCGGGAAGTACACCGAGTTGCCGCGCTTGGTGGCTTCTTCATCCAGCGCCGAGCCGACCTTGACGTAGTGCGACACGTCGGCAATGGCCACATAGAGCTTCCAGCCGCCGGAAAACAGCTTCCAGGCGCTGCTGTTCTTCTCGCAATAGACCGCATCGTCGAAGTCGCGGGCATCTTCGCCGTCGATGGTGACGAACGGCAGGTGGCGCAGGTCGATGCGCTTCTCCTTGTCCGCCTCTTCCACCTCGGGCTTGAGCTTGTGCGCTTCCTTGATCACCGCCTCGGGCCAGACATGCGGGATGTCGTAGCTGCGCAGCGCCACATCGATCTCCATGCCCGGCGCCATGTAGTCGCCAACCACTTCGACGATGTCGCCCTGCGGCTGGAAGCGCGCAGTCGGCCAGTGGGTGATCTTGATCGCGACGAACTGGCCGACCCGCGCATTGCCATGGCGCCCCGGGGTGACCAGCACTTCCTGCTGGATCTTCGGGTTGTCGGATTCGACATAGCCGATACCGGCTTCTTCGAAGTAGCGGCCGACGATGGTCTCGTGGGCACGCGCGATCACCTCGACGATCGCGCCTTCGCGACGACCGCGACGATCCAGCCCGGAAACCCGCGCCAGGGCACGGTCGCCGTCGAACACCAGGCGCATCTGCGAAGGACTGAGGAACAGGTCGTCGCTGCCGTCGTCCGGCACCAGGAAGCCGAAGCCGTCGCGGTGGCCGCTGACGCGCCCACGGATCAGGTCGAGCTTGTCCACCGGAGCATAGGTGCCGCGGCGGGTATAGATAAGCTGGCCATCACGCTCCATGGCGCGCAAACGGCGGCGCAGGGCTTCCAGCTGCTCATCGGTGGTCAGCCCGAACTCTTCCACCAGCTCCTCGCGGGCAGCGGGCGAACCGCGCTCGGACAGGTGCTGCAGGATCAGTTCACGACTGGGGATGGGGTTTTCGTATTTTTCCGCCTCGCGAGCGGCCTCGGGATCGAGAGTTTGCCAATCGGCCATTAAATGAAATTACCTTTACGCATATATAGAGATGTGTGCCATGTGCCTATTGAAGCGCGAAATAGCCTCGGGGGTCAGCTTTTCAATCGACAATAATTTTTTTGCGATCAGGGGTTTACAAGGAAATACCCCACCCGTATTATTCGCGCCCACAACGTTGCTGAGACGTTGTACCACGGAAACGCCGAGCAATCATCGTTTCTTGTGCCCAGGTGGCGGAATTGGTAGACGCACTAGGTTCAGGTCCTAGCGGTGGCAACACCGTGGAAGTTCGAGTCTTCTCCTGGGCACCACTCTTCAGAGATCAAGCCGCCGGCTTGGTTTCGCTGTAAGCGGAGCAGCAATGTCCGAATCGGGAAACCGATTGAACGCTGCAAAAAGTCGGTGAGCAATCATCGCAATGTGCCCAGGTGGCGGAATTGGTAGACGCACTAGGTTCAGGTCCTAGCGGTGGCA
>NZ_WELK01000003.1:306416-471773 GCF_009799925.1 Pseudomonas sp. R-28-1W-6
ACACCGTGGAAGTTCGAGTCTTCTCCTGGGCACCACTCTTCAAAACAAAACCGAGCCTCTGGCTCGGTTTTGTCTTTTCTGGCTTCTGAAAACCCGTCACGAGGCGAGCTCACATGAGCTCGCCCTTGCACAATCAGACCTTGAACTGGGCGAAGCTGGCCTTGAGCTGGTTCACCAGCCCCTCCACCACGCGACCGCTGGCCGCCGTCGCACTGACCTCGCGCGCCGCACGCTGCGCCTCACTGTGAATCACCTCGACGCGGCCACGCACCGCACTGGCACCATCGGCCTGATGCGCCGCCGCGCGACTGGCGCTATCGATGGCGCCATGCACCTCATCCACCGATGCCTGCACCGACTGCTGCAGCCGGGCACTGTCACGCAGTGCCTGCAGGCCTTCGGCCGCCTGCTCGCCAGCCTGACCGATCACCGCCACCGCCTCGCGCGCGCCCTCCTGCAACGCCGTGATATGCGCCTGGATGTCGCCGGTAGACTGCTGGGTCTTGCTGGCCAGGGCACGCACCTCGTCGGCCACCACAGCAAAACCGCGACCGCTCTCGCCGGCACGCGCCGCCTCGATGGCCGCGTTCAGCGCCAGCAGGTTGGTCTGCTCGGCGATCGAACGGATCACCGTCAGCACCACCTCGATCTGCTCGCTCTGCTGTGCCAAACGCTCGATCACCGCCGAACCATTATCCACCCGCGCCACCAGCGCCTCGATCAGGCCACCGACCCGCTGGGCAATCGCGGCGTTGTCATGCGCCGCCTGGCGAATCGCCCCCACGCGCTGCTGCGCCTCATGCATCGCCTGGTTTTCCGCCTGGGCGGCGCCGGCCATCTCCTCCAGCGCCTGCAGACTGCCGGCCACTTCATCGCGCTGACGCGACGAGGCCGCCTCGGCCGATGCACTGCGCTGGGCAAGACTGCGGATTTCCTCGCCGGTACGCTGCGCCACCTCGCCCGCCTCGCGCACGATGGGCTGCAACTTGGCGATGAAGCGATTGACCGCCTCGGCCATGTCGCCCACCTCGTCGCGACTATCCAGCTGCACCCGCCGGGTCAGATCGCCCTCGCCCGCCGCCAGATCACGCAACGCCGCGATCAGCAGCTGCAAGCGGCTGAGCACGCGCCAACCGAGAACCAGCGCGACCACCACGATCACCAGCAAACCGACTACCAGCAGCCCCACGGCGATCCGCCAGCGCAGCCCCTCGGTCGCCGCGCGCACGGTCTCGCTGCCGTTGCGCGCCATGTCCTGGGTCGCCTCTTCCGCCAGCTTGAGGCGCTGCTGCAGGGCCTGGGCGCTTTCCTGCGCCGCCCCGGCCAGGCTGCTGTCCACCAGCGCCCCGGCATTGCCGACCAGCGTCGCGAAGCGACCGTCGAGGGCGACCAGCTCCTTCTCCACCGCATCCAGGGAAATGCCCAGCTGGATCTTGCCGATGGGTGCACCCATCGGATTGATCTCGACCTCGACCATGTGCACCCGAGGATCACGCGAGGCCGCATCGACCAGGCGCTCCAGCGGCGTCTTGCCCTGCCCGGCGGCAACCAGCCCGCGCACCTGTTCGCTGCTGCGATTGAAGTTGCGGGTCAGGCGCTGCCCCTGGGCGTCGTAGTACACCGCGAACAGCACCGCCGGATCGCGCTGAGCAATGCGCGTGAAGGCGGTCAGCGCCGGCGCATCGTTGTCCCAGATCGCCTTGGGAGCGACACCGGCCAGCAGCTGCGCCAGCGAACTGCCGGATTGCTTGAGGTTTTCCTCGAGCACCTGGCGCAGCTGCGCCTGCTCGTTCTTCAGCTGGGTGGAAAGGCCATCACCCAGACGCTGCCGGGTATTGCTGGAAAGCGCAGCCATGCCGTCGCGCATCTCCTGCTCGGCCTTGCCCAGCTCGCCGGCCAGGCGCTCGCTTTCGCCGCCGAGACGCCGGCTCAGATCGGCGACTAGGCCGTCGACACTGGCATGGGTCAGCCATACGGCCAGACCGACCTGCACCAGCATGGCGACACTCAATGTAATGAAGACCGGCCGCAACAGGCGGCTGCGCAACAACGAGAATAGAACGGACACTGCTCAACTCCTTCCGTCGGAACGACCCATATACCTACATCGGCGGCGGGCCGCAAAGCTGTAACCCAAAGCAAGGTATAGGCCAGCCCCGGTACTTTCGCGCCAAACAAAAAGGCCGCTCGAAAGCGGCCTTTTGTCACTCAGCACAAGCTCAGATCAAGCGAACGGGTGACGCAGCACGATGGTCTCGTTGCGGTCCGGGCCGGTGGAGACGATGTCGATCGGCGCACCAACCAACTCTTCCACGCGCTTGATGTAGGCACGCGCCGCCGCCGGCAGCTCGTCGAGGCTCTTGGCGCCGAGGGTGGATTCGCTCCAGCCCGGCATTTCCTCGTACACCGGCTGCAGGCCGATGTAGCTGTCGGCGTCGGTCGGCGCATCGACCAGCAGCTTGCCCTCGGCATCCTTGTAACCGGTGCAGATCAGGATGGTTTCCAGGCCATCGAGCACGTCCAGCTTGGTCAGGCACAGGCCGGAGATGCTGTTGATCTCGATGGCGCGACGCAGGATCACGGCATCGAACCAGCCGCAGCGACGGGCACGACCGGTGGTGGAGCCGAACTCGTGGCCACGCTTGGCCAGGAAGGCGCCCGTCTCGTCGAACAGCTCGGTGGGGAACGGACCGGAACCGACACGGGTGGTGTAGGCCTTGGTGATACCGAGGATGTAGTCCAGGTACAGCGGGCCGAAACCGGAACCGGTGGCGGTGCCGCCGGCGGTGGTGTTGGAGCTGGTGACGTAGGGGTAGGTGCCGTGGTCGATGTCCAGCAGAGAGCCCTGGGCGCCTTCGAACATGATGTCCTTGTCGGCGCGACGCAGGTCATGCAGGGTGGCGGTCACGTCGGCCATCATCGGGCGCAGCAGCTCGGCGTAGGCCATGCACTCGTCGAGGGTGGTCTGGAAATCCACCGCCGGCTCTTTGTAGTAATTGGTCAGGACAAAGTTGTGGTAGTCGAGCAGCTCGCCCAGCTTGGAGGCGAAGCGCTCGCGATGGAACAGGTCGCCGACGCGCAGGCCGCGACGAGCCACCTTGTCTTCGTAGGCCGGGCCGATGCCGCGACCGGTGGTGCCGATCTTGGCATCGCCCCGGGCCTTCTCACGGGCCTGATCGAGGGCCACGTGATAGGACAGGATCAGCGGGCAGGACGGGCTGATACGCAGGCGCTCGCGCACCGGCACACCCTTCTCTTCCAGCTTGGTGATCTCGCGCATCAGGGCGTCGGGAGCGACCACCACGCCGTTGCCGATCAGGCACTGCACGCCTTCGCGCAGGATGCCGGACGGAATCAGGTGCAGCACGGTCTTCTCGCCGTCGATGACCAGGGTATGGCCGGCGTTGTGGCCGCCCTGGTAGCGCACAACGGCAGCTACCTGCTCGGTCAGCAGATCGACGATCTTGCCCTTGCCCTCATCACCCCACTGGGTGCCCAGGACCACGACATTCTTACCCATAACACTTGTCCTCTATTCGAAAAGCTCGGTGCCGGCCACGGCCGACGGAAAATCACTCAGGACGCCAGGGGCGCCACCTGCCAACGGCCATCGCGCAGCTGCAACTGGCGGTCGCAGCCCGCCTCGACGGCACCACCCGACTCCTGGCCCGGCAATGCCTGCACCACGCGCACCCCCTCACGACGCAGACGCTGCACGGCCTGCCACAGGTAGACATCATGGTGGTCCGGCGCCCAGACGCCAGGCGCCGGCTCGGCGACCTGCATGTCGCCGAGGCTGACCAGGGTCTTCAGGTCGGTGGAAAACCCGGTGGCCGGCCGCGCGCGACCGAAATCGGCACCGATGTCGTCATAGCGACCGCCCTGGGCGATCGACTGCCCCATACCGGGAACGAACGCGGCGAACACCGCGCCGGTGTGGTAACGATAGCCGCGCAGCTCGCCCAGATCGAAATACAGCGGCAGCTCGGGATAGCGCAGCTCCAGCTCGTCGGCAATCGCCACCAGCTCGTCGAGCGCGGCATGCACCTCGGCCGGCGCCTCGACCAGGCAGGCCTGGGCCAGCTCCAGCACTTCGCGACCGCCGCACAGCTCGGCCAGCGCGCGCAGCATGGAGGCCAGCTCGGCCGGCAGGCCGGCGGTCAGCGCCGCCACTTCATCCACGGCCTTGCGCTGCAGGGCGTCGAACAACTGCTGCTCGACCTCGCCGGACAGCTCGGCGGCACGGGCCAGACCGCGGTAGATGCCGACATGACCGAGGTCCATGTGCACATCCGGTACGCGGGCCAGCTCGAGCATGTCGAGCATCAGGCTGATGACTTCCACATCGCTGGCCGGGCTGGCGTCGCCATACAGCTCGGCGCCCAGCTGGATCGGGCTGCGCGAGGTGGACAGTGCGCGCGGCTGCGCATGCAGCACGCTGCCGGCATAGCACAGGCGGCTCGGCCCTTCGCGGCGCAGGGTGTGCGCATCGATGCGCGCCACCTGCGGCGTAATGTCGGCACGAAAGCCCATCAGGCGCCCGGATTGCGGATCGGTCACCTTGAAGGTGCGCAGATCCAGATCCTGGCCAGCTCCGGTCAGCAGGGATTCGAGGTATTCGATGTGCGGGGTCACGACGAATTCGTAACCCCAGCGCTGGAACAGATCCAGCACCTGGCGGCGTGCCGCCTCGATGCGCGCCGCTTCCGGCGGCAGTACTTCTTCGATGCCATCTGGCAGCAGCCAGCGGTCTACCGTTGCCATTTCGCCATTCCCCTCTCGGTACGGGCGGCAGCCTTCAGTGAAGCAAATACAGGAGGGCGGTTCCCAGCAGCATGCTGGCGAGCCCCATCAGGCGCAGCCGACCATCAGACAGCTGCGTCAACTGCGTAAGCGCCGTGCGCCAACGCCGCGGATAGAGGAAGGGCAAGACGCCTTCCAGCACCAACATCAGGCACAACGCGATGCCGAATTCCTGCCACATGATTCCCGCAGACGCAAAAAAGCCGGGCTGTTTACCCGGCTGGCTCATGATAACACGTTTTCCGAAACGGTCACCCCGGCGGGCCGAATGGCCGCACCGGGGATACGCCGATCAGGGCTTGGAGCGCTCCATGTAACGGAAGAACTCGCTGTCCGGATCCAGCACCAGCACGTCGCTCTTGCTGGAGAAGCTGTCGCGGTAGGCACCCAGGCTACGGTAGAACGCGTAGAACTCCTGGTCCTGGCCGTAGGCCGCCGCATAGATGGACGCCGCCTTGGCATCGCCATCACCGCGCACTTCCTCGGACTCGCGATAGGCTTCGGCCAGCAGCACGCGCTTCTGCCGGTCGGCATCGGCACGAATGCCCTCGGCCAGCTCCTTGCCCTTGGCACGATGCTCGCGAGCCTCGCGCTCGCGCTCGGAAGCCATGCGATCGAACACGCTGCGGTACACCTCTTTCGGCAGGTCGATGGCCTTGACACGCACGTCGACCACCTCGATGCCCAGCTCCTTCTGCGCCATGCCGTTGAGCGACTTGGTGATGGCGGCCATCAGCGCATCGCGCTCACCGGAAACCACCTCATGCAGGGAGCGGGTACCGAACTGGTTGGACAGCGCGGAGACCAGACGCTGCGACAGGCGGTCGTCGGCGATCTGCTTCATGCCGGAAGTCGCGGTATAGAAGCGCTCGGCATCCGCCACCCGCCACTTGGCATAGGCATCGACCATGACCGCCTTCTTTTCCAGGGTCAGCACACGCTGGATCGGCGATTCCAGGGTCAGCAGGCGGCCGTCGAACTTGCGCACCTGGTTGACCATCGGAATCTTCACGTGCAGACCGGGCTGCACATCGGCCACCTGGATCTTACCGAACTGCAGGAGCACGGCCTTTTCCGTCTGGGTGACGATGTAGAAGCTGTTCCAGGCAACGACCGCCAGGACCACGCCGGCGATCAGGGCAAACAGAGATTTATTGCTCATCAGCGGCTCTCCCGCGTACGCAGATCGCGACGCTCCAGATCATTGATGATCCGCGTGGTCGTTTCACTGCTGGCCGGCTGTGCGGCACTGGCCGCGCCAGTCGCTCCACGGCTGTCGATCATCTTGTCCAGCGGCAGGTACAGCAGGTTGCTCTGCCCGTCCTTACCGGTCACCAGCACCTTGCTGGTATTGCGGTAAACCTCCTGCATGGTGTCCAGATACAGGCGCTGACGGGTGATTTCCGGGGCCTTGCGGTATTCCGCGACCAACTTGGTGAAGCGATCCGCCTCACCCTGGGCACGCGACACCACTTCATCCCGGTAACCGTTGGCGTCCTCGATGATGCGCTGGGACTGACCGCGCGCTTCCGGTACCACGCCGTTGGCATAGGTTTCCGCCTGGTTCTTCTCGCGCTGCTCGTCTTCGCGGGCGCGGATCACGTCGTCGAAGGCATCCTTGACCTCGGCCGGAGCCGTGGCGCGCTGGATGTTGACCTGGGTGACGGTGATGCCGGTGCCGTAGGTATCGAGGAAGGTCTGCAGACGCTTGCTCACCTCCAGCGACATCTGCTCGCGACCGAGGGTGATCACCTCATCCATCGACGTGGAGCCGGCGACATGCCGCAGGGCACTCTCGGTGGCGTGCTGCAGGCTGATCTCCGGCTGATCGACGTTCAGCACGAAGGCTTCCAGGTTGCTGATCTTGTACTGCACGGTCAGCGGCACCTCGACGATGTTCTCGTCTTCGGTGAGCATCTGCCCCTGCACGGAGAACGTCCGCTCGCGCGTCACGTTTTCCTGGAATTTCTTGTCGATCGGCGGGAAGTAGATGTTCAGACCCTGGCCGACCGTCTCGTGGTACTTGCCGAGACGCAGGATGACTGCCTGCTCCTGGGCATCGACGATGTAGATCGCGTTCCACAGCCAAACCGCAAACAGCAGTGCCACGCCGATACCCAGCAGGCCGAAGCCGCCGCCCTCGCCCTCGCCGCCACTGCGTTTCTTGCCGCCACCGAAGATCCCGTTGAGGCTCTCCTGCAGCTTGCGGAAGGCCTCATCGAGATCCGGCGGGCCCTGGCGTCCACCGCCTTTGCGGCCGCCCCAGGGATCCTGATTGTTCGAATTGCCACCCGGCTCATTCCAAGCCATAGCGCTCTCCATCTGATAAAGCGAAGACGCGCCCGCGGCGCGCCGCCCAATGCTACAGAATGCCCGCCTGCCGCCGCAAAAACGATGGCACAGGCTTTATTGCAAAGTGTGTTGCGCGAGGAACTCCTGCGGTTCCCAGCCGGCACGACTAACCAGGCGATTCAGCTCGACCCGCGGCAGGCGGATGGCCAGCAGAATATCGCCGTTTTCGTCATGGGCCTCGCTCTGTACCGCATTCAAGGCGAAAAACTGCGCGCGTAGCCGCCCCAGACGCTGCGACAGGCGCAGGGTGCCGACGAACAGATCCTCGCCGAGCAGCTCGGCAATCGCCTGGCGCAGCAGGTCCAGGCCGGCACCGTCGCGCGCCGACAGCCATACTCGCACCGGCTTGCCGTCGCCGTCGCGCTGAATCTGCGGCTCGACGTGCTCCAGCAGGTCGATCTTGTTGTACACCTCGAGCATCGGCAGCTCGTTGGCACCGATCTCGCCGAGCACGGCCATGACCTGCTCGATCTGCTGATCGCGCTCCGGCTCGTAGGCATCGATCACGTGCAGCAGCAGGTCGGAGTTGCTCGACTCCTCGAGGGTGGCGCGAAACGCCTCCACCAGCTTGTGCGGCAGGTGACGAATGAAGCCAACGGTATCGGCCAGCACCACCGGCCCCAGGTCGTCCAGCTCGAGACGGCGCAAGGTCGGGTCGAGGGTGGCGAACAGCTGGTCGGCGGCATAGACCTCGGACGTGGTCAGCGCATTGAACAGGGTGGACTTGCCGGCGTTGGTATAGCCGACCAGGGAGACCGACGGGATATCCGCGCGCTTGCGCCCACGCCGAGCCTGCTCGCGCTGGCTGCGGACCTTCTCCAGGCGCTGCTTGATCTGACGGATGCGCACCCGCAGCAGGCGCCGGTCGGTCTCCAGCTGGGTTTCCCCCGGACCGCGCAGACCGATACCGCCCTTCTGCCGCTCGAGGTGGGTCCAGCCGCGGACCAGGCGCGTGCTCATGTGGTCGAGCTGAGCCAGCTCGACCTGCAACTTGCCTTCATGGGTGCGCGCGCGCTGGGCGAAGATATCGAGGATCAGGCCGGTGCGATCGAGCACCCGGCATTCGAAGGCACGCTCGAGGTTACGTTCCTGGCTGGGAGTCAGGGTGTGGTTGAAGATGACCAGATCGGCCTCTTCGGCCTTGACCAGGTCGCGCAACTCCTCGACCTTGCCGCTGCCGACCAGGTACTTGGCAGTCGGCTGATGGCGCGGCACGTTGGCGAAGGCCACCACGTCCGCACCAGCAGAAAGCGCCAGCTCGCGAAATTCCTGCGGATCTTCGCGCGCCTCGGGATTCTGGCCATCGAGGTGAACGAGAATGGCCCGCTCACCACCACCGTGGCGCTCAAAAAACAAGGCAGACTCCCGTCAAGCGTTGCCCGGCTCGACTTGCTCGCCTTCGGTCGCACTCGGCAGGCGCACCGGACGGCTCGGCACCACGGTAGAAATGGCGTGTTTGTAGACCATCTGGCTGACGGTGTTCTTCAGCAGAATGACGAATTGGTCGAAGGATTCGATCTGGCCCTGCAGCTTGATGCCGTTCACCAGATAGATGGAAACCGGTACGCGTTCCTTACGCAGGGTATTCAGGTAAGGGTCTTGTAGCGAATGCCCTTTTGACATATGCCGCACTCCTGTAGGGGTCAAAATGTAGTAAAGCAAAAATGGCTTATGCCGTATCGCGCTCAATAAGCAAGGATAGACGGCCGCCGAAAAGGTCTCACGTCAATATGGAGACCGCTTTCAGGTATTTCAAGGCACAAAAAAGATTGTCATCGGCCAGACTGTCCAGCCAATGCAGATCTGCCCAACTGCGCAACCAGGTGAACTGCCGCTTGGCCAGTTGGCGCGTGGCGATGATCCCCCGCTCCGTCATTTCCTCGCGATTCAGCTTGCCGTCCAGATAATCCCACACCTGGCGGTAACCGACCGCGCGAATCGACGGCAGGCCCGCGTGCAAATCGCCCCGCGAGCGCAATGCTTCGACCTCTTCGATGAAGCCGTGTTCCAGCATCTGCCGAAAACGCAGAGCTATCCGCTCGTGCAACACGTGCCGCTGCACCGGCGCAATGGCCAGCTGCGCCACAGTATAAGGCAAATGTGCCATGCCAGGGGCGTCTAAACCGCGATTTTCCGCGGCCTGGCGCTGCCTATGCGCGGTCATGCTCAGGCCGCTGACCCGATAGACTTCCAGCGCCCGGATCAGGCGCTGCGGATCATTGGGATGGATGCGCGCCGCCGACTCCGGGTCGACCTCGGCCAGTTCGCGATGCAGGGCCGGCCAGCCGAGCAGCGCGGCGCGCGCCTCCAGCTCGGCGCGCACCGCCGGATCGGCGCCGGGCATGTCGGCCAGCCCCTCCAGCAGCGCCTTGAAATACAGCATGGTGCCACCCACCAGCAGCGGAATCCGGCCGCGCGCGCTGATCTCGGCCATAGCGGCCAGGGCATCGGCGCGGAACTCGGCGGCGGAATAGCTCTCGGCCGGGTCGCGGATATCGATCAGACGGTGCGGGTAGCGCGCCAGTGTCTCCCGGTCCGGCTTGGCAGTGCCGATGTCCATGCCGCGATAGATCAGCGCCGAATCGACGCTGACCAGCTCGCACGGCAGGGCATCGGCCAGGGCCAGGGCCAGATCGGTCTTGCCGGCGGCGGTCGGCCCCATCAGGAAGATGGCGGGAGGCAGGCGTTCGGACATCGGGTAAAGGCGCTCCAGGCGCAGGCGGCAACGCCTCAGCGACCGCGAAGAAAGAGCTTGTCGAGATCGTCCATGCCCAGCTGGGTCCAAGTCGGCCGCCCATGGTTGCACTGGCCGCTGCGCTCGGTGTGCTCCATGTCGCGCAGCAGGCCGTTCATCTCGGGCAGGGTCAGGCGCCGGTTGGCACGCACCGCACCGTGGCAGGCCATGGTCGCCAGCAGCTCGTTGAGATGGGCCTGGATGCGATCGCTGGTGCCGTATTCGAGCAGGTCGGCGAGCACGTCGCGCACCAACTGGGTGGCCTCGGCCTGCTTGAGCAGGGCCGGTATCTGCCGGATCGCCAGGCTCTCCTCGCCCAGGCGCTGCAGCTCGAAGCCCAGGCGCTGGAACCAGTCGGCATGCTCCTCGGCGCAATCGGCCTCGCGCTGGCTCAGGGCGATGGACTCCGGCACCAGCAATGGCTGGCCGCGCAGCCCCTCGCTGGCCATGGCGGTTTTCAGCCGCTCGTAAGTGATCCGCTCGTGGGCCGCGTGCATGTCCACCAAGACCATGCCCTGGGCATTCTCGGCAAGGATGTAGACGCCCTTGAGCTGGGCCAGGGCATAGCCCAGCGGCGGAATGTCGCCCTGGGGCTGCGGCAGGCCGACCGGCACCGCGTCGGGCAACGGCGCGAAATACTCGCGATAGGCACCCTGCGCCTCGGCGGCCGGCAGCGCCGCCTCGGGGCGCGGCGCCTGGTAGCCGGCACCAGGCGAGCGCCATACGGAGGTCGGCGCCGCCGGCTGCTCCAGCATATTGGCCGCCAGGCCCATCTCGCCTTGCGGGCCGAACTCGCCGGCGGCTTGGCCGCTCGGGCGCACCATCTGGCTCACCGCCGCGGGCGCCGCCAGTTGGTCTTCCGGGCGCACCTCGCCCAAGGCGCGGTGCAGGGTGCCGTAGAGGAAGTCATGAACCATGCGGCTGTCGCGAAAGCGCACTTCATGCTTGGTCGGGTGCACGTTGACATCGACCACCGTCGGGTCGATCTCGAGGAACAGCACGAAGGTCGGGTGACGACCATTGAACAGCACGTCGCGGTAGGCCTGGCGCACCGCGTGGGCGACCAGCTTGTCGCGCACCATGCGCCCGTTGACGTAGAAATACTGCAGGTCGGCCTGGCTGCGCGAGAACGTCGGCAAGCCGACCCAGCCCCACAGGCGCAGGCCGCTGCGCTCGATCTCGATCGGCAGCGCCTGCTCGAGGAACGCCGGGCCGCACACGCTCGCCACGCGCCGCGCGCGGCTAATCTCGTCCGGCGCCTCGTGCAGGGCGAACACCGTCTTGCCGTTGTGGCGCAGGTGGAAGGCCACGTCGAAACGGGCCAGGGCCAGGCGCTTGATCACCTCCT
Source organism: Pseudomonas sp. R-28-1W-6 (assembly GCF_009799925.1). GTDB lineage: Bacteria > Pseudomonadota > Gammaproteobacteria > Pseudomonadales > Pseudomonadaceae > Aquipseudomonas. Next base: position 317,654 of record NZ_WELK01000003.1, read on the forward strand.
GCAGGTGATCGAATTCGGTTTTCTCGGCACGCAGGAACTTGCGCCGCGCCGGGGTATTGAAGAACAGGTCACGCACCTCCACCGAGGTGCCGACCGGGTGCGCCGCCGGCTGCACCCGCGCCGCCATGTCGCGCCCCTCGGTTTCCACCTGCCAGGCCTGCTCGGCCTCCGGGGTGCGCGAGGTCATGGTCAGGCGCGCCACCGAGCTGATCGAAGCCAGAGCCTCGCCACGGAACCCCAGGCTGATCACGCTTTCCAGGTCTTCCAGTTCGCGGATCTTGCTGGTGGCATGCCGCGCCAGGGCCAGCGGCAGGTCATCGGCGGGAATGCCGCCGCCATCGTCGCGCACCCGCAGCAGCTTGATGCCGCCTTGCTCCACCTCGACATCGATGCGCTTGGCACCGGCGTCCAGGCTGTTTTCCAGCAGTTCCTTGATCACCGAGGCCGGACGTTCGACCACCTCGCCGGCGGCAATCTGGTTGGCCAGCCGCGGACTGAGCAGCTGGATGCGCGCACCGCCGCTCACGGCTGGGCCGCCAACGCGGTAGCCGGGATGCGCAGGGTCTGACCGACCTTGATCACGTCCGAACGCAGCGAGTTGGCGCTGCGCAGCGCGGCCAGGCCGACCTGGTAGCGCTGGGCGATCAGCGCCAGGCTTTCGCCGGACGTCACCACGTGCTCGCGCGGCCCCGGGGCGATCTTGCCGGTGTCACGCAGCCAGGCGATGTAGGTGCCGGGCGGTGGGTTCTGCTGGAAGAACTGCCGTACCCCGGTGGTGATCGAGCGAGCCAGGGCCTGCTGATGGCCGTGGCTGGACAGCTTGCGTGCCTCGTTGGGGTTGGAGATGAAGCCGGTTTCGACCAGGATCGACGGAATGTCCGGCGATTTCAGCACCATGAAGCCGGCCTGCTCGACCCGGCGCTTGTGCAGCGGGGTGATGCTGCCCATGTGGCTGAGTACCTTCTGCCCGACGTTGAGGCTGGAGGACAGCGAGGCGGTCATCGACAGGTCGAGCAGCACCCCGGCGAGCATGCGGTCCTTGTCGTCGAGGCTGACGTTGCCGGCGCCACCGATCAGGTCCGACTGGTTTTCGCTGTCGGCCAGCCAGCGCGCGGTTTCCGAGGTGGCGCCGCGATCCGACAGGGCGAACACCGAGGCGCCGAAAGCCGAAGCCCGGGGCGCGGCATCGGCATGGATGGAGACGAACAGGTCGGCGCCCTTCTTGCGCGCAATCTCGGTGCGTTTGCGCAGCGGAATGAAGTAATCGCCGGTGCGCACCAGCTCGCCGCGGAAGCCCTTCTCGGCATTGATCTGCCGCTGCAGCTCCTTGGCGATGGCCAGGGTCACGTTCTTCTCGAACACGCTCTTGTTCGGCCCGAGCGCGCCCGGGTCTTCGCCGCCATGGCCGGCATCGATGGCCACCACGATCTCGCGCTTGCCGCTGGGCATCGGCGGCAGCTTGGCGGGCGCCGTGCTGGCCACCTCGGCAACCGGCACCTGCGCCGGCGGGTTGGCACTGCCTGCGGTATTGGCTGGAGCTGGCGTGCTGGCGTTGTTGCCGCCGGGCGGCGCACTGGGCGCGACCGCGGCCGAGCCGGCAGGCACCGATTCCTGATCGAACAGGTCGACGACCAGGCGATGGCCATACTGTTGATTGGGCGCCAGGCTGAAGCTTTTCGGCGCAACCGTCGCCGACAGGTCGAGGACCAGGCGCAGGTCGGTCGGCGAGCGCTGGGCCGAGCGCACCGCGGTGATCGGCGTGTTGCCCAGCGACAGCTGATCCAGGCGGCCGACCATCTGCGCGCCGTTGATATCGATGACGATGCGATTCGGTGCGGCCAGGGTGAACACGCTGTGCTGCACCGGGCCGGACAGGTCGAAGACCAGGCGGGTGTTATCCGGCGCGCGCCACAGGCGCACGCTGCGCACTTCCGTGGCGGCCAGCACGTCGGCAGCCAGCGCCGCCAAGACTATCCCTACCCCGCTGAACAGCGCACGAATGCGCATAGCCTTCCCCATTTTTATATACAGACTCTTATAAGGCGGCAGATAAGGCAGCACACCACGCCTCGGCGCGGGCGCTGTGCGGTTGCAGCAGCAACGCACGGCCGGCTTCATGTGGGGTAATGGTAATGTCCAGGTCGGCCTTTGGCAAAACGCCGGCACCGCGCTGCGGCCACTCGATCAGGCACAGGGCGTCCGCGCCGAAATAGTCGCGGATGCCGAGAAATTCCAGCTCCTCCGGGTCGGCCAGGCGATACAGGTCGAAGTGGAAGATACGCGTGTCGCCCAGCTCATAGGGCTCGACCAGGGTGAAGGTCGGGCTCTTCACCGCCCCCTGATGCCCAAAGCCGCGCACGATGCCGCGCGACAGGGTGGTCTTGCCGGCCCCCAGATCGCCATGCAGACAGATTATGCCGCGCCCCTCGGTCAGCGCCGCCAGGCGCGCGCCGAGGGCCAGCATGGCCTCCTCGCCAGCGGCGTACAGGGTTACTGCAGACATGGACAATGCTCCTCAAGCAACTGACGAATGGTCGGCAACAGGTCGCTGGCCGCCAACCCGCGACCGCCGGCCCCGAGCTGCTGGCCGGCACTGGCGTGCAGCCAGACCGCCAGCGCAGCGGCCTCAAAGGCGGCCAGGCCCTGGGCCCGCAGCGCGCCGACCAGCCCGGCCAGCACATCGCCAAAGCCGGCACCGGCCATGGCCGGATGCCCACGATCGCACAGCAGCAGGCGACCGTCGGGGGCGGCGACCAGGCTGCCGGCGCCCTTGAGCACCACCACCGCGGCGAACTTCGCGGCCAGGGCCCGGGCCGCCGCCGGTCGATCGGCCTGCACCGCGGCCGTGCTGCAGCCGAGCAGGCGCGCCGCCTCGCCGGGGTGCGGGGTCAGCACGCTATCGACGGGCAGCGTCACGACAGCGCTTGCCAGCAGGTTCAGCGCGTCGGCATCCCACACCTGCGGCCGCGGGCTGGCCGCCAGCGCACTGAGCAGGCTGCGCCCCCAGGCCTGCTGGCCGAGGCCGGGCCCGGCCACCAGCACGTCGGCCTGCTCGCACAGCCCCGGCAACTGGTAGGTGGAGTCGCAGGCCACGCACATGATTTCCGGGCGCCGTGCCAGGGACGCCGGCACATTCTCGCCCCGGGTCGCCAGGGAAACCAGGCCGGCGCCGCCACGCAGGGCGCTCTCGGCCGAGAGCAGGGCGGCGCCGCCAAAACCGCGATCGCCGCCGACCACCAGCACATGGCCGAAACTGCCCTTGTGCGCGGTGCGCGAGCGCGGTGCCAGCCGCGGCAGCGCCGCGCCCGCCAGGCGCATGGCCTGGCAGGACTGCGCGGCGACCAGCTGCGGGTCGGCGCGCAGGTCATCGAACACCAGCTGGCCGATCCAGTCGGCGGCATCACCGGTGAACAGGCCGAGCTTGAGACCGATGAAGCTGACGGTGAGGTCGGCGCGTACCGCCAGCTCCTCGACCAGGCCGCTGTCGGCATTCAGCCCGGAAGGGATATCCACCGCCAGCACGGGCAGGCCGCTGCCATTGATCTGGGCGATGGCCGCCGCATACGGCTCGCGCAAGGCTCCGCGAAAGCCGGTGCCGAGCAGGGCATCGACCAGCACCCCCTGCAGCTCGGCGTCGGCCCGCCAGGGCTCTATCGTCACCCCGGCCGCGCGTGCAGTGGCACAGGCCTGCGCCGCATCGCCGTCGAGTTGCTGCGGTGCGCCGACCGCCAGCACGCGCACCGCCCAGCCGGCCTGCTGCGCCAGGGCGGCGAGCAGAAAGCCGTCGCCGGCGTTGTTGCCGGCCCCGCTCAGCACCGTCACCGCAGCGGCCTGCGGCCAGCGCCGGCGCAGCGCGCGCCAGGCCGCATGGGCGGCACGCTGCATCAGTTCAAAGCCCGGGGTACCGGCGGCGATCAGCCGCGCATCCAGCTCGCGAACCTGGGCGGCGCTGTACAACGGCAGGGGTAATAGGGTTTCAGCAAGCGACATGGTTCGGTGATTCCGGCGAGGTCTGGCAGAATTATACCCTCCTCGCCTCCGGTTTCCCGCCTGCCATGTCTGCCACCGCTCTCGACCTTGTGCACCTCGCCCAGTCCATCAAGGACTGGGGCCGCGAGCTGGGCTTCCAGCAGGTCGGCATCGCCGGCGTGGAACTGGGCGAACATGAGCGGCACCTGCAGCGCTGGCTCGACGCCGGCTACCAGGGCGAAATGGACTACATGGCCGCCCACGGCAGCAAGCGCTCGCACCCGGAGCAGCTGGTGCCCGGCACCCTGCGCGTGGTGTCGCTGCGCATGGACTACCTGCCCGGCGACACCCGCATGAGCGAGTGCCTGGCCCAGCCGGAAACCGCCTACGTGTCGCGCTACGCACTGGGCCGCGACTACCACAAGCTGATCCGCAAGCGCCTGCAGCAGCTGGCCGAACGCATCCAGCAGGCCATCGGCCCGTTCGGCCACCGCGCCTTCGTCGACAGCGCCCCGGTACTGGAGAAGGCTATCGCCGAGCAGGCCGGCCTCGGCTGGATCGGCAAGAACACCCTGATCCTCAACCGCAAGGCCGGCAGCTGGTTCTTCCTCGGCGAGCTGTTCGTCGACCTGGCGCTGCCGGTGGATGCGCCGCATGCCTCGGAACACTGCGGGCGCTGCACGGCCTGCCTGGATATCTGCCCGACCGCCGCCTTCGTCGCCCCCTACGTGCTGGATGCGCGACGCTGCATCTCCTACCTGACCATCGAGTACAAGGGCAGCATCCCCGTCGAACTGCGCCCGCTGATCGGCAACCGGGTGTTCGGCTGCGACGACTGTCAGCTGGTCTGCCCGTGGAACCGCTTCGCCAAACCGACCGCGCAGAACGACTTCCAGCCGCGCCACGGGCTGGACAATGCCGCGCTGAGCGCACTGTTTCGCTGGAGCGAAGAGGAGTTCCTCAGCCGCACCGAAGGCTCGCCGCTGCGCCGCGCCGGCTACGAGCGCTGGCTGCGCAACCTGGCCGTCGGCCTGGGCAATGCACCCTCGAGCATTGCGGTGCTGGAGGCGCTCGCGGCGCGCCGCGACGATCCGTCGGAACTGGTGCGCGAGCATGTATTGTGGGCCTTGCAGCGCCATGGCCAGGCATAGCAGCGGCTGAAGCCGCGCCCGGCCTTCGGCCGCCATGCATAAGCCCGCACGAGGCGGGCTTGGTAGCGCGTCAGACCTTGAGGAAGTGCTCGCGGTAATGGCGCAGCTCGGCAATCGACTCGCGGATATCGTCCAGCGCCTGGTGGCTGCCCTGCTTCTGGAAGGAGTCCTTGACCGCCGGCGCCCACAGGCCGGCGAGAATCTTCAGGGTCGACACGTCCAGGTAGCGGTAGTGGAAGTAGGCCTCCAGCTCCGGCATGTACTTGTAGAGGAAGCGCCGGTCCTGGGCGATGCTGTTGCCGCAGATCGGCGACTTGCCTTTCGGCACCCACTGCTCGAGGAAGGCGATGGTCTGCGCCTGCGCCTCGGCCGGGCCGATCTTGCTCTCGCGCACGCGCTGGGTCAGGCCGCTCTCGCCGTGGGTGCGGGTGTTCCACTCGTCCATGCCGGCCAGCAGCTCATCGCTCTGGTGCACGGCGATCACCGGGCCCTCGGCGAGGATGTTCAGGTCGCTGTCGGTGACGATGGTGGCCATCTCGATGATGACGTCGCGCTCCGGCTCCAGCCCGGTCATTTCCAGGTCGATCCAGATCAGGTTGTTGGGGTTCTGCGGCATGGCGGTTACTCCTGGGTGCAAGGCGCCAGTTTAGCAGCAGGCCAGGCCCTAGAGCCGCCAGATCAGCAAACGCGAAGCGCGCCAGTCCGGCACCTCGACAACCTCATGGGCCGGCACCTGCGGCACCTCGAAGCTGTTGCTGATCAGCAGGGCGCCGGGGCGCATTTGCGCCCGCGCCTGCTGCCACAGCCGCGCCATCGGCGCCGGCGAGAGAAAGCAGTAGACCACGTCGTAGTCGCCCAGCGCCTCGCGCCACAGGCTGCGGTAGCGCACCCGGCAGTTGCGGTAGGGCAGGCAGCGCAACCAGGCACAGAGGAACACCAGCGGCGCGGTCTCCACCCCGCACAGGCGCGCCTGCGGGTAGTCGCGCGCCAGCTGCACCAGGGTGCCGCCCAGGCCGCAGCCGAGGTCGACGAAACGGAAATCCGCCGCCTGCCCGGCCAGCAGCCGGCTCAGGCGCTGCCGCGTCGGCGCCCCGCTCAGGTACAGCGGCACCTGCTCGCGCAAGCTGTTCCAGTTGCTCAGCAACAGCAGCAGGAAAGCCCCGAGAAACCACCAAGACGGCAGCTCGCGCGCCTGCAGCGCCACCAGGGCCGGGACGAAGGCGAAGTTCAACGGCAGCCACCAGCGGCGCAAACCCAGGCCATGACCGCACGCCGCGGCCAGAGCGCCCTGCAGCAGCGCCGCCGGCCACAGCGGCACGTGCCAGCCGGCCAGCTGTTTCAGCAGCACCAGCAGCAGCGCCACAACCAGCACGGCCAGCAACTGGGCCAGCAAGGCACGCAGGGCCGGGTAACGGCCGGGCAGAGGATCGAACATGGGACATCCGGCAAGCGAGGAAGAACGCCAGTTGTACCAGCTCCGGCGGCGCCACAGCCAGCCCGAGGCCCCCGTGCTAAACTCGCGGCCGTTTCACTAACCCCGGAAAGGTCATGGCCAAACGCCAACTCACTCGCCGCCAGAGCTGGCGCATCGACAAGGTTCAGGAAGAGCGTGCGGCACGCGCCGCCAAGCGCGAATCGCGCATGCTCGAAGAGCTCGAGGGCGGCGATCTCGGCCCCGAGCAGACCGGCCTGGTCATCGCCCACTTCGGCGTACAGGTCGAGGTCGAAGCCCTGGAGGGCGAACAGGCCGGCCAGGTCTGCCGCTGCCACCTGCGCGCCAACCTGCCGGCGCTGGTCACCGGCGACCGCGTGGTCTGGCGGGCCGGCAACCAGGGCATCGGCGTGATCGTCGCGCAGCTGCCGCGCTGCTCCGAGCTGTGCCGCCCGGACATGCGCGGTCAGCTCAAGCCGGTGGCGGCCAACGTCGACCTGATCGTCATCGTCTTCGCCCCGCTGCCGCATGCGCACGCCAACCTGATCGACCGCTACCTGATCGCCGCCGAGCACGCCGGCATCCAGCCGCAGCTGCTGCTGAACAAGGCCGACCTGGTCGACGCGGAGAACGCCGCGCACCTCAACGGCCTGCTTGCCACCTACCGCCAGCTCGGCTACCCGCTGCTGGAAGTGTCCGCCCACGAAGGCGGCGGCATGGATGAGCTGCGCAAGCGTCTGGACGGCCACGTCAGCGTATTCGTCGGCCAGTCCGGGGTCGGCAAGTCGTCGCTGGTCAACAGCCTGCTACCCGGCGTCGACACCCGCGTCGGCCCGCTGTCGGAAGTCACCGGCAAGGGCACCCACACCACCACCACCGCGCGGCTGTTCCACTTCCCCGGCGGCGGCGAGCTGATCGACTCTCCCGGCATCCGCGAATTCGGCCTCGGCCATGTCAGCCGCGACGACGTCGAAGCCGGCTTCATCGAGTTCCGCGACCTGCTCGGCACCTGTCGCTTCCGCGACTGCAAGCACGACCGCGAACCCGGCTGCGCCCTGCTCAAGGCCCTGGAAGACGGCCGCATCCAGCCGCAACGGATGGCCAGCTACCGGCACATCATCGCCAGCCTGCCCGAGACGGAATACTGAGCCCCGCCGCAGCAGAAACGACAAGGCCGCGATCATCGCGGCCTTGTTCATCGTGCAGTCCTGCAGACGCGACCCGAGCCGCTACTCCCTGGGCTCGTCGAACTGCAGCGCGCCATCCTCGAAGATATTCAGTTTCTCGCGCAGCTCCGGCGACTGCACCGGGGCATCGGCCGCCGGCATCGGCTCGGCCGGCACGGCGCCCTCGGCGGGCGGCGGCGCGTCGCCCTGCTGTTCCTGCTCGCCCTCGATGGCGCGCTGCGCCTTCTTGGTCAGCACGGTGATGTCGATGCGCCGGTTCACCGGGTTGAGCGGGTCCTGGCGATCGAACAGCGCCGAGGAGGCATAACCGACCACCCGCGCCACGCGCTCGTCCGGGTAGCCCCCGGCGACCAGGGCCCGGCGCGCCGCATTGGCGCGGTTGGCGGACAGCTCCCAGTTGCCGAACTCGCCATCGGCGGCAAACGGCTTGGCATCAGTATGGCCGCTGACGCTGATCTTGTTCGGCACTTCCTTGATGGTCTCGGCGAGGATCAGCAGGATGTCCTCGAAGTAGGGCTGCAGACGCGCGCTACCGAGGTCGAACATCGGCCGGTTCTCGGCATCCATGATCTGGATGCGCAGGCCGTCCTGGGTGATCTCGAAGAGGATCTGGTCCTTGAACTTCTGCAGCTGCGGATTTTCGTCGACCTTGGTCTGCAGCTCCTGCAGGAGCATTTCCAGGCGTTCGCGCTCGACCTGCTCGGCGAGCTGTTCGGCCTGGCTGGGGCTGACTTCCTGCTGATCCTCGGTTTGCGCGTCGATCGCCGCCTCCTCGGCATCCGGGGCGTCTTTTAGCTCGGGATTGAGGGTGCGATCCGGGGCCGGCGTCGGCGTGCCGCCGAGGTCGATCACATGGGGGCTGGCGCTCTCGGTGAAGCCGATGGGGTCCTGGAAGTAACCGGAGATAGCCTTCTTCTGCTCGGGGGTAGCCGAACTCATCAGCCACATCACCAGGAAGAACGCCATCATCGCCGTGGCGAAGTCGGCGAAGGCGATTTTCCAGGCGCCACCATGGTGACCGCCAGCGGTCTTCTTGACCCGCTTGACGATGATTGGCTGATTGTTTTCCATGGCCCTTAGTTACCGCGCATGGCCTGCTCGAGCTCGCTGAAGCTCGGCCGGTGCGCGGGAAACAGCACCTTGCGCCCGAACTCCACAGCCAGCGTCGGCGGCATGCCGGAAGCGGAAGCCACCAGCGTGGCCTTGATCGCCTCGTACAGGTTCAGCTCTTCCTTGGCATCGTGTTCCAGGGCACCGGAGAGCGGGCCGAAGAAGCCGTAGGAGGCCAGGATGCCGAGGAAGGTCCCCACCAGGGCGGTACCGACCTTCTCGCCGATCTGTGCGTTGTCCGCGGAAGCCAGGATCGACATGGTGATCACGATGCCCAGTACCGCCGCCACGATACCCATGGCCGGCATGCCGTCGGCCACCTTGGCCACCGCATGGGCCGGGTGCTCCAGCTCTTCCTTGAGCCCGTTGAGCTCCATGTCGAAGAGGTTCTCCAGCTCGTGCGGCGCCATGTTGCCGGACGACATGATGCGCAGGTAATCGCAGATGAAGGCGGTCATCCCCGCGTCCTTGAGCACCGAGGGGTACTTGCTGAAGATCGGGCTGGCGTTGGGATCCTCGACGTCCGCCTCGATGGCCATCATGCCTTCGCGGCGGCTCTTGTTGAGAATCTCGTAGAGCAGCTTCAGCACCTCCAGATAGAAGGTGTGAGTGAAGCGCGAGCTGAACATCTTCAACGACTTCTTGAAGACGGTCATGAAGGTGCTGCCGGGGTTGGCCTGCAGGAAGGCGCCCAGGGCGGCGCCGCCGATGATCATCACCTCGAAGGGGTGGATCAGCGCCATGAACTTGCCGCCGGACAGGATGAAGCCGCCGAGCACGCTGCCGAATACGACCAAGATGCCGAGGATTTTTGCCATGGGAGATGAGCTTGAAGAGTCAGTCGGAAGGGTTATGCAAAACAACCCTTCTATTTATCGGAAGTATTGCGCCAGACTATAGGCAGTAAAGGCGAAAAGCCAGTTTGGCTCAATCTGCATGCCCACTTCCAAAGCCGCTCCACGCACACTCGACGCCTGGCTCAAGCAGCTGGATGCCGTTCGCCTACCGGTTGCCGCCAGCCAGCACGAACGCGTGCGCCGCACCCTGGTCGACAGCCGCCGTTCGCTGCGCGAGATCGCCGAGCAGATGCAGCACAGCCCGACCATCGCCCTGCTGCTGCTGCGCGAAGCCAATCGCAGCAGCAACAGCTTCAGCGAACCGGCCGAGAGCCTGGAGATGGCACTCAACCGCCTCGGCCTGAGCCGCGCCGAGACCCTGCTGAACCAGATGCCGGTGGTCGACGAGGCGCAGATCCCCCTGGCCCTGCGCCAGCTGCTGCTGATCAGCCAGCACGCCTCGCAGCAGGCCAACGGCCTGTTCGCCAACCGCCTGGCCCGCCTGTGGCAGGAGATCCACTGGGGCAGCCTGCTGTTCCTCGCGCCGCTGTGGCCGCTGGTCATGGCCTACCCGCAGCTGTTCGACGCCTGGGAACGCCGGGTGCTGGGCCAGGGCGAGCCGGCCAGCCGGGTCGAGCGCGAACTGCTCGGCGTGCCCCTGCTGCAACTGTGCCTGGCCCTGGCCCGCCACTGGCGCCTGCCGGAATGGATAGTCCAGGGCTACCGCCTGCTGGTCGCGGACCGCCGTCTGCTGGTCAAGGCCCTGCATATCGCCCACGACAACGAGCATCCCCTGCACCAGCAGCAGCTTCTCGATGCCGACCCGCACCTGCGCCGCTGGCTGACCCTGCCGGGCAACAGCATCCTGCTGGCCAACGGCCTGGCGCTCTCCGCCCACCACAACTGGAGTTGTCAGCATCACCTGCGCTGGCAGCGCCTGACCGGCCTGTACCTGCACATGGCCCTCGGCGAGCTGCAGCCGCTGGTTCACCAGCAGGCCGTGCACAGCGCCCACCAGCATGCCCAGCCCGACCTCTGGCACCCCGCCGCGGCCCTGCTCTGGCCCTGGGACGCCTGCCGCCTGCAGCACCGGACCCCGCCCGCGGCGATCAAGGGCGAGCTGGAGCCGTGGAAGGAGCACTGCGCGCGCCTGCTGGCCAGCCCTTCCGTCTTCGCCAATGTGCTGCAGCTGACCGACTGCGCCCGCGCCGCCCTGCAGGCCGCCGGCATGCAGCGCATCCTGGTGCTGCTGGCCGACCGCACGCAGAGCAAGCTGCTGGCCCAGCAGGCCGCCGGCCTGCCGGCGGAAGCCGCCCAGCTGCGCCTCGACCCGGCGCACAGCCAGGTGCTCCAGCGCCTGCTCAGCCAGCCCGGGCAACTGCGCCTGAGCCCGGCCAATATCGCCCAGTTCTCCGCCCTGCTGCCGGGCAGCCTGAAGGCCCTGTTCAGCGGCGAGCACCTGCTGCTGCGCTCGCTGGCCAGCAACGGCCGGGTGGTGATGCTGCTGGTGGCCGACCAGCAGGGCGCACCGATCAGCGACAGCCAGTTGCAGGTGTTCGGCAAGACCGCCCAGTGCATCGAGCGCGCCCTGGCCAGCTTTGCCCGCCGCGGCACATAGGGTCTGTTCAAGCTTCGTTCGCAACCCGCAGGGACGAAACGGCAACAGACCCTGGTCTTCCGCTACAATCGCGCCTTTTCCCCATCGCCGGAGGCTTCCCATGTCCGCCTTCTCCACCCTGCCGCTGGTCATCGAACCGGCCGAACTGGCCACCAGCCTGCAGGCCAGCGAGCTGATCCTGGTCGACCTGAGCGGTGCCGCGCGCTATGCCCAGGGGCATATTCCCGGCGCCCACTGGGTCGACAGCAAGCGCACCCAGCTGGGCCTGCCACCGGCCCCCGGCCTGCTGCCGGAGCGGGCGCAACTGGAAGCGCTGTTCGGCGAACTGGGCCATCGCCCGGACGCGGTCTACGTGGTCTACGACGACGAGGGCGGCGGCTGGGCCGGGCGCTTCATCTGGTTGCTCGACGTGATCGGCCACCGCCACTACCACTACCTCAACGGCGGCCTGCAGGCCTGGCTCGGCGAGGGTCGCGAACTCAGCCAGGCACAGCCGGTAGCCGGCACCGGCCAGGTCGGCCTGACCCTGCACGACGAACCCACCGCCAGCCGCGAATACCTGCAGAGCCGCCTGGGCGCCAGCGACCTGGCGATCTGGGACGCCCGCTCGCCCGCCGAATTCAGCGGAGAGAAAGTCCTGGCCGCCAAGGGCGGGCATATTCCGGGGGCCGTCAACTTCGAGTGGACCGCCGGCATGGACGCCCAGCGCGACCTGCGCATCCGCGGCGACCTGGCCACGGTGCTCGCCCAGCTGGGCATCACCCCGGACAAGGAACTGATCACCCACTGCCAGACGCACCGCCGCTCGGGCTTCACCTACCTGGCGGCCAAGGCCCTCGGCTACCCACGGGTCAAGGCCTACGCCGGCTCCTGGTCCGAGTGGGGCAACCATCCAGACACCCCGGTCGAGTCTTAACCGCTTCAAGGAATCTTATGAAACAGCGCCTGTTCATCCTCAGCCAGTACCTGCTGCCGCACCACCTGCTGTCGCGCCTGATCGGCTGCGCCGCCGAATGCCGCGCCGCCTGGTTCAAGGACCGCCTGATCGGCTGGTTCGCCAAGCAGTACCAGGTCAACATGAGCGAGGCCCGGGTCGAAGACCTGACGGCCTACGAGCACTTCAACGCCTTCTTCACCCGCGCCCTGAAAGACGGCGCGCGCCAGCTGGACGCCAGCCCCGGCGCCATCCTCAGCCCCGCCGACGGCGCGGTCAGCCAGCTCGGGCCGATCGAGCAGGGCCGCATCTTCCAGGCCAAGGGCCACAGCTACAGCGTGCTGGAGCTGCTCGGCGGCGACGTCGAGCGCGCCAGCCCGTTCATGGGCGGTGACTTCGCCACCATCTACCTGTCGCCCAAGGACTACCACCGCGTGCACATGCCCCTGGGCGGCACCCTGAAGGAGATGGTCTACGTGCCGGGCCGGCTGTTCTCGGTCAACCAGACCACCGCGGAGAACGTGCCCGAGCTGTTCGCCCGCAACGAGCGGGTAGTCTGCCTGTTCGACACCGAGCGCGGGCCGATGGCCGTGGTGCTGGTCGGCGCGATGATCGTCGCCAGCATCGAAACGGTCTGGGCCGGTCTGGTCACCCCGCCCAAGCGCGAGCTGAAAACCACCCGCTACGACGAGGCCGCGCGCGCGCCGATCGCGCTGGACAAGGGCGGCGAACTGGGCCGCTTCAAGCTGGGCTCGACCGCCATCGTGCTGTTCGGCCCGCAGCAGGTGCAGTGGGCCGCCGGCCTGGTCGCCGGCAGCCCGGTACGCATGGGCCAGGCCCTGGCCATGCCGCGCAACGCCTGAGGCATGGCCCAGCAACAGACACCGGGCAGCCCCATGCACTACCTGCTGCGCCTGCTGGGCTGGGGCAATGACGCCACCAGCCACCTGGAGAAGTTCCTCGCCGGCCTCGGCGCCTTTGCCGGCATCGGCCTGATCTATGCCGTGACCCACTGGCTGCTGCCCAGCGAAGCGGCCTTCTGGGTCATCGCCTCGATGGGCGCCAGCGCCGTGCTGCTGTTCGCCGTGCCGCACGGCGCCCTCTCGCAGCCCTGGGCGGTCATCGGCGGGCACGGGCTGTCGGCGCTGATCGGCGTCGGCTGCCAGCAGCTCTGGCCCGAGGCCGCCTTCACCCCGGCCCTGGCGGTGGCCCTGGCCATCCTGGTGATGCAGTATGCGCGCTGCATCCACCCGCCCGGTGGCGCCTCCGCCCTCAGCGCGGTGATTGGCGGCAGCGCCATCCACGACCTCGGCTTCGCCTTCGTCATCAGCCCGGTGCTGCTGAATGTCGCCGTGATCCTGCTGGTCGCCGTGCTGTTCAACTGCCTGTTCCCCTGGCGCCGCTACCCGGCCGCCCTGGCCCGCCAGCCACTGCCGCCCAGCATCCCCGGCGGGCTCAGCGCCGAAGACTTCTACCACGCCCTGCGCCAGGTCGATTCCTACCTGGACATCCGCTTCGACGACCTGCTGGAAATCGTCCAGCTGGCCCAGCAGCATGCCCAGGCCCAGCTCCTGCAGGGCGGCGACATCCTCCTCGGCGCCTGCTACAGCAACACCCGGCCGGGCAATGCCTGGGCGGTGCGCCAGGTGATCGATGCCGGCAAGCCGGGCCGCGGCCTGCGCGACCAGGTGATCTACAAGGTGGTCGCCGGCGCCGGCATGGGCAATACCGGCGTCTGCCGGCGCCAGGACATGGCGGCCTGGGCCACCAGCGCGGTGCTGCGCGTCGGCGATGGCTGGGTGCGCGTCAGCCCGGCCGAGTCGGCCGGCGCCGCCGGACTCGCCCCGCCCGGGAACGGCCAGGCGTAACGCCGGTCACAACTAACGCGCTAGCCACCGGCCACCGGCTGCAGCGTCGCTGCGATGCTGCTAGAGTGGCGCGAAACCTGGGCAGAACGGCCTGGTGCAGCACTCGCAGCATGAGCCCGCGGACAACATCGAGCATGGATAAACAGAGCCCCCATCTGCACTTGCGCGTCCCCGTACCGGACCAGCCGGGCCTGTCCCTGTTCGAGCCCACGCCACGCGAACTCAAGCGCTGGCTCGCCGGCCTGCCCAAGGCCAACATCGGGGAAACGGCCCGCCAGCTGTACCAGAGCCTGACCGAACTCAACCAGCTGATCACCCCGGCGGACAACCGCCTGCACCTGCTCGAACTGCTGCGCCCCGAGGTGTACTTCGTCTGCCGCCATCTGGAGCGGCACTTCCTCAACCAGTCCATCGTGCTCGACGAGCGCCCGCGCAAGGTCGCCAACCTCTGCCAGGCGCTGCAGAACCACCTGGCCATCGGCTACAAGCTGGTGATCACCCAGGAGCTCGCACACTTCAGCAAGGAGCGCGCGCCGCTGCTCACCGCCGCCCTGCAGCGCGCCAGCCACAGCCTGCTCGGCCCCCTGGTGCGCGCCAGCCAGCTGTACTGCCCGGTGCCGGAAGGCCTGTGGCTGGAACTGCACCAGCTGCAGCGCATCGCCCGCCAGTACGCCCTGCAGCACGTGCAGGTGCGCGATGCGCTGGCGCACAACGGCAAGAGCCTGAGCCAGGAGCAGACCTACCTGGCCGCCCTGCTGCTGGGCTGCGCACGCTGCAACCAGTTGCGCCAGAACAGCATCGCCCGCCTGGCCGAGGCGCTGGAAGACTGGACGACGCTGGTCAGCCTGCAGGCGGCCGAGCAACCACACAGCCTGTTCGTCATCGCCCCCCTGCAGGATGGCCCGCCGCGCTACAAGTCCCTGCTCAAGGACCACGAGCTGCACAACCTGCTGGGCCTGGACCCGCACCGCCTGGTCGACGCCATCAAGGAACACCTGCTGCTGCCCGCCGGCAGCCACGAGGCGCAGCGCCTGCCCGTGCCGGAAGGCATGAGCCCGGACCTGCTGCAGCACCTCAGCGCGGCCTGGGGCGAAATTTCCGAGCGCACCTTCCAGCGCAGCCAGGGCAAGGGCAGCCTGACCCTGTGCATCGGCATGAGTGCGGTGCACTTCTTCGTCGGCGGACAGCAGAGCTTCAACGAGCTGCTCAGGCGCCCCGAAGAACCGAAAACCGCGCAGTTCAACCCCGTCGCGCAGCACAAGCCGGATATCTGGACCATCGCCTTCGACGCCCAGCCGACCAGCAGCTGGGAACGCGGCCTGAGCATGCAAGACATCCAGTACAAGGCCGCCAGCACCCAGGTCGACGCAGAGCCGGACAGCAGGAGCGAGAGCTACCCGCTGTTCGAGCTGAGCATCGTCAACCACAGCCCCGGCGGTTACTGCCTGAGCTGGGCCAGGGAAGTCCCGGGGCAGATGCAGGCCGGCGAGCTGCTCGGCGTCCAGGATGTGCCGGGGCAAGGCTGGAGCGTGGCCGTGGTGCGCTGGATCCGCCAGGTACGCGGCGGCGGCACGCAGATGGGCATCGAGCTGATCGCGCCGCAGGCGCAAGCCTGCGGCCTGCAGCTGGTGCGCAAGAGCGAGCAGAACAGCCAGTACCTGCGCGCCCTGCTGCTACCGGCGATCGCCGCCATTTCCCGCCCGGCGACGCTGCTCGCGCCGCGCCTGCCGTTCCAGGAAAGCAACAAGGTCAGCATCAACCTGCACGGCCAGGAATTGCGCGCCATACTCAGCCGGCGACAAACCAGCACCGGCAGTTTCAGCCAGTTCGAATACCGCCTGCTGGAGCAGCCCAGCCCGGCCGCCGGGACACCCGTCACAGCTCAAGGACGCCTCGTGCCGAGCGGGGAGGAAGATTTTGACTCGCTCTGGAAGTCGCTGTAGATTCCAAGACCCCACATTTTGTCGCCCTTTTTCGCCCCTTCTTCGGCGCATTCCTAGCAAATACCATGGCCATCGAAAAAAAAACCATCCGCCTGCTGATTCTTGAAGACTCGCAGAACGAGGCCGAGCGACTCGTCAGTCTGTTCCGCAATGCCGGGCGCGCCACCCGCGTGCACCGCATTACCTCGAGCGACAACCTGGCCGAAGCCCTGCAGCAGAGCTGGGACCTGCTGATCACCGCGCCCAGCAGCGAGCACCTCGAACCCAGCGAAGCGATTACCGCGATTCGCCGCCAGGCCAAGGACATCCCGATCATCCTGCTGGTGGCCGGCAACGACTCTGACGACATCACCGAGGCCCTGCAACTCGGCGCCCAGGATGCCATCCCCCAGGGCGAGGATGAGCGCCTGATCCTGGTCGCCAACCGCGAGCTGGCCAACCTCGAGGAACGCCGCGCGCGGCGGGTCGCCGAGGTGGCCCTGCGCGAAGCGGAGAAGCGCTGCCAGCTGCTGCTGGAAAGCTCGGTGGATGCCATCACCTACGTGCACGACGGCATGCACATCTACGCCAACCGCGCCTACCTGCAGCTGTTCGCCTACGAAGATGCCGACGAGCTGGAAGGCATGCCGATGATCGACCTGATCGCCGCGCAGGACCAGGGCGCCTTCAAGGACTTCCTCAAGAACTACAGTAACGACGGCAGCGCCGAGCTGGCCTGCACCGGCATCAAGGCCAACGGCAAGTGCTTCCAGGCGCGCATGAGCTTCTCCCCCGCCACCTACGACGGTGAGCCCTGCATCCAGGTGGTGATCCGCGCCGAAAGCGGCAACGCCGAGCTGGAAGAGAAGCTGCGCGAGATCAGCAGCCAGGACCTGGTCACCGGCCTGTTCAACCGCACCCACTTCATCGGCCTGATGGACGCCGCCGCCGAGCGCGCGGTGAATGCCGGCGTGCCGTCGAGCCTGGCCTACATCCGCATCGACCGCTATACCGCGATGGTCGGCGAAGTCGGCCTGGCGGGCATCGACCTGCTGCTCACCGACCTGGGCAACCTGCTGCGCACCCACTTCGCCGCCGATGCCCAGCTGGCGCGCTTTGCCGATGACGTGTTCAGCGTGCTGCTGCCCGGCCTGGCGCCGGAGCAGACCCAGGAGCAACTCGGCAGCCTGCTGAAGAAGGTCGAGGGGCACCTGTTCGACGTCAACGGCCGCACGGTGCAGACCACCCTGTCGATCGGCGTCGCCGGGCTCAACGAGAAGACCGCCCGCGCCCAGGACGTGGTCGACCGCGCCCACCGCTGCGCCGACGAACTCGGCGACGGCAACGCGATCAAGCTGTACAACCCGGCCGACGAACTGGCCGCGGCGGCCAGCCGCGGCAGCCTGGTGGCGATGGTCCAGCAGGCCCTGGAAAACAACAGCTTCCGCCTGCTGTTCCAGCCGGTCATCAGCCTGCGCGGCGACAGCGACGAACACTACGAGGTGCTGCTGCGCCTGCTCAGCCCGCAGGGCCAGGAAGTGGCCCCGGCCGACTTCCTCGCCGCCGCCCGGGACGCCGGACTGGCCGAGAAGATCGACCGCTGGGTGATCCTCAACTCGATCAAGCTGCTCGCCGAGCACCGCAGCAAGGGCCACAGCACCCGCCTGTTCGTGCACCTGTCGACCAGCAGCCTGCAGGACCAGACCCTGCTGCCCTGGCTCAGCGTGGCGCTCAAGGCTGCCCGCCTGCCATCGGACACCCTGGTGTTCCAGATCAGCGAACCCGACGCGATCGCCTACCTGAAGCAGGCCAAGGCCCTGACCCAGGGGCTGGCCGAGCTGCACTGCAAGGTGGCCCTGGGCCAGTTCGGCTGTGCGCTGAACCCGTTCAACACCTTCAAGTACCTCAACGTCGACTTCGTCAAGGTCGACGGCTCGTTCACCCAGGACCTGTCCCAGGCCGAGAACCAGGAGGCCCTGAAAACCCTGCTGGCCAGCTTGCACGCCCAGGCCAAGCTGACCATCGTGCCCTTTGTCGAGAGCGCCAGCGTGCTGGCGACCCTCTGGCAGGCCGGGGTCAACTACATCCAGGGCCACTACCTGCAGGGCCCCAGCCAGTCGATGGACTACGACTTCTCGGCCGGCGACGAGTAAGGCCTGGCAGGCGCGGCCGGGCGCTTGCCCGGCCGCGCCCATTGACCCCGGTCACCTCCCCGCCGCAAGGGCCGCCTAGACTGTACGCTCCAATCGCGCGCACAGGACTCCCGCCATGGCCATGATGAAAGCCGCCGTTTTCGTCGCCCCCGGACGCATCGAGCTGCAGGACAAGCCGATCCCGGAAGTGGGCCCCGACGATGCCCTGCTGCGCATCACCACCACCACCATCTGCGGCACCGACGTGCACATCCTCAAGGGCGAATACCCGGTCGCCAGGGGCCTGACCATCGGCCACGAACCGGTGGGCATCATCGAGAAACTCGGGCGCAACGTGCGGGGCTACCAGGAAGGCCAGCGGGCGATCGCCGGCGCCATCTGCCCGAACTTTTCCTCCTACGCCAGCCAGGACGGGCTGTCCTCCCAGGACGGCGGCTGCAGCTGCCACGGCTACAAGCCCATGGGCGGCTGGCGCTTCGGCAACAGCATCGACGGCACCCAGGCCGAATACGTGCTGGTGCCCGACGCCCAGGCCAACCTGGCGCCGGTACCGGATGCGCTGAGCGACGAACAGGTGCTGATGTGCCCGGACATCATGTCCACCGGCTTTGCCGGCGCCGAGGCGGCCAAGATCAAGATCGGCGACAGCGTGGTGATCTTCGCCCAGGGCCCGATCGGCCTGTGCGCCACCGCCGGCGCCAAGCTGCGCGGCGCCAGCACCATCATCGCAGTGGACGGCGTCGACTCGCGCCTGGCGATCGCCCGGCAGATGGGCGCGGATGTCACCCTCAATTTCCACCACGTCGATGTGGTCGAGGAAATCCTCAGGCTCACCGGCGGGCGCGGCGTGGATGCCGCCATCGAGGCCCTGGGCCAGCAAGCCACCTTCGAGAGCGCCCTGCGCGTGCTCAAGCCAGGCGGCACCCTGTCCAGCCTGGGCGTGTACTCCAGCGACCTGGTCATTCCGCTGGGCGCCTTCCATGCCGGCCTCGGCGACAACAAGATCGTCACCTCGCTCTGCCCCGGCGGCAAGGAGCGCATGCGCCGCCTGCTCAACGTGGTGGCCTCGGGGCACGTCGATCTCGGCCCGCTGGTGACCCACCAGTACGCGCTGGACGACATCGAGGCCGCCTATGAGCTGTTCGCCAACCAGCGCGACGGGGTGCTGAAGGTGGCGATCAAGCCCTGAGCCGGATGCCGGGAGCCCGCGCTCCCGGCCCGTTCACTCGTGGCCGTCGCGGTCGCGGAACCCGAGCAGGTAGAGGATGCCGTCCAGGCCCAGGGTGGAAATCGCCTGCTTGGCCGACTGCTTGACCAACGGCTTGGCGCGGAAGGCCACGCCGAGGCCGGCCAGGCCGAGCATCGGCAGGTCGTTGGCACCGTCGCCGACGGCGATGGTCTGCTCCAGGCGCAAGCCTTCCTTGGCCGCCAGCTCGCGCAGCAGGTCGGCCTTGCGCTGGGCGTCGACGATCGGCTCGACCACCTGGCCGGTGACCTTGCCGTCGACGATCTGCAGCTCGTTGGCGAACACATAGTCGATGCCCAGCCTGGCCTGCAGCTGCCGGGCGAAGTAGGTGAAGCCGCCGGAGAGGATGGCGGTCTTGTAGCCCAGGCGCTTGAGCTCGGCGAACAGCACTTCGGCACCCTCGGTCAGGCGCAGCGTGGCGCCGACTTCGGCCAGCACGGTCTCCGGCAGGCCCTGCAGCAGGGCCATGCGCTCCTTGAAGCTGGCGCGGAAGTCCAGCTCGCCACGCATCGCCCGCTCGGTGATCTCGGAAACCTGCGCACCGACGCCGGCGGCCTTGGCCAGCTCGTCGATCACCTCGGCCTCGATCAGCGTCGAGTCCATGTCGAACACCGCCAGGCGACGGTTGCGACGGAACAGCGAGTCGCGCTGGAAGGCGATGTCGACGTCCAGTTCCTGGGCCACGCTGAGGAACTCGGCACGCAGCGCGGCGGCATCGGCCGGCTCGCCGCGCACGGAGAACTCGATGCAGCCCTTGCCCTGGTTGGCCGGCGTATCCAGCGGCATGCGCCCGGACAGGCGGTCGATGTGATCGATGTTCAGGCCGTACTTGGCGGTGATCGAGCTGACCCGCTGCAACTGCTCGGCGGTGACCTTGCGCGTCAGCAGGGTGACGATGTAGCGCGGCTTGCCCTGACCGCCGACCCACTGCTGGTAGTCGCTTTCCGAAACCGGGGTGAAGCGCACCTGCTGGTCCAGCTTGTAGGCGGTGAACAGCACATCCTTGAGCACCGAGGAGGCCTGTTCGGTATCCGGGATCTCGACCAGGATGCCGAACGACAGGGTGTCGTGGATCACCGCCTGGCCGATGTCGAGGATATTCACCCCGCCCTGCGCCAGCACGCCGGTGATGGCTGCAGTCAGCCCGGGACGATCTTCCCCGGTGATGTTGATCAGGACGATTTCGCGCAAGGCGTTCACTCCCAGCTTGCCAGATGATCCGCACGGGGCCGGCGGCCCCATGAAAAGGCGCACATTCTAACCAGTTTCAGCGCTGCCGGGGCATGCACGGCGCTTTGCCCGCCTGGGGGTGGTGGTTATACTGCGCGGCAATTCCATTCAAGAAGAGCCGCGCTCTGTGAACCGGCCAGCCCAGGTCAAACCCGACAATTTCTTCCTGCTGCTGTTTCACGCCCTGCGCCAGCGGCGCGTGCCTCTGGCCCTGCGCATCGCCAGCCACAGCCTGCTGCTGGTGGCCCTGGCCCTGGTGATCTACGCCTGGGTGATGGGCATGCAGTTCAAGCAGGCCATGCAGCAGCAGGCCGACGCCCTCGGCCAGAGCCTGACCGTGCAGACCGCCGCCTCGGCCACCGAGCTGCTGGTGTCCAACGACATCCTCAGCCTCAACGTGCTGCTCAGCAACCTGGTGAAGAACCCGCTGGTGGCCCATGCGGCCATCTACAGCGTGGACAACCGCATCCTCGCCGAAGCCGGTTCGCGCCCCAGCCAGGGCCTGCTGGGCGACACCGAAGGCCTCTACTCGACGCCGATCACCTTCCAGGAAGTGATCGCCGGGCAGCTGCGCATCAGCCTGGACATGCAGCAGTTCCAGCAGCCGATGACCATCAGCCTGCAGAGCATGGGCCTGCTCAGCCTGATCCTGCTGGCCCTGGCCCTGTCGCTGAGCCTGCGCCTCGGCCGCTACATCTCCACCCCGCTGCTGCAACTGCGCCTGTGGCTGCGCGACCCGGACGACCCGGCGCCCGGCGCCGGCCGCCAGGACGAGATCGGCGACCTCGCCCGCCAGCTGCAGGCCCGCCTGGTGCCGGAAAAACCACCGGTGGTGGCGCCCGCCGTGGCCGACGATTTCGCCGACGAGCAGGCGTTCTACGTCGACGAACCCGCCGAGCCCGAGTTCCGCGTGCCCGACCTCCACGAGCCGGACTTCGACGAGCGCGTCGAGAATTACCTGGAAGAAGACCGCGACCTGCCGCGCAGCGGTCAGGCAGAGGACGATCCATTCGCCGACCTGCGCCCGGTCGAGGACGGCGCGCCGCTGGCAGCCGCCGCCCCCGCAGACTTCGCCGAGGCGCCGGCCAGCGTGCCGGTGCTCAGTGCCGTGCTGGCCATCCAGCTCGGCGCCCAGGAGCAGCTGCGCCATCTGCCGCGCTCGCGCCTGCTGGAACTGCTGCAGCGCTACCGCGACTGCCTGGAACAGGCCGCCGCGCTGTACCAGGGCAAGCTGTACACCCTCAACGACGGCAGCAGCCTGATGCTGTTCAGCAGCAGCCACAGCGGCGAGGACTACCTGACCCACGCCCTGTGCTGCGGCGAGCTGATGCGCGCCCTCGGCCATGCCCTGCAGATCGAGGTCGCGGACAGCGGCATCACCCTGCAACTGCAGCTGGGCCTGACCTGCAGCGACCAGGAAATCATCCCCAGCCAGGCCGAACTGCTGCTCAGCGAAGCGGCGCAGGACGCCCTGGCCCTGTCCCAGCACAGCCGCAACCTGCTGCTGGTGCAGCGGGCGATCGGCGATGACCCGCTGCTGCGCCAGCGCGCGCGCATCCGCCCGATCGCCAGCCCGGAAGGCGCCAGCTGCGTCGAGCGCCTGCTCGAGCCCTACCCGTCGCTGCTGGAACGCCAGCTGACCCGCATGCACGAGCATCGCGGCCAGCCGTGACCACCCTGATCAGCCACCCGCTGCCGCTGCTGGCAGTCGGGCTGGCCCTCGGGGCACGGGTGATCCCGCCACGCCTGCTGCTGGCCGGCCTGTTCTGCACCCTGCTGCCCGATGCCGACGTGCTGGCCTTCAAGCTGGGCATCGCCTATGCCGACGCGTTCGGCCACCGCGGCTTCAGTCACTCTCTGTTATTTGCCGGTATCGCCGGGTTACTCGGCGCCCTCGCCTGCCGGTTACTGGCCTGCGGCCCGCTCAAGGCCTTCATCTGCATAGCCCTGGCGACCGCCTCGCACAGCCTGCTGGATGCGGCCACCGACGGCGGCCTGGGCGTCGCCTGGCTGTGGCCATGGAGCGAGCAGCGCTTCTTCCTGCCCTGGCGGCCGATCGAGGTGTCGCCGTTCGTGCGCGGCTTCTTCAGCGCCCGCGGCCTGGCCGTGCTGGCCAGCGAGGCGCGCTGGGTCTGGCTGCCCTGCCTGACCCTGGCGCTGAGCGGCATCGCCCTGCGCGCCTGGCAGGCCTCAGGCCGGCGCGTGCGGCAAGAGGCGCTCTAGGCCGTCGAGCAGGCGCCCCAGCGCGCCTTGGTTGGCGCGCAACACGCCCAGCCCGCCGGCGGCCATCTGCGCGGCCCGCTCGGGCTCGGCGAACAGCTGCTGCAGGGCGCCCAGCAACTCCCCGGCATCGCGTACCTGCAGCAGATCGCCGGCGGCCTGCAGCTGGTTGGCGATCTCGAGGAAATTGAACAGGTGCGGCCCGCTCAGCAGCGGCTTGCCCAAGGCGGCCGGCTCCAGCAGATTGTGCCCGCCGTTCTCGACCAGGCTGCCGCCGACGAAGGCCAGATCGGCCAGGGCATAGAGGAACAGCAGCTCGCCGAGGGTATCGCCGAGCAGCACGCCGGTCTGCGTCGACACCGCCTCCTGGCACGAACGCCGCGCCGTGGCGAAGCCTTCGCGCAGGCACAGCTCGAACACCGCGGCGAAGCGCTCCGGGTGGCGCGGCACCAGGATCAGCAGCGCCTCGGGAAAGCGCGTCTGCAACTGGCGATGGGCCGCCAGGATGATCTCGTCCTCGCCGGCATGGGTGCTGGCGGCGATCCACACCGGCCGCGCCTGCGCGCCCCATTCGCCGCGCAACTGGCTGGCGCGCTGCTGCAGCGCGGCATCCACCTGCAGGTCGAACTTGATCGAGCCGGTCACCGCCACGCAGCCGGGGCGCGCCCCGAGCTGGCGGAAGCGCTCGGCCTCGGCCTCGGTCTGCGCGGCGATCAGGCTCAGCTCGGCGAGCATCGGCGCGGTCAGCCCGGCAAAGCGGGCGTAGCCACGCGCCGAGCGCGCGGACAGCCGCGCATTGGCCAGCACCACCGGCACGCCCTGCCTGGCGCACTGGTGGATATGGTTCGGCCACAGCTCGGTCTCCATGATCAGCGCCAGCCGCGGCTGCACCCGGCGGAAAAAGCGCGCGCAGGCCCAGGGCAGGTCATAGGGCAGGTAGCAGTGCTGGATCCTGTCGCCGAACAGCGCCTGGATCCGCTCCGAGCCGGTCGGCGTCATGCTGGTGACGGTGATCGGCAGGTGCGGGTAGCGCTGCAGCAGCTCGCGGATCAGCGGCGCGGCGGCGATGCTTTCGCCCAGCGACACCGCATGCACCCAGATGCCACCGCGGCGCAGCGGCGGCAGGCCCAGGGCGAAGCGTTCGCCGACACGCCGAGCGTAGGCCGGCGCCCGCCAGGCCCGCCACAGCAGACGCAGACAGATGACCGGCAGGGCCAGGTGCAGCAGCAGGGTATAGAGCGATCTATTCATGGGCGCGCAGCTTAGCAAAGGCGCGTGGCGGAATGCGCGCCAACCTGCCTGGGCTCCGGCCGCTATCCGGGCATCGCCATGGATGCCGGGGCCGCCGGCAGGCAGCCGAGGCGTTATACTGCGCGCCTGTTTTTCAGCGAGCCGTTGCGCATGTCCCAAGCTCTCAGCACCGATGTCCTGATCGTTGGCGGCGGTATCGCCGGCCTCTGGCTCAATGCCCGCCTGCGCCAGCTGGGCTACGCCACCCTGCTGGTGGAAAACGCCAGCCTCGGCGGCGGGCAGAGCGTGAAGTCCCAGGGCATCATCCACGGCGGCGCCAAGTACGCCCTGCACGGCGCGCTGACCGGCGCCTCGGAGGCCATCGCCGATATGCCGCGGCGCTGGCGCGAGGCCCTGGCCGGCAGTGGCGAACTGGACCTCTGCGGCGTACGCCTGCTGTCCGAGGCCCACTACCTGTGGTCGCCCGGCAGCCTGGCCGGCAACCTGACCAGCTTCTTCGCCAGCAAGGCGGTACGCGGGCGGGTCGACCAGGTCAAGGGCGAGCAGCTGCCGCCGGCGCTGCAGCATGCGAAATTCAAGGGCAAGGTCTATCGCCTGGCCGAACTGGTGCTCGACGTGCCCAGCCTGATCACGCGGCTGGCCACACTCGCCGGCGACAGCCTGCTGGCCGGCCGCGAAATCGCCCCGCTGCGCGAGCACAGCGAGCTGGCCGGACTGATCGTCGATGGCCGCGAGATCCGCGCCCAGCGCGTGGTGCTCAGCGCAGGTCAGGGCAATGCTGCCCTGCTCGCCACCCTCGGCGTCAGCCAGCCGGCCCAGCAGCTGCGCCCGCTGCACATGGTGCTGGTCAAGGGGCCGAGCCTGAAGCCGCTGTATGCCCACTGCCTGGGCGGCGGGCCGAAGCCGCGGGTCACCGTGACTACCCATCCGGCGGCAGATGGCCAGTGGGTCTGGTACCTCGGTGGCGATATCGCCGAAGCCGACGGCGTGGCCCGCGACGCAGCCGCACAGATCCGCGCCGCACAGAAGGAACTGGGCGACCTGCTGCCGTGGATCGACCTGGCCGACGCGCGCTGGGCCACCCTGCGCGTCGACCGCGCCGAGCCGGCGCAATCCGGCCTGGTGCGCCCGGACAATGCCTTCCTCGCCGACCAGGGCAGGCTGCTGGTCGGCTGGCCGACCAAGCTGGCCCTGGCCCCGGACTTCAGCGACCGGGTGCTGGCCGCCCTGAGCCGCGATGGCATCCGGCCCAGCGCGCAACCGCCGCTGCCCGAGCTGCCGCGCCCCGCCATGGCCCGCCCGGTGTGGGAGGAGCTGCTGCCATGAGCCTGCACGACCTGCATCGCCCGCTGGGCGCGACCGGCCTGCGGGTGTCGCCGCTGGGCCTGGGCACGGTCAAGCTCGGCCGCGACCAGGGGGTGAAGTACCCCAATGGCTTCACCATTCCCGACGATGCCGCCGCGCGCAACCTGCTGGCCCAGGCCCGCGAGCTGGGCATCAACCTGATCGACACCGCCCCGGCCTACGGCGTCAGCGAGCAGCGCCTGGGCCCGCTGCTGCGCGGCCAGCGCCAGGACTGGGTGATCGTCAGCAAGGTCGGCGAGGAGTTCGAGGCCGGCCTGTCGCACTACGACTTCACCCCGGCCCATGCCCGCCTGTCCCTGGAGCGCAGCCTCAAGCGCCTGGAAACCGACTGCATCGACCTGCTGCTGGTGCACTCGGACGGTCGCGACCTGGCCATCCTGCAGGACAGCGGCCTCTACGAGGCGCTGGCCGAGTTCAAGCGCGAAGGCAAGATCCGCGCCTTCGGCCTCTCCGGCAAGACCGTCGAGGGCGGCCTGCTGGCCCTCGAGCGGGGCGACTGCGCGATGGTCACCTACAACCTCGCCGAGCAGGCCGAGAAGCCGGTGCTCGACTACGCCGCCACCCAGGGCAAGGCCATCCTGATCAAGAAAGCTCTGGCCAGCGGCCATGCCTGCCTGGCCGCCGGCCAGGACCCGGTGCGCGCCAGCTTCGAGCTGCTGTTCGCCCACCCGGCGGTGAGCAGCGCCATCGTCGGCACCATCAACCCGCAACACCTGGCGGCGAACGTGGCCGCCGCCGCCGCGGTGATCCGCGGCTACACTGCAAAACTCCGGTAAATCGCTGCCAGCCCACCGCGCCGGCAGTACGCACCGCCCGCAGCCGCAGGAGCCGACATGCCGAGACTATTGGCCCGCAAAGACCCTGGCGCCTTCCAGACCCTGGCGTTGCAGGTGAACGCCGGCGCGGACGGCCTGCACTATCGCAGCCAGGGCCTGCCGCTGAACTTCGCGCAGATGCAGGAGCGGCGCCGCCCGATCGAGGTGAGTGACAGCCGGCAGTTCGCCGTGGCACTGGCCAACCTCGGCGTCTCGGTGCGCCTGACCCTCGACTGGCAGGGGCGTGACTACTGGCTGCTGGTGCGCCAGCGCCGCCCGGATCGCGGCGACGTGGTGCTCAAGCTGATCTCCGGCTACGTGCCAGCCCATGAACTGAACCTGCCGCTGCTCACCGCCCTCCAGGAAGTCGCCGAGGAGTGCCTGATCGAGACCGCCGACGGCTGGCTGGGTGGGCGCTTCGGCGACACCTGGCTGCCGACGCCCTACCAGCCCAGCCTGCGCTACCGCGAACGCAGTCACTTCCGCCTCGCCCCGCTGAGCGGCGCGGCACGCCCGGTACAGTGCGCCAACCTGAAGCTGCTGGAGCGGCCGCAGGCCTACGTGCACCTGCCCACGGCCTCGCTGCAACTGGTCTACGACCTGCGCCTGGAACTGCCCCGGGACTGCCGCCAGCCCAGCCTGTTCCACGTCGACGAATGCCTGGAGGACGGCACGCTGGTCGCCCGCCTGGAGCGCCGCCGGCCCGATCTCTACCTGCTGCCGCTGCGCCAGGGCCGGCCGAGCGGCGAACTGTTCACCCTCAGGCGCGGCGAACTGCGGCCGGCCAGCTGCCGCGGGCTGTGGCTGTCGGAGAGTTTTGCCGAGCAGGAGAACTGGCTGGTGCGTGACGAGCGCATCGCCTGGAAGGACTGGCTGGCACGGCTGCACCAGGAACCGCAGGAGCCGGGGCGCAGGGCCGGCTGAAGTGTGCCGGCGGCAGGCAGCCGCGGGCACGCAGGAGGGCAAGCCTTACTTGCTGCGGATCTTCTCGACGATGGCGGTGGTCGAGCTGTTTGCCACCAGACCCAGCACCCGCACCTCGCCGCCATAGGCGCGGACGATATCGGCGCCCACCACGCCCTCGATGCCGTAGTCGCCGCCCTTGACCAGCACATCCGGCTTGATCGCCCGCAGCAGGTTTTCCGGGGTGTCTTCGGCGAAGCTCACCACCCAGTCCACCGCGCCGAGGCCGGCCAGCACGGCCATGCGCCGGTCGACCGCGTTGATCGGCCGGCCCGGCCCCTTCAGGCGGCTGACCGAGGCATCATCGTTGACCGCCAGCACCAGGCGATCGCCCTGGGCCCTAGCCTGCTCCAGGTAGGTCACATGGCCGGCGTGGAGGATGTCGAAGCAGCCGTTGGTGAAGACGATCTTCTCGCCGTGGGCGCGGGCATCCTCGATCACCACCAGCAACTGTTCCAGGCTGACCACGCCGCGCTCGGAGCCCTGCTCGCGCTGCACCGCCCGGCGCAGTTCCGGCGCACTGATGGCCGCGGTGCCCAGTTTGCCGACCACGATGCCGGCAGCCAGGTTGGCCAGCGCCACCGCCTGCGGCAGCTCCTCGCCGGCGGCCAGGCTGGCGGCCAGGGTGGAGATCACCGTGTCGCCGGCACCGGTCACATCGAATACCTCGCGAGCACGCGCCGGCAGGTGCAGCGGGCCGTGATCCGGGCGCAGCAGGGTCATGCCATGCTCGCCACGGGTGACCAGCAAGGCGCCCAGCTCCAGCTCCAGCATCAGCTTGGCACCCCGACTGACCAGCTCGGCTTCATCGGCGCAATGGCCGACGATGGCCTCGAACTCGCTGAGGTTCGGCGTGATCAGGCTGGCTCCGCGGTAGATGGAGAAATCCTTGCCCTTGGGGTCGGCCAGCACCGGAATGCCCTTGGCCCGCGCCAGTTGCACCAGGGCCTGGTGGTTCTGCAGCGCGCCCTTGCCGTAGTCGGACAGCACCAGCACCTTGACCCCGTCCAGCAGCGCCTCGACGTCGGCGGCCAGGGCCTCGGCATCGGTATGGAAGGGTTCCTCGAAGTCCATGCGCAGCAGCTGCTGGTGGCGGCTCATGACGCGCAGCTTGACGATGGTCGGCTGGTCGTCGATGCGCTGGAAATGCGCCTGCACCCCGGCCGCATGCAGGCTGTCGGTGAGGCTGTGGGCCGCCTCGTCGCGCCCGGTCACGCCGACCAGCAGCGCCGGCGCACCGAGGGCGGCGATGTTTAGCGCGACGTTGGCCGCGCCACCCGGACGGTCCTCGATCTGCTCGACCTTGACCACCGGCACCGGCGCTTCCGGGGAAATCCGCGAAGTGCCGCCGTGCCAATAACGGTCGAGCATGACATCGCCCACCACCAGAACGGGGGCTTGATCGTAACGGGGCATGGACAACTTCATGGGTACTCCGGAGCGGCAAAATCGCCGCGGATCATAACATGTGGGGTAAAAGCGGCCCGGGCTCACTCGCCCAACGGACGCACCCAGAACAGTTCGTGGCGACGCACGGCCTTGCGGAAGAATTCGTCCTCACCGGTCGCGGGCCAGCGCCGCCCGGCCAGCAGGCGCTGGATCAAACGCCGCAACTTTCTCTTCAGCGGTAACGGCCCTTGCAGATCGTGCTGCATGGCCAGGGCCATGGCCTTGTCGAGTTGCACTTCGGCACTCAGGCTCGGACTCCATAGACCATCGGCAGGCAACGCCTCGATGGCGGGTGGCAAGGCGATGCCATTGCCAGCCGGCCCCATCGGCCAACGGTCGTTGTCGTGCAGATGATTGGCATACAGAAGCTGGGTTTTCGGCTGCCAGGCGCTGAGCTGGATAGCCTCAAGCAAGGCGCGGGTAGCGGCGACATGGTCGCTGTGCGGGTCCAGTTCGGGATGCGGGGTGACCACCACTTCCGGACGGAAGTGCTCAAGCAACGCCGCCAGATCGGCTATCAGGTTGCGCCAGCTGGGTTGGCCATCGGCATCGCCAGGCAGGGTCAGTGGGTTGTGGCGGCGCACGCTGCGGATATCGCTGGCGCCAGACTCGCGGGAAGCGAAGCCCTGTTCGGGCTGTTCGGCCATCGCCGGCAACTGCAGGCAGTAGTAGCCAAGCTGCACGCAACGCTGCTGCGGCACGCCACCCCACAGCGGGATGGCCAGGCTGTCCCAGGCGCGCAGGCGGCCCTTGAGCTGCGCCGCCTGCTGGCTGTTCAGGCCCAGCCCCCGGTAGCCATCGGCTTCGATTTCGCCTTGGGTCAGGGTGACGATGCTGGTCTCGGCGGCACCACTGTACAGGCCGAAGGCGGCCAGCTCGGCATCGTCGGCATGCGGGGCGATGACCATCACCCGCCGCTCGCTATAGTCGGCATTGCTGAGGGCGAACAGGCGCGCCACTCTCACCAGCCGGCAATAACGCCCGCGCAGCATCAGCTCACCCGCCGCCAGCGCCGCAGCCTGCCCGGAGAGGTTGAGGTAACGCCGGCCATCGACACCGCGCTCGAAGTCCTGGCGATCATCACCCAGCCACACCTGCGGATCGAACAACCGTCCCAGCCAGGTTGCACGCACAGTGCATTCGAGGACTAGCGTATCGGCAGCGGCGAAATCACCCTCGACAAACAGCCTTCCCGCCTCCACACGCACCGCGAACTGCGGCGTCCCGGCCGGAAAGTCATAGCGGTAGTCATCCCGGGGCGAATAGAACAGGTGATCGGCAAACCAGGCCTCATGGGCGATCCAGCCCAGCAACAGGAGCAACGGCACCAGCCACCAGGCCAGCAGCACATCCAGCAAGGCCAACAGCACCAAGGCCGCCAGCAAGGCGATACGTTTATGCCGACGATGGCGCTTGAGCAACTGCTGTTTGCGTCCACTCATGGCGTCACACCTGATAGACCGCAACGCGGTTGCACCAGCGGTCCTTGTATTCGCGGTCGGCGCGACCGAAGGAATAGCGCAGCGGTTTGCCCAAGGCCCGCGCCTCGCTCCAGGCGGCCTGGGTATTGACGAAGCTGAGCACACTGCCGGGACTGAATTCGCGGTTCTGCGGATCGACCCCACCATTGATGTACTCCAGGCTGACCCACTTCGGCGCCTCCACCCGGTAGAGAACCTGGATCGCCACCGGCTCGTCGTTCAGATAGATCAACGAGCCGGTCATGAACTCGCGCAGCAGGCCAAAGACCTCGGCCAGGTGCGCCTTGCCGGTGGCCTCGAAGCCCCAGCGGCGCTGGAACAGGTCAGCGTAGATACGCGCCTGCTCCTCGGCAGACAGCTCCAGCATCGGCCGGATCACGCCCCCCGCCTCCTCCAGCAGGCGCTGCTCGCGGCGCTGGTTGTAGCGGAACTTCTTGCTGTATGCCTCCGGTTCGCGGGCCAGGGCCAGCCCTTCCGGTTGCTCGCGCAGGGTACTTACCTGCCCGGCATTCAGCGGCGAGACATAGCGCGCGCGGTGCCGTAGCGGCAGCCGAACGCCCGGCGCCACCGGCAGGATCAGCTCGGCATTGCCCAGGTCGTACAGGCCGCGCTTGCCCTGCTGCTTGAGCACATCCTTGGCCAGGGCCAGATAACGCCCCCAGGTGGGGATCGCCGCCACCAGCTCGCCACTCTGCTGCCAGCCCAGATAGCGCACCGGAATCGCGGCTAGCCCGGCCAGGCGCTCGACCACCAGCGGGTGAGTGGCGACACTGCCACCGAAGCGCGACCAAGCCGCGGCATAGGCCGCCGCATCGATCTCCGTCCAACCGCGCTCACGCCAGGCACGCCAGTGGCTCAGCATCAGTTGTTCTGCTCCAGGGCTGCTGGCTCGCCAATCTCTTCGAAGTGCCGGGCGTGCAGGCGTGCGTAGTAGCCATTGAGCGCCAGTAGCTGTCCATGGGTGCCCCGCTCGACGATCTGCCCCTGGTCCATCACCAGGATCAGGTCGGCCTTCTCGATGGTGCTCAGGCGGTGGGCGATGACCAGAGTGGTGCGGCCCTTCATCACCTGATCCAGGGCGCCCTGGATATGCCGCTCCGACTCGGTGTCCAAGGCGGAAGTGGCCTCGTCAAGAATCAGCAGCGGCGCATCCTTCAGCAGCGCTCGGGCGATAGCCAGGCGCTGGCGCTGGCCACCGGAGAGCAGCACGCCGTTCTCGCCAACCTGGGTGTCATACCCCTGCGGCAGCTTCTCGATGAACTCGGCGGCGAAAGCGGCTTCGGCCGCCTTGCGCACATCCTCCAGCGGCGCGCCGGCCAGATCGCCATAGGCGATGTTGCTGGCCACGCTGTCGTTGAACAGGGTGACGTGCTGGGTGACCAGGGCGATATGCCGGCGCAAGTTGCGCAGGCCGTATTGCTCGACATCCAGACCATCCAGCAGGATCTGCCCCAGCTCGTGGTGGTAGAAGCGTGGGATCAGGTTGGCCAGGGTCGACTTGCCGCTGCCGGAGCGCCCTACCAGGGCCACCATCTGCCCGGGCTCGGCGACGAAAGAGATGTTGTTCAGCACCGGCTTCTCGGTGCCCGGATACTGGAAGATCAGGTCGCGCACCTCGAGACGGCCGCTGACCCGCTCGCGCACCTCAGTGCCACGGTCAACCTCCTGCTGCTCGTCGAGCTGCTCGAAGATGCTCTCGGCCCCGGCTACCCCGCGCTGGATGGTCGAACTGACCTCGGACAGCTGGCGAATCGGCTTGGGCAACAACCCGGCGAGGGTGATGTAGGCCACCAGATCGCCTGCCGAGGCATCGCCGCGCATGAACAGCACCAGAAACATCAGCACGGCCATGGCGCTGTAAATCACCAGTTGCAGCATGGGTGTGTACACCGCGCCGGTCTTGGTCATGCGCAGCTGCTTCTGCCGGTTGCTATCGCTGGCGGCGAAGAAGCGCCCCTGCTCGTAGGCTTCGCCACCAAAGCTGCGCACCACGCGGTAGCCCTGGATGGTTTCGGAGGCGACATGGGTGACGTCGCCCATCGCCACCTGGATCTTCTTGCTCTGCTTGCGAAACTTGCGGCTTGCGCTGGTCACCATCAGGCCGATCAGCGGCAGAATTGCCAGCATCACCAAGGTCAGCTTCCAGTTCATAACCAGCAGGGTGGCGAACAGGAACACCACGGTCATCCCTTCGCGCACCACCACCTTGATCGCATCGGTGGCGGCGCCAGTGACCATGGTCACGTTGTAGGTAATGCGCGAAATCAGGTGCCCGGAGTTGTGGTTATCGAAATAGCGGTTGGGCAGCACCAGCAGGTTGTTGAACAACGCCACCCGCAGGTCATGCACCAGGCCCAGCGAGACCCGGGCGAGAAAATAGTTGCCCAGGTACGAGCCGATTCCCTGCCACAGCGCGATCAGCACGATCAGCAGCGGCACGGTCTGTAGCAGCTTGAGCTCAACGAGAAAGGGCACGTCTTTCAGGTACGGGACCTCGGCGAAAAAGCTGGCCCCCGGGTTGGCCAGACCATCGACGAAGTACTTGAGGATGTAACCCAGCATCGGCTGGGTCGATGCAAAAATCAGGAACCCCAAGATACTGATGGCGAACAGCCCCCAGTACGGGATCACGTATTTCAGCAATCGCAAATAAACCCTGAGGCTGGATTGCTGGTTAGAATTGGCCATTCGGCGAGCCCTGTACCACGACTAGAGAAACAAGATGCGGATTGTATCAGCGAACGAACTGCAAAACTGGCTGCAGAACGGTGAAGTCCTTGAACAAGACAGCCACGGCCCGAAAGTCGTGCACCTGGCCGATGGCAGCTTCCTGAAGATATTCCGCAGCCGCCGCCCCCTACTCGCCCGCTGGCTGCCCGAGGCCGTGCGCTTTCAACGCAACGCCGAACGCCTGCAGCAACTCGGTATCCCCACGCCACAGATCGAAGAGTGTGCCTGGCTGAACCGCGATCAGGTGATCAGTGCCTGCCGCTACCAACCGCTGGCCGGCACGCCGCTGGACAAGCTGTTCCACCAGCAGCGCCCGCTATTCGATGCGCAACTACCAGCACTGGCGGCCTATATCCACAGCCTGCACCAGAAAGGCATCTACTTCCGCTCGCTGCACCTGGGCAACATCCTGCTCACGGCAGAACGGCAGTTCGGCCTGATCGACTTCCTCGACATCCGCTTCAAACGAGGACCACTTCGCCGCGCCATGGTCCGGCGCAACTTTGCGCATTTGCAGAACTACCTGCAGCGCCGCAAAGTCCAGAACTTCCCCTGGGACGAACTGCTGGCGGCCTATAGAGTGGTCAGCAGCTCGCCTGCCTGAGCGGGACGAAGCCAGGGCATTACGCTGGTCGGCAAGCGACTCTGCGGAGGTATAGGCTGTAGGCGCAAAAACCCGGATGGTGTAGCCCCTGTACGATGACGGTAAAGGCCCAGCCAGCCGTTCGCCTGGTTCAGTCACGCAATCCTCCTCCGCGACAACCGCTACCTGCCCATGCAGGCAGGCCATGCCATCAGCGCTCGCTCTTGTCCTCCACATTGACCGCTGCACAACGCATGGCCAGGACCATGCCCAGGGCAATCGGCAACCACGTGATCAACCAGTCGGCATTGGGCTTGAGCCACAGGCCGATACCATCGGTGAGCAGAGCCACGCTGGCGAATGTCCACAAGGCCAGCAGCGCCCGCCCCAAGGGCTCACCACGGTTCAGCCAGGCACGCCACAACGTTGCCAGCCAGAGCAGACTGAACAGCATCAACCCGGGCAGCCCCAGGCGCACGGCGATATCCAGAAACAGATTGTGTGGATGCTTGAACGAGACATGGATGGCCGGCACAGCAATCTCGTAAGGTTTGAAGCCCAGCCCCAACAGCCAATTGTCACTGAACAGCTGAATCCCGCCCATCCACAGAGTCGGCCGGTACGACACCCCTCGCTCCACAATGCTCTGCGGCTCAACAATAGCTAGCGCTGCCACCCCGACGAGCATCAGCAAAATAACCAGGAACCCTTTCCGCGTTGGCTTGGCGAGCAACAAAAAAATCAGCGCAACAAAGAGTGCCAGCCAGACACCACGAGTATGGTTCAAACCTAGAAAGACCACATAAGCCAGCGCGACCAGCGCCAGTGAAACGCTCAGCGCAGGCTTATTGATCGGGCGGATATAGAGGAATACCCCCAGCAGACTGAGTGCGCCCACTGCATGAGCAGCCATGATGGCCGTGTCCCACAGTCCCAACGCAATCAGACGCTGACCTGGCGCAGGCCCAGCACCAAAGTAGTACAGCGTGGACGCTGCGGCCCCTAGACCACCCAGCCACACACACAGGCGCAACAAGCTTTCCAGCGACCAGCGGACATCAAGCGCCGCCAGCATCACCCCGAGCAGGGACAGGGCCACATAGAAGGGCAGTTTGACCTTGCTCTGCGGCTCAGCCGCGCCCTGCACCAGCAGCACCAGCAGAGTCCATAGCGCCAGAGCGGCGAACAGCAGGATCTCCGGCTGCCTCAGGCGTGCACGGAAGTCGTTATGGAACAAGGCCAGCAAGGCCGGCAACCAGAGAAACACAGCAGTCAACTGGTGGTA
This sequence comes from Pseudomonas sp. R-28-1W-6, assembly GCF_009799925.1. Taxonomy (GTDB): domain Bacteria; phylum Pseudomonadota; class Gammaproteobacteria; order Pseudomonadales; family Pseudomonadaceae; genus Aquipseudomonas. Next base: position 352,452 of record NZ_WELK01000003.1, read on the forward strand.
GAGCTTGCTGCTCGGCAGCACCCAGGGCGCACAGAGCAGTATCAGCAGGCCGATTACAGCCCAACGTGCTAGGACCTCCTGGCGTAGCGACAACAGCTTCAACACTTCAAGAATCCCGCCGCAACATCCGCGCTGCCACTAGATCCAGATGGACCTGATCGGCACTTTTCCAACTACCCGGCACGCAGTATTCGGCCGCCATGTAACGCAGGAAACCCTCGCGTACCGGCGCCTCCAGCGACCACTCAGGGAAAGCCCGAGCAACGGCCAGCAACTCCTCGACAGTATCGGCATGCATCACCAGACCAGGGATATTGAAGAATGCCTGACCCAAGGTCAGCAGTGGCTTGCCCAGTAACAGACTTTCCAATCCGACCGTAGAGTTCAGGGTAATGACGAACTGACTGGCCTGGATCAGCTCCTGGGTCGGATTGCCGTTAGCAAACAGCAAGCGCTCATGGGTCCGCAACTGCAGGTCCGGATAGGTTTCACGACTAGACGGATGCTCCTTAAACACTACGGTCAAGCCGGTCTCGGCAACCAGGCGCTCCCCCAGAGCGAACAATTCGCGCATATCGCCGACCCAGGGCGAGAACAGACGCACCTGGGTATCACGGTCGTCCTGAAACGGGATGAAGACAAAATGCTCGGGCAGCTTGATCGGTGCGCCCCCCGCGCTGCGCGACTTGCGCGGGACCAGAGTGAGCTGTGCCTCGGCAGCACCGGCCGGCGCCTGGTAATGACGGTAAAATTCGGCATCGCGCGGCACCGAGTTGCGGTAGTTAACTCCGCGCGTATCGACCGTGGTGGTGTTCGGCAACAGGCCGTTCTCAAAGAAGAAAGTACGGCAGTCGGCTGGCAACAACGACAACAGCAACTGGCAGTGACGGCTTGAGCCATTCCACACCCCTACCGCATCCGGGCACTCTCGCGCCAGCAGCGCCTGCGCGCGCAGAGCAACTACCAGCATTTCCAGGCGCAACAACAGGCGATAGAGCCACCCCTCGTACTTGCCCTTGATACGTCGTTCCTGGCATTTCTCCTCAACCAGTACCGACCAGTTGACTCGCGCAATCACCCGGAACAATGCGCCCAGCGCCGGCCAAGGCATCTGCCCGGGGGTCACCACCTTGCCCTGCATGCCTGGCTGCTCCAGCAGCTTGTTGAAGTACAGGTTCTGGTGCTTGGCCAGAGCCAGGAACAGCACTTTCATAGACGACCCTTGGTTTGATTCGAACAAGATGGCGCTCCGCCCTCAGTGCCGACCTATTTCAGCCGACAACTTCTCTCCTGGCAGAGCATGACCACCAACGAGCTGTTCCACGCACTCCACCAGCGATGCCAATGGCCGCTCCGATTGATCGATATGAAATGCCATGAACTGCGCAAGGCTACGCCGGTAATCCTCAGGGGACTTGGCAACGCCTTCAATACTGCTAGCCAACTGGCTTTCGACTCGACACCTGGGCAAACCGAAACGCTCGACCGAGAAGTAGTCTTCATCGTTGCCCAGCAAGACAAAGGGAATGCCTGCGCGAGCGACGTCCAGCACGGCATTGGTGTAGCCGCACAGCACCAGATCAAACCTTCCGGCACATTCATCCAGACTCACACTGCCCGCAAGCATGCGAACCCTTGCGTTAGCTGTTGCATGGGCCACCCAAGGGTGGCCAGAGGCCCGCGGATGAATCTTTACCGTCAAATCGGCATCTGGGTGCTCTTGCAACCACTTCATGACCCACGCACAGCACTCCAGATAGTCCGGAGTCTGTTCGTAATCGGGCCCTGAACCAAGAAAGAGCAGTTGCGGCCTTCCACCTGGACTGCTTACAGGCGCTTCAGGCTGCAGACGATCCGACAGGTAGTACGGCCCGGCAAAAACAGTGACGCACGAGCCAAAACGGCCGGGAATAGATGCCAGGTACTCGAAGGAGCTTCTCCCGAACAGCGCATAGTAGTCGTAATCGAAATAATCATAACGACTGGACTGCCCGGAAGGCACCGAATGAGCCAGATGCATGACCTGCGCGCCCTCTTCGCGCAGCGCCTTCACAAGACTGGGAACGACCCAGGCATTGCGTTCGGTCAGCACGACCTTGGGCCTGTAGCGCTGGAGCAGATAGGCCGCATGCGCCGCGTAGAAATGCAGCAGAAAGGGCACGGGGCGTCGCGGTACGGCGAGTTGTCGGGCGAAAATCAGCCTGCGCTCGCTGTCCTCGACAAACTCTTCGACTCGCATCCCGCGCGCCCGCAAGGCGGCCACCAATGGTTTCTTGCGCCCCTGCAGATAGGACTTGCACGATGGGTGGATCAGCAGAACATCACAACACCCTTGCTCTCCAGTGCCCCGGCGACACACCAACCAAGCCATGACGGCCTTGCTCCATAGCTGCAAGGCAAGCCTGATCACACCGGGCCAGCCCTTGCCACGCCTCCTGGGCCGATCCAAGAGGAAAGCCTGCAATGCACGTAGCGGACTATCCATGTGGTGCCGTGCCAGACCTACGCATGCATGACTCCTGCATTCAAGAGAGCCACAGCTTTACCGCCTTGCGCGTATAAGACCAGCGCAGCGCAGCGCGCCAATCGGCGCGTAATGCCTGACGGTAGAAATGCCTGGCCTGGTCGCGCTGCCCGGCCAGTAGGAAGTTACGAAACAGCGATAGGTAACGCTGCGCGGTAAAGGCCCGACGCAGGCACTGCACGCTTTCGGGCAGCCGCCCGCTGGCAAATACCTCATCGACCAGCCGCTCGCCGATCTGCAAGTCATAGGTCAGATTGTGGCGCAGGCTGTCTCCGTGCTTGTAGATACGAGCCATAGGGCTGGCCAGACAGCTGCAGGGGTAACGCGCAAACACCTGGGCAAAGACCGGGATGTCTTCGGCATTGCGGAAAGACTCCGGGTAACGTCCGTGGGTGAAGACCTCGCGGTGCATGGCACAAGCGCCATTCGAGACGGCCAGCGTCTTGTCCAGCAGATAGGCCTTCACCCGCGCCAGCTCGCCCGCGGGCAAAGCGTGCGGGCGATGCAGGGCAACACGCCCATCTTCACGCACGGAATAATGCCCGGCGATGACCAGACGTGTATCCGGATGTTGGTCTAGGTGTGCCGTCAGCTCCGCCAGCGCCCCTTCGACCATTTCATCATCGGCATCGAGGAAGACCAGATAGTCACCCCGGGCCTCGTCTATCCCCCTATTGCGTACAGCCGCCAGGCCCGCATTGTCCTGCCGGATGGAGCGGAAGCCTCCAGGATGCCGCTCGTGCAGGGTAAGCAGCACATCTGGCGTGGCGTCTGTCGAGCCATCATCAATGACCAGCAGCTCAGCCCGTTCATTGAGCTGTGGCATGACCGAATCTACCGCACGCGGCAAAGTCGCCGCATAGTTGTAGGCCGGAATGACAACGCTGACGAGCGGCTTAGACGTGGTCATACCAGTCCTTGCCATCCTTGACCACGAGGATGTCTTCCATGATCAGGTACTGCAGGTCGGAGCCGTAGAACATGTTCAGGGCGTCGGTCGGCGAGCAGATCATCGGCTCGCCGCGGCGGTTCAGCGAGGTGTTCAGCGACACGCCGTTGCCGGTGAGTTTCTCCAGCTCCAGCATCATGTCGTAGTAGCGTGGGTTGTACTCGCGCTTGAGCACCTGGGCGCGCGAGGTACCGTCCTCGTGCACCACTTCGCCGACGCGGCTCTTCCACTCTTCGTTGACTTCGAAGGTGAAGGTCATGAACGGGCTCGGGTGATCGACCTTGAGCATCTGCGGGCCGACGGTGTCGAGCATCGACGGGCAGAACGGCCTCCAGCGCTCGCGGAACTTGATCTGCTCGTTGATCCGGTCGGCCACGCCCGCCACGCTCGGGCAGCCGATGATCGAGCGACCGCCGAGGGCGCGCGGACCGAACTCCATGCGGCCCTGGAACCAGGCCACCGGGTTGGCGTCGACCATGATCCTGGCGATGCGCTGCGGCATGTTGTCGATCTGCTTGAACACCGGCTTGCTCGGGTGACGGGCACAGGCAGCGATCACATCCTCGTTGGAGTAGGACGGGCCGAGGTAGACGTGTTCCATCTTCTCCACCGGTACGCCGCGCTGGTGCGAGACGTAGGCGGCTGCGCCGACCGAGGTACCGGCGTCACCGGAAGCCGGCTGGACGAACAGCTCCTTCACTTCCGGACGGGCGATGATCTTCTGGTTCAGCTTGACGTTCAGCGCGCAGCCGCCGGCGAAGGCGATCTTGCCGGTTTCCTTGATGATGTCACCGAGGTAGTAATCCATCATCTCCAGCGCCAGCTTCTCGAACAGTGCTTGCATGCTGGCGGCGTAGTGGATGTAGGGGTCGTCGGCGATGTCGCCCTGACGTTTCGGGCCCAGCCACTCGATCAGCTTGGGCGAGAAGTAGTAGCCCTTGCCGTTTTCCTTGTAGCGCCGGAAACCGATGACGTTGGCGTAGTCGGTGTTGATGATCAGCTCGCCGTTCTCGAACTTGGCCAGGCGCGAGAAATCGTACTTGGCCGCGTCGCCGTAGGGCGCCATGCCCATCACCTTGAACTCGCCGTCGAGCATCTCGAAGCCGAGGAATTCGGTGATCGCGCCGTACAGGCCGCCGAGCGAGTCCGGGTCGTAGAATTCCTTGATCTTGTGGATCTTGCCGTTCTCGCCGTAGCCGAAGAAGGTGGTGGCGTACTCACCCTTGCCGTCGATGCCGAGGATCGCGGTCTTCTCGGTGAAGCCCGAGCAGTGGTAGGCGCTGGCGGCGTGGGCCAGGTGGTGCTCGACCGGCTCGATCTTGATCTTCTTCAGGTCGAAGCCGAGCTGCTGCAGGCACCACTGGATGTGCTTGTAGTAGCGCTTGTAGCGGCGGTTGCCCATGAGGATGGCGTCGAGGGCGCGGTCCGGCGCGTACCAGTAGCGCTTGGCGTACTGCCAGCGGGCCTTCTCGAAGATGCTGATCGGCGCGAAGGGGATGGCCACCACGTCGACGTCGCCCGGCTTGATCCCGGCCTGCTCCAGGCAGAACTTGGCCGACTCGTAGGGCATGCGGTTCTTCGCGTGCTTGTCGCGCACGAAGCGCTCTTCTTCCGCCGCCGCTATCAGTTTGCCGTCGATGTACAGGGCGGCGGAAGGATCGTGACTGAGCGCGCCGGACAGGCCAAGAATCGTCAGTGCCACAGGTGAAAACCTCTATTCAGGGCAGGTGCCGGGCACCTGCGGTAAACGTTCGTCGAGCAGCTTGAACAGCTGTGAATCAGCCGGCCAGTTGCGCAGAAAGCGGGCGCGATCGCGGGCATAGGCCCGGGCGAAGCTGCGCGCGTTGCGGTGCTGCTGCATGGCATCCAGGTCGATCAGCGACCAGCCACCGTGCAGCTCATCCCAAAACAGGTTGTGTCCCTTGAAATCGCCGTGGCTGATGCGCTCGCGCAGCAAGGCGGCGAACAGGCGATCCAGTGCCAACAGGTCGGTTTCCGGGGGCGATCCGTCATGGAACGCCTGAAAACGCGCGATTATATCCTGCCCGCCGCAGTATTCGGTAATCAGGTAGGCACGCCCGCGCAGCCAGCACCAGCGCCGCTCTAGCACGGCCAATGGCCGCGGGGTGGCAATGCCCAGCAGTTCCAGGCGATGGCCCTCGACCCAGCTGTGCCAGGCCCGGCTGGGACGCCAGAAACGCTTGAGCCAGTGCAGGACGTTCTTGATGTTGTAGCGCTTGACCACCAGCGGCTGCCCGGCCAGCTCCACCCGCGCCACGGTCGCGGCACCACCGGTCTTGTAGATATGACCGCCTTCGATGAGCGCATCGAGGTTGTCCAGCAGCGGCTGCAGGTCGCTCTCCGCTTCACGACGCACCACGCGCAGGCCGAAGGCGCCGACTTGGGCGCTGAACAGACTGCAATCGCGGGCGACCTTCTTCAGATAGTCGCGCAGGCGCCAGCGGCGCACCTTGACCACCTGTTTAAGCAGCACCTCCAGGGGCAGGGCATGCTCGCCGTTGACCAGCAAATAATGCACCAGCAGCTCTTCGGTGAAAGGCTCCAGTTCGGCCGGCAACTGGGCGAAGAACACCCCGAGGTTTTCCAGCACCTTGCCGCGCGACAGCGGCTGGCCGGCCGTTTCAAGCTGCACGCCGCCGCCGTCGATGACGAACAGCCGACCGTCATGCCGCAGCAGGTTGTCCAGATGCAGGTCGGCCTGCCACAGACCCTTGATGTGCAGCTGCGCGATGGCGACCAGTGCCTCGCCCAGCACGACCTGCTGCGCATCGCTGAGCAGCGGCTGGCGCTCCACTGCACGCCAGGCATCCCATAGGCTCTCGGCACCCGCCAGATAATCGAACAGCAGCCAGCCACCCTCACCCGCCTGCCATCCCTGGGCCAGCAGCTCAGGGGTAGCCAGGCCTTGCTCGGCGAGCAGGTTCGTCCCCTGCAGCTCGCGCTGGAAATGCCGCTCGCCCCTGCTACCGACCAGCAGCTTGGCCAGCACCTGACGCCCGCGCCACGTGGCGACGCCAACGTAGCGCTGCTCCGGCAGCACGCGCAGCCAGACATTCACCTTGAGAGACTCGCCATCGCCCAGCAGCAGCTCGAGCGGCAACTGCGGGGTACGACCATGCAGGTGCTGCAGCCTCATCGACGCGATGCCTTGTCTTGCAGGCGCGCCACCAGGTGACGAGACCACTGCTCGACGTCCACCCCACCTCCCAGATAGTCAGCCAGGAAGCGCCCCATCTCCGCTTTGCTCCAGCTACGCGCCGTCCTGCGCAGCAAGGGCTCCAGATCCTTGACCCGATCCCGCTTGCCAAACCACAACGGCCGGGTTTTCTCCAGGTCGATCAGGCACGCCTGGTAATCCTCACCGGCCGCCCGCAGGAAAATGTGCTTGGGGTAGAAACAGCCATGCATCTGCCCCTGCCCATGCAGGTGTGCCGCCAGCCTGGCCACGGCATGCAGCACGGCCTGGCGCTTCGCCGGCGCCAGCTCAGACCACTGATCAAGCAGGCGATAGAGATCCGTCCAACCATCCAGGGCACGGCTCAGCAGGATGGCGCGCCGCTCGCCGGGTGCGCGGCGCTCGGCGAAGAAGGCCGCCTGCAACGCAGGAATGCCAAGTTGCTGGTAGTGACGGATATTACGAAACTCGCGAGCGAAGGTCGGCTCGCCCATAGGGCGACGCAGGCTGCGGGTCAGGTGATTGCTCTGCCGCTTCAGGTAATACGCCGCGCCATCCAGCTCCAGGCGGCACACACTGCTCCAGCCGCCACGCTCGACATTGGGCTCATCCACCGCATCCAACTTGAGCGCCCACAGCGCCTCGAAGCTGGCCAGGCCATGACGTTCGAGGACAGCGCGATCCTCGCTGGCGATAAAGTCGCTCATTCCCTGCCCTCGAAAAATTGCACGATCTGCCGCACGTGACGCTTGTCGCTCGCACTCAGACGCTGGTGCCCGCGATATTGCAGGTAGAAGCGCAGGCGCTGACTGCGCGACAGCTGGCGCTTGGCCACCTTATCCAGGCAGGCCAGGTCCTTGACCATGCGATAGCGCAGCAATGGCCCCCACCAGAAAGCCCCGGCCGGGCAGTCGATCAGAAACAGCTCGGCCCGTTCGTTGACCAGCAGGTTGCGCCACTTCAGATCGTTATGGGTGAAGTGATGCTCATGCATGATCCGCGTGGCATCGGCCAACTGGCGACTGACCTGCTCGACCCAATCGCGGTCGCGCAGGCGTGGATCGTCATGTTTGGCCAGCAGCGCCAGGTCCCGAGTGTTTTCCAACTCGCGGGTGATCAGTGCACCGCGCACGAAGGCCCCAGCCTGACGCTCCAGACCATAGGCGACGATGGGCGCGGTCGGAATCCCCCAGCGAGCGAAATGCTTGAGGTTCTGCCACTCGGCCTTGACCCGCGGCCGCCCGATAAAACGCCGCAGGCCCTTGCCGGCGCCCCAGTAGCGCTTGACGTAATAGCGCACACCCGCGCGCTCGACCAAGATCACCTCGGACAACGGGTCATGGGTCAGGCGGCGCCCCTCCAGGGCAAACACCCGCCGCACATCACCGAATTCGTTGGCCAGTTGCGCGTAGACCGGATCGAGGTACCAGCCCGTCATCAGAGTGCATCCCCATAGCGTTGCTTGCGCGCATACAGCTTGTCCGCCTTGCGTTCCAGCCAGGCCAGCAGCCGGGCCTCGTCGCGCAGGACCTGTCGCAGCGGCTGCGCGCCTTTCAGCGCAGCAAAATAGCCCTGCAAGAAACGAAGCTTGTCGCGCCGGGTCAGGCCGATGTCCAGTGCGGAGAAATACAGCGCCGCCAGGTCCTTGTTGCGCCAGCGCAGGGGCACGGCGCCGCGCACCTGGGCGCGGTGCAGGTCGATCACCGACAGGCGGAAATCGTCCGCCGTCACCGGCCGCTCGGTATGCAGCAGGAAGTGGCAGATGTAGCAGTCGCGGTGGTTGACCCCGGCGCGGTGCATGGCGCCGACCATCCGTGCCACCTCGGCGATCAGCGCGCGCTTGAGGCGTGGCTCGGGCGGCTGCTGACGCCAGTTGAGGCTGAGCTGCTCCAGGTCGGTGGTCGGCGCCAGCTCCTCGGTGACGATGAAGGAGTGCTGGGTCGCCGGATTGGCCCCGCGCTCGCCATAGGCCACGGCGGTCATGGTTGGCACGCCGACCTCGGTCAGACGCTGGATCGCCTGCCACTCCTGGGCTGCCCCAAGCACCGGCAGCTTGGCCGTGAGCAGGTTCTTGACGATCTCGCCCCAGCCGATGCCGCGGTGGATCTTGACGAAGTAGCCGCGCCCGGCGACTTCGGTGCGCAGCGTGCGGCGCCCTTCCAGTTCACGGTAGACCTGGCCCTGCAGGGCCTCGACCGCGGCGAAGGCGTCCTGGCCGGCCCACAGCGACTCGAACGGTTCGGTGAGGATCAGCTTCATGCCCGCTCCGCCAAAATCACATCGGCCGCATGCTGCGGCATGGAATACAGATCCGCCGTATCGGCGAAGGCCAGACCGTTGGCGCCCCAGCGGGCGCGGCCGGCGGTGTCGGCGAGCATCTCGGCGAGCTGGACGTTGAGCCGCTCCTGCTGGAACGGGCTGGCCAGCACGCGGCCAGCATCGGCCTCGGCGATGTAGTGGGCGTAGCCGCAGACGTCGGTGACCAGCACCGGCAGGCCGGAGACCAGCGCCTCCAGCAGCACCGTGCCGGTGTTCTCGTTGTAGGCCGGGTGGATCAGCAGGTCGGCGCCGAGCAGGAAGCGCGGGATGTCGCTGCGCCCCTTGAGGATCTGCACCTGCTCGGAGATGCCGAGGGTCTTGGCCTGCAACTGGAACGCGCGCGGGTCGTCCTGGCCGATGGCGATCAGCCGGGTGCGCTGTTTCAGCTCGCGCGGCAACGCGGCCAGGGCCTTGAGGCTGCGGTCCAGGCCCTTGGTCTTGAAGCCGGAGCCGATCTGCACCAGCAGCAGCTCGTCGCCCGCCAGCTTGAACTCGCGACGGAATTCGGCGCGGATCTCGGCGGCATTGGCCGGCGCGCGGCGATCCGCGGCGATGCCCGGCGGCAGCAGGTGGAAGCGCTCGATCGGCGTGGCGTAGTGCTTGATAAACAGCGGCTGCTGCACTTCGGAGATCATCAGGATCTCGGTCTTCGACTCGGGGGCGAACACCGCCCGCTCGTAGTCGGCGAAGTGCTTGTAGCGCCCCCAGCGCTTGTAGATCGGATTGCGCAGGGTCTGCGCCTTGTCCTCGTAGCAGCCGTCGGCGGCGTAGTAGACATCCAGCCCCGGCATCTTGTTGAAGCCGACCAGCCGGTCCACCGGGTCACGGGCCAGGTCGGCGGCCAGCCAGGCGCTGAACTTCTCGTTGCGGTGATGGTTGAACAGGGCCTTGATCGGCGCCACCCGCACATCGAAACCGGCGGGCACCTCGCCCTCCCAGATCGGCGTGTAGACGCGGATGGCATGGCCACGCTGCTGGCATTCCAGGGCGATGCGCAGGAAGTCGCGCTGCAGGCCGCCATAGGGGAAATACTTGTAGAGCACGAAAGCCAGTTGCATCACACCGTCTCCTGCTGCGCCAGGAGCAAGGCGTTCAGCTCGTTGCCCACGCGCTCGGCGCCCAGCCCGTCGAAACAGGGCTTGTGGCGGTCGCCGCCGCCGGCATCCGGGCCACTGGCGCACAGGTGCACCTGGCCACGCCCGTAGGCGCCGACCCGGCCCGGCAGGGTCGGCCCGTACAGGGAAATGCACGGTACATCCAGCGCGGCGGCCAGATGCCCTAGACCGGTATCTACCGCCACGCAGGCCGTGGCGCCGGCGATCACCTTGGCCACCCCGGCCAGGTTCAGCTTGGGCAGCACGGCGGCGCCATCGATGCCGGCGGCGATGCGCTCGGCGCGCGCCTTCTCGGCCGCGTTGCCCCAGGGCAGGCGGATCGCCCAGCCCTGCCCGGCCATGCGCTGGGCCAGCGCGCGCCAGTCGGCTTCCGGCCAGTGCTTGCTGGCCCAGGTGGTGCCATGCAGGAACAGCAGGTAGGGCTGCGAGCCGGGCGCGGCCATGGCCGCGCGATCCAGGCCGTAGTCGCCGAGGCCGGCCGGCAGCGCATAGCCGAGGGCCTGGGCAAACAGCTGGCGGGTACGCTCCAGGGCGTGCTGGTCCTTGGCCACGGCGTAGCGGCGGTCGTAGAAGCGACAGGCGATCGGCTCGCGCGCCGAGTCGCGGTCCAGGCCGGCCACCGGCGCCGTGACGTACCGGGTCAGCCAGGCACTTTTCAGCAGGCCCTGGGCGTCGAGCACCAGGTCGTAGTCGGCCTCGCCCAGGCGCGCCTTGAAGCGGCGCCAGTCGCCGTTCTTCAGGGTTTGCCAGAGGTTCTTGCGCCAGCGACGGATGGCCACCGGGATCACCTGGGCCACGGCCGGGTGCCAGGCCGGAATCTCGGCGAAGCCCTCCTCCACCACCCAGTCGAACTGGATGCCGGGGATGGCGCGGGCCGCATCGGTGAGCGCCGGCAGGGTATGGATCACGTCGCCGAGGGAAGACGTTTTAATCAGCAGTACCCGCAAACTATTCGACCTCGACCGGATCGGCGACCAGGCGATCCAGCGCCTCGATCACCGGGCGCGGCTTGAGTTCGCGCAGGCAGTTGTAGTGGCCGAAGCGGCAGGTGCGCTCGAAGCACGGGCTGCAGTCCAGGCCCAGGCGCACGATCTCCACCTGCTCGGCCAGCGGCGGGGTGAACTGCGGCGAGGTGGAGCCGTACACCGCCACCAGCGGACGATTCAGCGCGGCGGCCACGTGCATCAGCCCGGAGTCGTTGGAGACCACCGCGCTGGCGGCGGACAGCAGATCGATGGCCTCGGCCAGCGAGGTTTCTCCAGCCAGGTTGACCGCTTCCTCGCGCAGACCGGGAATCAGGCGATTGCGGATTTCCTCGCCGACGGCATGGTCGTTCTTCGAGCCGAACAGCCACACCTGCCAGCCGGCGCGGATCTTCAGCTCGGCGACCTTGGCGTAGTGCTCGGACGGCCAGCGCTTGGCCTCGCCGAACTCGGCGCCGGGGCACAGCGCCAGCACCGGGCGGTCCAGGCTCAGGCCGAACTTGGCCAGGGCCGCGGCACGGCTGGTCTCGTCGATCGCCAGGCGCGGCTGCGGATAGGGCTTGGCCAGCTCGGTGCCGGGCTCGAAGGCGAGCGCCATGAAACGCTCGATCATCAGCGGGTAGCGCTCCTTGTCCAGCGCGCGGATGTCGTTGAGCAGGCCGTAGCGCAGCTCGCCCTTCCAGCCGGTACGCAGCGCAATGTCGGCGAAGAACGGTACCAGGGCGGACTTGAACGAATTGGGCAACAGGATCGCCTGATCGTACTGGCCGGCCAGGGACTTGCCGATGCGCCGGCGGCTGGCGATGTCCAGCACGCCGTGGCCCAGCGGGAAGCTCAGCGCCGCGCGCACCTCGGGCATGCGTTCGAGGATCGGCCGGCTCCACTCGGGCGCCAGCACGTCGATCTCGCAGTCGGGGTGACGCTGCTTGAGGCAGACGAACAGGGTCTGCGCCATCACCATGTCGCCTACCCAGCTCGGCCCAACGATCAGTATTTTCATGTTCATTCCAGAAACGACCAGGGAGGCTTGCGCCTCCCCGTCATGCCGTAGAGGGCGGGTTACTTGACCAGGGTGCGCCACTCCGGGTGGGCACTGGTCTGGCCGGTGACCAGGTCGAAGTAGGCCTTCTGCAGCTTCTCGGTGACCGGGCCACGGCTGCCGATACCGATGGTGCGGCCGTCCACTTCGCGGATCGGCGTGACTTCGGCGGCGGTGCCGGTGAAGAAGGCCTCGTCGGCGATGTACACCTCGTCGCGGGTGATGCGCTTCTCGACCACCTGGATGCCCAGCTCGCCGGCCAAAGTCAAAATGGTGCTGCGGGTGATGCCGTTCAGGCAGGAGGTCACTTCCGGGGTGTACAGCACGCCGTTCTTGACCAGGAAGATGTTCTCGCCGGAACCCTCGGCCACGTAGCCTTCCGGGTCCAGCAGCATGGCCTCGTCGGCGCCGCCGGAGATGGCTTCCTGCAGGGCCAGCATCGAGTTGATGTAGTTGCCGTTGGCCTTGGCGCGGGTCATCGAGATGTTGACGTGGTGGCGGGTGAAGGAGCTGGTGCGCACCTTGATCCCGGTCTGCAGCGCCTCGTCGCCCATGTAGGCGCCCCAGTGCCAGGCCGCGACTATCACCTGGGTCTTCAGGCCGGTGGCGCGCAGGCCCATGGCTTCCGATCCGTAGAACACCATCGGGCGGATGTAGGCGCTTTCCAGGTTGTTCTCGCGCACGGCGGCGCGGGTGGCCTCGTTGATCTCGTCTTTGCTGAACGGGATCTTCATGCCCATGATGTGCGCCGAGTCGAACAGGCGGTCGGTGTGCGCCTGCAGGCGGAAGATGGCCGTGCCCTGCGGGGTGTTGTAGGCGCGCACGCCTTCGAACACGCCCATGCCGTAGTGCAGGGTGTGGGTCAGCACATGGGTGGTGGCGCTGCGCCATTCCACCAGTTTGCCGTCATACCAGATCACGCCATCACGGTCGGCCATCGACATAGTTGCCTGCTCCTCGAGTGTTCGCTTGGTTCATCGGTTGCACTGCCGGTGGCGCGCCGCGAACGGCGGCCGCCGACGGATTCGTTCGGCGCCTCAGCGCAGGCCCAGCTCGCCCCAGATGCGCATCACCCCGCGGCGCTCGGCCGCGAACTGCTCGCCGCCGACCGTACCCGCCTGCTTCTGCAGGGCCTGGCGGTGCGCCGCGGCGCGGTAGGCCTTGTAGGCATCCTGCAGCAGGGCGACGTCTTCGGCGGGGATCAGGCCGGCATCACGCAGGCCGTCGAGAATGCGCATATTGTCGGTGAAACGCAGCAACTGCGGGTGTTCTCGCGACCACGCCAGGGCCGCGTATTGCACCATAAATTCAATATCGACGATACCTCCGGCGTCCTGCTTCAGATCGAAGGAGGTCGCCGCATCGAAGGCATTGGCCGCGGTGCCGGCGGCGGTGGCCGGGCTGCCGAGGTTGTCGCGCATCTTCGCGCGCATCTCGCTGACTTCGCCGCGCAGGGTCGCCAGGTCACGCGGGCGCCCGAGCACCGCCGCGCGCACCCGCTCGAAGGCGGCGCCCACCCGCGGGCAGCCGACCAGCACGCGGGCGCGCACCAGCGCCTGGTGCTCCCAGGTCCAGGCCTCGCTCTCCTGGTAGCGCTGGAAGGCACCCAGGGAGCTGACCAGCAGGCCCGAGGCGCCGGACGGACGCAGGCGCATGTCCACCTCGTAGAGCTGCCCCGAGGTGGTCTGGGTGGTCAGCAGGTGGATGATGCGCTGGCCCAGGCGGGCGAAGAACTGCGCACCATCGATCGGCTTGGCGCCGTCGGTCTCGGCCTGGGAGTCGCCGTCGTGGATGAACACCAGGTCCAGGTCCGATCCATGGCCCAGTTCGATGCCACCGACCTTGCCGTAGCCGACGATGATGAAGTCCGGATCGCACTGGCTGCCGTCGGCGCGCCTCGGCGCCCCGTGCTTGGCCACCGTGTGGCGCCAGGCCAGGGCCAGCACCTGCTCGAGGATGGCCTCGGCCAGCCAGGTCAGGTAGTCGCTGACCTTCATCAGCGGCAAGGTGCCGGCGATCTCCGAGGCGGCCACGCGCAGGCGGTGGGCCAGCTTGAAGTGGCGCAGGGCCTCCATCTGCTGCTCCAGGTCGTCCTCAGGAATGCGCGTCAGGCGCTCGCGCAGCTCGGCGGACAGTTCCTCGCCCTGGGGCGGGCTGAACAGCCGGCCCTCGTTGAGCAGCTCGTCGAGCAGCAGCGGGAAGCGGCTGATCTGCTCGGCGATCCACGGGCTGGCCGCACACAGGTTGAGCAGGCGTTGCAGCGCCGAGGGATTCTCGGTGAGCAGCACCAGGTAGGCCGAGCGCCGCGCCACGGCCTCGACCAGCGGCAGCACGCGCTCCAGCACCAGGTCCGGGTTGGCGTGCTCCACCGCCTGGGCCAGCAGGCGCGGGATAAAGGCATCCAGGCGCTCGCGACCGAGGCGCTGCATGGTGCGCACCTGCGAGCCACCGCGCAGGTCGATCAGGCGCTTGAGCGCCGCCGCCGGTTCACTGAAGCCGGCCTCGGCCAGCTGGCGGCAGGCCGTCTCCTCGTCCAGCGCCTCTTCCCACAGCGGCAGCCATTCGCCACCGATGCACACCTCGACCTCGGCGCCCTCCTCTTCGTCCGGGTCGGCGATGACCTGGCGGAAGTGCCACTCGATGCGTCCGCGCCAGTGCATCAGCTGCTCGTGGAACGCGGCCCAGGAGTCGAACCCCATGATGCAGGCGACCCGCAGGCGATCCTGCTCGTTGTCCGGCAGCATCTGCGTCTGCCGGTCGGCGATGGCCTGCAGGGCGTGCTCGACATAGCGCAGGAACTCGTAGCCCTGGCGCATCTCGACCACCACCGCCGGCGGCAGGTAGCCCTGCCCCTCCAGGGTGGCCAGCACCTTGAGCAGCGGCCGCTGCTGCAGGCTGAGGTCGCGACCGCCGTGGATCAGCTGGAAGGCCTGGGCGATGAACTCGATCTCGCGGATGCCGCCGGAGCCCAGCTTGATGTTGTCGGCCATGCCCTTGCGCCGCACTTCCTGCTGGATCAGCAGCTTCATCGCGCGCAGCGCCTCGATGGCGGAGAAGTCCAGGTAACGCCGGTAGACGAACGGCCGCAGCATCTCCAGCAGTTGCCGGCCGGACTCCTGGTCGCCGCCAACCACCCGCGCCTTGATCATCGCGTAGCGTTCCCAGTCGCGGCCCTGGTCCTGGTAGTACTGCTCCAGGGCATTGAAGCTGAGCACCAGGGCGCCGGACGAGCCATAGGGGCGCAGGCGCATGTCGACGCGGAACACGAAGCCCTCGACGGTGGTGGCATCCAGCGCCTTGATCAGGCGCTGGCCCAGGCGGATGAAGAACTCCTGGTTGTCCAGCGAGCGCCTGACCCCCTCGGTCTCGCCGCCCTCGGCGTAGCCGAAGATCAGGTCGATATCCGAGGACAGGTTCAGTTCATGGGCGCCCAGCTTGCCCATGCCCAGCACCACCAGATGCTGGGGCAGGCCGCTGCGCCGGCCGATCGGCGTGCCGAACTGGGCGCAGTGCTGCGGGTACAGCCAGCGGTAGGCCAGGTCGATACAGGCATCGGCCAGGTCGGACAGATCGCGGCAGGTCTCGCCCAGAGCGGCCAGGCGATTGACGTCGCGCCAAATGATGCGCACCTGCTGGCGATTGCGGAAACGCCGCAGGCGCCGGGCCAGCTCGTCCTCATCGGCGCAGTCGAGCAGGCAGGCCTGCAGCTGGCCGCGCAGCTCCCCCGGCGCCAGCGCGCGCTCCAGCTCGCCGCTGCCGGCCAGCTCCGGCAGCAGCTCGGCATCGCGCTGCACCTGCTGATAGACGAAGTCGCTGAGGGCGCACGCGCGCTGCCAGGCGGCCGCGCGCGCGGCGGGCCAGTCCGCGGACTGCAGGGCACTGGCGCGCTGGGCGAGGGGCTGAAGCGGGGCCGGCAAGGCGGCCAATGACGGCAGGCTCATGGTCTATCCTTGGGAGCGGAACGCGGCACTCGGCGATGGCCGGCGCCGCCTTCCGGCGGTCGAATATTTGTAGTTTTACTACTAAAGATTGTGTCTCCAGCACTGCGCGAGCCGTCGATTTGTAGTAAAACTACAGACAGCCGGTCTAACCCCGGCAACAACGACTTTAACGTAGCCCGCCCAAAAAGCGTGCACGAGCCCAGGCTTTCCGATTCTGGAAGCCTTTCCGCCCTGGAGCAAGCCATGCAAGACCTTGATCCCGTCGAAACCCAGGAGTGGCTGGACGCCCTGGAATCCGTTCTCGACCAAGAGGGCGAGAAACGCGCCCACTACCTGCTGACCCGCATGGGTGAACTGGCCACCCGCAGCGGCACCCAGCTGCCCTATGCGATCACCACGCCCTACCGCAACACCATCCCGGTCGGCCACGAGGCGCGCATGCCCGGCGACCTGTTCATGGAGCGGCGGATCCGCTCGCTGGTGCGCTGGAACGCGCTGGCCATGGTGATGCGCACCAACCTGAAAGACCCGGACCTGGGCGGCCACATCTCCAGCTTCGCCTCCAGCGCCACCCTGTACGACATCGGCTTCAACTACTTCTTCCAGGCCCCAACCGAGGAGCACGGCGGCGACCTGATCTTCTTCCAGGGCCACGCCTCGCCGGGCGTGTATGCCCGCGCCTTCATGGAAGGGCGGATCAGCGAAGAACAGATGAACAACTTCCGCCAGGAAGTGGACGGCAAGGGCCTGTCCTCCTATCCGCACCCCTGGCTGATGCCGGACTTCTGGCAGTTCCCCACCGTGTCGATGGGCCTGGGCCCGATCCAGGCGATCTACCAAGCGCGCTTCATGAAGTACCTGGAAAGCCGCGGCTTCATCCCCGCCGGCAAGCAGAAGGTCTGGTGCTTCATGGGCGACGGCGAGTGCGACGAGCCGGAATCCCTCGGTGCCATCTCCCTGGCCGGCCGCGAGAAGCTGGACAACCTGATCTTCGTGATCAACTGCAACCTGCAGCGCCTGGACGGCCCGGTGCGCGGCAACGGCAAGATCATCCAGGAACTCGAAGGCGTGTTCCGCGGCGCCGAATGGAACGTCAACAAGGTCATCTGGGGCCGCTTCTGGGACCCGCTGCTGGCCAAGGACAAGGACGGCATCCTGCAACGGCGGATGGACGAGGTGGTCGACGGCGACTACCAGAACTACAAGGCCAAAGACGGCGCCTTCGTGCGCGAGCACTTCTTCAACAGCCCCGAGCTGAAGGAGATGGTCAAGGACCTCTCCGACCAGGAAATCTGGAACCTCAACCGCGGCGGCCACGACCCGTACAAGATGTATGCGGCCTACCACCAGGCGGTCAACCACCAGGGCCAGCCAACCGTGGTGCTGGCCAAGACCATCAAGGGCTACGGCACCGGCGCCGGTGAAGCGAAGAACACCGCGCACAACACCAAGAAGGTCGATGTCGACAGCCTGAAGAAATTCCGCGACCGCTTCGACATCCCGGTCAAGGACGAGGAGCTGGAGAACCTGCCCTTCGTCAAACCCGAGCCGGGCAGCGCCGAGGCGCGCTACCTGCAGGAGCGCCGCGACAAGCTCGGCGGCTTCGTGCCGCAGCGCCGCGCGCAGAGTTTCAGCATCCCCACCCCGCCCCTGGAAACCCTCAAGGCCATCCTCGACGGCACCGGCGACCGCGATATTTCCACCACCATGGCCTTCGTGCGCATCCTCGCCCAGCTGGTCAAGGACAAGGACCTGGGCTCGCGCATCGTGCCCATCGTGCCGGACGAGGCGCGTACCTTCGGCATGGAAGGCATGTTCCGCCAACTGGGCATCTACTCCTCCGTGGGCCAGCTGTACGAGCCGGTCGACAAGGACCAGGTGATGTTCTACCGCGAGGACAAGAAGGGCCAGATCCTCGAGGAAGGCATCAACGAGGCCGGCGCCATGTCCAGCTGGATCGCCGCCGGCACCTCGTACTCCACCCACAACCAGCCGATGCTGCCGTTCTACATCTTCTATTCGATGTTCGGCTTCCAGCGCATCGGCGACCTGGCCTGGGCCGCCGGCGACAGCCGCGCCCGCGGTTTCCTGATCGGCGGCACCGCCGGACGCACCACGCTGAACGGCGAAGGCCTGCAGCACGAGGACGGCCACAGCCACATCCTCGCCGCGACCATCCCCAACTGCCGCACCTTCGACCCGACCTACGCCTACGAGCTGGCGGTGATCATCCGCCACGGAATCAAGGCGATGACCGAGGAGCAGCAGAACGTCTTCTACTACATCACCGTGATGAACGAGGCCTACGCCCAGCCGGCCATGCCGGAAGGCGTCGAGGACGGCATCATCAAGGGCATGTACCTGCTCGAAGAGGACAAGAAGGAAGCCGCCCACCACGTGCAACTGCTGGGCAGCGGCACCATCCTGCGCGAAGTGCGCGAGGCGGCGAAGATCCTGCGTGACGAGTTCAACATCGGCGCCGACGTGTGGAGCGTGCCGAGCTTCAACGAACTGCGCCGCGATGGCCTCGCCGTGGAGCGCTGGAACCGCCTGCATCCGGGGCAGAAGCCGCAGCAGAGCTACGTCGAGCAGTGCCTGGCCGGACGCAAGGGCCCGGTGGTGGCCAGCACCGACTACATGAAGCTGTTCGCCGAGCAGATCCGCCAGTGGGTGCCGAGCAAGGAATACAAGGTGCTCGGCACCGACGGCTTCGGCCGCAGCGATTCGCGGCAGAAGCTGCGCCACTTCTTCGAGGTGGACCGCTACTGGGTGGCGCTGACCGCCCTGGAAGCCCTGGCCGAGCGCGGCGAGATCGACGCCAAGGTAGTGGCCGAGGCCATCGTCAAGTTCGGGTTCAACCCCGACAAAGCCAACCCGCTGGATTGCTGAGGAGCTGAGCGATGAGTGAATTGATTCGCGTGCCCGACATCGGCAGTGGCGAGGGCGAAGTGATCGAACTGCTGGTCAAGGTCGGCGACCGTATCGAAGCCGACCAGAGCCTGCTGACCCTGGAGTCGGACAAGGCCAGCATGGAGATCCCCGCGCCCAAGGCCGGGGTGATCAAGAGCCTGAAGGTCAAGCTGGGCGACAAGCTGAAGACCGGCGACGAACTGCTGGAACTGGAAAGCGAGGGCGCTGCCGCCGCGGCGCCTGCGCCGGCTGCCGCCGCGCCTGCGGCAGCCGCCGCAGAACCTGCGCCGGTGGCCGCCGCTGCGGCCCCGACAGCAGCGCCGGCCGCAGAAAGCGTGCAGGACGTCCAGGTGCCGGACATCGGCTCGGCCGGCAAGGCCAAGGTCATCGAAGTGCTGGTCAAGGCCGGCGACGTGATCGCCGCCGACCAGTCGCTGATCACCCTGGAGTCGGACAAGGCCAGCATGGAAATCCCCGCGCCGGCCGCCGGCACCGTGGAAGCCGTGCTGGTGCAGCTGGGCGCCGACGTCGGCACCGGCGACCTGATCCTCAAGCTGCGCGTGGCCGGAGGCGCTGCTTCAGCAGCGTCATCCGCCCCGCAAGGGGCCGGTGCTGCGACTCCGGCCGCCGCCCCGGCAGCTCCTGCACCGGCAGCCTCGGCACCGGTACACACCACCCCGGCCGGCGCCGCTCCGGCCGTAGTCGCGGAAGTCGGCGCCATCGCCGCGCTGTCGGCCGCCGCAGCCGCCGTGGCCAATGCCCCGGCCAGCCGTGACGGAGCCAAGGTGCATGCCGGCCCCGCCGTGCGCATGACTGCCCGCGAGTTCGGCGTCGACCTGGCCGCCATCAACGGCAGCGGGCCGAAAGGGCGCATCCTCAAGGAAGACGTGCAGGCCTATGTGAAGGCCATGCTGCAGAAGGCCAAGGAAGCGCCGGCCGGTGCCACTGGCGGTGCCGGCATCCCGCCGATTCCGGAAGTGGACTTCAGCAAATTCGGCGCCATCGAAGAAGTGCCGATGACCCGCCTGATGCAGGTCGGCGCCAGCAACCTGCACCGCAGCTGGCTCAACGTGCCGCACGTGACCCAGTTCGACAACGCCGACATCACCGAGCTGGAAGCCTTCCGCGTGGCGCAGAAGGCGGTGGCGGAGAAGGCCGGCGTGAAGCTGACCGTGCTGCCGCTGCTGCTCAAGGCCTGCGCCTACCTGCTACGCGAGCTGCCGGACTTCAACAGCTCGCTGGCACCAAGCGGCAAGGCACTGATCCGCAAGAAGTACGTGCACATCGGCTTCGCCGTGGACACCCCGGACGGCCTGCTGGTCCCGGTGATCCGCGACGTCGACCAGAAGAGCCTGCTGCAGCTGGCCGCCGAGGCCGCCGAACTGGCGGAGAAGGCGCGCACCAAGAAGCTCTCGGTGGATGCCATGCAGGGCGCCTGCTTCACCATCTCCAGCCTCGGCCATATTGGCGGCACCGGCTTCACGCCGATCGTCAACGCGCCGGAAGTGGCGATCCTCGGGGTGAGCAAGGCGACCATGCAGCCGGTGTGGGACGGCAAGGCCTTCCAGCCGCGCCTGACCCTGCCGCTGTCGCTGTCCTACGACCACCGGGTGATCAACGGCGCCGCCGCCGCGCGCTTCACCAAGCGCCTCGGCGAGGTGCTCGGCGATATCCGCACCCTGCTGTTGTAACGACGCAAACCAAGCCGCCATGCCCAACCGGGCATGGCGGCTTTTTTGTGCCCGCACGATTCGCGCCGGCGGCGCGGCAACTGCCCAGGCCGGTCATCCCCCCGGGCAGGCCTCGCGTCAGTGGCGCCTGGCAAGATCGCCGGCAGGCTCTAAGGTTTTATAACCAGCCCACGCATGTGGAGGGAGCATGGAGATTCGCATCGTCGCCATCGAGAGTCAGCCACCGGTATGGCGGGTCTACCTCAACAGCTCGTTCATCGTCTGCCACAGCGCGGCCGCAGCGCGGGACACCGCGCACCGGGCCCTGGCCAGCTGCCGGCCATCCTGGCGCCAGCTGCTCGGCCGGCCGCGCAACCGATGGGGCGCCGACCGCGCGCCCTTCGTCGTGCTCTAAACGGAATACCGGCACAGAAAGCACGAGGCCCGGAGTGCCGGGCCTTGCTGGGAGAGCGCCTAGAACCCGTTCAAAGTCTCGCGAGCTAGAGCCAGGCAAGGCGCAACGACCACCGGGAGTAACAGCCGCAGGCTGGCCCGAAGGGTGAGCGCCAGCGAATCAACTGGGCGAAGAAGCGCAGTTTACGCGTTGTAAATGAGCATTCTGAGCCCGATTGACCAGCCTTCGGCTGTTACTGCGTTGCAACGCAGCATGGTCGACGCGCAGCAGACTTTGAGCAGGTTCTCAGCTCTTCTGCAGATTGCGGATCAAAAAGCTGATCGCCTTGGCCAGCTCGGCAGCCCCGTCATGGTCACGCAGCACCCGCAGCCACGGGCTGCCATCGGCCGGGTTCTGCAGCACGCAGACGATGCCGCTGGCCGGGCATTCGTAGCGGATGTAGGGGTCGAGACCGAACACCGACAGGCGCTGGTTGCTCACGGTCAGGCCGGTGCCCTTCTCCGCCCGCGACTCCTGGCGCACCAGCAGTTCGCCCGGGGCGGAAACGCTCAGCTGGTAACGCAGGTCGCTGCGCTGCGCCTGGCCCACCTGGTAGGCGGCGCGCAGGGCGTAGGTGTCCAGCAGGGCGTTGCTGTGGGCCAACAGCGCCTTGCGCTCGTCGCTGGTCAGATACAGGCGCTTGAGCTCGCTCAGGTAGCGTCCCTGCTCGTCGCCACCCAGCTGAGCCTCGGCCGCCGTCACCGCCGTGGCAGTGGCGCCACCACCCAGGCTCAGCAACAGCAATAACCCGCTCAGTCTTCTTGTCAGTCCCAGCCGCATAATGCACCCTTGCCGAACTTGATTGATGACACAGGCTCTTGGCCTGAACCCCAGCAGCATACTGGAAGCCAACCGCTTGATGAAAAGCCATCCCGATGCTGCCAGCCGTAAGGCAGCCGAGGTTGTGACGCAGTTGCCAGTGCCCTCGCGGCTCGGCATGCTGCGCTTCGAGCGCTTAAACGAACCTAGCTGGGCCCTGCTCTACCTCGACCCGGCCTGCGAACGCCAACTCGGCGTGGCCGCCAGCGAGCTGTGCGGCCTGCTCGACTCGCCCTTCGCCAGCCTGATGGAGCCGCAGGCGCGCTACCGCCTGCATGACCAGATCCAGCAGCAGCTGGCCAGCCTGCCGCACTACTCGGTGCACTACAGCCTGCACACGCCCCACGGCCCGCTCAACCTGCTGGAAATCGGCGAGGTCTTCCAGCAGCACAACCACGCGTTGCTGCGCGGCTACCTGATGGTCACCGCCGAGGCCGGCACGCCGCAGCACGAACAGCGCCAGGCCCAGCTGGAGGCGCAAAACAGCCGCCTGCAAAGCTCCCTGGAGCTCTACCAGCGCTCCCAGGAAGACCACCTGCAACACCTGGTGCGCTCGCGCGCCCAGCAGAGCCTGATCGTGCGCCTGGCGCGGCATCGTTACGGCGCGCTGGCGCCGCTCAAGGAAGCCGCCGAACTGATCACCCAGGCCGCCTGCGAGACCTATGACGTGGCCCGCGCCAGCATCTGGCAGCTGCGCGGCAACCTCCTGGAACCGGTGGCCCTGTACCGGCGTGACCTCGACCGCCACGAGCTGCCCGCCAGCATCGACACCAGCCAGTTCCCGAACTACCTGGAAGCCCTGCACAGCGGCCGCGTCATCGACGCGCACAACGCCCTGCGCGACCCGCGCACCGCCGAACTGGCGCACAGCCACCTGAAGGCGCTGGATATCCACGCCCTGCTCGACGCCAGCATCCGCCTGGGCGGCGAGGTGGTCGGCGTGCTGTGCCTGGAGCATGTCGGCGCCACGCGGGTGTGGCAGGCCGACGAGATCGCCTTCGCCGGCGAGCTGGCCGACCAGTTCGCCCAGGTCATGAGCACCCAGCAGCGTCGCGATGCCACCAGCGCCCTGCACCTGTTCCAGCGCGCCGTCGAACAGAGCGCCAGCGCCTTCCTGCTGGTCGACCGCGATGGCCGGGTGGAATACGTCAACCCGAGCTTCACCTCGATCACCCAGTACAGCAGCGAGGAGGTCCAGGGCCGGCGCATTGCCGACCTGCCGGCGCTGGAGAACCTCGGCGACGTGCTGTTCGATGCCCAGTCCGGGCTGGCCGAGCGCAGCAGCTGGCAGGGCGAGTTCCGCAGCCGGCGCAAGAACTTCGAGCCGTACTGGGGCCAGCTGTCGATCTCCAAGGTGTACAACGACGACGGCCAGCTGACCCACTACATCGGCATCTACGAAGACATCACCCAGAGCAAGCTGGCCCAGCAGCGCATCGAACGCCTGGCCTACAACGACAACCTCACCGGCCTGGGCAATCGCCCCTACTTCATCCGCGGCCTGGAGGAGCGCTTCGCGCGGGGTGGCAGCCAGCCGTTCTGCCTGCTGCTGGTCGACATCGACAACTTCAAGCGGATCAACGACAGCCTCGGCCACCTGACCGGCGACAAGCTGCTGGTCAGCCTGGCCCGGCGCCTGCGCAACAGCCTGGCGCAGAACACCAGCCTGGCACGCTTCGCCAGCAACGAATTCGCCGTGCTGCTCGATGGCGCCGACGAGCAGCAGGGTCTGCGCCTGGCCGCCGAACTGCTGCAGATCCTCGACAAGCCGCTGTTCGTCGACAACCAGCTGATCAACATCACCGGCTCGCTCGGTCTGGCCTGCGCGCCAGCCCACGGCGACGACCCGCACAGCCTGATGAAGCATGCCGGCCTGGCCCTGCACAAGGCCAAGGCCAACGGCAAGCACCAGGTGCAGGTGTTTACCGAGGCGCTGAATGCCGAGGCGCACTACAAGCTGTTCGTCGAGAACAACCTGCGCCGCGCCCTGACCCAGAACGAGCTGGAGGTCTACTACCAGCCCAAGCTGTGCCTGAAGAGCGGCCAGCTGATCGGCCTGGAGGCCCTGCTGCGCTGGCAGCACCCGGAGAAGGGCATGATCAGCCCCGATCAGTTCATCGGCGTCGCCGAGGAAACCGGGCTGATCATCCCCATCGGCAAGTGGGTGACGCGCCAGGCCTGCCGCGCCAGCCTGGAACTGGCGGCGCTCGGCATGGGCCAGGTGCAGGTGGCGATCAACCTGTCGCCCAAGCAGTTCACCGACCCCGACCTGGTCGGCTCGATCGCCGCCATCCTCGCCGAGGAACAGCTGCCGCCGCACCTGCTGGAGCTGGAGCTGACCGAGAGCCTGCTGCTCGAAGGCAGCGCCGACACCCGCCAGCAGATCGCGCGGCTCAAGGCCCTCGGCCTGACCCTGGCGATGGACGACTTCGGCACCGGCTACTCCTCGTTGAGCTACCTGAAGAAGTTCCCGATCGACGTGATCAAGATCGACCGCAGCTTCATCAAGGACATCCCGGCCAACCAGGACGACATGGAAATCACCGCCGCGGTGATCGCCATGGCCCACAACCTGCGCCTCAAGGTGGTCGCCGAGGGAATCGAGACCGCCGCCCAGCTGGCCTTCCTGCGCCGCCAGCGCTGCGACGTCGGCCAGGGCTTCCTGTTCGACCGGCCGATCCCCGGCCGCGAGCTGATCGACAGCCTGCGCCGCTACCCCTGCCGCAGCGGCGCAGACTGAAGCGCGCCGCTGCGACGTCCATCAGCCCGCTCCGGCAGTGCGGCGTCACGGGGTAGACTGTAGCCATCATCTGTTGCCCCGAGACTCCCGCCATGGTCCTGCGCTCGCAAATCCTCGCCCACAAGCTCGAACTGCCGACGGCCGAACAGGCCCTGCCCGGTCGCGCCACACCGATGCCGGTGCCGGCCCAGCACTTCGTCAACGGCAACCCGCTCAAGCCGCCCTTCCCCGCCGGCATGCAGCAGGCGCTGTTCGCCCTCGGCTGTTTCTGGGGCGCCGAGCGGCGCTTCTGGCAGCAGCCGGGGGTGTGGAGCACGGCGGTCGGCTACGCCGGCGGGCATACGCCGAACCCGAGCTATGACGAAGTCTGCTCCGGCCTGACCGGGCATACCGAAGTGGTGCTGGTGGTGTTCGACCCGCGGCAGACCAGCTATGAGGCCCTGCTCAAAGTGTTCTGGGAGTCGCACAACCCGACCCAGGGCATGCGCCAGGGCAACGATGTCGGCACCCAGTACCGCTCGGCCATCTACTGCAGCGACGCCGCCCAGCTGCAGGCCGCGCAGGTCAGCCAGGCGATGTTCCAGGGCCAGCTGGAAAAGGCCGGGTTCGGCCCGATCACCAGCGAGATCGCCGAGGCGCCGCCCTTCTACTATGCCGAGGCCTACCACCAGCAGTACCTGGCGAAGAACCCCGGCGGCTATTGCGGGTTGGGCGGCACCGGCGTGTGCCTGCCCGGCTGAGACCGACGACAAAAGCGCTTACACTTACCGGCAGCCTGCTGGCGACGCGCGCCACGCTGGGCCACTCATAACAAAAAGGAGCCCGTGCCCACGGCCAGCCATGCACAGCCCGCGCTTTTCCGATATCCACGAGATCCCGCCGAAGGCCTTCAGCCCGGCTGCCCTGACCCTGCAGCTAGCCCCCTGGCTGCTGATCGGCGCGGCGCTCTGGGGTGGCCTGCCGCTGTGGATCGCCGTAGTCTGCGGCGCCATTCTCAGTCTCGGCCTGCTGCCCGCGCTGGCCACCGCGACCCACTGGCCGGCGCTGATGCAGCCGCGCCCGGCAACTGCGACGACACCCGACTGGCTGCCGCCGCTGGCCGCCGACCTCAGCGCCCAGAGCGCCACCCAGGTGCAGCAGCTCGAACGGCTGCAGCACCAGCTGCACGCCCATGATGCCGCCCAGCAACAGCATTGGCAGCAGCTGAGCGAACAACTGGCGCAGCAGCGCACCCAGGCCATGCACCTGCTGGCGCCCATCCAGGCCGCCGCGCGCGATACCCAGGGGGCGCCCCCCGGCAGCGAGGCGGCACTCGCCAGCCTGGCGCACAGCCTGCAGCAAACCCGCGACCTGGCCGGCGAACTGGCCAGCCAGATGCGCCAGGTCACCAGCCAGGCCGAGGCGATCCTGCGCGCCAGCGATGACATGGACTCGATTGCCAAGCAGACCAACCTGCTGGCCCTGAACGCCGCCATCGAGGCGGCGCGAGCGGGCGACAGCGGACGCGGCTTCGCCGTGGTCGCCGACGAGGTACGCGCCCTGTCCAGCCGCTCGGCCGACTTCTCCCAGGAGATCCGCCGCACCGTGCTCGGCATGCGCGACGACCTGCAGCGCGCCGACCAGCACGCCTGCGGCCTGGCCGAGGCCGATCAGTCGGCCGTCGAGGACGCCCGCCTGCAGATTGCCGGACACATCGCCCTGCTCGCCGAGCAGCACAGCCAGGCCATGGGCGCCACCGCTCGGCTGGAGGAACTGCTACAGGCAACAGCAGCCCAGGCCAACGCCATCAGCCTGCCGCCACTGGATACCCGCGCCATGGCCGAGTTGCAGCAACATGGCCAGGCACTCGGGCAACTGGCCGAGCAGTTGCAGCTACGGGCGACGGCTGAGCAATAACCCGCAGACGGGACAGATTCACGTCCCGCCAAGAGCCTGCTCCAGTAGGGTGCGCCGCGCGCACCATCGGCATCGCGCAGACCCCGGTGCGCACGGCGCACCCTACGAAAGCTGCACCCAGCAAGCCTTTCAGGGTGGGAGCGCATCGCTTAACCACCAGGCGGCCCGGAGCGAACCAGAGCCATTCCCGAACAACCTCTTACAGCGCCTGCGTCGGCTCTCCCGCCTCGGCCTTCAGCCCCGGCTTCCAGCTCTTCAGCAACTGGCCGACCCGGTAGCCGCGCCAGCCGAGCATGCGCGAGGCGGTCAGCACCCCGGCCATCAGCGCGCCGCCGACCCCGGCGGTCACCGTATCGGCGCCGGTCAGGTAGAGGCCCTTGATCGGCGTCTGGCTGTGGATCCAGTGCTGCTCGAAGCGCGCCACCGTATGGTCGATGCCATAGATCTCGCCCTGCTCGTTCCACTGGTACCACTCGGTGGACAGCGGCGTGCCCAGCTCGCAGAAGTCCAGGGCGCCACGCAGTTGCGGCTGGTGCTGGTAGAGGGTCTCCAGCAGCTGCTCGGTCAACTCGGCCTTGAACGCCTCGTAGTCGGCGCCGCGCTTGCCCCAGGTGCTGCCCTTCCACTGGGCGAACCACTGCGGCTGGGTCGGCGCGACGATTTCCACCGTGGCCTTGTCGGGGTAGTGCGCCTCCCAGGCCGGGTCCTTGGCCGAGGGGAAGCTGATGTAGATCAGCGGCATCGCCGGGTTCTGCCCGGCCATGAAGCTGCTGACGTTGTGGTCGTGATCGTGGCCCGGGTAGACCCAATAGTTGGTCTTCGGCAGCTTCAGCGCGGCGGCGCTGCCCTTGAAGCCGGCGTACAGGCACAGGGTGGCGGCCGACAACTTGACCTTGGGCAGTTGCGCCAGCAGGCCATGGTCGTTGGCCACCTGCGGCTCGAGCAGGCGGGTATAGGTGGGCACCAGGCCGGCGCAGCTGACGATCTGTGGCGCACGGATCTCGAAGCCATCCTTCTGCATGCGCACGCCCACCGCACGCCCCTTCTCCACCAGGATCTTGTCGACCCCGGCATAGGTGAACACCTGGCCGCCGGCCGCCTCGATCACCGGGATGATGGTTTCGGAAATCTTCGTCGCGCCGCCCACCGGGTAGTTGCCGCCGGTGATGTAGTGCTTGGCGACCATGGCGTGCATGACGAAGGCGGCTTCGGCCGGCGGCAGGCCGTAGTCACCCCACTGGGCGGTGAGCACGCCGATCAGCTCCTGGTTGCTGGTCAGGCCTTCGAGTACCTCGCGGGTGGTCTTGAAGAAGTAAGCCGGCAGCCACAGGCGGCGCAGCTTGCCGTAGAGCATGCCCAGCGAGCGCGGCAGGGCTTGCCCGGCGAAGAAGCGCGGCACCCTGGCGCTGACCTCGCTGAGCAGGTCGACATAGCGATCAATGGCCGCGGCCTCCCCGGGGAAGTGCTGCTTGATCTCCGCCTTGAATTCCTCCCGCCCGGCCACGTAGTCGTAGGTCTGCTCGCCGATGACGATGCGGTCGTAGTGGGCATCCATCGGCGCCCATTCGAGCTTGCCATCGCTGATCACGTCGAACACCCGGCGGATCGCCGACCAGGGTTTGTGCACCTCGCCGATGTAGTGCACGCCCACGTCCCACTCGTAGCCTTCGCGCTCGTAGCTGTGGGTGTAGCCGCCGGCAGTGTAGTGCTGCTCCAGCACGCACACGCGCTTGCCGAGCTTGGCCAGCAGCGCGGCGGTGGTCAGGCCGCCGATGCCGGAGCCGATGATGATGGCGTCGTAGTCATCGCGAACCAGGCGCGGACGGAAGCGGGTACCGGTGCGTTTCATGGGTGGCTCCTGCGTTATTCTTGTTATGCAATTTTTTGCATACTAGGCAGCACTGGCCGACCATGCAACTTTTTGCATAATCCGTATACTGCGGCACACCCCAACAGCAGTCGGTAAAACCCGCCCATGTCGCTCAAGCACGCCATCCTCATCCTCCTAGAAAGCGAACCGGGCAGCGGCTACGACCTGCTCAAGCGCTTCAAGGATGGCCTCGGCTACTTCTGGAACGCCAAGCACCAGCAGGTCTACCTGGAACTGAAGAAGCTCAGTGAAGCCGGCTGGCTGGCGTTCGAGGCCGAGGCCCAGGACACCCGCCCGGACAAGAAGATCTACCGCCTCACCCCGAGCGGCCACGCCGAGCTGCTGCGCTGGCTGGACGAGCCGGTGCAGCCGAACAAGATCAACGATGCGCTGCTGGTCAAGCTGTATGCCGGCGCGCATACCTCGCTGGACAACCTGCGCGAGGAAATGCAGCGTCACGTGGCCGTGCACCGCAAGACCCTGGACAGCCTGCTGCACATCGAACGCGACTACCAGGCCTTGGCCGAGGAGCAACGCCAGGCGCTGCGCCTGCCCTACCTGACCCTGCGCCGCGGCATCCTCGGCGAGCAGTCGTGGCTGGCCTGGGCGGACGAAGTCGTGCAGGAACTGGAGCGCGGCTGAGCGCCCTTGCTGCTCAGGCAGGCAGACGCGGTTTAACCCGGATGTCGCAGGGGGCGCCGGCTCTTTTGTCAGCCCTGATGGTCCGCCCGCCCCACCGGACCTACTTCTCCTCGATCAGCCAGTCCAGCCGCCAGTCGCCCTTGCTCTGCGCCAGCTTGCCCGCCAGCCAGGGCAGCAGCTGTTTCAGCTCCTCTTCCAGGCCCCATGGCGGGTTGGCGATGGCCAGGCCGGAGCCGGAAAGGCGGCTGGCGTCGTCCGGGCTGTGGACGAACAGTTCGACGCGCAGCAGCTTGGGCGCGCTGGATTTCTCCAGGCCCTGGTAGAAGCGCTTGAGCTGGCGCTCGTCCTTGATCGGGTACCAGATCGCCACCACCGTCTGGCGCATGCGGGCGATGGTTTCGTTCAGCGCGGTGACGCAACGCTCCAGTTCGTCGGCCTTCTCGAACGGCGGGTCGATCAGCAGCAGGGCGCGCTTTTCCGCCACCGGCAGCAGGGCGCGCGGCACGTGCCAGCCTTCGCCCAGGTGCACGGCCACGCGGCGGTCGCCCTTCATGTTGTCCTTCAGCAGCTGGCCGTCCTGCGGGTGCTTCTCGTTGAGCAGCACGCGGTCCTGCATGCGCGTCAGCTGGCGCGCCAGCTCGGGCGAGCCGGGGTAGTAGCGCAGCTGGTCGTCCGGGTTGAGCGCGTGCAGCACGCCGAAGTAGTCGGCGGTCAGTTCGGGCAGGTCCGGCGCCTCCCACAGGCGGGCGATGCCGTCCAGCCATTCGCCGGTGCGGCTGGCCTCATCGCCCTTGAGGTCGTACAGACCGACGCCGGCATGGCTGTCGAGGCAGACGAACGGCGCCTCCTTGCGTGACAGCAGGGCGATGATCCGGCTCAGGGTGATGTGCTTGAGCACATCGGCGTGGTTGCCGGCATGGAAGGCGTGACGGTAGTTCATGGGGTCTTCATCTGTGGGTAGGCGTTGCAAGCAGCGGATTGTAGCCCGGATGGCCGGCGCGCCGCATGGCCTGGCAGCGGCCGGGTTCTACCGCTTTATCACGCCTGTGTATCTTGCTAGGCAGCCTTCATTCACCGACCTAGACTCCAGCCATTCCCCTGGAGGCACGCCCCATGTCCGAGACCCTGCTCAGTTCCCGCAACCTGGCCTTCGAACTCTACGAGGTGCTGGACGCCGAAGCCCTGACCCGGCGCGAGCGTTTCGCCGAGCACAACCGCGAGACCTTCGACGCGGCCATCGGCACCGCCCGCGGCATCGCCGAGGAGCTGTTCGCCCCGCACAACCGCAAGAACGACGAGCACGAGCCGCAGTACGTGGACGGCGCCGCGGTGCTGATCCCGGAAGTGGCGCCAGCGCTCAAGGCCTTCCACGAGGCCGGCTTCCTCAACGCCACCCGCGACTTCGAGCACGGCGGCATGCAGCTGCCCAACCTGCTGTCGCAGGCCTGTTTCGCCCACTTCCAGGCGGCCAACATCGCCACCAGCTCCTACTCGATGCTGACCATGGGCGTGGCCAACCTGATCGAAGCCTTCGGCAATGACGAGCAGAAGCGCAAGTACCTGCAGCCGATCATCGACGGCCGCTTCTTCGGCACCATGGCCCTGACCGAGCCGCACGCCGGCTCCTCGCTGTCGGACATCCGCACCAAGGCCGAGCCGCACGCGGACGGCAGCTACCGGATCAAGGGCAACAAGATCTTCATCTCCGGCGGCGACCAGCCGATTTCGGAGAACATCGTGCACATGGTGCTGGCCAAGCTGCCGGACGCCCCGCCCGGGGTGAAGGGCATCAGCCTGTTCATCGTGCCCAAGTTCCTGGTCAACGACGACGGCAGCCTGGGCAAGCGCAACGACGCTCTGCTGGCCGGTCTGTTCCATAAGATGGGCTGGCGCGGCACCACCTCCACCGCGCTGAACTTCGGCGATAACGACGACTGCATCGGCTATCTGGTGGGCAAGCCTCACCACGGCCTGGCCTACATGTTCCAGATGATGAACGAGGCGCGCATCGGCGTCGGCATGGGCGCCATCATGCTCGGCTATGCCGGCTACCTGTACTCGCTGGACTACGCGCGCAACCGTCCGCAGGGCCGCCACCCGGATGGCAAGGACCCGACCTCCAAGCAGGTGTCGATCATCGAGCACGCCGACGTGCGGCGCATGCTGCTGACCCAGAAGGCCTATGTCGAAGGCGCCTTCGACCTCGGCCTGTACGCCGCCCGGCTGTTCGACGACACCGAGACCCTGGAGACCGAGGAACAGCGCAAGACCGCCCTGGAACTGCTCGACCTGCTCACCCCGATCGTCAAATCCTGGCCGTCGGAGTTCTGCCTGAAGGCCAACGAGCTAGCGATCCAGATCCTCGGCGGCCACGGCTACACCCGCGAATACCCGGTGGAGCAGTACTATCGCGACAACCGCCTGAATCCGATCCACGAAGGCACCCACGGCATCCAGTCGCTCGACCTGCTCGGGCGCAAGGTCTCGATGAACGGCGGCGCCGCGCTCAAGCAGCTGCTCAAGCTGATCCACGGCACCTGCCAGCGCGCCAGCCAGTACGACTCGCTGACCGCCCTGCGCCAGCCGCTCGAGCAACTGCTGGCCCGTCTGCAAACGGTGACCCTGGCCCTGCTCGGCGACCTGATGGCCGGCAAGGTCAACCAGGGCCTGGCCAACTCGGCGCTGTACCTCAAGGTGTTCGGCCACACAGTGATCGGCTGGCGCTGGCTGGAACAGGCGATCCGCGCCGAGGAAGGCCTGACGCGCGGCAACGCCGCCGACGCCGACTTCTACCAGGGCAAGCTGCAGGCCGCGCGCTACTTCCTGACCTGGGAAGTGCCGGGCTGCCACCACGACCTGGCCATCCTCGAGGCCCGCGACGACACCTGCCTGGGCATGCACGACGCCTGGTTCTAAGCGTCGCTACGAACCGCGTAGGGTGCGCCGTGTGCACCATGGCCTTGTGCATAACCCCGGGTGCGCCCGGCGCACCCTAGGGATCTTGCCAAGCCCACGAAGCCACCCACCCGCCGCCAAAGGCATCGGCTAACCATCTGATTTATCTGGCAAGAAAAGCCCCGCCCAGGCGGGGCTTTTCTTTTGACAGCCCGGCAAAGCCACGGGTTAGAATCCGGCATGACCTCTGCATAGCAGCGGCGCCCCCGCCCTTTCGCCCGGAGTACGCCCTTGGACGCCAGCACCATCAACAGCCTGTTTCTGATCGGCGCGCTGCTGGTGGCCATGAGCATCCTGGTCAGCGCCTTCGGCTCGCGCTTCGGCATCCCGATCCTGGTGATCTTCCTCGCGGTCGGCATGCTCGCCGGCACCGACGGCCCCGGCGGCATCGTCTTCAACGACTACTCGCAGGCCTACCTGGTCGGCAACCTGGCGCTGGCCATCATCCTTCTCGATGGCGGCATGCGCACACGCGTGTCGAGCTTTCGCGTGGCCCTGTGGCCGTCGCTGTCGCTGGCCACCATCGGCGTGCTGGTCACCGCCGGGCTGACCGGCGTGGCCGCCGCCTGGCTGTTCCAGCTGAGCTGGCTGGAGGGCCTGCTGATTGGCGCCATCGTCGGCTCCACCGATGCCGCGGCGGTGTTCAGCCTGCTCGGCGGGCGCGGGCTCAACGAGCGGGTCAGCGCCACCCTGGAAATCGAATCGGGCAGCAACGATCCGATGGCGGTGTTCCTCACCGTGACCCTGATCGAGATGCTCGCCAGCGGCGAGTCCGGCTTCAGCTGGAGCTTCGTCGTGCACCTGATCCAGCAGTTCGGCATCGGCGGCCTGCTCGGTCTCGGTGGCGGCTGGCTGCTGTTGCAGGTGATCAACCGCATGAGCCTGGCCAACGGCCTGTATCCGCTGCTGGTGGTCAGCGGCGGGATCATGATCTTCGCGGTCACCAATGCCGTCGGTGGCAGCGGCATCCTGGCCATCTACCTGTGCGGCCTGCTGCTGGGCAACCGGCCGATCCGCTCGCGCCACGGCATCCTGCACATTCTCGACGGCCTCACCTGGCTGGCGCAGATCGGCATGTTCCTGGTCCTCGGCCTGCTGGTCACCCCCCACGAGCTGCTGCCGATCATCCTCCCGGCCCTCGGCCTGGCGCTGTGGATGATCCTGCTCGCCCGGCCGCTGTCGGTGTTCCTCGGCCTGCTGCCGTTCCGCGCCTTCCACGACCGCGAGAAGGCCTTCATCGCCTGGGTCGGCCTGCGCGGCGCGGTGCCGATCATTCTTGCCGTGTTCCCGCTGATGGCCGGCCTGCCGAATGCCCAGCTGTTCTTCAACGTGGCCTTCTTCATCGTCCTGGTCTCCCTGGTGCTGCAGGGCACCAGCCTGCCCTGGGCAGCCAAGCTGCTGAAGGTCACCGTACCGCCGGACCCGGCGCCGATCTCCCGCGCCGGCCTGGAGACCCACCCGACCAGCGAGTGGGAGCTGTTCATCTACCGCCTGGGCGCGGAGAAGTGGTGCATCGGCGCGCCACTGCGCGACCTGAAGATGCCCGAAGGCACGCGCATCGCCGCGCTGTTCCGTGGCCGCGAGCTGCTGCACACCTCCGGCAGTACCAAACTGGAAGCCGGCGACGTGCTCTGCGTGGTCGGCCACGAACACGACCTGCCGACCCTGGGCAAGCTGTTCATCGAGGCGCCGACGCGAACCCAGGACCTGCGCTTCTTCGGCGACTTCATCCTCGAAGGCGATGCTCAGCTCAGCGCCGTGGCCGCCCTCTACGGCCTGAAACTGCAAGGCGCCGAGGGCCAGCTGCACCTGGGCCGCTTCATCGCCCACCAGATCGGCGGCCAGCCGGTGGTCGGCGACCAGGTGGAATGGAACGGCCTGACCTGGACCGTGGCCGTGATGGAAGGGAACAAGGTGCGCAAAGTCGGCGTCAGATTCCCCGAAGGACAGGGCAAGCCCGGCCCCGGCCTGTTCCTGTAAGCACTTGTCCGGCAATCGGCAGCCGCGCACGCCACGCGACTGCCGGCCTGGCATATCATTAGCCGCATCATTTCCCGAGCCGCCCGAAGCGACCATGTCCGTATTACGCCCCTACCTCGCCGCCGCCCTGCTGGGCTTCTGCCTTCTGACCGCCGGCCATGCCGCCGCCGAAGCCCCGACCCGCGCGGCGGTGCAGCAGAGCCTGGACGGCCTGGCCGAGCGCAAGCTGCCGGAGGCCGAACAGAAGGCCCTGCAGCAGACCCTGGAGCAGACCCTGGCCTTTCTCGCCAGCCAGGCCGACAGCGAGCAGCGCCTGGAGGACCTCAAGCGCCAGCTCAGCGATGCGCCACGCCTGATCGGCGAGGCCCAGCGCGAACTCACCCGGCTCAAGGCCAGCCCGGTCAAACCGGTCGGCGAGCGCTACGGCAAGTCCAGCGCCACGCAGCTGGAAACCCTGCTCAGTGAACGCACCAGCCAGCTCTCCGCCTGGCAGCAGGAACTGGCCGAGGCCAACAGCCTGCTGATCACCGCGCAGACCCGCCCGGAGCGCGCCCAGGCCGAGATCAGCAGCAACCAGACCCGCACCCTGAAGATCAACAACCTGCTCAAGGTCGGCAAGGATGCCGGCAAGCCGATCGGCGCCGAGCAGCGCGACCAGCTCAGCGCCGAACTGGCGGCGCTGACCGCGCTGACCGAGCTGCGCCGCCAGGAGCTGGCCGGCAACAACCTGCTGCAGGACCTCGGCAACAGCCGCCACGACCTGCTCACCGAGCGCATCCGCCGCCTGGAACAGGAAAGCCTCGACCTGCAGTCGCTGATCAACGACAAGCGCCGGGAAAGCAGCGAGCAGACCGTCGCCGAACTGTCGCGCGAGGCCGAGAAGGCCACCCCGGACAGCCTGCTGGCCAAGGAAAGCGCGGAAAACCTCAAGCTCTCCGACCACCTGCTGCGCATCACCGACCGCCTCAACGAGCTGACCCGCCTCAACCTGCAGACCAAGCAGCAACTGGACAGCGTCAACCAGGCCGACCAGGCCCTGGAAGAGCAGATCGACGTGCTCAGGGGCAGCCTGCTGCTGGCCAAGATCCTCTACCAGCAGAAGCAGGCCCTGCCGCAACTGCAACTGGACAAGAACCTGGCCGACCAGATCGCCGACATCCGCCTGTACCAGTTCGAGCTGAACCAGAAGCGCGATGCGCTGAACAATCTCACCGAGTACGTCGACGGCCTGCTGGCCTCGCAAGCGCAGGAACAGATCACTCCCGAACTGCGCAAGACCCTGCTGGAACTGGTCACCACCCGCAGCGAGCTGCTCGACCGGCTGAACCGCGAACTGAATACCCTGCTCAACGAGTCGATCACCCTGCAGCTCAACCAGAAGCAGCTGCAGGCCACGGCCAGCACCCTGAGCAACACCCTCGAAGAACAGATGTTCTGGATCCCCAGCAACAAGCCGCTGGACCTGGCCTGGCTGAAGCAGGTACCGACCCTGCTGGAGCGCCAGCTGAATGCCGTGCCCTGGGGCGCCGGGGTGCGCGAGCTGGGCGCCGGCCTGGTCGACCGGCCCTGGCTGTTCATTCCGCTGCTGCTGCTGATCGGCGCCCTGATCTGGCGGCGCAGCTGGCTGTACGAAAAACTGCGCGGCCTGCATCAGGACATCGGCCACTACAAGCACGACAGCCAGCTGCACACGCCGCTGGCGATCTTCATCAACATCCTCCTGGCGCTACCGGTCACCCTGTTCCTCACCCTGTGCGGCGTGGCCCTGCTGATCGATGCGCGCGGGCAGAACGCCAACCTCGGCACGGCCCTGCTGGAAATGGCCCAGGCCTGGCTGGTGTTCTACACCCTGTACCGCATCCTCGCCCCGCATGGCGTCGGCGAGCTGCATTTCCGCTGGGAGCGGCCGCGGGTGGCCTTCCTCAACACCCAGGTACGCCGCCTGGGCCTGGTGGTCATGGCCCTGGTCGGCGTGGTGGCGGTGGCCGAGCATCAGCCGGCCGCCCTGGCCGAGGATGTCATAGGCATCGGCGTGGTGCTCAGCTGCTACGCCCTGATGGCCTGGCTGCTCGGCCGCCTGCTGCTGGCCGGGCCGATGCACGAGCGCGCCCCGGCATTGCGCGTGGTGGTCGGCGTGGGCTTCACCGCCCTGCCGATCGGCCTGTTCGCCGCCGTGTGCTTCGGCTACTACTACACCGCGCTGAAACTGACCGACCGGCTGATCGACACCCTCTACCTGCTGGTGCTGTGGTTCATCCTCGAAGCGGCCTTCGAGCGCGGCATGGCCGTGGCGGCCCGGCGCCTGGCCTACCAGCGCGCCCTGAGCAAGCGCCAGGCGCCACCCAAGGAAGGCCTGGAGGGCAGCGAGGCGGTGGTCGAGGAGCCGACCCTGGACATCGAGCAGATCAACCAGCAGTCCATGCGCCTGATCCGCCTGGCCCTGCTCGGCGGCTTCATCCTCTGCCTGTACTGGGTGTGGGCCGATCTGCTCAGCGTGTTCACCTACCTGGACAACATCACCCTCTACGAATACAGCAGCGGCAGCGGCGACGCGGCGACCCTGGTGCCGCTCAGCCTGCTCGACCTGCTCGGCGGCCTGATCATCGTCGCCATCACCGTGGTGCTGGCCAGCAACCTGCCGGGCCTGCTGGAAGTGCTGGTGCTGTCGCGCCTGTCGCTGGCCCAGGGCAGTGCCTACGCCACCACCACCCTGCTGTCCTACGCCATCAGCGGCATCGGCTTCGTCATGACCCTGTCGGTGCTCGGCGTCAGCTGGGACAAGCTGCAGTGGCTGGTGGCCGCGCTGTCGGTGGGCATCGGCTTCGGCATGCAGGAGATCTTCGCCAACTTCATCTCCGGCCTGATCATCCTGTTCGAGCGTCCGGCACGCATCGGCGACGTGGTGACCATCGGCAACCTGTCCGGCACGGTCAGCAAGATCCGCATCCGCGCCACCACCATCACCGATTTCGACCGCAAGGAAATCATCGTCCCGAACAAGACCTTCGTCACCGACCAGCTGGTCAACTGGTCGCTCAACGACACGGTCACCCGGGTCATCATCAAGATCGGCGTGGCCTACGAGACCGACCTGCCGCTGGCGCGCAAGCTGATGATGCAGGCCGCCATCGAGAACCCGCGGGTACTGCGCGAGCCCGAGCCGCTGCTGTACTTCCTCACCATCAGCGCCAGCACCTTCGACTACGAGCTGCGCTTCCACGTGCGCGAGCTGGGCGACCGCAACGCCGCCACCGACGAAATCCTCACCCGCATCGCCCTGAGCTTCCGCGAGCACAAGGTGGAGATGGCCTTCAACCAGGTCGAGGTGATGATCAAGAACCTGCACGGCCAGGAACTCAACCTGACCACCGGGCAGATGGTCGCGGCCACGGCCGCCGCCGATAGCCAGCAGCCAAAACTGCCGCCCGCCGCGCCGGCCGTCGATCCGCAGTAGCGCGCGCCAGCCGATAGGACTGGCCGGCTGGACGCTTCGCGACAAAACCGAGCAAAATGCTCGGAATTGTCGCGGAGCCCTGCAGTGAAAGCCCTCATCGACCTCGTCTTCGATAACCGCTACGCCCGCCTGGGCGATGCCTTCTCCACCCCCGTGCTGCCCGAGCCGATCGAGGCGCCGCGTCTGGTGGTGGCCAGCCCGGCGGCCATGGCCCTGCTCGACCTCGATCCGGCCGAAGCCGACAGCGAGGAATTCGCCCAGATTTTCGCCGGGCACAAGCTGTGGAGCGACGCCGAGCCGCGCGCCATGGTCTATTCCGGACACCAGTTCGGCAGCTACAACCCGCGTCTGGGCGATGGCCGCGGCCTGCTGCTGGGCGAGGTGGTCAACGCTGCCGGCGAGCACTGGGACCTGCACCTGAAAGGCGCC
This sequence comes from Pseudomonas sp. R-28-1W-6, assembly GCF_009799925.1. GTDB lineage: Bacteria > Pseudomonadota > Gammaproteobacteria > Pseudomonadales > Pseudomonadaceae > Aquipseudomonas. The sequence continues at coordinate 390,337 of NZ_WELK01000003.1, forward strand.
GGCCAGACTCCCTGGTCACGCATGGGCGACGGCCGCGCGGTGCTGCGCAGCTCGATCCGCGAATTCCTCGCCAGCGAATACCTGCATGCCCTGGGCATCCCCACCAGCCGCGCGCTGTGCGTGACCGGCTCAAGCACTCCGGTGTGGCGCGAGAAGCGCGAAAGCGCGGCGATGGTCCTGCGCCTGGCGCAGAGCCATGTGCGCTTCGGCCACTTCGAGTACTTCTACTACACCAAGCAGCACGAGCAGCTGCGCCAGCTGGCCGAGCACGTGCTGGCCTGCCATTTCCCCGAGTGCCAGGTCCAGCCACAGCCCTTCGCCGCGCTGTTCCGCGAAGTGGTGGAGCGCAACGCCGCGCTGATCGCCCAGTGGCAGGCCTACGGTTTCTGCCACGGGGTGATGAACAGCGACAACATGTCGATCCTCGGCATCACCTTCGACTACGGCCCCTATGCCTTCCTCGACGACTTCGACGCCAACCATATCTGTAACCATTCCGACGACTCGGGGCGTTACAGCTTCAGCAACCAGGTGCCGATCGCCCAGTGGAACCTGGCCGCCCTGGGGCAGGCGCTGACGCCGCTGGTCGAGGTCGAGCAGCTGCGCGCCAGCCTGGAACTGTTCCTGCCGCTGTACCAGGCGCACTACCTCGACCTGATGTGCCGGCGCCTGGGCCTGAGCAGTGCCGAGGACGGCGACGAGGAGCTGATCCAGCAGCTGCTGCAACTGATGCAGCAGAGTCGCTCGGTGGACTACAGCCTGTTCTTCCGCCGCCTCGGCGAGCAGGCGCCGCAGGCTGCCGTTGCCGAACTGCGCGACGATTTCGTCGACCGCGCCGCCTTCGATGCCTGGGCAAGCAGCTATTGCGCCCGCAGCGCCCGCGACGGCGCCAGCCAGGAAGACCGACGCCCGCGCATGCACGCGGTCAACCCGCTGTACGTGCTGCGCAACTACCTGGCGCAGCAGGCCATCGAAGCCGCCGAGGCCGGCGACTACGCCCCGGTGCGCGAACTGCACTCGGTACTCGCCCGCCCCTTCGCGGAACAGCCGGGCATGGCCCGCTACGCCGAGCGCCCGCCGGAGTGGGGCAAGCACCTGGAAATCAGCTGTTCGTCCTGATGCCAGCCCGAGCGAACATGGTTTATCGGTTAAACCGAATAAGCATATAAACCTATCCAAACATTCTTAGACTATCTAAGCGAAGGCCATTATCTTTTCGCCCCTGTGCGGCTGCCTGATGCCTGCCCGATACCTCATACGAGATTCACACGCTTAAGGAAGCCCATGTCCTGGGACTCGCTACCGCTTATTTTCGTCGCCGCCCTGCTGGTCTGGCTGCTGGTTTCCTTCGTGCGCGAGAAATGGAGTCCGGACGTGGTCGCGGCAATCGCCGTGGCCGCCCTGCTGGTGGCGCAGATCCTCACCCCCGGTGAAGTACTCGGCGTACTGAGCAACTCGGCGCCGGCCACCATCGCCTGCATGTTCGTGCTGTCCGCGGCGCTGGAGCGCACCGGCTGCATCGATGCCCTGGGCAACTGGCTCGGCGACCTGGTCGGCAATAACCCGGTGCGCATGCTGGCCGGCCTGATGCTCACCGCGCTGATCATCTCGGCCTTCCTCAATAACACCCCGGTGGTGGCCATCCTCACGCCAGTGGCCATCGCCCTGGCCAAGCGCGCCAATGGCTCGCCCTCCAAGCTGCTGATCCCGCTGTCCTTCGCCACCGTACTGGGCGGCATGCTGACCATGATCGGCACCTCGACCAACATCCTGGTCGACGGCGTGGCACGCAAGGCCGGCCTGGAGCCCTTCGGCATGTTCGAGATCACCCCGGCGGCACTGGTGTTCTGCGTGGTCGGCTTCGTCTACCTGATGCTGTTCAGCGACCGCCTGCTGCCGAATCGCGACACCCTGTCCAAGCAGCTGCGGCCGGACCTGGGTCGTACCTTCATGACCGAATTGCTGGTGCCGCACGACTCGCCGGTGATCGGCAAGAGCCTCAGCGAAGCCCACCTCAACGGCGGCAGCGGTTTGCAGGTGCTGAAAATTTTCCGTGACCAGCAGGAACTGACCGAACCGGCCGCCGAGACCCTGTTGCAATCCGGCGACCTGCTGGTCCTGCACGGCCAGGTCAAGGACATGGTCGACATGCGCGAGAGCAATCGCCTGACCTTCAACCGCGGCGAAGCCTTCGAGACCGTCAGCAGCCATGACGTGATCCTCGCCGAGGCCATAGTCGGGCGCGGCTCGCGCTACAGCCACCGGCCGATGCGTGACCTCGACCTGACGGCGCGCTACGGCATCGCCGTGCTCGCCGTGCATCGCCAGGACGAGAACATCCAGGGCAACCTCGACGAGCTGCAGCTGCAGTTCGGCGACGTGATGCTGGTCGAAGGCACTCCCGCACAGATCAAGCGTTTCGCCGACAACGGCGAGCTGATCAGCCTCAACACCGTGCAGGAGCGCGCCTACCGCCGCGACAAGGCGCCCATCGCGATTATCGCCACCCTGGCCGTGATGCTGCTGGCCGCCTTCGAACTGATGCCCATCGAGGGCCTGGCGATGATCGCCTGCGCCGTGGTGATCGCCACCCGCTGCCTAGATATCGAGGACGCCTACAAGGCGGTGGACTGGAAGATCCTCAGCCTGATCTTCGGCATGCTGGCCATCAGCATCGCCATGGCCAAGGTCGGCCTGATCGACCTGATCGTCAGCCACACCATGATGGCCATTCCCAATGCCAGCCCGTTGCTGGTGCTCGGCTTCGTCTACCTGCTGACCACTGTCCTCACCGAGATCCTCTCCAACAACGCGGTGGCGGTGCTGGTCACCCCGGTAGCGATCGGCATCGCCCAGAGCCTGGGCCTCGACCCGCGCCCCTTTGTGGTCGCGGTGATGTTCGCCGCCAGCGTCAGCTTCGCCACCCCGATCGGCTACCAGACCAACACCTTCGTCTACAACGCCGGCGGCTACCGTTTCAGCGATTTCATGCGCATCGGCATCCCGCTGAACATCCTCATGGTCGGCGTCGCCATGCTGGTGATTCCGCTGATCTGGCCGCTCAACCCGGCATAACTCCTAGCGAAAACGATCTAGCCCAAAGCCCGTTTCATTGCTCCAGCGCATTGACCGGGCCTTGCCGCCTTCTCCATGCTGCGAACCTTCCAATCTGCCCCTGAAGGAACGCTTGCATGAAACTGGAAACCCTGGCCATCCACGCCGGTTACAGCCCTGACCCGACCACCAAGGCGGTGGCGGTACCGATCTATCAGACCAGCTCCTTCGCCTTCGACGACACCCAGCACGGCGCCGACCTGTTCGACCTGAAGGTCGCCGGCAACATCTACTCGCGCATCATGAACCCGACCAACGCCGTGCTCGAAGAGCGCGTGGCGGCGCTGGAAGGTGGCATCGGCGCGCTGGCCGTGGCCTCCGGCATGGCGGCCATCACCTACGCGATCCAGACCGTGGCCGAAGCCGGCGACAACATCGTCTCGGTGGCCAAGCTCTATGGCGGCACCTACAACCTGCTGGCCCACACCCTGCCGCGCTTCGGCATCCAGACCCGCTTCGCCGCCCACGACGACATCGCCGCCCTGGAGGCGCTGATCGACGAGCGGACCAAGGCGGTGTTCTGCGAATCCATCGGCAACCCGGCCGGCAACATCGTCGACCTGGCAGCCCTGGCCGCCGCCGCGCACCGCCATGGCGTGCCGCTGATCGTCGACAACACCGTGGCCACGCCGATCCTCTGTCGGCCGTTCGAGCACGGCGCCGACATCGTCGTGCACTCGCTGACCAAGTACATCGGCGGCCACGGCACCAGCATCGGCGGCATAGTCGTCGACTCCGGCAAGTTCCCCTGGGCCGAGCACAAGGCGCGCTTCCCGCTGCTCAACACCCCGGACCCGTCCTACCACGGCGTGACCTACACGGACGTTTTTGGTGCGGCCGCCTTTATCGGCCGCTGCCGCGTGGTGCCGCTGCGCAACACCGGCGCGGCGCTGTCGCCGTTCAACGCCTTCCTCATCCTGCAAGGCCTGGAGACCCTGGCCCTGCGCATGGAGCGCCACTGCGAGAACGCCCTGAAGGTGGCGCACTACCTGCAGAACCACCCGCAGGTGGCCTGGGTGAAGTATGCCGGCCTGCCGGACCACCCGGAGCATGAGCTGGCCCTGCGCTACACCGGCGGCAAGCCGGCCTCGATCCTCTCGTTCGGCATCAAGGGCGGCCAGGAAGCCGGCGCGCGCTTCATCGATGCCCTGCAGCTGGTGGTGCGCCTGGTGAATATCGGCGACGCCAAGTCGCTGGCCTGCCACCCGGCCTCCACCACCCACCGCCAGCTCAACGACGCGGAGCTGGAACGCGCCGGGGTGCCGCGCGACATGGTGCGCCTGTCGATCGGCATCGAGCACAGCGACGACATCCTCGCCGACCTGGCCCAGGCGCTGGAGGCTGCGGCGAGCTGATCGCCCTTGATATCCGCGCAAGCGACTCCAGATTAGGCATACCGCCTCTGGAGTCGCCCATGTCCAACCCCCTGCTGATCCCCTGCCCGCACTGCAACGGCCTCAACCGCATTCCCGGCGAACGCCTGGGCGATGCGCCGCGCTGCGGCCGCTGCAAGGCCGACGTGCTGCCCGGCCAACCCTTCGCGCTGACCCAGGCCAGCTTCGCCGCACAGAACAAGGGCGACCTGCCGCTGTTGATCGATGTCTGGGCCAGCTGGTGCGGCCCGTGCCGCAGCTTCGCACCGATCTTCGAGCAGGCCGCCGACCAGCTGCGGGGCCGCTGCCGCCTGGCCAAGCTGGACAGCGAAGCCAATCCGCAACTGTCCGCCGAAATGGGCATCCGCTCGATCCCGACCCTGATCCTGCTCAAGGGCGGCGTCGAAGTGGCCCGCCAGAGCGGCGCCCTGCCGCTGCCGCAACTGCTCGGCTGGTTGCGCCAGCACGGCATCTGAGCGGCAGCCGCCGCGCACGACACGCCTCCTGAGCGGATCGGTCAGCCCCGGCGAGCGCACCCGTCATTGCCGCGCGCCCGGCAGGCGCTAGGCTGGCGGCATCCCCCATGAGGAATGCCGCCCATGCCACTGCCCGCCGAAATGGCCCGCCTGTTCACCGAAGAGAAGATCGCCTTCGTCAAGCGCTGCGGCCTCAAGGCCGAGGTTCTCGAACCCGGACGCGTGCGCCTGCGCATGCCGCTGGAGGGCAACCAGAACCATATCGGCAGCATGTACGCCGGCGCCCTGTTCACCCTGGCGGAAATCCCTGGCGGCGCGCTGTTCCTCACCAGCTTCGACGCCCAGCGCTTCTACCCCATCGTCAAGGAACTGAACCTGAACTTCCGCCGCCCGGCCGGCAGCGACATCCTGGTCGAGGCCTGCCTGGACGCCGCCGAGATCGCCCGCATAGAGGACGAGGCCGAGCGCGTGGGCAAGGCCGAGTACCACCTCGAACTGCAACTGCGCGATGCTGGTGGCGAAGTGGTGGCACAGAGCTGCGCGTTGTATCAATTACGCAAGCACTGACACACGGAACTTGCCGCGGATCAAAAGCAGGTCTATCAATGGGGGTCACACTAAAAACCCTCCAGAGGTTGCAGCACGTCGCGGCAGTTCGCGACGCAAAGGGGACTCCAGATGATCAAGCACATCCTTATCGCCCATGACTTGCGCAGCACTGCCGACCTCGCCCTGCGCCGCGCCGCGCAGCTGGCCCGCCAGCACAATGCCCGCCTGACCCTGCTCCACGTGCTCGACAGCCGCCTCGGCCAGGCCGAGCAGGACCGCGTCCACCAGGAGCTGGACAACAGCCTGACCCGGTTCGCCCCGCCCGGCAGCGAGCTCAAGCTGTGCCTGGGCAAACCCGCCGACGCCGTGCTGGAGCAGGTGCAGCAGCTCGATGCCGACCTGCTGGTACTCGGCGCCCACCACCAGCGCCATGAATTCTTCTCCGGCACCACCCTCGACCGCATCGCCCGGCGCTGTCCGGTGCCGCTGCTGCTGGTGGCCCGCGACGAAGACCAGCCCTACCGCGAGGCGGTTGCCGCCCTGGACTTCTCCCTGTGCGCCTGCACCGCCCTCAACCGCGCCTGCCAGCTGCTGCCGGCCGAAGCCAACATCCACGCCCTGCATGTGTTCGAGCCGCAGAAGAACCAGGCCGACAGCGCCACTCAACTGGCGACCCAGCACGCCCTGATCGACCAACTGATCGCCGACGAATCCCAGCAACTGCCACCCGGCAGCCCGAGCCTGTCCCATGAGATCAAGCAGGGCGGCATCCTGCGCGGCCTGCAGGAGTGCATTGGCAGCCGCCAGCCGCAGTTGCTGGTACTCGGCTGCCATGGCCGCGGCGCGCTGTCCCAGGCCCTGCTCGGCAGCCTGGCCCAGCACTTCCTGCACAAGGCGCCGTGCGACGTGTTTGTGGTGCGTTGAAAGCAGATAAAAGAAAGGCGCCCTCAGGCGCCTTTCTTGTTAGAGCCAGGGACTCAGCTTTCCAGCAGCTTGTGCAGCTCGACGAACTGCTGGGTCAGCTTGTGGCTGCGATCCAGGTGGATCAGCGGGATGCAGGCCTGGTGCGACTCGCGCATGCGCACCGAGCTCATCAGATTGACCGGTAACACCGGCAGACCTTCGGCAATCAGCTCGTCGAGCAGCTGCTGCGGCAGGGTGGCGCGCGGCTGGAACTGGTTGACCACGATGCCTTCGACTTCCAGGCCTTCGTTATGGTCCTCGCGCAGCTCCTCGATCTCGCGTAGCAGGCCGTACAGGGCCTGGCGCGAGAAGCTGTCGCAGTCGAAGGGGATCAGCACGCGGTCGGCGGCGATCAGCGCGGAGACGGTGTAGAAGTTCAGCGCCGGCGGGGTATCCAGGTAAATCCGCTCGTAGTCCTCGCCCAGCTCCTCCAACAGCTTGCGCAGCTTGTTGATCTTGTGTTTCTGCTCCAGCTTGGGCTGCAGATCGGCCAGCTCGGCGGTGGCGGTGACCACATGCAGGTTGTCGAACGGCGTTTCGTAGATATCCACCGAGCCCTTCTTGGCGAACGGCCCGGACGACAGGCTGCCCTTGAAGAACTCGGCGATGCCCATGGGAATGTCGTCGCCGGTCAGCCCGGTCAGGTAATGGGTCGAATTGGCCTGGGCATCCAGGTCGATCAGCAGGGTGCGATAGCCCTCCGCCGCGCTCACCGCCGCCAGGTTGCAGGCGATGCTGGACTTGCCCACACCGCCCTTCTGGTTGAACACCACTCGCCGCATGCCACACCTCCCTGAGCCCGAATGGAGAGGATTCTATGCAAAGCGCGGGGCAAGGGCGAGGAGTTCGGCAAAAAGCGCAAGACTGGCGCTGCGGGCAACTGTGTCAAAATTTGCGCAGTCAGCACGCTGACGGGATAATACCGGCTCCTCGCCATGACTTTTGCCGCAGCTCGCCTGCTGGCAGGGGTGTCGCTGTAGACAAGGAAGCCCAAAGGGGCCGGGAAGAGTGCTCCGCGTGACACATTTCAATATCGCCAGCTGGCGCGCCTGGGCTCCCGGGCTGGACGCCGACCACGACTGCCAGGCCTGGCTGCATGCCCCGCGGCACCTGAACGACAACGGCGAGCAACCGGACGTCAGCTTTCTCCCGGCCATGCAGCGGCGCCGCCTGAGCCGCCTGGCGCGCATGCTGTTCCACGTCGCCTGGCCCATCGCCGAAGCCCGGGGCCCGCTGCCGCTGGTATTCGTCAGCCGACACGGGGAAACCCCGCGCACCCTGAACATCCTCGCCGACCTGGCGCACAACGAGCCGCTGTCGCCGACCCAGTTCAGCCTCTCGGTGCATAACGCGATCATCGGCCTGTGGTCGATCCTGCGCGCCGACCGCAGCGAAATGAGCGCCCTGGCCGGCGAAGCCGATGGCCTCGAACAGGGCCTGCTGGAAGCCGCCAGCCTGCTCGGCGACGGCGTGCCCGCCGTGCTGCTGGTGGTCGCCGAGGAAACCCCGCCGGCGCTGTATGCGCCGTTCATCGACGATGTGCCGTTTTCCTACGCCGTCGCCCTGCTGCTCACCCCCGGCAGCGACTGGCAACTGAGCCTGCAGCCCGGCAGCGGGCCGCGCGCCGAGTGGCCGCACGCCCTGCAGCTGGCGCGCGCCCTGAGCAGCGGCCGGCGCGCGCTGCAGCATCATTGCAAGAACCGTCACTGGAGCTGGTCATGCAACAAGGCCTGAGCCAGCGCAGCGCCCCCTACGCCTGGCGCCTGCTCGCCACAGCCCTCAGCTTCGGCCTGTTCGGCATCGGCGGCGTGCTGCTGCGCGTGCTGGTGTTCCCGCTGCTCGGCCTGCTGCCCGGCGACGCCCTGGCCCGGCGCACCCGCGCCCGCGCCGTGGTCAGCTGGACCTTCTACCAGTTCGTCCGTTTCATGTACCACAGCGGCGTGCTGACCTATGAAGTCGAGGGCAGCGAACGCCTCGGCCGCCCCGGGCAGCTGGTGATCGCCAACCACCCCTCGCTGATCGACGTGGTGGTACTGATCGCCTTCATCCGCGACGCCAACTGCGTGGTCAAGCAGAGCCTGTGGGACAACCCGAGCATGCGCGGGCCGATCCGCGCCGCCGGTTTCATCAGCAACAGCGGCAGCCTGGACATGCTCGACGAGGCCGCCGGCGCCCTGCAGGAAGGCCAGACCCTGATCATCTTCCCCGAAGGCACGCGCACCACGCCGGGGCAAACCCCGGAGTTTCACCGGGGCGCCGCGGCCATTGCCGTGCGCGGCGCGCGCCTGGTGACCCCGGTGGTGATCAGCGTCAGCCCGACCACCCTGACCAAGGCCGAACCCTGGTACAGCATTCCGTCGCGCCGTTTTCACTTTCGCCTGCGCGTGGGCGAGGATATCGACCCGCGGCAATTCACCGCGCAGGCCCCGCTGCCCATCGCCTCGCGCAAACTCAACGACCATCTGCACCAACACTTTATGAAGGAGCTCGCAACAGATGAGCGATCTGCAAACTGAGATCAAGAACCTGATCATCGAAGCCCTCGGCCTCGAAGACATGGTCGCCGAAGATATCGCTGCCGACCTGGCCCTGTTCGGCGACGGCCTGGGCCTGGATTCGGTGGACGCCCTCGAACTGGGCCTGGCGATCCAGAAGCGTTTCGGCATCAAGATCGACGCCGAAGCCAAGGACACCCGCCAACACTTCGCCAACGTGGCCAGCCTGGCTGCCTTCGTTGCCGCGAAACAGGCCGCCTGAGGACGCCGCGATGCAAAGCCGTGAAGAAATTTTCGCCACCCTGCAGGACGCCCTGGTCGAGCTGTTCGAGCTGGACGCCGAGCGCGTGACCCTGGACGCCAACCTGTACCAGGACCTGGAAATCGACAGCATCGACGCCGTCGACCTGATCGACCATATCAAGCGCCAGACCGGCAAGAAGATCGCCGCCGAGGAATTCAAGGCCGTGCGCACCGTCGGCGACGTGGTCGAGGCCGTGTACCAGGTGGTCCACGCCGCCCCGGCGCAAGGCTGAACATGAGTCAGTTGCTGGGCCTGCTGCTGGTGGTGGCGGGGCTGCTTTATCCCTTTGCCGTGTACTTCGGCATGCAGCACCTGTCGCCGCGCGTGTTCGCCCTGCTGCTCGGCGGCCTGTGGCTGGCGCGCGCCCTGGTGCAACGCGGCAAGCCGGGCAGCCGCTGGATGGCCGGCGTGGCCCTGGGCTTCTGTCTGCTGCTCGGCCTGGCCGGTGAGCCGGAGCTGCTGCGCTGGTACCCGGTGCTGCTCAACGGCCTGCTGCTGGCGCTGTTCGGCCTCAGCCTGAAGTTCGGCCCGCCGCTGATCGAGCGCCTGGCGCGCCTCGGCGAGCCCGACCTGCCGGACGTGGCGGTGCGCTACACGCGCCGGGTGACCCAGGTGTGGGCGCTGTTCTTTCTGGGCAACGGCCTGGTGGTGATCGCCCTCAACCTGTGGGCGCCACTGAGCTGGTGGACCCTGTATACCGGGCTGATCGCCTACGGCCTGATGGGCTTGCTGTTTGCCGGTGAGTGGCTGGTGCGCCAGCGTGTAAGGAGAAGTGCATGACCTGGTTGCCCCTCAGCGACCTGCTGCTGGAGGCCCAGCCGGGCCGTCCGGTCACGCCGGACATGGCGCATGCGGCCCTGCGCCAGCGCGCCCTGGCCCTGGCCGGCGCGCTGCAGGCGCGCGGCGTGCGCCGCCTGGCCGTGCATATCGAGGATGCCGGCGAGCTGGCCATCGCCCTGCTCGGCGCCTGGCGGGCTGGCGTGCAGGTGCTGCTGCCGGCCGATGCGCAGGCGCAGACCCGCGAGCGCCTGGGCGCCCAGGTCGAGCTGTGGCTGGACAACCTGGACGGCCTGGACGGCGAACCGCTGCCCGCCGCCGCCCTCGATCTCGACCAGTGCCACCTGACCCTGTGCACCTCCGGCTCCAGCGGCGAGCCCAAGCTGATCGACAAATCCCTGCGCCAGCTGGCCAACGAAGTGGACGCCCTGGAGCAGTTGTGGGGGGCCGAGCTCGGCGGTGCCACCATCCTCGGCAGCGTCGCCGCCCAGCATATCTACGGCCTGCTGTTCCGCGTGCTCTGGCCGCTGTGCGCCGGGCGGCCGTTCCTGCGCCGCGCCCAGCCGTTCCCCGAAGACCTGCAACGGGAAAGTCTGCAGCATCCGACGTTTGCCTGGATCGCCAGCCCGGCCTTGCTCAAGCGCATGGGCGACAACCTCGACTGGCCGGCCCTGCGCCAGGTGCGTCGGGTGTTTTCCTCCGGCGGCGCCCTGCCGGCCGAGACCGCCGCCGAGCTGCACGGCCTGCTCGGCCAGTGGCCCACGGAAATCTATGGCAGCTCGGAAACCGGTGGCATCGCCTGGCGCCAGGGCGGCGAATACTGGACGCCGTTTGCCGGCGTCGAGCTGGGGCAGAATGCCGACGGCGCGCTCAACCTGAGTTCACCATACCTCCCAGCCGGGCAGCGCGAACAGACCGCCGACGCGGTGGAGATTGGCAGCGATGGGCGCTTCGTCCTGCGCGGGCGCCTGGACCGCATCGTCAAACTGGAAGAAAAACGCATCTCCCTGCCCATGCTGGAACAGGCCCTGCTCAGCCACGAGTGGGTCGCCGACGCGCGTCTGGGGGTGATCGAGCAGGGCCGTGCCTACCTCGGCGCGCTGGTCGCCCTCAGCCCGAGCGGCCTGCACGCCCTGCGCAACCAGGGACGCAAGACCCTGATCGAAACCCTGCGCCAACACCTGGCCGGGCACTGCGAGGCGCTGGCCCTGCCACGCCGCTGGCGCCTGCTCGCCGAGCTGCCCTACAGCAGCCAGGGCAAGCTGGCCCAGGCCGAGGTCGAGCGCATTCTGGCCAGCGAGCGGCCGACCCGCGTGGCGCCGCGCTCGGCTATCGAACAGGACGGTGAATGGCAGCTGGAGCTGGACATACCGCCGGACCTGGCGCACTTCACCGGCCACTTTCCGCAGACCCCGGTGCTGCCCGGCGTGGTTCAGGTCGACTGGGCCCAGCAACTGGCCCGCGAGCTGATTGCCGACCTGCCGCCGCGTTTCTGCGGCATGGAAGTGCTGAAGTTCCAGCAGCTGGTCCGCCCCGGCGACCGCCTGCAGCTGAGCCTGCGTTTCGACGCCGAGCGCGGCAAACTGTACTTCGCCTATCGCAACGGCGAGGCGGCCTGCTCCTCGGGTCGCATCCTGCTGGAGGCCGCCGGTGCATAAGGCCTGCGCGGTGATTCCGGTGTACAACCACGAGCATGCGCTGCCTATCGTGGTCGCCGCCCTGCGCGACGCCGGCCTGCCCTGCGTGCTGGTCGACGACGCCTCCAGCCCCGCCTGCGCCGCGGTGATCGATCAACTGGCCGAACAGGCCGATACCTTCCTGGTGCGCCTGCCGGTCAACCAGGGCAAGGGCGGCGCGGTGATGGCCGGCCTGCGCGAGGCGCAGCGCCTGGGCTTCAGCCACGCGCTGCAGGTCGACGCCGATGGCCAGCACGACCTCAGCGATGTCGCCGGCTTCCTCGGCGAATCCCGCGTCCACCCGCAGGCGCTGGTCTGCGGCTATCCGGTGTACGACGACAGCGTGCCGAAGAGCCGCCTGTACGCGCGCTACCTGACCCACGTCTGGGTATGGATCAACAGCCTGTCGCTGGCGATCCGCGACTCCATGTGCGGCTTCCGCGTCTACCCGCTGCCCGCCACCCTGGCGCTGATCGACAGCTGCCAGCTGGGCAAGCGCATGGATTTCGACACCGAGATCCTGGTGCGCCTGGCCTGGCGCAACCAGCCGATGCGCTGGCTGCCGACCCAGGTGCACTACCCGCTGGACGGCCTCTCGCACTTCCGTCTGTGGCTGGACAACGCGCTGATCTCGAAGATGCACGCAAAACTGTTCTTCGGCATGCTGCTGCGCGCCCCAATGATCCTCTGGCGGCGGTGGCAGGCATGAGCGAGCAACCGGCAGCCCACTGGGCCGGCCAGCGCGAGCGCGGCAGCTATGCGCTGATGAAGCTCACCGCGGTGCTGGCACGCCTGCTCGGCCGGCGCCTGATCAGCCCGCTGATCTACGCCATCGTCCTGTACTTCTTCGTCTTCGGCGCCCAGGCGCGGCGCAGCATCTGGCAGTACCAGGCCAATCTCGCCACCTGGAGCGGCCGCAACGAGCTGCGCCCGACCTGGCGCCAGGTGTTCCGCCAGTTCATGAGCTTCGCCGACACCCTGCTGGACAAGCTCGACGTGTGGAACGGCAAGCTCGGCCTGGAGCAGATCACCCTGGTCGACCCGCACGACCTTCGCGGCCAGCTGCACCGCCAGGAGCGCGGGCAGATGCTGGTCGGCGCGCACCTGGGCAACCTCGAGGTGTGTCGCGCCCTGGCTGAACTCGGCGAGCATGTGACGATGAACGTGCTGGTGCACACCAAGCACGCCGAACAGTTCAACCGCCTGCTCGGCGAAGCCGGCGCCAGTCACCTGCGCCTGATCCAGGTCAGCGAGCTGGACCCGGCGATCATGCTGCAATTGTCCGAGCGCCTGGAACGCGGCGAGTGGCTGGCGATTGCCGGCGACCGCGTGCCACTGCACGGCGGGCGCAATGTCAGCGTGGACTTCCTCGGCAAGCCCGCCGCCTTCCCGCAAGGGCCCTGGCTGCTGGCCGGGCTGCTGCACTGCTCGGTCAACCTGCTCAACTGCCTGAAGATCGACGGCCGTTACCGGGTGATCATCGAGCCGTTTGCCGAGCGCATCGAGTGGAAGCGCAGCGAGCGCGAGGCGGTGATCCGCCAATGGGTACAACGCTATGCCGAGCGCCTGGGCCAACGCTGCCTGGACGCGCCGTTGCAATGGTTCAACTTCTATCCGTTCTGGAATGCACATGACGACACATCAGCCTGACCCGGTGATCTTCGGCGAAGCCCACCTGTCCATCGAGCAGGTCGTGGCCCTGTCCCAGCGCCAGGCCCGCGCGCAGCTGCAGAACGACGCCGCCTACCGCGAGAAGATCGCCAAGGGCGCGCGCTTCCTCGACACCCTGCTGGACAAGGAAGGCGTGATCTACGGCGTCACCACCGGCTACGGTGATTCCTGTGTGGTGGCCGTGCCGCTGCATCAGGTCGAGGCGCTGCCCAAGCACCTGTTCACCTTCCACGGCTGCGGCCTGGGCAAGCTGCTCGATCCGGCCAGCACTCGCGCCGTGCTCGCCGCGCGCCTGCAGTCGCTGTGCTACGGCATCTCCGGCGTGCGCGTGGAGCTGCTGGAGCGCCTGCAGGCATTCCTCGATCACGATGTGCTGCCGCTGATCCCGGAAGAAGGCTCGGTCGGCGCCAGCGGCGATCTGACGCCGTTGTCCTACGTCGCCGCCACCCTCAGCGGCGAACGTGAAGTGCTGTACCAGGGCGAACGCCGCAGCGCCGCCGAGGTGCACAACGAACTGGGCTGGACGCCGCTGGTACTGCGGCCCAAGGAAGCCCTGGCGCTGATGAACGGCACCGCAGTGATGACCGCCCTGGCCTGCCTGGCATTCTCCCGCGCCGACTACCTGCTCAAGCTGGCTACCCGCATCACCGCGCTCAACGTGGTGGCACTGGAAGGCAACCCGGAACACTTCGACGAGCGCCTGTTCGCCGCCAAGCCGCACCCGGGGCAGATGCAGGTCGCCGCCTGGCTACGCCAGGACCTGGCCATCGACGCGCCGACCGCGCCGCTGCACCGCCTGCAGGACCGCTACTCGCTGCGCTGCGCCCCGCATGTGCTCGGCGTGCTGGCCGACAGCCTGGGCCTGCTCCGCCAGTTCATCGAGACCGAGCTGAACAGCGCCAACGACAACCCGCTGATCGACGCCGAGGCCGAGCGCGTGTTGCACGGCGGGCATTTCTACGGCGGGCATATCGCCTTCGCCATGGACAGCCTGAAGAACCTGGTCGGCAACGTCGCCGACCTGCTCGATCGCCAGCTCGCCCTGCTGGTCGACGTGCGCTACAACCACGGCCTGCCGAGCAACCTGTCCGGCGCGCCGAGCGTCACCGCGATGATCAACCACGGCTTCAAGGCCGTGCAGATCGGCACCAGCGCCTGGACCGCCGAGGCGCTGAAAAACACCATGCCGGCCAGCGTGTTCTCCCGTTCCACCGAGTGCCACAACCAGGACAAAGTGAGCATGGGCACCATCGCCGCGCGCGACGCCCTGCGCAGCCTGGAGCTGAGCGAACAGGTCGCCGCCGCCACCCTGCTGGCCGCCAATCAGGGCGTCTGGCTGCGCCAGCGCGATGGCAAGATCGATATCCCCGCACCCGTTGCCGCCATGCGCGAGCAGCTGGCCGCCGACTTCCACCCGGTGATCGAGGATCGCGCCCTGGAAGGCGAACTGCGCCTGTGCCTGCAGCGCATCCGCGCCCAGCACTGGAGGCTCTATGCGTAAGCCGGCCCTGGTGCGCACGGCGCACCCTACGACCTGCATCGCACACCGTGTAGGGTGCGCCGTGCGCACCACCCGCCAGGGAGCCGCCCATGCGTAGTGCAGGCGTATTGCAGGCCGAGATCGAGCTGGTGGTGCCGTTCTTCGACGTCGACATGATGGAGGTGGTCTGGCACGGCCACTACGTCAAATACTTCGAGGAAGCGCGCTGCGCCCTGCTCGACAAGCTCGGCCACAACTACCGGCAGATGCGTGACGCCGGCTACGCCTGGCCGGTGATCGACCTGCAGCTGCGCTACATCCGCGGCGCCCAGTTCGGCCAGAGGATCAAAGTGCGTGCCGATCTGGTCGAGTGGGAAAACCGCCTGAAGATCCACTACCTGATCACCGATGCCGCCAGCGGCGAGCGCATGACCCGTGGCAGCAGCGTGCAGGTGGCGGTGGAGATCGCCACGCGGGAGATGCTGCTGGCTTCGCCTCGCGTGTTTGTTGAGGCGGTGGAGAGGGCTATTGCGTGATCTTTCCGAGCCCGGCTGGTTTTCTACGTTTGCTGAACGCTCTGTTTCGCCCCGTTGAACAGCGCTCGGCTGGTTTTCTGCGTTGCATGAGCGTTTTATTTCGCCCCGCCGGGCGAGTCACTTTCTCTTTGCGCGCGCAAAGAGAAAGTAACCAAAGAGAAAGCGCGCCCCACATCCGGCCCTGGCTGCGCCAGGGTTCCCTCGTTCCATCCCTGCTCCAGGGGCACGCCGCGAAGGGCCATCCCTGGCCCATCGCGGCTCTCGCGGCATCCATGCCGCTCAACCCCTTACGCACGGATTCCACTCGGCCTCCTGAGGGGGCCCCGTATCCCGGCACACACGACACAGCTACAGCCACAGACAACCATTGGCTTCAACACCGCGCAGTCTTACCAGGCGCGCCAACTCCCCGTCAGGAGGCCGAGTGCAGGTACTGCGCAGGGGGACGCGAGGCAGGACGCCGAGCGAGTCACGAAGGACGGGGCCGCCTAGGCGGGATGTCCCTTCGTGACGGCCCCCGGAGCAGTGCCGGAGCGAGGGGAGTCGAGCGCAGCGAGACCCGCATGTCGGGGTGCCCTTCTTTTTGGTTACTTTTTCTTGGGCAAGCAAGAAAAAGTGACGCGCCCGGGGGGGCGCAAGCAAAAGCCAAGGCCAGCACAGCAATCAGCCATGCCCTGAAAGCCTGCAGCCTACTGCTCCTGACCATCACCCCAACCGCCCATGCCTTCGACCTGACCGAACTGGGCGCACAACTGGCCAAGCCGGCCGTGGTGCGCGGCCCATTCATCCAGGAAAAGCACCTGCGCGCCCTGCCCCAGCCGCTGACCAGCCAGGGCGAATTCGTCCTCAGCCGCGACGCCGGCCTGCTCTGGCAGCTGCGCAGCCCGCTGACCCAGGACTACCGCATCGACGCCGCCGGCATCGCCCGGCGCACCGCCCAGGGCTGGCAACTGCAGCCCGGCCAGGATGTGGCCGCCCAGCAGAGCCGGCTGTTCCTCGCCGTGCTCAAGGGCGATCATTCGGGCCTGGCCCGCGACTTCGAGCTGCAACTGAGCGGCACCGGCGAGGCCTGGCAACTGACCCTGATCCCGCACTCGCTGCTGCTCAAGCAGATCTTCAGCCGCATCCGCATCGACGGCGGCGACTTGGTCGAACGCATCGAACTGGTCGAGACCCAGGGCGACCACACGCTCATGCGCATGCCGCAGAGCCAGGCGGGCGATGCCCTCAGCGCCCAGGAGCGAGACGCCTTTGCCCGCTAAGCCCTGCGCCGCCCAGCGCCACCTGCCGCGCCTGTTCAGCATCGCCCTGCTGGCGCTGCTGGCCCTGGCCGTCTGGCAGTGGCGCAACGGCCCGCCGGTGGCGGCGAGCATGCTGGCCCTGCTGCCCCAGGGCGCCGGCGACGAGCTGGTGCAGCAGGCCGAGCGGCGCATGCAGGAGCCGCTGAACCGCGAGCTGCTGGTGCTGGTCGGCCATCCGCAGCGCCAGCAGGCGATTGCCCTGGTCCAGCGGCTCGGCCAGCAGTGGCAGGCCAGCCAGCGCTTCGAGCGGGTACAGTGGAGCCTGGACAGCGACCTGGCCGTGCTGCGCCAGCAACTGCGCGGCCACCGCCTGGCCCTGCTGCCGGCGGCGGATCACCAGCTGCTGATCGAGCAGCCGGACCTCTTTATCCAGCAACGTGCCGCCCAGCTGTTCGATACCTTCGCCGGCTTCAGCCTGCTGCCGCCCGAGCAGGACTGGCTGGGTATCGGTAGCCGCGCCCAACAGGCATTGAACCCGGACAGCCGGATCCAGGCCGACCTCGGCAGCGGCGCCCTGCTGCTGGAAGAACCGGGCATGACCTGGGCCCTGCTGCGCGTGCGCACCCTGGGCAGCGCCTTCGACATGCAGGCGCCACCGGCGATTGCCGCCAGCGTGGCGGCGGCGCGGGCCGAGGTGACGGCCGCCGGGGGCCAGCTGCTGGCCGCTGGCGGCGTGCTGTATGCCGCGGCCGGGCAGGCCAAGGCCACCCGCGAAGTCAGCTGGATCGGCGGTATCGCCATCCTCGGCACTCTGCTGCTGTTGCTGCTGGCCTTCCGCCGCCCGCGCGTGCTGGTCAGCCTGCTGCCCATCGGCGTAGCGCTCATTGCCGGCTGCACCGCCTGCGTGCTGGTGTTCGGCCAGATCAACGTGCTGACCCTGGTGCTCGGCGCCAGCCTGATCGGCGTGGCCGCCGACTACCCGCAGCACTACCTGAGCAAGAGCTGGGGCAGTTCCAAGTGGACCAGCTGGGGCGCCCTGCGCGCCACCCTGCCGGGGCTGACCCTGAGCCTGGGCACCAACCTGGTCGGCTACCTGGCGCTGGCCTTCACCCCCTTCCCGGCGCTGACCCAGATCGCCCTGTTCTCCGCCGCCGGGCTGATCGGCGCCTACCTCTGCTCGGTGTGCCTGCTGCCGGCCTTGCTCAATGGCCTGCGCCTGCGCCCGCCACCCGGCCTGCTGGGCTTCAGCAGCACCCTGCTGGCCCTGCGCACGCGCCTGCTGGGCCGTGTCGGCAGCCTGCCGCTGCTGGCCCTGTTGCTGCTGTTCTGCGCCGGCGGCCTGTGGCAATTGCACCCGCAGAACGATATCCGCCAGTGGCTGGGCCAGGAGCCGCAACTGCTCGCCGAGGCCCAGCGCATCGCCGAGTTGAGCGGGCAGCAGCCCACCAGCCAGTTCTTCCTGGTGCGTGCCCGCGACGAGGCGCAGTTGCTCGAACGCCAGGCCGCCCTCGCCCAGCGCCTCGACCGGGCCGTGGCCGCCGGCCAGTTGCGCGGTTACCGCGCGCTCAGCCAGCTGGTCGCCGCCGACAGCCAGCACCAGCCGCTGCGCGAGGCCCTGCAACGCCTGCCGCAGCACTGGCAGCCGCTGCTGGCCATGGGCATTCCAGCCGCCGCACTGCAGGCCGAGCTGAACCAATTGACCAACGCCCCACCACCGAGCATCGACCAGGCCCTGGCCGGCCCGCTGGGCGAAGCCTGGCGGCCGCTGTGGCTGGGCAGTAACGCCGAGGGCGTGGCAGGCCTGGTCAGCCTGCAGGGCCAGGCCGACAGTGCCCTGCTGCACAGCCTCGGCGCGGACCTGCCCGGGGTGCAGCTGGTCGACCGCCTCGGCGAGCTGAACGGCCTGTTCAGTGCCACCCAGCTCAGCGCCGCGCAGCTCAAGCTGGTCGCCAGCGCCGCGATCCTGTTGCTGCTGTGCATCCCCTTCGGCCTGGCCGGTGCCCTGCGCGTGGTCTGCCTGCCGCTGCTGGCGGCCCTCGCCGCCCTGGCCGGGCTCGGCTGGCTGGGCCAGCCGCTGACCCTGTTCAGCCTGTTCGGCCTGCTGCTGATCACCGCCATCGGCGTCGACTATGCCATCCTTATGCGCGAAGGCATCGGCGGACCGGCGGTCAGCCTGCTCGGCACCCTGCTCTCGGCGCTGACCAGCTGGCTGTCGTTCGGCCTGCTGCTGGTCAGCGACACCCCCGCCATCGCCAACTTCGGCCTGGCGATCAGCCTCGGCCTGCTGTTCTGCTTCATCCTCGCGCCCTGGGCCGGCAGCCGTGAGCCCCAGGCCAAGGCGGTGCCGGCATGAGCATCGCGCTGTTCTGGCTCGGCCTGCTCGGCCTGTTCGCCGCCGCCACCTGGCTGGGCGGCCGGCTGCGCCTGATCCCGATTGTCAGCCAGCTGCTGCTGGCCACCCTCGGCCTGCCGCTGCTGATGCAGTGGAGCGCGCCCCTGGGTTTCGGCGCCAGCGAGCTGCTCGCCGCCGACTGGCTCAAGCCGCTGTACGGCGTGGCCTTCACCCTGCTGCTGGGGCATATCCTCAGCGACGTGATCGACCTCGACCTGCAGGCCGACAGCGTGAAGATCGCCCTGCCGAGCTTCTTCCTGCCGTTCTTCTGCGGCCTGGCTTGTGCGCTGTGGCTGCTGCCGGCGCAGAGCCTGCTGGGCGGCATCGCCGTCGGCCTGCTGTTCGCCCTGACCGCCATCCCGGTGCTGTTCCTCTACCTGCAGCACCTGCGCTACCCCGCCCCACGCATCCGCCAGCTGCTGCAGGCGGCGATCCTCATGGACCTGCTGTGCTGGCTGATCTTCGGCCTGGCCCAGGGCAGCAGCCAGCCGGCTACCCTGCTCTGGCCGCTGCTGGCCGCCAGCCTGCCGCTGCTGTTCAAGCTGCTGCCGTGCCGCTCGGCGCGCTTCAACGGCCTGTGTTTCCTGGTGCTGCTGCTGGTCATGCAGCAGCTCAAACTGAATGCCCTGGTGTTCGGCATCGCCTACCTGCTGTGCAGCGCCGCGCTGCATGTACCGCTGCGCCTGCCACTGCCGAGCAGCGTGTTCGCCGCCCTGCAGACCTGGCTGGCGGTGCCGCTGATCCTGGCCTACGGCCTGCTGCAGATCGACTGGCAGAATGCCTGGCTGGGCTATTCCTGGCTGCAGTTCGGCGCGCTGTTGCTGCTGCCGATCGCCAGCAAGCTGCTGGGCAACTGGCTGGGCCTGAGCTGGGCGGCCGGGCGCCTGGCACCGAGCCCCGGGCAGTGGCGCGAGAGCGTGCTGCTGAACACCCGCGGCCTGACCGAAATCGTCTTCCTCAACCTGCTGCTGCAGCAGCAGGTGATCAGCACCCAGCTGTACTTCGCCCTGATGCTGATGGGCCTGATCTCCACCTTGCTGCCGGCCCTCACCGGCGCCTACCCTCGCCCTGCCAATGCTAATAACGAGGCACGAAGCCGCTATGAACACTCCTGAACTCGAACAACGCCAGGTCGTGGTGATCGGCGCCGGCCCCTCCGGCGCCATCGCCGCCGCCCTGCTCAAGCGCAACGGCCACGACGTGCTGGTGCTGGAGCGTCAGCGCTTCCCGCGCTTCTCCATCGGCGAGAGCCTGCTGTCGCACTGCCTGGACTTCGTCGAGGAAGCCGGGATGCTCGATGCGGTGCAGGCCGCCGGCTTCCAGACCAAGCACGGCGCGGCCTTCGCCTGGGGCGAGCGCTACACCGAGTTCGACTTCCGCGACAAATTCACCCCGGGCAAAGGCTCCACCTACCAGGTGCTGCGCGCCAGCTTCGACCAGGTGCTGGCCGATGACGCCGAACGCCAGGGCGTGGAGATCCGCTACGAGGAAGAGATCACCGCCGTCGACTTCAGCGGCGCGCGCAGCGGCGCCTGCCCGCGCCTGACCGTACGCCGCCTGGCCGATGGCGGCGAGTACCAGGTCGAGTGCGCCTTCGTCCTCGACGGCAGCGGCTACGGCCGCGTGCTGCCGCGCCTGCTCGACCTGGACATCCCGTCCAACCTGCCGATGCGCCGCGCGCTGTTCACCCATGTCGAAGACCGCATCGCCGCCGCTGCTGGCTTCGACCGCGAGAAGATCCTCATCACCACCCACCCGACCCTGCGCAACGTGTGGTTCTGGACCATCCCGTTCAGCAACGGCCGCTGCTCGCTGGGCGTGGTCGCCGAGGCCGGGCGCTACGCGGGCTACCCCGAGGACATGGAAGCCTGCCTGCGCCAGTTCGTCGCGGAAACCCCATCGCTCGGCAACGTCCTGCAAGACGCCCTGTGGGACACCCCGGTGCGCGAGCTGAAAGGCTACTCGGCCAACGTCAAGAGCCTGCACGGCCCGGGCTTCGCCCTGCTGGGCAACGCCGCCGAATTCCTCGACCCGGTGTTCAGCTCCGGGGTCACCATCGCCATGCGCTCGGCGAGCATGGCCGCCGGCCTGCTGCACCGCCAGCTGAGCGGCGCGGCGGTGGACTGGGAGCAGGACTTCGCCATCCCGCTGAAACGCGGCGTCGACACCTTCCGCGCCTACGTCGAGGGCTGGTACGACGGCAGCTTCCAGGACGTGATCTATTACCAGAAGGCCCAGCCGGAAATCCGCCAGATGATCTGCTCGATCCTCGCCGGCTACGCCTGGGACCTGACCAACCCCTATGTCGCCGAGCCCAAGCGCCGCCTCGGCGTGCTCGCCGAAATCTGCGCGCTGAACTGAGCCGGACATGCCATTGCTACGCGCCACCTGCGTCCTCCTGCTCGGCCTGCTGCTCAGCGCCTGCGCCAGCCGCACGCCGCTGCCGGAATCCGCGCCGAGCCTGAGCCTGCCGCTGTCGCTGCATATCCAGCGCGCTCAGGCCGGAACCCGTGCGGACTGGCTGCTGGTGGTGCAGGGCGAAGGCAGCGCGCTGCGCTGGTCGCTGTTCGACCCGCTCGGCGTGCCGCTGGCGCGCCAACTGCTGGAGAGCGGGCAGTGGCACAATGACGGCCTGCTGCCACCGAATGCCGAGGCCCGCGAGCTGTTCGCCGCCCTGCTGTTCGCTTTGACGCCCAGCGCCGAGCTGGCCCAGCGCTACCCGCAAGGCGACTGGCAACTGGCCGGCGCGGGCCAGCGCCGGCTCAAGCCGGACTGGCGGATCGACTACCGCACGCCGCTGCACTTCACTTTGAACACCTCGCCCGACCTGCACTACCGGGTCGCGCCGCTGCAACCGGAAGCAAGCCCTTGATGCCCAGTTACCTCAACGCCCTCGGCCTGCTCTGTGCCCTCGGCCAGGGCCAGCAGGCCGTGGCCCGCGCGCTGCTGGCCGGCGATGCCTCGGGCATGCGCGCCGAGCCCAGCTGGGTCGCCGAACGCGCCCTGACCGTCGGCGCCGTGCGCGGCGAACTGCCCGCGCTGCCCGACCTGGCGCTGCCGCCGAGCCGCAACAACCAGCTGCTGCTGGCCGCCGCCCTGCAGATCGAAGCGCCGCTGCGCGCAGCCATCACTCGCTACGGCGCCACCCGCGTCGGCGTGGTGCTCGGCACCAGCACCTCGGGCATCGAGGAAGCCAGCCAGAGCATCGCCCAGTACTACCACCAGGGCGCGCTGCCGGCGCACTACCACTACGCCCAGCAGGAGCTGGTCGCCCCGGCCAGCTTCCTCGCCGCCTGGCTGGGCCTGGACGGCCCCTGCTACAGCATCTCCACCGCCTGCACCTCCAGCGCCCGCGCCCTGCTCAGCGCCCATCGCCTGCTGCAACAGGGGCTGTGCGATGCGGTGATCTGCGGCGGCGTGGACAGCCTCTGCCGGCTGACCCTGAACGGCTTCTCCGCGCTGGAGGCGGTGTCCGCCGAGCCGTGCAACCCCTTCTCACGCAACCGTCACGGCATCAATATCGGCGAGGGCGCGGCGCTGTTCCTGATGACGAAAGAACCGGCGCCGATCGCCCTGTTCGGCGGCGGCGCCAGCTCCGACGCCCACCATATTTCCGCGCCGCATCCGCAAGGCCTCGGCGCCCAGGCGGCAATGCGCAGCGCCCTAGCCAGCGCCGGCGTGGCCGCAGAACAGATCGATTACCTCAACCTGCACGGCACGGCGACCACGCACAACGACGCCATGGAAAGCCTGGCCACCGCGGCGGTGTTCCCGACCGGGGTGCCCTGCTCCTCGAGCAAGCCGCTGACCGGCCACACCCTCGGCGCCGCCGGGGCGCTGGAAGCGGCCTTCTGCTGGCTGACGCTGAGCGAGCACAACCCGGAGGCGCTGCTGCCGCCGCACCTGTGGGATGGCCAGGGCGAGCCCGAGCTGCCGGCCCTGCAGCTGGTTGCGCCTGGCACGCGCCTGAACAAGGCCGGCGGCCGCCGGCTGATGAGCAACTCCTTCGCCTTCGGTGGCAGCAATGTCAGTCTGATCCTCGGAGATGCACCATGAGCCTGTGGCCGATCGCCGAACTGATTCCCCATGCCGGCAACATGATCCTCATCGACGAAGTGCTGCGCTTCGGCGACGACGACGTCGAGACCCGCCTGACCGTGCGCCCCGGCGGCCTGTTCAGCCAGGCCGACGGCAGCCTGCCGGCCTGGCTCGGCGTCGAGCTGATGGCGCAGAGCATCGCCGCCTACGCCGGCTGCCAGGCGCGCCAGGCCGGCCTGGCGGTGGAGCTGGGCTTCCTGCTCGGCACGCGCAAGTACGAGTGCAATGTCGAGTGCTTCCCGGCCGGCAGCACACTGCATATCCAGGCCACCCGCACCCTGCAGGACGACAACGGCATGGGCGTGTTCGAGTGTCGCCTGAGCGGCCCCGGCATCACGGCCTTCGCCCGCCTCAACGTATTCCGCCCACCGCAGGTGGCCAGTTATCTTCAGGAAGAATTTCAGGAACCCCAGCCATGAGCGAAAAACAGTCATGAGCGAAACCATTCTGGTCACCGGCTCCAGCCGCGGTATCGGCAAGGCCATCGCCCTGCGCCTGGCACGTTCCGACTACGACCTGGTGCTGCACTGCCGCGCGCGCCGCGATGAGGCCGAAGCGGTGCAACGGCAGATCGTCGAGCTGGGCCGGCAGGCGCGCATCCTGCAATTCGACGTGTCCGATCGCGCCGCCTGCCGGGAGGCGCTGGAGGCCGACATCGAGCAGCACGGCGCCTACTACGGCGTGGTGTGCAACGCCGGGCTGACCCGCGACGGCGCCTTCCCGGCACTCTCCGAGGACGACTGGGACCAGGTGCTGCGCACCAATCTGGACGGTTTCTACAACGTCCTGCACCCGCTGTGCATGCCGATGATCCGCCGCCGCAAGGCCGGACGCATCGTCTGCATCACCTCGGTCTCCGGGCTGATCGGCAACCGCGGCCAGGTCAACTACAGCGCCTCCAAGGCCGGCGTGATCGGCGCGGCCAAGGCCCTGGCCATCGAGCTGGGCAAGCGCAAGATCACGGTCAACTGCGTGGCGCCGGGGCTGATCGATACCGAGATCCTCGACGAGCAGGTGCCGGTGGAGGAAATCCTCAAGATGGTCCCGGCGGCACGCATGGGCACCCCGGAAGAGGTCGCCGGGGCAGTGAATTTCCTGATGTCCGAGGAGGCGGCGTACATTACCCGCCAGGTCCTCGCCGTGAATGGTGGATTGTGTTGATGAAACGTGTGGTCGTCACCGGCATGGCCGGCATCACTTCGCTGGGCAGCGACTGGCCGAGCATCGAAGCGGCCTTCCAGGCGGGGCGCAGCGGCATCCGCTACATGGCGGAGTGGGACCGCTTCAGCGAGCTGAACACCCGCCTTGGCGGCCCGGTGGACGACTTCGTCCAGCCCAAGCGCTGGACGCGCAAGCAGACGCGCAGCATGGGCCGGGTATCCAAGCTGGCGGTGTACGCCGCCGAGCGCGCCCTGGAGCACGCCGGCCTGCTCGGTGACGAACGCATTCAGGACGGGCGCATGGGCGTGGCCTGCGGCTCGTCCACCGGCAGTACCGAGGAGATCAAGGCGTTCGGCAACATGCTGCTGAACTCCGTCGCGGATGGCCTCAACGCCAACTCCTACATCCGCATGATGCCGCACACCACGGCGGCCAATATCAGCATCTTCTTCGGCCTCAAGGGCCGCCTGATCCCCACCTCCAGTGCCTGCACCAGCGGTAGCCAGGGCATCGGCTACGCCTACGAGGCGATCAAGTTCGGCCGCCTGCCGATGATGCTGGCCGGCGGCGCCGAGGAGCTGTGCCCGACCGAGGCCATGGTGTTCGACGCGCTTTACGCCACCAGCCTGAAGAACGCCACCCCGCACCTGTCGCCGCGCCCCTACGACAGCGGCCGCGACGGCCTGGTGATCGGCGAAGGCGCCGGCATCCTGGTGCTGGAAGAGCTGGAACACGCGCTGGCGCGTGGCGCCACCATCCATGCCGAGATCGTCGGCTTCGGCTGCAACTCCGACGGCATCCACGCCACCAAGCCGGAACAGGCGACCATGCGCGGCGCGATGGAGTTGGCCCTGGCCGATGCCGGCCTGCCCGCGTCGGCCATCGGCTACGTCAACGGCCACGGCACCGCCACAGAGCAGGGCGACATCGCCGAGACCCAGGCCACCCACAGCCTGTTCGGCCCACAGATGCCGATCAGCTCGCAGAAGAGCTTCCTCGGCCATACCCTGGGCGCCTGCGGGGCGCTGGAGTCCTGGTTCAGCATCGAGATGATGAATGCCGACCGCTATGCGCCGACCCTCAACCTCGACCAGATCGACCCGGCCTGCGCCGAGCTGGACTACCTGCGCGGCGAGTTCCGCCAGATGCACAACCAGTACGTGATGAACAACAACTTCGCCTTCGGCGGGGTAAATACCTCGCTGATCTTCAAGCGCTGGAACTAAGAAGACCGGAGTCGTCGCGCCGGGTCCATCGGGCGCGCCAGAATCCAGCGCCAGTTGCACCTGGCGCCACCCCCGCTCCAACCCAAGCCTCGTCAAGGAGACGACAATGCAAATGAAGAACTGGACCCTCGCCGCCCTGCTGTTCGCCGCCACCCTGCCGGCCGTCAGCCAGGCCCGCGACACCACCCTGTTCCCGGATTTCCAGGCCGCCGTACAGGAAGCCACCGCCGCCGGAC
The DNA here is from genome assembly GCF_009799925.1 of Pseudomonas sp. R-28-1W-6. Taxonomy (GTDB): domain Bacteria; phylum Pseudomonadota; class Gammaproteobacteria; order Pseudomonadales; family Pseudomonadaceae; genus Aquipseudomonas. Next base: position 416,105 of record NZ_WELK01000003.1, read on the forward strand.
GCCTGGATGGCAGCGTGAAGTTCTACCTGGCCGGCACCCAGCCTGCGGGCAAGCTCAGCGTCGTGCGCTCGGGCGTGACCACCAGCAAGAAGACCAACGCCTTCAACAAGAGCGACGAAGGCGCCTGTTCCTGGGCCCTGCAATCGGCGCTGATCACCATGCAGAACGCCGCCAAGGCCGCCGGCGCCAATGCCGTGGTCAACCTGGCCAGCAACTACAAGAACATCGAGTACAAGAACGCGCAGAACTACGAATGCCACGCCGGCGCGATCATGGCCGGTGTGGCGCTCAAGGGTGACCTGGCGATCGTCAAGTAACAGGCTAACGCCGCTCACTCGCGAGTGAGCTGGCACGGCAGAAAAGAAAAGGGCCGCAGATGCGGCCCTTTTTCATGCGTCGGCGGTCAGCCGTGATACTGCGCCGACAGCTCGTGTACCGCCTCGAAGAAGGCGCCGGCATGGGCCGGGTCGACTTCCGGGGTGATGCCGTGGCCGAGGTTGAACACCTGGCCGCTGCCGTGGCCGTAGCTGGCCAGGATCCGCCCCACCTCGGCACGGATCGCCGCCGGGTTGGCATACAGCACGCTCGGGTCCATGTTGCCCTGCAGGGCCACCTTGGCGCCGACGCGGGCGCGGGCGCTGCCGATGTCGCAGGTCCAGTCCAGGCCCAGGGCCTCGGCGCCGGTCTCGGCCATGGACTCCAGCCACAGGCCGCCGCCCTTGGTGAACAGGATCACCGGCACGCGGCGACCGTCGTGTTCGCGGATCAGGCCGTCGACGATCTTCTTCATGTAGGCCAGGGAGAACTCCTGATAGGCCGCGGCCGACAGGCTGCCGCCCCAGGAGTCGAAGATCTGCACGGCCTGGGCACCGGCCTTGATCTGCCCGTTGAGGTAGGCGGTGACCGACAGGGCCAGCTTGTCGAGCAGGGCGTGCATGGCCTGCGGGTTGTCGTAGAGCATGGCCTTGGACTTGCGGAAGTCCTTGGACGAGCCGCCCTCGACCATGTAGGTGGCCAGGGTCCAGGGGCTGCCGGAGAAGCCGATCAGCGGCACGCGGCCGTTCAGCTCGCGGCGGATGGTGCGCACCGCGTCCATCACGTAGCCCAGGTCCTGTTCCGCATCGGGAATCGGCAGGGCCTCGATATCGGCCAGGCTGCTGATCACCTTCTGGAAGCGCGGGCCTTCGCCGGTCTCGAAGTACAGGCCCTGGCCCATGGCGTCGGGAATGGTCAGGATGTCGGAGAACAGGATCGCCGCGTCCAGCTGCGGGTAGCGATCCAGCGGCTGGATGGTGACCTCGCAGGCCAGCTCCGGGTTCTTCATCAGGTTGACGAAGTTGCCGGCCTTGGCGCGGGTGGCGCGGTACTCCGGGAGATAGCGACCGGCCTGGCGCATCATCCACACCGGGGTGACGTCGACGGGCTGCTTGAGCAGGGCACGGAGGAAACGGTCGTTCTTCAGGGCGGTCATGGCAGAGTCCTAGAAAAAAGTGCGGGCATTTTCGCAGAGCGCAAAACAAAAGGCACGGCGAGTGCCGTGCCTTTTGTCTGTCGCGACGATTTGCCGCGCGAAACGCCGTCAGACCTGCAGGTAATCCAGGATGCCTTCGGCGGCGTTGCGGCCTTCGAAGATCGCCGTCACCACCAGGTCGGAACCACGCACCATGTCGCCACCGGCGAAGATCTTCGGGTTGCTGGTCTGGTGCTTGAACTGGCTCTGCTCCGGCGCCACCACGCGGCCCTGGCTGTCGGTGGCGATCTGGAAGTCGGCAAACCACGGCGCCGGGCTCGGGCGGAAACCGAAGGCGATCAGCACGGCATCGGCCGGGATGATTTCCTCGGAACCGGGGATCGGCTCGGGGCTGCGACGGCCACGGGCGTCCGGCTCGCCGAGACGGGTCTCGACCACCTTGACGCCTTCCACCTTGTCCTCGCCGACGATGGCGATGGGCTGGCGGTTGAAGAGGAACTTCACGCCCTCTTCCTTGGCGTTCTTCACTTCCTTGCGCGAACCCGGCATGTTCTCTTCGTCGCGACGGTAGGCGCAGGTGACCGACTTGGCGCCCTGACGGATGGAGGTGCGGTTGCAGTCCATCGCCGTGTCGCCGCCGCCGAGTACCACCACGCGCTTGCCCTTCATGTCGATGAAGTCCTCGGCGGACTTCTCGAAACCGAGGTTGCGGTTGACGTTGGCGATCAGGAAGTCCAGCGCGTCGGTCACACCCGGCAGGTCTTCACCGGGGAAGCCGCCCTTCATGTAGGTGTAGGTGCCCATGCCCATGAACACGGCATCGTATTCGGCCAGCAGCTGGTCGAGGGTGATGTCCTTGCCGATTTCGGTGTTCAGGCGGAACTCGATGCCCATGCCGGTGAAGACTTCACGGCGACGGCTGAGCACGCTCTTTTCCAGCTTGAACTCGGGGATGCCGAAGGTCAGCAGACCGCCGATTTCCGGGTTCTTGTCGAACACCACCGGGGTCACGCCGTTGCGCACCAGCACGTCGGCACAGCCGAGACCGGCCGGGCCGGCACCGATCACCGCGACGCGCTTGCCGGTCGGCTTGACCTTGGACATGTCCGGGCGCCAGCCCATGGCAAACGCCGTGTCGGTGATGTACTTCTCCACCGAACCGATGGTCACCGCGCCGAAGCCGTCGTTGAGGGTGCAGGCACCCTCGCACAGGCGGTCCTGCGGACACACGCGGCCGCAGACTTCCGGCAGGGTGTTGGTCTGGTGGCTCAGCTCGGCGGCGGCCAGGATGTTGCCTTCGGAAACCAGCTTCAGCCAGTTGGGAATGAAGTTGTGCACCGGGCACTTCCACTCGCAATAGGGGTTGCCGCAACCCAGGCAACGGTGTGCCTGGTCGGCGGCCTGGGCCGGTTTGAAGGGTTCGTAGATCTCCACGAACTCCTTCTTGCGCTGGCGCAGGAGCTTCTTCTTCGGATCCTTGCGCCCGACTTCGATGAACTGGAAGTCATTGTTCAGACGTTCAGTCATTTCAAAACCTCATCAACTACTTCAGGCGCAATTACTGCGGGTTAGCACGGGTGCTGCTGAGCAGCGAGCCCAGGCTTGCCGCTTTCGGTTTGACCAGCCAGAACTTGCGCAGGTAGTCGTCCAGGTTTTCCAGCAGGTTGCTGCCCCACTCGCTGCCGGTCTCCGCCACATACTCGGCCAGTACGCCCTGCAGGTGGCTGCGGTAGGCTTCCATGGCTTCGTTGTTGATGCGTTGGATTTCCACCAGCTCGTGGTTGACGCGGTCGACGAAGGTGTTGTCCTGGTCGAGCACATAGGCGAAGCCACCGGTCATGCCGGAACCGAAGTTGACCCCGGTCTTGCCCAGCACACAGACGAAGCCGCCGGTCATGTATTCGCAGCAATGGTCGCCGGTGCCTTCCACCACGGCGTGGGCGCCGGAGTTGCGCACGGCGAAACGCTCACCCGCGGTACCCACGGCGAACAGCTTGCCGCCGGTGGCGCCGTACAGGCAGGTGTTGCCGATGATCGCCGATTCCTGGGTCTTGAACGGACTGCCCTTGGGCGGAACGATGACCAGCTTGCCACCGGTCATGCCCTTGCCGACGTAGTCGTTGGCATCGCCTTGCAGGTACATGTTCAGGCCGCCGGCGTTCCACACGCCGAAGCTCTGCCCGGCGGTGCCCTTGAAGCGGAAGGTGATCGGCGCGTCCTTCATGCCCTGGTTGCCGTGGGCCTTGGCGATCTCGCCGGAAATCCGCGCGCCGATCGAGCGGTCGCAGTTGCAGATATCCAGTTCGAACTCGCCGCCGCTCTTGCCGGCAATCGCACCCTTGGCCATCTCGACCATCTTCTCGGCCAGCAGGCCCTGGTCGAACGGCGGGTTGCGGTCGACTTCGCAGAACTGCGGCTTGTCGACCGGCACGTGGTCGCTGCCCAGCAGCGGCGACAGGTCCAGGTGCTGCTGCTTGGCGGTTTCCCCCGGCAGCATCTCGAGCAGGTCGGTGCGCCCGATCAGCTCGCCCAGGCTCGGTACGCCCAGCTTGGCCAGCCACTCGCGGGTGTCCTCGGCGACGAAGGTGAAGTAGTTCACCACCATCTCGACGGTGCCGATGAAGTGGTCCTTGCGCAGCTTGTCGTTCTGCGTGGCGACGCCGGTGGCGCAGTTGTTCAGGTGGCAGATGCGCAGGTATTTGCAGCCCAGGGCAACCATCGGCCCGGTGCCGAAACCGAAGCTCTCGGCGCCGAGGATGGCGGCCTTGATCACGTCGAGGCCGGTCTTCAGGCCGCCGTCGGTCTGCACCCGCACCTTGCCGCGCAGGTCGTTGCCGCGCAGGGTCTGGTGGGTTTCGGCCAGGCCGAGTTCCCACGGGCTGCCGGCGTACTTGATCGAGCTCAGCGGCGAAGCGCCGGTGCCGCCGTCGTAGCCGGAGATGGTGATCAGGTCGGCGTAGGCCTTGGCCACACCGGCGGCGATGGTGCCGACGCCGGCTTCCGCCACCAGCTTGACCGAGACCAGCGCCTGCGGGTTGACCTGCTTGAGGTCGAAGATCAGCTGCGACAGGTCTTCGATCGAGTAGATGTCGTGGTGCGGCGGCGGCGAGATCAGGGTCACGCCGGGCACCGCATAGCGCAGACGGGCGATCAGTCCGTTGACCTTGCCGCCCGGCAGCTGGCCGCCTTCGCCGGGCTTGGCGCCCTGGGCCACCTTGATCTGCAGCACTTCGGCATTGACCAGGTATTCCGGGGTCACGCCGAAACGGCCGGTGGCCACCTGCTTGATCTTCGAGCTGCGCACGGTGCCGTAGCGGGCCGGGTCTTCGCCGCCCTCACCGGAGTTGGAGCGACCACCGATGCGGTTCATCGCCTCGGCGATGGCTTCGTGGGCTTCCGGCGACAGTGCGCCGAGGGAGATCCCGGCGGCATCGAAGCGCTTGAAGATCGACTGCAGCGGCTCGACCTGATCGAGCGCCAGCGGCTGCTCGGCCAGCTTGACCTGCAGCAGGTCGCGCAGCATCGACACCGGGCGGGTGTCGACCAGCGCGGCGTATTCCTTGTACTTCTCGTAGTTGCCCTGCTGCACGGCGGCCTGCAGGGTGTTGACCACGTCCGGGTTGTAGGCGTGGTACTCGCCGCCGTAGACGAACTTGAGCAGACCGCCCTGCTGGATGGCCTTGCGGTTGTTCCAGGCCTCGAAGGCCAGCAGCTTCTGCTCGGCCTCGATATCGACGAAGCGCGCGCCCTTCAGGCGGCTGGCGACGCCACGGAAGCTCAGCTCGACCACTTCATCGGCCAGGCCGACCGCTTCGAACAGCTGCGCGCCGCGGTAGGAAGCGATGGTGGAGATGCCCATCTTCGACAGGATCTTCAGCAGGCCCTTGGAGATGCCCTTGCGGTAGTGCTTGAACACTTCGTCCAGGTCGCCGAGCACTTCGCCGGTGCGGATCAGGTCGGCCAGCACTTCGTAGGCCAGGTACGGGTACACCGCCGAAGCGCCGAAGCCGAGCAGCACGGCGAAGTGGTGCGGGTCGCGGGCGGTGGCGGTCTCGACCAGGATGTTGCTGTCGCAACGCAGGCCGGTCTCGGTCAGGCGGTGGTGTACGGCGCCGACGGCCAGCGAGGCATGGGCCGGCAGCTTGCCCGGGGCGATGTGGCGGTCGGTCAGCACCAGCTGGGTCTTGCCGGCACGCACCGCTTCCTCGGCCTGGTCGGCGATGTTGCGCACCGCCGCTTCCAGCCCGACGCTCTCGTCGTAGTTGAGGTCGATGACGTGGCGTTCGAAGCCCGGCTCGTCGAGGGCCATCAGCGAGCGCCACTTGGCCGGCGAGATCACCGGCGAGCTGAGGATCACGCGGATCGCATGGTCGGGCGACTCCTGGAAGATGTTGCGCTCGGCACCGAGGCAGATCTCCAGGGACATGACGATGGCTTCGCGCAGCGGGTCGATCGGCGGGTTGGTGACCTGGGCGAACTGCTGGCGGAAATAGTCGTAGGTCGAACGCACGCGTTGCGACAGCACCGCCATCGGCGTGTCATCGCCCATCGAGCCGACCGCTTCCTGGCCCTGTTCGGCCAGCGGACGCAGGACCTGGTCACGCTCCTCGAAGGTGACCTGGAACATCTTCATGTATTGCTTGAGCTGGTCGGCATCGTAGCTGGCCACGCCCTGGTCGTCGGCCAGGGTCGCCTGGATGCGCACGGCATTCTGGCGCAGCCACTGCTTGTAGGGGTGGCGCGACTTCAGGCGGTTGTCGATGTCGTCGGTGCTCAGCACCTGGCCGGTCTCGGTATCCACTGCGAGGATCTGCCCCGGGCCGACGCGGCCCTTGGCCAGCACGTCTTCCGGCTGGTAGTTCCACACGCCGATTTCCGAGGCGAGGGTGATGTAGCCGTTCTTGGTGGTGACCCAGCGCGCCGGGCGAAGCCCATTACGGTCGAGCAGGCAGACGGCGTAGCGGCCGTCGGTCAGCACCACGCCGGCGGGGCCGTCCCACGGCTCCATGTGCATGGAGTTGTACTCATAGAACGCACGCAGGTCGGCGTCCATGGTTTCCATGTTCTGCCAGGCCGGCGGGATGATCATGCGCACGCCGCGGAACAGGTCGATGCCGCCGGTGACCATCAGCTCGAGCATGTTGTCCATGCTCGAGGAGTCGGAGCCGACACGGTTGACCAGCGGGCCGAGCTCTTCCAGATCGGGGATCAGCTCGTTGGCAAACTTGGTGCGCCGGGCCTGGGCCCAGTTGCGGTTGCCGGTGATGGTGTTGATCTCGCCGTTGTGGGCGAGGAAGCGGAACGGCTGCGCCAGCGGCCATTTCGGCAGGGTGTTGGTGGAGAAGCGCTGGTGGAATACGCAAATGGCGGTCTGCAGGCGCTCGTCACCCAGGTCCGGGTAGAACTGCTGCAGGTCGGCCGGCATCATCAGGCCTTTGTAGATGATGGTCTTGTGCGAAAAGCTGCAGATGTAGTGGTCGGTGTCGGCGGCATTGGCCACCGAGGAGCGACGACGGGCGCTGAACAGCTTGATGGCGAAGTCCTGGTCGGACAGGCCTTCGCCGCCGACGAACACCTGCTCGATCTGCGGCAGACGCTCCAGGGCCAGGCGGCCGAGGACGCTGGTGTCGACCGGCACCTTGCGCCAGCCAACCAGGGTCAGGCCGGCAGCGAGGATTTCGCGGTTCATGTTCTCGCGCGCGGCTTCGGCCTTGGCCGGGTCCTGGTTGAAGAACACCATGCCCACGGCGTACTGCTGCGGCAGTTCGACACCGAAATGCTGCACGGACATGGCGCGCAGGAACAGATCCGGCTTCTGGATCAGCAGACCACAACCGTCACCGGTCTTGCCGTCGGCGTTGATACCGCCGCGGTGGGTCATACAGGTCAGGGCTTCAATGGCAGTCTGCAGCAAGTTGTGACTTGCCTCGCCCTGCATATGGGCGATCAAGCCGAAGCCGCAGTTATCCTTGAACTCATCAGGATGGTACAGACCTGCTTTCATAGGGACTCTCACCAGGCTGCCTTTATAGGCAAATTGCTTTCTAATTCATCGACCTACCTGCCACGCGCGCAGGGGAAAACCCCAGCATGGCGCAGGCAAAGGGCAGACATTGTACATACGCACCCCTGGCGTCACAAATCTTCGTGACGGGGGGATGAAATCTTATGTCGCGCAGAAGAAAGGCAGTGACCGGCCGTTCGTGTTAGCACCGACCAGTCACCGAACCACTCGCAAATAATGGACCACTAACGGGCCTGCACGGCCTCTTGCTGGATACTGGCAAAACTGCGCGGCCAGGGTTTGCCCGCCTGTACGCTGGCCGGCAGCGACTTGATCGCCGCCTGCGCCGCCGCCCGACTGGAAAACTTGCCGTAGGTCACCACATACAGCGGCTGGCCCTGGTGCATTTTCTTGAAGTAGCGGTACTCCGCGCCGTTCTTGCTGATGAAGGCCTGCGCCCCACCCTCCGAGCGGGTACCGAGAATCTGCAGGGCAAACTGGCTGGCGGGTTGCGCTCCATACCAACCCGCGCTCGCGGAGCCGGTCTTGGCCACGGCGACGACAGCCGGCTTGGGCTGGGGCGCGGCCGGCTTGGCCACGGCCACCGGCTTCGGCGCGGCTGCCGCCACCGGCACTGCAGGCGCAGCGACTGGCTGCACGGGCGCCGCGACGGGCGTAACGGCAGCCGGGGGCGCGTTCGGCACGGCAACCGGCGCGACCGGTTGCGCGGGCGGCAAGGCCGCCAGGTTTTCCGCCTCACCACCCTCTTCGCCTTCGGCCATCCCAGAGGCCTGCGCCAGCGGCTCGCGAATGACCGGCTGGGCCTCGCCCACCAGCGGCAGCGGCAACGGCTGACTGGAGCCGGCGAACTCGATGGACGCACCGCCCTCGGACTTGGCTGCCGGGTCCGGCTCCGCACCAGCCGTTGCGTCCGCGACCGGCGCCACGGCCTCGGACTGCACCTGCGCCGGCGACTCCTGCGCCAGACGCTCCTGCCGCCCCTGCATGAACCACGCAGCGCCGAGCCCGATCGCCACCACCACCAGAGCCAGCAGGTGCTTTCGCGGCAAGCCCAGCAGGCCCGCCGAACCGCTCGCCGCGTTGCGCTGGGCCAGCATCGCCTCGATCAGCACGTCACGCGCCACCTGGTTGATCCGCCCGGGCCAGCCACCGGAAGTGAGGTAGATATCGGTTACCTGGTCATCCGAGAGCAACTCGATACCCTGTCCCGCACCGTCCAGACGCTGGGCCAGGTATTCCCTCACCTCATCCTCACTGTAGGGTTGCAGCTCGATGGCGTGAAAACGCTCTTCGCCGTCGGCCAGAGCCTCGAGCCGCGAGATCAGGGCAGTTTCGGCAAACAGGAACACATGCGGGCGCGCCTCGCCAGCACCCGCCGCCAGGGCGAACAAACCCTCCAGCGTGGCATCCGCCAGCTGCTCGGCATCATCCACCAGCAGGTAGACCTCCTGACCGGTCAGCGCCAGCTGCGCCACCTGCGCGAGAATGCTGCGCACATCGAACTGCTGCATCCCCAGGCCCTGGGCGATCTGGCGGAACAACCCGGCCGGATCCCCCGCGCCGCGAGCCGACACCACTACACTCTGCACCGCCTGCTTGTTGGTGCTGGCGACCAGCGCCTGGCGCAGCAGCGTCTTGCCGCTGCCAATCGGCCCACTGACCACCAGCAGCAATTGGCTGTAGCGCGCCAGGTGATGCAACTGCCCCAGCACCGGCTTGCGCTGCGCCGGGAAAAAACGGAAGCCCGGCACGCGCGCGGCGAAGGGGTCATGGCTGAACTGGTAATGGCCGAGGTAGGCCTCATCGGCATGCAAACTGGTCATGGAACTCTCGTTATGATTCAAGTCGAGCCGCCAGGGCGCGGTAATCCGCAGCCAGAGTGGCATCCAGCACTTCGCGCGGGAATTCATCGGTCACCACCGCATCGCCCATCCGGCGCAGCAGCACCAGACGCAAGCGACCGTCGAGGACCTTCTTATCCACCGCCATATGTTCGAGGAAATCATCCGCCGTCATCTCGGCGGGCGGCACGACTGGCAGCCCAGCCTTGATCAGCAGGCGCAGACCGCGGTCGCGCTCGGACGCGGATATCCAACCCAGGCGAGTAGACATCTCGAGCGCCATGGCCGTTCCTGCAGCGACGGCCTCACCGTGCAACCAGACGCCATAACCCATGTGGGTCTCGATGGCGTGCCCGAAGGTATGCCCGAGGTTGAGCGTGGCCCGCACCCCCGACTCGCGCTCATCGGCACCGACCACACGCGCCTTGGCCGCACAGGAGCGCTCGATCGCCTCGATCAAGGCCCGACCATCCAAGGCCCGCAAGGCCTCGACATGCGCCTCGAGCCAGCCCAGAAAGGCCTCGTCGCAAATCAAACCGTACTTGATGACCTCGGCCAGTCCGGCGGACAGCTCGCGGGCCGGCAGGGTAGCCAGCACCGAGGTATCGATCACCACCGCCTTCGGTTGATAGAAGGCACCGACCATGTTCTTGCCCAGCGGGTGATTGATGCCGGTCTTGCCACCAACCGAAGAGTCGACCTGAGACAGCAGCGTGGTCGGCACCTGGATGAAGTCGACACCACGCTGGTAACAGGCCGCCGCAAAACCGGCCATGTCGCCAACCACGCCGCCGCCCAAGGCGACAACCGTGGTGCGTCGATCATGGCGCGCCTGCAGCAGACCGTCGAAGATCAGCTGCAAGGTCTGCCAGTTCTTGTGGGATTCGCCGTCCGGCAAGATGACGGAGGTCAACTCACAACCAGCCAGGCTGGCTTCGAGGGCCTTCAGATAAAGCGGCGCCACGATCTCATTGGTGACAATGGCAACCTGCCGGCCAGCAAGGTGCTGCTTGAACAGCTCCGCACGAGCCAACAGCCCCTCACCTATGTAGATGGGATAACTGCGCTCACCTAGATCGACTGTAAGAGTCTGCATGACGCCCCCTGAAGAAAGGGCAATAGGATAGCGCAGTTAGGCCCTGGCTTTAACGGGGAGGAAGCGCATCGAGACGATCAATGATTTCCTGCACCACCATGCGCGGCGGACGCTCATCGGTCTCGATGATCACATCCGCAATCTCTCGGTACAGGGGATCACGAATCTGCATAAGACTTGCGAGCACCTTGGCCGGATCGGAATTGCGCAGCAGCGGGCGATTGCGGTCACGCGAGGTGCGATCCAGCTGCTGCTCTACCGAGGCATGCAGGTAGATCACCCGGCCGCCAGCACGAAGCGCCTGGCGATTCTCCGGCCGCAGCACTACACCGCCGCCGGTCGCAATCACCACACCACCAAGCTCGCAGAGCTCCGCGATCATCGACTGCTCGCGCTCGCGAAACCCCTGCTCACCCTCGACATCGAAGATCCAAGGAATGTCAGCACCGGTGCGCTGCTCGATCTCCTTGTCGGAGTCCTTGAACTGCAACTTCAACTCTTTTGCCAACAACCGCCCGATGGTGCTCTTACCAGCCCCCATCGGGCCTACCAGTATCAAATTCCTCACAACATCAACGACTCACGGCGATGGCTTGGTTGTTCATGATGCGTGGAGTGATGAATACCAGCAGCTCATTCTTGCTTTCCTGGACAATATCGCGCCGGAAAAGACGACCAAGAAAAGGCATATCCCCCAGAAGAGGCACTTTCTCCACCGCTTTACTTTGGGTGTTAGAGAAGACGCCACCGATGACAATAGTCTCACCATCACTCACCAGAACCTTGGCGTTCACCTCGTTCTTTCTGATCGGTGGAACACCCAGCACCGCGTTCTCGTAATCCGGCTCGTCCTTATTAACCTTAACTTCCATGATGATACGGTTATCCGGTGTGATTTGCGGCGTAACCTCCAAGGCAAGGGCTGCCTCTTTGAACGAGACGGTTGTCGCGCCACTGGAGCTTGACTCCTGATAGGGCACTTCGGAGCCCTTGAGGATCTTGGCCGTTTCCTTATCAGAAGTTACAACCTTGGGCTGTGAAATTACCTCGCCATTACCGGTCTTTTCCATGGCAGACAGCTGCAGGTCAAGGATCACATTATCCGTCAAGAAACCGATGCCGATACCCGAAGTGCTATTTGCAACCCCCATATCGACAAAGGGCACATTCATGGTCGCATCTTGCGAAGTGTAATCCCCGGCAGTTTTGGTGCCTGGCAACAGGAGGTTGCCATCATCATCAAAGCCCCTCGCGCCATCCTTGCCATAGAAACTCCAATTATTGTCACCAAGGAATGCCCCGCCCCAGCGGACACCCAGACTCTTATCAAAACCGACACTGGCCTCAACAATCCGAGCCTCAATCATCACCTGACGAACTGGTATATCCAGTTGCGCAACTATGCGGCGCAATTCATCCAAATTCTCCTGGGTTTGAAAGGCGATTATACTATTGGTGCGATCGTCAACAGTAACGGAGCCCCGCTCCGCCTTATCCCCGGACTCCAAACCTGCAACAGATTGAAACAGCGCAGCAATATCTGAGGCCTTGGCGTAGTTAACCTGTATCAACTCCCTACGCAGAGGCGCAAGTTCGGCTATTTGATTCTTGGCCTCCAACTCCTGACGCTCACGAGCAGCAATTTCATCTGCCGGAGCGACCAACAGCACATTGCCCACCTTGCGCTTATCAAGCCCGCGGGTCTTGAGCACCAGATCCAGCGCCTGATCCCAAGGCACGTTCTGCAGACGCAGGGTTATATTGCCCTGCACGGTATCGCTGGCCACCAGATTGAGATCAGTGAAGTCAGCAATCAACTGAAGGACCGAGCGAACATCGATATCCTGAAAATTCAGGGACAGCTTCTCGCCCGAGTAAGCAAAGCGCTCAGCCTTACGCTTCTCCACATCATCCTGGGTTAGCGGCTTGACACTGACAGTCAGCTTGTTGTCCGTCTGGAAGACCAAATAGTCATACAGACCGGACGGCTCAATGGAAATATTGGTTTTATCCCCCTCAGTGACAGCACTGACGAACTGAACGGGCGTTGCAAAGTCCTTTACATCCAAGCGCACCTTCAATGCGTCAGGCAACTGGGTCTTAGCAAAACTCAAGCGAATCTTGCCACCCTGCTCCTGAATATCGGGGCTAACCGTGGCATCTGACAATTCGATAACAACATTGCCTTCACCGAGTTCGCCACGCTGGAAATCAACACCCTTAATTTCCCTCCCAACTGACGGCAAGGGACGAGCAGGCTGAGCAACAGCAGGAGAGGACGGTGCCGCAGAACTCGCAGATGCATCACCCACTACTACGTATATGTTATTACCCTCAGCACGAGTACTGTAGGGCATTAGCGTAGACAAATTCACAATCAAACGGGTGCGATCCTTCGCCTCCACCACGGTAACGCTGCGAGCATTACCAACACCTAGCTCGCGGTTCTTGGTACCTAGCTTATTCGCCACTCCCGGCAAATCGAGGGCAATACGGGCAGGCTGCTCAATCGTGTAGCCGCGCGGAGCAACTACAGGCTCATCAAATGTCAGCTTTAACTCAACCTTGTCACCTGGCAGCGAGGCCACATCCAAACCTTGCAAGTTTGCTGCAAGCAGACTGGGCGCAAAAATAGCGACAGCAAGCGAGACACCAAGACGAGATAAATAGCCGTTCATCAGCTTGCCCCATTGTGCAGATATATAATTATTTTCCATGCCTGAAATCGCCATTTAAGAGCGCTCCTTGAGAGACAGAGACCGAGGTCGCTCAAGCCACCCCCCCTCACCATCGGGAACAATTTCAATCACATCCACTTTAGCCTCATCGATCACCGTGACGCGGCCGTGGTTGCGCCCGAGGTAGTCCCCCGCCTTGACACGATGCACTCCGCCCGCCCCACGAATCAGTGCATATACTGAACCTTGGTTCGCAAGCGTTCCGACCATTTCAAAAGTTTCTATATTGAAGCCCTCAAGAAATTGGCGAACCCGTGTTTCGTCGGGTTTTACATCTTTCGAGCCTTTTTGCTGACTCGCGAGATCAATCTTGACAGGCGGCTGGAACGGATTGCGAAGAGCAGCAGCACCGTAGGTAAACGCCTCATAAGGCTGAAACTTTGGCAAGGGCTCAATAGAACCCTTCGGGCGCGCGCGTTCTTGATCCATAAAAGCTTGAAGATCGGAAAAGTCATCGCCACCAACGCACCCAGCAAGAGCCAGCGCACACATTAGAAACAGCAGGCGAGCCACTGTCATTTCTTCAGCTCCTGGTCGTTATACCGGTAAGTCTTGGCGAGAACGCGCATGCGCAACTTGGAAATGTTGCCCTCCTCACTCGGCTTGATCTCGAAATCATGCAGCGTAACAATCCGCGGCAGACTGGCAACACCACTGACGAAAGACGCCAAATCGTGATAACCACCCACTACCGACATCTGAATCGGCAGCTCGATATAGAATTGCTGAGCAACTTCCGGCTGCAACTTGATCTCTTCGAACTCCAAGCCACTCCCCAGACCGGTTCGAGTAATATCCTCAAGCAGCCCCGGCACCTCCGTATCGCTAGGCAACTGACGCAGCAAAGCCCCGAAAGACTCCTCCATTTCCTTCATCTGAACCTTGTACGCTTCCAGATTGGCAGCCTGAAAAGCCTTGCTTGAGAATTGCTGCTTTAGCGTTTCCTCTTCTGCACGCTTCCCATCCAACTGAGCCTGCAGATCTTTAAGATAAAAATTGTAGCCAAGCGCCATGGCCGCAATGAGCAACAGCATGCAAGCAATAGCCTTTACCGCAGCAGGCCAAGAGCCCAGATTGTTCAGATCAAGCTCTGACAGATCTACCTTGCGCAAGGACTCCAGAGATTCAGTAAGGCTCATTATTTTTTACCCCCTGCTTTTACTGGAGCTTTTTTATTAGCGCCCTTCTCTAAAATCGCCTCTTCCTCTGCCTCTTCTCCGGGGCGAGTCTGTTTGACCGTGAGTTTGAAAACGTTGGCCTGGTCAACCGCCCCTGCAGTCACCGCCTTGACCTCAGTCAAATTTGGCTCTTTCAACCAGTCCGAAGAGTCCAGATTACGCATCAGATTGGAGACCCGATTGTTCGACTCGGCTGCGCCGGTGATGGCGATCGACTTGCCTTCCATCTTCAACTCTGAGAAATACACCCCATCCGGCAGCGTGCGGACGAACTGATCGAAAACCCGCCCAATGATCGGCCGGTTGCCCTGCAGATCCTGAATGATCTTCATCCGTTCAAGCAGTTGCGCACGCCGGGTTTTCAGCTCGCTGATTTCCTTGATTCGCGCATCCAGCACGGCAATTTCCTTGCGCACGAACTCGTTACGTGCGGTTTGCTGCTCGATGGCGCCGTTCAGGTACTGGCCGCCGAGGAATACCAAGCCAGCAGAAATCACGAGCACGCCGGCAAGAGCGACCAGAAAGCGCTGCTTGCGCTCTTCGCGCAGCTGTTCGCGCCAGGGAAGAAGGTTGATCCGTGCCATCAGTCAAAACTCCTCATCGCCAGACCACAGGCAATCATCAACGAAGGCGCATCGCTTGCCAGCGCACCAGCATTGACCTTGCCACCCAGCGCCATATCGGCGAACGGGTTGGCCACCAGGGTTGGAGTACCGATTTTTTGCTGGATCAGTCGATCGAGGTCGGGGATGGACGCGGTCCCACCGGCCAGAAGGATGTAATCGACATCGTTGAACTGCCCGGCGGCGAAGAAGAACTGCAGCGAGCGTGAGACCTGCTGCACCACCGCCTCCTTGAAAGGCTGCAGCACTTCGCTCTCGTAGTCGTCAGGCAGGCCGCCCTGCTTCTTGGCCAGGCCGGCCTCCTCGACCGACAGGCCATAGCGGCGCTGAATCTCTTCGGTCAACTGGCGACCGCCGAACATCTGCTCGCGGGTGTAAATGGTGCGACCGTTATGCAGGACGCTGAGGGTCGTCATGGTCGCACCGATGTCGACTATCGCAACCGTCAGCTCGTCGTGGCCGCTACCCAACTGGGCCGCGAGCAGACCATAGGCGCGCTCGAGGGCGTAAGCCTCGACATCCACCACCTTGGCCGTCAGACCGGACAACGCCAATGCGGCTTCGCGCACCTCGACGTTCTCTTTGCGGCAGGCCGCCAGCAGCACTTCCACGCGGTCGGCGTTGCGCGCCGAAACACCCTGCACCTCGAAGTCGATGGCAACCTCTTCGAGCGGGTAGGGGATGTACTGGTCCGCCTCGATCTTCAGCTGGTTTTCCAGCTCGTCGTCGTTGAGACCGGCCTCCATCTCGATCGTCTTGGTGATCACCGCGGAGCCGGCGACTGCAACGGCAGCCGACCGCGTGCCAGTCTTGGCCTTGGCCAGCACGCGCGACAGCGCCTGACCAACGCCTTCCAGCTCGGCGATGTTCTTTTCGACAACAGCATTGGGTGGGAGCGGCTCGACAGCGTAGGCCTCTACTTTGTAGCGGCTTCCCGAGCGACTCAATTCGAGGAGCTTGACCGAGGTCGAACTGATGTCGATCCCCAGAAGCGTGTTCGCTTTCTTATTGAAGAGCCCTAGCACGACCGATTTCCTATCTGCATCCGAGACTTACGGACTATTTATGTTTTTCCACATTAAATAACAGTCTTGACAGAAGCGCAAATGGCTACCCGGCAAAAAAACCGCTTATAATGTGAACAGTTTTCCTCTTTTCACACTGCCCCACGCTTAACTCATTCTTTTATCTGGAAATCCAAGAGTCCTAATGCGTCTGCTGAAGTTTTTCTGGTGGTCTTGCGTCGCCGTTTTTTGTGGGCTAGCCCTCAGTTTCAGCGGTGCCTTCCTCTACCTTAGTCCTGGCCTGCCCTCGGTCGAGTCACTGCGCAGCATCCAGCTACAGATCCCCCTGCGCGTCTACAGCAGTGATAACAAGCTGATCGCCGAGTTTGGCGAGATGCGCCGTTCCCCCATTCGCTTCGATGACATCCCCCAGGACTTCATCCACGCCCTGCTGGCGGCAGAAGACGACAATTTCGCCAACCATTATGGCGTCGACTTTACCAGCCTGATGCGTGCTGCCACTCAGTTATTGTCGAGCGGACACATCCAGACTGGCGGCAGCACCATCACCATGCAGGTAGCGAAGAATTTCTTCCTTACCAACGAACGCAGCTTTTCACGCAAGATCAGCGAGATACTCCTCGCTTTGCAGATAGAACGCGAGCTCAGCAAGAACGAAATCCTCGAGCTCTACGTCAACAAGATATACCTGGGCAACCGCGCCTACGGCATCGAGGCAGCCGCCCAGGTTTACTACGGCAAATCGATCCGCGACACCAGCCTGGCGCAGATGGCGATGATCGCCGGCCTGCCCAAGGCACCCTCGCGCTACAACCCGCTGATCAATCCGAAACGCAGCATGGAACGCCGCGACTGGATTCTCGGCCGCATGCTGAAACTGGGCGCCATCGACCAGGCCCGCTATGACGCCGCCATCGCCGAGCCGGTGGACGCACGCCATCATGTGCAACCGCCGGAACTGAATGCGCCCTACATCGCCGAAATGGCCCGCGCCGAAATGGTCGGCCGCTATGGCAGCGACGCCTACACCGAAGGTTTCCGTGTCACCACCACAGTACCCGCCGCGCTGCAGGAGGCCGCCAACCAGTCCCTGCATGACGGTCTGATCAGCTATGACCAGCGCCATGGCTACCGCGGCCCGGAAACCCGCCTGCCCGGCCTGACCCGCGAAGCCTGGCTGCAGGAACTGAGCAAGCAGAAAAGCATTGGCGGCCTGGAGCCGGTGATCGTCAGTCAGGTCGAGAAGAGCGGCATCCTGGTACTCAAGCGCAACGGTGAGGAAGAGCCGGTGGCCTGGGACAGCATGAAATGGGCCCGCCCCTTCCTCAACACCAACAGCCTGGGGCCAAGGCCGCAGAAACCGGAAGACGTGGTGCAGATCGGCGACCTGGTCCGGGTCGAACGCGAGACGAAGAACAACAGCCTGCTGTTCCGCCAGATTCCGGCCGCACAGAGCGCCCTGGTCTCGCTGGACCCGCAGAATGGTGCCATCCGCGCCCTGGTCGGCGGCTTCTCCTTCGAGCAGAGCAACTACAACCGCGCAGCCCAGGCCAAGCGCCAGCCCGGCTCGAGCTTCAAGCCCTTCATCTATAGCGCCGCACTGGACAGTGGCTTCACCGCCGCCAGCCTGGTCAACGATGCGCCCATCGTGTTCCAGGAAGCGGGCATGGATGAAGCCTGGCGCCCGAAGAACGACAACAACACCTTCCTCGGCCCGATCCGCCTGCGCGAGGCCCTGTACAAGTCGCGCAACCTGGTATCGATCCGCCTGCTGCAGACCATCGGCATCGACTTCGCCCTCAACTACATCAGCAACTTCGGCTTCAACAAGCAGGACCTGCCGCGCAACCTGTCGCTGGCCCTCGGCACGGCCAACCTGACCCCGCTGGAGATCGCCACCGGCTGGACCGCCTTCGCCAACGGCGGCTACAAGATCCAGCCGTACCTGATCGAGCGCATCGACAGCCGCGAGGGCAAACCGCTGTTCATCGCCAACCCGGCGCGCACCGCCAGCAGCGCGGCGAACCTGGAAGAACAGAACGCCATGCCGCTCTCGCTGGAGGCGAATGCCGCCCCGGTCAAGCCGGTGATCGCCGAACAGATCATCGACGAGCGCACCGCCTACATCCTCACCAACATGCTGCAGGACGTGATCAAGCGCGGTACCGGGCGCCGCGCTCTGGCCATGGGCCGCGGCGACCTGGCGGGCAAGACCGGCACCACCAACGAGTCCAAGGACAGCTGGTTCTCCGGCTACAACGCCGATTACGTGACCACCGTGTGGTCCGGCTTCGACCAGCCGGAAAGCCTGGGCCGCCACGAGTACGGCGGCACCGTGGCCCTGCCGATCTGGATGGACTACATGAGCGCCGCGCTGAAGGACAAGCCGGAACACCTGCCGCCCGAGCCGGCCGGCCTGCTCACCCTGCGCGTCGATCCGCTCAGCGGCCGCGCCGCCTCGCCAGGCGCGCCGGACGCCTACTTCGAGCTGTTCAAGAGCGAAGACTCGCCGCCCCCGACCAGCGAGCTGGACGGCCTGGCCATCCCCGGCAGCCCGCTGCCGCAGGATGAAGCCGCCCCCATCGACCTGTTCTGAGGGCTTGCGCTCGACCACGCCGAGCCCGGACCGCAAACGCCACCCACAAAAAAGCCCCGCAGTTGCGGGGCTTTTTTATGCGCTACGGCTTAGCCGTTGAACACGTCATCCACCGACTTCAGCGGGTAGTTCTTCGGGTACGGCAGGGTCGCCACGCCGGTCTCGATCGCCGCCTTGGCCACGGCATCGGAGATCACGGTGATCAGACGTGCATCCATCGGCTTCGGAATGATGTACTCGCGACCGAAGCTCAGCGCGATGCCGCCATAGGCGTCGCAGACTTCCTGCGGCACCGGCAGCTTGGCCAGGTCACGCAGGGCCAGCGCGGCGGCGATCTTCATCTCTTCGTTGATGCGGGTCGCACGCACGTCCAGCGCACCGCGGAAGATGAAGGGGAAGCCGAGCACATTGTTGACCTGGTTCGGGTAGTCCGAACGACCGGTCGCCATGATCACGTCCGGGCGCGCTTCGCGGGCCAGTTCCGGCTTGATCTCCGGATCCGGGTTGGAGCAGGCGAACACGATCGGGTTCGGCGCCATGCGCTTGAGGTCTTCCGCGCTCAGCAGGTTGGCGCCGGACAGGCCAACGAACACGTCGGCGCCGTCGAGGGCGTCGGACAGGGTGCGCTTGTCGGTCTCGTGGGCGAACACCGCCTTGTACTGGTTGAGGTCGTCGCGACCGGCATGGATCACGCCCTTGCGGTCGTTCATGAAGATGTTCTCGACCTTGGCGCCCATGCTCACCAGCAGCTTCATGCAGGAGATCGCGGCGGCACCGGCGCCGAGGCAGACGATCTTGGCCTCCGGCAGGTTCTTGCCGGCGATTTCCAGGGCGTTGAGCATGCCGGCCGCGGTGACGATGGCGGTGCCGTGCTGGTCATCGTGGAACACCGGAATGTCGCACTGTTCGATCAGCGCGCGCTCGATCTCGAAGCACTCGGGTGCCTTGATATCTTCCAGGTTGATGCCACCGAAGGTGATGGAGATGCGCTTGACCGTGTCGATGAAGGCCTGCGGGCTCTCGGAGTCGACTTCGATGTCGAATACGTCGATACCGGCGAAACGCTTGAACAGCACGCCCTTGCCTTCCATCACCGGCTTGGAGGCCAGCGGGCCGAGGTTGCCCAGGCCGAGAATAGCGGTACCGTCGGAAATCACTGCCACCAGGTTGCCCTTGCCGGTATAGCGATAGGCCAGTTCGGCATCGCGGGCAATCTCGCGCACCGGCTCAGCCACACCCGGGCTGTAGGCCAGGGACAGGTCGCGGGCAGTGGCAGTGGGCTTGGTCAGTTCCACGCTCAGTTTTCCCGGACGGGGCTGGGCGTGGTACTCGAGAGCGGCAGTTTTCAAATCGGACATGTTGGCTATTCCCGCTTTTGCTGTGAAACGCAGGCGAGCGAGCATACGCAAGATGGCTGACGCCGACAAGGCCGCTCTACGCGGGCTGCGGCGCCCTAGCGCACCATCTTCAGCCAGGCCTCGGGGCGCGGTTGCCCGCTCGGGTACAGGCCGTTGAGCAGGCGCAGGCGCGTCAGCGGATCGCCCTCGACGCTCATCTGCCCGCTCAGCGCCTCCAGCCCCTGGCCGGGCTTGAGCTGCACCAGACGCAGGCGGCGCGGCTCGGTCAGCTCACGCTCCTGCGCCTGCAGCGGACGGAAACTGCGGATCACCTCGAGGAACCGCTCATCCTGGCTTTCCAGCGAAGCACGACCCTTGACCGCGGCCACGAAGAGGAACGCCTGCTTCTCGCGCATGATCACCGCCACCCGCTTGGCCGCCGCCCCCGGCACCACGCCAGTGGCGACCTCCAGCCCGGCCTGGCGGAAACTGTCCTGCTGCACCAACTGCTGGCGGCCGGCACGGCGGCCGAGGTATTCCTGCGCCGTCGCCGGCTGCGCCAGGGGCTCGAGGCTCATGACCACGAACGCCTGCTGATCGGGGGCGTGCATGATCACCGCATCGGCCCGATTGATCAGCTCCCAGCCCGGCGGGAAGGCCAGGGTGAAATCCAGCCCACCATGATAGAAGCGCTGCCCGCGGCGCACGCCGGCATCGGCCGAGTCGCCGAAGGGCATGCCCTCGATCTGCTGCAGATAGGCATCCCGGCCGACCTCGCCCTGGCCGCTGGCCAGCGGGCTGGCGGCGGCCACCACCTGACGCAGGCGGGTATCGTTGTCCGGGTGGGTGTCGAATAGGCCGTGGTAGCCGGACGGTGGCACCTCCTGCCCCTTGGCCTGGGCCTGGTCGCGGGCGAAGTCCTCCTGAGCCTTGAGCACCTTGACCACCTCGATCATCGCCTGCGGGTCATAGCCGCTGCGCGCCAGGTATTGCGCGCCGAGGCCATCGGCCTCCAGCTCCATGTCGCGCCCGTAGCCGCTGACGAAGGCACCGCCCAGGACATTGGTCAGATCGCCCGCCGCGCCGACCCCGGTGCCCACCGCCACTGCCTGGCCGAGGATGTTCCAGGCCGTCGACTGGCTCTGCTGGCGCACGCTGTGGCGAGCGGTAACGTGGCCGACCTCGTGACCGAGCACTGCCGCCAGCTCGGCCTCCGAACCGAGGTAGGCCATCAGCCCGCGGTGGATATAGATATGCCCGCCCGGCACGGCGAAGGCGTTGATGTCCGGGCTGTCGATGACCGTGAAGCGGTACTGCAACTGGCTGCGATGACCATGGCGGGCAACCCGCTCGCCGACCTGCTGCACATAGGCCTGCAGCTTTTCATCGGGGTAGCGCGGGTACTGCTTGAGGATTTCCTGGCTGTAGCGCTGGCCCAGCTCGATTTCCTGCCGCTCGCTCATCATCACGAAATCGGTGCGCCCGGTCGCCGGATTGACGGCGCAACCGACCAGCTGCCACAGCACGACCAGCAACAACGCACAACGCACAATCATGGCAACACCTCGAGCATGGCCGCATGGGTAAGGGACAGCATCCAGCGCGCCTGCTGCGCATTTACGCCGCCTCTTCGCGCCCGGTCAACCACCCAGCCGCGCGCCTCGACCTCGCGCCCGACCAGCCCCTGCAGCGCGGCGAGATCGAAATACCCCAGAAGCTTAGGCTCTATCCGCAGCACCAGCGGCCCCTGCAGCTCCAGCCACAAGCCGCCGCGATTGCGCTGCACGCGCTCGACGCGCCCGCGCACCAGGGCGAAGCCGCCGCGCTCGAGCGCCTGCGCCGCCACCACTGGGCTGCTGCGCCACAGGCCCAGACGGCCGCCGCGGGCCTGCCGCTCGGCCTGGCGCTGGCAGTCGACCAGCCCGCTAGCCGGCTCGAACGCCACCTGATAGGCCAGCCCCTCGGCAAGCAACTGCGCCTCCAGGTTGCGCCCGGCGTCATCGTAGACGTGCGCCAGGGTGCGCCCGTAGTGATCGCGCGCCGGCTCGCCCGGACGCAGGCCGACGCGCCCGCCATTGGCCTCGACCAGCAGCTGCAGGCGCCGGCGCGCCGCCTCGGCGAACGGCTGTGCGCCCTGGCCGTTGCGCGCCCGCTCGGGCGCATTGAGGCCGATCAGGCGCACGCTGCGGCCGTCGGCCAGGCGCAGGGTATCGCCATCCACCACCCGCTCGACCTTGAGCTGCGGCAGCGCCGGCGGCAGCGGACAGAAAGCCCAGGCCGGCACAAGCAGAAACGCGGAAACGAAAAAGGCGCCCACCAGGGACGCCTTTTTCAGCAGCGCGGCACAACCCATGAGGTCGCCCGTGGCAGCTCGGATGCTTACTTGGAGCCGAACACGCCGAAACGCTGGTTGAAGCGATCGATACGGCCGCCGGTGTCCAGCACTTTCTGCTTACCGGTGTAGAACGGGTGGCACTCGGAGCAAACGTCCAGGCTCAGCGACTTGCACAGAGTCGAACGGGTCTTGATCACGTTGCCGCAGCTGCAGGTTGCGCTGACTTCTTCGTACTGGGGATGGATATCGGCTTTCATCGCACTTTCCTCGGTTGGTGTGCCGCCACCAGGCTTGCTGCCGGGTACCGCACGGAAATAGGCCGCGGATCATACCAGAGCACGCCGGCCGCGCAAGCCACCCGTCGATCAGGGCGACGCGCGGCCGTGTTAGCATCGCCGCGTCCATTGGGAGCCTGCTGTGCCCGACACCATTCTACGCCTCGCCCTGCCCTCGCCGCTGCGCCGCCTGTTCGACTACCGCGCGCCCGCCGGCGTGCCGCGCAGCGCCCTGCAGCCGGGCATGCGCCTGCGCGTGCCGTTCGGCCGCCGCGAGATGATCGGCGTGCTGATCGAGGTGGTCGAACACAGCGAAGTTCCCCTGGACAAGCTCAAGCCGGCCCTGCAGCTGCTCGACCGCCACACACCGCTACCGGCGCCCCTGTTCAAGCTGTGCCTGTGGACTGCCCAGTACTACCAGCACAGCCTCGGCGACACCCTCAGCTGGGCCCTGCCGGTGCTGCTGCGCCAGGGCGAACCGGCCGAGGCGCGCCAGGAGCGTTTCTGGCACGCCAGCGCGGCGGCCGACCTCAACGACCCGCGCCTGGCCCGCGCACCGCGCCAGCGCGAGGCGCTGCGCACCCTGGCCCAGCATCCCCACGGCGTGGCACACGGCCTGCTGAGCAAGCTGCAACTGAACAAGGACAGCCTCGACCTGCTGCTGGAGAAGGGCCTGGTGCAAGTCGAGATCCGCCGCAACGCCGCGCCGGTCCGTCACGGCGGCTGGCTGGCTCAGCCGGAGCTGCCGCTGAACGCCGAGCAGCGCGCCGCCTTCCACAGCGTGCAGGCCGGCATGCACGGCTTCCATGCCTTCCTCCTGTACGGCGTCACCGGCAGCGGCAAGACCGAGGTCTACCTGCAGCTGATCCGCCACTGCCTGGAGGCCGGCAAGCAGGCCCTGGTGCTGATCCCGGAGATCAACCTCGGCCCGCAGACCCTGGAGCGCTTCGCCCGCCGCTTCAACGCACGGATCGCCCTGCTGCACTCCGGGGTCAACGACCGCGACCGCCTGGACGCCTGGCTGGCGGCGCGCGACGGCGAGGCGGACATCGTCATCGGCACCCGCTCGGCGCTGTTCACCCCACTGAAGAACCCCGGGCTGATCATCATCGACGAGGAGCACGATGCCTCCTATAAGCAGCAGGAAGGCCTGCGCTACCACGCCCGCGACCTGGCCCTGGTGCGCGCCCGCCAGGAAAACCTGCCGATCGTCCTCGGCTCGGCCACGCCCTCCCTGGAAAGCCTGCACAACGCCCACGCCGGCCGCTACGCCCTGCTCAAGCTGACCCAGCGCGCCGGCGGCGCCCAGCCGCCGCGCTTCCTGCGCCTGGACGTGAAGAGCCTGCCGCTCGACTCCGGCATCTCCGGTCCGCTGCAGCAGGCCATCGGCCAGACCCTGGCCGCCGGCCAGCAGGTGCTGGTGTTCCTCAACCGCCGCGGCTTCGCCCCGACCCTGCTGTGTCACGACTGCGGCTGGATCAGCCAGTGCCAGCGCTGCGACGCACGCATGACCCTGCACCAGCGCTCCGGCGAGCTGCGCTGCCACCACTGCGGGCATGCCGAACGGCCGCCGCGGCAGTGCCCGGACTGCGGTACCGTCGACCTGCGCCCGGTCGGCGCCGGCACCGAGCGCGCCGAGGAGCGCCTGAACATCCTCTTCCCGGATTTTCCGGTGCTGCGCATCGACCGCGACACCACCGCGCGCAAGGGCACCATGGACAAGCTGTTCAGCACCATCAGCCGCGGCGAGCCGTGCATCCTAGTCGGCACGCAGATGCTCGCCAAGGGTCACCACTTCCCGCGCGTCACCCTGGTGGCCATCCTCGATGCCGACGGCGGCCTGTACTCCGCGGACTTTCGCGCCAGCGAGCGCATGGCCCAGCTGATCGTCCAGGTCGCCGGGCGCGCCGGACGGGCCGAGGAGCCGGGCAAGGTGATCATCCAGTCGCACCTGGCCGACCACCCGCTGCTGGTCCAGCTCACCGAGCAGGGCTACCCGGCCTTCGCCGAGCAGGCCTTGAGCGAACGGCGCGGCGCCGGCCTGCCGCCGTTCGCCCACCTCGCCCTGCTGCGCGCCGAGGCGCACAAGCCGGGCCAGGCCGAGGCCTTCCTCGACGAGGCCTGCACCTACGCCGAACAGCTGCAACAGGAACTGCAGCTACCGGCCATCGAACTGCTCGGCCCGGTCCCCGCGCCGATGGAGCGCCGCGCCGGCCGCCATCGCGCCCAGCTGTTGCTGCAGGCCGGCAGCCGCGCGCCGCTGCACAAGCTGCTGGGCGCCTGGCTGCCGATCCTCGAAGCCATGCCGGGCGGCCGTGCGGTGCGCTGGTCGCTGGATGTCGACCCCATCGATCTGTTCTGAACGCCCCATTCCAGCAGGCTGCACGCAGCTTTTGCCGACCGCCTGGAGCGTGCGACTTGAAGCCACGCCCCCCGGCCACGGATAATGCCCAGTTTTCGACCCGCCACGGCCGACCGAGCAGACCATGAAAGACACTATTCGCCACCTGATCCAGCAAGCCCTGACCCGCCTCACCGCCGAGGGCGTGCTGCCCGAGGGCCTGAGCCCGGTGATCCAGGTGGAGAACACCAAGGACAAGAGCAACGGCGACTTCGCCAGCAACATCGCCATGATGCTGGCCAAGCCGGCCGCCATGAAGCCGCGCGAGCTGGCCGAGAAGCTGGTCGCCGCCCTGCCGGACGACGCCCAGGTGAGCAAGGTCGAGATCGCCGGCCCCGGCTTCCTCAACTTCTTCCAGAACAGCGACGCCCTGGCCCAGCGCCTGGAAGCGGCGCTGGCCGACGCCAGGCTCGGCGTGCGCAAGGCCGGCCCGGCGCAGCGCGTGGTGGTCGATCTGTCGGCGCCCAACCTGGCCAAGGAAATGCACGTCGGCCACCTGCGTTCGACCATCATCGGCGACGGCGTGGCGCGCGTCCTGGAGTTCCTCGGCGACACCGTGATCCGGCAGAACCACGTCGGCGACTGGGGCACCCAGTTCGGCATGCTGCTGGCCTACATGCAGGAACAACCGGTCGACAGCGAGGCCGGCCTGGCCGACCTGGAGGGCTTCTACCGCGCGGCGAAGAAGCGCTTCGACGAGTCGTCCGAATTCGCCGACCGCGCCCGCCAGCTGGTGGTCCAGCTGCAGGCCGGCGACGCCGACTGCCTGCGCCTGTGGCACCGTTTCAACGACATTTCCCTGAGCCACTGCCAGGCGCTGTACGACCGCCTCGGCGTGAAGCTCTCGATGGCCGACGTCAAGGGCGAGAGCGCCTACAACGACGACCTGGCCAACGTGATCGCCGACCTCAAGGCCAAGGGCCTGCTCAGCGAGAGCGAAGGCGCCCAGTGTGTGTTCATGGACGAGTTCAAGAACGCCGAAGGCAACCCGCTGCCGCTGATCGTGCAGAAGGCCGGCGGCGGCTACCTGTACGCCACCACCGACCTGGCCGCCACCCGCTACCGCGCCAGCGTGCTGAAGGCCGACCGCGTGCTGTACTTCGTCGACCAGCGCCAGGCCCTGCACTTCCAGATGGTCTTCGCCGCCGCCCGCCTGGCCGGCTTCGTCCCGGCGGAGATGCAGCTGGAGCACATGGGCTTCGGCACCATGAACGGTGCCGACGGCCGTCCGTTCAAGACCCGCGACGGCGGCACGGTGAAGCTGGTCGACCTGATCAACGAGGCCGAAGAGCGCGCCTACAGCCTGGTCAAGGCCAAGAACCCCGAGCTGGACGACACCGAGCTGCGCCAGATCGCCCGCGCCGTGGGCGTGGGTGCGGTGAAGTACGCCGACCTGTCCAAGCACCGCACCAGCGACTACAGCTTCAACTTTGAACTGATGCTGAGCTTCGAGGGCAATACCGCGCCCTACCTGCTGTACGCCTACACCCGCGTGGCCAGCGTGTTCCGCAAGCTGGGCAAGAGCGTCGAGGAAATTGGCGGGCAAATCAGCCTGGGCGCCGAGCAGGAACAAGCCCTGGCCGGCAAGCTGGCGCAGTTCGCCGACGTGCTTAACGGCATCGCCGACAAGGGCACCCCACACCTGCTGTGCGCCTACCTGTACGACCTGGCCGGGCTGTTCTCCAGCTTCTACGAGAACTGCCCGATCCTCTCCGCCGAGGACGAGGCGCTGCGCAACAGCCGCCTGCGCCTGGCCGCGCTGACCGGGCGCACCCTCAAGCAGGGCCTGGAGCTGCTCGGCCTGGATACCCTGGAGCGCATGTAAGTGGCGGCAAAGAAGAAGCCCGCGCCCAAGCGCGGCGCCAGCCGCTACCAGGCACCGGCGAAGAAGCCGGTGCCTGGCTGGGTGTGGCTGGCCTGCGGCCTGCTGATCGGCGGCTTCATGGTGTTCCTGTTCAGCCTCGAGCCGGGCCGCGACGGCATCAAGCGCGCCAAACCCGAGGAGGCGCAGCGCCCCGGCAGCACGCCGACCGGTGGGCCGGCCAAGCCACCAGCCGGCAAGCCGGAAGCGCCCAAGCCGAAGTACGACTTCTACACCCTGCTGCCGGAATCCGAGGTCATCGTGCCGCCGGAGGCTCTGCCGACCGAGAAACAAGCGGCCGAGAGCAAGCCGGTGACGCCGGAGGAAGCGGCGAAGATCGACGCCGCGCGCGCCGAAGCCCTGCTCAACGGCCAGACTCCGCCACCGCCGCCGGTGGTGGCCAAGACGCCGGCCACCACCCAGTTCTTCCTCCAGGCCGGTTCCTTCCGCAAGCAGGACGACGCCGACAAGGTGCGCGCGCAGATCATCCTGCTCGGCCAGAACGTGCAGGTGGAATCCGGCACGGTGCGCGAGGAAACCTGGTACCGCGTGCTGGTCGGCCCCTACGCCAATCGCGAGCAGCTGGCCAGCGCGCAGAAGCAGCTGGCTGGCAGCGGTTTCAGCAATCTCTTGCTACAACAGCGGCAGAGCCGCTGATCCGCGATTTGTGACCGCCCGGTTGAAAAGCCGGGCCGGCCACCCCATCTGATCTCCATTCGGGCAACTTCGCCCCGCTGCGTGGAGATTCTCCCCTTGACCACCATCGTTTCAGTGCGCCGCAACGGCAAAGTCGTCATGGGCGGCGACGGCCAGGTCTCGCTCGGCAATACCGTGATGAAAGGCAACGCCAAGAAGGTTCGCCGCCTGTATCACGGCCAGGTGCTGGCCGGCTTCGCCGGCGCCACCGCCGACGCCTTCACCCTGTTCGAGCGTTTCGAGGGGCAACTGGAGAAGCACCAGGGCCACCTGGTGCGCGCCGCCGTCGAATTGGCCAAGGACTGGCGCACCGACCGTTCGCTGAGCCGCCTGGAAGCCATGCTGGCGGTGGCCAACAAGGACGCCTCGCTGATCATCACCGGCAACGGTGACGTGGTCGAACCCGAGCAGGGCCTGATCGCCATGGGCTCCGGCGGCGGCTTCGCCCAGGCCGCGGCCATGGCCCTGCTGCAGAAAACCGATCTCTCCGCCCGTGAGATCACCGAAACCGCATTGAACATTGCCGGTTCCATCTGTGTCTTCACCAATCAGAATCTGACCATCGAGGAAGAAGACTGCGCCGAATAAGCGCGGCTTCCGGAGCCCACCCCATGCCCATGACGCCCCGTGAGATCGTTCACGAACTCAACCGCCACATCATCGGCCAGGACGACGCCAAGCGCGCCGTGGCCATCGCCCTGCGCAACCGCTGGCGGCGCATGCAGCTGCCCGCCGAGCTGCGCCAGGAAGTGACACCGAAGAACATCCTGATGATCGGCCCCACCGGCGTCGGCAAGACCGAGATAGCCCGGCGCCTGGCCAAGCTGGCCAACGCCCCGTTCCTCAAGGTCGAGGCAACCAAGTTCACCGAGGTCGGCTATGTCGGCCGCGACGTCGAGTCGATCATCCGCGACCTGGCCGATGCCGCGCTGAAGATGCTGCGCGAGCAGGAAGTGCAGAAGATGGGCATGCGCGCCGAAGACGCCGCCGAGGAGCGCATCCTCGACGCCCTGCTGCCGCCGGCCCGTACCGGCTTCAACGAGGACCCGACGCCGAGCCATGACTCCAACACCCGCCAGCTGTTCCGCAAGCGCCTGCGCGAGGGCCAGCTGGACGACAAGGAGATCGAGATCGAAGTGGCCGAGCAGCCGGCCGGCGTCGAGATCATGACCCCGCCGGGCATGGAGGAGATGACCAACCAGCTGCAGAGCCTGTTCGCCAACCTGGGCAAAGGCAAGAAGAAGAACCGCAAGCTCAAGGTCAAGGACGCCCTCAAGCTGGTGCGCGACGAGGAAGCAGCGCGCCTGGTCAACGAGGAAGAACTCAAGGCCAAGGCCCTGGAAGCGGTGGAGCAGCACGGCATCGTGTTCATCGACGAGATCGACAAGGTGGCCAAGCGCGGCAATGTCGGCGGCGCCGACGTCTCGCGCGAGGGCGTGCAGCGCGACCTGCTGCCGCTGATCGAGGGCTGCACGGTCAACACCAAGCTGGGCATGGTCAAGACCGATCACATCCTGTTCATCGCCTCCGGCGCCTTCCACCTGTCCAAGCCCAGCGACCTGGTCCCCGAGCTGCAGGGTCGCCTGCCGATCCGCGTCGAGCTCAAGGCCCTGTCGCCGCAGGACTTCGAGCGCATCCTCACCGAACCGCACGCGGCGCTGACCGAGCAGTACTACGCGCTGCTGCAGACCGAAGGGCTGCACATCGAGTTCCTCCCGGACGGCATCCAGCGCATCGCCGAGATCGCCTGGCAGGTCAACGAGAAGACCGAGAACATCGGTGCGCGACGCCTACACACCCTGCTCGAACGCCTGCTCGAGGAAGTCTCCTTCAGCGCCGGCGACCTGGCCGGGAAACAGAACGGCGAGCCGATCCGCATCGATGCCGCCTACGTAAACAGCCACCTCGGCGAACTGGCCCAGGACGAAGACCTGTCGCGCTATATCCTCTGACGGTTGCGGGTGGATAATGCCCAGCGTTATCCACCCGCTACTCGGAAGCCCATCCATGCGCATGCCCAGCTCGATCAAACTGCACAAGGCCTCCAAGACCCTGGAGCTGCATTACGGCGAGCAGAGCTACAGCCTCAGCGCCGAATTCCTGCGCGTGCACTCGCCCTCGGCCGAGGTGCAGGGCCACGGCAACCCCATCCTGCAAACCGGCAAGCTCGGCGTCGGCCTCAGCCGCCTGGAGCCGGCCGGCAATTACGCACTGAAACTGTGCTTCGACGACGGCCATGACAGCGGATTGTTCACCTGGGACTACCTCTATCAGCTGGCCACCCGCCACGACGAACTCTGGGCCGACTACCTCGCCGCGCTGGCCTCGGCCGGGAAATCCCGCGACCCGGACGAGTCCATCGTCAAGCTGATGCTCTAGATCGGCCTCGCGCAATATTGTCTTAACGGTTAGGGCGCACTTTCTAAAGTGCCTGGGCATACTGCCGCGCGCAATCCCATCAGGATTGGCGAACTTGCGCAAAAGTGGAAACTCGGGTAACCAAGGAACTGGCAGGTTCCATGCATTTGGCATAGCCAGGTATGAGCAAGCGCGGAGAGCTTCCGCAACCGGTAACCCGAGCAGTACCAGCCCCTCGCCCTGTGTCAGCGTGCAGGTATTCGTCTCAGGACAATGGAGCGTCGTAGATGAGCAACAAGAACAACGAAGATTTGAAGCAGCAGGCCTCGGAAAGCACCCTGGGCCTGAACCCGGTGATCGGCCTGCGTGGCAAGGACATCCTGACCTCTGCCCGCATGGTCCTGGCCCAGGCCATCAAGCAACCGTTCCACAGCGCCAAACACGTCACCCACTTCGCCTTCGAGCTGAAGAACGTTCTGCTCGGCCAGTCGGAACTGACCCCCGAGGAAGGCGACCGTCGTTTCGCCGACCCGGCCTGGAGCCAGAACCCGCTGTACCGCCGCTACCTGCAGACCTACCTGGCCTGGCGCAAGGAGCTGCACGAGTGGATCGAGGACAGCCACCTCAGCGAACAGGACACCAGCCGCGGCCACTTCGTCATCAACCTGATGACCGAAGCCATGGCACCGACCAACAGCATGGCCAACCCGGCCGCGGTCAAACGCTTCTTCGAAACCGGCGGCAAGAGCCTGCTCGACGGTCTCTCGCACCTGGCCAAGGACATCGTGCACAACGGCGGCATGCCCAGCCAGGTCAACATGGATGCCTTCGAGGTCGGCAAGAACCTGGCCACCAGCGAAGGCGCCGTGGTGTTCCGCAACGACCTGCTGGAGCTGATCCAGTACAAGCCGATCACCGAACAGGTGCAGGAGCGCCCGCTGCTGGTGGTGCCGCCGCAGATCAACAAGTTCTATGTCTTCGACCTGTCGCAGGAAAAGAGCGTCGCCCGCTTCCTCCTGCGCAACGGTATCCAGACCTTCGTGGTCAGCTGGCGCAACCCGACCAAGGCCCAGCGCGAATGGGGCCTGTCGAGCTACATCGAGGCGCTCAAGGAAGCCATCGAGGTGGTCCTGGCGATCACCGGCAGCAAGGACCTGAACATGCTCGGCGCCTGCTCCGGCGGCCTGACCACCGCCTCCCTGCTCGGCCACTACGCCGCCCTCGGCGAGCAAAAGGTACACGCCCTGACCCTGCTGGTCAGCGTGCTGGACACCAAGCTCGACACCCAGGTCGCCCTGTTCGCCGACGAGAAGAGCCTGGAGGTGGCCAAGCGCCGCTCCTACCAGTCCGGCGTACTGGAGGGCAGCGACATGGCCAAGGTGTTCGCCTGGATGCGCCCCAACGACCTGATCTGGAACTACTGGGTCAACAACTACCTGCTCGGCAACGAGCCGCCGGTGTTCGACATTCTCTACTGGAACAACGACACCACTCGCCTGCCGGCCGCCCTGCACGGCGAATTCATCGAGATGTTCAAGACCAACCCGCTGACCCGCGCCGGCGCGCTGGAGGTCTGCGGCACGCCGATCGACCTCAAGCAGGTCACCTGCGACCTGTTCTGCCTGGCCGGCACCACCGACCACATCACGCCGTGGGACGCCTGCTACAAGTCGGCCCACCTGTTCGGCGGCAAAGTCGACTTCGTGCTGTCCAACAGCGGGCATATCCAGAGCATCCTCAACCCGCCGGGCAACCCCAAGGCACGCTACATGACCAACAGCGAGATGCCGCTGGATCCGCGCGCCTGGCAGGCCGGCGCCACCAAGCACGCCGACTCCTGGTGGCTGTACTGGCAGACCTGGCTGGCCGAACGCTCGGGCAAGCTGAAGAAGTCGCCAACCAGCCTCGGCAGCAAGGCTCATCAGCCAGGCGAGGCGGCTCCCGGCACTTACGTGCACGAGCGCTAGACACACGACAACAACATCACCTGTATCACTGCACCTTGCGCAGTACTGCCGACGACACCTGGAAGTGCCGTCCGCTGCCCCGGCCGGCAAGGCCGGGGCAGTGCCTGCCCACCCAGCCGGTGGGTCACTGGAGAGCCGCGCTGGATATCGGCTCGCCACGGATCAAACCATAGGGCTTAGCGCATGCCGCAACCTTTCGCATTCCGTACCATCGAACTGGACGGCCAGACCATCCGCACCGCGGTCCGCCCCGGTAACAGCAAGCTCACGCCGCTGCTGATCTTCAACGGCATCGGCGCCAACCTCGAGCTGGTGATGCCATTCGTCCAGGCCCTGGACCCCGAGCTGGAAGTGATCGCCTTCGACGTCCCCGGCGTCGGCGGCTCCTCCACGCCCAACGCCCCGTACCGTTTCCCCGGCCTGGCCAAGCTGGCCGCGCGCATGCTCGACTACCTGGACTACGGCCAGGTCAACGCCATCGGCGTGTCCTGGGGCGGTGCGCTGGCCCAGCAGTTCGCCCACGACTACCCCGAGCGCTGCAAGAAGCTGGTGCTCGCCGCCACCTCGGCCGGTGCGGTGATGGTGCCGGGCAAGCCCAAGGTGCTCTGGCGCATGGCCAGCCCGCGTCGTTATATCCAGCCGTCCTACGGCGTGCATATCGCCCCGGACATCTACGGCGGCGCCTTCCGCCGCGACCCCAAGCTGGCCCTGGCGCACGCCAGCAAGGTCCGCTCCGGCGGCAAGATGGGTTACTACTGGCAGCTGTTCGCCGGCCTCGGCTGGACCAGCATCCACTGGCTGCATCGGATCAAGCAGCCTACGCTGGTACTGGCCGGCGACGATGACCCGCTCATCCCGCTGGTCAACATGCGCCTGCTGGCCTGGCGCATCCCCAACTCGGAGTTCCACGTCATCGACGATGGCCACCTGTTCCTGGTGACCCGCGCCGAGGCCGTGGCGCCGATCATCATGAAGTTTCTCGAGGAAGAACGGCACCGCGCGGTGATGCACCCGCAACCCGTGCCCATTCGCGGGCACTGACCGCACAACTGTAGTGCTGCGCCGGCAGACTGGCCCTTACCCAGGGCCCTGCCGGAGTAAAAGGAATTCTTGCGCGGCAGTCTGGAATGCGTTCCGGCGCGCCTTGGTACAAGCCTTGCTGTCATCTACCCATGACGGTTTGACGATGGAGCCTGCCCCATGCCTGAAAAGACTGCCCCGGGATCCTTGCCGGTACCCGCCAACTACATGAATGCGCAAAGCGCGATGATCGGCCTGCGCGGCCGCGACCTGTTCTCCACCCTGCGCACCCTGGCGTTCCAGGGCCTGCGCCAGCCGGTGCACAGCACGCGCCACCTGTTCGCCTTCGGCAAACAGCTGGGCCGGGTGATGCTCGGTGACACCCCGCACCAGCCCAACCCGCAGGACGCCCGCTTCAGCGACCCGACCTGGCGCCTCAACCCCTTCTACAAACGCAGCCTGCAGGCCTACCTGGCCTGGCAGAAGCAGCTCAAGGCGTGGATCGACGAGAGCGACCTGTCG
Source organism: Pseudomonas sp. R-28-1W-6 (assembly GCF_009799925.1). GTDB lineage: Bacteria > Pseudomonadota > Gammaproteobacteria > Pseudomonadales > Pseudomonadaceae > Aquipseudomonas. The sequence goes on from NZ_WELK01000003.1 coordinate 449,470, forward strand.
CCGGACGACCGCACCCGTGCGCACTTCCTGTTCGCCCTGCTCAACGACGCCATCGCCCCCTCCAACAGCCTGCTCAACCCGCAGGCGCTCAAGGAACTGTTCAATACCGGCGGCAGCAGCGTACTGCGTGGCGCCCGTCACCTGTTCGACGACCTGCTGCACAACAGCGGGCTGCCCAGTCAGGTCAACAAGCAGGCCTTCGAGGTCGGCCGCAACCTGGCCACCGCCGCCGGTGCCGTGGTGTTCCGCAGCGAGATGCTGGAACTGATCCACTACAAGCCGATGAGCGAAAAGCAGTACGCCACCCCGCTGCTGATCGTGCCGCCGCAGATCAACAAGTTCTACATCTTCGACCTCAGCCCGGAGAAGAGCTTCATCCAGTACTGCCTGAAGAACGACCTGCAGACCTTCGTCATCAGCTGGCGCAACCCGGATGCGCGGCATCGCGAGTGGGGCCTGTCGAGCTACGTGCAGGCCCTCGAGGAAGCCATCGACGTGTGCCGCGCCATCACCGGCAGCAAGGAGGTCAACCTGATGGGCGCCTGCGCCGGCGGCCTGACCATCGCCGCCCTGCAGGGGCATCTGCAGGCCAAGAAGCAGCTGCGCAAGGTCGGCTGCGCCACCTACCTGGTCAGCCTGCTGGACAGCCAGGTGGACAGCCCGGCGATGCTGTTCGCCGATGAGCAGACCCTCGAGTCGGCCAAGCGCCGCTCCTACCAGAGCGGTGTACTGGACGGCCGCGACATGGCCAAGGTGTTCGCCTGGATGCGCCCCAACGACCTGATCTGGAACTACTGGGTCAACAACTACCTGCTCGGCAAGGAACCGCCGGCCTTCGACATCCTCTACTGGAACAACGACAACACCCGCCTGCCGGCCGCCCTGCACGGCGACCTGCTCGACCTGTTCAAGCACAACCCGCTGACCCGCGCCGGGGCCATGGAGATCTGCGGCACGCCGATCGACCTGAGCAAGGTCACCCTCGACAGCTTCAGCGTGGCCGGGATCAACGACCACATCACCCCCTGGGACTCGGTGTACCGCTCGGCCCTGCTGCTGGGCGGCGATAGCCGCTTCGTGCTGTCCAACAGCGGGCATATCCAGAGCATCCTCAACCCACCGGGCAACCCCAAGGCCACCTACCTGGACAACGGCAAGCTCAGCGGCGATCACCGCGCCTGGTACTACGACGCGAAGAAACAGGAAGGCAGCTGGTGGCCCGAATGGCTGGCCTGGATCCAGCAGCGCTCCGGCGAGCGCCGCGAGACCGTGCTGAGCATCGGCAACAGCAAGTACCCGGCCATGGAGGCGGCGCCCGGCACCTATGTGCACGTCCGCTGAAGATCAACGAAAACGACTGGCCGGGGCGCGCCCGGCCGGTTATGGTCGGAGCTCCCGCGGCCACAGAACACTCATGGAATGAAGACTCGCGATCGCATTCTCGAATGCGCCCTGAACCTGTTCAACCGGGAGGGCGAACCGAATGTCTCGACCCTCGAAATCGCCAATGAAATGGGCATCAGCCCGGGCAACCTGTACTACCACTTCCACGGCAAGGAACCGCTGATCCTCGAGCTGTTCGAGCGTTTCCAGAACGACCTGGCGCCGCTGCTCGATCCGCCTCTGGATGTCGAACTGGGCGCCGAGGATTACTGGCTGTTCCTGCACCTGATCGTCGAGCGCCTGGCGCAGTACCGCTTCCTCTTCCAAGACCTGTCCAACCTGGCCGGGCGCCTGCCCAAGCTGGGCCGCGGCATCCGCCAGTGGCTCAACCAGCTCAAGCGCACCCTGGCCACCCTGCTGGCCCGGCTCAAGGCCGAAGGGCAACTGCAGAGCGAAACCCAGTCGCTTGGCCAGCTGGTCGAGCAGATCACCCTGACCCTGCTGTTCTCCCTCGACTACCAGCGCATCGTCGGTGCTGATGGTGAAGTGCGCCTGGTGGTCTACCAGATCATGATGCTGGTCGCCCCCCACCTCACCCCGGGCTCACGCCACGCCGCCGAGCAGCTGGCGCAGCGCTACCTGGAGGCCTGAAACGCAAACGCCCGGCACTGGGCCGGGCGTTTGTGGTGCCGAGTCGAAACTCAGGACGGGGTGGCTGGCGTCGCCGGAGCAGCGGCCGGAGCCGGAGCAGCAGGCGCGGCTGCCGGGGCAGCAGCGACCGGCTTGGCGGCAACCGGCTTGGCGGCGGCTTTCGGTGCGGACGGCTTCTTCGCCACGGCCGGCTTGGCCGCCGGTTTCGCGGCAGGCTTGGCAGCGGCCTTGGCAACCGGCTTGGCGGCCGGTTTGGCCGCTGGCTTGACGGCAGCTTTGGCGACCGGCTTGGCGGCAGCCTTGACCGCCGGTTTAGCAGCAGGCTTGGCGACCGACTTCACCGAGACACCGGTGAGTTTCTCGATCTGCTTGGTCAGGGTGTCGACCTTGGCCTGCAGCGCCTTCACTTCGTTGCGGCTCGGCACGCCGAGGCGGGAGATCGCACTGTTCAGACGCTTGTCGAAAGCCTCTTCCAGCTCGTTCCACTTGCCCAGGGCCTTGTCCTTGACTTCGTCGACTTTCGACTTGGCCGTGTCAACAGTCGAACCGACGGTGGTCTTCACCGCGCCCAGCTGCTTGTCGACTTCGGTCTTGGCTTGCTTCTCGGCTTTCTCGCCATCCTTGACCAGACCGTCGAACAGCTTGGTGCCGTCCTTGCTGACCTTGGAATAGGCGCCGAGACCGGCCAGCCAGATCTGCCGCGAATACTTCTCGACTTCGCCGATCCAGGAACTGGTTTCCTTCTTCGCCGCTGGCTTCTTAGCTGCCGGTTTTGCAGCGGTAGTTTTTTTAACAGCCATCCTGCTCTCCTTATTGGGTACGCGCGACACGTTCAAGCAATGCATTCAACTCGTCCAGCTTAGCAGAGAGTGCCTCAACATCCTGCTTGGACGGAATACCCAGACGATTCAGGGCGCTGGCAACGCGGCTGTCGAAGGCTTTCTCGACCTTGTCGAGCTGCACTTCGACCTTTTCCTTCACGCCGAACACGCTGCTCTTGACGCTTTCCAGCTGGCTGCTGATCTGGCTGTTGGCCGCGTCGACCTGCTCGGTCACCAGCTTCTTGCCCTGCTTCTCGACGCCTTCACCGGCCTTGACCAGCTCCTTGAAGTAGCCAGCGCCTTCCTGGCCGGCCTTGACGTAGGCACCCAGGCCTGCCAGCCAGACCTTGTGGGCATAGGCCTTCACGTCGGTCAGCACGGTGGCTTTGCTTTCGACTTCGACAGCGACTTTCTTCTTAACGGCGGCTTTAGTGGCCATGGGGCACCTCACGCTCAAGTGATGGAAGGTTGGTCCTTTCGCAGGACTTGAGCTCAAGGTAGGGGGAAAAATTAGAAATCACATACTAGGTGGTGAAATAGCTGCGCCAGGTCAGCCTTCACGCCTGCAGGTGCTTGTCCAGGGTGTCTTCGATTTCACGCTTGATGGTGCCGCCCAGGGCCGACAACAGCAGGCCGAGGTTGAGCTTGACCCGCACCTGGTCGGCGCTGACCTCGATGCTGCCGTCGGCACCGCTGCGCTTGAACTCCAGGGTGTCGCCGGCCCAGCGGTATTTCACGTCGTATTCGCGCGCCAGGCGCTCGGCGAGCATCTCGGCCTTTTCGCGAGCGGCTTCGCGGCCGAGGGAATGGGAACGTTCGACGGTGATACGGGCCATGCACAACTCCGACAGCGACCTGGTGTCGCACGACTATACCGCGCCGCCTGGCGCCAAGACAAAGGCCGGCCACGGGTTTAGAATGGCCGCCACTTTGATTCCGGTGACCGCGACATGAACGACCCGCGCAAGGCCCACGACAGCGAACCGACCACCCACTTCGGCTTTCAGGACGTCCCGGAAAGCCAGAAGGCCGAGAAGGTCGCCGAGGTATTCCACTCGGTAGCCGCCAAATACGACCTGATGAACGACGTGCTGTCCGGCGGCATGCACCGCCTGTGGAAGCGCTTCACCATCGAGCTGTCCGGCGTGCGCCCGGGCAATCGCGTGCTGGATATCGCCGGCGGCACCGGCGACCTGGCGCGCAAGTTCTCCAGCCTGGTCGGCCCGACCGGCGAAGTGGTGCTGGCCGACATCAACGAGTCGATGCTCAGAGTCGGCCGTGACCGCCTGCTCGACAAGGGCGTGGCCGGCAACGTGGTGTTCGTCCAGGCCGACGCGGAAAAGCTGCCGTTCCCGGACAACCACTTCGACGTGGTCACCATCGCCTTCGGCCTGCGCAACGTCACCCACAAGGAAGACGCCCTGCGCTCCATGCTGCGCGTGCTCAAGCCGGGCGGCCGCCTGCTGGTGCTGGAGTTCTCCAAGCCTTCCAGCCCGCTGCTGGCCAAGGCCTACGACGCCTACTCGTTCGCCTTCATGCCGCTAGCCGGCAAGCTGATCACCAACGACGCCGACAGCTACCGCTACCTGGCCGAGTCGATCCGCATGCACCCGGATCAGGACACCCTCAAGGCAATGATGGTCGAGGCCGGCTTCGAGCGCGTCACCTACCACAACATGACCGGCGGCATCGTCGCCCTGCACCGCGGCATCAAGCCCTGATGCTGCTGACCGGGCTGCTGGCCGGCGTCGAACACGGCCTCAACCGCGTGCTGGCCATGGACAGCACCGCGCTACCGCGCCTGGCCCGGCTGGACGGCAAGGTCATCGCCATCGACTGCCAGAGCCCGGCCCTGCAACTGTTCCTCCTGCCCAGCGGCGAGGGCCTACAGCTGGCCAGCCAGTGGAGCAGTGCCGACTGCACCCTGCGCGCCCCGGCGGCCAGTCTGCTGCGCCTGGCCCTGGCCCGGGACAAGACCGGCGTGCTGCACCGCCCGGAAGTCGAGCTGGAGGGCGACAGCGCCGCCCTGCTGGAGCTGACCAACATCCTCCAGGACCTCGAACTGGACTGGGAATACGAGCTGTCGCGCTGGCTCGGCCCGGTCGGCAGCCAGCTGCTCGGCGGCCACCTGCGCAGCCGGGCGAGCTGGGCCGGCAACAGCCTGGACAGCCTGCGCCACAACCTCGCCGACTACCTCAGCGAAGAATCGCGCCACCTGGTCGGCCAGCGCGAGGCCGACGCGCGTTTCGCCGAACTCGACCACCTCAAGCTCGCCCTCGACCGCCTCGACGCGCGGATCGAGCACCTCGCCCGCAAGGTAAAACCCTCCGAATGAAGCTGCTTGCCGCCCGCCGCCTGCTGCGCATCCTGCGCGTGGTGATTCGCTACCGCCTCGACGACCAGCTGCTGCACCTGCCGCTGCCCACCTGGATGCGCGTGCTGCGCTTCGCCCTGCCCTGGCGCTGGCTGCCGCGCCGCCCCTCGCCACTGAGCCGTGGCGAGGCCCTGCGCCTGGCCCTGGAGGACCTCGGGCCGATCTTCATCAAGTTCGGCCAGTTGCTCTCCACCCGCCGCGACCTGCTGCCGCCGGACATGGCCGACGAGCTGGCCAAGCTGCAGGACCAGGTGCCGCCCTTCCCCGCCGCCGAGTCGGTGGCACGCATCGAAGAACAGCTCGGCGCCAAGGTCGGTGAAGTCTTCGCCCGCTTCGAAGTCGAACCGCTGGCCTCCGCCTCGGTGGCCCAGGTGCATGCCGCGCAGCTGAAAAGCGGCGAGGAAGTGGTGGTCAAGGTGATCCGCCCGGGGCTCAAGCCGATCATCCGCTCCGACCTGGCCTGGCTGTACCTCGCCGCGCGCCTCGCCGAGAAGGCCTCCGCCGATGCCCGCCGCCTGCGTCCGGTGGAAGTGGTCAGCGACTACGAGAAGACCATCTACGACGAGCTCGACCTGCTGCGCGAGGCGGCCAACGCCAGTCAGCTGCGGCGCAATTTCGACGGTTCGGATCAGCTCTACGTACCGCAGGTGTACTGGGACTGGTGCCGGCCGAAAGTGCTGGTGATGGAGCGCATCTACGGCGTGCCGGTGACCGACCTGGCCACCCTGGCCGACCAGCGCACCAACATGAAACTGCTGGCCGAACGCGGCGTGGAAATCTTCTTCACCCAGGTGTTCCGCGACAGCTTCTTTCATGCCGACATGCACCCCGGCAACATCTTCGTCAGCACCCGCACACCGTGGAGCCCGCAGTACATCGCGATCGACTGCGGCATCGTCGGCAGCCTCACCCCCGAGGACCAGGACTACCTGGCGCGCAACCTGATCGCCTTCTTCAAGCGCGACTACCGCCGCGTGGCGCAGCTGCACATCGACTCCGGCTGGGTGCCGGCGGAGACCAAGGTGAATGATTTCGAGGCGGCGATCCGCACCGTGTGCGAGCCGATCTTCGAGAAGCCGCTGAAGGACATCTCCTTCGGTCAGTTGCTGCTGCGCCTGTTCCAGACCGCGCGCCGGTTCAACATGGAAGTGCAGCCGCAGCTGGTGCTGCTGCAGAAGACCCTGCTGAATATCGAAGGCCTGGGTCGCCAGCTGTACCCGGAGCTGGACCTGTGGAGCACCGCGCAGCCCTTCCTCGAACGCTGGATGCGCGAACGCATCAGCCCGCTGCACCTGCTGCGCAACCTGCAGCAGCAGGCCGAGCAGGTGCCGCACCTGTCGCAGATGGCCCGCGACACCCTGGAGCGCCTCAACCAGCAACCCGCTGCCACGCCCGTCACTGCCGCGCCGGCGCACGCCTGGCCGCTGCGCCTGGTCGGCGCGGCGCTGATCGTCGGCGGCGTCAGCCAGGGCCTGAGCCTGGCCGTCGCCAGCTGGGCCGCCTGGCTCAGTCTGAGCGCCGGCCTGCTGCTGATCCTGCGCCGATAGCCAGTGCCGGCCACGGCTGGCACACTAACCGAGCGCCAATTGTGTGCAGCGCCTGCACCAGCAGCGCTCAGCATTTACCGGCTGCGCCCAGCGCAGCATGAGACAAGCCCGCACGGGCGGAATAGCGATGACTGACTGGCTCGACGAAATCACCTGGAACGAAGACGGCCTGGTCCCGGCCATCGCCCAGGACCACAAGACCGGCCGCGTGCTGATGATGGCCTGGATGAACCGCGAGGCCCTGGCCCTCACCGCCGCCGAGCAGCGCGCCATCTACTGGTCACGTTCGCGTGGCAAGCTGTGGCGCAAGGGCGAGGAGTCCGGCCATGTGCAGAAGCTCCACGAACTGCGCCTGGACTGCGACGCCGACGTGATCATCCTGATGGTCGAACAGCTCGGCGGGATTGCCTGCCATACCGGGCGCGAAAGTTGCTTCTACCGGGTGTGGGAGAATGGCGCGTGGCACACCGTCGATCCGGTCCTGAAAGACCCGCACGCCATCTACCATACGGAACACAAGCATGACTGACACCCTCACCCGCCTGGCCGAGGTGCTGGAGGCGCGCAAAGGCGCGGCGCCGGACAGTTCCTACGTGGCCAGCCTGTATCACAAGGGCCTCAACAAGATTCTGGAGAAGGTCGGCGAAGAGTCGATCGAAACCATTCTTGCGGCCAAGGACGCGGCCATCAACGGCGATTGCAGCGACCTGATCTACGAAACCGCGGACCTCTGGTTCCACAGCCTGGTCATGCTCGCCGCCCTCGGCCAGCACCCGCAGGCCGTGCTGGACGAGCTGGACCGGCGTTTCGGCCTGTCCGGGCACGTCGAAAAAGCGGCGCGCCCCACATCCGACTGATCATTTGCGAGGACTGAGTACATGGGCATTTTCGACTGGAAACACTGGGTCGTCATTCTGATCGTGGTGGTGCTGGTGTTCGGTACCAAGCGCCTGAAGAACCTCGGCTCCGACCTGGGCGAGACCATCAAGGGCTTCCGCAAGGCGATGAACACCGAGGAGGGCGACAAGCCCGCCGAGCCGCAGCCGCAACAACCGGCGCCGGCCGCCGGCGAGCAGCTGCACAAGCCGCAGACCATAGACGCCCAGGCCCAGCGGGTCGAAGAGCCGGCGCGCAAGGACTGATCCCAGGCCATGTTCGATATCGGCTTCTCCGAACTGCTGCTGGTCGGCCTGGTCGCGCTGATCGTCTTCGGCCCCGAGCGCCTGCCCGGGGCCGCGCGCACCGCCGGCCTGTGGATCGGCCGGCTGAAGCGCAGCTTCGGCGCGATCAAGGCCGAAGTGGAGCGCGAGATCGGCGCCGACGAGATCCGCCGCCAGCTGCATAACGAGCAGATCCTGCAGATGGAGCGCGAGCTCAAGCAGTCGATCCTGCCGCCCGCCAGCGCCCCCGCCGACGCAGCGAGCGGCGAGCCGCCTGCCGCGACCGGCAGCGCCGAAGCCGCGCCGAGCCCCGTCGGCAGCGCCCCCGTCCCGCCTTCGGAGCCTTCGCGCCTGCCATGAGTCAAAGCCAAACCGAACCGGATGCCGAGATGCCCCTGGTGGCGCATCTGACTGAGCTGCGCTCGCGCCTGCTGCGCTGCGTGATCGCGATCTTCGTGGTGTTCGCCGGGCTGTTCTACTTCGCCCAGGACATCTACACCATCGTCTCGGCACCGCTGCGCGCCTACCTGCCGGAAGGGGCGACGATGATCGCCACCGGCGTCGCCTCGCCGTTCCTCACCCCGTTCAAGCTGACCGCCTGGTGCGCGCTGTTCCTCGCTATCCCGATCATCCTGCATCAGGTCTGGGGTTTCATCGCGCCGGGGCTGTACAAGCACGAGAAGCGCATCGCCATGCCCCTGCTGGTCTCCAGCATCCTGCTGTTCTACGGCGGCATGGCCTTCGCCTACTTCCTGGTATTCCCGCTGATCTTCCACTTCTTCGCCAGCGTGACCCCGGAAGGGGTGGCGATGATGACCGACATCAACGAGTACCTGGACTTCGTCCTCACCCTGTTCTTCGCCTTCGGCGTGGCCTTCGAGATCCCGGTGGCGACCTTCCTGGTGATCTGGGTCGGCGTGGTCGACATCGCCACCCTGAAGAAGAGCCGTCCCTACGTGATCGTCGGCTGCTTCGTGGTCGGCATGATCCTCACCCCGCCGGACATCTTCTCGCAGACCCTGCTGGCCGTGCCGATGTGGATGCTGTTCGAGGTCGGCCTGCTGTTCGGCGGCCTGGTGCGCAAGCGCAGCGAACATGAGCCGGACGACGACTCCGGCGACCAGCCGCCCGCGCCGCTGCCGTGAACCTGCTGCTGCTGGAAGACGCCGACTTCGTCGCGGCGGATCGCGTCGTCCTCGCCGGGCGGCGCCTCAAGCACCTGCAGGAAGTGCACCGCGCCGCCGTCGGCGACAGTCTGCGGGTCGGCCGCCTCGGCGGCCTGATGGGCAGCGGCACCCTGCTGGAACTGAGCGAACAACACGCCACCCTGCAGCTCAGCCTGGACCTGCCACCGCCGGCCAAGCTGCCACTGACCCTGCTGCTGGCCCTGCCGCGGCCGAAGATGCTCAAGCGCGTGCTGCAGACGGTCAGCGCCATGGGCGTGCCACGGCTGATCCTGCTCAACAGCTACCGGGTGGAAAAGAGCTTCTGGCAGACCCCTTTTCTCGAACCAGAAGCGCTGCGCGAGCAACTGATCCTCGGCCTGGAACAGGCGCGCGATACCGTGCTGCCCGAGGTGATCATCGAGAAACGTTTCAAGCCCTTCGTCGAAGACCAGCTGCCGGGCATTGCCGCCGGCAGTCTCGGCCTGGTCGGCCATCCCGGCGACTTCCCGGCCTGCCCGCGCGCGGTCGAGCAGCCGGTGACCCTGGCCATCGGCCCGGAAGGCGGCTGGATTCCCTACGAAGTCGACAAGCTGCGCGAAGCCGGCCTGCAGCCGGTGCAGCTGGGCGAACGCATCCTGCGGGTGGAAACGGCGGTGCCGGCGCTGCTGGCGCGGTTGTTCTGAAAGGTTCAGCGTTGTTCTGAAACAACTGCAGGCTTAGGCTGGAACGACGCCAGCCTCGCAGGAATCCTGCCATGCGCCCCCTGACCATCGATCTCGATCGTTTGGCCGCCGCCTTCGTTTGCGAGCAAGGTGACTTTCGCCTCGACCTGCTCAGCGGCAGGATCCTCGACATCCCGCCCGCCGGCACCGATCCGCAGATCGAACAGCTGCTGGAAGAGGAGCCTGAACGGCTGCTGGCGGTGGACTGCCTGGCCCAGGCAGATATCCTCGCGCTGATGGCCGAGTTCCTCCCGGAAGTCGAGCAACCGGCCGCCTACACCGCCCTGCAGGCCGCCCTGGACAGTCGCAAGCCGCTGCGCAGCTTCCACAACGCCCTCAACCAGTTTCCCGGCGTGCGCGCCGCCTGGCAGGCCTTCGAGGCCGAACGCCTGCGCGAGCTGGCGCTGGACTGGCTGGCGGAGAATCAGCTGGAGCTGCGTCTGTAGGGTGCGCCGTGCGCAACAGCAGGCCCGTACCACAGCCCGGTGCGCACGGCGCACCCTAGGGTCATGTTCGGCGGAGTGCATAGCCCGGATGCAATCCGGGCCAAGGCATTGCTCAGCTTTCCAGCAGGAAGGTCACCGGCCCGTCGTTGACCAGGTGCACCTGCATGTCGGCGCCGAAACGCCCGGTGGCGACCTGCGGGTGTTGCTGGCGGGCCAGCTCGACCAGCTGCTCGAACAGCTCGGCGCCCAGCGCCGGCGAAGCCGCGCTGGAGAAGCTCGGGCGCAGCCCGCTCTTGGTGTCGGCGGCCAGGGTGAACTGCGAGACCAGCAGCAAACCGCCCTGCACATCCTTGAGCGACAGATTCATCCTGCCCTCGGCATCGCCGAACACCCGGTAATTGAGCAGCTTGTGCAGCAGCTTGGCGACGCTGGCTGGGTTGTCCTGCGGCTCGACGCCGACCAGCGCCAGCAGGCCCTGGTCGATGGCGCCGACGATCTCCCCGGCCACTTCGACGCGCGCCCCGCGCACGCGCTGGATCAGCGCCTTCATGCTTCTTCGAGCGGCAGGTCGAGCAGGCGCCGGGCCATCTGGTCGGCGGCGCGCACCAGGGCATCGGTGATGCCGACTTCGGCGGCGGCATGGCCGGCATCGCGGATGATCTGCAGCTCGCTGTTGGGCCAGGCCTGGTGCAGCGCCCAGGCGTTGTCCAGCGGGCAGATCAGGTCGTAGCGGCCATGCACTATCACCCCCGGCAGGTGGGCGATCTTGGGCATGTCGCGCAGCAGCTGGTCGGGGGCGAGGAAGGCGTTGTTGACGAAGTAGTGGCACTCGATGCGGGCGATCGACAGGGCGCGGTGCGGCTCGCTGAAGCGCTCGACCACCTGCGGGTTGGGGCGCAGGGTGGCGGTGCGCCCCTCCCAGGTCGACCAGGCCTTGGCCGCATGCATCTGGGCGATCTGGTCGGGGCCGGTGAGGCGATTGTAGAAGGCCTGCATCAGGTCGCCGCGCTCCTCCTGCGGGATCGGCGCCAGGTAGTCCTCCCAGTAGTCCGGGAACAGGCGGCTGGCGCCTTCCTGGTAGAACCAGTGGAAGTCCTGCGGGCGGCACAGGAAGATGCCGCGCAGGATCAGCCCGTGCACCCGCTCCGGATGGGCCTGGGCGTAGGCCAGCGCCAGGGTCGAGCCCCAGGAACCGCCGAACAGCACCCACTGCTCGATGCCGAGGTGCTCGCGGATGCGCTCCATGTCGGCCACCAGTTCCTGGGTGGTGTTGTTCTCCAGGCTGGCGTGCGGGGTGGAGCGGCCGCAGCCGCGCTGGTCGAAGGTGACGATGCGGTACAGGTTGGGGTCGAAGTAGCGGCGGCTGGCCGCATCGCAGCCGGCCCCCGGCCCGCCGTGGATGAACACCACCGGCAGGCCGTCCGGAGAGCCGCTTTCGTCCACGTAGAGGACGTGCGGCTCCTGCACCGCCAGCTCGTGGCGGGCAAAGGGTTTAATCTCCGGATACAAAGTCTGCATGCTGCACTCCCGAATCTGTGCGAAAGAGACTGCCCGGCAGCGGCATCTGTGCCGTCCATCCCGTGCAGGCTCGGAGGTCCCTTTTGATCAGGCGCCAATCGTCTACCGTGCCGGCCATCATAACCATGAAAGCGGAGTTGAGCATGCCCAGCAGGCTATTTGCCTTGTCTTTCCTCGTCCTCCTCGGTCTCCTCGGCGGCTGCACCCGGAGCGACCCGCAGGCCGCGCTGGAGGCGGCCGTGCAGCAGCTGCAGGACAACCTGGAGGCGAAAGACAGCAGCGCCGTGCTGGAGCAACTGCACCCGCAGTTCGGCGCCCAGCAGCAATACGACCGGGCCTGGGCCCAACGCACCATGGCCCTGCTGTTCCTGCGCCACAAGCAGGTCAGGGTGCTGGCCCTGAGCCAGAGCAGCCGCATCGATTCGACCTACGACAGCAAGGGCCACACCGAGGCGCAAGTCGCCCTGACCGGCGCCGAGGGCCTGGTTCCAGACAGCGCCCGGCATTACAGGGTCAGGTTGGAATGGTGGCTGGAAGGCGGCGAGTGGCAGCTGGCGCGGCTCGAGTGGGAGTAGGCACGACATCCCATAGGGTGAGCCGCACGCACCACAGGCCGCTGCTGCGCGTGGCGCCCGCTGGGGTCGTGAACCGGCGCTGATTACGGCTCGATCTTGGCATCCGCCACACGCCAGATCAGCGCGCTGGTGTCATAGCCACGCGCTTGGGCCTGCTCCAGCAGCTCGGCGCGGGTTTCCAGGGAAATCTCGGCCTCGCGCGACAACAGCCAGAGGTACTCGCGATTGGGATTGCCGACCAGCGCGGTGCGGTAGTCGTCATCCAGGTACAGCACCCAGTAGTCACCCTTGGCCACGCCGGGGAACAGGCGGCTGAACCAGTTATCGAAACGGACCCACAGCTTGTCGGTCTGCCCGGCCACCTGCGGGGTCGCCTGGCCCTGGGCTTCGATCCACTCGCCGTCGAGGGTGCGACAGCGGTTGCGCACGCCAACCGCACCATCGGCCTGCAGCCGGTAGTGCGCCTCGGACTGCGCACAGTTGCGCTGGAAGAACATCGGCAGGCGCGCCTGCTCGTACCAGGTGCCCTGGTAGCGTTGCAGGTCCACCGTTCCGGCGGTCTGCGGCGCCTGGCCGGTTGCGCCCGGGCCGGCACAACCGGCCAGGCCCAGCAGCAAGGCCGGCAGCAGCAGGTGGCAGAGTAAGCGCGGCATCACTTCAGGCCCTGGCCGGAAAACATCATCACCTTGTCGCCGGCGTACTGCACGCTGATGAAGGTTTTCTCGTCACCCCAGGTGCAGCTGGTGATGCCGATGGCACCGGAGCACTCGGCCGGGCTGCCGAGCAGGCTTTCCACCTCGGCCTTGGGCATGCCGGCCTTGAGCTTGGCGTAGTTTTCCTGGTTGACCTTGCTGCAGGCAGCGAGCAGGACACAGGCGGACAGCACGACGAGGGTACGCAGCGACATGAAGCAACTCCAGAGGGAAGGATGACAGGGCAAGAGCTTGGCACATGCGCGGCTCTTCTGCGGCGATTGGACGTCAGAAGCGTGAGCCGGGTTCCGCCAGGAAGCTCAGTTCGGCGGCCGTCGAGGGGCGGCCGAGCAACGCATTGCGATGGGGAAAGCGGCCGAAGCGGGCGATCACCTGCTGGTGGCGCACGGCATAGTCGAAGTAACCGGCGAACAGCTGGCGCTCGGCAGCCGGCGCCTGCTGGCGCAGGGCAGCGAACCGTTCGACGGCCAGGTTCTGCGTGGCCAGGTCCTCGGCATGCTCCAGCACCAGATAGACGAACACCTGGCGAATCGCCGGCAGCTGCTGCTCCAGCCCCTGCGCCAGCCCCCAGCGCACCAGTTGCTGGGCGCGGGCATCGCCAGCAAAGGCCTGCGGCGTCGCGCGATGGATCATCCGCGGCAGCTGGTCGAGCAGCAGAAGCAGGGCCAGCCAGCCCTCGACCTGCGCGGCCCAATCCTGCAGCCCGCCGGCCAGGGCCTGGGCACTCAGTTCGCCGAAACGCTCACGCGCCTCGGCATCCTGGCTGGCCTGGTAGCCGAACCACAGCTTGCCGCGCTGGGCCGCCACCGCGCTGGCAGTTTCGCCGTCACCGAACCACCAATCGAGCAGGGGCTGCCAGGCAGGCACGAGTCAGCCCTTGTGGTAGGCCGTGACGCGCTCGACTTCTTCCTTGGAACCGAGGAACACCGCCACGCGCTGGTGCAGGGACTCCGGCTGGATGTCGAGAATGCGCTGGCTGCCGTTGGTGGCAACGCCGCCGGCCTGCTCGATCAGCATCGACATCGGGTTGGCTTCGTACATCAGGCGCAGCTTGCCCGGCATCGAAGGATCGCGGGCGTCGCGCGGGTACATGAACAGGCCGCCACGAGTGAGGATGCGGTGTACGTCGGCGACCATCGAGGCGATCCAGCGCATGTTGTAGTTCTTGCCCAGCGGGCCTTCCTTGCCGGCCAGCAGCTCGGAGACGTAGCGCTGCACCGGGGCTTCCCAGTGACGCTGGTTGGACATGTTGATGGCGAATTCGGCGGTGCTTTCCGGCACGCGGATGTTCTCGTGGGTGAGCACGAAGCTGCCCATCTCGCGGTCCAGGGTGAAACCCATCACGCCATCGCCGAGGGTCAGCATCAGCATGGTCTGCGGGCCGTAGATGGCGTAACCGGCCGCGACCTGCTCGGTACCCGGCTGGAGGAAGGCCTCTTCGCCGAGGTCGCCACTTTCGCCATTGCGATCCGGGCAACGCAGCACGGAGAAGATGGTGCCGACCGAGACGTTGACGTCGATGTTGCTGGAGCCGTCGAGCGGGTCGAACACCAGCAGGTAGGCGCCTTTCGGGTATTTGCCGGGGATCTGGTAGGCGTTGTCCATTTCTTCGGACGCCATGCCGGCCAGGTGGCCGCCCCATTCGTTGGCTTCGAGGAGGATCTCGTTGGAGATCACGTCGAGTTTCTTCTGCACCTCACCCTGCACGTTCTCGGTGCCCATGCTGCCGAGCACGCCGCCGAGGGCGCCCTTGGACACGGCATGGCTGATTTCCTTGCACGCGCGCGCGACGACTTCGATGAGGAAACGCAGATCGGCCGGGGTGTTGTGGCTGCGGGTCTGTTCGATCAGATAGCGGCTGAGGGTGACGCGCGACATGGGAGAGGCTCCGGGAGGGAAGTCAAAATCGCGCGCAGTTTAACCGGTCGGAGGCGGCGGCGTCTCACCGCCGCCCGACCGTTCGTTACAAATCCCAGGACAGGGACAGATTGATCCCCTGCTGGTCGTCGTCATCGCTGTTGCGATAGGTGTAGCTACCGCGCAGCGCCAGGCCTTCGACCAGCTGGTGGCTGACGCCCAGGGTGGCACGGGTGGTCTTGTCGGTCGGCACGTAGCCTTCCAGGGTGTACTCGATGCCCGGCAGGCTGTTCAGCGACATGCTGACTTCGCTGACGTCGTCCTCGTACTCGCGCTCCAGCGCTACTTCACCGAACAGGCGGGTCTGCTGGCTGAGGTCGAACAGGCCCTGCAGACCCACGCCCAGACGCTTGGAGTCGCGTTCCTGGTCGTCGTAGCTGAGCGCCGTGGAGAGCTGGCCGTCTTCCCCATAGCCATCGACTTCGACCCGCGCGTAGTCGGCGCTGACGAAGGGGCTCAGGTGCCACTGGCTGTCCGCGCTCGGGGCGATGTCATAGCCGAGCCGGCCGGTGAAGGCCCACAGAGTCCCCTCGGTGTCGCCCTTCTCGGCGCGGGTGGCCGAGCCCAGGTCGAACTGGCGCTTGAGGTCGTCGTAGTCCAGGTAGCCGGCACTGGCTGCCAGCTCGCCCCACCAACGGTTCTGCTGATACTGGGCAAAGGCGGTGCCCAGGTAGCTGTTCAGGTCGTAGTCGGAGTCGGCGTCACCGGCTTCCAGACTCTGCTCGTAGAAGCCGGCGGCCAGGCCGACCCGCCAGGCCTCGGTAAGGCGATAGCTGCCACCGAAGTTGAGGTTGTAGCCATTGCCATCGGCAGAACTGTCGTAGACGTCGTAGTCGAGGCGCTGGCCACCGGCACTGGTGAAGGCACGCCACTGGCCGACCGCCTGCCAGGCTTCCCAGTCGGCCTGCCATTGGGCGCGCAGCTGGTCCTGGTGCGAGCGCAGGTTGCCATGGGCCATTTCCGGCAGCAGGGTGATTTCCCAGGGTGCCGCCAGCAACGAGTAGGCGTAGTCGGCGAAGAGTATCTGCCCCGCGATCGTTGGGTGCACGCCATCGTCGAACAGCAGCCGAGTTGGGTCCGGCGTGCTGCCATTAATCCCGTAGACCGGGTTGGGAACGGCGCAATCATCGAAGCAGCTGGCCACCAGATCCTGATCGGCGGCCAAGCCATAACGACCCGGGTCTTGCAGAACCTCGTGCACCAGCAGCGGCACATTGAGCGGGATAATCTCCGCATCGATTGCCTGCAACTGGCTGACCAGCTCCTGGTTGAAATCGCTCACCAGCCCGGAAATGGTGCCGGGCAGAGAGGGGATGAAGCCGCCCAAGTTGGTCGCAAACGGCGTGCGCCCCACGTCCGGCAGCAGCGACACCATGATGTAGCGCGCACCCGCCCCCTCCAGCGCCCGGACCCCATCGGCCAGCCGCGTTGCCGCCTGCTGGGCCTGCAACGTCGCCACATCCGCTGGCGCAAGAGGGTTGATCAGCCCGTCGAGAAAGTCGTTACCACCGCCATTCACATAGAACAGGGTATTGGCATCCACCCGCCGACCACTGCTGGCCAGCTCCGCCAGATACCCGGGACGCTGGCGCAAGTTGGTGCCATCCTCCAGCTCAACGACCGAGCCCTCGCCAGTGCCGACAATGGAATCGGTGATCTGCGACGTGGTGTTGCCCCCCACCGCGTAGTTGCTGCCATCCGGCAGACCCAGCGACTGATTAACCGGGGAAGTGGAGCCGCTCATGCTGCCCAGCCCCAGCTTGCCATTCAGGATCTGGGTGGCATTGAGGCCGAACGACTCGCCGCTGCCGGGCTGGTAGGTGGGCCCGGTACGGTTGGTGAAGCGGACGGTCGAGCCGGACGGACCGTCCGGGTCGGCAAACTGCCCGGCGTCGCTGAGGCTGTCGCCAAACACCACCAGGGTCGAATAGGGGGATGCATGCAGGGAGAACGAGGTACTGGCCAGCAGGCAAGCCGCCGCCAATGGAGTCAGAACGCGCTTCATCGGAATGTCCTTATGATTGTTATTAGACCGCGTGGCACCGCGCGACTCTAGCGTGATTCGAATCTCAATTCACCAGGGCACCCGCAAAAAAACACAAAGGCCGCCAATCGAAGGGGTTGGCCACCTGATACGGGCTATTGACCGCCAGTTGCCGGTTTACGCAACAGGCTGAAGGCCATCCCACCCAGCAGGGCGACCCCGGCCAGCAGCACCGCCCACAACCCCATGCGTTTCCAGTCGGCCTGGCTCCGCGCCTGCTGCGCCACCGCCTCGACGGCGGCCGGCACGCTCTGCGGCGCCGTGGCCAGGCCGAGGCTGGCCAACCGCGCCGGCTCGTAGCCGGGAATCAGCGTGCCGAGCGGCAAGGCCGCCGACTGCGCACCCGGCCTGCCGATGGCCAGCTGGTAAGGCGCCGAACCGCGGGCGAGGAACACCACCTGGGTGCTGCGCAGCGCCACCTGCAGGCGCGGCGCATCCGGGCCCAGGCCACCGCCGCGCTCGTCGACCCGCAGGCGCAGTTGCTGGATCGGCGTGCCGTGCAGCTCGATCTCGTCCTGGCGCACTTCCCGGCCATCCTGCGGCAGGCGATAGAGCAGGCCGTGCGCCAGCGGTTGCCACTCCAGCTTGCCGTCGCGGCGGCTGGCCAGGCTGACCGGGGCCAGGGTATTGGCCTGCGGCAGGCTGAAGCGCACGCGCTGCAGCGGTAGCGACAACGGCAACGTCCAGCTGTACTCGCCCGGCCTGTCGCTCTGCGCCGCCAGCGGCGCCGACCAGGCCAGCGCTGGCGCCTGCTCGCTGCTGCTGATACTGATCAGGTTGGCCGCCAGCAGCGTCGGTGCCTGCTGCGGCGCCTGCCAGAGCAGGCGCAGGTAGCGCGCCTTGCGTCCGGGCAGCTCGACCTCGCGCTGGTCGATGCGCTCATTGGCGAAGCTTAGGCGGGCGATGCTGCCCTCGCCCCAGCTGCTCCAGTGCTGCAGATCGTCACTGGCCTCAATGGAGAAACGCTGGAAGCCTTCGCTGTCGCTGCTCCAGTCCAGCTGCAGGCGATGCAGCGGCAGGTCCACGGCGCTGGCGTCGAGCAGCCAGCCGCGGCGCACCTGGGTAGCGCTGCCCGCCGCCTCCGGCGCCACCTCGACCAGGGTGCCGCTGGTGCTGCGCTGCACGCGGATGGCCGGCGCACCCGGCGCCGCAACTTCGCCCAGCAGCGGGAACCACTTCACCGCCGCCTGCTGGCGCTGCTCGCTGGACTGCCCATCGCCCAGGGTCAGGGCGTAAGCCAGGGCCTCGCCCTCGGCATTGAACACCCGCAGATCGCGCAGGTCGGCATGCCGGGCGGCAAAGTGCAGGGCCAGCGGCAGTTCCAGGCGATACCAGGGGCCCTCACCGGAGAGCGTCAGAGGCACGCGGGTGGCGTAGTCCTGCGCCTGCTCCTTGGCCACGGCCCAGGGGGCCAGCAACAACGCCGCCAGCAGCGGACCACAGATCGACAACTTGTTCATGCTTTCACCTGTACGGACTCACCATCCGCCTTGCGCGGCGGCAACGGCGCGAAATAGCCGACGACCAGCAGCAACACGCCGACGCCGATAAAGGACACGATGCGCTCCAGGCCACCGCGGTTGCCCAGCTCGACGAAGAACAGCTTGGCCACCACCACGCCGATCAGCGCGGCCCCCACCAGCCACAGCTCGCGCCGCCCACGCAGGTGGCCGACGATCATCAGCGGCAGGGCGATCAGGGTCCAGACGATGGACAGCCCGGCCTGCACCAGCATCGAGTCGAGCAGCGGCTGCGGCGCATAAGGCACTCCGCCCCAATGGTGGGCGGCGCGGAATACCGTGGCGGTGAACAGGGCGAACAGCGAAATCCCGGCCACCAGCTGCGCCGCGCGCTCCACCCGGGGCGCCGCGACGCCCAGTTGCGGCAGGCCGCTGCGCAACCACTGGTACACCCCGAGCAGGGCGAACAGCAGGCCCAGTTCCAGTGGGTTGAGCAGCGGCACATAGGGCAGCGGCTCGGCGCCGCCGTCGCTGGCCAGATTGGCCAGCCAGAACCAGCCGAGCAGCAGCGCGGCCAGCGGCGCGGCAGCCCACACCCGGTATTCGCGTGGATAAGTCGCCACCGGCCACGGCCACTGCCGCGGCGCCGCCATCGCAAGGAGGAAGGCACTCGGCAACAGCGCCCAGCCCAACCAGCGCCAGGCGTTGTACTGTTCGGACAGCAGCATCAGCAGGTAACGCAGCTCCAGCGCCAACACCGCGAGGATCAGCCAGCAGCCCAGCACATGGGCGGCACTCAGGGCGCCACTCGGCAACAGGCCGGCCAGGCGGCGCAGCGCGAGCAGGTGCACGGCACACAGCAGCCCCCAGGCCAGCCAGCCGAAATCCGCCGCCGGGTGATAGCTGCGCTCGCCGACATGCAGCAGGATCACCCCGGCCACCGGCACCAGCAGCGTGCACAGCAGGGCCAGGGCCCGCCAGCGCAGGCGCGCCGCCAGCCAGGTCCACAGCGCCACGCTCAGCGCCGCCGCCAGCAACAGCAGCGAGCCCTGCAGCCCGGGGGCGACGAAGCGCACGATCTCCGCCGCCAGGGCCAGCGCCCACCAGCCAGCGCCCCAGACCAGCAGCAGTTGCGCCAGCCGCTGCAGGCTCAGGCTGCCCAGTGCGCCGGCCTGTTGGCGCAGCAGCACATGGCGCAGGCGCCAGGCGCCGATCTGCGCGGCGAGGGCCAGCACCAGCGGCGTCCAAAAGCCGGCATGGGCCAGCGGACGCAATCCTGCGCTGGGCAGCTGGCCGAGCAACAACGGGCTGGCGGCGAGGAAGGCGATGCCGCCGACCGCCTGCAGCAGTAGGCCGAAGAAGAAGCTGGCGCGCAGCTGCAGGCGCAGACTGAGCCAGACGATCAGCAGGCCGCTGCCCGCCCACACCGCGCTGGCGCTGGGCCAGGGCAGGACGAACAGCACCGCCAGGTTGATGAACAGCAGGCCGACCAGCAGCACCAGCGACAGGCCGCGCAGCAGGCGCCGATCGCCGCTGACCAGCTTGTCGCGCGCCGCAATCAGCATGCCGGCCACCAGTGCCAGGCCGATCAGCGAACAGACCAGCAGGCCGCGCCAGCCGGAACCGAGCACGCCGGCCTGGCCGGACTCGGCGCCCTGCAACTGGCCGAGGAACACCAGGCCGCCGAGCAGCTGCACGGCGAAGGCGCCGAACAGGAAGGTGCGCGACTGCAGACGCAGGCCGCCCCACAAGGTCGCCAATCCGGCCAGGGCCCAGCTGATCGCGGTACCCTCGGCGGCAAAACACAGCGGCGCGATCAGATAGAGAAACAGCAAACCGCCCACCGCCAGCACCGGCAGGCCGCGGCGCTCCCAGGCCTTGCTGGCCTCCAGCGGCGCCTGGCGCAGCTGCCAGAAGCTGAACAGCAGCGCCGCGCCGAGCATCAGCGCGCCCAGCGGCGCACCGTCCAGCAGGGTGGCGGCGCCGATATCCAGCCCGCCGAGGAAGGCCAGCGCCG
Source organism: Pseudomonas sp. R-28-1W-6 (assembly GCF_009799925.1). Taxonomy (GTDB): domain Bacteria; phylum Pseudomonadota; class Gammaproteobacteria; order Pseudomonadales; family Pseudomonadaceae; genus Aquipseudomonas. The sequence continues at coordinate 469,984 of NZ_WELK01000003.1, forward strand.
CCCCCGCCTGCAACAACAGGGCGAAGGCACGCGCCAGCGGCCGTTGCTGGCGCAGGCCGAGCCAGAAGATCCCGGCGCCCTCCACCGCCCAGGCCGCCGACGTCCAGCGCGCATCCAGGCCCAGGGGAATGGCCAGGGTGGCGAAGACCACGCCGAGGGCCAGGCAGGTCTCCGCCAGCAGCAGGGTGCGCCCCGGCGCGCGGCCGTTGAACACCCGGGCCAGCAGCAGGTAGAACAGGCCCAGGCCCAGGGCGCTGAAGGCCGTGGCGAACTCGATATGCCGCACCAGCGCGTACTGCAGGCCGAAGCCGATCAGCGGCGTGCCGAACAGCACGCTGCTGTCGACATAGTCGGCCTTGCCCCGCGCCCAGCGCAGCAGCTCGCCACGTCCCTGCGGCGCCGCCGGCGCCTCGCGCAGCTTGCGCCGGGCGAACAGCAGGCCGATGGCCACGTACATCAGGAAGAACAGGATCAGGAACGGCTCGGTGCTCCCCAGCAATTGCGGCTGGTACGAACGCAGGCCCCAGGCGAAGCCGATGCCGAAGGTGCCGAGGAAGCCGACCAGGTTGAGCAGGCGCCAGGCCTTGAACCAGGCAATGGCGAAGATGCCGCCGTTGAGCAGGATGAAGTAGGAGAACAGCGCCACATGGTTGCCGCTGCCGGTGGACGTCAGGATCGGCGCGGCGAAGCCGCCCAGCGCCGCGGCCACCGCCAGCCCCCGGGCATTCTGCAGCACCGCCAGGATCGCCGAAAACAGCGTGACCAGCACCAGCAGGCCGAGGGCCAGCTTGGGCTCCAGCAGCGGGTGCAGGCGCATCGCCGCGAAGGTGGTCAGGTACAGCACGGCGACGCCGGTGCCCTGCAGGATCAGGCCGTAGTTGCCGACCCGCTCGCGCAGCCACCAGCCCAGCCCGAGCAAGGCCATGGCGCTGGCCGCGACGCCGGCGTAGCGCATCTCGACCGGCACCACCATGCCTTCGGTGGCATAGCGCAGGAGGAAGGCCAGGCCGAGGAACAGCAGCACCACGCCGACCCGCAGCACGGTATTGCCGCCCAGCAGCCAGGCCTGGGCCAGGTCGATGGCACGCTCGATGGGCGAAGGTTCGCGCGGCGTGGGCGCCACCCGTTCGGCCGGGCGGGCCGGCTGGAGCGGTTCGGCCCGCCAGCTGGCCGCGGGTTCGCGGGGCGGCTCGGGCAGGGCATCCAGCTCCGGCAGCTCGAAGACCAGCTCGCCAGCCGGCTCGGCCCGGGTCGGTTCGGCGACCACCGCAGGCGCCGGGGCGAGTTCCGCCACGGGCGGAGTGACCACGGCCGGACCCTGCGCCTGCGGCGGCGCTTGCTCCGCCGTGGCCGGCGCCTCGAGCTTGAGCAGGCGCTCGTACATCGCCGTGGTGCCGCGTTCGAAGCGCTCGGCAAAGCCCTGCAGCTCCCGGCGCAAGGTGGCGTTATCCGCCTCCAGGCGGTGCAGGCGCAGGGCCTGGCCCACGGCTAGGCCGACCACCCCACCGAGCAGGGCGCTCGTCACCGACTCTCCGGCCAGCGCACCGAGCAGCAGACCGACCAGCATGAAAATCCATTGCATGCATTGATTCCCTGAGCAAAAACCATGGGCCACGGATGCCGGCCCCACAGCGGCAGTTCGAGTATATCGGCCAGCCGGGCCGACCTTATACAGACGAATGCAGCCCAACTCACAGGCACAGGCAAATTCCGGCGCCGGACAAATCGCAGGCAGAAAAAAGCCCCGCCGAGGCGAGGCTTGTTTCAGCGGTTCAACCGGCTCAGAACTG
>NZ_WELK01000004.1 GCF_009799925.1 Pseudomonas sp. R-28-1W-6
AACCGGCCGGGAAGGAGATGCCCATCGGGAAGCGGGTGTGCGAGTCGCCACCGGTGCCGACGGTGTCCGGCAGCAGCATGCGGTTCAGCCAGCTGTGGATGATGCCGTCGCCCGGACGCAGGGACACGCCGCCGCGGGTCATGATGAAGTCCGGCAGGGTGTGGTGGGTGGTGACGTCGATCGGCTTCGGATAAGCCGCGGTGTGGCAGAAGGACTGCATCACCAGGTCGGCGGAGAAGCCCAGGCACGCCAGGTCTTTCAGCTCGTCACGGGTCATCGGGCCAGTGGTGTCCTGGGAACCGACGGTGGTCATCTTCGGTTCGCAGTAGGTGCCCGGGCGGACGCCTTTGCCTTCTGGCAGACCGCAGGCGCGGCCGACCATCTTCTGCGCCAGGGTGAAACCCTTGCCGCTGTCAGCCGGGGATTCCGGCTTCTTGAACAGGGTGGACGGAGCCAGGCCCAGCTCGGCGCGGGCTTTCTCGGTCAGGCCGCGGCCGACGATCAGCGGAATACGGCCGCCGGCGCGAACTTCGTCGAGCAGTACGTCGGTTTTCAGCTGGAAGGTGGTGACCAGCTCGTCGCTGCCATGACGGCGGACTTCGCCTTTGATCGGGTAGACGTCGATGACGTCGCCCATGGCCAGGTTGCTGCAATCGAATTCGATCGGCAGGGCGCCGGCGTCTTCCATGGTGTTGTAGAAGATCGGAGCGATCTTGGTGCCGAAGCAGAAACCACCCGCGCGCTTGTTCGGCACGTTGGGGATGTCGTCGCCGAAGAACCACAGCACCGAGTTGGTGGCGGATTTACGCGAGGAACCGGTACCGACCACGTCACCGACGTAGGCAACCGGGAAGCCTTTGGCTTTCAGGGCTTCCATCTGCTTGATCGGGCCTACCGAGCCCGGAACGTCCGGGTTGATGCCGTCGCGAGCCATTTTCAGCATGGCCAGGGCGTGCAGCGGAATGTCCGGGCGGGACCAGGCGTCCGGAGCCGGCGACAGGTCGTCGGTGTTGGTTTCGCCGGTGACCTTGAATACGGTCAGAGTGACTTTTTCCGGGACGGCAGGGCGGTTCTGGAACCACTCGCCTTCGGCCCAGGAGGCCAGTACGGCCTTGGCGTTGGCATTGCCGGCCTTGGCTTTCTCGGCGACGTCGTGGAAGGCGTCGAACATCAGCAGGGTGTGCTTCAGTTGCTCGGCGGCAACGGCGGCCAGCTCTGCGTTGTCCAGCAGCTCAACCATGGTGGTGATGTTGTAGCCACCCTGCATGGTGCCCAGCAGCTCGACGGCGCGGGTCTTGCTCAGCAGCGGGGAGCTGACTTCGCCCTTGGCCAGGGCAGAGAGGAAACCGGCCTTGACGTAGGCGGCTTCGTCCACGCCAGCAGGTACGCGGTTGGTGATCAGGTCGACCAGGAAGGCTTCTTCGCCGGCCGGAGGATTCTTCAGCAGCTCGACCAGGCCTGCGGTTTGTTCGGCGTTTAGCGGCTGGGGCACGATACCCTGAGCGGCACGCTCTGCTACGTGTTTGCGATAGGCTTCAAGCACAGTTTTTACCCTCATCAGTGGTTGCGAGGTGGCTCGCAACGCTCATCCAGAAAACCATCGCACACTGCGCTTCAGCGCTTTTTGAGCGCCTTGGCCGGTGTGTCGATAGCCTCATACAAGAAGCTGTTTTCAAAGTTTTACGCCGCAGGAACAAGGGCGATGAGGGCTGACGCAGGGCTCGAGCCGGGCTCGGGGCCTGCGTCAACGTCGTTCCTGGCGGATTAACTGTGCTCGTGACGCTTTGAAAACAGCTTCTGACGGACATCGACGCCTAAAATGGCGGTCCGATTCTACTGGAACAAGAGGCTAAAGTTAAGCGCAAAGCCCGATGCGACTGGCCTGCTGCCCTGCGACCAAGGTCGAGGTGCGCGAGTCGGCAAACGTCTGTCCGGTCAGGGTGACCCTGTGGGTGTAAGCGGCTAATATGGCCTGCCTGTTTCAGTGTCCTGCCTTTCCCGCCATGTCCAATCAGCGCATCAAGACCCCCTGCGTCGGCCTCTGCTCCACGGTTTACGGCGATCTCGTGTGCCGCGGCTGCAAGCGTTTCCACCATGAGGTGGTGAACTGGAACCTGTATGCCGAGGAAGAGAAACGCGCGGTCTGGCGCCGCCTGGAGATCCTCCTGGTGCAGGTGATGCAGGGCAAGCTGGAGGTGTTCGATGCCCAGCGCCTGCGCGCGCAGCTGGAGCAGCACCAGGTGCGCTTCGTCCCGGAGCAGTCGGCCTATTGCTGGGCCTATCAGTTGATCGCACGGGCTTCGCGGGTGATCAATCGCCTGGATGCCTACGGCGTGGTGCTGCTGCCGGAGTTCCGCGAGTGGGCGCTGCCGGAGCTGCGCGAGGCCATCGATCGCGAGTTTTTCCTGCTGTCCGAGGCGCATTACGAGCGCTACATCGCCCCCAGGTTCCTGCTCGAGGGCATGGACGTCCGCGTTTAGCCTGTCGCTCTGGCTCAGGCGGCTCGTTGCCCAGCGGACGCGGCTTCTTGCGGCTCTGGCGTGTGGGGCTTGAGGATCAGTACATCACAGTCCAGGTGATCCAGTACCGCCTCCGCTGTGTTGCCCATGAGTAACCCTGATAGGCCGTGGCGGGCGACGGTCCCCAGTACTATCACTGCAGCCTCTAGTTGCCGGGCGATTCGTGGGATCAGCGCCTTGGCCGGACCTTCACTGATATGCAGTTGCTGCTCGGACAGCTCGTATTCGTCCTGGAACCACTGGCATTGATCATGACAATGAGTGGCGTCAGTGTGATCAATGGGGACGCTCGGATCGGCCTGCGGGAGCATGGGATCATAGGCGCTGACCACATGAAGACGGGCGCCGAACAGCTGGCACAATTCGCTGGCGTGATCGATGACATTGCCCTGCAGGGCAATGTGTGCGGCATCCTGACGTGCCACATCCATTGCGGCCAGGACGGTGCTGCCAGTCCAGGGCCGAGGGTTGCGCACCAGCAGCAAGGGGACGGGTAACTGGCGTACCAGCTGCCAGTCGTCGGGTGGCGAGAGCAGTTTGCTCAGCAAGGTGTCTGGCTGGTACTGCTTGATCACCAGGTCGCAGTTCTGCGCGCGGCAGGTCGCGAGAATAGTGTCGCAAAGCTGGTGGATGGCCACTCGGGTCTGTTCGCCGCTGGCGCGCAGGCCCTGACCATGCAAGCTGGCCAATTGCCGGTCGAGGAGTTCGCTGTGATCCTGGTGTTGGCCGCAGGCCAGCAAGTGCAGTTCGGCGCCCAGTGCCCGTGCCAGTTGTTGGCCGCGCTGCAGGGCAGGGCTGTCTAGCTCTGGGGGTATGGCTACCAAGATCTTGTGTATCGAACGCATGGCTATCTCCTGCTGGTTGATGACGCCGATTGCGGCGGAACCTGCCGCCTGTTACTGGGTAGAAAGTGCGGCAGGTCTTGTTCGCTGGAGTGATTGGTGGTTTGGGTCGCCAGTGCTAGTGGTGGGTGGTTAGCTCCTCCAGGTCATGGATGACGTCATTGGGTTTGAGGACCAAGACGTCGCTTTCAAGAGTGTCGAGTACCGTTTCGGCCGTATTGCCGATCAGTGCGCCAGACAGGCCGCTGCGGCCCACGCTGCCAAGTATGGTGAGGGCTGCGCCGAGTCGGTGGGCAATCCCTGGGATCAGTACTTCGGCCGGCCCCTCCTCGATGTGCAAGTGCTCATCGCTTATCTCGAACTCATCCTGATAGCTCCTGCATTGCTCCTGATAGAAATGCTGGATTTCCTCTTTGAGCTGAAACATGGGGTCGCGTGCCGACAGCATGGGGTAGGGGTGGGCGCTCATCATGTGCAGGCTGGCATTGGCCCGCATGGCGAGATCGTGCCCGTGGCTGAGGATGCCGACCTGCAGCAGGCGGTGCTCGACGTCGTCACTGCCGGCATCGATGGCCGTGAGGATGGTGCCGCCGGCCCAGGGTGTGGTGCTCTTGGCCATCAGCACGGGGCTGGTGGATTGGCGCAGCAATTGCCAGTCCTCGGGCGTGAGCAGGGACTTCTTTAGCGTGCCGTCCTTGTAGTGCTGCTTGATGACCAGGGAGCAACCCTCGGCTTGTTGAACAGTCAGGATGGTCTTGCAGGGAGTGCCGTGCCAAGCCTGCTCGGCTGTCACTCCATAACCCTCTTGGCTAAGTCGGTCTTGTACGGCGTGTAGCTCGTCGGAGTGCCCATTGGTCTTGGCGCAAACCAGCAGGTGCAGATGGGAGTGGGTGATGTCGGCGATTTGCCTGGCCTTGGCCAGGATCAGGTCGATCGGATGCTGTGGGTCCATTACCACGAGCGTGTTGTAAGTGGCTTGCATGGCGCCTCCCTGTACATTCAGTACATTAATTATGGGGATGGCGCGGGCGACCCAGCCCGTTGCGGCTATGGGGTGGACGTGCGCGTCTAGGGTCTGCAGCTGACGCTCGATCCTCCTGGCAGTTGCGCCGAAGTCAGCTTGGCGAGGCTGAAGCGCGCTACGTAGCTCTCGCGCATCGGCGCCGTCCCTGTCAGGGGGGGGCGGGCATGGCACTCTCGGTCCTGGTTGCACTGCTTTGCAGCGACGGGCAGGCCGGACTGCGGAAAGAGCGCCCCTGTCAGGCTCCTGATGATGGCTGCCTGCGGTGCGCGGGTCTTACCGCCAGACTTTTAAGTATGGTGATCTTTTGGGGACGGGATAGGCAGTTCGTCGCCCAGGACAGTCAAGTTGACTCTAAGCCCTAATTCGACAAGCTATATGGCGGGCGGCGGCGCGCCCGCCCTGTGCTTCAGTGCTGGGCGACCAGCTCTTCCAAGTGGGCGATGATTTCGTCCGGCTTGAGTACCAGTACGTCGCTTTCCAGGGTGTCCAGGATCACTTCCGCAGTATTACCGATCAGCGCGCCCGACAGGCCAGTGCGGGCGACGGTGCCGATCACGGTGACCACGGCCTTGAGTTTTTCGGCGGTGTAGGGGATCAGTACGTCGGCTGGGCCTTCCTCGATATGCAGGCGGTCGTCGCTGACTTCGAACTCGGCCTGGAAGGCCTTGCACTGTTCGCGGTAGCGCGCCTCTATGGTTTCCTTGAGCTGGAAGGTCGGGTCGGCGGCCGAGAGCATGGGCGAGGGGTGCGCGCTGATCACGTGCAGGGTGCCCTTGGCCAGGGCGGCGATGTCGTAGCCGTGGCTGACGATGCCGGAGTGTAGGGTGCGGTGCTCGGCATCGCTGTTGCCCACGTCGACGGCGGCGAGAATGATGCCGCCGGTCCAGGGCGTATCGGTCTTCACCATCAGTACCGGGCCGGGGCAGTAACGCAGCAGTTTCCAGTCATCCGGGGTGAGGATGGCCTTCTTCAGCGGATTGTCCGGGAAGTGCTGCTTGATCACCAGGCCGCAGCCTTCGGCCTGCTGCACGGTGATGATGGTCTGGTAGAGGTTCTCGTGCCAGCACTCCTGGCTGCTGACGCTGTAGCCTTCCTTGATCAGGCTATCGCGGGTCTTGTCGAGCAGGGCGCCGTGTTCCTGCTTCTTGTCGCAGATCAGCAGATGCAGATGGGACTGCGTTACCCCGGCAATCAGCTTGGCGCGTTTCAGTGCCAGGCACTCTTCCTGTTGCGGGTCCATCACCACCAGAATGCTGCGAATAGCTTGCATGACCGTCTCCCTGAACATGGATGCTTATCTATGGGTTCACTATAACCGGGCGGTCGTGGGATCGGTCTTGACCTGTATCACGACATCACTGGCCCTGTGCGCCACCACTCGTATAATGGCGCGCCCTTATCCTGTCTGCCAGCGTTGAACGCATGCGTACCGATATCATGTTCGTGATGACCGCAACCGATTCCCTCCCATTTTCGCCGGCGCCTGGCGTCCGCGGCGTCTTGCACCGCGCAGGCGCGCGGCTCGGCGGTGCGGCATGAATTTTCCCGAGATTGCCGATTTTCTCGGTTGCGCCACGCCGCAGGCCTGGGTCCGTGCGGCCCTGGCCGATCAGGAAATCATGCTGATCGACCACAAGAACTGCGAGTTCAAGGCCGCCTCGACGGCCTTGAGCCTGATGGCCAAGTACAGCAGCCATGTCGACCTGCTCAATGCCATGTCGCGCCTGGCCCGCGAGGAGCTGGTGCATCACGAGCAGGTGCTGCGCATCATGAAGCGGCGCAAGATAGGCCTGCGCCCGGTGTCGGCGGCCCGCTATGCCTCGTCGCTGCGCGCCATCGTGCGCACCCATGAGCCGCACAAGCTGGTCGATACCTTGGTGGTCGGCGCCTTTATCGAGGCGCGCTCCTGCGAACGCTTCGAGGCATTGCTGCCACACCTGGACGAGGAGCTGAGCAAGTTCTACGGCGGCTTGCTCAAGTCCGAGGCGCGGCACTATCAGGGCTATCTGAAGCTGGCCTACCAGTACGGCGAGGCGGCGGATGTCGATCAAGCCGTGGTGCGAGTGCGGGCGGTCGAGCAGGAACTGATCGAGTCGCCGGATCGCGAGTTCCGCTTCCATAGCGGGATTCCACCGCTTCAGTAGAGTCTCGGCGAGCCAGTCTGCGACTGGCCGCCACCCGTTTGCCGTGGCCTTGAACCGCTGGCTCGAATCGCAGGCATAAAAAAGCCGGACACTGGGTCCGGCTTTTTTATGCGCGTGGGGCTCAGGCCTGTGGCTTGAGCTCTTCGGCGTCCTGCTGCTCGGTGGTTTCGGCCAGGGCTTCGGCGCTTTCCTGCGCTTGCGGCTCGGCTTCGGCTGCAACCGGTTCTGCTTCGGCTGGCGCGGCTTCAACCGTGGCTTCGCTTACGCCGGCTGCCGGGGCTGCTGCTGGTGCTTGGGCAGCGGCGGCGGCTTCGGCGGCCAGGCGCTCGGCTTCGCGCTGACGGCGACGCACTTCACGCGGGTCGTTCGGCGCGCGACCGCCGCTGCTGACGGCCGGGGCGGCTTCGGCAGGAGCGGGGCTGCTCGCTTCGACGGCTGCGACAACCGGTGCAGCTTCGACAGCGGCGACTTCGACCGCTACCGGCTCAACGGCTGCCGGCTCAGCAGCTACCGGCTCAGCGGCTGCCGGCTCAGCGGCTGCTGGCTCGGCTGCGATTGTCGGGGCTGCCTCAGCCTCAGCCTCAGCTTCGACTTCCACGGCTGCCGGGGTTTCGACTGCGGCGGCAACGGCTTCGGCTGCCGGCTCGGCGGCGGCTTCGCTAACGACCGGCTCGGCGCTCGGCACTTCCGTGCTGAGTGCTGGGCTTTCCACGGCTTCCGCGGTGGCGCTTGGCGCTTGCGGCTGCTCCTCGGCTACCGGGCTCTCGGCGCTGTCCAGGGTGGCGACCGCTACTGCAGCAACGCCGGCGGCAACCAGGGGTTCGGCACCTTCTTCGGCGCTTTCTTCGCTGCCTTCGATCAGGTTGCCGTCGGCATCACGCTGACGCTCGCGACGATTGCTGCGGCGACGCTGACCACGGGAGCGGCGACGGGGGCGATCGCCACCTTCGCTGTCGTCCTGACCGTCTTCCTGCTGCTCGGCATTCTCCAGCACTTCCTCTTCGGCTGCGGCAGCGACCTGTTCGGTGCGTGGCTGGCGCTCTTCACGCGGCGGACGCGGCTGACGCTCCTCGCGCGGCTTGCGCTCGACGCGCTCCTCGCTACGGATTTCGTCGCCGGCGGCGGCATCCAGCGGCTCGCGCAGCTCGCGGGTGCGGCGCTCTTCGCGGGGCTCGCGGGCTTCGCGCGGCTGACGCTCGCGACGGTTTTCCTGGCCTTCGCGGGCTTCGCGTGGCTGACGTTCTTCACGTGGCTCACGCGGCTCACGCACTTCGCGCGGTTGGCGTTCCTCACGCGGCTCGCGCGGTTCACGGGCTTCGCGCGGCTGGCGCTCTTCACGCGGCTTGCGTTCTTCGTCGCGGCCATCACGGCTGCCGCGGCTGCCACGGTTGCCGTCGCGACGGGGCTGCTGGCGACCGCTGTTGCGGCGCTCGTCAGTGCGCGGCTTGCGCTCGGCGGGCTTCTCTTCGACTACCGGGGCGGCGGCTTCTTCCTTGCCGGCGAACAGGCTGACCAGCGACTTGACCAGGCCCTTGAACAGGCTCGGTTCCGGGGTCGGAACGACCGGGGCCAGCGGGGCCGGCGGGGTGGCCGGGGTCGGGGCGGCAGCACGCTGCGGGGTGGTCTTCAGGGCGGCTTCCTGGCGCACCAGGGTGCGGGTGGCAGCGGCCGGCTGAGCGTCTTCGACTTCGCTCGGGGTCATCTCGTAGCTGGACTGGCCGGTCAGCACTTCCGGGCTGTCATCGCGCAGGCGCTGCACTTCGAAGTGCGGGGTCTCCAGATGATCGTTCGGCAGGATGATGATGCGCGCACGGGTGCGCAGCTCGATCTTGGTGATGCTGTTGCGCTTCTCGTTGAGCAGGAAGGCGGCAACCGGGATCGGCACCTGGGCGCGGACCTCGGCGGTGCGGTCCTTCAGGGCTTCTTCTTCGATCAGGCGCAGGATGGCCAGCGACAGCGATTCGACGTCGCGGATGATGCCCTGGCCATTGCAGCGCGGGCAGACGATGCCGCTGGTCTCGCCCAGGGACGGACGCAGGCGCTGACGGGACATTTCCAGCAGGCCGAAACGCGAGATGCGGCCGACCTGGACGCGGGCGCGGTCGGCTTCCAGGGCTTCACGGACTTTCTCTTCCACGGCGCGCTGGTTCTTGGCCGGGGTCATGTCGATGAAGTCGATGACGATCAGGCCGCCGATGTCACGCAGGCGCAGCTGGCGGGCGATTTCTTCGGCCGCTTCCAGGTTGGTCTGCAGGGCGGTTTCTTCGATGTCGCTGCCTTTGGTGGCGCGCGCCGAGTTGATGTCGATGGACACCAGGGCTTCGGTCGGGTCGATGACGATGGAGCCGCCGGACGGCAGCTTTACTTCGCGCTGGAAGGCGGTCTCGATCTGGCTTTCGATCTGGAAACGGTTGAACAGCGGCACGCTGTCCTCATACAGCTTGATCTTGCTGGCGTACTGCGGCATGACCTGCTGGATGAAGGAGAGGGCTTCGTCCTGGGCTTCGACGCTGTCGACCAGCACTTCGCCGATGTCCTGGCGCAGGTAGTCGCGGATGGCGCGGATGATGACGTTGGATTCCTGATAGATCAGGAACGGCGCGGCGCGATCCTGCGAGGCATCCTTGATCGCGGTCCACAGCTGGATCAGGTAGTCGAGGTCGAGTTGCAGTTCTTCGCTGCTGCGGCCCAGGCCGGCGGTGCGCACGATCAGGCCCATGTCGCCCGGGGCGTTGAGGCCGTTCAGCGCTTCACGCAGCTCGTTGCGCTCTTCGCCTTCGATGCGGCGGGAAATGCCGCCGGCACGCGGGTTGTTCGGCATCAGCACCAGGTAACGACCGGCCAGGCTGATGAAGGTGGTGAGGGCGGCGCCTTTGTTGCCGCGCTCTTCCTTCTCGACCTGGACGATGACTTCCTGGCCTTCCTTGAGTACTTCCTTGATGTTGACGCGACCGCCTTCGGGCGACTTGCTGAAGTATTCGCGGGAGATTTCTTTCAGCGGCAGGAAGCCGTGGCGCTCGGCGCCAAAGTCGACGAAGGCAGCCTCGAGGCTGGGCTCGACACGGGTAATGCGGCCTTTATAGATGTTGGCCTTCTTCTGCTCGCGGGCACCGGATTCGATATCCAGGTCATAGAGCTTCTGGCCGTCTACCAGGGCGACACGCAACTCTTCGGGTTGAGTTGCGTTGATCAGCATTCTTTTCATGTTGTACCAATGGTTTCCGGGGCTGCCGGAAACGGCGGTTGGCACACACGACTCTCACGGTCGGTGTCAGGGCGCGTCAGGAATGGGCGTAAATCATTCCAGTGTCTAGCAACCGTTGGCCTGTGGCGGTTGGGTTGCGACGACGCTCCTGCTTGCTGTGGTGACAGAAGCACTCAGTCAGGGGAGGAATCAACCAGTCGCTGCGGACGATAATGACGCGTCTTGTAAAGCCTGTTGCTACGCAGTCCGACGGTTGTGCATCTCCACCCTACACGTATCGCTAAAATCGGGTGCCGCTCGCAGAATCCGCAGCGGGTTAGCATTTTTCGCAAGCTTCCGGGGGAGGCTTGCGCGTCTATGGCTCAAGGCGTTGTTTCCGGGATCTTCGCGCTCTTGTGCGGCGAAAATCCCGTCGGACGGCCTCACGTCCTGAATGGGTTGCGCTCGGCAGGGATGCTTGTGTAGTCGGTCATCCGCTGGCCGGTCCGCTTTTGGCGGCGTTCCCGAGCATATCAGCAATGATTAAGTGCTTCAATTCAATAAAAAATTGTTATGATCGCCAGCATGACTACTCCTGCCTCTCCAACCTCCGGCGTCCAGCTGATTGAGGTTGCGCCGGATCTTGCCGGCCAACGAATCGACAATTTCCTGCTCGCGCGCCTCAAGGGCGTGCCGAAAACCCTCATCTATCGCATCCTGCGCAAGGGTGAGGTGCGGGTTAATAAAGGCCGGATAAAGCCCGAGTACAAGCTGCAGGCGGGCGATGTCGTACGCGTTCCGCCGCTGCGCCTGCCGGAGCGTGACGAGCCGGTGCCGCTGGCGCAGAGCCTGCTGGAACGCCTCGAGGCGGCCATCGTCTATGAGGACAAGGCGCTGATCGTGCTGAACAAGCCGGCCGGCATTGCCGTGCACGGCGGCAGCGGCCTGAATTACGGGGTGATCGAGGCTTTCCGCCAGTTGCGTCCGGATGCCAAGGACATCGAGCTGGTCCATCGCCTGGATCGCGACACCTCCGGCCTGCTGATGATCGCCAAGAAGCGCAGCATGCTGCGCCACCTGCACGAGGCGCTGCGCGGCGACGGCGTGGACAAGCGTTACATGGCGCTGGTGCGCGGCAACTGGCCGACGGCGAAGAAGAAGGTCAGTGCGCCGCTGCTGAAGAGCAACCTGCGTTCCGGCGAGCGCATGGTCGAGGTCAATCCCGAGGGTAAGGAGGCCTTGACCGTATTCCGCGTGCTGCGCCGTTTCGGCGAATTCGCCACCCTGGTCGAGGCCAGTCCGATTACCGGGCGTACCCACCAGATCCGGGTGCATGCCAAGCATGCCGGGCATTCGATTGCCGGGGATTCCAAGTACGGCGATGATGACTTCACCCGCGAGATCCGCGAGCTGGGTGGCAAGCGTCTGTTCCTGCACGCCTATGCGCTGAAAATCAGCCTGCCGGAAGGTGGCGAGCTGCAGCTGGAGGCGCCGGTGGATGAAATGTGGGCGCGAACTCTGGAGCGTCTCGGTGCGTGATTATCGACTGCTGATCTTCGACTGGGACGGCACGCTGGTCGATTCGATCGGCCGGATCGTCACGGCCATGCGCCGGGCTGCCGATCTCAGCGGCCTGCCCCAGCTCAGCGATGCGGCCATCAAGGGCATCATCGGCCTGGGGTTGCCCGAGGCGATTCGCACCCTGTATCCGGAACTTGACGAGCATGCGCAGATCGAACGCTTTCGCGAGGGCTACAGCGCACAGTACCTGTTGCTGGAAGATCAGCCGTCGGCCCTGTTTCCCGGGGTGGCCGAGTCGCTGGAGGCCTTCCGTGCCGATGGCTATCGCCTGGCGGTGGCTACCGGCAAGAGCCGACATGGCCTGCAGCGCGTGCTGCAGGGGCGCGGCTGGCTGGACTACTTCGACATTACCCGCTGCGCCGATGAAACGGCGAGCAAGCCGCATCCGCTGATGCTGCAGGAGATCCTGGCGCATTTTGCCCTGCAGCCGCAGCAGGCGCTGATGGTTGGCGATTCGGCCTTCGACCTGCAGATGGCGAGCAATGCCGGCATGGATTCGGTGGCGGTGGGCTTCGGTGCGCAGCCGCTGGACAGTTTGCGGGCCTACGGGCCGCGCCTGGCGATCAATGAGTTTTCCGAGTTGCGTACCTGGTTGGGTGCGCGTGCACATGAACAGACGGCTGGAGTGGGCGAGTATGTCGGATGAATGGAATGCATCGGTCGCTGGCAATGGCGACGATCGGAGCTGGAAACTGCTGGAAAAGACCCTGCTGGCTGGCGTGCAGGAGCAGCGGCGCGCGCGGCGCTGGGGGATTTTCTTCAAGACGCTGACCTTTATTTACCTGTTCGGTGCGCTGGTGCTGTTCACGCCGAGCCTGAATCTGCAGCAGAGCGCGGCGCGCAGCGAAAACCACACGGCGCTGATCGAGATCCGCGGCATGATCATGGCGGACGAGGCGGCCAGTGCCGACAACGTCGTCAGCAGTCTGCGTGCGGCCTTCGAGGACGCGAAAACCAAGGGTATCGTGCTGCGCATCAACAGTCCGGGCGGCAGTCCGGTGCAGTCCGGCTACATCTATGACGAGATCAAGCGCCTGCGTGCCGAGCATCCGGACATCAAGGTGTATGCGGTGATCAGTGATCTGGGGGCTTCCGGCGCCTATTACATCGCCAGTGCGGCCGACCAGATCTATGCCGACAAGGCCAGTCTGGTCGGCTCCATCGGGGTGACCGCGGCCACCTTCGGCTTTGTCGGGGTGATGGAGAAGGTCGGTGTGGATCGTCGCGTCTACACCTCGGGTGAGCACAAGGCCTTCCTCGATCCGTTCCAGCCGCAGAAGGCGGAGGAAACCCAGTTCTGGCAGGGCGTACTGCAAACCACCCATCAGCAGTTCATCGACAGCGTGAAGAAGGGGCGTGGCGATCGCCTCAAGGCAGCTGAGCATCCCGAGTTGTTCTCCGGGCTGATCTGGTCGGGTGAGCAGGCGCTGGAACTGGGCCTGGTCGATGCCTTGGGCAGCAGCAGCTTTGTCGCGCGCGAAGTGATCGGGGCGAAGGAGATCGTTGACTACACTCGCGAGGAGACGCCTTTCGACCGTTTTGCCAAGAAGCTCGGTGCCAGCGTGGCCGAGCACCTGGCAATCTGGGCGGGCTTCCAGGGGCCGACGCTGCGCTGAGTGCTCCCGTGATAAGAGAGGCCCGGCTTGCCGGGCTTCTTTATATGGGGTGTTCAGGGAATGCTGATGCCTTCCTCGTGCAGCATGCCGACCAGGCGGATCAGTGGCAGGCCGATCAGGCTGGTGGCGTCGTCGCCTTCGGTGGCGCGGAACAGGCTGACGCCGAGGCCTTCGGCCTTGAAGCTGCCGGCGCAGTCGTAGGGTTGTTCGAGCCCCAGGTAGCGGCTGATCTGGGCTTCGTCCAGCTGGCGAAAGTGTACGGTGAAGGGAATGCAGTCGACCTGGCAGTGGCCGCTGGCGCTGTTGAGCAGGGCCAGGCCGGTGAGGAAGGTGACGCTGGCGCCGCTGGCGGCCAGTAGCTGGTGTTTGGCGCGCTGGAAGTCGTGCGGTTTGCCGAGTATCTGTTCGCCCAGCACGGCGACCTGATCCGAGCCGATGATCAGGTGCTGCGGATGGGCTTCGCCGAGGGCTCGCGCCTTGGCTTCGGCCAGGCGACGCACCAGGGCTTCGGCGCGTTCTCCCGGGAGCGGCGTCTCGTCGATGGACGGCGCGCTCCAGGTGAACGGTCGGCGCAGGCGCGCCAGCAGTTCGCGGCGATAGGCTGAGCTTGAGGCGAGCACCAGGGGTAGCATGGGATTCTCCGGGTTAAAGAGGCGAATTTTAACGGCTCACCCATTGGGCGCACAGGGCGGAATTTCCTTTGACAGCGCCAGGGTGCATCCCTAGAATGCTGCGCCTATGTTGAATGGACCGATTCCACCCCACGTTGATCCGCGCAAACTCGCTGATCGCGGCGTTACCCTCGAAGGGTCGATGCCGTTGGCAAGTTTCGAGCGTCTCTGCGAGTCGCTGGCAGACAATGCTGGCACTGTGCACGCGAAGCTGGCCTTCGTGCGTGGTGAGCGACGTGCTGTGAGTATTCACAGCGAGCTCAAGGTTGAGGTCAAGATGATTTGCCAGCGTTGTCTGGAACTGGTCGTGCTGCCGATCCAAAGCGAGTGTGATTACGCTGTGGTGAAGGAAGGCGCGGATACCCAGTCGCTGCCCAAGGGCTATGACGTGCTGGAAGTGGGTGAGGATCCTTTGGATCTGATGGCGCTGGTCGAAGACGAGCTGTTGCTCGCTCTGCCCATCGTCCCAGCCCATGCCCATGAGGATTGCCAGCAGCCGGCCGGTCTCGAAGAGCCCGAGTCGAGCGAGGACGAGGTGCCACGGTCCAACCCGTTCAGTGTATTGGCGCAGTTAAAGCGTGACCCAAACGTTTAGGAGTTAATCAGTTATGGCTGTTCAGCAGAACAAAAAATCCCGCTCTGCCCGCGACATGCGTCGTTCCCACGATGCGCTCGAGGCCAGCACCCTGTCCGTCGAGAAGAGCACCGGTGAAGTTCACCTGCGCCACCACGTATCTCCGGAAGGCGTATACCGTGGTCGCAAAGTGATCGACAAGGGCGCTGACGAGTAATCCTTGTCTGCTCCGTTGATCGCGATTGATGCAATGGGTGGGGACTTCGGTCCCCACTGCATTGTTCCAGCCAGCATCGCCTGTCTGGCCGAATTCCCCTCGTTGCACCTGGTCCTTGTCGGCCAAGCCCCCATCCTCGAAGACCTGATCGCCCGGCATCCTGCTGTGGATCGCGCACGCCTGCATGTCGAGCATGCCAGCGAGGTGATCGGCATGGATGAGCGACCTTCGCAGGCCTTGCGTGGCAAGCCCGACGCCTCCATGCGGGTGGCGCTGGAACTGGTGCGCAGCGGGCGAGCCAGGGCCTGCGTCAGTGCCGGCAATACCGGTGCGTTGATGGCCCTGTCGCGCTATGTACTGAAGACCCTGCCGGGCATCGATCGGCCGGCGATGGTCAGCCCGGTGCCGACGGCGACCGGCACCTGCCAGCTGCTCGATCTGGGCGCCAATGTCGACTGCAGTGCCGAGCATCTCTACCAGTTCGCCGTCATGGGCTCGGTGGCCGCCGAGGCCCTGGGCGTGGTTCGGCCGCGCGTGGCGCTGCTGAACGTCGGCACCGAAGAGGTCAAGGGCAACCAGCAGGTCAAGCTGGCCGCCAGCCTGCTGCAGCAGGCCCGGGGCTTGAACTACACCGGTTTCATCGAAGGCGATGGCTTGTACCGGGGCGAGGCCGACGTGGTGGTGTGCGACGGCTTCGTCGGCAACATCCTGCTCAAGTCCAGCGAAGGCCTGGCGTCGATGATTTCCGCACGCATCGAGACCCTGTTCCGCGAAAACATTGCCACGCGCCTGGTTGGCAGCATGGCGCTGCCGTTGCTGCGGCGCCTGCAGACCGAGCTGACGCCGGCGCAGCATAATGGCGCGAGTTTTCTCGGGCTGCAGGGCATCGTGGTCAAGAGCCATGGGGCGGCGGGCGTGGAGGGCTTCCAGAGCGCCATTCGTCGGGCTTTGCTCGAAGTGCGCGAGAACCTGCCGCAGCGCCTGCATGGCCGCCTCGAAGACCTGCTGCTCTGATCTCTGCTCGTCGTTTTTGCCTGTGCCAGCCTTCCCGTCATTGCGGGTGATGGCGCCGTCCCGGTCGCACATCGTGCAAAAGACGCGGTCTGGTCTGTGACCGCAGGTTTTTCCGGATCATCCAATCTGCAGTCCAAAGCTGGCCTGGCCAGTTTCACCTTCTCCCATTGTTCAGTAGATAAGGGAAAGTTCTGATGTCTAACTCCCTCGCATTTGTCTTCCCTGGCCAGGGTTCGCAGTCGCTCGGCATGCTGGCCGAGATCGGCGCGCAACAGCCGCTGATCCGCGAGACCTTTGCCGAAGCCGCCGAGGCACTCGGTTATGACCTCTGGGCCTTGATCCAGCAGGGCCCGGAAGAACGCCTCAATGAAACCGACAAGACCCAGCCGGCGATTCTGGCGGCTTCCATTGCCCTGTGGCGCCTGTGGCTGGCCGAGGGTGGGGCGCGTCCGGCCTTCGTCGCCGGGCATAGCCTGGGCGAGTATTCGGCCCTGGTCGCTGCCGGCAGCATCGGTTTTGCCGAGGCGCTCAAGCTGGTCGAACTGCGTGGCCAGCTGATGCAGCAGGCTGTGCCGGCCGGGCAGGGTGGCATGGCGGCGATCCTCGGCCTGGAAGATGCCGATGTGCTGGCTGCCTGCGCCGAAGCGGCCCAGGGTGAGGTGGTCAGCGCGGTGAACTTCAATGCCCCGGGGCAGGTGGTGATCGCCGGTGGCGCGGCTGCCGTCGAGCGCGCCATCGAGGCCTGCAAGGCGCGGGGCGCCAAGCGCGCCATGCCGCTGCCGGTCAGCGTGCCGTCGCACTGTGCGCTGATGCGCCCGGCGGCGGAAAAGTTCGCCGCTGCCGTGGCCGCCCTGGCCTGGCAGGCTCCGCAGATTGCCCTGGTGCAGAACGTCAGTGCCGCCGTGCCGGCCGACCTGGAGACCCTCAAGCGTGACCTGCTGGCGCAGCTCTACAGCCCGGTGCGCTGGGTGGAAACCGTGGTCCTGCTGGCCGAGCGCGGTGTCACCGACCTGGTCGAGTGCGGACCGGGCAAGGTGCTGGCGGGCTTGAACAAACGTTGCGTCAAAGGCATCAATACCCACAATCTGGAGACCCCGGACGCCTTTGCGGCGGTTCGTGCGGCGCTGGTTTGATTAAGCAAGGAGAGACCTCTATGAGTCTGCAAGGCAAGGTTGCACTGGTAACGGGCGCTAGCCGTGGCATCGGCCAGGCCATCGCTTTCGAACTCGGCCGCCAGGGTGCCGTGGTGATCGGCACGGCGACCTCGCCGGCCGGCGCCGAGCGCATCGGCGAGGCGCTCAAGGCCAATGGCATCCAGGGTGCCGGTCTGGTGCTGGATGTTGGCAACGACGAATCGGTCAGCGCCGTGCTGGAGCAGATCCAGAAGGAATTCGGCGCGGTGGCCATCCTGGTCAATAATGCCGGCATCACCCGCGACAACCTGATGCTGCGGATGAAGGACGAGGAGTGGTTCGACGTCATCAATACCAACCTCAACAGCCTGTTCCGCCTGTCCAAGGCCGTGCTGCGCGGCATGACCAAGGCCCGCTGGGGACGCATCATCAGCATCGGCTCGGTGGTCGGCGCCATGGGCAATGCCGGGCAAGTCAACTATGCTGCGGCCAAGGCCGGTCTGGAGGGCTTCGGTCGCGCCCTGGCGCGCGAAGTGGGTTCCCGTGCCATTACCGTCAACTCGGTGGCCCCGGGCTTCATCGATACCGACATGACCCGCGAACTGCCGGAAGCCCAGCGCGAAGCGCTGCTGACGCAGATTCCCCTGGGGCGTCTGGGCCAGGCGGAAGAAATCGCCAAGGTGGTCGGTTTCCTCGCGTCCGACGGCGCGGCCTATGTGACCGGCGCAACCGTGCCGGTGAATGGCGGCATGTACATGAGTTGAATGTGACTCGAGCCTGCGGGAAATTGTCATAAAAGCTGTCTAAAGTTCGTTACAAAAGTGCAACTAGCAGTAGACGGCGCTGTGAACTGTTTCGGAAGGGCTCGGCGTTTGGCTTGAAAGTTAGAAAACCCTTTCTATACACTGCGGCTCAGCTGCACGGATTTTTTCCATAGGAGTGAAAACTAGACATGAGCACCATCGAAGAACGCGTCAAGAAAATCGTCGCCGAGCAACTGGGCGTTAAAGAAGACGAAGTTACCAACAGCGCTTCCTTCGTCGAAGACCTGGGCGCCGACTCCCTTGACACCGTCGAGCTGGTGATGGCTCTGGAAGAGGAATTCGAGACCGAGATCCCGGACGAGCAAGCTGAGAAGATCACCACCGTTCAGGAAGCCATCGACTACATCAACGCCCACGGCTGATTGATCGTAATCGACGGTTTTCGGACCCGGAAAAGCCGCACTGCCCCTCACGAGGCGTGCGGTTTTTCTTTGATGGGCCGGCAGGTTTCAAACAGAACAAGAGGATTTCGCTGTGTCGCGTAGACGCGTTGTGGTTACCGGTATGGGCATGCTGTCGCCGTTGGGCGTCGATGTGGCAAGCAGCTGGCAGGGCATCCTGGCCGGCCGCAGTGGCATCGGCCTGATCGAGCATATGGACCTTTCCGCCTTTTCCACCCGTTTTGGCGGCTCGGTGCGGGGCTTCAATGTCGAGGAGTACCTGAGTGCCAAGGAGGCGCGCAAGCTCGACTACTTCATCCAGTACGGCCTGGCGGCGAGCTTCCAGGCGATGCGTCATTCCGGCCTGGAAGTCACGGACGCCAACCGCGAGCGCATCGGCGTGGCCATGGGCTCGGGCATCGGCGGCCTGACCAACATCGAGAACAACTGCAAGTCGCTGATCGAACAGGGGCCGCGGCGCATTTCGCCGTTCTTCGTGCCCGGCTCGATCATCAACATGATTTCCGGCTTCCTGTCGATCCATCTGGGTCTGCAGGGCCCCAACTACGCCATTGCCACCGCCTGCACCACCGGCACCCACTGCATCGGCATGGCGGCGCGCAATATCGCCTATGGCGAAGCCGACGTGATGGTCGCCGGTGGCGCGGAAATGGCCACCAGCGGCCTGGGCATGGGCGGTTTCGGCGCGGCGCGTGCGCTGTCCACCCGTAACGACGATCCGGCACGGGCCAGCCGACCGTGGGACAAGGGGCGTGATGGCTTCGTCCTGTCCGATGGCGCCGGCGCCCTGGTGCTCGAGGAGCTCGAACACGCCAAGGCTCGCGGTGCGACCATCTATGCCGAACTGGTCGGTTTCGGCATGAGTGGTGACGCCTACCACATGACTTCGCCGCCGGAAGACGGCGCCGGCGCCGCCCGCTGCATGGCCAACGCCCTGCGTGATGCTGGGTTGAACGCCGACCAGGTACAGTACATCAACGCCCACGGCACCTCGACCCCGGCCGGCGACAAGGCCGAGGCCGCGGCGGTCAAGTCGGTATTCGGCGAGCAGGCCTACAAGCTGGCGGTCAGTTCGACCAAGTCGATGACCGGTCACCTGCTGGGCGCGGCGGGCGCCGTCGAGGCGATCTTCAGCGTGCTGGCGATCCGCGACCAGGTGGCGCCGCCAACCATCAACCTGGATGAGCCGGACGAAGGCTGCGACCTCGATTTCGTCGCGCACCAGGCCAAGGCCATGCCGATCGACGCGGTGCTGTCCAACTCCTTCGGCTTTGGCGGCACCAACGGCTCGCTGGTATTCCGTCGGTTCGCCGGTTGATGTTGAGCTGGGTCGACGGCCAGCCGGCGGCGCAGCTGTCCGTGCTGGACCGTGGCCTGGCCTACGGCGATGGTCTGTTCGAGACGATCGCCGTGCGCGGTGGGCGGCCGCGTCTGCTGGCTCGCCACCTGGCGCGCCTCGCCGATGGCCTGCGGCGCCTGAGCCTGCCGCTCGACCTCGGCGAGCTGGAGCGCGAGCTGCTGGCCTTCTGCGCCGAGCTGGGCGAGGGCGTCGCCAAGTTGCTGGTCACCCGCGGGGAGGGCGCGCGCGGTTATGCGCTGCCACAGCCCACGCAACCCCGCCGCATCCTGCTCGCCAGCCCGATGCCGGTCTACCCGGTGGAGCATGCCGAACGGGGCGTGCGCCTGTTTCCCTGCGCTACGCACCTGGCCGAACAGCCGTTGCTGGCCGGGCTCAAGCACCTCAACCGTCTTGAGCAGGTCCTGGCCCGCAGCGAGTGGCAGGATCCGGCCTATGCCGAGGGGCTGATGTGTGATGGCGCCGGACGGGTGATCGAGGGCGTCTACAGCAATCTGTTCCTGGTCAAGGATGGCCGCCTGCTCACCGCCGACCTGTCGCGCTGCGGCGTTGCCGGGGTGATGCGCGCCGAGGTGCTGGAGCAGGCCGCCGCCCTGGGAATTGCCGTGCAGGTGGGCGATATCAGCCGCGCCGACCTGCTCGGCGCCGACGAGGTGTTCCTCTGCAATAGCCTGTATGGCATCTGGCCGGTGCGCGAGCTGCAGGGGCACGACTGGTCGGTCGGGCCGTTGACCCGTAAACTGCAGGGCATTATCCGCAGTCTTCTGGATTCCTGATCCGTGATACGCAAGCTTTTGCTGCTGCTCGCCGCAGGCGTGCTGCTGCTCGTGGTATCCCTGGCGCTGGCCGCCTGGCGCCTGCAATCGGCGCTGGAGCAACCGCTGCAGCTGAGCGAGGCGCGCCTGCTGAATGTCGAGCCCGGCGCCACTCCCGGTGGCCTGCTCAACCAGTTGCAAGCCGACGGGGTGCTCGATGGCGCCTTCTGGTTGCGCCAGTACTGGCGCTTCAAGTTGCCTGGCCAGGCTCTGCACAGCGGCGAATACCGCCTGCTGCCCGAGCACACGGCGCGCGATCTGCTGGGGCTGTGGCAGCGCGGCGAAGTGGTGCAGTACAGCCTGACCCTGGTCGAGGGCTGGAGCTTTCGCCAGGTGCGTGCCGCCCTGAGCCGGCAGAGTGCCTTGCAGCAGAGCGTGGCCGAACTCGACGATGCCGCCTTGATGGCCAAGCTGGGGCAGCCGGGCGTCAGCCCCGAGGGGCGCTTCTTTCCCGATACCTACCGCTATGTGCGTGGCATGAGCGATTTCGAATTGCTCAAGCAGGCCCATGCCCGCCTGGATCTGGTGCTGAACGAGGAGTGGGGCAAGCGTGCCGAGGGCCTGCCGTACCGCAAGCCCTACGATGCGCTGATCATGGCCTCGATGGTGGAGAAGGAGACCGGGGTGCCGGAAGAGCGCGGGCAGATCGCCGGCGTCTTCGTCCGGCGCCTGCGCAGCAGCATGCGCCTGCAGACCGACCCGACGGTGATCTTCGGCCTGGGCGAGCGCTACAACGGCAACCTGACCCGCGCCCACCTGCGCGAGCCCACGCCCTACAACACCTACACCATCGACGGCATGCCGCCGACGCCGATTGCCCTGGTCGGCCGCGAGGCGATTCATGCCGCGCTGCACCCGGTTGACGGCAAGAGCCTGTACTTCGTCGCCCGTGGCGACGGCAGCCATGTATTCTCCGACACCCTGGAACAGCACAATCGCGCGGTGAGCGAGTACCAGCTCAAGCGCCGTGCCGACTATCGCTCCAGCCCCGTGCGCCAATAAGGATCATCCGTGAGCGGTCTGTTTATCACCCTTGAAGGCCCGGAAGGCGCCGGCAAAAGCACCAACCGTGAATACCTCGCCGAGTGCCTGCGCGAGCAGGGCATCGAGGTGCTGCTGACCCGCGAACCGGGGGGCACGCCGCTGGCCGAGCGTATCCGCGAGCTGCTGCTGACCCCCAGCGATGAAGCGATGGCCGCCGATACCGAGCTGCTGCTGGTGTTCGCCGCGCGCGCCCAGCACCTGGCCGAGGTCATCCGCCCGGCCCTGGCCCGTGGCTGCGTGGTGCTCTGCGATCGCTTCACCGATGCCACCTATGCCTACCAGGGCGGTGGGCGCGGGCTGTCCGTCGCGCGCATCGCCACCCTGGAAAATTTCGTGCAGGGCGAGCTGCGTCCCGACCTGACCCTGGTCTTCGACCTACCGATCGAGGTCGGCCTGTCCCGTGCCGCCGCCCGCGGGCGCCTGGACCGCTTCGAGCAGGAAGGGCGCAGCTTCTTCGATGCCGTGCGCCACACCTACCTGCAGCGCGCCGCGGCGGAGCCGGCCCGTTACCGCGTGCTGGATGCGGCGCAGTCGCTGGCCGGCGTGCAGCAGTCCATCGACCGGCTGCTGCCGGAAATCCTGGAGCGTTGCCGTGGCTGAAGCCTACCCCTGGCAGCAGGCCCTGTGGCAGCAGCTGGCCGGGCGCCAGCAGCATGCCCACGCCTACCTGCTGCACGGCCCGGCCGGCATCGGCAAGCGCCACCTGGCCGAGCGCCTGATGGCGCTGCTGCTGTGCCAGAGGCCGAATGGCCTGGAAGCCTGCGGCCAGTGCAAGGGCTGCCACCTGCTGGCGGCCGGCAGTCACCCGGACAACTACATCCTCGAGCCGGAAGAGGCCGACAAGGGCATCAAGGTCGACCAGGTGCGCGATCTGGTCAGTTTCGTGGTGCAGACCGCCCAGCTCGGCGGGCGCAAGGTGGTGCTGCTGGAACCGGTGGAGGCGATGAACATCAATGCCGCCAACGCCTTGCTCAAGAGCCTCGAGGAGCCGGCCGGCAATACCGTGTTGCTGCTGGTCAGCCACCAGCCCAGCCGGCTGCTGCCGACCGTGAAGAGCCGCTGCGTGCAGCAGGCCTGCCCGCTGCCCGATCAGGCCAGCAGCCTGGCTTGGCTGGCCGAGGCATTGCCCGAGTGCGACGAGGACGAGCGCCGCGAACTGCTCACCCTGGCCGGCGGTTCGCCGCTGATGGCGCGGCGCCTGCACCAGCAGGGCGTGCGTGAACAGCGCGCGCTGGTGGTCGACGGGGTGAAGAAACTGCTCAAGCAGCAGGCCAGCGCCAGCCAGCTGGCCGAGGCCTGGAAGACCCTGCCGATGGCCATGCTGTTCGACTGGTTCTGCGACTGGACGCAGGCCATGCTGCGCTATCAGCTGACCCAGGACGAGGAGGGTCTGGGCCTGGCGGATATGCGCAAGGTGGTGCAGTACCTGGCGGGCAAAACGCCGCAGGCGCGGGTGCTGGCGATGCAGGACTGGCTGCTGCAACAGCGGCAGAAAGTCCTGAATAAGGCCAATCTGAACAGTGTCTTGCTTCTCGAAGCACTGCTGGTGCAGTGGGCAAGCCTGGCTGGACCGGGCTAGAATCGAAAATTGGATAGTTTGCTAGGAATGCCGCATGAGCTTGCCACCCAATCTTGGACCGCGTAACGGAATCCTGTCCCTGACCATCAAGGACAAGTCCGTGCTCTACGCCGCCTACATGCCCTTCATCAAGAATGGTGGCTTGTTCATTCCCACGGCCAAGAGCTACAAGCTCGGTGACGAGGTGTTCATGCTGCTCAACCTGATGGACGAGCCGGAGAAGATCCCGGTGGCCGGCAAGGTCGTCTGGATCACCCCGAAAGGTGCCCAGGGCAACCGGGCCGCCGGGGTTGGCGTGCAGTTCAACGATGGTGACAACACCGCGCGCAACAAGATCGAAACCTACCTGGCCGGTGCGTTGAAGTCGGATCGTCCGACCCACACCATGTAAGCCACTCCGTATGACTCTGCGCCACCCGCGAGGGTGGCGTTTTCGTTTAACTGGTATGCCCATGCTGATCGACTCCCATTGCCACCTCGACCGCCTCGACCTGGCGGCGCATAACGGCTCGCTGGATGCCGCCCTCGACGCGGCCCGCGCCCGTGGCGTGGGGCACTTCCTGTGCATCGGCGTCAGCGCGGACAATGCCGCGGCGGTTAAGGGGCTGACCGAGCGCTACGCCGATGTCGATTGTTCGATCGGCGTCCACCCGCTGGATCTGCAGCCGGGCGCCGCGCCGGTGCTGGACTGGCTGCTGGCCGAGCTGAACCACCCGCATGTGGTGGCCATCGGTGAAACCGGCCTGGACTACCACTACGAGCCGGAAGCCGCCGAACTGCAGCAGGCCTCCTTCCGCCTGCATCTCGAGGCCGCCCGGCAGACCGGCAAGCCGGTGATCGTGCACACCCGCGAGGCGCGGGCCGACACCCTGGCCTTGCTGCGCGAGGCCGCGTTGCCCCAGGCCGGCGTGCTGCACTGCTTCACCGAGGACTGGGAGATGGCCAAGGCCGCGCTGGACCTGGGCTTCTACATCTCGCTGTCCGGCATCGTCACCTTCCGCAATGCCGATGCCCTGCGCGAAGTGGCGCGCAAGGTGCCGGCCGAGCGCCTGCTGGTGGAGACCGATTCGCCCTACCTGGCGCCGATTCCCTATCGCGGCAAGGCCAACCTGCCGCAATACGTGCGCGAGGTGGCCGAGTTTCTGGCCCTGGTCCGCGGCGAGCGCTTCGAGGACCTGGCCGCGCAGACCAGCGCCAACTTCAAGCGCCTGTTCCCGCTGGCGCGGGTGGCCTGAGCGATTCGCGGCGCCGGACTTTGCCGGGCGGATGAGTTGGTCAAATCGCAGGCAAAAAAAACCCGGGTTCTGGGGGATGAATCCGGGTCAAGACCATTAGGAGTAAATCAAGATACGCGGTCCACGGTATCTTGCCTGGCGGGGCACTTGGGGGGAGATGCCGCGCACCAGTAAGCTCAAGTATTGGTCATGTTTCCCCCGCGTCCAGGCAGGTTGCCGCGCTTTTTTAAACGGATTTGGAATACCGCTACGGCTGCTGAGCACTCAGCCTTGTGCCAGCTGGCCCAGCAGCGTCACTGTCTGCTCGATCACCGCATGATCCGTATAGAAATGCGGTGAAAGGCGCACACCTTTGCCCCGTTGTGCGCAGATCACCTGCTCCGCCCTGAGGCGGGCGAACAGCTGCTGGTTATCCCAGCCGGCCAGGCTGAAGGTGAGGATGCCGGCGCGCCGTCGAGCGTCCAGCGGGCTGTGCAGGCTGACGCCGGGCAGGCGCTGCAGGCCCTGCTGGAGCAGCTGCATGCGTTGTTCCAGTTGCTCGCCGACCCTGGCCATGCCGACTTCCTCCAGCAGCGACAGGCTGGCCTCCAGGGCCATGGCGCCGAGCATGTTCGGGCTGCCGCATTCGAAGCGCCGCGCGCTGCGCGCCGGTTGCCAGTCGGTGCGCTCGTAGTCGCCGGCATGTTCCAGCATGTGCCAGCCGTATTCATGCAGGGTCAGTCGCTCGCGCAGGTCGCTGCGGCAATAGAACACGCCCAGGCCCTCCGGGCCGAGCAGCCACTTGTGCCCGTCGGCCATGGCGAAGGCGCAGCCGCTGGCCTGCACGTCGAAGGGCAGGGCGCCGAGCTGCTGGATGGCATCGATGCACAGCAGCACACCGCGGCTGTGGCAGCCGGCGCCGAGGCGCTGCAGATCCAGGCGCAGGCCGCTGGCATATTGCACGGCGCTGATCGCCAGCAGCCGGGTGCGCGGCCCGCAGGCGGCCAGCAGATCGGCCTCCGGGTCGCGGCCCTGCAGGCTGACCTGAATCACCTCGACCCCGCGCGGCTTGAGCGCTTCCCAGACGATGCGGTTGGAGGGGAACTCCTCGTCGCTGATCACCACCTGGTCGCCGGCCCGCCAGTCGAGGCCGAAGGCGACGAACGACAGGGCCTCGGAGGTGTTCTTCACCAGGGCGATGTCGCCGCGACTCGGCGCATTGAGCAGGCGTTGCAGGCGTTCGCGCAGGCGCAGCTCGACTTTCAGCCAGTCCGGGTAGTCGCGGGCGCCGAGCCGGCAGTTCTGCTCGGCGAAGCGCTGCACGGCCTCTGCGGCGCGTCTGGGCCAGGGGGCGACGGCGGCATGGTTGAGGTAACGCAGGCCGGCAACCTGGGGAAATTCGCTGGAAATGGCTGACATGGGCGATGATCCGTGCAATTTGGCGCTGAACAGGCATAATAATGCGCTTCGATTTTTCATCCTGTAGTCACTTTATGAACAAAGAACCTCGCAAAGTCCGTGAATTCCGCCGTCGCGAACAGGAAATTCTCGATACCGCGCTGAAGCTCTTCCTCGAACAGGGTGAAGACAGCGTTACCGTCGAGATGATCGCCGACGCGGTGGGCATCGGCAAAGGCACCATCTACAAGCACTTCAAGTCGAAGGCGGAGATCTACCTGCGCCTGATGCTCGACTATGAGCGCGATCTCAACGAGCTGCTGCACTCGGCTGATGTCGACCGCGACAAGGAAGCCCTGTCGCGCGCCTACTTCGAGTTCCGCATGCGCGACCCGCAGCGCTACCGGCTGTTCGACCGCCTGGAAGAGAAGGTGGTCAAGGGCAACCAGGTGCCGGAAATGGTCGACCAGCTGCACAAGATCCGCGCCTCCAACTTCGAGCGCCTGACCCAGCTGATCAAGGGCCGCATCGCCGAAGGCAAGCTGGAAGACGTGCCGCCGTACTTCCATTATTGCGCCGCCTGGGCCCTGGTGCACGGCGCCGTGGCGCTGTACCACTCGCCGTTCTGGAGCAACGTGCTGGAGGACCAGGACGGTTTCTTCCAGTTCCTCATGGACATCGGTGTGCGCATGGGCAACAAGCGCAAGCGCGACGGCGAAGCGCCGGCGGCCTAGGGGCTGTTCCCGTTTAGTTCACGGCCGCGACGGAGCCAGTTTTTGCGCGGGGCTAGGCGCGAGATGCGAAGTTTGGTCGTCCAAATAAGCTGTCGAGTAACGACGTTCCGCGCAAAAACTGGCCCGTCCCTTCGGGTTGCGCGGAAAATATCGCCATGCGTCGTTGTGGAACTTGGCAAGGGAACACCATTACCTGCGTTCCACGCCTAGCCTGGCGATATTTTTCGCAGCAACGCGGTTCGCGAACTAAACGGGAGCAGCCCCTCATGCCATTCAGCCCGCCAATGATGCGTTCTTTGCAGGCGCTGGCGGGCATATACTCCGGGCTATACCCAGCCGGAGTCGCCCATGATCGTTGACCGCCAGGGCAGACGCTTTCGCAACCTGCGCATCAGCCTGACCGCCGCCTGCAACTACGCCTGCACCTACTGCGTGCCGAACGGCAAGCGCCTGGTCGCAGCCCAGGACGAGCTGTCCGCCGAGGCCATGGTGCGTGGCGTCGCCTACCTGATCGAGGCGGCCGGCATCGAGCGCCTGCGCATCACCGGTGGCGAACCGCTGGTCAGCCCCAAGCTCGAGCCGTTCCTGCGTGAAGTCAGCCAGCTCGGCCTCGCCGACATCAGCCTGACCAGCAACGGCCAGCTGCTCAGCCGCAAGCTGCCGCTGCTGCTGGAGTGCGGCATGCGCCGCCTGAACATTTCCCTGGATACCCTCGATCCGCAGGCGTTTGCCCAGATCGCCCGTGGCGGTGACCTGGCCAGCGTGTTGCACGGCCTGGAGGAAGCGCGGGCGGCCGGGCTGCAGGTGAAGATCAACATGGTGCCGCTGCGCGGGCACAACCACGAGCAGGTCCTTCCGCTGCTCGACTACTGCCTGGAGCGCGGCTTCGAACTGCGCTTCATCGAACTGATGCGCATGGGCCACCTGGCCCGCGACGGCAATGCCTTCCAGCAGCAGTTCTATGGCATGGACGAGCTGCTCGCGCGCATCGGCGAACGCTACGAGTTCGTCCAGGCCGAGGCGCCACTGGATGCCACCGCACTGCGCTACGAGATTCCGGGGCTGGGCTTCTTCGGCGTGATCGCCAACGAAAGCGTGCCGTTCTGCCGCACCTGTTCGCGCCTGCGCCTGTCGTCCACCGGCTGGCTGCACGGCTGCCTGTCGTCGAGCAACCGCCACTATGTCGGCGACCTCCTCGACAAGCCGCGCCACCAGGCCCTGCCGGCGCTGCAGCGGCTGCTGGTGCAGGCCCTGGCCGACAAACAGGACATCGCCTTTTCCGGCGGCGTCACCGTGATGAAAATTATCGGCGGCTGATGCGCCGCCCCGAGTCAGAAAGAAATCATGTCTGCAGAGTTCCCCATCGCCTACATCGAACCGGTATTCCGTCCGCCGAGCGAAGCCCACTCGCTGATCCTGCCGGTGACCAACGGCTGCTCGTGGAACCATTGCACCTTCTGCGAGATGTACACCCAGCCACAGAAGAAATTCCGCGCCCGCGACGAGGCCGAAGTGCTCGAAGAAATCCGTCGCGCCGGCCAGCAGTTGATCGTCCAGCGCGTGTTCCTCGCCGACGGCGACGCTCTGGTGCTGCCGACGCGGCGCCTGCTCAACATCCTCACCGCCATCCGCGAGCACATGCCCGAAGTGCAGCGGGTTTCCAGCTACTGCCTGCCGCGCAACCTGCGCAAGAAGTCGGTGAGTGAACTCAAGGAGCTGGCCGACGCCGGCCTGAAGATGGCCTATGTCGGTTGCGAGTCCGGCGACGACGAGGTGCTGGCGCGGGTCAACAAGGGCGAGACCTACGAATCCAGCCTGAGTGCCCTGGAAAAGCTCGGCGAGGCCGGCATCAGCCGCTCGGTGATGATCCTCAACGGCCTCGGCGGCACGCTGCTGAGCGCCCAGCACGCCGACAACTCGGCGCGCCTGATGAACGCGGCGCAGCCGGAGTTCCTCTCCACCCTGGTGGTCAGCTTCCCCACCGGCGAGCAGCGGTTTCGCCAGGGTTTCGCCGAGTTCCAGGCGCTCGGCCAGCATGAGCTGTTCGTCGAGGTCGAGCGCCTGCTGCAGGGCCTGGAGCTGCGCGACACGGTGTTTCGCAGCGACCATGCGTCCAACTACCTGGTGCTCAAGGGCAACCTGGGTGCCGACAAGGCGCGCCTGCTGGCCCAGGTGCGCCAGGCCATCGAGCAGCCGCAGGCGGCCAGGTTGCGCCAGGAGTGGCAGCGCGGCCTGTGAGTGACTCGCGAGCGAACTGGCGCGGAAGCTGCAGTGGCCGTCTATCCGCCGGTTTTCCGTCACCGGCCTGGGAGGATTTGCGATGCGTAGCTTGATTCTGCTGCTGGCCCTGTTCAGCCTGGGTGGCTGCATGAAGGTCAGCGATATGGCCGCCGGCACCGAGTACCACCTGCGCGACGCCGGCGTGCTCGACCACAGTGAGACCCGCCGGGCCAGCAGCTGGCGCCTGCAGCCCGACTCCTTCGTGTTCATCGCCCAGAGCCACTTCGTGCCGCCGGGCAGCGCCTATCCGCGACCCAACGTGGTGGCCGAGGAAGCCTTCAATGCCTTCGTCGAGTACTTCCCGCTGGTGCGTCGCGCCAGCCGGCCGCAGGGCCTGGAAGAGGCTATGAGCGAGGCGCGCAATGCCGGCGCCCACTACCTGCTGTACAGCCGCTTCGCCGGGGCCGACGACCGCATCGGCACGCTGGAAGAGTGGGATGACCAGGAAGCCCTGGATCGCCTGGGCGTCGACAGCGGCGTGATCCAGCTGATGCTGATCGAGACCAACACCCGTTATCTGGTGGATACCGCGCGCATCCGCAACCGCGGCGGTTTCCTGACATTCTATGACCAGCAGCCCCAGGATCTTCTGCGGCCGCCGTTCGAGCAATATGCCCGCGGCCTGCTGGGCGTAAGTTCGCAATAACCGCTGGGCGCCGCATACTGATAGGCGCAGCGATGAGGAGTGAGCAATGACCGATCCGGGCAAGGCCGGCAACCTGCTGGCGCAGATTCCCAAGGGCGAAGGCAAGGGCCTGCCGCCGGTGCACTTGTGGAATCCGGATTTCTGCGGCGCTATCGACATGCGCATCGCCCGCGACGGCACCTGGTACTACCTGGGCACGCCGATCGGCCGCAAGCCGATGGTCAAGCTGTTCTCCACCATCATCCGCCGCGACGGCGACGACTACTTCCTGATCACCCCGGTGGAGAAGGTCGGCATCACCGTCGACGATGCGCCCTTCGTCGCCGTGACCCTGCAGGTCGACGGCGAGGGCGAGCAGCAGGTGCTGCGCTTCACCAGCAATGTCGATGACGAGATCAGTGCCGGTGCCGAGCACCCGCTGCGGGTCGAGCTGGACCCGCTCACCGAAGAGCCCTCGCCCTATCTGCTGGTGCGCACCAACCTGGAAGCGCTGGTACACCGCAACGTGTTCTACCAGCTGGTCGAGCTGGCCGTGCCACGCCAGATCGACGGGCAGACCTGGCTGGGCGTCTGGAGTGGCGGCGAGTTCTTCCCCATCGGTCCGCAGCCGGAATAGGTAACCCCTGTTCCGACTCGCATTCCTCCACCTAGGCTGGGTTAGCCACAGGCGCAAGCCAGCGACACCTGAACACCTCTGCTGCTCGTAGCGCTACTGCGGCAGCCTGGCGATCACCTTGATCTCGAAGTCGAAGCCAGACAGCCAGGTCACGCCGATAGCAGTCACCGTCGGGTAAGGTGCTTCGCCCCAGTACTCGGCGGCTACTTCCCAGATGGTCTCGAATTTCGAGTCCGGGTCGACCATGAAGATGGTCGTGTCGACCACATCAGCGAAGCTACAGCCTGCCTCGGCCAGGATCGCATTGAGGTTGGCAAAGGTAAGGCGAACCTGCGCGCCCAGGTCCGGCTCGGGCGAGCCATCCTTGCGGCTGCCGACTTGGCCGGACACGAACAGAAAGCCGTTGGAGCGGATCGCCGGCGAGTAGCGATGAAGCTCGTACAGCGCATGGCGCTCAGGTGGGAATACCGCATCACGTTTACGGGTCATTGCATGCCTCCATCACGGCCATTGCGGCCGGTTGTTTACGATGGAGTCACTGTAAGAAGACGGCCGGCAGCGATAAACGAGCAACACTAATCAGCACTGTTTGTAGAATCCAAACAATCCCGATCAGCCCGGAGTCGCGATGGACCGTTTCGATGCGATGCAGGCATTCGCCCGCGTGGTGGAAACCGGCAGCTTCACCAAGGCCGCCGACACCCTGCACATGAGCAAGACCAGCGTGACCCAACTGGTGCAGCTGCTGGAGGCGCGACTGCGCGTGCGCCTGCTCAACCGCACCACGCGCAAGGTCAACGTCACCGCAGACGGCGCCGCCTACTACGAGCGGGTGATCCGCCTGCTGGCCGATATGGACGACGCCGAAACCAGCCTGTCCGCCGCCTCGGTCGTGCCCAGGGGCAGGCTGCGGGTAGACGTGCCCAGCCCGCTGGCCAGCATCATCCTCATCCCGGCGCTGCCGGCCTTTCACCAGCGCTACCCCGAGATCCAGCTCGACCTGGGTGTCAGCGACCGCTACGTCGACCTGATCGGCGACAACGTCGACTGCGTGGTGCGCGGCGGCACCATCACCGACCAGTCGCTGGTGGCCAGGCACCTGGGCGATCTGCAGATAGGCGTGTACGCCTCGCCCGGCTACCTGGCGCGCGCCGGTGTGCCCGCACACCCGAGTGAGCTGGCGACGCACCAGATCGTCAGCTTCCTCGGCGCGCGCAGCCGCAAGGCCTTTGCCGGCATCATGCAGCGCGGCGAGGAACGCATCGGCCTACTGGGCCGCCCGGCCCTGGCGGTGGACGACGGCAACGCCTACCTCGCCGCCGGCCTGGCCGGCATGGGCATCCTCTGGCTACCGCAATACATGGCCAAGGCCCACCGGGCGAGCGGGGCGCTGGTGCCCCTGTTCGAAGACTGGCAACTGGACCCGATGCCGCTCTACCTGGCCTACCCACCCAACCGGCATGTCAGCGCCAAGTTGCGGGTGTTTATCGATTGGGTGGTGGAGCTGATGGGGGAGCAGGTGCCGCGCTGAATTTGAACTGTGTGCGGCGCGGATAGGTGATGTGGCGTTGCTTGAGCAGGTTTGAGGGGGGCTGTTTGCGGCCCAAAGTGGACGTTTACCTAGGCTCGATTTTGGGGTTCATAGGCGTTTACGAAACCTGGGACGATTCAAACCGCAAGCAGCGAGAATGCGGCGGTGACTTTCATCGTGAGAATGCTGACGCATCATCGTTCCTATTCTAGTCGTGAAGCCTCAACCAGCCTCCAAAGGCGCGCGTGGCCATGGGCATGAACAGGTACACCACGAGCAGGACGATACTTAGCGTGATGAGTGTATTGCTCGGCAGATAGCCGCCGAGCCAGGGAATACGATGGAACAGAGGTTGCCAAAGCAGCGGTACCAGCAGGCTCAATGGCAGGATAACGAGAAATGTCACGCAGCTTTGTTTCCAGCGTAGCGGCGGGGCATGGACAGTTTCAGGTGCGAACCAGAAGTCCTTGCCTTGAGCGATCTCCAACTGGTCACCAGCACACAGGAGCGGTTCGACCTCGGCTATCAGCTGGCGCCTCTGTTCCGAGTGGATCCAGTCTTGCAGCGGCTCTAAGCCGATGAAGCGCAGCACGCATGTGAACTGTGCCACGTCGGGTTGCCAGCTACGAACCACGTCAGCCCCGATGTGGCCTGGACACTGGCTGGCCGTGGCGATAATTCGCCGCAACCAGGCCTCGTAGCGTGATACGTGGCCTGGGCGAACCTGATGGCGCACCACCAGGGTTACGGTTTCAGGTTGCGTCTCGTTCATGCTGGATACTCTGCTGCGCGCCTTGGACCTGTCGATCCGGTGGCGCGCCAGAATGCGCGCCACCGGTCGAGTTGAGGGTCGTTAAGGCGTCATGGGGCCAGAAATCTTGTTCTAGCCGTGTAGCTTTGACGCGATCCGGGCAACGTGTTCGCCCTGATGACGTGCTATTTCCAGCTCACGGTCATCTGGCTGCCTAGAACCGTCGCCACCGGCAATAGTGGAGGCACCATAAGGCGTGCCTCCCCCTACCTTCGAGACATCGAACAGCGCTGGGGTGGTATAGCCGATCGGCACGATGATCATTCCGTGATGTGCCAATGTGGTCCAGGTGGAGGCAATGGTCATTTCCTGGCCACCGCCCGTTCCGGTTGAGGTAAACACGCTGGCAACTTTTCCAGCCAGAGCACCCTTGGCCCAGAGCCCGCCTGTCCGGTCGAGGAAGTTGCGCATTTGTCCGGACATATTGCCGAAGCGCGTCGGGGTGCCAAAGATGATCGCATCGAAATCGGCCAGTTCTGACGGTATGGCTTCGGTGGCACTTTGATCAGTCTTGCCGCCTGCTGCGGCAAAGGCGTCTGGGCTCATCGTTTCAGGAACCCGTTTGATCACAACCTCCGTTCCCGGAACGCTGCGGGCGCCTTCGGCGATCTTGTTCGCCATGGTCTCGATGTGGCCATACATGGAGTGATAGAGCACTAAAACTTTAGCCATGATTATTTCCTCTGCACGACGTGCTGTTTACATATGCGGCCCAGGGTTATGGGGGCGCTGATTAGGCTGCAGCCATCGAGGCTGCACATGTGTACGAGCGGATCTAGACGCTGTTGGCTTACTTCTGCAGGAAGTCCAGCAGGTCCTGATTCAAGCGCTGTTTGTGGGTGTCTGCCAAGCCGTGTGGCGCGCCGGCATAGACAATCAGCTTGGCGCCCTTGATCAGGGCTGCCGAGGCCTTCGCCGAGGTATCCACAGGCACGATCTGGTCGTCGTCACCGTGAATAACCAGCGTCGGCACGTCGAACTTCTTCAGGTCTTCACGGAAGTCGGTGGCTGAAAATGCGGCGATCGAGTCATAGGCATTCTTGTGGCCAGCCTGCATGCCTTGCGCCCAGAACGACTGGATCAGGCCCTGCGAAGGGGTGGCGCCTTCCCGGTTGAAGCCATAGAAAGGACCGGAGGCGATATCGAGGTAAAGCTGCGAGCGATTGTCCACCGAGGCCTTGCGCAGGCCATCAAACACTTCCATCGACACGCCGTTGGGATTGCTTTCCGTTTTCACCATCAATGGCGGAACGGCTGCTACCAGCACCGCTTTCTTGACGCGACTGGTGCCGTGGCGCCCGATATAGCGAGCCACTTCGCCGCCGCCGGTGGAGAAACCAACCAGGGTGACGTCTTTAAGATTCAGTGTCTCAATCACGGCTGCCAGGTCGTCGGCATAGTGATCCATGTCGTTGCCTTCCCAAGGCTGGCTGGAGCGACCATGGCCACGACGGTCATGGGCGATCACCCGGTAGCCGTGGTCGGCCAGAAACAGCATCTGTGCTTCCCAGCTGTCCGAGTTCAGCGGCCAGCCGTGGCTGAACGTAACGACTTGCCCGTTCTTCGGCCCCCAATCCTTGTAATACAGCTGCACGCCGTCCTCGGTCGCGATGTAGCTATTGGCATGGGCCTTGGTTACTTCGGCGAGGCTGACGTTTGCTGACAAGGTGGCGAGTGCAGCGCTAGCTGCCAGGAGGATATTGGTGATCTTGCTCATTTTTGTCTCCTCGCTATATAGGAAATCGGAATGCTTGTGTTTGAACAAAATGGGCCGCACCTAGGCATTCATCAGGCCTGGGTTGAGTGTGATCGTTCTGATCTCGGTGAAGTCGTCAAGCGCAGCCACACCATTCAGACGGCCGAGCCCCGACTGCTTGGCGCCGCCTTCCTCGGTGTCTTCGCCGAGTGCACCCCATTCATTGATCCAGACCATACCCGCTTCGATCCTGGGTGCGATCCGCAGCGCCTTGGAGAGATCGCGCGTCCAGATACTGGCTCCCAAGCCATAGATGCTGTCGTTGGCCAACGCGACGGCCTGCTGCTCCGTAGTAAACCTCTGCATGGTGACGACCGGTCCGAAAGTCTCTTCTTGGACTACTGGCATCGTTGGATCGGTGACCTCCAGAAAAGTGGGGCGAAAGAACGCGCCTTTCGACAGCGGGCCCTCGGTGACCGGCCCGCCTCGCACAATGACCTCAGCGCCGTCGGCAATAGCGCGCTCGACGGCTTTATCGACGCGTTCGACATTCTCGCGGTCGATCATCGGGCCCATTTCGCTCGACAGGTCCGACGCTGGTCCGACCTGTACTGTGCGCAGGCGCTCGGCAAAGCGTTTGCGAAACTCGTCGGCAATTCCTTCCTGCACGATCACCCGCTGGCCGGTCACGCAAAACTGCCCCGCAAACATCGTCACTGACGTCTGGAGTACGGGCAGCGCGAGATCGAGATCGGTATCGTTGAATATGATCGATGGGGTCTTGCCACCGAGTTCCAGTCCAATGCGCTTGAAGTGCGGTGCGGCGCTCAGCGCGATCGCCTTACCGGTCGCTGTGCTACCCGTGAAGCTAATGACCGGCACCTCTGGAGAGGCGACGAGATGCTTGGCGCCGTCGCCTGTTTCGTCGGTGAATACATTAATCACACCACGGGGCAGATCCGTTATGTTGGCGAAGATCTTGGACAGAGTTGCGGCGATCTGCGCGCTCTTGCCTGGCACTTTGATGATTACCGCACAGCCGGCCGCCAAGGCAGGTGCGAGTGATCGTACCGTCAGGATTATCGGGGAATTCCAAGGCACGATGACTCCCGCCACGCCCATCGGCTGGCGCATCATCAGCGCGATTCTGCCCGGTTTTGAGTCCACGACCCGTCCGGCATCAGTGCGCACGATCCCGGCAAAATAGCGTAATGACGGCGCGCAAAGATCGACTTCGAAGCTGGCCTCGCGTTGAATCTTGCCGTTTTCGGTGCAGAGGATCTTGATGAGCTCGCCCCGATTGCGTTCGAACGCGTCTGCTAGGTTGTCGAGCACGCGCGCGCGCAGCTTGCGGTCGTGTACCCAATCTGTCGCGCGCATTGCGCGTTTCGCCGCGACGATGGCCGCTTCAGCGGTTTCAACCCCCCCTTCGGCATAGGTACCGATAACCTCGTAGGTGGCAGGATTGATGGACCCACGGATCGTATCCGAGCCCACCCACTCGCCGCCGACCCAATTCAACGCATGTCTGGACGTGTGCGGGGTATCAATATTCATGACTAACTCCTAAGTCTTGTCTGTTGCGAATTGTCGGCAAGGCCTTACTCAAACGGCCTGCAATCCAATCGCGTACAGATGGAAACGCTCGCAATGATCTGCTCTCGCAACTGGGCGCCCTCTGCCGGCAGAGGCGGAGTGGTTCTCCGCCGAACCTGCCGACAAGGGTTCAGTCCTCGCGATTGAGGCCGTCAGTCCGCCCCTACCGTGAAGGGAGCTGCGTCCTTTGCTGTCTTCACGGTCCACGAACCAGACAGTCGGAACGAACTGGCAGACGCATAGGTGTCTTCCATGAACTGGAAGTAAGTCATCTTTCCGTCACGAACCTTGGCGTGAATGGAAAACGGTGAGGTAAACACCTGGTCAACCGCCACGGAGCGGTAGGTGAACTTACCGAAGATCGCAACATCCTCGCCGGACGCGATTTTGGTAGTGATGGTGAAGTCTTCGATCTTCCAGTAATCCGAGACCTGCATGAACAACGAGCTAAAGGCTGTCGGGCCCTTGTTGGTGCCGGTCCAAGGCATGATTTTTCGCAGTTCCGGATTGTCGAAGTTGAGCGAGACATAGGTTGCGTCTGGAGCCGCCAGCCTCTTTGCAGCTGCTTCAACTTTGTCGGGCGCCGTGTTGGCCAGGAATTCCATGACAACCGAAAGTGAAGCAGCAGACTGCGCTTCGCTAGTCGACTGTGCCGCCACAGGGGTGACAGTGAAAATGCACGCGGCGAGCGTACTTGCTGCAACAAGCGACTTAATTTTTGGGGTGATCATGAGCCTTCTCCGTTTCTGACTACCGTTTGCGGTGCCGCTAAATACGGGACTGTATAAACGCGGCTGGTAGTACTTGAGCAAAGGCTATGCCACCGCCATGAATCCTATATAAATACTATATTTATCAATAGGATATAGCTTGTTCAGATGTAGCTTTGATCGTGTCCGGCGTTAGCGGAGGGGACTGGATTAATCATTTGGTTAAGGCATGGTGATGCGTTGCGGATTTGATCAATGTCGCTGAGTTCCCCGTGGCAGGTAGACCACTATCGGCAGAGCCTCCCGTGAGGGCAGTCGATGCCAGTCAGTCGGCGCCACCGTCGTCGAGGATGCCACTTTTTTTCAGCCGGTAAGCCAGTGCAGGTCTGGTTAGGCCGAGCATGCGAGCCGCTTGCGAGACGTTTTGTTGAGACAGTTCCATCGCATGTCGCATAAGCCGTTCTTCCACAACGTCCAGGCTTACGTTCATTTCAAAGATCCGCGTGACCCAATCGGCGGCGCTTTGCGTGTCGGTGGCCTGAACGAGCGCGCCGTCGGCGTTGATACGGTCACCGAGCGGATTGTTCGCCTTTGGGAAGACCGCGAAGAGCGCCTCTTGCCCTATGGTTTCATTGCTGTCGGTCAGGATGACACCGCGCTCAAGCACATTCTCCAGTTCACGGATATTCCCGGGCCAGGCGTATTGAAGGCACAGCTCCAGAGCCTTGTCTGACAGACCTAGCGTGCGCTTGTGGTACTGCAGGTGAAACTTGCTTAGAAAGTGCTCGACCAGCAGCGGCAGGTCCTCAAGCCGCTCGCGCAGGGGGGGAACCTGCACCGGAAACACATTCAAGCGGTAATAAAGGTCCGCGCGAAACCGGCCTGCCTCGACTGCGTCGGCGAGGCTTTCATTGGTGGCAGCAATGACCCGTACATCGACCTTGCGGGTCCGTGAGTCTCCTACCCGTTCGAGTTCACCCTCTTGCAATACCCGCAGCAGTGTCGCCTGCGCTCTGGGCGTGAGCTCCACCACCTCGTCCAGAAAAATGGTCCCGCCGTT
This sequence comes from Pseudomonas sp. R-28-1W-6, assembly GCF_009799925.1. Taxonomy (GTDB): domain Bacteria; phylum Pseudomonadota; class Gammaproteobacteria; order Pseudomonadales; family Pseudomonadaceae; genus Aquipseudomonas. Next base: position 36,832 of record NZ_WELK01000004.1, read on the forward strand.
GGCGCGCTCGAAGCGCCCTGGACGGGTCTGATTGGCGCCGGTATACGCGCCTTTTTCGACGCCAAACAATTCGGCTTCAATCAGGTCCTGCGGAATGGCAGCACAGTTCACCGCTACAAATGCTTGCTCGGCGCGCTCGCTGCGAAGATGCACGCTCCGTGCGATGACCTCCTTGCCGACGCCCGTTTCGCCGAGCAGCAGGACCGAAATCCTGCCCTTGGCTGCCTTGTCGATCATCTTGCATACCTTCAGGTAAGCAGGTGAGCGCCCTATGCCATAGTACTGACCTTCCTGCTTCGCTAGGCTGGTGCGCAGTGAGCTGATCTGCGATTGCAATTCATACAGTTCCTCGATGATGGGGTCGGCTTGAAAGTAACGTCTGAATTCCGCAGCGTTCCCCCATTCCTCCGCGGGCTTTCCAATGATGATGCAGCGCTCATCGCCGCATCCGCGGCAACTCGTTTCCTGGATGATGATTTCACGCTTCATGAACGAAGAGCTGTACGCACATGCGTAGCCCAACAAGGACCAGCAAACCGGCTCCTCCATCAGCCCCACTTCGGTCAGACAGGTCTCGACCTCAAAGGAGTCGATCCATTCAAGCTCGCAGTAGAAGTGGCCGGTCTCCTGATCCACCTCTAGCTGAATGGGTTTCGCATTGACCATGCCCTTCAGGGAGTGCAGCTGCGGACCAACCAGGAACATCTCCAACTGCGGACTGTTTGGCCTAAGCTTGCGCGCCATTTCGGCGTCTTTGAGTCCAGATTGGTAGCCAAGCCTGAGGAAAAAACCCTTGGCGCGCTCGATCCCGAGCGTATTGATGAGTTCACGGCGGAAATTAGCCATCGCCGACACTTGCATCAGCAGCATTCGCTGTTCGCCGAACCAGATCTTGCCTTCGCTGCTTTGAAAGCGGATCTGCTCGCTCAGGTCCTGAAAGCCGGAATACGTGAGCTCCGGCTTGTAGCTGGCAACCATTGAATGACGCCTCGATGACTGTTGGTTGATTGTTTTACGCCGAATGAGAGGACCGAAAAGAGCGATCGTGCCGTCACTCGATTTTAGTCGATGGGACGCGCAGAGTCTGGGGCCCTGGCCAAGCAAAGCCGCCATGGCGCACAGGGTGCACGGAGAACATCAAAGCACTGATCGAGGTGTCAGTAACTAGGCCGACGGCGAGTGGAATGGACCCTGGGCTTTTACGTCCTCACCGCCGCTTTCCCTACCAGACGCGATAAAGCGCTGAGCAAGAAAAAGGATAAGGGGGGGAGTGCCCTGCCATAAGCCTGGAAAAGTCGACTCGCTGTTTCGTTTTTCTCGAACGACTCATTACTGCGCTTGCGAACTGGCTGCCAGCATCCGATCCCAAATTGGCGGATTGCCGATCGCTTCGCTAAGGTAGCTACTCAGCGCGTGGAGCTTGGGCGAGGTTTTTTGCGATTGACGATAGACGACAGAAATGTTGCCTCCTCGAGGAGCATAAGGCTCCAACACCTCGATCAGTTCACCGTCCACAATGGCCTGGGCGGCCAGGAATGTGGGCAATATAGCGAGCCCGAGACCGGCCTTCGCCGCCTCCATCAACTGATGGCCGCAGTTGGTGCGCATTCGGCAGCGCACGCGAAATGACTCCACTGTGTCGTTCACCGGTAGCGTCCACATTCCATGTGGTTCGCGGTTAACGTAGAGCATGGCGAAATGCTGAGCCAAGTCTTGCGGTATCTGTGGCGTGCCATGAGCACTCAGATAGCCAGGGCTGGCACAGATGATATGGCGGTTAGGCGTAATGATTTTGGCCATCAGCGAAGAGTCCGGTAACTCACCAATGCGAACCGCCGCATCAAAACCTTCTTCATGCAAGTTGACGCGGCGGTCGTCGAACTCAACGTCCAAGTTCAAGTCAGGATATTGCTTGGCGAAAGACGCCAAAATTGGCGTCAGATATCGCATGCCGAACGCCATCGGAGCTGCAATACGCAAATTCCCACGAGCAGTCGACTGGGACGTCAGAACTGCATTTTCGGCATTTTCAATATCAGCAAGAATCCCGGTGCAATGACGGTAAAAAACCTCACCAGATTCAGTCAGGCGAGTCTGCCGGCCGCGCTCTAGCAAGATGCATCCTAGGCGTTTCTCTAGTTGCTGAACGCGCTGAGAAACCATCGACTTGGCCGTGCCCAAACGACGAGCGGCCTCGGAAATACTCCCGGTGTCCGCCACTGCTACGAAAGCATGCATTTCAGATAGCTTATTCATTTCCCGACTCCACAGAACTGACTCGCATGCCTTTTTAGGCTACAGCTCAAGCGCAGCTTGGTCTGCACGATATCAGCACGAAGTTGATTTATCGGCGGCGGGATCGCTACAAGGCGGAAGCAAGCACTTGCGAACGTCTGCTTTTGCCGATTCCTGCCCCTCGACTTTCGCGCCTTGAGCCTCTCGACAACCTCTGCACAAATCGAGAAACGGACTGCCTCTAAGTATTCTGCGCGATATGCCAGAGCACCCCGCTTGGGTCGAACAGTACGAACTCCCGCATCCCCCAGGGTTGATCGACAAGGTCGCCCATGCGCACGGCAAAGCGCTCGGCCAGGCCGACTCGCTCAGGTGGCGGTGCCAGGCGTCGACATCCTCCACCAGCAGGTGCATGACGAAGTTTTCCGCCTGTTCGCGCACATAGAAGTTCTGCGGCAGGAAGCTGCAGTTGCCGTGGCGCAGGTAAGCCAGGTTGTCGTCGCGCCAGGGCATGCTGAAGCCCAGGGCCTGGTAGACGTCCCAGGAGCGGGCGAAGTCCTTAGAACCTGTTCACGATCTCTTGGCCGTCGGCCATACCGCGTTAAAAACAGGCTCGGAATGCTCATTTACAGCTCGTAAACTCCGCTTCCTCGCCGTTTTGACCAGCCGGAGGCTGTTACTGGCGTAGCGCCTTGTCTGGCTCTAGTCCAAAAGATCGTGAACAGGTTCTTGGCGGGCACCAGGGTCTTGAGTTCCACGCTGTTGAGGTTGCTCATCGGCGGTCTTCCTTGAGGTCAGTACAGGTCGTTGCGTTTGGCTGGCTTGATCACCTGGAAGAGGCTGTAGCCCAGGCCGATATCGGTGACCACGCGGGTGCAGACGGCGGGGATGGCGATCAGCGCGTGGATGAGCATGGCCGTGGCTGCATAGGCGCCGAATTCGATGCTGCGCAGGGCTGACGGCAGGGGATCGCGGCGGCTCTCCTGCAGCTCCTGGCGCAGGGCGGGCAGGTCGGGCCAGTGTTCGCTGTCGATCTTCGTGCGCATGGCTTGCGGGTAGAGGTTGCGGCTGCGGCAACCACGGCGAAAGGCGCGCCACATGCGCCGCGGCTCCAGCACCAGGCCGGTGGACAGGGCGATCAGGTTCATGGTGCCGAGCAGCGGCGAGTTGAGCATCGAGCCGGTGCCCAGTTCCCAGGCGCTGACTTCGCCCTCGCCGATGCGCCCGGTGCTGTAGCCGGTCACGATATGGTGCAGGTCGTGGTACTTGAGGTAGCGGTGGCGGGTTTCGATATTCGGCAGCGGCACCAGCAGGCAGCCGGTGTAGACCGGCACCGTGCAGGCCTGGCGGTCGGCGGTGTCGGCGAAGCCGCAGCGGCGGTAGAAGGCCGCCAGCTCTTCCTTGAGCGTCATCTTCGTTTCCTTCGGTCAGTCGGTCTCAGCGCGGGTACAGCGGCGGCAGCGGGCTCGGTTCCTGCTGGCCGCTCGGCGTTTCCGCGGCCGGCAGGCTGCGGATCGCCTTCCACAGGCCTTCGCCTTGCCAGTACTGGCCGCTCTCGCTGTACAGCGCGCCATTCAGTTCATCCAGCGCCTCGGACAGCGGCACGAAGCGGGCGGCCATGTCGGCCAGGGTTTCCGGTTGCTGGCGGGCCCAGGCATCCAGGGCCTGGCGGGTGGCCTGGCTGTCGTTGGCCAGGCAGGCGCGCTTGAGATCGTCGAGCAGGGTGCGCGGGCTGGGGCCGGTCTGCGCCGTGGGCAGGATCGCCGGCTGGCGGCGTGCCCGCCACCACAGGCCGAAGCCGAGCAGGGTGGTGCCGGCGAGCAGGGCGCAGGCCAGTTGCCAGGGCCACAATGGCGGCGCATCGGCACTCGGCAGCGGCGCCGGGCTGTCGACCGGGGCTTCGGCCTCCAGGGCCGGGTTGCTCGCCACTTCCAGGGTCCGTGCCGGCAGGCTGGTGCGCTCCAGGCGATCTGCAGCGGTGTTCCACCACACCAGCTCGACGGCGGGCAGGCTGATCCGGCCGCTGCGGTTGGCCACCAGCGCTTCGCGCTCTTCGCGGCTGCCGAACAGGCCGCGTTCGTTGTTCTCGTTGTTCAGCAGCGGCTGGTCCGGATAACGGCGCAGGCCTTCGCTCTGGCTCTGTGGCAGCGGCGGCAGCTGGGCGCTGGACAGGCCCTCGGCGCGCAGCAGGATGCTGCGGGTCACGGAGTCGCCGACCTGCAGCTTGTCCGGCTCGGGGTTCCAGGCCTCGCTCAGGCTGATGGCGCGGGCCGGCAGCCAGGGCGCATCGCTCGGGTAGCTGGCCGGCTTGGCCTTGACCGTCAGCGGAATCACCGGCGACTTGACCCGGGTCAGGCGCCCGGGGCGCGGGCCGAACGGGTTGTAGTCGTCGCTGCTGGAGCGCTCCACCGGGGTGGCGCTGAACAGTTGCGCGGGAATGCTCAGCTCACCGCTCTTCTGCGGGAAGATCGCATAGCGCACCTCGATCACGCCGTGACGCACCCCGTTGAGCGCCTTCTCGTAGGTGCGCGGCTCGCCGAGCTGTTCGACCCGGGCATCGGCGATGCTCAACTGGGTCAGGCTGATGCTGTCGGGGTACAGCGACACCGAGTGGTAGATGCGCAGGGTCAGCAGCGCCTGGGCCTGCACGTAGACGCTTTCCTGGTCCAGGCTGGCGTCGATGAAGATCGGCGCCAGCTTGCCGTTGGCGGCGCTGCCGTTGCCCTTGAGGATCTGCAGGGTGATGGCCTGGCTGCTGGCGTCGCCCAGCTTCAGCGGCGGGATCACCACGTAACCGCTCTGCCGCGGCAGCAGGGTGACGATCCAGCGGGTGGTGGCCTGGGTCTTGCCGTTGAAGGTGGCCAGGCGGTTTTCCTGGCGCGTGCTGACCACTTCGAACAGCGGCTCCAGGGGCGCCAGGTCGGGCTTGCCGAACACCGTGACATCATCCGATTCGAGGATCAGGTCGAGGCTTTCGCCTTCGCTCAGGCGGGCGCGGTCGACCGTGGCGGTGAGGCTGGCGGCACCGGCCTGTAGGGCGAAGAGGCTGAGAAAGAGGGCGCAAAGCAGGCGGCTCATCGAGACTGTTCCTGACGCTGTTGCTGTTCATAGAGGAATTTGCGCCGCAGCAGTTCGCCCGGCTCGTCCGGGATCTGCCGCAGCCACTGCTCCAGGGCATCGCGCTGTTCGCCGCCCAGGGCCTGTTCGGCACCGGCCTGGGTGGCATCGTGCGGTTCGTTGGCCGGCGCCGGCTGCTCGCCCTCGGCTTGCCCCGGTTGCGCCGCCTGTTCGGCGGCCTGCTGCTCATCGGTTGGGTCCTGGCCGGCGGCTTTGGCTTGGCTGGAGTCGGTGCCGTCGTTCTGCTCCTGCTGGTCGCCGGGTTCGGCCTGCGGCTGGCCGGCAGCGCTGGATGGCGCCGACTCGCCGCCCTGATCCTGCGACTGCTGGTTCTGCTGGTTCTGCTGGTTCTGCTGGTCGGCTTGTTGTTGCTGTTGCTGTTGCTTCTGCTGTTGCAGCAACTGCTCAACCAGCGCCTTGTTCTGTTGCGCCACCCGCAGGTCGGGTTGCTGCTCCAGGGCCTGGTCGTAGGCATCCAGCGCGGCCTCCAGCTCGTTGCTCCTGGCCAGGGCATTGCCACGGTTGTAGTGGGCGCTGGCGCTGTCGCTGAGGGCGAAGCGTTCGGCGGCAGCGGGGTAGTCGCCGGCGCGGTAGAGGGCCTCGCCCCGCCACTGCGGGTCGACGAAGCGCTCGGCGGCTTCCCGGGGCTTGTCTGCCTGCAGCAGGCGCTGGCCCTGCTGGTCCGGGCGCAGCCACAGGTCGCGCAGCTCGAAGGCGTAGCTGGGTTGCGGCAGGGCCAGCAGCAGGAGCGGCAGACCGAACAGCCAGCCGCGCCGTCCGGCACAGGCGGCCAGCAGCAGCAACGGCAGCAGCAGCCAGTGGCCCTGGTCGGCCCAGGCCGTGAGCAGGGTCGGCTCGCCATCCTCGCGCAGGGCCTGCGGGCCGTCGAGCAGGCCGAGGCCGCGCAGGTCGCGGTCGTCCAGGCTGGCCTGGCGGTACTGGCCGCCCAGTTCGCTGGCAAAGCGCCTGAGCCCGGCGCTGTCCAGGCGCGGCAGGAGGATGGCGCCCTGGGCATCCTTGAGGAAGCTGCCGTCCTCGCCGAGGATCGGCGCGCCCTGGGCCGTGCCGATGCCGAGGATGCGCAGCTGCTCGCTGCGCTGGCCCAGGGCCTGCTGGATACCCTGGCGTTCCTCGTCGCTCAGGGCGCTGGTGATCAGCAGCAGGCGGCCGCGGCCCTGGGCGCCCTGTTCGAGCAGGGCGACGGCCTTGGCCATGGCCAGGTCGGCGCGGCGCCCGGGCTCCGGCATGATCGAGGGTTTCAGTGCATCCAGCAGGTTGCTGGCGGTGGCCAGGTCGTCGGACAGCGGCACCAGGGTATGCGCGCTGCCGGCATACACCAGGATCGCGGTCTGCGCATCCTGGCGCGCGCGCAGCAGGTCGAGCAGCTTGCGTTTGGCCTGGCTCAGGCGGTTCGGCGCGGCATCCCCGGCGAGCATCGCCGGGGTCAGGTCGAGCACCACCACCAGCGGGTCGGCGCGCTTCTGGCTGGCCTGTTCGACGCGCTGCCAGCTGGGGCCGAGCAGGGCCAGGATGGCCAGCAGCCAGCCGAGGCCGAGGGCGATCCACGGCAGGCGGTTCTGCCGGGTGCGTCCGCCGGTGAGCAGCGCCGCCTGGAACAGCGCGGGCAGCAGCAACTGCCAGCGCCCGCTGCGCCGTTCGCGGTGCCACAGGTGCCACAGCAGCCAGGCGCACGGTGGTACCAGCAGCAGGCTCCAGGGGCGCAGCCAGTGCGGCCAGAGGGCGACGAGTTCCATCAGGCGCTCCTCCGCAGGCGCTGGCGCAGCTGCAGCAGGCTGTGCGGCCAGAGCTCGCCGGCCACCAGCAGCAGGCTGAGCAGCAGCGCCGCGCCGAGCGGCCAGCCATACAGGGCCAGTGCCGGGCGGGCGCGGGTAGGCTGCTGGGCGGCCGGTTCGAGGCGATCGAGGGCCGCCTGGATGTCCTGCAGTTCCTCGCTGCTGCGCGCGCGGAAGTAGCTGCCGCCGGTCTGCTCGGCGATGTCGATCAGGGTGGCTTCGTCCAGCTCGATGCCCGGGCTGATGCCGAGCATGCCCATCAGCCCGCCCGGCTGCGGATCGGCGCCGATGCCGATGGTGTAGATCTTCACCTGTTCCTCGGCGGCCAGGCGCGCCGCGGTGCGGGGCTCGATCTCGCCGCCGTTGTTGGCGCCGTCGGTAATCAGCACCAGCACCCGGCTGTCGGCCGGACGCTGGCGCAGGCGCTTGACCGCCAGGCCGATGGCATCGCCGATGGCGGTCTGTGGCCCGGCGATATTGATCAGTGCCTCGTCCAGCCAGACCCGCACGGTATGGCGGTCGAAGGTCAGCGGCGATTGCAGGTAGGCCTGGCTGCCGAACAGGATCAGGCCGACGCGGTCACCCTGGCGCTGCTCGATGAAGTCGCCGAACAGCAGTTTGACCAGCTCCAGGCGCGAGACTTCCTCGCCGTCCCACTGCATGTCGCTCTGTTCCATGGAGCCGGAAACGTCCACCGCCAGCAGCAGGTCGCGGCCGCTGGCCGGCAGCGGCAGCGGCTCGCCGACCCATTCCGGGCGCGCCGTGGCCACCAGCAGCAACAACCAGAGCAGGGCGAACGGGGCCTGCTGGCGCCAGGCCGGCAGGCTGGCGCGGGCGCGGCGGCCGCTGAGGCCTTCCAGTTCACCGAGAAAGCTGACTTTCAGCGCCGCCTCGCCGCTGTCGGCCACCGGCAGCAGCCGGCGCAGCAGCCAGGGCAGCGGGGCGAGAAAGAAGGCCCAGGGCCAGGCGAACTCAAACATGCTTGCGAATCCAGGTGTCGACGGCCTGGTTGAGGCCGGCGATGGCCTTGTCGTCCAGGGTGCAGCCGGCGCGGTAGCTGCCTTCCACCAGCACCATGTAGCGGGTCAGGCCGGCGGCCGGGCAGCGGTTGTCGAGGAAGGCCAGCCAGGCGCGCCCGCTCAAGGTATGGCTGTGGTCCTGCGGATAGTGGGCGCGGCACAGGCGCTTGAGCAGGGCATTCAGCTGCTGCAGCCAGGGCCCGGCGGGGGCGCCGTCGTAGGGCTTGTGCAGCGCGGCCAGCTCGCTCAGGGCGGCCAGGCGCAGCGGGTCGAGCGGCTGTTCGGCCTGCTGCCGGCGCTTGATCTTCGGCAGGTAGCGGCGTAGGTACCACAGGCCCCAGAGCAGCAGCGGCAGCAGCACGGCCAGCAGCCACCAGCCGGGCGCCGGTGGCCACCAGGCGACGGGCGGCGGGGCGATGGTCGGTTGCAGCTGGTCGAGCGGGTTCACGGGCGTTTCCCCGGGCGTTGCAGGCTGTTCAGGTGTTCGCGCAGCTGGCCGATCAGCTCGCTGGCGGTGGACAGCGGCAGCAGCGGCACGCCGAGTTTCTGCGCCAGGCGTTGCCAGCGCGCGCGGCGCTGTTCGCCGAGGGCGTGGTAGGCGCTGCGCAGCTCGGGGTTGTGGGTGTCCAGTTCGAGCTGCGCGCCGTGCTCGAAGAAACGCAGCAGGCCGGCCGCGGGCAGGGCATGGTCGAGCGGGTCGGAGACCGGCAGCAACAGCAGGTCGGTGTGCCGGGCGAGCAGGGTCAGTTGCTGCTCGGCGGCATCGCTCAGGGCGCGTTCGTCGCACAGGATGATCGCCAGGCTGCCCGGGCGCAGCACCTCGCGGGCGCGGCGCAGGGCCAGGCCGAAGCCGTCGCGGCCGTTCTGCATTTCGCTGTGCAGGGCCTGGTTGGCGCGGGCCAGGCGGTTGAGCAGTTGCAGCAGGCTGTGCTTGCTGCGCCGGGGCTTGATCTCATGGTGTTCGTGGTCGCCGAACACCAGGCCGCCGATGCGGTCGTTGTGGGTCAGCGCGGCCCAGCCGAACAGGCTGGCGGCCTGGGCGGCGAGCACCGACTTGAACTGCAGGGCGGAGCCGAAGAACAGCCGCCGGCTCTGCTCGACCATGATGAAGATCGGCCGCTCGCGCTCCTCATGGAACAGCTTGGTGTGCGGCTCCTGGGTGCGCGCGGTGACGCGCCAGTCGATGGTGCGCACGTCGTCGCCGGGCTGGTAGACGCGCACCTGGTCGAAGTCGACGCCGCGCCCGCGCAGCTTGGAGTGGTGCAGGCCGATCAGCGGGCTGCGCCGGGCGGGGGTGGAGAACAGCTGCACCTCGCGCACGCGGTGACGCATCTCGATCAGCTCGGCGAGGCTGACGCGGATTCCGGGTTGTGCGGGCAGGGCGTGCATGGCTTAGCGGGCCTGGCCCTGGCGAATGCGGGTTGGCATCAGGCCACCGCCACCACGTCGAGGATGCGCTGGATCACCCGGTCCTGGTCGATGCCGGCGGCTTCCGCCTCGAACGACAGGATGATGCGGTGGCGCAGCACGTCGAACAGCACCGCCTGGATGTCTTCCGGGCTGACGAAGTCGCGCCCGGCCAGCCAGGCATGGGCGCGCGCGCAGCGGTCGAGGGCGATCGAGCCGCGCGGGCTGGCGCCATAGGCGATCCACTCGGCCATCTCCGGGTCGAACTTGGCCGGGGTGCGGGTGGCCATCACCAGCTGCACCAGGTATTCCTCCACCGCATCGGCCATGTACAGACCGAGGATTTCCTGGCGCGCGGCGAAGATCGCCTGCTGGGTGACCCGCTGTTCCGGCTTGGCTTCGCCGTTGAGTGCATCGCCGCGGGCCTGGGCGAGGATCTTGCGTTCCACGCTGGCGTCCGGGAAGCCGATCTTGACGTGCATGAGGAAGCGGTCGAGCTGGGCTTCGGGCAGCGGGTAGGTGCCTTCCTGCTCGATCGGGTTCTGCGTGGCCATCACCAGGAACAGCGGCGACAGGTTGTAGGTGCTGCGCCCGACGCTGACCTGGCGCTCGGCCATGGCCTCGAGCAGGGCCGATTGCACCTTGGCCGGGGCGCGGTTGATCTCGTCGGCCAGCACCAGGTTGTGGAAGATCGGCCCCTGCTGGAATTCGAAACTGCCGTTTTCCGGGCGATAGATCTCCGTGCCGGTGATGTCGGCGGGGAGCAGGTCGGGGGTGAACTGGATGCGGTGGAATTCGGCCTCGATGCCTTCGGCCAGTTCCTTGATCGCCTTGGTCTTTGCCAGGCCGGGGGCGCCTTCGACCAGCAGGTGGCCGTCCGCCAGCAGGGCGATCAGCAGGCGTTCGATGAGTTTTTCCTGGCCGAGAATCTGGGTTGCAAGAAAGTGTCGCAGCGCAACGAGCGCCTCACGATGTTCCATCGAGGTTCTTCCTGGAAAGGGACTGGGAGACTGTGAAAATATCGCTTGCCTGCTGCGGCCGCCGTCGGGCGGCTGCAACTGCGTTGCACTACGCAAAAACTTCGGTCATTTGGCTCGCCAAACTCCCTTGTTTTTGCGCCGCGCGCCTTGTTTCGCTCGCCCGGCGACGCCCTCGCGACGGCCTTCGATTTTTTCATAGCCTCTGACGGGTAGCCGAAAACACCCGATCGGGGTGCCAACTCTACTGCATTGTGTGGCGACCTGGCAGGCCCGGGCGCGCGCAGTGCCGGCCAGTTCCCCTTTTGCGCCGAGAGGTCGCGGCTCAAGCAGACCGCGCCGGCGCCGCGAAGTTCAGCGCCGGCGCCTCTGCGCTGGCCGGCAGTGGCGTGACGCAGCGCAGCGCGCTGTTGGCCGGGGCGGGGCCGCGCACATCCAGCGCGCCGAACAGGCGCACGGCCAGGTAGTAGGCGAACGCCAGCGACCAGGCCATGCCGGCCCGGCGCAGCATATGGAAGAACAGCCGGTCGGCCTCGTGCTTGGCCAGCGGGGCGACGTTGAGGTACTGGTACAGCGCGTCGTGCACCAGGCTGGCCGGGTGGGCCAGGGGCCAGAACACCTCGCTTTCCCGCACCAGGCCCTGCTGCAGGCGCAGGATGGGGTGGCGCTTCTCCCACCAGTCGGGAATGCCGAGGATGGCCAGCCAGTAGAACGGCACCTTGGGCGTGCAGCCGTCCCAGGCATAGGTACGCGGGCGGGCGAAGTCGTAGCGCACTTCGCCCAGGTGCAGGTCGACGCTGGAGTGCCCCGGGTTAATGATCAGCAGGCCGTCGTGGATGATCAGCCATTCGCCATAGAAGTAGCGCCCGGCGAACTGCTCGCAGCGCTGCAGCAAGGGATGGTCGATGTAGTTGAGCCAGGGCCCGGCATGGTCGCGGCAGGCAAAGCCCCATTTGCCCAGGTCGGCCTGGCGCGCCGCCTCGGCCCGGCGCAGGCGCTCACGGCGACCGATCCAGCGTGGCAGCAGCACGCCGAGGTAGACCAGCGCGCCGCCCCACAGCAGCGGGACGATCAGCGCCGGCCGCAGCCAGGCGGCCAGGCTCAGCAGCAGGACGCCGATGGCGCTGACCAGCAGGTTGCCGAAGTGGCGCACCAGCGAGCGCGCGAGAGGACGGTTGGCCATGGTTTCCCTACCAGGCTGCGAGGAAGCCGGCACCTTAGCAGCTCATCGGCGCATCTGTGTAGGCGGGCGCATGGCCGCGGCGCAGCATGGCGATGAACGAATATGTCGCAGGGCTGCAAGCGTCGTTTCACGCGCACTGGCTAAGCTTGGCGTGACCTAGCGGTCGTCGTGCGTACTGCTGGGTTCCAGCATGGCCTAGACTGCTTGGAACCCCGGCGGTGCAGCCTCCTGCCTGCAAGCACGCGCGGCGCCTCCACGAATAACAAGTCCAGCGGAGCATCACCATGGCGTTTTTCACTGCGGCCAGCAAAGCCGACTTCCAGCATCAACTGCAAGCGGCCCTGGCTCAGCACGTCAGCGAGCAGGCGTTGCCACAAGTGGCGCTGTTCGCCGAGCAGTTCTTCGGCATCGTCGCCCTCGACGAGCTGACCCAGCGCCGCCTTGGCGATCTGGCCGGTTGCACCCTGTCTTCCTGGCGCCTGCTCGAGCACTTCGACCCGGCCAAGCCGCTGGTGCGGGTGTACAACCCGGACTACGAGAAGCACGGCTGGCAGTCGACCCATACCGCGGTGGAGGTGCTGCACGTCGACCTGCCGTTCCTGGTCGACTCGGTGCGCATGGAGCTGAACCGTCGCGGCTACAGCATCCATACCCTGCAGAACAGCGTGTTCAGCGTGCGTCGCGGCAAGAGCGGCGAGCTGCAGGAAATCCTCGCCAAGGGCAGCAGCGGCAAGGGCGTGCAGCAGGAAGCGCTGATGTACCTGGAGATCGACCGCTGCGCCAATGTCGGCGAGCTGCGGACCCTGGAGAAGGCCCTGCAGGATGTGCTGGAAGAAGTGCGCCTGGCGGTGTCCGACTTCCAGCCGATGAAGGCCCGCGCCGAAGAGCTGCTGGCCTGGCTGGACAAGGCCAAGCTCAAGGTCGACGGCGCCGAGCTGGGCGAGATCAAGGTGTTCCTCGGCTGGCTGCTGGACAACCACTTCACCTTCCTCGGCTACGAGGAGTTCACCGTGGCCGAGGAGAAGGACGGCGGCCATCTGGTGTATGACGAGAAGTCCCTGCTCGGCCTGTCGCGCCGCCTGCGCAAGGGCCTCAAGCAGGACGAGCTGCATATCGAGCAGGAGGCCGTGGACTATCTGCGCGAGCCGCGCCTGCTGTCCTTCGCCAAGGCCGCCACGCCGAGCCGGGTGCATCGCCCGGCCTACCCGGACTTCGTCTCGATCCGCGAGCTGGACGCCAAGGGCCGGGTGATCAAGGAATGCCGCTTCATGGGCCTGTACACCTCCTCGGTGTATGCCGAGAGCGTCAGCCGCATCCCCTATATCCGCCGCAAGGTGGCGGAAATCACCGAGCGTTCCGGTTTCGACCCCAAGGCGCACCTGGGCAAGGAGCTGGAACAGGTGCTGGAAGTGCTGCCGCGCGACGACCTGTTCCAGACCTCGGTGGACGAGCTGTTCAGCACCGCCATCGCCATCGTGCAGATCCAGGAGCGCAACAAGCTGCGCCTGTTCCTGCGCAAGGCCCCCTACGGCCGCTTCGCCTACTGCCTGGCCTATGTGCCGCGCGACGTGTACTCCACCGAGACGCGGCTGAAGATCCAACAGATCCTCATGGACCGCCTGCAGGCCAGCGACTGCGAGTTCTGGACCTACTTCTCCGAGTCGGTGCTGGCGCGGGTACAGTTCATCCTCAAGGTCGACCCGAAGAACCGCGTGCAGATCGACCCGGTACGCCTGGAGAAGGAAGTCATCCAGGCCTGCCGTTCGTGGAAGGACGACTACGCCAGCCTGGTCGTGGAAAGCTTCGGCGAGGCCCAGGGTACCCAGGTGCTGGCCGATTTCCCGAAAGGCTTCCCGGCCGGCTACTGCGAGCGCTTCGCCCCGCATTCGGCGGTGGTCGACATGCAGCACCTGCTCAGCCTGTCGGTCGAACGCCCGCTGGTGATGAGTTTCTACCAGCCGTTGGCTCAGGGCGAACAGGAGCTGCACTGCAAGCTGTACCACGCCGACACGCCGCTGCCGCTGTCGGACGTCCTGCCGATCCTGGAAAACCTCGGCCTGCGCGTGCTCGGCGAGTTCCCCTACAAGCTGCGCCGCGCCGATGGCCGCGAGTTCTGGATTCACGACTTCGCCTTCACCAGCGCCGAAGGCCTGGATGTCGACATCCAGCAGCTCAACGACACCCTGCAGGACGCCTTCGTGCAGATCGTCGGTGGCGCGGCCGAGAACGACGGCTTCAACCGCCTGGTGCTGACCGCCTCCATGCCCTGGCGCGACGTGGCGCTGCTGCGCGCCTATGCCCGCTACCTCAAGCAGATCCGCCTGGGCTTCGACCTGAGCTACATCGCCGCCACCCTGGTCAACCACGCCGATATCGCCAAGGAGCTGGTGCGCCTGTTCCGCACTCGTTTCTACCTGGCGCGCAAGCTCACCGACGAGGACCTGGAGGACAAGCAACAGAAGCTCGAACAGGCGATCCTCGCCGCCCTGGACAATGTCGCGGTGCTCAACGAGGACCGCATCCTGCGGCGCTACCTGGACCTGATCAAGGCCACCCTGCGCACCAACTTCTACCAGCCCGACGCCGATGGTCAGCCCAAGCACTACTTCAGCTTCAAGCTCAGCCCGCGGCTGATCCCGGACATCCCGCGGCCGGTGCCGAAGTTCGAGATCTTCGTCTACTGCCCGCGCGTCGAAGGCGTGCACCTGCGCTTCGGCGACGTGGCCCGTGGCGGCCTGCGCTGGTCCGATCGTGAGGAAGACTTCCGTACCGAAGTGCTGGGCCTGGTCAAGGCGCAGCAGGTGAAGAACGCGGTGATCGTGCCGATGGGCGCCAAGGGCGGTTTCATCCCGCGCAAGATGCCGGTGGGTGCCAACCGCGACGAGGTGCTGGCCGAGGGCATCGCCTGCTACCGCATCTTCATCAGCGGCCTGCTCGACATCACCGACAACCTCAAGGACGGCGCCGTGGTGCCGCCGCAGAACGTGGTGCGCCACGATAACGACGACCCCTACCTGGTGGTGGCGGCCGACAAGGGCACCGCGACCTTCTCCGACATCGCCAACGGCATCGCCCAGGACTACGGCTTCTGGCTGGGCGACGCCTTCGCCTCTGGCGGCTCGGCTGGCTACGACCACAAGGGCATGGGCATCACCGCCAAGGGCGGCTGGGTCTCGGTGCAGCGCCACTTCCGCGAGCGCGGCATCGACGTGCAGAAGGACAACTTCACCGTCATCGGCATCGGCGACATGGCCGGCGACGTGTTCGGCAACGGCCTGCTGCTGTCGGACAAGCTGCAGCTGGTGGCGGCCTTCAACCACCAGCACATCTTCATCGACCCCAACCCGGATGCGGCCAAGAGCTTCGTCGAGCGCCAGCGCCTGTTCGACCTGCCGCGCTCCAGCTGGGCCGACTATGACGCCTCGCTGATCTCCGAAGGCGGCGGCATCTTCCTGCGCAGTGCCAAGAGCATCGCCATCAGCCCGCAGATGCAGGCGCGCTTCGACATCGGCGCCGACAAGCTGGCGCCCAACGAACTGCTCAATGCCCTGCTCAAGGCGCCGGTCGACCTGCTGTGGAACGGCGGCATCGGCACTTACGTCAAGTCGAGCAAGGAAAGCCACGCCGATGTCGGCGACAAGGCCAACGACGGCCTGCGGGTCAACGGCTGCGAGCTGCGCGCCAAGGTGGTGGGCGAGGGCGGCAACCTCGGCATGACCCAGCTCGGCCGGGTCGAGTACGGCCTGAGCGGCGGCGCCAGCAACACCGACTTCATCGACAACGCCGGTGGCGTGGACTGCTCCGACCACGAGGTCAACATCAAGATCCTGCTCAACGAGATCGTCGGTGCCGGCGACATGACCGGCAAGCAGCGCAACAAGCTGCTGGCCGAGATGACCGATGCGGTGGGCAGCCTGGTGCTGGGCAACAACTACAAGCAGACCCAGGCCCTGTCCCTGGCCGAGCGCCGCGCCCGCGAGCGCCTGCCCGAGTACAAGCGGCTGATGGCTGCGCTCGAAGCGGCCGGCAAGCTGGACCGTGCCCTGGAGTTCCTGCCCAGCGACGACGAGCTCAACGAGCGTGCCGCCAATGGCCAGGGCCTGACCCGGCCGGAGCTGTCGGTGCTGATCTCCTACAGCAAGATCGACCTCAAGGAGGCCCTGCTGAAATCCCTGGTGCCGGACGACGACTACCTGGCCCGCGAGATGGAGACCGCCTTCCCGGCGCAGCTGAGCAAGAAGTTCGCCGAGCCGATGCGCCGCCACCGCCTGAAGCGCGAGATCGTCAGCACGCAGATCGCCAACGACCTGGTCAACCACATGGGCATCACCTTCGTGCAGCGCCTGAAGGAGTCCACCGGCATGAGCGCGGCCAACGTCGCCGGCGCCTATGTCATCGTCCGCGACGTGTTCCGCCTGCCGCACTGGTGGCAGCAGATCGAGGCGCTGGACTACCAGGTGCCGGCCGAGCTGCAGCTGCAGCTGATGGACGAGCTGATGCGCCTGGGCCGCCGGGCTACCCGCTGGTTCCTGCGCAGCCGCCGCAACGAGCTGGACGCGGCCCGCGATGTCGGCCACTTCGGCCCGCGCGTGGCCGAGCTGGCCGGGCGCCTGGACGAACTGCTGGAGGGCCCGGCCCGCGAGCAGTGGCTGGCGCGCTACCAGGGCTTCGTCGAAGCCGGCACGCCGGAGGAGCTGGCCCGCGTGGTGGCCGGCACCAGCCACCTGTACACCCTGTTGCCGATCATCGAAGCGGCGGATGTCACCGGCAAGCCGGCCTCGGAAGTGGCCACCGCCTACTTCGCCGTGGGCGGGGCGCTGGAGCTGTCCTGGTACCTGCAGCAGATCACCAGCCTGCCGGTGGACAACAACTGGCAGGCCCTGGCCCGCGAGGCGTTCTGCGACGACCTGGACTGGCAGCAGCGCGCCATCACCGTGTCGGTGCTGCAGATGGCCGAAGGCCCGGTGGATGTGGAGGAGCGCGTGGGGTTCTGGCTGGAGCAGCACAAGGCGCTGGTGCAGCGCTGGCTGGTCATGCTCGGCGAGCTGCGTGCGGCCACCGGCATCGACTACGCCATGTATGCGGTGGCCAATCGCGAGCTGATGGATCTGGCGCGCAGCGATCAGTAGGGCGTAACGCTCTACTAATCGTGCAGTTTGTCCGTGCCGGCACTGGTCGGTCACGGGCGGCTCGGTTAGCCTCCGTAAAAAAGTTCGCAGAATTGCCGCAAGGTCCAGTGCTCCGGCACGGGCCTTGCCTATTCCAGCGGACACCGGAGAGTAGTCATGACCGACATTCTAATTCTAACGCACGTCGATTATTGTCCTCCGGGCCACCTGGCAGCAGTGCTGGAGGCCCATCAACTGGATTTCACCGTGTTGCGCAGCGACCTCGGTGAACTCGACGGCTACGACCTGGATCGCCCGCGTGCCGTGGCGGTGATGGGCGGGCCGATGAGCGTCAACGATGATCTGCCCTGGATCGGGGCAGAAGTTGCCGCTTTGCAGCACATCATTCAGCGCGATATCCCCCTGATTGGCCACTGCCTGGGCGGGCAGATGATTGCCCGCGCCCTCGGCGCGCCGGTACATCGCATGCCCTATACCGAAGTCGGCTGGCAGCCACTGGTGCGCCGCGACCAGGCCAAGCCCAGTCCCTGGCTGGCCCATCTGCCGGCCGAGTTCCCGGTCTATCAGTGGCACAGCGACACCTTCGAGCTGCCGGCCGGTGCCGAGTGGCTGCTGTCCAGCCCCTGGTGCCCGAACCAGGGCTTTGCCTGGGGCGACAAGGTGCTGGCCCTGCAGGGCCATCCGGAGATGACCGAGACGCTGCTCGGCGACTGGCTGCAGGACTGGTCGCACCTGCTCGACGAGACCCAGGCCAGCCAGCAGGGCCTGCGGCAGATGCTGGTCGACCTGCCGACGCGGGTAGCGGCGCTCAACCGGGTGGCGGAGGGCTTCTATCGCCACTGGCTGCAACTGGCCTTCGGCGACTTGCACCAGCCGGCGTGCCCGGCGGCCTGAGGCCCTCAGCTGAAACCTAATGGCTGTGTCCCGGCTATATGCTGAGGGTGCGTTTGTGTAGGGTGCGCCGTGCGCACCGCCCTTGGTGCGCACGGCGCACCCTACGCGATCCGTGTTGCACAGACGGATAAGTGGCCATGCAACACGTAATTGGTACATCGCCAAACAAAAACGCCCCGCTCGGTGCGGGGCGTTTGCATTGCTGCCTGAGGCTTATTCCTTGACCTTCATGTCCAGCGACAGGTCGCGGGCGGCCTTAGTGGCGAGGATGCCCATCAACTGGCCGATCTCGTCCTGGCGGCTGGCGCCGGCGCCAGTGCCCGAGCCACCCATCATCACGCCGGGCACCGGCGCCTGGGCGGCGGCTTCGGCCCACACCTTGTTGATCGAGATCAGCGCATCCAGCTTGGGTTGCAGCGCGCCGTCGGCCTCGATCACCGCCTTGCGCGCATAGGCTTCGGCGTCGGCGGTGATCTTGGTGGCGTCGGCGGTGATCGCCGCCTTGTCGCGCAGCAGTTCGGCGGTCTGCTTCTCGATCTCGGCGCGGCCCTTTTCGCGTTCGGCGTTGATCCGTGCCAGCTGCTTCTCGGTCTCGGCCTGGGTGGTGCGCTCGATCTGGTCGCGCAGGGTTTCCTGGCGGCGGGCTTCCACTTCCTTCTCGCCGCGGGCGGTGACCAGCAGCTTCTCTTCCTCTTCCTTCAGGCGGTTCTGCCGGGCCACGGCCAGCTCGGCCAGGGCCTGCTGGACCTTGACCATGCGCTGCTTGTACTGCGGGTTGGGGTCGACGTTGGTGATGCGCGCCTCGACCACTTCCACCCCGTACTTGCGGAACTGCTGCTGCTTGCGCACCGGGATGCCCTTGTTGTCCATGACCTTCTCGGTGATGAACTGGCTGGCGTTGTTGTCGCCGAAGCTGCCCTGTTCGGTGCCGGCCTGGAGGATCGCCGTCTGGCTCGGCTGGTGGCCGCGCGGGCCGCGCACTTCCTTGCGCTTGATCAGGTACAGGCCGTCGTTGAGCTGGTTCTCGAACTCGGCGGCGAACTCGCTGCGTGCACCGGCGTAGAAGTCGTCGGCGCTCATCAGCGAGGCGGTGGCCTGCAGGGTTTCCTTGATGGCCGGAACCAGGGCGGTCTTGATGAAGTTTTCCGGGTTGCGGTATTCCTGGGCGATCTTCAGGAACTGCTCGCCGGCCGGCAGGCGAAAGCGCGCCGAGGACTCGACCTTGGCGTCGACGTTGCCGAGGAACACGATGGGGAAGGCTTCGATGGTCGCGCCGAGCGAATCGTTGTCGCTGTTGTCGTTGATCTCCAGCGCTTCGGTGAGCACCGACTGCACGCTGAGTGCCTTCTTCCACGGGGTGGCACGGCCGAACCACTTGGTCGCGTAGCCGACGTCGTCGACCACTTTCTCCTCGCCGAAGATGGTCCGCACATGGGTGGCGAAACCGGCCTCGTTGTAGAAGAACACCCCGTTGAAGGTGACGAAGCCGATGGCGGCGACCAGCGCGGGCATGCCGACGTACTTGATGAGGGAGAGCTTCGAGGGGGCTCCGTTGGAAATTTCCATGATCTGTCCTTGACTGCGGGAAAAGAGCGCGAATGCTGCTGAGCCGGCGCGGGGCCGTCAAGGGGTGGCGGGTCGGTATGTGCCGCGTCTCGCGCAGATTGCTTAGAACCTGTTTACGTTCTTCTGAATTAGAGCCAGACAAGGCAAAAACTGCCGAGGAGGCGCAGTTTACGAGCTGTAAATGAGCATTTCGAGGCCGTTTTTAACGCGGTATGGCCGCGAGTCAGGAGATCGTGAACGGGTTCTCAGGTGAGCGGGAAGGGCGCCTGCTGGTAACCGCTGGCGTCGATCTGCAGGGCCCAGCCCTGCTTGTCCCAGTCGCCGAGGACGATGCGCCGGGCGGCCTGGCCGGCGACCTGCAGCTGGTGCACGGCCGGGCGATGGGTGTGGCCGTGGATCAGGGTGCGCACGCCATATTCGGCCATGATCCGCGGCACTTCGTCCGGGGTCACGTCGACGATCTCGCTGGCCTTCATGCTGGTTTGCGTGCGGCTCTCGCTGCGCAGCTTGCGCGCCAGCTTGTGGCGGGTGGCCAGTGGCAGGTGGCGCAGGATGAACAGCGTCAGCGGGTGGCGCAGCCAGCGGCGCAGCTTCATGTAGGCCAGGTCCTGGGTGCACAGGCTGTCGCCGTGCATCAGCAGCACCGGCTCGCCGTTGAACTGCACCAGGCTCGGGTCGTGCAGCAGGGTACAGCCGGCTTCGCGGCAGAAGGCCTTGCCGATCAGGAAGTCGCGGTTGCCATGCATGAGGAAAATTTGCGTGCCGCTGTCGCGTAACTGGCGCAGGGCACGGGCGATCTTGCGCTGGAAGGGCGTCATGCCGTCGTCGCCGATCCACACCTCGAAGAAGTCGCCGAGGATGTACAGGGCTTCGGCCACTCTGGCGCGGCCTTCGAGGAATTGCACAAACGCCCGGGTCAGGTCCGGGCGTTGTTCTTCCAGGTGCAGATCGGAGATCAGCAGGATCATCGATTTACTCGACGATTTCGGCTTTCTCGATGATCACGTCGTCCACCGGCACGTCCTGGTGGCCGGACTTCATGGTGGTGGCCACGCCTTTGATCTTGTTGACCACGTCCATGCCTTCGACCACTTCGCCGAACACCGCGTAGCCCCAGCCCTGTACGGTCGGTGCGCTGTGGTTGAGGAAGCTGTTGTCGGCGACGTTGATGAAGAACTGCGCGGAGGCCGAGTGCGGCTCCATGGTGCGGGCCATGGCCACGGTGCCGACCTTGTTGGCCACGCCGTTGTTGGCTTCGTTCTTAATCGGTGCGCGGGTCGGCTTCTGCTTCATGCCCGGCTCGAAACCGCCGCCCTGGATCATGAAGTTGCTGATCACGCGGTGGAAAACGGTGCCGTCGTAATGACCGCTCTTCACATATTCCTTGAAGTTGGCCACGGTTTCCGGGGCCTTGTCTTCGAAGAGTTCCAGGGTGATGACGCCGTGGTTGGTGTGCAGCTTGATCATGGAATGTGCTCTCGGTTTACGGGCAAGGCGGCTGGTGTGGCGCGGCAGCGGGGCAGGCAGGGCCTGTTTTCGCGCCGTATGGTCACGCCCGGTCGCTTTGCGGCTGTCAGGGGGTTGACGGGTTGGGTATCATACGGGCTTTGTTTTGACCGGCCTACCCTGAGAGCCAGTCTCGGATCTGCTGCGCGTCGGCGATACGGCGTTAAAAGCAGCCTCGGAATGCTCATTTACAACTTGTAAACTGCGCTTCCTCGGCTGCTTTTGCCTTGTCTCGCTCTAGCTCGCGAGACCCGAAACAGGCTCTAAGCCGCGCATTCGCACCTAAGGACATCATGAGCAAGCCCACCGTCGAAAAAGCCGCCAACTTCCTGCTCCCCATCGTCCAGGCCGACCTGGACAGCGGCAAGCACGCCAAGATCATCACCCGCTTCCCGCCGGAGCCCAACGGCTACCTGCACATCGGCCACGCCAAGTCGATCTGCCTGAACTTCGGCCTGGCCCAGGAATTCGGCGGCGAGTGCAACCTGCGCTTCGACGACACCAACCCGGCCAAGGAAGACCAGGAATACATCGACGCGATCAAGAGCGACGTGCAGTGGCTAGGCTTCCAGTGGGCCGGCGAGGAGCGCTACGCCTCCAACTATTTCGACCAGCTGCATGCCTGGGCCATCGAACTGATCAAGGCCGGCAAGGCCTTCGTTTGCGACCTGAATGCCGAGGAAATGCGCGCCTACCGCGGCAGCCTGACCGAACCGGGCAAGAACAGCCCGTTCCGCGAGCGTTCGGTGGAAGAGAACCTCGACCTGTTCGCCCGCATGAAGGCCGGTGAGTTCGCCGATGGTGCCCGTTCGCTGCGCGCCAAGATCGACATGGCCTCGCCGAACATCAACCTGCGCGACCCGATCCTCTACCGCATCCGCCACGCCCATCACCACCAGACCGGCGACAAGTGGTGCATCTACCCGAGCTACGACTTCACCCACGGCCAGTCGGACGCCATCGAAGGCATCACCCACTCGATCTGCACCCTGGAGTTCGAAGACCACCGCCCGCTGTACGAGTGGTTCCTTGAGCAGTTGCCGGTGCCGGCGCAGCCGCGCCAGTACGAATTCGCCCGCCTCAACCTGAATTACACCATCACCAGCAAGCGCAAGCTCAAGCAGCTGGTCGATGAAGGTCATGTGCATGGCTGGGACGACCCGCGTATGTCGACCCTGTCCGGCTTCCGCCGCCGTGGCTACACCCCGGCGTCGATCCGCAACTTCTGCGACATGATCGGCGTCAACCGCGCCGGCGGCGTGGTCGATGTCGGCATGCTGGAATTCGCCATCCGTGACGACCTGGACGCCAACGCCGCACGCGCCATGTGCGTGCTCAAGCCGCTGAAAGTGGTCATCAGCAACTACCCTGAGGGCCAGATCGAGAACCTCGAACTGCCGCGCCACCCCAAGCAGGACATGGGCGTGCGCGTGCTGCCGTTCAGCCGCGAGATCTACATCGACGCCAGCGACTTCGAGGAAACCCCGCCGGATGGCTTCAAGCGCCTGATCCCCGGTGGCGAAGTGCGCCTGCGTGGCAGCTATGTGATCCGCGCCGACGAGGCCGTGAAGGACGCGCAAGGCAATATCGTCGAACTGCGCTGCAGCTATGACGAAAACACCCTGGGCAAGAACCCGGAAGGCCGCAAGGTCAAGGGCGTGATCCACTGGGTGCCGGCCGCCGAGAGCGTGGAATGCGAAGTGCGCCTGTACGACCGCCTGTTCCGCTCCGCCAACCCGGAGAAGGACGAGGAGGGTGGCAGCTTCCTCGACAACATCAACCCGGACTCGCTGGTGGTGCTCACCGGCTGCCGCGCCGAGCCATCGCTGGGCCAGGCCGTCCCGGAAGAACGCTTCCAGTTCGAGCGCGAAGGCTACTTCGTTGCCGACCTGAAGGACTCGCAGCCAGGCAAGCCGGTGTTCAACCGTACCGTCACCCTGCGCGATTCCTGGGGAGCCTGAGCCATGGCGTTGTCCATCTACAACACCCTGAGCAAGACCAAGGAGGCGTTCAAGCCACTGGTCGGCAATCAGGTGCGCATGTACGTGTGCGGCATGACCGTGTACGACTTCTGCCATATCGGCCACGCCCGCGTGATGGTGGCGTTCGACGTGGTCACCCGCTGGCTGCGTCATCGCGGCTATGACGTGACCTACGTGCGCAATATCACCGACATCGACGACAAGATCATCAAGCGCGCGCAGGAGAACGGCGAGCCGTTCGAGGCCCTGGTCGAGCGCATGATCGCTGCCATGCATGAGGACGAGGCGCGTCTGTCCGTGCTGCGGCCGGATATAGAGCCGCGCGCCACCGGCCATATCGCCGGCATGCACCAGATGATCCAGACCCTGATCGACAAGGGTTACGCCTACGCCCCGGGCAACGGCGACGTGTACTACCGCGTCACCAAGTTCGAGGGCTACGGCAAGCTGTCCCGGCGCAAGATCGACGAGCTGAAGATCGGCGCGCGCATCGAGGTCGACGAGATCAAGGAAGACCCGCTGGACTTCGTGCTGTGGAAGGGCGCCAAGCCGGGCGAGCCGAGCTGGGGTTCGCCCTGGGGCGCGGGCCGGCCGGGCTGGCACATCGAATGCTCGGTGATGTCCACCTGCTGCCTGGGCGAGACCTTCGACATTCACGGCGGCGGCCCGGACCTGGTGTTTCCGCACCACGAGAACGAGATCGCGCAGAGCGAGGCGGCCACCGGCAAGCTCTACGCCAACGCCTGGATGCACGCCGGCGCGGTGCGCGTGGACGGCGAGAAGATGTCCAAGAGCCTGGGCAACTTCTTCACCATCCGCGAGGTGCTGGAGAAGTACCACCCAGAGGTGGTGCGCTACCTGCTGGTATCCAGCCACTACCGCAGCCCGATCAACTACTCCGAAGACAGCCTCAAGGAAGCCAAGGGCGCCCTGGAGCGCTTCTACAACGGCCTGAAAGGTCTGCCGGAAGTGGCCCCTGCCGGCGGCGAGGAATTCGTCGAGCGCTTCGGCGCGGCGATGGACGACGACTTCAACTCGCCGGAAGCCTGCGCCGTGCTGTTCGAGATGATTCGCGAGGTCAACCGCCTGCGTGAATCGGATGTTCAAGCCGCCGCCGGCCTGGCCGCCCAGCTCAAGCAGCTGGCCGGCGTGCTCGGCGTGCTGCAGCTGGAGCCGGATGCCTTCCTCCAGGCCGGCGCCGCCAGCAAGGTCGATGCCGCCGCGGTGGATGCCCTGATCGCCGCCCGCCTGCAGGCGCGCGCCGAGAAGAACTGGGCCGAAAGCGACCGCATCCGCGACCAGCTGACCGCCATGGGTGTGGTCCTGGAAGACGGCAAGGGCGGCACCACCTGGCGCCTGGCCGAGTAAGTCGTTCCGCTGCATGAAAAAGGCCGCCTTCGGGCGGCCTTTTTCATGCCTGCGATTTCAGCGTTTGCCGCTGTAGCAGATCACCCGGCTGACCCCGCGGGTAACGGCCACATAGGCCAGGCGCAGGCTCTCGTCGCGCATGGCCTGGTCGTAGCTGTTGCGGAACAGGCCGCAGTGGGCATACAGCGCGTTGCGCAGCGGATGCGACTCCGGGCTGCCGCCGTCGTCGAGGATGATCGCCACCTCGCCCTGCAGGCCCTTGGCGCGATGGATGCTGTAGGCGCGCACCGGCAGGCTCGGGTCCAGCTGGGCCTGCACCTGCTTCAGCGCGTCGTTGCGCCGGCCCAGCAGCAGCACCGGGTTGCGTTCGCGGCTGTCGCGCTGGGCGACATGCGTGCACTGCGCGGCGATTTCCCGCAGCAGCTCGGGCAACTGGCGCTTGAGGTCGAAGCCCTCGATGCGGCGCACGCCATGATCGCCCGGCTGCGCGGCCTTGATTGCCTGGCTGCGCTTGGCCTGCTTGCAGGCGACGCCCTCGAGCAGCGCCTCGGCATCGCGCAGGATCGGCGCGATGTTGCGGAAGTTGGCGGTCAGCATCAGTACCTGGCTCTTGGCCTTGCCGCGGCTGGGGAAGTGGCGGTCGAAGTCGAGGAACAGCTCCGGCGAGCTGCCGCGCCAGCCGTAGATCGACTGCCAGTCGTCGCCGATGGCCATCAGGCTGACCGCTTTGCCACGGCCGGCCAGGGCGCGGTGCACGGCCTGCAGCCAGTGGACGATCTGCGGCGAGATGTCCTGGAACTCGTCGATCAGCAGATGGCGCAGCGGCTCGATGGCCTCCGCCGGCAGCTCCTGCACGCTGGCCAGGCGTTCGCCGAGCCGGCGGAAGGCGGCATCGAAAGTGGTAATGCCTTGCGTCTGCAGCAGTGCTTGGAAATGCGCCCAGAAGGTCGCGAGGGCCTGCAGGAACAGGCGCTCGCGCGGCGCGCAGTCCGGCGCGGCGGCATCCAGGCGATCCGGACGCAGGCCGAGGCTCTCGGCGAAGCAGCCCTGCTGATAGAACGCCTCGTACAACGGAGTGGCGCGCAGCTCGCCGGCCAGGCGCAAGCCCTCCTGCGGCGGCTTGCCGACGGTCTCGGGCAGGGCCACACCGAGCAGCTCGTGCACCTGCTGGCGGAAGGCGGCATCGCTGGCGTAGAGCGCTTCATGGGCCTGGCGCAGCAGGCGCTGTTGCGCGGGCGGCAGGCGGCCACCGGCGGGGGCGTCCGGCTCCTCGCCAGCAGTGCCACCGAGCTGTTCGAACCAACTCGGTGCGCCCAGCAGCGCCTTGGCCTGTTGCGCCATGGCGGAGTGGAAGGTGCGCACGCACTGGCGCGCCTGCGCCTCGTCGAAGGGCAATTGCCAGAAGGCCAGCAGGCGCAGCAGCTGGCCGCGCAGCTCGGCGCAGGAAGCGTTGGTGAAGGAGATCACCGTGAGGCTGGCGGCGGGGATCTGCAGGTGGCAGAGCATGAACACCACGCGCAGCAGCAGGGTGGTGGACTTGCCCGAGCCGGCGCCGGCGAAGATGCGTGCCAGCGGGGCGCGGCAGAGGATCATCGGCCACTGCTCGTCGGACGGCGCACCGATCAGCCCGGCCGCCACCGCCTCGGCGACGCGGGCATGCATGGCGGCGATCTGGGTTTCGCTGACCCTCAGGCGGGCGCTGGAGTAGATGCCGGTGGGGGCGGGGCCATCGCTGGCCTGCTGCTTGCGCCCGCTGGCCTTGGTCTTGCCGGCGCTGGCGGGGCGCTTGGCGCGCGGTTGTGGTTGGCGCAGCCGGGCAGCGGCCTCGCGTTCGGCGCGCAGGTACTCGGTGGTGCGGGGAAAGTAGCGCGCCAGGGCGCTGGAAAGCAGCGCCTGGTAGCGTTTGACGGCGGACAGCATGGCAACTCGGAAACGTAAAACAGGTCAGGGCGGCCATCATACGGGCTTTCCGCCGGGGGCTGGAGCCTGGCAATGGGCCAGCGGATCAGCGCTCAAGCGCCGCGAGTATCTGCAGGGCGATGCGCACCCGCTCGGCGTTCGGGTAGTTGCGGTTGGCCAGGATCACCAGGCCGGTGTCGCGGGCCGGTAGCAGCACCACGTAGGCACCGAAGCCGTTGGTCGAGCCGGTCTTGTTCAGCAGCAGGTCGCCGTCGGCGGATTGCGGCGTGGCGAAGCGCTCGACCGCATGCGGCTCCAGGGCCATCTGTGAGGAGTTGCCGGCCTGCAGGCGCTGCAGGGTGATGGGGTAGGCGTAGCGCTCCCAGCCCAGGCCCTGGGTCATGTCGCCGACCCGATAATAACCCTGGTGGGTGGTGGCAATGGCCTGGCGCAGCGGCGCCGGCAGTTGCGACGGATCGAGGCTGGCCTCGACGAAGCGCAGCATGTCGGCGGCAGTGGATTTCACCCCGTAGGCCTCGGCATCCAGCGGGCCCGGCTGCACGCGGAGCGCCTGGTCGTCGCGGTAGCCCCAGGCGTAGCGCGCCATCTGTGCCGGCGGCACCTGCACATGGCTCTCGCGCATGCCCAGCTGCGGGAACAGTCGTTGCTCCAGCAACTGGTCGAACGGCTGGCCCAGGCTGGCGGCGGCCAGGTGGCCGAACAGGCCGATGCTGGGGTTGGAGTACAGGCGCTGGCTGCCGGCGGGGTAGGCGGGCTGCCAGGCGCGGTAGTAGTCGAGCATCTGCCGCTCGTTGCCCACCTCATTCGGGAACTGCAGCGGCAGGCCGCCGGGGGTGTAGGTGGCCAGGTCGAGCAGGCTGATGCGCTCGAAGGCGCTGCCGCGCAGTGCCGGCAGATGCTGGCTGGCCTGGTCGTCCAGGCTCAGCTTGCCCTCGGCCTGGGCATAGGCGCCGAGGGTGGCGGTGAGCAGCTTGCTCACCGAGCCCAGCTCGAACAGGGTGTGCTCGTCTACCGGCTGACCGCTGTCGCGGTCGGCGACGCCATAGTTGAAGAACTGGCGCTCGCCCTTGCGGACGATGGCCACGGCCAGGCCGGGAATCCGGTACTGCTCGATGGCGGGGCGCACGGCGGCATCGACGGCGGCGTGCAGCTCGGTGTGGACCATCGTGGTCTGCGCTGCCATGGCGGTCTGGCCGACCAGCAGCAGGGCCAGGGCGGTGGTTTTGAATCGCATGGGATGTTCCTTCAGTTCATCGGTGGCAGCCGGCGCGCCACCGAGGTCTTCTTGACGATGGCGGTGTTGGTCTCGGCATAGGCGTTGATGCGGTCGAGCAGCTCGTCCAGCTGCTCCATCGAGCGCACATGCAGGCGGGCGACGAAGCAGTCCTCGCCGGTGATCTTGTCGCACTCGGTGAATTCGGGGATCGACTGGATCTGTCGCTCCACCTCGTGCAGCTTGCCGGGCAGCGGGCGCACCCGGACGATGGCCTGCAGCTGGTAGCCGAAGTGGCGCGGGTCCACCTCCACCGTATAGCCGCGGATCACCCCGCGTTCCTCCAGGCGACGCAAACGCTCGGCCACGCTGGGCGAGGACAGGCCGCTGATCTGCGCCAGGGCCTTGAGCGAGCGGCGCGAGTCTTCCATCAGGGCGTTGAGCAGCAGCTGGTCGATTTCGTCGGTCATGGCGGGCTCGTTAGGTTTTTTGCGGTAAACGCCTTCGTAATAAAGGCTGTTGTGCTATTTGGCCTTAGGTTAGCCATGGAGTGGCCATGCTGGCTAGCCGAATAATAAGCGCACCCCAACCGGAGACTCCGACCATGGACAAGACCCTCAAGCGCGGCTCGCTGGAAATGATCGCGGCGATGCTGATTTCCGGCACCATCGGCTGGTTCGTCCTGGTGTCCGGCCAGACCGTGGTCGACGTGGTGTTCTGGCGCTGCGTGATCGGCGGCACGATGTTGTTGCTGGTGTGCTGGGCGCTCGGCCTGCTGCGCGCCGAACTGCTGGGCCGTCGCGTACTGGTGCTGGCGCTGGTCAGCGGGGTGGCCATAGTCGGCAACTGGCTGCTGCTGTTCGCTTCCTACTCCAAGGCATCGATCGCCATCAGCACGGCGGTGTACAACGTGCAGCCGTTCATGCTGGTGGGGCTGGCGGCCTTGCTTCTCGGCGAGCGCATCAGCCTGGCCAAGCTGGCCTGGCTGGGCGTTGCCTTCCTCGGCATGCTGGCCATCGTCAGTGCCCATGGCGACACCGGCACATCGGGCGAGCACTACCTGCTGGGCATCGTTCTGGCCCTGGGCGCGGCACTGCTCTATGCGCTGGCCGCGCTGATCGTCAAACGCCTGAGCGGCACGCCGCCGCACCTGATCGCCCTGATCCAGCTGCTCACCGGCATCCTGATGCTGGCGCCGCTGGCCAGCTACCAGCTGCCCGAACAGCCGCAGGCCTGGGCCAGCCTGGCGGCCCTGGGGATCGTGCATACCGGGGTGATGTACATGCTGCTGTACAGCGCCATCCAGAAGCTGCCAACGGCACTGACCGGCGCGCTGTCGTTCGTCTACCCGATCGCGGCGATCTTCGTCGACTGGCTGGCCTTCGGCCATCGCCTCAGCCTGCTGCAGTGGCTGGGCGTGGCGGCGATCCTGCTGGCGGCGGCGGGGATGCAGCAGGGTTGGAGTCTGCGCGCGGCGCGACTTCAATCCAGCGGGTAGCGCACCCGTTCCTCGGGCGTGAGCACGTGCATTCTGGTTGGCTCGATGCGGCTCATGTCATCCGCCAGGCTGGCCGGGATATCCATCCCGCGCAGGGAGGCGTTGGGGCTGTAGCGGAGCGCGCTGCCGGCCTGCCCGCACAGGGCCGGGTCGCCACCGCGGTAGTAGGGGCGCTGCAGGCCGACATAGCCACGCACGCTCTTGTCGCGCCCGGCCGCCAGCAGGTTGTCGCAGGTGCCCTGGCATAGGCTGTTGCTGGGCACCAGCGCATCGAAACCGGTTTCGCTCAGCAGGTGCCCCATGCGAATGGCTTCCTGGGTTGCTGCCGATGCTGTCCAGCGTGACGATCTTCTTGGCGAGCGCTCCCGCACACTGTCGCACCCCCTTGAGCAGCGCCTCGTAGTCATCGGGGGGCGATCTCTTCGGAAACTTTGGCCGCGAGAATGCGGTCGATACTCGTGTGCTGCACGGGCTTGGCCAGTGCGGCAGCCGAACAGAACGTGACGGCGGCTAGCAGGGCGGTGCGCATGCTGAGGCTGATCAAAAGCGTGACTCGGCGGAAGATGGGCAAAGACCGCCGAAGCTACCTGCAGGCGCGCAACGCCCAGATTGGACTGCATCCAGTCACCGCATGGTCGGCGACAGCGGCATAGGTGCTTGCCTTGCCGCGGCGCAAACACTTGCCGTGTGCCTGGGATTTTCGTTAGCTTGCAATCCTGTCGCCGAGCCCGGCCACTTTGCAGTAGTCGCATCATGGAAGAGAAGTAGAGATGACGCGCGCTCAAGATTCGCAACCCAGCTACGAGCTGAACGATCCCCTGGAGCGACGCCTGCAGACCCGGCGCCTGGGCCAGATCATCCAGGTGCAGTGCGGTGTGCTGCTGCTCATCGGCACGCAGACGCTGCTGGCGCAGAGCTGGTTCAACAGCGCGCTGGTGCTGCTGGCGCTGGCTGTGGTGATGCTCGGTCAGCAACTGAACAAGCGCGGTGCCACGGATGCGGCCATCGTGCTGCTGCTGGTTTCGCTGACGGGGCTGGTCACGCTGTCCCTGTGGTTCAGTCAGGGGCTCTACAGCGGGGTGCTGCTGTCTTATCCGGCGATACTCATCGTTGCCGGAATGGTGGCGCCGGTGCGGCTGTTCATCGGCTTGCTGCTGGCCATGCTGGCCTCGGTGGCCGGCATGACCTACGCCTCGCTCAGTGGCCTGCTGGTGTTCCATCCCTGGCCGATCGGAGTCGGGCGGATGATCAACGTCAGCAGCATCCTGGTGATGTGCGCGGTGGCGGTGTGGTTGCTGGCCGATGACCTGCGTCGCACCCTGCTGCGCCTGCAGCAGGAAATTCAGCGGGTGAAGGATTCCGAGGCCAGCTTCACCCACCTGGCCCAGCACGATGCCCTGACCAACCTGCCCAACCGCCTGCTGGTCAGCGACCGCATGGAGCAGGCCATCGGCCAGGCGCGGCGCTATGGCAAGCGAGTGGCGCTGCTGTTCCTCGACCTGGACAACTTCAAGACCATCAACGACTCCCTGGGGCATGCCGCCGGCGACGAACTGCTCAAGCAAGTGGCTCTGCGCCTGCAGGATTCGGTGCGCGACATGGACACGGTCAGTCGCCAGGGTGGCGACGAGTTCCTCATGGCGCTGTCCGACGTGGACGACCTGGCAGCCGTCTCCGCCGTGGCTGCCAAGGTCCAGGGCCGGCTGACGCAACCCTTCAACCTGAAGGGTATGCAGATAGTCACCTCAATCTCCATCGGCATTGCTCTGTTTCCCGAGGACGGCGACGACTTCGAGACCCTGCTCAGGCATGCCGACATGGCCATGTACCAGGCCAAGGCGGCGGGGCGTAATGCCTTCTGCTTCTTCGATGCGCAGATGAATGCGGTCACCCGCGAGCGCCTGAGCCTGGAGCTGGATCTGCGCCAGGCGCTGCTGCGCGATGAGTTCGTCCTGCACTACCAGCCGATCGTCGACCTGAACACGGGACGTTTGCTGGCGGCCGAGGCGCTGATTCGCTGGCAGCATCCGGAGCGTGGCATGGTGACCCCGGACACCTTTATTCCGGTCGCCGAACAGTCGGGCCTGATCGTCGAGATCGGCGAGTGGGTGCTGCACGAAACCTGCCGGCAGATGATGCTGTGGCAGGCGGCCGGCCTGCCGCGCTTCGTGGTCTCGGTCAACCTGTCCTCGGTACAGTTTCGTCGCGGCAACCTGGAGTCGCTGATCCGCTCGGCCCTGGACCGCTTCGGCCTGCAGCCGGGCTGCCTCGAACTGGAGCTGACCGAATCGATCCTGCTGCAGGACTCGGAGGTCTTCATCGGCCTGCTGCATCGCCTCAAGGCGCTGGGCCTGAGGCTGTCGATCGATGACTTCGGCACCGGCTATTCCAACCTGTCCTACCTGCAGCGCTTTCGCGTGGACAAGCTGAAGATCGATCAGTCGTTCGTGCGCCGGCTGCAGGGCAATGCCCAGGAGCAGGCCATCGTCACGGCGATCATCCAGATGGCCAAGAGCCTGAATCTGCTCACCACTGCCGAAGGCATCGAGGATGAGGCCACCCGTCAGCTGCTGGCCGCGCTCGGCTGCGACCAGGGCCAGGGCTACCTGTTCGCCCGGCCGCTGGCGGCCGATGACTTCCGCGCCTTTGTCGCCGCGACCCAGGTGCCGGCGTAGCGATGGTTTGAGGCGGCGCGCTGGCGCGCGTTTTGCCTTCAATCCAGCGGCTGCGGTTGGCCGTCGATCAGCCAGCGCTGCTCCAGCCCCTGCGCCGTGCGCAGGACGAACAGGGCATCCATGCCGCGCTCGACAGCCATCTTCATCCCGGCCTCTTCGCCCAGCACCAGCAGCGCCGTGGCCCAGGCGTCGGCCAGCATGCAGGTGGCGGCCACTACCGTCACGGCCGCCAGGCGGTTGCGCAGGGGCGCCCCCAGGCCCGGGTGCATGGTGTGGGCGACGCGCTGGTCGGCCATCTCGACCCAGTGCCGATAGTCGCCCGAGGTGGCGATGGCGGCATCGCTGAGCTCCATCACGCCCATGGCTTCGCGCAGGCCGTAGCTGGGATTCTCGATGGCGATGACCCAGGGCTGGCCATCGGCCTTGTGGCCGCGGGCACGCATTTCCCCGTCGATGCCGACCAGGTAGTGACCGATCCCCCAGCCATCCAGGCAGCGCGCCAGTTCGTCGACGCCGAAGCCTTTGGCGATGCCGGCCAGGTCGAGGGTGATCGCGCTGCGCTTGCGTATGCGCCCGTGCGCCGGGTCCAGCTCCAGGGCGGCGCCGGCCGGTCGGCGCGGCTGGCGCCGCAGGGCATCGATCTGCGCGCGGTCCGGCTGGGGCCGGTCGGGGCCGAAGCCCCAGGCATTGACCAGGTCGCCGACGCCGATATCGAACGCGCCGGCTGACTGCCGGCCGACCCGCAGGGCCGTCGCCAGCACCTGGTACAGTTCGGCCGGCAGGTCCAGCCATTGCCCGGTGGCAAGGGCATTGAGCCGGTTCAGTTGCGAGTCGGCTTTCCAGCTAGACATCTGCCGGTCCACCCGGTCGACCGCGGCGAACAGGCTGGCTCCGATGGCCGACTCATCCAGCCCGGGCTCGGCATAGAACAGCGCGCTGTAGCGCGTGCCCATGGTTGTGCCGTTGAGGCTGTAGCGCTGCAGGGTGGGGGGTTCAGTAGACATCTTCACGGTAGCGCCCCTGGCTTTTGAGGGTCAGTACGTCGAGGTCGAGCGGTGCCAGCACCTGATCCAGGGCCTGCATCACCCCCTTGGCCATCTCGCGGCTGCCGCAGACCAGGATCTGCGCGCCCTTGTCGATCAGCCGGCGCAGCTGCGTGGCGTCCTCGATGATGCGCTGCTGCACATGGCTGCGGTCGGCGGCCCGCGAGAAGGCGGTGTGCAGGCGGGTCAGGCGCCGGTCGGCCAGGTAGTCGTTCAGCTCGGGCTCGTAGAGAAAGTCGGACTGCGGATTGCGCCCGCCCCAGTACAGGTGCATCGGGTGCCTGGCCTTGTTGTGGCGGATGAAGCCGGTCAGCGGGCCGATGCCGGTGCCGGCGCCGATCAGCACCACCGGGTGTTTGCCGGACGCCGGGCGAAAGTCCGGATTGGCCTGGATGAAGGCCTCGATCTGCCCGCCCAGCGGCAGGTCATGCAGGAAGCTCGAACAGAGCCCGTTGGCCTGTTTGCGCACGCAAATCTCCAGCACACCGTCGGTGGAAGCGCTGGCCAGCGAGTAGAAGCGCGGCAGCGGGCTGCCCGGCGGCACGATGCCGACCAGGTCGCCGGCTTCGAAGCGGGGCTGGCGGTTGCCGCCCAGCCAGCGCTGCAGCCGGTTGCCAGCGGGCATCGGGCCGGCTGCGGTGAAGCGCAGCACGCTGGTCGGGGCCTGCACCTGCTCGCCGTACTGCACCCGCTCGACCAGCTGCCAGGTACGGGTCGGCGGCTGCAGCGGTGTGTGTTGCAGGTTCAGCTCGCGGCCAAGCAGGCCGCCAACGGCGTTGCCCCAGCGGGCGAACGCCTGGGCGGACTGCCGGTCGATGGTCTCGAGCGCCAGCAGTCGCGGCCAGCCGCGCTTGGCCAGGGCGGCATCGCTGTCCTTGGCGAACTGGCAGAACCGCGGGAACTGCCGGTCGCCAAAGCCGAGCACGGCAAAGCCCAGCCGCGGATTGGCCGCGATGCCGTCCAGGCGCTCGAGGAACTGGCTGGCGCTGGCCGGTGCGCCACCCTCGCCATAGGTGGCGGTGAGGATGAACAGGCGCTCGGCGCGCGGGTAGTCGGCGCGCAACTGGTTCATCGGCGCCGTGTGCACGCGCAGTCCGGCCTGGTTCAGGGCGGCATGCAGGGCCTTGGCGAAGCCCCAGGTGCCGTGGTTCTCGCTGCCGACCAGGATCACCGTGTCGGCGCTCTGTGCGGCGCTGTTGTTCGCCAGGCGCGGCATGGCCTGGCGCCGACGCCACCACAGGCGGACACCGGTGAGGCTCATCAAGGGGACGCTGAGGGCGCCGAGGCCCAGCAGCAGGCCGAGCCACCAGAGGCCTTCGCCGGTGTGCAGCCGATAGACCAGCTCATACAGGCGGCGGGCGCTGTTGTGCGGGGTGAAGGACAGGAGCGTGCCGCTGGCCTGATCGACATAGCCATCGCCCTGGGCAGTGCTGAGCTGGTAGGCGTCGCTCGGGTCGCCGGGGGCGGGGAAGGTCAGCTCGCGCAGGTCATTCAGGTCGGTGGCGCGCAGGGCCGACAGGCTGTGCAGTGGCGCGGCCGGGCCGGCGCCGAGGGTTTGCGGGAATTCGGCTTCGACCTCCGTGCCATCGGCCAGCAGCTCGAAGCTCACCGCCGACATGTACAGCCCGGTCAGCGCCGACAGCAGCAGGCCGACAATGGCCAGGCGGCCGATTTCGGCATGCCAGCGCTGGCTCAGGTTGCCCTGCAGCGGGCGCAGCAGCTTGCCCCAGCCGCCCTGGCGCTTGGCCAGCAGGGCCGCCCCGGACAGGGTCAGCAGCAGCATGCACAGGGCGGCCATGGCGGCCAGGGCGCGGCCCGGGGTGCCGAGCAGCAGCGAGCGATGCAGGTCTTTGCTCCAGCTCGACCAGGCGCTCGGCTCATGGGCGGCAATGCCCTGGCCACTGAACGGGTCGATCAGCACGGAGCCGGGTTCGCCCGCCTGGTCGAAGTGCGCGATGAGCACTCCGTTCGGCGTCCGTTCTATCCGTTCGACGCCCGGATAGTGTCGGGCAACCCGCTCGGCCAGGTCGGCCAAGTTGACTTGGCCGGCGGCGGGAAGCGTCGCGTCTAGCCTTTCCAGGGCCGGCTGGAGCGACAGGAACAGCGCGCTGACGGCCAGCAGCATGACCAGCACGGCGGCGAGCAGACCCGGTAGTGAATGAAGCTGGCGCAGCATGGTGTGCCTCCCGCGGGCGATTGCGATCACAGCTCGTAGCTGAACGATTCGACGTAGCCATTGCCACCGACCGGCTGCCCCGAACCGGCGCGGGTCAGCGGCACGCTGACCTCGGCACGGTTGTCGCGCTTGTCCTCCACGGCGCTGTCGATGCGGATCTGATAGCCGGCATCGATCAGGCTGTCGGCCAGCTCGACCGCGACGCTGAGGTTGTCGCCACTGCCGACGCTGGCCCCGCTGATGCCGTCAAACGCGCTGCGCTGCAGGCCGCTGCCGCGTGCCCAGTCGCGCAGGTGCTTGTAGTACTTGGGCTTCTTGCCGGCGACCCAGAGTGTCTGCTGGTATTGGCCCTGGGCGTCGGTCAGATAGATCGCCAGGTAGGCGTCATTGCCGCGGTAGTCTTTCAACTGGGTGTTCAGGGTTATTGCCTGGGCCTGCGCCAGACCGGGCGCTGCCATGGCGCCGGCCAGGCACAGTGAGGTGGTAATGGTTTTCATCGGCCTAATGTCCAGTGAGTGGGGATGGCTTGAGGCTACTCACTGAAACTGAATGCAAGCTGAATGCACTTTTGCCGGGGCTTAATGGTTCATTAAGACGAGTCTGCTAGGGCGCTTGGTGCAGGGGCTGTGGCTAGCGCGGCTGAGTGGGCCAATGGCTTTGTCGGGCCGATGCGCATGAGGCGTGGCCGCGAGGCTTTCCGCCAGCCGCGGGTCAGCGGTCATCCAGGTTGTGGTAAAGCTCGTTTTCTTGCTCGAAGTGCAGGCTCAGCACGGTGTCCAGGCGAACCAGCAGCAGTTGGATTTCCTCCAGCGATACCGTGCCGTGGGCGGCGGAAAGATCACTGCTCATGCGGTCCAGCAGCTTGGCCAGACGGAATATCTCGCGATGGGTGTGGCTCATGGCGGCCAGTGGGTCTTCGCCTTGCAGGTGCTTGACCAGCAATGGATAAAGCGCGGTTTCGTCGTTCTCCTCATGCGGGATCAGGCGCTGCTGGAGCAGGGTAACCAGCTGTTCGAGCCGGCTGCGTGCCTGCTCGGGCGCCAGGCTGGCGACGTTCCTGGCCAGGACGCCGACCTCCTCGAGGACTTGCGCCAGGTCTGCATGCTCGCGGTGCAGCTCGTCGACACTGGCGGCGCTGAGCTTGCTCGCGGCTCTGTGCCCCAGCCCGCCGCCGAGTGCGCGCAGGGCATTGCCAATCACGGCGACGTCGATCACTTCCTGCAAGATCGCCCCGGAAAGCGCCGGCAGGTAGCCGAAGGCGGCGACCAGCATGGCCAGCGCCGAGAGCCCCATGCCGACCAGCACGCCTTCGAGGGCGATCCGGTGCGAGCGCCGGGCGATTCGCAGGGCCTCGGCGACCCGGTCCAGGCGGTCGACCAGCAGCACGACCCCGGCCGCTTCGGAGGAGGCGTTGGCGCCATTGGCGCCCAGCGCGATGCCCACGTCGGCCGCGGCCAGTGCCGGTGCATCATTGATCCCGTCGCCGACCATCAGGGTCTTGCCGCGCTGGCGGCCCTGGGTCACGGCGGCCACCTTCTGGGAGGGATCCAGCCCGGCCTGTACCTCATCGACGCCGGCGGCCAGGCCGATCATCTGCGCGGCCTCCAGGCGGTCGCCGGTGAGCATGATGATCCGCTGGATGCCGGCCTGGCGCAGCTGGCGCAGGGCGTGCGGCGACTCGAGGCGCAGGCGGTCGGCAAACAGGGCGGCTCCGGCCATGGCACCATCGATGGCGATGAAGCTGCCGCCGGACACCTGGTAGTCCATGCGGCGCAGCAAGGCGTCGCTCCAGGTCTGGTCGGAATCAGGCGCAGCCACGTAGGTATGCGTGCCGAGCCTGACCCGGTGCCCGTCGACCAGCCCCGACAGGCCGGCGCCAGGCTGCTCCTGCACGTCCTGCGGGGTGGCCAGCGACAGTCCGGCGTTGTTCGCAGCCTGGACGATGGCCGTGGAGATCGGGTGCGGCGAGGCCTGGGCCAGGGAACCGGCAAAGAACAGCAGCTGGTGCTTGCTGTAGTCCCCGGCGCTTTCCACGGTATGCACGCTGGCATGGCCGGCGGTCAGGGTGCCGGTCTTGTCGAGAAACAGTATCTGCGCCGCGGCCAGCGCCTCGAGGGTGGCGCCGTCCTTGACCAGGATGCCGCGATGGGCGCAGCGCGAAACCCCGGCAATGATCGCCACCGGCACGGCAAGGATCAGCGGGCAGGGCGTGGCGACCACCAGGACCGCCAGGGCGCGCAGTGGATCGCCGCTGAACAGCCAGGCGCCGCCGGCGAGCAGCAGGGTGATGGGCACGAGGGCCAGGGCGTAGCGGTCGGCCAGGCGCACAAAGGGCGCGCGCGAGTGGCGCGCAGACTCGGCCAGGCGCACGATGCCGGCATAGGTGCTCTGGGCGGCCGAACGGCTGGCCTGCAAGGTGAAGGGCGCGCCGGCGTTCACCCCGCCGCTGCGAATCGACGCGCCGGGCAGGTAGCGCACCGGAAGCGGCTCGCCCGTGAGGGCCGACTCGTCGAGGATCGCCGGTGCCTCCAGCAGCACGCCGTCGACCGGTATCACTTCGCCCATGCGCAGCAGCAGGCGATCGCCGGAGCCGATGGCGCCGGCGGGGATCTGCTCCAGGCTGCCGTCGGCACTGTAGCGCCAGGCAAAGCGTGGCGCGCGGTCGATCAGGCGGCGCAGTTCGCGTTCGGCGCGCTGCGAGGTGTAGTACTCCAGGGTGCGGCCGCCGGCCAGCATCAGGGCGATCACGGCGGCCACCAGGTCCTGGTCGAGGAGGATGGCGCCGGCGACCGAGAGCAGGGCGATGAGGTCGACACCCAGTTCGCGGTGGTAGAGGCGCACGACGATTTCGAGTGCGAGCAGGCCGGCGACCACCAGTGCGCTGGCGCTCCACAGGAGGGCGGCGAAATCGCCATGGCCCAGGCCGCGCGCGACAAACCCGCTCAGCAGAGCCAGCAGTGTCAACCCCAGAAACAGCGGATTGATCCAGCCTTTGGCCATCGTCGGGCGCTCCTGTTTGCCGGTAACCCGTGAAATTGTGCTCCAACCGCTATCAGCGTAGTTGGATTCAATGACGGGAATTCATTCCGCTGGGGCGCATGTATCGTGGGTTTTCCTCGGCCGCAAATGCAAACGGCACCCGCAGGTGCCGTTTCGCCGGGTTGCCCTGCACTCAGGCGTGCAGGTGTTCGGCCGCGTACAGGGTGTTTTCCAGCAGGCAGGCGCGAGTCATCGGGCCGACACCACCGGGAACCGGGGTGATCCAGCCGGCGCGCTCGGCGGCGGCGTCGAACTCGACATCGCCGACCAACTTGCCGTCGGCCTGGCGGTTGATGCCCACGTCGATGACGATGGCGCCCGGCTTGATCCACTCGCCCTTGACCAGGCCCGGCTTGCCGGCCGCGACCACCACCAGGTCGGCATTGGCCAGGTGGCCGGGCAGATCCTTGGTGAAGCGGTGGGTGACGGTCACGGTGCAGCCGGCCAGTAGCAGTTCCAGGGCCATCGGCCGGCCGACGATGTTGGAGGCGCCGACGATCACGGCATTCAGGCCGTGCGGGTCGACCCCGGTGCTTTCCAGCAGGGTCATGATGCCTTTCGGCGTGCACGGGCGCAGCAGGGGGATGCGCTGGGCCAGGCGACCGACGTTGAACGGATGGAAACCGTCGACGTCCTTGTCCGGATGGATGCGTTCGAGCAGTTGCGAGGCATCCAGGTGAGCCGGCAGCGGCAGCTGGACCAGGATGCCGTCGATGGCGTTGTCGCCATTGAGCTGGTCGATCAGCGCCAGCAGTTCGCCCTGGCTGGTGCTGGCCGGCAGGTCATGGGCCACGGAGACGAAACCGACTTCTTCGCAATCCTTGCGCTTGTGCGAGACATAAACCTGGGAGGCGGGGTCGCTGCCGACCAGGATCACCGCCAGGCCGGGCGCGCGCAGGCCTTGCTGGCGGCGTTCGACAACGCGTTGGGCAATCTGCTGGCGCAGGCTGGCGGCTATGGCTTTGCCATCGATCAGTTGTGCGGTCATGGCGCGTGATTAACCATCGAAAAGGATTGAAAAAGGGCGTGCATTCTCGCACGGCGAGGCGATCGGGCAAAGGCGCAGCCCGGCGAATTTCCTGTAACTCCTTTATCTCGCTGAATTTTTTTAACTTTTAGGGTTGACGAGGGGGAGTCCCCTATATAAGATTCGCCCCGCTTGTCGAGCACAGCCAGTCGCTGGGTAAGACGGCAAAAGCGAGATCTCCGGGTCTTGCCGAAGCCGAAGCTTCAAGTCTGCGCTAGCAGATGAACAAGCGCCCGTAGCTCAGCTGGATAGAGCATCCGCCTTCTAAGCGGATGGTCGCAGGTTCGAGTCCTGCCGGGCGTGCCATCTGGCATCCAGGCACAAGCATCGCAATATGGTGGGCGTAGCTCAGTTGGTAGAGCACAGGATTGTGGCTCCTGGTGTCGAGGGTTCGATTCCCTTCGTCCACCCCATATTCGAGAAAACGCCAGGCCCTGGGCCTGGCGTTTTTGTTTCAGGTTCGGCCACGCGGACGTGGTGAAATTGGTAGACACACCAGATTTAGGTTCTGGCGCCGCAAGGTGTGAGAGTTCGAGTCTCTCCGTCCGCACCATCTTTTCTCTTCCTTTATATGTCCTGCTGTTCCTGCGCCTTCTCCGCAGGTGACTTCTGCTATTCGACCCAC
Source organism: Pseudomonas sp. R-28-1W-6 (assembly GCF_009799925.1). Classification (GTDB taxonomy): domain Bacteria; phylum Pseudomonadota; class Gammaproteobacteria; order Pseudomonadales; family Pseudomonadaceae; genus Aquipseudomonas. The sequence goes on from NZ_WELK01000004.1 coordinate 76,224, forward strand.
TAGAATGCATGCCCTTGATTCTGGGCCGGAACGGCCGGCTTACGTCTGTGCAACGAGGAATATCCATGCAAGTTTCTGTTGAAAGCACCTCCGCTCTTGAGCGCCGCATGACCATCGGTGTCCCGGCCGAGCGCGTCGAGACCGAAGTGACCAAGCGTCTGCAACAGACTGCCCGTCGTGCCAAGGTCGCTGGTTTCCGTCCTGGCAAGGTGCCGATGAGCGTTATTCGTCAGCGCTACGAGGACTCCGCTCGTCAGGAAGCCCTGGGTGATCTGATCCAGGCGACCTTCTACGAAGCCATCGTCGAGCAGAAGCTGAACCCGGCTGGCGCTCCGGCTGTCGAGCCGAAGTCGTTCGAGAAGGGCAAGGATCTGGAATACGTTGCCATCTTCGAAGTCATCCCGGAAATCCAGGTGGCCGGCCTCGAAGGCATCGCCATCGAGCGCCTGCAGGCCGAAGTCGGCGAGGCCGACGTCGACAACATGCTGGAAATCCTGCGCAAGCAGAACACCCGCTTCGAGGCTGCCGAGCGCGCCGCCGAAAACGGCGACCAGCTGAACATCGATTTCGTCGGCAAGGTTGACGGCGAAGTCTTCGTCGGCGGTTCCGCCAAGGGTACCCAGCTGGTGCTCGGCTCCGGCCGCATGATCCCGGGCTTCGAAGAAGCGCTGGTCGGCGTCAAGGCCGGTGAAGAGCGTGTGATCACCCCGACTTTCCCGGCTGATTACCAGAACCTCGAGCTGGCCGGCAAAACGGCCGAGTTCAGCGTGACCGTCAACAGCGTTTCCGCCCCGCAACTGCCGGAGCTGAACGACGAGTTCTTCGCCCAGTTCGGCGTCAAGGAAGGCGGTATCGACGGTTTCCGTGCCGAAGTGCGCAAGAACATGGAGCGCGAGCTGCGCCAGGCCATCAAGTCCAAGGTGAAGAACCAGGTGATGGAAGGTCTGCTGGCCGCCAACCCGGTTGAAGTGCCGAAGGCGCTGATCGGCAACGAAGTGAACCGTCTGCGCGTGCAGGCCGTGCAGCAGTTCGGCGGCAACATCAAGCCGGACCAACTGCCGGCCGAGCTGTTCGAAGAGCAGGCCAAGCGCCGCGTCGTCCTGGGTCTGCTGGTTGCCGAAGTGGTCAAGCAGTTCGAGCTGAAGCCGGACGATGCCCGCGTACGCGAAGTGATCGAAGAGATGGCCTCGGCCTACCAGGAGCCTGAGCAGGTTCTGGCCTGGTACTACAAGAACGACCAGCAGCTGAACGAAGTGCGTTCGGTTGTACTGGAAGAACAAGTTGTAGATACTGTTCTGCAGAAGGCCAAAGTGACCGATAAAGCGGTCTCCTACGAAGAAGCGGTCAAGCCGGCGGAAGCTCCGCAAGCTGCCTGATCCCTCGCCTCGTTAGAGCACACCATAAGCCAGCCTTCGAGCTGGCTTATGCGTCTTTGGGATATGAACATTTATGGAGAGATCGCTGGACATGTCGCGTAATCAATTTATGCAGCAAATGCCTGATATCCAAGCTGCCGGCGGCCTGGTGCCGATGGTGGTCGAGCAATCCGCCCGCGGTGAGCGTGCCTACGATATCTACTCGCGCCTGTTGAAGGAGCGGGTGATCTTCCTGGTCGGCCCGGTCGAGGACTACATGGCCAACCTGGTGGTTGCCCAGCTGCTGTTCCTCGAGGCGGAAAACCCGGACAAGGACATCCATCTCTACATCAACTCCCCGGGTGGTTCGGTGACCGCTGGCATGTCGATCTACGACACCATGCAGTTCATCAAGCCCGACGTGTCCACCATCTGCATCGGCCAGGCCTGCAGCATGGGCGCGTTGCTGCTGGCTGGCGGGGCTGCCAACAAGCGTTACTGCCTGCCGCATTCGCGGATGATGATTCACCAGCCGCTGGGCGGCTTTCAGGGCCAGGCCTCGGATATCGAGATCCATGCCCGGGAAATCCTCACCATTCGTGAGCGCCTGAACAAGATCCTGGCCGACCATTGCGGCCAGCCGATCGACGTGATCGCCAAGGATACCGATCGCGACAACTTCATGAGCGGCGAAGAAGCGGTCAAGTACGGCCTCATCGACCAGGTGCTGAACAAGCGCCAGCTGGCCAGCTAACCCGCTTTTCTCCGGGGCGGTCGCACATCCGGCCGTCCTGTAGGGTTGAAAATGCCAGCAATTGCCTCCATCTTGTGTTCCATGCCTACCGGATTTGGATTGATCGAATGACTGACACCCGCAATGGCGAGGACAACGGCAAACTGCTTTATTGCTCCTTCTGCGGCAAAAGCCAGCATGAAGTGCGCAAATTGATTGCCGGCCCCTCGGTCTTTATCTGCGACGAGTGCGTCGACCTGTGCAACGACATCATCCGCGAGGAGGTGCAGGAAGCCCAGGCCGAGAGCAGTGCGCACAAGTTGCCCGCGCCGAAAGAAATCAGCGGCATCCTGGATCAGTACGTCATCGGTCAGGAGCGCGCCAAGAAGGTGCTCTCCGTCGCGGTGTACAACCACTACAAGCGTTTGAATCAGCGCGACAAGAAAGACGATGTCGAGCTGGGCAAGAGCAACATCCTGCTGATCGGTCCGACCGGCTCGGGCAAGACCCTGCTGGCCGAAACCCTGGCGCGTCTGCTCAATGTACCGTTCACCATCGCCGACGCCACCACCCTGACCGAAGCCGGTTATGTCGGTGAGGACGTCGAGAACATCATTCAGAAGCTGCTGCAGAAGTGCGACTACGATGTCGAGAAGGCCCAGATGGGCATCGTCTACATCGACGAGATCGACAAGATCTCGCGCAAGTCGGACAACCCGTCGATCACCCGTGACGTCTCGGGCGAAGGCGTGCAGCAGGCGCTGCTGAAGCTGATCGAAGGCACCGTGGCTTCGGTTCCGCCGCAGGGCGGGCGCAAGCATCCGCAGCAGGAGTTCCTGCAGGTCGACACGCGCAACATCCTGTTCATCTGCGGTGGTGCGTTCTCCGGCCTGGAGAAGGTCATCCATGGTCGCTCGACCAAGGGGGGCATCGGTTTCAATGCCGAGGTGCGCAGCCAGGAGCTGGGCAAGAAGGTTGGCGAGGCGCTGCGTGAGGTCGAGCCGGACGATCTGGTCAAGTTCGGCCTGATACCGGAGTTCGTCGGTCGTCTGCCGGTCATCGCCACCCTCGACGAACTCGACGAGGCGGCGCTGATGCAGATCCTCACCGAGCCGAAGAATGCGCTGACCAAGCAGTACGGCAAGCTGTTCGAAATGGAAGGCGTGGACCTGGAGTTCCGTCCGGATGCGCTCAAGGCCGTGGCCCGTCGCGCGCTGGAGCGCAAGACCGGTGCCCGTGGCCTGCGCTCCATCCTCGAAGGTGTGCTGCTCGACACCATGTACGAGATCCCCTCGCAGAGCGAAGTCAGCAAGGTGGTGATCGACGAAAGCGTGATCGAGGGCAATTCCAAGCCGCTGCTCATCTACGAAAACAGCGAGCCGCCGGCCAAGGCTGCGCCTGACGCGTGATGCCTGATACCTGACGAAACAAAGGGCCCTGCGGGGCCCTTTGTTTTTCCGGTGTCCTTGCTTGTTTTTTCCCGGGGCTGGCCCCATCTTAGGTTCAAGGGTCTCCCGTCCGTTTACGGCCAAATGGCCGCCGTAGAGCTGAAATCATGAAGACAACCATCGAATTGCCTCTCCTGCCCCTGCGCGATGTTGTGGTCTATCCACACATGGTCATTCCGCTGTTCGTGGGGCGCGAGAAGTCCATTGAAGCCCTCGAGGCGGCAATGACCGGCGACAAGCAGATTCTCCTGCTGGCGCAACGTAATCCGGCGGACGACGATCCGGGTGAAGACGCCCTGTACCGCGTGGGTACCGTGGCGACCGTGCTGCAGTTGCTGAAGCTGCCGGATGGCACGGTCAAGGTGCTGGTCGAGGGCGAGCAGCGTGGCCGCATCGAGCGCTTCATCGAGGTGGACGGCCATTGCCGCGCCGATGTGCAACTGATCGACGAGACGGAAGTCGCCGAGCGCGAGGCGGAAGTCTTTGCCCGCAGCCTGCTCAGCCAGTTCGAGCAATACGTGCAGCTGGGCAAGAAGGTCCCGGCCGAAGTGCTGTCCTCGCTGAACAGCATCGACGAGCCCGCTCGCCTGGTCGACACCATGGCCGCGCACATGGTGCTGAAGATCGAGCAGAAGCAGGAAATCCTCGAAATCACCGAGCTGCCGGCCCGGGTCGAGCACGTGATGGCGCTGCTGGATGCGGAAATCGACCTGCTGCAGGTCGAGAAGCGCATCCGCGGCCGGGTCAAGAAGCAGATGGAGCGCAGCCAGCGCGAGTACTACCTGAATGAGCAGATGAAGGCCATTCAGAAGGAGCTGGGCGACATCGACGAGGGTCACAACGAGATCGATGAGCTGAAGAAGCGCATCGACAACGCCGGCCTGACCAAGGAGGCGCTGACCAAGGCCAATGCCGAGCTGAACAAGCTCAAGCAAATGTCGCCGATGTCGGCCGAGGCCACCGTGGTGCGCTCCTATATCGACTGGCTGGTGAACGTGCCGTGGAAGGCCGAGAGCAAGGTGCGTCTCGACCTGGCCAAGGCCGAAGACATCCTCGATGTCGACCACTATGGCCTGGACGAGGTCAAGGAGCGCATCCTCGAGTATCTCGCCGTGCAGAAGCGGGTGAAGAAGCTCAAGGGGCCGGTGCTGTGCCTGGTTGGCCCGCCCGGGGTGGGCAAGACCTCGCTGGCCGAATCCATCGCTCGTGCGACCAACCGCAAGTTCGTGCGCATGGCCCTGGGTGGCGTGCGTGACGAGGCCGAGATCCGCGGCCATCGGCGGACCTATATCGGTTCCATGCCGGGCCGACTGATCCAGAAGATGACCAAGGTTGCCGTGCGCAACCCGCTGTTCCTGCTCGACGAAATCGACAAGATGGGCCAGGACATGCGTGGCGACCCGGCCTCGGCGCTGCTGGAAGTGCTCGATCCGGAACAGAACCACAACTTCAACGACCATTACCTGGAGGTCGACTACGACCTGTCCGATGTGATGTTCATCTGCACCGCCAACTCCATGAATATCCCCGGCCCGCTGCTAGACCGCATGGAGGTGATTCGTCTGCCCGGTTACACCGAGGACGAGAAGATCAATATCGCGGTCAAGTACCTGGCGCCCAAGCAGATCGAGGCCAATGGCCTGAAGAAGGGCGAGATCGAGTTCGAAGCCGCGGCGATCCGCGACATCATCCGCTACTACACCCGCGAAGCCGGGGTGCGCAGCCTGGAGCGGCAGATCGCCAAGGTGTGCCGCAAGGCGGTGAAGGAACATGCCAAGGAAAAACGTTTCAGCGTATTGGTGACCGCCGATCTGCTGGAACACTTCCTCGGCGTGCGGCGTTACCGCTACGGCCTGGCCGAGCAGCAGGACCAGATCGGCCAGGTGACCGGCCTGGCCTGGACCCAGGTCGGCGGCGAGCTGCTGACCATCGAGACCGCCGTGGTGCCGGGCAAGGGCCAGCTGATCAAGACCGGCTCGCTCGGTGACGTGATGGCCGAGTCGATGACGGCGGCGCTCACCGTGGTGCGCAGCCGGGCCAAGAGCCTGGGCATCCCGCTGGACTTCCACGAGAAGCGCGACGTGCACATCCACATGCCGGAGGGCGCCACGCCCAAGGATGGCCCGAGTGCCGGTATCGGTCTGTGCACGGCGCTGGTTTCGGCCCTGACGCAGATTCCGGTGCGCGCCGATGTGGCCATGACCGGCGAGATCACCCTGCGCGGTCAGGTACTGGCAATTGGCGGTTTGAAGGAAAAACTCCTGGCCGCGCACCGCGGTGGAATCAAGACCGTTATCATCCCGGAAGAAAATGTGCGGGATCTGAAGGAAATTCCCGAGAATATTAAGCAAGACCTGACCATTAAGCCGGTTAAATGGATTGACGAGGTCCTGCAAATTGCGCTGCAATACGCCCCGGAGCCCTTGCCCGATGCGGCTCCCGAGATGGTTGCAAAGGATGACAAGCGCGAGTCTGATTCCAAGGAGCGAATCAGCACGCATTAGCCGGAGGGCTTCCTTGACACATTTTTCGAGCCCTTGTTATAAAGCGGCTCTCATGTGTCAGCCAGGCCCTTCAGCACCCGCTTTGCTTACACCAAACAATTAAGAAACAACTCAACAGAAATAAGGGGACTTAGATTGAACAAGTCGGAACTGATCGATGCCATCGCCGCATCTGCTGATATCCCGAAAGCTGTTGCTGGCCGCGCGCTGGACGCAGTGATCGAATCCGTCACTGGCGCCCTGAAGGCTGGTGATTCCGTGGTGCTGGTTGGCTTCGGTACTTTCGCTGTCAAAGAGCGTGCTGCCCGCACTGGCCGCAACCCGCAGACCGGCAAGCCGATCAGCATTGCTGCTGCCAAGATCCCAGGTTTCAAAGCTGGTAAAGCCCTGAAAGACGCCGTCAACTAAGCGTCTCTCTGGCCTTGCCCATCCAGGTCGGGCTGGTCCCGACCTGGTCGGAGCGGCGGTTCAGACGAGCCAAAGCCGCTCCATCAGTTACCGAGAAGGCGCATCCTAGGATGCGCCTTTCTTTTATCCGGATTTCACCCACGCTGCATGGCTGCTTGTTCAGCGCAGCCGTTTCGGGGGATGCATGCTGCAGAATATCAGGGACAATTCACAGGGGTGGATTGCCAAGACCATCGTCGGCGTCATCGTCGCGCTGATGGCTCTCACCGGATTCGACGCCATCGTCAACTCCGCGAGTAACAGTAAGAATGCTGCCGACGTCAATGGCGAGAAGATCACCCAGGACGCCCTCGGCAGTGCCGTCGACATGCAACGTCGCCAGTACATCCAGCAATTCGGCAAGGACTTCGATGTGTCCATGCTGGACGACAAGATGCTGCGCGAGTCGGCGCTCAACGGTCTGATCGACCGCAACCTGCTGCTGCAGGGGGCCAAAGACTCCGGCATGGCGTTTTCCCAGGCGGCACTCGATCAGCTGATTCTGAGCATGCCGCTGTTCCAGGTGGACGGTAAGTACAACAAGGACCGCTTCCTGCAGATCATCCAGCAGGAGGGTTACACCCCGATGCAGTTCCGCCAGCGTCTGGAACAGGATGTGCTGATCAGCCAGCTGCAGGCCGGCCTGGTCGGCAGCAGCTTCCTCACCGATGCCGAGCTGAATGCCTTCGTCCGCCTGGACAAGCAGACCCGTGACTTCGCCACCCTGACCCTGCAAGCCGACGCCAAGGCGGTACAGCTCAAGGATGAGGAGCTGAAGGCCTACTACGACGGCCATGCCGACCAGTTCATGAGCCCCGAGCAGGTGGTGCTGGACTACGTCGAGCTGAAGAAGAGCGCCTTCTTCGACCGTGTAGAGGTCAAGGATGATGAGTTGCAGGAGCAGTACCAGAAGGAAATTGCCGGGCTGGGCGAACAGCGTCAGGCTGCGCATATCCTGCTCGAGGTCAACGACAAGCTGAGCGACGAGCAGGCCAAGGCCAAGCTCGAGGACGTACGCAAGCGCCTGCAGCAGGGCGAGGACTTTGCCGCGCTGGCCAAGGAACTGTCCCAGGATCCAGGGTCGGCGGCCAATGGCGGCGACCTGGGCTATGCCGGCCCGGGCGTCTACGACCCGGCCTTCGAAGAGGCGCTGTATGCGCTCAAGCAAGGCGAAGTCTCCGCTCCGGTGCGCAGCGAGTTCGGCTGGCACCTGATCAAGCTGCTGGGCGTGCAGGCGGCTGATGTGCCGAGCTTCGACAGCCTGAAGGACAAGCTGGTCGCCGATCTCAAGGCGCCGCGTGTCGAGCAGCTGTTCGTCGAGGCCTCCAAGGCCCTCGAAGACGCCGCCTACGAGGCTGCCGATCTGGCCCAGCCGGCCCAAGAGCAGGGGCTCGAGGTGAAAACCACCACGGCCTTCGGCCGCGAGGGTGGCAGCGAGGGCGTGGCCGCCAACCGTCAGGTGATTCAGGCGGCATTCAGCGAAGATCTGCTGGAGGCTTCGGCTAACAGCGGGGCCATCGAGCTGGACCCGGATACCGTGGTGGTAGTGCGGGTCAAGGAGCACAAGAAGTCGCAACTGCTGCCGTTCGAGCAGGTCGCCTCCAGCATCCGCGAAACCCTGACCCTGCAGCGTGCCAACGAAGCGGTCAAGGCCAAGGGCGAAGCACTGCTGGCCAGCCTGCGCGAAGGCAAGACCCCGGTCGAGCAGGCCGAGCAGGGCCAGGGCTGGAAAGTCGTCGAGGCGGCGACGCGCAACCAGGAAGGCGTCGATCCGGTTCTGCTGCAGGCGCTGTTCCGCATGCCCAAGCCGGCCGACAACGGCGCACCGACCTTCACCGGTGTCAGCCTGAGCAATGGCGACTATGTGCTGCTGCGCCTGAATGGCGTCGGCCAGCCGCAGGCCGAGCTGAGCGCGGAAGAGAAGACCATGTACCGCCGCGCCCTGGCTTCGCGCCAGGGGCAGCAGGACTTCAATGCCTACCGTGCCGAGCTGAAGGAACAGGCTGACATCGAGCGTTACTGATCGATTGGGTCCGCCCCGCGGGGCGGATCGCCAGCCACAAAAAAGGCCGCGTGATGCGGCCTTTTTTGTGGGCGAGGATCGAGTCAGGCTCAGTCTTCGATGTTGCCCATGGCGGTGGTGTTGAAGCCGCCGTCGACATACATGATCTCGCCGCTGATGCCCGAGGCCAGGTCGGAGCAGAGGAAGGCGCCGGCGTTGCCGACTTCCTCGATGGTCACGTTGCGACGCAGCGGGGTCTGCTTCTCGTTGGCGGCGAGCATCTTGCGGAAGCTCTTGATGCCGCTTGCCGCCAGGGTGCGGATCGGGCCGGCGGAGATGCAGTTGACGCGGGTGCCTTCCGGGCCGAGGCTGCCGGCCAGGTAGCGCACGCCGGCTTCCAGGCTGGCCTTGGCCATGCCCATCACGTTGTAGTTGGGCATGGTGCGTTCCGCGCCCAGGTAGGACAGGGTTAGCAGGCTGCCGTTGCGGCCCTGCATCAGCTCGCGGCCGGCCTTGGCCAGGGCGACGAAGCTGTAGGCGCTGATGTCGTGGGCGATCTTGAAGCCTTCGCGGGTGGTGACTGCGGTGAAGTCGCCGTCCAGCTGGTCACCGGGGGCGAAACCGACCGAGTGGACGATGCAGTCCAGGCCGTCCCATTTCTTGGCCAGTTCGGCGAAGACCGTGGCGATTTCCTCGTCATTGGCCACGTCGCAGGGGAAGCACAGTTCGGGGCCCGAGCCCCAGCCGGCGGCGAATTCCTCGACGCGGCCTTTCAGCTTTTCGTTCTGGTAGGTGAAGGCGAGCTCGGCGCCCTCGCGATGCATGGCGGCGGCGATGCCCGAGGCAATCGACAGTTTGCTGGCCACGCCAACGATCAGTACGCGCTTACCGGCGAGAAAACCCATGTGCTTTGTTCCTCTTCTGATTAATCGGCCTTGCCGGGAGCCATGAAGGCGGCTTCCAGCAACTGCCGGGTATAGGTGTGCTGCGGGGTGGCGAAGATCGTGTCGGCCAGGCCTTGTTCCACCACCTTGCCCTGTTTGACCACCATCAGCTGGTGGCTCAGGGCCCTGACCACCGCCAGGTCGTGGCTGATGAACAGGTAGGTCAGGTTGTACTTGGCCTGCAACGAGCGCAACAACTCCACCACTTGGCGCTGCACCGTACGGTCGAGCGCCGAAGTGGGCTCGTCCAACAGAATCAGCGCCGGTTTCAGCACCAGTGCCCGGGCAATGGCAATCCGCTGCCGTTGCCCGCCGGAAAACTCGTGGGGGTAGCGATGCCGGGTTTCCGGATCCAGACCTACTTCCACAAGCGCGTCGATGACCGCCTGTTCCTGCTCCGCCGGCGTCCCCATGCGGTGGATATCCAGGCCTTCGCCAACGATCTGCCCGACCGACATGCGCGGGCTGAGGCTGCCGAAGGGGTCCTGGAACACCACCTGCATCTGCCGCCGCAACGGCCTCACGGCCTGTTGCGACAACCCGTCCAGCGCCTGGCCCTGGAAGCGGATGGCGCCCTGGCTGCCGAGCAGCCGCAGGATCGCCAGGCCGAGGGTGGACTTGCCGGAACCGCTTTCACCGACTATGCCCAGGGTCTGACCCTGGGGCAGGCTGAAATTGATGCCGTCCACCGCCTTCACATGGTCGACCGTACGGCGCAGCAGCCCTTTCTTGATCGGGAACCACACGCGCAGGTCGTCCACTTCCAACAGCGGCGGGCCGGCAGGGTTGGCTGCCGGGCCGCCGCTGGGCTCGGCGCCGAGCAATTCCTGGGTATAGGGATGCTGCGGCGCATGGAACAATTCGTCACACGACGCCTGTTCGACGATGCGACCGCGCTGCATGACACATACGCGGTGCGCGATTCGTCGCACCAGGTTGAGATCGTGGCTGATCAGCAGCAGCGACATGCCCAGGCGCGCCTGCAGATCCTTGAGCAGCTCGAGGATCTTCAGCTGCACGGTGACGTCCAGCGCGGTGGTCGGCTCGTCGGCGATCAGCAGCTCCGGCTCGTTGGCCAGGGCCATGGCGATCACCACGCGCTGGCGCTGGCCGCCGGACAGTTCATGCGGGTAGGCGCGCAGGCGCTTGTGCGGCTCGGGGATGCCGACCAGCTCGAGCAGCTCCAGGGTGCGCGCGGTGGCGGCCTTGCCGGAGAGGCCCTTGTGCAGGGCGAGGACTTCGTTGATCTGCTTGCCGATGGTGTGCAGCGGGTTGAGCGAGGTCATCGGCTCCTGGAACACCATGGCGATGCGGTTGCCACGGATGCCGCGCAGCTTGGCCTCGCTGAGCTGGAGCAGGTCCTGCTCGCCATAGTGGATGCTGCCGATCGGGTGGCGGGCGAGCGGGTAGGGCAGCAGGCGCAGGATCGAGTGGGCGGTGACCGACTTGCCCGAGCCGCTTTCGCCGACCAGGGCCAGGGTTTCGCCGCGTCGGATGTCGAAGCTGACGCCTTCGACCACGCGCTGGACGAGGCTGCCGGTGACGAACTCGACGGCCAGGTCGCGCACTTCGATGAGGTTGTTCGCGTCGGTCATCTCATTTCCTCGGGTCGAAGGCATCGCGCGCGGCTTCGCCGATGAACACCAGCAGGCTGAGCATCAACGCCAGCACGGCGAAGGCGCTGATCCCCAGCCAGGGCGCCTGCAGGTTGGACTTGCCCTGGGCCACCAGCTCGCCCAGCGACGGCGCGCCGGGCGGCAGGCCGAAGCCTAGGAAGTCCAGGGCGGTCAGGGTGCCGATCGCACCGGTGAGGATGAACGGCATGAAGGTCATGGTCGAGACCATGGCATTGGGCAGGATATGGCGGAACATGATGGCGCCGTTCTGCATGCCCAGGGCGCGCGCCGCGCGCACATATTCCAGGTTGCGCCCGCGGAGGAACTCGGCGCGCACCACATCGACCAGGCTCATCCAGGAAAACAGCAGCATGATGCCCAGCAGCCACCAGAAGTTCGGCTGCACGAAGCTGGCCAGGATGATCAGCAGGTAGAGCACCGGCAGGCCCGACCAGATTTCCAGGAAGCGCTGGCCGACTAGGTCGACCCAGCCGCCATAGAAGCCCTGCAGGGCGCCGGCGAACACGCCGATCAGCGAGCTGAGCAGGGTCAGTACCAGGGCGAACAGCACCGACACGCGGAAGCCGTAGATCACCCGCGCCAGCACGTCGCGGCCTTGGTCGTCGGTGCCCAGCCAGTTCTGCGCCGAGGGTGGCGCGGGCGCCGGCACCTGCAGTTCGTAGTTGATGCTGGAGTAGTCGAAGGGGATCGGCGGCCAGAGCATCCAGCCGTCCTTCGCGGCGATCAGCTCGCGGATGTAGGGGCTCTTGTAGTTGGCCTGCAGCGGGAACTCGCCACCGAAGGTGGTTTCCGGGTAGCGCTTGAGCACCGGGAAGAACCATTCGCCGTCATAGCGCACGGCCAGCGGCTTGTCGTTGGCGATCAGCTCGGCACCGAGGCTGAGGATGAACAGGCCGAGGAACAGCCACAGCGACCACCAGCCGCGCTTGTTGCTTTTGAACCGGGCGAAGCGCCGTTGGTTGAGCGGGGAGAGTTTCATCTCAGTTCTCCCGGCTTTCGAAGTCGATGCGCGGATCGACCAGGGTGTAGGTGATGTCGCCGATGAGTTTCACGACCAGTCCCAGCAAGGTGAAGATGAACAGGGTGCCGAACACCACCGGATAGTCGCGGTTGATCGCCGCCTCGAAGCTCATCAGGCCCAGGCCGTCGAGGGAGAAGATCACCTCGATCAGCAGGGAGCCGGTGAAGAAGATGCCGATGAAGGCCGAGGGGAAGCCGGCGATGATGATCAGCATGGCGTTACGGAACACGTGGCCGTAGAGCACGCTGGTGTTGCTCAGGCCCTTGGCGCGGGCGGTGACCACGTACTGCTTGCCGATCTCGTCGAGGAAGCTGTTCTTGGTCAGCAGGGTCAGGGTGGCGAAGTTGCCGATCACCAGGGCCGTCACCGGCAGAGCCAGGTGCCAGAAGTAGTCGAGCAGCTTGCCGCCCAGGCTCAGCTCGTCGAAGTTGGCCGAGGTCAGCCCGCGCAGGGGGAACCAGTCCCAGTAGCTGCCGCCGGCGAACAGCACGATCAGCAGGATGGCGAAGAGGAATGCCGGGATGGCGTAGCCGATGATGATCGCGGTGCTGGTCCAGACGTCGAAGGCGCTGCCGTGGCGGGTGGCCTTGGCGATGCCTAAGGGGATCGACACCAGGTACATGATCAGGGTGCTCCACAGCCCCAGGGAGATCGACACCGGCATCTTCTCCAGCACCAGGTCGATCACGCTGGCGTCGCGGAAGAAGCTCTCGCCGAAGTCCAGCTGGGCGTAGTTCTTCAGCATCAGCCAGAAGCGCTCGGGGGCCGACTTGTCGAAGCCGTACATCTTCTCGATTTCTTCGATCAGCTTGGGGTCCAGGCCCTGGGCGCCGCGGTAGGTGGAGCCGGCCACGGAGACCTCGCCGCCACCGCCGGAGATGCGCCCGGTGGCGCCGCCGGCGGCGGCATCGAAGCCCTCCAGCTTGGCGATCATCTGCTCCACCGGCCCGCCGGGGGCGGCCTGGACGATGAGGAAGTTGATCAGCAGGATGCCGAACAGGGTCGGGATGATCAGCAGCAGGCGGCGCAGGATGTAGGCGAGCATTCAGCGAACTTCCTCGGCCGGCGCGGTCGGGCTGGGTTCTGCGGCGCCGACCGGGCGTTCTTCCCACCAGGTCATCAGGCCGTAGTCGTACAGCGGCGTCACCGCCGGGCGGCCGAAGCGCTTCCAGTAGGCCACGCGCCAGGTGTCGACGTAGTAGTTGGGCACCACGTAGTGGCCCCACAGCAGCACGCGGTCGAGGGCGCGCGCATGGTTGATCAGCGCCTGGCGCGAATCGGCGCGGATCAGGCCCTCCACCAGCTGGTCGATGGCCGGGTCGCGCAGGCCGATCAGGTTGCTGCTGCCGGGGTTGTCGGCGCTGCTGGAGTGCCAGAAGTCCAGCTGCTCGTTGCCCGGCGAGCTGGATTGCGGCCAGATCGCCGAGGTCATGTCGAAGTCGCGCGAGCGCAGGCGGTTGATGAACTGCGAGGTGTCGACCCGGCGGATCTGCAGGTCGATGCCCAGCTCGGCCAGGTTGCGCTTGAACGGCAGAATCACTCGCTCCAGGTTGGCCTGGTAGTTGAGGAACTCGAAGGCCAGCTGCTTGCCCTGGGCATCGATCATCTTGTCGTCTTCGATGCGGTAGCCGGCCTCGGTAAGCAACTGGTAGGCGCGCCGGCTCTGCTCGCGGATGATGCCGCTGGCGTCGCTGACCGGCGGCTTGAACTCGGTGGTGAAGACCTCCGGCGGCACTTTCCCGCGCAGCGGTTCGAGCAGCTTCAGCTCCTCGCTGTCCGGCAGGCCGCGGGCGGCCATTTCCGAGTTCTCGAAGTAGCTGTGGGTGCGCTTGTAGGCGTTGTGGAACAGCTGCTTGCTGGCCCATTCGAAGTCGAACAGCAGGGCGATCGCCTCGCGCACCCGGCGATCCTGGAAGATCGGCCGACGGGTGTTGAACACGTAGCCCTGCATGCCCACCGGGTTGTGGTTGGGAATCGCCTGCTGGACGAACTTGCCGGCGCGCAGGGCCGGGGAGTCGTAACCGGTGGTCCAGTCCTTGGCCGAGTATTCGAGGTTGACGTCGAACTGTCCGGCCTTGAAGGCCTCCAGGGCCACCGAGCTGTCGCGGTAGTAGTCCATGTCGATGCGCGCGAAGTTGTACAGGCCGCGCGCCACCGGCAGGTCCCGGGCCCACCAGTCCGGGTTGCGTTCGAAGCGGATCGAGCTGCCCGGGGCGATCTTGCTGATGTGGTAGGGGCCGCTGCCCAGCGGCGCCTCCAGGCTGGTTTCGGCGAAATTGCGCTTGGCCGGCAGCAGCTTGAGCTGGGCCAGGCTGTCGAGCACGGCCTGGGCGGGCTGGCGCGGGAAGCTCAGCTCTAGGCTGGACTCATCGAGGGCCTTGAGCTGTTCGGCCGCTGGCAGCTCGGGGTTGCCGGCGGCCAGTTGCTCGTAGTTGCGGCGGATGCTGTCGACCGGCAGGGTCTGGGTGCCGTCCAGCGCCTTGATCAGCAGCTTGCCGTCCGCCTGCACGGTGAGGCTGGCCAGCTGGTCGAGCCGCTGCGCGCTGTCGGCCTGGCTGGCGTCCAGTTCGTTCCACCAGTGCTTGGGCAGAATCTCCAGCTGGCCGAGGATCAGCGGCAGTTCGCGGTTGCCCGTGTGCTTGAAGTCGAAGCGCACGCGGCGCGCGTCTTCGGCCACCACCTGGGCCACGTCGGCGTAATAGTGGCGGTACTGCGGGTGACCGTGCTTGACCAGGGCGTTGAAGGTAAACACCACGTCCGCGGCGGTGACCGGCACGCCGTCGTGGAAGCGTGCCTTGGGGTTCAGGTAGAAGCGCACGAAGCTGTTGTCCGCGGCCTTCTCGATCTTCTCGGCGAGCAGGCCGTACTCGGTGAAGGGTTCGTCCAGCGAGCGGTAGGTCAGGCTGTCGTAGATCAGGCCGATGCGGTCGGCGACGTTGCCCTTGGGGATGAACGGGTTGAGGCTGTCGAAGCCGCCCAGGCCGGGCAGGCGCAGGGTGCCGCCCTTGGGCGCGTCCGGGTTGACGTAGGCGAAGTGCTGGAAGCCGGCCGGGTACTTGGCCGGCTCGCCATACAGGGTCAGCGCGTGCTGCGGGGCCGCCTGGGCCAGGCCGGCGAGCAGCAGCAGGCCGGCACCGAGGGTGCGCAGGGGATTCGTCATCGAGCGGTCTCCGTGGGCTTCAGCCACCAGGCCCGCAGCCCGAGGGTATAGGGCGGGGTGGTGACGAAGGCGAACCGGTTGCGGTACGCCAGGCGGTGATGATTGATGTACCAGTTGGGAATGCTGTAGTGCTGCCAGAGCAGGATGCGGTCGATGGCGCGGCTGGCGGCGATCTGCTCGTCGCGGCTCTGCGCGGCCAGCAGCTTCTCCAGCAGGCTGTCGATCACCGGGTGGGCGACGCCGGCGTAGTTCTTGCCGCCCTTGACGTCGACCTGGCTGGAGTGGAAGTACTGCCACTGTTCCAGGCCGGGGCTGAGGCTTTGCGGCAGGGTCATCAGGATCATGTCGTAGTCGAAGTGGTCGAGGCGCTGCTTGTACTGGGCGCGGTCGACCGTGCGCAGGCTGGCCTGGATGCCGATGCTGGCGAGGTTCTCGGTGTAGGGCTGGAGAATGCGTTCCAGGTTCGGGTTGACCAGCAGTATCTCGAAACGCAGCGGCTGGCCCTTGGCGTTGACCAGGGTTTGCCCGGAAGGTTTCCAGCCAGCCTCGGCGAGCAGGCCCAGCGCCTTGCGCAGGGTTTCCCGCGGCACCCCGGCGCCATCGGTGTGCGGCAGGACGAAGGCTTCGCCGAACAGACGCGCCGGCAGCTGCTTGCGATAGGGCGAGAGCAGCAGCCACTCGGCGCCTTCCGGCTTGCCGCTGGCGGCGAACTCGCTGTTCGGGTAGTAGCTGCTGGTGCGCTGGTAGGCGCTGTTGAACAGGGCGCGGTTGGTCCACTCGAAATCGAACATCAGGCCCAGGGCCTCGCGCACCTTGCTGTCGGCGAAGGTGGCACGGCGGCTGTTCATGAACAGCGCCTGGGTCTGGGTGGGGATCTGGTGCGGGATCTCGGCGCGGATCACCTCGCCGCGGGCGATGGCGGGAAAACGGTAGCCGTTGGCCCAGTTCTTCGCCTGGTGCTCGATGTAGAAGTCGAATTCGTCGGCCTTGAAGGCCTCGAAGGCGACGTTGCTGTCGCGGTAGAACTCCACCTCGACGCGGTCGAAGTTGTACTTGCCGCGGTTGACCGGCAGCTTCTCGCCCCACCAGTCCTTGACCCGCTCGAATACCAGGCCGCGGCCCGGATTGATCCTGCTGATGCGGTAGGGACCGCTGCCCATTGGCGCCTCGAAGCTGGTGGCCTTGAAGTCGCGGCCCTTCCAGTAGTGCTGGGCCAGCACCGGCAGTTCGCCCAGGCGCAGGATCAGCAGCGGGTTGCCGGCACGCTTGAAGACGAAACGGATGCGGTGGCGGTTGAGGATGTCGACGCGCTTCACTTCCTGCAGGTTGGTACGGTACTGCGGGTGCCCGTCCTTGATCAGCAGGCGGTAGGAGTAGGCCACGTCGTAGGCGGTGATCGGCTGGCCGTCGTGGAAGCGCGCTTCCTCGCGCAGGTTGAACACCACCCAGCTGCGGTCCTCGCTGTACTCCACGCTCTTGGCGATCAGGCCGTAGCTGGAGGCCGGCTCGTCGCCCGAGGGGTCGTATTGCCCGGTGCCGGCCATCAGGGTCTCGTTCAGCTCGCTGACCCCGTATTGCAGGAAGTTGGGCGCGGCGGAGGGGCTGCTGCCCTTGAAGCTGTAGGCGTTCAGCGTGTCGAACGTGCCGTAGGCCATCACCCGCAGGGTGCCGCCCTTGGGCGCGTCGGGGTTCACCCAGTCGAAGTGAGTGAAGCTGGCGGGGTATTTGAGGGTGCCGAATTGGGCGTAGCCATGGCTTTCGCTGATGCTTGCGAAGGCGGGAAAGCTCATGGCCAGGCCAAGTATCAGCAGGAGCAGGGGACGCATCGGGTGCAAGGTCCAGTCCATGGCGGCTTTTGGGCTTCTGGGTCGGTACAGTAACAGCTTGTATCCGCAGGAAAAAGAGTGCCTTTTCCGCTACGGATGCTGTCAATTTGATTACACTGAAACAAATTGAAACGGGGGCACTATCTTGGCGGAACGCAGTGTGGGTTTGCAGGCATGGATAGACCGTTTGAATCAGGCCGAATTACCCGCTTTAGCCGCGGTCGTGCAGGACTTGCATCGACTTTCCCAGGCCGACAGGGCCTCGGTGCAGCAACTGGCCGATGTGCTGCTGCGCGACGCCTCGCTCACCGCCAAGGTGCTGCGGGTCGGTAACAGCGTCTATTACAACCCGTCCCAGGAAACCATCCGCACCATTTCGCGGGCCATCGTGCTGATCGGCTTCGACAATGTGCGGCTGATCGGCATGTCGGTCAGCCTGATCGACAGCCTGCTCACCAAGGTGCCGCGCGAGCAGCTGCAGATGCTCCTGGCACGCTCGTTCCACGCCGCGGTGCAGGCGCGCAACATCGCCGGCTATGTGCTGACCAAGCATCAGGAAGAGGTGTTCATCGCCGCCCTGCTGAATCAGGTCGGCGAACTGGCGTTCTGGGGCTGCGGCGGGGAACAGGCCGATGAGCTGGCCGATGCCCTGGAGCAGCCCGGCGTGGTCGAGGAGGAGGCGGTGCGCCAGGTGCTCGGCACCAGCTTCCGTCAGCTGACCATGGGCCTGGTGAAAAGCTGGAACCTCGGCGAGATCGCCAGCCTGGCGCATGGCAGCAATCCGGCCGATCCGGCGGTGCGCGCGGTCAACCTGGGTGTGCGCATCAGCGAGGCGGCGCTGGAGGGGTGGGATTCGCCGGCGATGGAGGTGCTGGTCAAGCAGCTCGCCGCATTCACCGGGATCAGCAGCGAGGATGCGCTGAAGCAGATCCTGGAAAGCGCCGAGGAAACGGTCAAGGTGGCCGCCACCTTCGGCGCCAGCAAGCTGTGCAGCCTGATCCCCAATACCGACCCCGAGCAGATCAAACTGCAGCAGCAGGAGCGCAAGGCGCGCCTGTTGCAGCCTGACCTGCTGGTGCTGCAGCAGGCCCTGCAGGACCTCGGCATGCTGGCCAGCCAGAAGGGCGATGTCGGCCTGATCCTCGATACCCTGCTCAAGGGCCTGCACGATGGCGCCGGGCTGGAGCGGGTGATGCTGGCGGTGCTGGCCGATGGGCAGACGCGCTTTCGTGCCAAGCGGGTGGTGGGGGACGGCACGCAGAGCTGGCTGAGCGATTTCCAGCTGCCGGCCAGCCAGGCCGAGCAGCCACACCTGTTCAGTTACGCCCTGCGCAATCGCGAGGCGCTGTGGATGGGGGTGCCGGCCAGCTACAACCTGAACGAGCTGGTGACCCTGCCGATGCGCCAGCTGCTGGGCCAGGGAATGTTCTTCATCGCCCCGGTGCTGGCCGGTACCCGCGAGATCGGTGTGCTCTACGCCGACTGCCGCTTGTCCGGGCGGGCCCTCAAGCACGAGCAGTTCGTCGCCTTCCAGCGTTTCACCCAGCTGACCGGGCGTTGCCTGGAGGCGCTGAGCAAGCGCTGAGGTTCTGAGGGGGGCTCAGTTGAGGTAGAGCGTCAGGGTCTGCCCGGGCTTCAGCGACTGGCTGCTGCTGCGCGGGTTCCAGCGTTGCAGGCTCTGCATGTCGACCTTGAAGCGCTGGGCGATCAGGTACAGCGAGTCGCCGCTCTTGACCCGGTAGTAGGTGACTGCCGAGCGCTTGTCAGGCGCCTTGCTGGCCGCCGGCTTGGCCGCGGCCACCGAGTTGCCGGTGCCGCCACTGGCGCCGCCATGGATCAGCAGTTGCTGGCCGAGGCTGAGCTTGCTGCGGCTGTTGAGCTTGTTCCAGCGCTGCAGGTCCTGCAGCGATACCCGATGGGCATTGGCGATCTGCCACAGGGTGTCGCCGCTGCGCACCTTGTAACGCTTCGGTCCGGAGGCAGGCACGGCCTTGGCGGTCTGCTGGTGCAGCGGCTGGCTCGGTTCGCCGTCGCCAGCGGCGGGAATGCTGAGCACCTGACCGACCCGCAGGTTGTTGCTGGTCAGGTTGTTGACCTGCTTCAGGGTGTTGACCGTCAGGTGGTAGCGATTGGCGATGCTGTGCAGGTTGTCGCTCGGGCGCACCCGGTATTCCTGCCAGTTCACCAGTTGCTGGGGCTTCATCAGGGCCAGGTTGGCGCTGAGCATCTCGGCCTTTTCGGTCGGCACCAGCAGGTGCTGTGGGCCGTCCATGGTGATGCGCTTCTTGAAGGCCGGGTTGAGGTTGTACAGCTCGTCCTCGTCGATCTCGGCCATCTGCGCGACCCGCGACAGGTCGAGGCGCTGGCGGATCGCCACTTGCTCGAAGTAGGGCTCGTTGGCGATCGGGCTGAGGCGCACGCCATAGGCCTCCGGCGACATGACGATCTGCGACAGGGCCAGCAGCTTGGGCACGTAGTCCTGGGTTTCCTTGGGCAGCGGCAGGTTCCAGTAGTCGGTTGGCAGGCCGAGCTTCTGGTTGCGCTCGATGGCCCGGCTGACCGTGCCTTCGCCGGCGTTGTAGGCGGCCAGGGCCAGCAGCCAGTCACCGTTGAACATGTCGTGCAGACGGCTCAGGTAGTTCAGCGCCGCATCCGTCGAGGCGGTGATGTCGCGGCGGCCGTCGTACCAGTTGGTCTGGCGCAGGTTGAAGTGGCGGCCGGTGGAGGGAATGAACTGCCAGAGGCCGACCGCGTGGCTGCGTGAATAGGCGAAGGGGTTGTACGAGCTTTCGATGGCCGGCAGCAGGGCCAGCTCCATCGGCATCTTGCGCTCTTCCAGGCGCTCGACCACGTAGTGGATATACAGGCTGCCGCGCTCGCTGGCGTTTTCCAGGAAGGACGGATTGCTGACGAACCACAGGCGCTTGTTTTCGATGCGCGGGTTGACGCCGATATCGCCCTGCAGCTCGAAACCGTCGCGCATGCGTTCCCAGATATCGCGCGGCGGCTCGTCCTGCTCGACCTCGTTGAGCCACTCCGGCTCCCGTTGCAGGCCGACCGCGCGATTGGTGTCGCGATCGTCTTCGTCCGGGCCGTTGCCCATGCTTTGGCAACCGCTCAGAACCACGCACAGCATCACCGCCAGAGCCCTTGCGCGTCGTGCCAATGCAGCTGATTCAAGGGATCTGGAGAGTAATGGAGGCATTGGTCGCTAGGATCGTCCGGCGCAAAAGTTCGGGCGATTCTAGGAACGCCTCAGGGGGTGGTCAAGTTTTCACCAGTCCGCTGATCAGTTTTTAACCAATCCGGAAGCCGTCCTTCCAGGCGCGCAGGCAGGCAAACAGCTCATCCGGCGAGCGCTGGCGGGCACCGTCCCGCTCGTCGATTTTTTCTTTAATGGATGTTTCCCCACAGCGCAGGAAGGGGTTGGTGGCCTTCTCCAGCGCCAGGTTGGAGGGCAGGCTGCTGCGCCCCTGGGCACGCCAGGCGCTGACTTCCTCGAAGCGCGCGGCGATGGCCGGGTTGTTCGGTTCGGCGGCGCGGGCAAAATGCAGGTTGCTCAGGGTGTATTCGTGGGTGCAGTAGACCAGGGTCGCGTCCGGCAGGCTGGCCAGCTTGTTCAGCGAGGCGTGCATCTGCGCCGGGCTGCCTTCGAACAGGCGCCCGCAGCCGGCGGCGAACAGGGTGTCGCCGCAGAACAGCCAGGGCTGCTCGGCATCGGCATGGTAGTAGGCGATATGGCCGAGGGTGTGGCCGGGCACTGCGTAGACGACGAACTCGCGGTCGAGCACGCGGATACGATCGCCTTCGGCCAGGGCCGCGTCGCGCTCGGGGATGCGCTCCTGCGCCGGGCCGTACACTCGGGCGCCGGTGGCGGCCTTGAGCTGGGCGATGCCGCCGACATGATCGGCGTGGTGGTGGGTGATCAGGATGTCGCTCAGTTGCCAGCCCGGGTGGGCGGCGAGCCAGGCCAGCACCGGCGCGGCGTCGCCCGGGTCGACCACGGCGCAGCGTTGCTGGGCGTGGTCCTGCAGGAGCCACAGGTAGTTGTCGCTGAAGGCGGGCAGGGCGTCGATCTGAAACATTTTTCGGGGTCGCCAATCGAGGAGCAATGGCGCATCTTAAGCGGCAAAGCCCTGCTTGTGTCACTGGAGGTGCCCGATGCGCGAGCAACCCTTTGCCCAGGCCGATACGGACTGGCTGAACCTGACCCAGGCCGCCCGCGAGTGGCTGGCCTCGCCCCTCGGCGAGCTGCTGCTGGAAGAGGAGCGCCGCGCCCTGGATGAAGAGCTGACGCGCTATTTCGGCGGCTACCTGGTGCATTACGGCCCGGCGGCGGCGCAGCCGGCCAAGGCGCCGCAGATTCGCTGCAACGTGCGCCTCGGTGCGCCGCTGGCCGGCGTGGATATCGCCTGCGAGGAGCAGGCCTGGCCGCTGGGCGAGCACGCCGCCGATGTGGTGGTGCTGCAGCACGGCCTGGACTTCTGCCTGTCGCCCCATGGCCTGCTGCGCGAGGCGGCGCACAGCGTGCGCCCGGGAGGCCACCTGCTGGTCGTCGGGGTCAACCCCTGGAGCGCCTGGGGCCTGCGCCATTACTTCGCCCGCGACGGTTTCCGCCAGGCTCGCTGCATCTCACCGGCGCGCATGAGCGACTGGCTCAGCCTGCTCGGCTTCGCGCTGGAGAAACGCCGCTTCGGGTGCTATCGTCCGCCGCTTGCTTCAGCGGCCTGGCAATCGCGCCTGGCCCGGCTGGAGACCTGGGGCGGCACCTGGCAGATGCCGGGGGCGGGCTTCTATCTGTTGGTAGCGCGCAAGCTGGTGGTCGGCCTGCGGCCGCTGCGACCTGTGCAACGGGCCACCATGGGCAAGTTGCTGCCAATGCCGGTGGCCAAAGTCAGTCGCCGCGATTCCGAGCAATAGATTAATAAGTAGTCAATGAGCGAAGACATAGTCGAGATCTACACCGATGGCGCCTGCAAGGGCAATCCCGGCCCGGGCGGCTGGGGCGCGCTGTTGGTCTTCAAGGGTGCCGAAAAGGAACTCTGGGGCGGCGAGCCCAACACCACCAACAACCGCATGGAACTGATGGCGGCGATCTGCGCGCTGATCGCGCTGACCCGGCCCTGTTCCGTGCGCCTGGTCACCGACTCGCAGTACGTGATGAAGGGCATCCAGGAATGGATGCCGAACTGGAAGAAACGTGGCTGGAGGACTGCCAGCAAGGAGCCGGTGAAGAACGCCGACCTGTGGCAGGCGCTGGACGAGCAGGTCAACCGCCACCGGGTCGAGTGGCGCTGGGTGCGCGGGCATACCGGCCATCCGGGCAACGAGAAGGCCGACCAGTTGGCCAACCGCGGCGTCGACGAAGTGAGGGCAATGAAACATGCGTAGCGTAGTACTCGATACCGAAACCACCGGCATGCCGGTGACCGATGGCCATCGCATCATCGAGATCGGCTGCGTCGAGCTGATGGGGCGGCGCCTGACCGGGCGCCACTACCACGTCTATCTCAACCCGGATCGCGAGATCGACGAAGGCGCGATCGCGGTGCACGGCATCACCAACGAGTTCGTCGCCGACAAGCCGCGTTTCAGGGAAGTGGCCGACGAGTTCTTCGAGTTCATCCACGGCGCCCAGCTGATCATCCACAACGCGGCGTTCGACGTCGGCTTCATCAACAACGAGTTCGCCCTGCTCGGGCAGAGCGAGCGCGCCGAAGTCAGCGACTACTGCGGCATCCTCGATACCCTGTTGATGGCCCGCGAGCGCCATCCGGGGCAGCGCAACAACCTCGACGCCCTGTGCAAGCGCTATGGCGTCGACAACTCCGGGCGCGACCTGCACGGCGCGCTGCTCGACGCCGAGATCCTCGCCGACGTCTACCTGACCATGACCGGCGGCCAGACCCACCTGTCGCTGGCCGGCGAGGGGGGCGACGGCAGCGGCCGGCAGATGCCCAGTCCGATCATCCGTCTGGATGCCAATCGGGCGCCAACCCGCATCATTCGCGCCAGCGAAGCCGAGCTGGCCGCCCACGCCGCACGCTTGGCGGTGATCGAGAAGTCCGCCGGCGCGCCCTCGTTGTGGGCGCAGCTGGACGCGGCGAAAGAAAGCTGAGACCCGGGGAAAGGTTGTCCAGGCGACCTTTTCTTACAGCTTGCCGCACAGGGGGTTCCGCCCGTCCGGGCGAACTTCTAACCTGAAGGGATAGGCCGCTGCCGGCCCCTCAGGAATCCATAATGTACAAAGACCTGAAATTCCCCGTCCTCATCGTCCACCGCGATATCAAGGCCGACACCGTAGCCGGCGAACGCGTCCGGGCGATTGCCCAGGAACTTAGCCAGGATGGCTTCACCATCCTCTCCACCGCCAGCTCCGCCGAGGGGCGCATCGTCGCTTCCACCCACCACGGTCTGGCCTGCATCCTGGTCGCCGCCGAAGGGGCGGGGGAGAACCGGCATCTGCTGCAGGACATGGTCGAGCTGATCCGCATCGCCCGGGTGCGCGCGCCGCAACTGCCGATCTTCGCCCTGGGCGAGCAGGTGACCATCGAGAACGCGCCGGCCGAGGCCATGGCCGACCTCAACCACCTGCGCGGCATCCTCTACCTGTACGAGGACACCGTGTCGTTCCTCGCCCGCCAGGTGGCGCGCGCCGCGCACAACTACCTCGACGGCCTGCTGCCGCCGTTCTTCAAGGCCCTGGTGCAGCACACCGAGCAGTCCAACTATTCCTGGCACACGCCCGGCCACGGCGGCGGCGTGGCCTACCGCAAGAGCCCGGTGGGGCAGGCCTTCCACCAGTTCTTCGGCGAGAACACCCTGCGTTCCGACCTCTCGGTGTCGGTGCCCGAGCTGGGCTCGCTGCTCGACCATACCGGCCCCTTGGCCGAGGCCGAGGCCCGCGCGGCGCGCAACTTCGGCGCCGACCACACCTTCTTCGTGATCAACGGCACCTCGACGGCGAACAAGATCGTCTGGCATTCCATGGTCGGCCGCGACGACCTGGTGCTGGTCGATCGCAACTGCCACAAGTCGATCCTCCACTCGATCATCATGACCGGCGCCATCCCGCTGTACCTGTGTCCGGAGCGCAACGAGCTGGGCATCATCGGGCCGATCTCGCTCTCCGAGTTCAGCAAGGAGTCGATCCAGGCCAAGATCGACGCCAGCCCTCTGGCCAAGGGCCGTGCGCCCAAGGTCAAGCTGGCGGTGGTGACCAACTCCACCTACGACGGCCTGTGCTACAACGCCGAGCTGATCAAGCGCACCCTGGCCGACAGCGTCGAGGTGCTGCATTTCGACGAGGCCTGGTACGCCTACGCGGCGTTCCACGAGTTCTACGCCGGGCGCTATGGCATGGGTACCGAGTGCGGCGAGAAGACCCCGCTGGTGTTCACCACCCACTCCACCCACAAGCTGCTGGCGGCCTTCAGCCAGGCCTCGATGATCCACGTGCAGGACGGCGGCGCGCGCCAGCTGGATCGCGAGCGCTTCAACGAAGCCTTCATGATGCACATCTCCACCTCGCCGCAGTACGGCATCATCGCCTCGCTGGACGTGGCCTCGGCGATGATGGAAGGCCCGGCCGGCCGTTCCCTGATCCAGGAGACCTTCGACGAGGCGCTGAGCTTCCGTCGCGCCCTGGCCAACCTGCGGCAGAATCTCAAGGCCGAGGACTGGTGGTTCAGCATCTGGCAGCCGCCACAGGCCGAGAGCGCGCAGACTGGCGACTGGCTGCTGCAGCCGAATGCCGCCTGGCATGGCTTCGGCGAGATCGCCGAGGACTACGTGCTGCTCGATCCGATCAAGGTCACCCTGGTGATGCCGGGGCTGTCCGCCGAGGGTGTGCTGGCCGAGTCGGGGATTCCCGCCGCGGTGGTCAGCAAGTTCCTCTGGGAGCGCGGCCTGGTGGTGGAAAAGACCGGCCTGTATTCCTTCCTGGTGCTGTTCTCCATGGGCATCACCAAGGGCAAGTGGAGCACCCTGCTCACCGAGCTGCTGGAGTTCAAGCGCCTGTACGACGCCAACGTGGCGCTAGTCGATGCGCTGCCCTCGGTGGCCCGCGAGGACGTGGCGCGCTACGCCGGCATGGGCCTGCGCGACCTGTGCGAGCAGCTGCATGCCTGCTACCGCGAGAACGCCACGGCCAAGGCGCTCAAGCGCATGTACACGGTGCTGCCGCAGGTGGCGATCAAGCCGGCCGATGCCTACAACCAACTGGTGCGCGGCGAGGTCGAGGCGGTGCCGATCGAACAGCTGGAAGGGCGTATCGCCGCGGTGATGCTGGTGCCTTACCCGCCGGGCATCCCGCTGATCATGCCTGGCGAGCGCTTCACCGCCGAGACCCGCTCGATCATCGACTACCTGCAGTTCGCCCGCACCTTCGATCGCCAGTTCCCCGGCTTCGATGCCGACGTGCACGGCCTGCAGAAACAGGAAGGCGGGCAATATGCGGTGGATTGCCTGAAGCTCTGAGAACCTGTCCAGGATCTCTTGATCGTCGGCCATGCTGCGTTGAAACAGGGCTCGGACTGCTCATTTACACCTCGTAAACTCCGCGTCCTCGCCCCGTTTCGCCTTGCCTGGCTCTAGTTCAAAAGATCCTGAGCAGATTCTGAGCCGCGCAGCGGCTGCCCACCTTCCTTCACAAGCGCCCCGGTCCGGGGCGCTTTGCCTTGCGCCAGCCGGCGCCGCTCCTCGGCCTGCAAGGCCCACTTGGCCCGCCCGGCTTTGCGGCCAAGCTCCAGCCAGATCAAACGCTTAACGAGAACAGGCAGAAATCCCTTGAGCTTTGGGAGCGTGGCCTCCATCACAGTGGCCAGCATCGACATTTATGGCACGCTTGTTATAGTTGGGCGGTTCGATCCATAACAATATTTTCTATGCGTGCCTGTGTGCGCCATGCTTTCGAGGATGTCTGGGTGTCCGACTACAAAGCCTTCCGTGTCGAATTGAGTGACAAGATCGCCCACGTACAGATCAATCGCCCGGAGAAGGTCAACGCGATGAACGCGGACTTCTGGAGCGAGATCGTCGAAATCTTCCAGTGGATCGACGACACCGACGAAGCCCGCGTGGTGGTGCTCTCCGGTGCCGGCAAACACTTTTCCTCGGGCATTGACCTGATGCTGCTGGCCCAGGCCGGCAGCCAGATGGGCAAGGACATCGGCCGCAATGCCGAAGCCCTGCGCCGCACCATCCTGCGCCTGCAAGCCTCCTTCAATGCCGTCGACCACTGCCGCAAGCCGGTGCTGGCGGCGATCCAGGGTTACTGCCTGGGCGGCGCCATCGACCTGGTCAGCGCCTGCGACATGCGCTATTCGACGGCCGATGCGCAGTTCTCGATCAAGGAAGTGGACATGGGCATGGCCGCCGACGTCGGCACCTTGCAGCGCCTGCCGCGCATCATCGGCGACGGCATGATGCGCGAGCTGGCGTACACCGGGCGCACCATCGACGGCGCCGAGGCGCTGCGCATCGGCCTGGTCAACCGCACCTACGCGAGCCAGGAAGAGCTGCTTGCCGGGGTGTTCGGCATTGCCCACGAGATCGCCGAGAAATCGCCGATCGCCATCCGTGGCAGCAAGCACATGATTCGCTACATGCGCGATCACCGCGTCGACGACGGCCTGGAGTACGTGGCCAACTGGAATGCCGCGATGCTGCAATCTGCCGACCTGCGCGTGGCCATGGCCGCGCACATGAGCAAGCAGAAAGCGCAATTTGCCGACTGATGCAGTACCAGCCTAGCGAGGTGCAGTAGACCTATGGTCACTGGAGCAACGTCCCTCAGCCTGGTGCGTGACGAACTGTTCACCACCATGGAAGAGACCGAACAGAATCTCGAGCATTTCATTGCCGAGCGGCACAACGGCAGCCTGCTGCAGCAAGCGGTGGAGAACCTGCAGCAGGTGCGCGGCACGCTCAATCTGATCGAGCTGACCGGGGCCGAGCTGCTGGCCCAGGAAGTACTGCAACAGGCCACCGACATTCCCGCCGGCGCCGGCGAGGAGCGCGACGCGCAGCTGGCCGCCCTGAGCAATGCGCTCTATGTGCTGCGCCGCTACCTGGAAAACGTCGACGCCCATCGCCAGGAAATGCCCGAGCTGCTGCTGCCGGCGATCAACGAACTGCGCCAGGCCGGTGCCCAGCCGCCCTTGCCGGAAAGCTTCTTCTTCAGTGTGCGCCTCGATCAGCCGCGCCCGCCGCGGGTGGTCTCGGCCGAGGTGGCGGCGGCCGATGCCCGCCGCCTGCGCCAGATGTACCAGGTCGGCCTGCTCGGCTTCATTCGCGAGGACAATCCGCACGCCGGGCTCAAGCTGATGCAGCGGGCTCTGGCTCGTCTCGACGGCCTGTTCGGCGACGAGGCCAGGGCACGCCTGTGCTGGATCGGCGCCGCGGCCGTCGAGGCTCAGCTGGATGGCCAGCTGCTGCCGCGCAAGTCGCGCAAGCAGCTGTTTTCCCGCCTGGATCGCGAACTCAGGCTGATCCTCGGCGGCGCCGCCTACGAGGCGCCGCGCAGCCTGCTCAAGGAATTGCTCTACCTGGTGGCCTTGGCCGGTAGCCAGGGCGAACAGGCCAGTGCGGTGCGCGAGGTGTTCGGCCTCAATGCGCTGCCGTTCACCGACCATCTGCTCGACGAGGAATACCAGCGCCTGTCCGGGCCGGGGCAGGGCGTGATGCGCTCGCTGTCGTCGGCGATCCGCGAGGAGCTGGCCAGCGTCAAGGACCTGCTCGATCTGATCGAGCGCGGCACCGCCCAGCCGGACAGCTTCGGCAACCTGCATGTGCAGCTCGGCAAGCTGGCCAAGACCCTCGGCATGGTCGGCCTGAGCTCGGCGGCCAATGCCCTGCAGGTGCAGTTGCCGGCTGTGGCGAGCTGGGGCGAAGACAGCCCGGCCGCCGTGCACGATCTGCACAAGCTGGCCGAGGCTGTGCTCTATGTGGAAAGCATGGTGGCCAGCCTGGAACGTGGTGAGCGCCACCAGCGCCCGGCGCCGACCCAACCGGGCGACGAGGGCGAGGCGTTTGCCGCGCACCAGCTGATCGAGGCGCGCATCGTGGTGGTCGACGAGGCCCAGGCCGGCCTGGCCCTGGCCAAGCGGGCGATCACCGCCTACCTGGAATCCAACGGCGAGAAACTGCACCTGGCCAACGTACCCTTCAGCCTGCAGGCGGTGCGTGGCGGTCTGTGGTTCCTCGGCCAGGAGCGTGCCGCCCGGCTGATCGGCGCCTGTGCCGACTACATCCAGGCACGCATGATCGAAACCCAGCAGATGCCCTCCGAGCAGATGCTGGAAACCCTGGCCGATGCCCTCAGCAGCCTGGAGTACTACCTCGAGGGTGGCGGCGTGCTGCGTGCGGAAACCAGCCCGAGCGTGCTCGACCTCGCCGAGGAAAGCGTGCGCGCCCTGGGGCTGCCGGTGGCGGCCTGATGTCCACGGGCTGGCAGACCACGCCGCCGCTGGATAACGCCCAGGCCGGTGGCTGGGCCCTGCTGCACTGCGCCCAGGGCTTTCTGGCCGATGGCAACGGCGTGCTGTTTCCCCGCGAATGGCTCAAGCGCCAGGATCTGCCGCTACAGGGCGAACAGGGCCTGGGCTACTTCAACGACGAAGCGGTCTGGCTGCTGCAGTTGCAGCAGCCGGTCGAACTGCCGGGCTGCCACTGGCAGGGCCTGCGCCAATTCATGCTGCAGGCCGACCAGGCGACGTTCCGCATGCTGGCGTTCGCCGAGCAGGTGGCGACCTGGGCCGTCCAGCACCGTTTCTGCGGGCGCTGCGGCGCGCCGACCCGCCAGGTGCCCGGCGAGCGCTGCATGCGCTGCCCGGACTGTGGCCTGGACAGTTATGCGCGCATTTCGCCGAGCATGATCGTGCTGGTCAGCCGGGGCGACGAAATCCTCCTGGCCCGCTCGCCGCGCTTCGTGCCCGGGGTCTACAGCACCCTGGCCGGCTTCGTCGAGCCGGGCGAATCGGCGGAGGAGTGCGTGGTGCGCGAAGTGCGCGAGGAAGTCGGCATCGAGGTGCGCAACCTGCAGTATCTCGGCAGCCAGGGCTGGCCCTTCCCGCATTCGCTGATGCTCGGCTTCCACGCCGAATACGCCGGCGGCGAGATAGTCCCGCAGGCCGACGAGATCGAGGATGCGCAGTGGTTTCATATCGAGCAGCTGCCGCCGCTGCCAATGTCGCGCTCGATCGCCCGCTACCTGATCGATCTCTATGTGGCCCGCCGCCTGGGGCAGCCGGAGCCGCAGCTGGCGCACTAGTCGAGTAGGGTGGATGGTGCTTTACCCATCCACCACAAGGCAGCCCAGCCTACGCCTGACCGAACCAGTGCTGCCAGGCCAGGCGTGCGGTCAGCGCCAACACCACCAGAATGAACACCGGACGGATGAACCTGGAGCCGCCGCGGATCGCCGTGCGCGCGCCGAGGAAGGCGCCGGCCATCAGTGCCAGGCCCATGCAGATGCCGAGCAGCCAGGCGACCTGGCCGGTGATGATGAACACCGTCAGGGCCATGGCATTGCTGACGAAGTTCATGCTGCGGGCCACGCCGCTGGCCCGTACCAGATCCAGCGGGTAAAGCAGCAGGGTACTGACCGTCCAGAAGGCACCGGTGCCGGGGCCGGCCACGCCATCGTAGAAGCCCAGGCCCAGTCCCTGTGGCCACTGGCGGCGCTGGGCAATGGGCGCATCCTGCTGGCCATGGGTCTCCGGCGTCTTGCCGAACAGCAGGTACAGGCCGCAACCGAACACCACCGCCGGCAGCATCTGGTTGAGCCAGGCGGCGGGCAGCCAGTGGGCCAGGGTCGCGCCGAGTGCGGCGCCGATGGCCGTGGCCAGCAGGGCATTGCGCCACTGGCCGGGGAAGAACAGCTTGCGCCGGTAGAAGGTGTAGCTGGCGGTGGCCGAGCCGAAGGTGGCGCACAACTTGTTGGTGCCCAGTACCAGGTGTGGCGGCAACCCGGCGGTGAGCAGAGCGGGGATGGTCAGCAGGCCGCCGCCGCCGGCGATGGCGTCGATGAAGCCGGCGGTGAAGGCGACCAGAGCGAGAATGGCCAAGGTGAGCGGGTCGACCCCCAACTCAAAAACAAAAGGCATAAAAAACTCGACGTGGATTCAATTGTGCGGGGCTGCGGCTGGCCGGTTGCCTGGCTGCTGCGCATAATGCCGGCAATTTCACGGATAAGGAATTGCACTCATGCAGTATGACGGCCTGGCCTGGTTCATTGGCCTGCTGGCGGTGCTGGCGTTGTTCATCGCCGCGCGCATCCTGCTGACGCGCAGCTGGTTCCTCGGCTGGTTGCGCGGCACCCTGGGCCTGGCCTTTCTCGGCCTGGCCGCCCTGGTCGGCGTGGTCGCCTATGACCTGCTCAGCTATGGCCCGCTGCCGGAAGGCAAGCCGCTGCTGACCCTGAGCTTCGCCGCCGATGGCCCGCAACGCTATCGGGTCAGCCTGCTGGAAGGCGGCGAGGAACGTGCAGTCACCCTGGAGGGCGACCTGTGGCAGCTCGATGCCCGTCTGCTGCGCTGGAAGGGCCTGGCCGCGCTGATCGGCCTGCAGCCGGGCTATCGCCTGGAAAAGCTCTCCGGGCGCTTCCTCGCCATCGAGCAGCAGGAAAGCGCGCGCTATGCCCAGGTCAGCCTGGCGCAGAGCCCCTACGGCATTGACCTGTGGCGCTGGCTGCGGCTGGGGCAGCACGACCTGTTCCTGTTCGACCCGCAGGCGGCGCGGGTGACGTACCTGCCGATTGCCGACGGGGCGATGTTCAGCGTCAGCCTGAGCCCCACCGGCTTGCTCGCCCAGCCGATGAACCAGGCGGCCAGCCAGGCGCTGAAAGACTGGCAGTAAAATCAGCGCAATGAAAAAAGGGACCCGAAGGTCCCTTTTTTGTGGCCAGCGTTTCCTCAGGAGAGGAAGCCGCCGTCCACGTTCAGCGCCACGCCGGTGGTGTAGCTGGAGGCTTCGCTGGCCAGGTACAGCACGGCGCCGGCCATTTCGCTGGGGGCAGCCACGCGCTTGAGCGGGATGCGCTGCAGGGCCAGGTTGAGGATGGCGTCGTTCTTGGTCAGGGCGGAGGCGAACTTGGTGTCGGTCAGGCCCGGCAGCAGGGCGTTGCAGCGGATGCCGAACTGCGCGCATTCCTTGGCGAAGACCTTGGTCATGCTGATCACCGCCGCCTTGGTCACCGAGTAGATGCCCTGGAATTCGCCCGGCGACACGCCGTTGATCGAGGCGACGTTGATGATGCTGCCACCACCGTTGGCCTTCATCAGCTTGCCGCCTTCGATGGACATGAAGTAGTAGCCGCGGATGTTGACGTCGACGGTCTTCTGGAACGCGCCCAGATCGGTGTCCAGCACGTTGCAGAACTGTGGGTTGGTGGCGGCGTTGTTGACCAGGATGTCGAGGCGGCCGAACTGCTCGCGGATGAAGGCGAAGACGTTGCTGATCTGCTCCATCTCGCCGATGTGACAGGCGATGGCGGTGGCTTTGCCGCCGTCGGCGTTTATCGCGTCGGCGACTTTCTGACAGTCGTCGATCTTGCGGCTCGACACGATCACGTGGGCGCCTTGCTGGGCCAGCAACTTGGCGATGGCCTCACCGATGCCGCGGCTGGCGCCGGAGACGAAAGCGATCTTGCCGTCGAGGTCGAACAGGTGGGTCTTGGACATTGCGATTACCTTGTCTGAGCCGGGTTAGAGAGTGGATTTGCCGATGACCTGCAGGCTCATCTGCTCCAGCAGCTTGTTCATGTGAACGAACTGGGCGAAGCGCTTGTCCTTGGTCTGGCCGTGGAAGAAGCGGTAGTAGATCTGCTGCACGATGCCGGCCAGGCGGAACAGGCCGTAGGTGTAGTAGAAGTCGAAATTGTCGATCTGCATGCCCGAGCGCTCGGCGTAGTAGTCGACGAACTCGCGGCGGGTGAGCATGCCGGGGGCATTGCTCGGCTGGCGGCGCATCAGTTGCACCGGCGCCGGGTCGGCCGCCTCGATCCAGTAGGCGAGGGTGTTGCCCAGGTCCATCAACGGGTCGCCGATGGTGGTCAGCTCCCAGTCCAGCACGCCGATGATCTGCATCGGGTTGGCCGGGTCGAGGATCACGTTGTCGAAGCGGTAGTCGTTGTGCACGATGCCCGGCTTGGCGTGGTCGGCCGGCATCTTCTCGCGCAGCCAGGCCTTGACCGGCTCCCAGGTCGGCGCATCGGGGGTCAGGGCCTTCTCGTAGCGGTCGCTCCAGCCTTCGATCTGGCGCTTGACGTAGCCTTCCGGCTTGCCCAGGTCGGCCAGGCCGCAGGCCTGGTAGTCGACGTTGTGCAGCTCGACCAGCTTGTCGATGAAACTCTTGCACAGTGCGCGGGTCTGCTCGGCGCTGAAGTTCAGCTCGGCGGGCATATCGGAGCGCAGGATGATGCCCTTGACCCGCTGCATCACGTAGAACTCGGCGCCGATCACCGACTCGTCGGTGCAGTGCACGTAGGCCTTGGGGCAGTAGGGGAAGCCGGCGTTGAGCTGATTGAGGATGCGGTATTCGCGACCCATGTCGTGCGCCGACTTGGCCTTATGGCCGAAGGGCGGGCGGCGCAGGACGAATTCCTGATTGGGGTATTCCAGCAGATAGGTCAGGTTCGAGGCGCCGCCCGGGAACTGGCTGATGCGCGGCTCGCCGGTCAGACCCGGGATGTGTGCCTTGAGGTAAGGGTCGATGGTGGCGGCGTCGAGCTCTTCGCCATCGCGAATACCGGTGGACTGGTCAGTAAGCGTCATGCTTATCCCTTCTGCTTATGATGGGTGGCACTAATTATTGGCTAATCTAATGTTGCCGCCTGGCTCTCACAAGCGCGGCGCAGCGTTATAGATGCGGGTGTTGCCCTGCAATCAAGGGCTCTGATTGCCGGCGCCAGGCGAAAAAAAACCGGAGTCAGACGACTCCGGTTTTCCTGTTGCTGCAACAGTCTAGACGCTTAGACCGGGAACAGCTCGGCCAGCTTCATGGCCAGCATCATGTCGCCTTCGGCGCGCAGCTTGCCGCCCATGAAGGCCTGCATGCCGTCGGTTTCGCCGGAAGCGATGCCGGCCAGGGTGGCGCTGTCCATGATCAGGGTGACGTTGGCGTTGGCATTGTCGCCTTGCTGCACGTCGCAGGTGCCGTCTTTGACGATCAGCGCGTAGTTCTCACCGTCTTCGATGTTGAACTGGAATACCAGGTCCAGGCCGGCAGCAGCGCTGGCGTTGAACTTGGACTTCATGGTGTTGATGGTGTCGGCAACGGAGCTCATGGTTTCTATCCTTTGTTATCGAGGGTTTCTGGCGGCCTTGCGGGCCGCAGTGGGCTGGAACTCAGCGATAGGTGATGAGTTCCGGCGCCTTCAACAGCTCCAGATGCACACGGCTGTTGAAGGAAGCCAGGGTCACCTCGCTGCCGCGGAACTGCAGGCGCGACAGCGAGGTGTTGACGATTTGCCAGTTGAGGTCGAATGCCTTGTGCGCGGGCACGCCGGTCAACAGGTGGAGCAAGGCGGTGATGGTGCCGCCGGAGGTGAACACGGCGATGTTCTGTTTACTGTCGGCCTGGGCCAGCAGGCGCTCGAGTCCGCCCTGTACCGCCGCGACGAAGCCTTGCCAGGTCTCGTGGCCGGGCTGGTCGTGCGCGCCGCTGACCCAGCGCTGGATGATGCGGGCGAACAGGCGCTGGAAGGCGGCGCGGTGGTCTTTCGGATTGCGCAGGATGTCGAGGGCGTCCGGCTCGTCCGGCAGCATGGCCGGTAGCAGGCCGCGGATCACCGCTTCGGCATCGAATTCGTTGAAGCCGGCATCGACTTCCAGTTCCGGCGCCGGCAGGCCGGCGGCGACGCAGCGCTGCAGGGCGGCGCTGGCGGTGTGCTGCTGGCGGCGCAGGGTGCCGCTCAGGCAGCGGTCGAAACTCAGGCCGAGATGCGCCAGGTGGTCGCCGAGGACTTCTGCCTGGCGCACGCCGGTAGGCGACAGCACGTCGTAGTCGTCGGCGCCGAAGGAGGCTTGGCCATGTCGAATCAGGTAGATGCTGCCCACTGCTGCAGTCGATCCCGGCGGGTTGAAGTTTCGCGAGGTTATGGGTAGAGCCGGGCCGCTGTCAACGAAAAAACATACGCTTGTTTGAATTCGCGCAAGACCGGCGACGCACGGCTTGGCGGCAGGGTAGCGCGGTTGTGCAGGCGGTGCGCAGGAATCGCCGGTCGTGGTCCGACTGGCGGGGCGCGGGCGAATGCGCGGTGGGTTCCGGCGCCTGCCGGCCGGCAAACTCAAATAGATATTTGCGCCACAGGACACTGCCCGCCGGCGTCGGTATGCTTGGGGCCGACAGGCGCCGTTGGCGGCCGCCCTGCATGCTACGAACGAGGGGGAGTTGTGGAGTTTCTGATGGATTATGCGGAGTTCCTGCTCCGCACCGTGACCCTGGTGGTCGCCGTGATCGTGGTGCTGACGGCTGTCGCAGCACTGCGCAGCAAGGGTCGCAGCAAGGGCAGCGGCCATCTCGATGTGCACAAGCTGAACGATTTCTACAAGGCCCTGCGCGAGCGGCTCGAGCATGCGCTGCTGGACAAGGCCGAGCTCAAGGCCCGGCACAAGGCCGCAGCCAAGCAGGCCAAGGCCGAGAAGAAGGCCGGCAAGCACAGGCCGCGGGTATTCGTGCTCGATTTCGATGGCGACATCAAGGCCTCGGCTACCGAACACCTGCGCCACGAAGTCACCGCGCTGCTGAGCATGGCCACTCCTCAGGATGAAGTGGTGCTGCGCCTGGAAAGCGGCGGCGGTATGGTCCACGGCTACGGCCTGGCCGCCTCGCAGCTGGCGCGTATCCGCCAGGCCGGCGTGCCGCTGACCGTGTGCGTGGACAAGGTGGCCGCCAGCGGCGGCTACATGATGGCCTGCATCGGCGACAAGGTGCTTTCGGCGCCCTTCGCCATCCTCGGCTCCATCGGCGTGGTGGCGCAGCTGCCCAACGTGCATCGCCTGCTGAAGAAGCACGACATCGATTTCGAAGTGCTGACCGCCGGCGAATACAAGCGCACCCTGACCGTGTTCGGCGAGAACACCGACAAGGGCCGGGAGAAGTTCCAGGAAGACCTGGAAACCACCCATGTGCTGTTCAAGAACTTCGTCGCCCGCTACCGCCCGCAGCTGGTGATCGACGAGATCGCCACCGGTGAGGTCTGGCTGGGGCTTTCCGCGCTGGACAAGCAGCTGGTCGACGAGCTCAAGACCAGTGACGAGTACCTGGCCGAGCGGGCCAGCGAGGCCGATCTGTTCCAGCTGCATTACGCCGAGAAGAAGAGCCTGCCGGAGCGTTTCGGTCTGGCAACCAGCGTGGCGCTCGATCGGGTGCTGCTGAACTGGTGGAACCGGCTCCAACAACAACGTTTCTGGTAAGGGAGGCTGCATGACTCAGTTCAAGGCGCTGCTGGTCAGCGAAGAGGAGGGCGCATTCCACGCCCGGGTGGTCGATCGCGACAGCGCCGAGCTACCTGCCGGCGACGTGCTGATCCGTGTGCAGTACTCCTCGCTCAACTACAAGGATGCGCTGTCGGCCAGCGGCAACCGCGGGGTGACCCGCAATTACCCGCATACGCCGGGCATCGATGCAGCCGGGGTGGTGGTCGAGTCGCGGGTGGCCGAGTTCGCCGCCGGCGACGAGGTCATCGTCACCGGCTACGACCTGGGGATGAACACCGCCGGCGGTTTCGGCCAGTACATCCGCGTGCCGGCGGCCTGGGTGATCAAGCGTCCGGTCGGGCTCAGCCTGCGCGAAGCCATGCTGCTGGGCACCGCCGGCCTGACCGCCGCCCTGTGCGTGGACAAGCTGGAGCAGGCCGGGCTGACGCCCGAGGCCGGGCCGGTGCTGGTGACCGGCGCCACCGGCGGGGTCGGCAGCATCGCCGTGGCGCTGCTGGCCCGCCTCGGCTACAGCGTGGCGGCCGCCACCGGCAAGGCCGAGCAGGGCGAGTTCCTGCGCCAGCTCGGCGCGCAGCAGATCGTGCCACGCAGCGAGCTGCAGGAAGGCGTCGACCGGCCGATGCTCAAGGAACGCTGGGCCGGCGCGGTGGACACGGTGGGCGGCGAGATCCTGTTCAATGTGGTCAAGTCGCTGCGCTATGGCGCCAGCGTGGCCTGCTGCGGGCTGACCGCCGGGGTCGGCTTCAAGGCCAATGTCATGCCCTTCATCCTGCGTGGGGTCAACCTGCTGGGGGTGGACTCGGTGGAGCTGCCGCTGGTGGTCAAGGCCTCCATGTGGGACAAGCTGTCGCTGCAGTGGAAACTCGGCAACCTCGAAGGCCTGGCCCGCGAGGTCGATCTATCGGCATTGCCGCAGGAGATCGAGCAGATCCTCGCCGGCAAACAGGTCGGTCGCGTGCTGGTCAATCTCGCCTGAATCGGTCCGGCGCATGCCGGGCCGGAAACGAAAAAGCCCCGCAGTGCGGGGCTTTTTCGTCTGGCGGGGCCGTCAGGCGCGGCGGCGGAACAGCGGTTGCGGCTGGTCGGCGGACGCCTGGTAGACCTCGGCGAAGTCCTCGAAGGCCTTCAGGGCGTCGACCGGGTCCTTGTCAGCGCGCAGGGCGAAGGCATCGAAGCCGACGCGCAGGTAGGAGAACAGCTGGTCGCGCAGCACATCGCCGATGGCGCGCACTTCGCCCTTGTAGCCGTAGCGGGTGCGCAGCAGGTAGGCGCTGGAGCAGTGGCGGCCGTCGGTGAAGGCCGGGAAGTTGAGGGCGATCACCTGGAAGTTGTCCAGCTGGTCGGCGATTTCCTCTATTTCCTCGCCGGCATCCAGCCACACGCCGAGGCCGCCATCGCGGGCCTTGAGCGCGTGGGCATGCTCGCGCCACAGGGCCAGCGGCACGATCAGGTCGTCGCAGTTGGAGATGCCGTCGAGTGTGGCGTCCTTGGGCAGCAGGTGCCAGGTCTCGTCGAGTACCTGGCCGTTCTTAATGATTCGCTGCATATACGCGCTCCTTGAACGGGTCGACGCCGACGCGGCGGAAGGTGTCGAGGAAACTTTCTTCATCGGTACGCTGTTCGACATAGACCTTGATGATCTTGTCGATCACGTCGGCCATGTCCGCTTCGGCGAAGGACGGGCCGAGGATCTGCGCCAGGCTGGCGTCACGCCCGGCGCTGCCGCCGAGGGAGACCTGGTAGAACTCCTGGCCCTTCTTGTCCACGCCGAGGATGCCGATGTGGCCGACGTGATGGTGGCCGCAGGCGTTCATGCAGCCGGAGATGTTGAGGTCGATATCGCCGATGTCGAACAGGTAGTCGAGGTCGTCGAAGCGGCGCTGGATGGCTTCGGCGATCGGGATCGACTTGGCGTTGGCCAGCGAGCAGAAATCGCCGCCCGGGCAGCAGATGATGTCGGTCAGCAGGCCCACGTTCGGCGTGGCGAAGCCCAGCTCGCGCAGCTCGCCCCATAGGGTGAACAGCTGCTGCTGCTCGACGTCGGCGAGGATGATGTTCTGGTTATGGCTGTTGCGCACTTCGCCGAAGCTGTAGCGCTCGGCCAGCTCGGCGATGGCATCCAGCTGCTTGTCTGTGACATCGCCCGGCGCGGTGCCGGTGGGCTTCAGCGACAGGGTCACGGCGACGTAGCCGGGGCGCTTGTGGGCGAAGGTGTTGCGTTGGCGCCAGCGGGCGAAGCCCGGGTGCTCGGCGTCGAGCTGGGCGAGGGCGGCGTCCTGGTCGGCCAGGGCCTTATAGGCCGGGTCGATGAAGTGCGCGGCGACGCGGGCCACTTCGGCTTCGGTCAGGGTGGTCGGGCCATCCTTGAGGTGGGCCCACTCGGCCTCCACGCGCTCGGCGAACACCTCAGGCGTCAGCGCCTTGAC
Organism: Pseudomonas sp. R-28-1W-6; assembly: GCF_009799925.1. Taxonomy (GTDB): domain Bacteria; phylum Pseudomonadota; class Gammaproteobacteria; order Pseudomonadales; family Pseudomonadaceae; genus Aquipseudomonas. Next base: position 114,167 of record NZ_WELK01000004.1, read on the forward strand.
CAGGATCTTGATGCGCGCCTTGTACTTGTTGTCGCGACGGCCGTAGCGGTTGTACACGCGCAGGATGGCGTCGAGGTAGGACAGCAGGTGCTGCCACGGCAGGAATTCGTTGATAAAGCTGCCGACCACCGGGGTGCGGCCCAGCCCGCCACCGACGGAGACGCGGAAACCCAGCTCTCCGGCCGCGTTCTTCACCGCTTCCAGGCCGATGTCATGTACTTCGATGGCGGCGCGGTCGCTGACGGCGCCGTTGACGGCGATCTTGAACTTGCGCGGCAGGTGGGTGAATTCGGGGTGGAAGGTCGACCACTGGCGGATGATCTCGCACCAGGGGCGCGGATCGACGATCTCGTCCCGGGCCACGCCGGCGAACTGGTCGGTGGTGGTGTTGCGGATGCAGTTGCCGCTGGTCTGGATCGCGTGCATCTGCACGGTGGCCAGTTCGGCGAGGATGTCCGGCACGTCTTCCAGTTCCGGCCAGTTGAACTGCACGTTCTGCCGGGTGCTGATGTGCGCGTAGCCCTTGTCGTAGTCGCGAGCGATCTTGGCCATCATGCGTACCTGGGCCGAAGACATCAGGCCGTAGGGCACGGCGACGCGCAGCATCGGCGCGTAGCGCTGGATATACAGGCCATTCTGCAGGCGCAGGGGGCGGAACTCCTCACCGGAGAGTTCGCCGGCCAGATAGCGGCGGGTCTGGTCGCGGAACTGCTTGACGCGGTCCTCGACGATCCGTTGATCGTACTCGTCGTATACGTACATATATATCCTGTGATTCAGGCTACTGCTTCATCAGACAGCAAGGCTTTTTGCGCGCACGGCTGCGCACTCCACGCAGAGCCGGAGGAAGATACCAGTTAAGGTTTATGCGCAAAAGTGATGTTTTTATATAAGGCCTGAACTAAAAGTACTAAGAAGAATGGCGAATATTGCCTTTCACCTTGAGGCTGCTGGGGGCCTGGTCTTAACTCTCAGGGCGAACCACCCATAACCACAATAAAGGGGTAAGCCATGACCGATCATTCCGACATGCAAGAGCAGGACAGCCGGGTCGATGCCCGGGCGATTCTCGTACTGATAGCCCTGGTCGTGACGACTGCGGTGTTCTGGGTCAGCCAGCAGTAGGTGGGCGTATCAGCGAAGGCCAGTAGCGGTGAACCGCTACTGGCCTTTTTCATGGCGTTACTCCTGGCCTCGGACCGGCGTCTTCTTCAACAGGTGCGGTTTTGGCCGCGAATCGCGCGGATCGCTGCGCACTCATGCAAGCCAGCCGTCCATGCTGGCTGGGCCTGTTCATCGGTTGCCTTGGTAATGGTGGCGAACTGCTGGCCATGGCTCTGTATAATGCGCCGCATATGTCTATGACCCCGGATTCATGAAGCACCTTTCGCGTTTCTGCCTTGCCCTGTCCTGCCTGCTCGGGCACATGGCGGCCCATGCCACCTCCGTGGTGTTCCTCAACCCGGGGCACGCCAACGAGCGTTTCTGGGTCGATTACTCCCTGTTCATGCAGGACGCGGCCGACGATCTGGGCATGCAGCTGAGCGTGCTGTATGGCGAACGCGATACCCAGACCATCCTGGCCAATGCCCACAAAGTGCTGCGGGCCCCCAGCCGTCCCGACTATCTGGTGTTCGCCAACGAACAATATCTGGGGCCGGAAATCCTCCGCCTGTTCGCCGCCAGCGGGATTAAGCTGTTTGCCCTGCACAGCACCTTGACCCCGGAACAGCAGCAACTGGTGGGCGGCAGCCGCGAGCAGTACGCAAACTGGATCGGCAGCCTGGTGCCCAACGACGAAGAGGCCGGCTACCTGATGGCCAAGGCCCTGATCCAGCTGGTGCCACAGGGCGAGATGCTGGCGTTTTCCGGGATCAAGCAGACGCCGTCGGCGACCCTGCGCGAGGCCGGCCTGCGGCGGGCCCTGGCCGAGCATCCGCAGGTGCGCCTGCGCCAGCTGGTGTTTGGCGAGTGGAAGGAGCAGCGGGCCTACGAGCAGGCCAAGACCTTGCTGCCGCGCTATCCGCAGGTCCGCCTGGCCTGGGCGGCGAATGACGAGATGGCTTTCGGCGTCATGCGCGCGGCGCACGAAGCGGGGCGCCAGCTGCACTTCTCGGCCTTGAACACCTCGCAGCGGGCGCTGACGGCACGCCTCGAGGGGCAGATCGATGCCCTGGTCGGCGGCCACTTCATCCTCGGCGGCTGCGCCATGGCGATGCTGCACGACCATGCCGCGGGGATGGATTTCGCCGAGCATGGCGGCAAGGATCAGCAGGCGCGCCCGCTGCGCCTGCTCGATGGGCGCGATGCCAGGCGCCTGCTGCAGCGTCAGGACCGGCCCGGCGAGGGCCTGGATTTCCGCCGCTTCAGCCTGCAGCGCAACCCGCGGCAGCAGGCCTACAGCTGCTCGATCGACGCCTTGCTGCGCTGAGTTCAGACGCCGGCGAAGTGCAGCACCAGCTTGACCACGGAAAAGATCACCAGCACGAACAGCGCGGTGAACAGCACGCCGAGGATCACGAAGTGGCTGGGCTTGCCGCGGCTGAAGTCGCGCGCGCGGTGTTTGCCGCTCTGCACGCCGAACGCCGCGGCCAGAATGCTCTGCAGCATCTGCCCGAAGCTGAGGGGTTTGTTGTCGTCTTCGTCGCTCATGGCCACCTCCTTTTCCCTAGGGTCTGTTCCCGTTTCGTTCGCGAACCGCGTTGCTGCGAAAAATCGCGCCAGGCTAGGCGTGGGACGCAGGCAATGGTCATTCCCTTGGCAAGTCCCGCAACGACGCATGGCGCGATTTTGCGCGCAACCCGCAGGGACGGGCCCGTGAACGAAACGGGAACAGACCCTAGCGTAGCCGCAAAGCGCCGCACGGGGTTCAGAGATCGGCGTCGAGGGCGTTGACCCGCATGCGCTCGCGCTCGTCGAAGCGGCTGTTCTGCAATTCGGCAATGGCGTTGTCCAGCTCGCCCTGGCTCAGTCCGGCGCTGCGCAGGCGATCGCGCTCGGCGGCGTAGTCGCTCAGGCGCTGGCGCCATTCGGCCTGCTGCTGGTCCAGCTGGGCCAGGCTGTCGGCGGCTGCGCTGCCCAGGCTCTGCTCGCGCAGCTGGCGGATCTCTTCGGCGCTGGCGCCTTCGGCCTGCATGGCCTGGGTGGCGGCGTAGAGCTCGCCGTGGCGGGTGCTGGCGCTGCGCGCCTGGCGCACCTCATCCGGCAGCTGCGCCTCCAGTTCGGCCAGCGCCTGGTGCTGCTGGCTGGCGCCGAGCTCGCCGTGCTGGCTGAGGGCCAGGCGCTGCAGCATGTACTCGTCCTCGGCATTCTCGCGGGCGAAGAAGGCCTGGTATTCCTCGGCCGAGAAGAACTGCTGGCGCAGCGCATTGAGCGCTTCCAGGCGCTGGCGCAGGGCCTCGGCGTCCAGGCTGCCGCCACCGGCGGGCAGGTCCTGCAGGGCAATCCGGTAATCCACATAGCGGCGCAGCAGGTCGCGGGCCTGTTCCAGCGCCGGACCCTGCAGCTGGGCGGCGAGATCGCGGTGGATGCGCGTCAGGACCTGGTCGATGCCTTCCTCTTCCAGGCCGGCGAGGTAGAAGTCGAACAGGCGCAGCAGGCCTTCCTCGATGCGCAGTGCGCCGTGTTCATCCAGCTGCAGGCGCACATCGTGGCGCGTGCCCTGGAGGGAGGCGGGCAGCGGGCCGGGGTCGCCCAGCTGGGCCGGTGCGGTCTGGCGCAATTGCTGGTTCAGGCGGCCGGCCTGCTGGCTGCGTGGATCGCCAGGTGCCGCGGGGGCAGCGGTGACGGAAGGCGGCGGGGCGAGTACGGGTGGTGCCTCGCGGTTGAGCAGCAGGGTGCTGGCGGCGCTCAGTGCCGCCAGGCCGGCGAGGCCCAGGGCGCCGAGGAGGAATTTGCCGGACATCGAAAACTCCTGGTGGCGGGCCGCAGGGCCCGCCGACTGCATGGCAGATTACAGGCCGAGGTTCTTCAGGCGGTTGGCCTGGTTCTGGTAGAGGGTCTTCGGGTTGGTCTCGAACAGCGAGACCAGGCCCAGGACCTGGTTGGTCGGGTCCAGGTGGTTCATCGTGTAGTTGTCCTTGAGCACCTTGCCGAAGTGGCTGGAGCAGCGCCCGGTGACGCCGTCGTTGGACTCGCTGAAGGCCAGCGAGGTGATGGTGAACAGCGGGTCGGAGATGTCCAGCACGTTGGTCAGCGGCGCGGTGCCGCTCCAGGAGTACATGCGCACGCTGTTGCCGCCGATGCTGGCGGTTTCCGGGCCCTCGCCGCAGGAGGTGGTCGGGACGCCGGTCGGGAACTTGCTGTTGTTGGCCGCCGCCCCGGTCTTGTTGAACTCGGCGAGCATGGCGCGGATGTCCGACTGGCTCTTCTTGTTGTTCGACAACAGGTTGACCAGGTCGCCCACGGCATTGGCGAACACGTCGAAGGCCACGCCCTGCAGGGTGCCGGCCGGAGCGATGCCGGTGACCACGTCGGCCAGCGGCGAGCCCTTGTGCGGGGTGTGCAGGGTGGTGACCGAGGCGACCAGGTCCGGGCGCACGTTCATCACGTAGCGCGAGGTGATGCCGCCCTGGCTGTGGCCGATCAGGTTGAACTTCTTCACGCTGCCGCCGGAGGCCGCGCGGATCTGCTCGAGCTGGGCGATCAGCGCCTCGCCGCGTTTGGCCGAGCTGTCGAAGGCGTTGATCTTCGGCACATGCACGGTCGCGCCTTCGCTCTGCAGGGCGCTGGGGATCTTGTACCAGTAGTCGATGCCGGCGATGGTGTCGAAGGCGAAGATGCCGGGCACCAGGACGATGGGGTTCTTGGTTTGCGCCTGGGTGCCGGCGCTGGCGGATACGGCGGTGCAAAGGCTGGCGGCAGCCAATGCCGAGACGAGCAGCTTGTTCATGGTGGGTACCTGTGTGGATCTGTTTTTGTTTTTGTTGTAACTCCGCACACAGCAGCGGAGATGGCCGCTATCAGACCATCGCGGCGGCGGGCCGGCTTGTAAGAACTGATGAAAGCGACGCGCTGACAGGCAAAATAATGTGATGCGCATCACGCTGGGGTGGCGTCGGTTAACCGGCAAATTCGCCCCTGTGGTAACCCTGCGCCGACAAAAACAACAGGAGCAGCGGCGCCATGCCGACTGCCAGGCGGGAGTCACCATGCTGCCGATCGACGCGCCGGTCCTGCTTTACCTGTGGGACAAACGCACCTTTCACCTCAGCCAGTTCCACCAGCCGCTGCAGCTTGCACAGGCCGCGGCGATGCTGCTGGTCGGTCTGGATGGCCCGCTGCACATAACCAGCCAGGGCGACGCCCTGGCCTGTCGCAGCGCGCTGTTGCCGGCGGGGCTGGAGCTGAGCGTGGATGGCCGCGGTTCGCGGGTGGCGATCTGTTATCTCGACGTGTTCGGCGAAGATTTCGCCCTGCTGGCGCCGCGCATGGCCGCCAGCCTGACCGGCGTGCTGCATGGCCTGGACAGCGAAGCGGCCTGCATCCGGCGTTTCGACGAGTTGCACCGCAGCAGCGCGGCGCCCGAGCAGGTGTATGCCTGGCTGGACGAGCTGATCAATCCGCAGCAGGGCGTGCCCGACGGGTTTGTCTTTGACCCGCGTATCGTGCGCACCATTGAGCTGATCAAGGCGGACGTGTCGTGCAACCAGTCCATCGCCTACCTGGCCAAGCAGGTGGGGCTGTCGGTGCCGCGCCTGACCCAGCTGTTCCGCCAGAAGATCGGCATCCCGATCCGCCGCTATCGCCAGTGGCACCGCCTGTTCGTCACCTCGGTCGGCGTGGCGCGTGGCATGAGCCTGACCGAGGCGGCGGTGGCGGCCGGCTTCACCGATTCGGCGCATTTCAGCCACACCTTCCGCAGCATCATCGGCATGACGCCGTCCGCGGTGCTGGCTCATCCCCAGGGCGTGCGCCTGTTCGCCGGCTAGACCCGTCTCTGGCCTGCTTTGCGTCGGCCATGCTGCGTCAAGCACAGACGCGGAAAGCGGCTTGCCACGAGCGCGACCCATGGGGCGAGTGACACGGGTCATGCGCATTGACCATGTGCCCTGGCGGCGGATTCAGCCGCCAGGGCAGCCGCGGGCCTGCAGCCTGAGACGCACCAGCACCGGGCGGTGGTCCGAGCCCAGGTCGGGGCCGCGGCTCCGGCTGGCCAGGCGCCACTGCGGCGAGGCTAGCACCTGGTCGATGGGGATACCCAGCGGGCCGCCCCAGGTCGGCTGCAGGCCACTGGCGCGGTGCCAGCCGAGTGCCGCGAAGCGGGCGAAGGCGGCGGACCAGGGGCTGCTGTTGAGGTCGCCGGCCAGCAGCGCCGGGATGTTCTGTTCCTGGCCGCGGCGCAGCAGGGCCAGCAGCTGGCTGTCGCGCTGCAGGCGGTACTGCGGCGTCAGGGGCGGCATGGGGTGGACGGCGGTCACGCCGATGGCGCAACCGGCAAAGTCCACTTCGGCCTCGATGCGGGCAACACCCTGGTCGTCGACCGGCACCGCCGACTGCCTGATCGGCAGGCGCGACAGCAGGGCGATGCCGAATGGCGAGTGCTGCGGGCTGACTACCCGATGCGGGTAGTCGGCCAGTCCCGATAGGGCCTGGGCATACTCGGGCGAGACTTCCTGCAGCACCACCAGCTCCGGGCGCTCCTTGGCCAGCCAGGCGCGCAGGGCACTGGCGTCGTGGTTGTCCAGGTGCACGTTGGCGCTGGCGATGGCCAGCGACGGCCCTTCGCTGCCGCTCGGCAGCGGCGGCGCGGCGCTCAGCCAGGGCAGTGGCGCCGCAAGCAACGCTAGCAGCCAGCGCCGATCCAGCCAGCTGCCGCCGGCGACCGCCAGCAGCAGGCCGGCAAGGAACAGCCATTGCCAGTGGCTGGCCAGGTCGAGCAGCCAGCTCAGCGGGGCCGGGGCGAAGGCCAGCGGCCGCTGCAGCCAGGGCAGCAGCAGGCCGAGCAGGCAGCCGCCGAGCAGCAGTCGGAAGTAGAGGATGAGGCGCGTGCGCAGCATGGTCGGGGCAGGGGGTTACCAGTGGTGATGCAGGATGAGCGCCGCTCGGCAGGGGTGCAAGCCCGGCTTGGCCAGGCTTCCTGGCTACGCCCGCGCCTATGGCCAGGCCGTCGGCTTCAGCCGCGCAGCAGCGGGCTGTCGAGCTGCGCCACGATCTCGGCGAAGTCCGGGCGCTGCTCATTACGCGGCGCCATGCACTGACCGTGCAGCTGCCACAGGGCGGCCTGCTGATCCACTCCGTCGCTAGGCGCACAGCGTTGCAGCAGTTCCTCCAGCAGGCAGCCGAAGGCGCGCACCTCGAGCCGGCGCAGGGCGCGGCCCTGCTGGCCGTCCGCGGCGAAGAAGGAGGCCGCGCCGAAGTCGCCGAGCAGGCAGTCGCCGTGCGGGTTGACTAGCAGGTTGTGTGCGTACAGGTCGCCATGCAGGATGCCCTGGGCATGCAGGTGGGCCACGGCCGCGGCGCTTCCGCGGGCGATGCGCAGGGCTGCGGCGATGCCGAAGCGGCGCTCGGCCGGGTACTGGTCGCGGGTGCAGCTGGCGAGCGAGGGCGGCCCGGCCAGTACCCGGTAGCTCGGGTCGATCAGCTCCAGCAGCAGGCCCGCCGGTGCACCGGCCTGTTCGGCCAGCGGGCCGGCCACGCGAATCAGGTTGGGATGCTCGCCGGCGGCCAGGCAGGCGGCCATTTCACTGTGCGGCAGGCCGTCGCTGGTCAGCGCGCCCTTGAACAGCTTGGCCGCCATCGCCTGGGGCGGCAAGCCGGGGCGCGACCACTGGGCACGGTGGATCATGCCGCTGGCGCCCTGGCCGAGCAGTTCACCGAGCTCCAGCTGGGTGCGCGCTATCGGCGGGTGCGGGTGGCGGGCCAGGGCCAGCACTTCCTCGCGGTCGCTGAAGGGGTTGCCGGCAAAGGCCAGCCAGCTCAGGCGTGGCAACTGCAGCAGCCAGTCGGGCAGGCCGTCGAGGCGGTTGGCGGCGATGCGCAGCAGTTCCAGGTTGGTACAGGCGGCCAGGCTGTCCGGCAGGTGGCTCAGCTGGTTGCCGGCCAGCATCAGCTTCTGCAGGCGCGGGCAGTCGCCCAGCTCGGGCGGCAACTGGCCGAGCTGGTTGTCGCTCAGGATCAGCCAGCGCAAGGCCTTGGGCAGCGCGGCGGCGGGCAGGTGACGCAGGCGGTTGGCCTTGAAACCGACCATCTCCAGCTGCGGGCAGTCGCCGAGCACTTCCGGCACCTCAGTGAAGGGGTTGTCCGAGCAGAACAGCACCTTGAGCTTGTGCAGCCGCGGCAGATCGGCGGGCAGGCTGGTGAGCCGGTTGGCGGAGAGGTTGAGCACTTCCAGGCTGTCGGCCAGGTCGAAGATTTCCCGGGGGAATTCGCGCAGCTCGGCGGACAGGTCCAGGCGGGTGACGCCGGCCAGTTCGCCGCGGCGCAGTTGTTCGAGGGTGTGCATGCGGGTCGGCAGGTACGGCTGAAAAAGGCCGCAGAGGGTAGCATTTTGCCGTGCTTGCGGCAGCCGGGGCGCAGGGGGCTTGGGTGGGTGCGATGCTTCTACCTGATTCAGGTGTGGGTATCCGGTCTGTAGGAGGGGGCCTTGGCCGCGAATACAGGCAGAGCACCTTCCCCTAAGAGCATCGCGGCCAAGGCCCCTCCTACGAAAAGCGGTACTGTGGGAGCGGCTTTAGCCGCGATGGGCGGGCGGCCCGAGGTGGTCCGATCGCGAATGAATTCGCCGCCAAAGGCGGCGGCCTCAGAGCCAGCGGCGCACGCGGGCGCGGTACTGCGCGTAGGGTTCGCCGAACTTGGCGTCGAGGGCGCGTTCTTCCGGGCCGATCTGCATGCGGTTGAGGTAGGCGACGAACAGCGGCAGGCCGAGCAGGCTCAGCGGGTTGCCGAGAAACAGCGCCCAGCCGCCCAGGCACAGGAGCATGCCCAGGTACATGGGGTTGCGGGTGAAGCGGTACACGCCAGTGCTGACGATGCTGCTGGTGGCACTCGGGCGGGTCGGGTTGATGGTGGTGCTGGCCTGGCGAAACGCCAGGACCCCGGCGCTGGCCACGCCCAGCCCGCAGAGCGTCAGCAGCACGGCCAGCGTCAGCAGCCCCGGCAGCTCGAGGCCCAGGCTCGGCAGCAGGTAGGCCGGCAGCCACATGAGCAGGCCGCAGACAAACAGCACCAGCGGCGGCGGGACCTTCAGTTCGAGGGCGGACATGGGGCGGCTCCTGACGGGGATGTGCGTCGATTGGTGCATGCCGCCTGCGGCAATGGCAAGCCCGGGGTCGTGTCAGTCCGCAGAATGGCGCTGTTGGCGTTTGCGCTCGACCAGTTCGGCAGCCCGCGCGCGCAGCTGGCCGCAGCCGCCGTCGATGTCCTGACCGGCGCTGTTGCGTACCTTGGTCAGCACGCCGCGGCTGTGCAGGTAGCGCACGATCTGCACGATGCGGTCGCCGTCCGGGCGCTGGAATTGGTCGGCTTCCAGGCTGTTGTAGGGGATCAGGTTGAGCACCGCGTACTTGCCCTTGAACAGGCGCAGGATCTCGTCCATCTCCTCCTGGCTGTCGTTGATGCCCTTCAGCAGCGTCCACTGGTACTGGATCGGGTAGTCGACGGTGCGGGCGTAGGCCTCGCCCAGTTCCATCAGCTCCTCGGGGTCGATGCGCGGCGCGCGTGGCAGCAGCTGCTGGCGCAGCTCGGCATCGGTGGTGTGCAGCGACAGGGCCAGAGCCGGCTTGATCCGCTGCTGCGGCAGGCGCTCGAACACCCTCGGGTCGCCGACGGTGGAGAACACCAGGTTCTTGTGGCCGATGCCGCCTTCGGTGCCGAGCAGGTCGATGGCTTCCAGCACGTTGTCGAGGTTGTGCGCCGGCTCGCCCATGCCCATGAACACCACCTTCTTCACCGGCCGGAAGCGCCGCGCCAGGGCCACCTGGGCGACGATCTCGGCGCTGCCGACCTGGCGCAGCAGGCCGCTCTTGCCGGTCTGGCAGAACACGCAGCCGACCGCGCAGCCGACCTGGCTCGATACGCACAGGCCGCCGCGCGGCAGCAGCACGCTCTCGATCATCTGGCCGTCGCCGAGCTCCACCAGCAGGCGCGCCGAGCCATCGGCACCGGGGTGTTCGGAGCGCAGGCGCACCAGGTTGTCGAGGTCATCGCTGAGTTGCGGCAGACCGGCGCGTACGGAAAGCGGCAGGAAGTTCTCGCTGTGCTGGCGGCGGGTGCCGCTGTTCAGCGGCTTGCCCTGCAGCCAGGCACGCACCACCCGGCCACTGTGGGCAGGCAGGGCGCCGAGATCGGCGAGGCGTTGCTGGATGTCGGGGATGCGCATGGGGCGCGCATGCTACCACTGTGCGCGGTAGCGGCGAAGCGTGGCCGGCTCGGCGGGCTGGGCCCGCCGAGCGCAGGCGATTACTGGGGTTCCACGCGGATGGCCAGCGCCGAACTCAGGCGAATCACCACCTGGCTGTTGAGGTACTCGTCCTTGAGCTGCACGTCCGGGCGTACCTGCACGGTCTTGCGGGTGCCGTCGGCGAACTCCAGAGTGGCGGTGTGGCGCTTGCTGTCGATGGCCTTGACCACGGCGGTGACCTCGATGGTGTCGGCCACCAGCAGGCCCGGCTTGGAACCGGCGGGCGCTGTGGCGACCAGCCCGGCGGCGCCATCTTCGCTGGCGGCGCCCGGTTCACGCAGGTACACCACCTGTTCCACGGCGACGGTGGCATTGACCTTGTCGCCGACCTTCAGCTGCGGGAAGTTGATCATTTCCGGACCGGCGGTGAAGCTGCGCCGATGGCCCTGGGCATCCTCCAGGGTGAAGCTGCGCTTGGCGGGGTCGATGGCGCTGACCACGGCGCTGATTTCTTCGACCTGGGTGGTCACCCCGCCGGGCACGCCTTCGATGGTGACCTGGCTGGCGCTGGCGTTACCGCTCAGCGGTTCGTTCTGCGCCTGGGTGTTGCAGGCGGTGAGCAGCGCGGCACTGAGCAGGGCAAGGCCCAGGTGATTGAGGGTGGACATGCATGTTCTCCTGCAGGTTATTGGGGCTTGGTATGGCGGATTTCGTAGACGGCATCTTCGCTGCGCATCGGCGTCAGGTAGATGCTGTAGCTCGGCTTGGGCTGGCCGATCAGCATTTCGTCTAGGTTGTACTGCACATCCAGTTTCAGATACTTGATCTGTGCCGGGTTGAGGGTCAGCTTTTGCTGGATATCGCGCGGCTCCCACCTGGCCGCCTGGCTCAGGCCAGTGATGCGAATGCTGTGTTGCCCCGGAGCCAGTTCGACATGCCGATGGCTGTTGAACTTCAGCGTACCTATGCTCTGTTCGTCGATGAACACTTCCGGGTAGTCGTAGCGCAGCGGCTGCATCAGGCCCGGATTACTCGCTTCGGGGCGATACAGGTAGAGCACCGCCTTTTGCGGGCTGGAGGGTGGGACGGCCTCGAAATAGGCGGGGCTGCTGCAACCGGCGAGCAGCAGGGGCAGCAGCGGGAGGAACCGATGGGGCATGCGGGGCATCCTTGTCCGGTGACGGATGAACGGGTTGATGGCCGGCCGCCAGACGGCAGGCCTACCAAGGTTAGCTGGCGATGCATCCTGTGCTATGGTCGCGCCCGGAAAAATACTGTGGGAACAGGCCATGAAATTCATTCACCAGCGCGAACACCTGAACGAGGATGATATCGTCGTCATCGAGTGCTCGCAGCCCTGCAATATACGCCTGATGAGCGATGCGAACTTCCGCAGCTTCAAGAATGGCGGCCGCCATGCCTACCACGGCGGGGCGTTCGACAAGTTCCCGGCGAAGATCACCGTGCCCAACAGCGGCTTCTGGAACATCACCATCGACACGGTGACCCGCCGCGCGATCAGCGTGACGCGCAAGCCGGCGCTGAAGCATTCGATCAAGATCGTCCGCCGATCCAGCTCCAACCTGAGTTGAGCCGCCGCGCTCAGAACCTGTTCAAAGCCTCGCGAGCTAGAGCCAGGCAAGGCGCAACGACCAACGGGAGTAACAGCCGCAGGCTGGCCCGAAGGGTAAGCGCCAGCGAATAAATCGAGCGAGGAAGCGCAGTTTACGCGTTGTAAATGAGCATCTGAGGCCGATTGACCAGCCTTCGGCTGTTACTGCGTTGCAACGCAGCATGGCCGACGCGCAGCTGACTTTGAACAGGTTCTCAGCCGATGTCGGCGCGCTGTGGCGTATCGCCGGCCAGGCGATACTGGTTCTCGCCACTGCGCTTGGCCGCGTACATGGCCAGGTCGGCGTGATGGATGAGCCGGTCCATGCTCGGTGCGTGATCGGGGAACACGGCGATGCCCAGGCTGGCGCCGATGCGCTGCTGGCCATGCTCCAGGCTGAGTGGGGTGGCCAGGGCGCCGATGATCTTCTCGCCAATGCTCCGCGCTTCTTCGTCGAGGCCGCGATGCAGCGCCAGGCCCTCGAGAATCACCACGAATTCGTCGCCGCCTAGCCGCGCCACGCTGTCCGACCCACGCAGGGCGCCTTGCAGGCGCTGCGCGGTGGCTATCAGCACCTGATCGCCGGCGGCATGCCCGAGGGTATCGTTGATCGCCTTGAAGCCGTTGAGATCGATGAACACCAGGGCTACCCGCGTATCGCTGCGCCGGGCGCGCTCCAGGGCGCTGCGCAGGCGGTCCTCGAACAGCAGCCGGTTGGGCAGGCCGGTAAGCGGGTCGTGATGGGCCAGCTGGTGCATCTGGCTGGCCCAGGCCTTCTCCTCGGTGATATCGCGCACCACGCCCATCATCTTCACGGCGACGCCGTGTTCGTCCTTGACCACGTTGCCGGTCTCGCGCAGCCAGTGCACGCTGCCGTCCGGCCAGATCACCCGGTATTCCTCGTCGTGGTTCTCGCCGGTCTCGATGCAGCGCAGCTCGCCGGCGCGCACCCGCGCGCGGTCATCGGGGTGCACGCTGGCGCAGAACAGCTCGTAACTGGGCGTCACTGCGTCCGGTGCATGGCCGAACATGGCGTAGATCGCCTCCGACCAGTACAGGCGGTTGGTGTCGATGGCCCAGTCCCAGGTGCCGATGCGGGCAAAGTACTGGCTGCGCTTGAAACGCTCGACGTCCTCCTGCGAACGCAGCGGCTCGGCCTGCGGCCGCAGCAGGACGATGGTCGTGGCCGCGCCGGGCTGCTGGTGCATCTCCAGGGCGAGCATGCGGCCCTCGGGATTGGCGACTTGGCGCGGCTGCTGGCAGGTGAGCGGCTGCACTTGCAACTGCGGCAGGCAGGTGGCCAGGGGCGTGCCGAGCAGTTCGCCGGCGGGCCGGCCGAGCAGTTGCGCGGCGGCCTGGTTGTGCTGGTTGATCCGCCCGCTGGCGTCGAGCAGCACCAAGCCGTCGCTCAGCCTGTCGAGCAGGCTCCGGTACAGGGCGGTTTCCCGCCGGGCCTGGCGGAGCTGCAGGCCGGTCAAGGTCAGCAGGGTCAGGGCGGCAGCGAGGGCGAGGGCAAGCAAGGGCATTGAGTTCGGGCTGGGCATGAAGCATCAGGGTAGAAGGTGCCCGGCATTATGCACTGCCAATTGCTGTGGTTGCCTCAACGCCGATTGCTCGCCTCGGTGTCGAAGGGGCCAGGCTGCATGGCAGTCGCGGCGGATGCCCGCGACGCGCTGTGATGGGGTGGGCAGGGCGTCGTCTCGGGGCTTGTGGGCAGCGGCGCTGTGGGAGGATCATTCGGGCCTGCGGTTAACCCGATTCTCAAGGAGTGGATATGAATCATCGAGCAGGGATGTTTGCGCTACTGGCCTCCATCATCAGCGTCGCGCCGGCCTTTGCCGACGAAGCCGCCGCCACCGGGGCCAGCACGCTGCGCGACTCGGCCAAGGCCACCATGTCGACGGCGATCACGGCCGGCAAGAACCTCATGGGCGGCCTGACCGAAGGCGTCACCGAAGGGCGCGAGGGGGCCGAGGGCACCGATGGCTCCCTGAGCATCTCCGCTCTGGAGCAGCTGCAAGGCAAGGTCGAGATCGAGTTGCTGCGCACCGCCCCCGAGGGCGACAACCTGGTTGCCACCATCGGTTTCAAGAACGAGTCGGACCAGCAGTTGCGCCTGATCAATCTGACCCAGACCGGCGCGCTGATCGCCATCGATAAGGACGGCTACTCCAGCCCCCTGTTGGCCGGGCTGGACAATCCGGACCAGGTGACCATCCCGGCGAAGGTCGGGGTGCGGCAGAACTTCGTCTTCGAGGGGCCGGTAGAAGGCATCACCGCGATCCGTCTGTGGGGCAAGGACTTCGGCGTCCGCCAGTAAGGTGGTCGCCCGCTGGCCAAGGGCCGGTGCGCATGGATCAGGCCCGCCATCCGGCGGGCCTTTTTGCTTGGGCTGTTGGCGTGGAGGCGGTCTCAGCCCCGAGCCCTGGTCACCGACAGGGCGATCAGGCGCGACACCACCAGCGCCAGGTACATGACCCCGGCGAACTCCTCGATCATCACCAGCGAACGGGCCATGGGCGTCAGCGGCACGATATCGCCCAGGCCGACCCCGGAGAGGGTGGTGAAGCTTAAAAACAATAACTCCATCCAGGTGCGCGCCGCCTGCGGCTCGATCATCGCGGCGAAGCTGCCGGGCAGCAGCAGCTGGCAGAAGGTGAAGAGATGGGCGAAGGCCCAGGCCAGCAGGGTGAAGGTCGCGCCGACCGCGTACAGCTCGTCGGTGGTGGCGTGCTGGTCCGCGTTCATATAGGCAATCAGGCTGGCTGCCGCATAGAAGTAGAACGTGGCCTCCAGGATGGCGATCAGCCATTCCAGCTGCGGGCTGGGCATCAGCATGTCGAGCGACGACAGCACCAGCACCAGCACGGCCAGCAGCACGGCGACCCAGGTCTGCGTCGGGCTGCGCTTGACCACATGCAGGGCCAGGCCCAGCACCACCAGGCCGAAGGCGCCGAACAGCGCGCGGCCTATCTGGGTGCCTTCCATCCAGGGGTAGAGCAGCACGCCGAGCAGCTGGACGAACAGCAGGCCGGCGGAAGGGTGGCGGATGATGTAGGTGATGGGGGACATGGGTTTCCTTGACGAAGGTTTACAAGAACCAAGTAGTGCCGTGTACGGTTAGCAGGCTGTTGAAAAACGTAGGCGAGGCAGTCAGCGCAAGGCAAAAACAGGCGAGAAAGCGCAGTTTACGAGCTGTAAATGAGCATTTTGAGCCTGTTTTTAACGCCGCGATGGCAACGCAGGTAGTTTTTCAACAGCGCTGTTGGAAGCGACCAGCGGAAAAATAGTGGCGAGATGACTGACTAAGCTTCAATTTGCTGGCGAATTGATCGCACAGCGCTGATTTGTGGTCCATGCAGCAGTATTTTTCGAACAGCATCGCATTTATGCGGGTGGTCTTCAGGTACGGAGGTGGCTCAAGGGGGACAAGGAACGTTGTGCGGCAGCGTGTCGTGTGCAACCTGAAAGTGGATGCCTTCGACGAATTGATGGACGGTCCAAGTGGCAGTTCAGGCAATTTGACGCATGGAGGTTCGCATCATGTTCACACGGCGTACATTCCTGAAATATACCGGCGGCACGGTCCTTACGCTGTACGCGGTCAAGCGCTTCGGCGTGCCGGTGGCGATCGCCCAGATCCCCGGCGGCTCCCTCGATCCCGGCGTGGTGCCCAAGTTCCAGACGCCTTTGCTGATTCCTCCGGTGATGCCCAAGGCGGCGCTGTTCACCCAGTTTGGCGGCAAGCGGGTCGATTATTACGAGATTGCGCTCAGGCAGCTCAGCCAGCAGATACTCCCCGCCGGCCTGCCCGCCACTACGGTCTGGGGTTATGGCGCGGTGGCGGCCGGCAGCAAGAGAGGCTTGCTGCTGCACAACGCACCCTCGCTGACCATCGAGGCCACCTGGAACACCCCGGTGCGGGTGAAGTGGGTCAACGACCTCAAGGACGCCGCCGGCAACTTCCTGCCCCACCTGCTGCCCGTCGACCCGACCCTGCACTGGGCCAACCCGCCCGGCAGCACTGCCGGCCGCGATACTCGCCCGACCTTCAGTAGCACGCCCGCGCCCTACACCGGTCCGGTGCCGATGATCACCCATGTGCACGGCGCAGTCGGCGTCGGCGATGAGAGCGACGGCTACGCCGAGGCCTGGTATCTGCCCGATGCCCGCAACATCCCGGCGGACTTCGCCCGCGAAGGCAGCTGGTACGAATTCTTCGCCGGCAAGGCGCTGGCCAAGTTCGGCGAGAGCTGGGGGCCGGGCTTCGCTACCTTCCAGTACCCGAACACCAGCCGCGCCTCGACCCTCTGGTATCACGACCACACCCTGGGCATGACCCGTCTGAACGTCTACGCCGGGCCGGCCGGTTTCTACCTGGTCCGTGGTGGCCCGGCCGGCGACGCCGCGGTACTCGACACGCGTTCCGGCACCCCGGCGCTGCTGCCGGGGCCGGCGCCCAAGGCGAACGACAAGTTCCCACCGAACAAGAGCTATTACGAGATCCCCGTGGCGATCCAGGATCGCTCCTTCAACGCCGACGGCTCGCTGTTTTACCCGGACTCCCGCGCGTTTTTCGACGACATCGCCGGCCCCTTTATTCCGGATAGCGACATCTCGCCGCTGTGGAACCCCGAGTTCTTCGGCAACATGCTGATGGTCAACGGCACTACCTGGCCCTTCCACACCGTCGAGCAGGTGCGCTACCGCCTGCGCGTGCTGAACGGCTGCCAGTCGCGCTTCCTGATCCTCGACTTCAATGCCATCCCCGGGGTGGAGGTCTGGCAGATCGGCAACGAGGGCGGCTTCCTCGCCGCGCCGGTAAACCTCAGCGCCGACCACGGCAACCGCCTGCTGATGGGGCTGGCGGAGCGGGCCGAGCTGATCGTCGACTTCAGTCAGGTGCCGCCGGGCAACTACGTCCTCGGCAATGTCGGGCCGGACGAGCCCTTTAGCGGCGGTGAACCGGGATACGACTTCGATATGGCCGACCCGGACACCACCGGCCAGGTCATGCAGTTGCGCGTGGTGCCGGCGCTGGCGGCCGATCCGAGCACGCCGCCGCAGTTCCTGCAGTTGCCGGCGATCATGCCGCTGCCGGCGGCAACCTTCATCCGCCGCCTGGTACTGCTCGAAGAGATGTCGGCCTTCTTCGCCGACGCGCCAGCCGAAGCGTTGCTCGGCACGCTGATGGGGGATCCGGGCGAGGCTCCAGCCGCCTGGACCAGGCGCCTGTGGATGGAGCCGGTTAGTGAGAACCCGGCCCTCGGCGCGACTGAGATCTGGGAGCTGTACAACGCCACCGGCGATGCCCACCCGATGCACATTCATGAAGTCGTGTTCGAAGTCATCGAACGGCAGGACATCTTCGTCGACGAGCAGGCCGAGACGGTTCAACTCGCCCCCGGCTCGGTGCCGACCCCGGCCGAGCCCTGGGAGACCGGCTTCAAGGATACAGTGATCGCCTATCCCGGCCAGGTCACGCGCCTGCGCGCGCAGTTCAACACGCCCGGCCAGTTCGTCTGGCACTGCCATATTGTCGAGCACGAAGACAACGAGATGATGCGCCCATACCGCATCGGACCGCATCAGCCGGGGCAGCCGGGTTAGGGCGGTTAATCCTGGGGGGTTGCGATCGGCGGCAGTTCTGCCGATCGCCCACCTTTCCGGAGCTTCCTGCGCACATCGACCCATTACCCGCGAAGGCTGGGCGGCAGCGGTTCCAGCGGGTAGCCGAGCAGGTCGCGAATATCGTGCTCGCCAGGCTGCCCGGCGCTGGCCGCTCAGCGTTGCCCCAGGTCGCCAATGAATTCGCTCCTACGAACAGCCAGAGCAGCCACCAAGCACCCGCCTCACGCAAGCAACACGTAGCCGTTACATAGCCGTTTTCAACAGCCTGTTAGCCGAGCAGTCGGCGTACCTGTTCGATGGCCTGGGCCTCGCGCTGCAGCCAGTCGCCGCCGACCCCGGTCCAGGGGCGTGCATGCCGCTGCAGCCAGTCGCCGCACGCCTGGTGAAAGCGCTGACGCTCGGTCAGTTGCGGCTGGCAGCGCTGGCCGTCGTCGTGCCAGTCCACGCCTTGCGGCGAGAGCAGCAGGTGCAGGTCGTAGTGTCGCTGCAGCAGCTCTGCTTCGAGCCAGTCCGGGCAGGCGCCGAACAGGGTCTGGCTCCAGAGCATATTGCTCAGCAGGTGGGTGTCGAGGATCAGCAGCTCGGGCGCTCTGGTGCGGGCGGCATCCTCCCAGGCCAGCTGGCCACGGGCGATGGCCGGGATATCTGCCAGACGGGTGTCGCGCTGCTCCTGCTCGATGAAATGGCGCACGTATTCGCCGACCACCAGGCCGCCGAAGTGCCGCTGCAGGCGCTCGGCGAGAAAGGTCTTGCCGCTCGATTCGGGGCCGGTGAGCACCACGACTTTCATGCGGTCTGCAGCCGCGTGGCGCGCCATTCACGCAGGCCGAGCAGCGCCAGAGCAGTGAAGGCGGCATACAGTCCGGCCGTCAGCCAGTAACCCTGGAAGCCGAAGAAACCGACATAGAGCACATCGACCAGAATCCACAGCACCCAGCACTGCCAGCGCTTGAGCGCCATCCACAGCTGGGCGAGCAGGCTGAAGGCGGTGAGCAGGGCGTCCGGCCAGGGATAGATGGCTTCGGTGAAGCTCTGCATGGCCAGCCCCAATGCCAGTCCGATAAACAGGGCCGCAGCCAGACCCAGGCTGACCTCCTGGCCGCCGGCCTGGCTGACCGGGCGCCGCCCGCTGTTGTCCACGCCCTGGCGCCATTGCCACCAGCCGTACAGCTGCATGGCGGCGAACACGCCGTGCAGCAGCACCAGCGAATACAGGCGGGCGTCGAGGAAAAACCAGGCGTAGAGCAGCACCATCACCAGGCCGATGGGCCAGCACAGGGCGTTCTGCCGCACGGTCAGCCAGACGGAGGTGATGCCCAGGGCGGAGGCGATGAGTTCGAGTGTCGTCATGTTGAGTAGGGACGCGTGGCGTCCCTGTGCAGTCAGTCGTCGTAACCCAGGTTCGGCGCCAGCCAGCGCTCGCTCACCGCCAGCTCCTGGCCCTTGCGCGTGGTGTAGCTCTGCACCTGGTCCTTGTCGACCTTGCCCACGGCGAAGTACTGCGCCTCGGGGTGGGCGAAGTACCAGCCGCTGACGGCGGCGGCGGGGAACATGGCGTAGTGCTCGGTGAGGAACACGCCGCTGCGCCCGGCCTGGTTGAACTCGGCTTGTGGGTCGAGCAGGGTGAACAGGGTCTTCTTCTCGGTGTGGTCGGGGCAGGCCGGGTAGCCGGGGGCCGGGCGGATGCCCTTGTAGGCTTCCTTGATCAGCTCCTCGTTGGAGAGCTGCTCGTCCTTGGCATAACCCCAGTAATTTTTCCGCACCTGTTCGTGCAGCCACTCGGCGCAGGCTTCGGCCAGGCGGTCGGCCAGGGCCTTGACCATGATCGAGTTGTAGTCGTCGCCGGCGTCCTGGTAGGCCTTGGCCACTTCCTCGGCGCCGATGCCGGCGGTGGTGATGAAACCGCCGACATAGTCGGTGACGCCGCTGTCCTTCGGTGCGACGAAGTCGGCCAGGGACAGGTTTGGCTTGCCGTCCGGCTTGATGGTCTGCTGGCGCAGGTGATGCAGCTTGGCCAGCGGTTTTCCGTCGTCGCCGTAGACTTCGATGTCATCGTGGTCGACCTGGTTGGCCGGCCAGAAGCCGAACACCGCGCGGGCGCTGATCAGCTTCTCGTCGATCAGCTTCTTCAGCATCGCCTGGGCATCGGCATACAGCGCGGTGGCGGCTTCGCCGACCACTTCATCGGTGAGGATGCGCGGGAACTTGCCGGCCAGGTCCCAGGAAATAAAGAACGGCGTCCAGTCGATGTACTCGGCCAGGGTCGCCAGGTCGATGTCGTCCAGCACCTTCACGCCGGTGAAGCTCGGCTTGCTGGCCTGGTAGCTGCTCCAGTCGAACTGCGGCTTGTTGGCCACGGCGGCGGCATAGGGCAGGCGCTCGGTGCGCGAGGCGCGGGCCGAGGTGCGTTCGCGCACCTCCACGTATTCGGCTCGGGTGCGTTCGACGAAACCGGCTTTCAGCTCCTTGGACAGCAGCTGGGTGGCCACGCCGACCGCGCGCGAGGCATCGGTGACGTAGACCACCGCGTCGTTCTGGTACTTGGGCTCGATCTTCACCGCGGTGTGGGCCTTGGAGGTGGTGGCGCCGCCGATCATCAGCGGCAGGTTGAAGCCCTGGCGCTGCATTTCGCGGGCGACATGCACCATCTCGTCCAGCGAGGGGGTGATCAGGCCGGACAGGCCAATGATGTCGCACTTTTCGCTAATTGCCGTCTGCAGGATCTTCTCCGCCGGTACCATCACGCCCAGGTCGACGATGTCGTAGCCGTTGCAGCCGAGCACCACGCCGACGATGTTCTTGCCGATGTCGTGCACGTCGCCCTTAACGGTGGCCATCAGGATCTTGCCCTTGGCTTCCGGCTTGTCGCCTTTCTCGGCCTCGATAAAGGGGATCAGGTGGGCCACGGCCTGCTTCATCACGCGGGCGGATTTCACCACCTGCGGCAGGAACATCTTGCCGGCGCCGAACAGGTCGCCGACCACGTTCATCCCGCTCATCAGCGGGCCTTCGATCACCTCGATCGGGCGCGCGCACTGCTGGCGGCATTCCTCGGTGTCTTCGACGATGAAGGCGGTGATGCCCTTGACCAGCGCATGTTCCAGGCGCTTGTCGACCGGCAGGGCGCGCCAGGCTTCGTCTTCGACTTCCTTGACGCTGCCGTCGCCACGGTAGTTGTCGGCGATGGCCAGCAGGGCCTCGGTGCCGTTCGGGGTGCGGTTGAGCACCACGTCTTCGACTTTCTCGCGCAGCTCTTTCGGGATCTCGTCATAGATCTCCAGCTGGCCGGCGTTGACGATGCCCATGGTCAGGCCGTTCTGGATCGCGTGGTAGAGAAACACCGAGTGGATCGCTTCGCGCACCGGGTTGTTGCCACGGAAGGAGAACGACACGTTGGACACGCCGCCCGAGCTCAGGGCATGGGGCAGGTGGTCGCGGATATAGGCGCAGGCTTCGATGAAGTCCACGGCGTAGTTGTTGTGCTCTTCGATGCCGGTGGCCACGGCGAAGATGTTCGGGTCGAAGATGATGTCTTCCGGCGGGAAGCCCACTTCGCCCACCAGGATGTCGTAGCTGCGCTGGCAGATTTCACGCTTGCGTGCGGCGGTGTCGGCCTGGCCGACTTCGTCGAAGGCCATCACCACCACGGCGGCGCCGTAGCGCTTGCACAGCTTGGCGTGGTGTTTGAACGCTTCGACGCCTTCCTTCATCGAGATCGAGTTGACGATGCCCTTGCCCTGAATGCATTTGAGGCCGGCTTCGATCACTTCCCACTTGGATGAGTCGATCATGATCGGCACGCGCGAGATATCTGGCTCGCCGGCGATCAGGTTGAGGAACTTGACCATGGCTGCCTGGGAATCGAGCATCCCTTCGTCCATGTTGATGTCGATCACCTGGGCGCCGGCCTCGACCTGCTGCAGGGCGACTTCCAGGGCCTCGGTGTAGTTTTCCTCGCGGATCAGCCGGGCGAACTTGGCTGAGCCGGTGATATTGGTGCGCTCGCCGACGTTCACAAACAGCGAGTTGCGGTCGATGGTGAACGGCTCCAGGCCGGACAGACGGCAGGCCTTGGGGATGTCCGGAATCACGCGCGGCTTGTACTTGGCCACGGCCTCGGCAATCGCCTGGATATGCGGCGGGGTGGTGCCGCAGCAGCCGCCGATGATGTTCAGGAAGCCCGAGGCGGCAAATTCCTCGACCACCGCGGCCATCTCGGCCGGGGTCTCGTCGTATTCGCCGAAGGCGTTCGGCAGGCCGGCGTTGGGGTGGGCGGAAACGTGGGTGCCGGCCTTGGTCGACAACTCTTCCAGGTACGGGCGCAGGTCCTTGGCGCCGAGGGCGCAGTTCAGCCCCACGGAGATCGGCTTGGCGTGCGCCACCGAGTTCCAGAAGGCCTCGGTGGTCTGCCCGGACAGGGTACGGCCGGAGGCGTCGGTGATGGTGCCGGAGATCATGATCGGCAGTTCGACGTTGTCGTCCTCGAACACCTGCTGCACGGCGAAGATCGCCGCCTTGGCGTTGAGGGTGTCGAAGATGGTCTCGATCAGGATCAGGTCGGCGCCGCCCTCGATCAGGCCACGGGTGGCCTCGACGTAGTTTTCCACCAGCTCGTCGAAGCTGACGTTGCGGTAGCCGGGGTCGTTGACGTCCGGGGAGATCGAGCAGGTACGGCTGGTTGGGCCGAGCACGCCGGCAACGAAGCGCGGCTTGTCCGGGGTTTCCCGGGTCTTGGCGTCGGCCACTTCCCGGGCCAGGCGCGCGCCTTCGACGTTCAGCTCATACACCAGGCTTTCCATGCCGTAGTCGGCCTGGGACACCTGGGTGGCGTTGAAGGTGTTGGTTTCCAGGATGTCGGCGCCGGCATCCAGGTAGGCCTTCTCGATGGCCTGGATCACGTCCGGGCGGCTGAGCAGCAGCAGGTCGTTGTTGCCCTTCACGTCGCTCGGCCAGTCGGCGAAGCGCGCGCCGCGGTAGTCCGCCTCCTCCAGCTTGTAGCTCTGGATCATGGTGCCCATGCCGCCGTCGAGGATCAGGATGCGTTCTTTCAGAGCTTGCTGAAGGGCCTGGAGGCGGGCGCTGCGATCGGACATGGAGGACTACCTGGAGAGAGCGGAAACAGAGGTGGCGATGATAGCAAAGCTGCATGCTTTTGCCGCACCTTGGGTTTTTCCATGAATTTTGCTCATGTTCAAGGCGCCCGCCGATTGGCCAGTGCGTTAGAATCGTCATTCGTACGAACAGGATAGGGTTTATGTGGCGCCAGGGACTTGCGGTCTGCTTCTTCGTGTTCAGCTTTGCCGGCCTGGCCGGCGCCGGCGAAGCGCTGTCCTATGGCCGCGATATCCAGCCCATCCTCAGCGAGAAGTGCGTGGCCTGCCACGCCTGCTACGACGCGCCGTGCCAGCTCAACCTGGGCAGTGGCGAAGGCGTGCTGCGTGGCGCCAGCAAGCTGCCGGTGTACGACGGCACTCGCACCGAGGCGCAGGCGACCACGCGGTTGTACCTCGATGCCCATGGCGAGGCGGCCTGGCGCGCCAAGGGTTTTGCTTCGGTGCTGGATGCCCGGAGCGGGCAGGCCGCGCTGATGGCGCGCATGCTCGAACTGGGGCGCAGCAATCCGCCCACGCCGAATGCCAAGCTGCCGGCCGACCTGGATATTTCCATCCGGCGCGACAACCAGTGCCCGCTGCCGGACGAGTTCGCCGCCTACCAGCAGAACTTCGCCCATGCCGGCATGCCGTTCGCCGTGGCCGGTCTCAGCGACGGCGAATACGCCACCCTGCAGCAGTGGCTGAAACAGGGCGCGCCGGTGGACGAGCAGGCGCTGCAGCCTTCGCCGGCCGAGCAGAAGCAGATCGCCGAATGGGAGAACCTGCTCAACGCGCCGGGAGCCCGCGAGGCGCTGGTCGGCCGCTGGCTGTTCGAGCACCTGTTCCTCGCCCACCTGTACTTCGAGGGTGGCGAGCCGGGGCATTTCTTCCAGCTGGTGCGTTCGCGAACGCCCAGCGGCCAGCCGATCGATGCGATTGCCACCCGGCGGCCCAACGAAGACCCGGGCACCCAGGTGTACTACCGCCTGTGGCCGATCCAGGGTGTGATCGTGCACAAGACCCACATCACCTATGCGCTCAGCGCGAAGAAGCTGGCGCGGGTCAACGAACTATTTTACGGCACGCACTGGACGGCCGATGCGGTGCCCGGCTATGGCGCCCAACGGCGGGAAAACCCCTTCGAGACCTTCGCCGCCATCCCGCCGCAGGCGCGCTACCAGTTCATGCTGGATAACGCCGAGTACTTCGTGCGCACCTTTATCCGCGGCCCGGTGTGCCGCGGGCAGATCGCCACCGACGTGATCCGCGACAACTTCTGGGCGCTGTTCCAGGCCCCGGAACGTGACCTTTACCTCACCGATGCCGCCTACCGCGCAAAAGCCACGCCGCTGCTGGCCATGCCCGGGCAGTTCGACGAGATCGGCGACCTGCTGGGGCTGTGGCGCAGCTATCGCAACAAGCGCAACGCGTACGAGGACCTGCGCCAGCAGGCCTATGCCGATGCGCCGGCACCCAGCTGGTCGAGCATCTGGGCCGGCAACGACAACGCGCTGCTGTCGATCTTCCGCCAGTACGACAGCGCCTCGGTGCGCAAGGGCCTGATCGGCGAGATCCCGCAGACCCTGTGGCTGCTGGATTTCCCGCTGTTCGAGCGCACCTACTACCAGCTGGTGGTCAACTTCGACGTGTTCGGCACGGTCTCGCACCAGGCGCAGACCCGGCTGTACTTCGACCTGATCCGCAACGGCGCCGAGCTGAACTTCCTCCGCCTGCTGCCGGCCGAGTCGCGCCAGGCCTACCTGGACGACTGGTACCAGAGCAGCGGCCAGCTGAAGATGTGGCTGACCTATGTGGAGGCCGACCTGCATACCCCGACCGCCCTCAAGCTCGAAGGCAGCGACCCCAAACGCGCCTTTGCCGAGGTCCTGCTGCAGCGCTACGCCGACCTCAACGCGCGGCCCGACCCGATCAACCGCTGCCGCGGCGCGCACTGCTATCGCAATGGCCTGGATGAGCAACTGCGCAGCGCCGAGCAGGCCCTGAGCCGTCTGCCGGGCCGGCCGGCGGCGGGGCTCAAGGTGATCGAGCAGTTGCCGGAAGCCAGCCTGCTGCGCATCGAACTGGCCGGCGGCCGGCGCGAGGTCTACAGCCTGCTGCGCAACCGCGCGCACAGCAACGTGGCGTTCATCGTCGGTGAATCGCTGCGCTACCAGCCGGGGCTGGACACCCTGACGGTCTACCCGGGGGTACTGACCAGCTACCCGAACTTCCTGTTCAATGTGCCGGTGGCCGAGGTGCCGGCATTCGTCAGCGCCTTGGAGCAGGCCCGCGATCAGCGGGCCTTCGACAGGCTGGTCGAGCGCTGGGGCATTCGCCGCAGCCACCCCGAGTTCTGGCGCTACTTCCACGACCTGTCGGCCCATATCCGCGAGACCGAGCCGGTGGAGGCGGGCGTGCTGGACATGAACCGCTACCAGAATCTGTGACGGCAGCGGGCCGCGGCTGCACGGGGCGGCCGCTGGTCAAGAATTATTCCTACTAATTTGGTAGGACTTTATCCGCCGGGGCGAGTGGCGTACACTGCCTCCATGTTTGCGAGGAGTTGCCATGAGCGCCATTACCATTACCGATGCGGCCCACGATTATCTGGCTGACCTGCTGAGCAAGCAGAGCACGCCGGGCATCGGCATCCGCGTGTTCATCACCCAGCCGGGCACCCAGTATGCGGAAACCTGCATCGCCTACTGCAAGCCGGGCGAGCAGAAGCCGGAAGACACCGCCGTCGGCCTGGCCAGCTTCACCGCCTGGATCGACGCGGTCAGCGAGCCGTTCCTGGAAGACGCCGTGGTCGACTACGCCACCGACCGCATGGGCGGCCAGCTGACCATCAAGGCGCCGAACGCCAAGGTGCCGATGGTCAATGAAGACAGCCCGGTCACCGAGCGCATCAACTACTACCTGCAGACCGAGATCAACCCGGGGCTGGCCAGCCACGGCGGCCAGGTCAGCCTGGTCGATGTGGTTGAGGAGGGCATCGCCGTGCTCAAGTTCGGCGGTGGTTGCCAGGGCTGCGGCCAGGCCGACTACACCCTCAAGGAAGGCATCGAGAAGACCCTGCTCGAGCGCATTCCCGAGCTCAAGGGTGTGCGCGACGTGACCGACCACAGCAACCGCGAGAACGCCTACTACTGATCGGGGCGCCTCGGCGCCAGGCCAGTGCAGGGCAAGACAAGGCGACTTCGGTCGCCTTGTCTGTTTGTGGCGCTGGCGTGTGCCCGGCATCAGGCATTCAGGCCGGTGCGGCTGCCTTGCCGGCGGCGCCGCGCAGGGCCAGCAGGGCCAGCGCCAGCAACGGCAGCATGGCCAGGTTCACCGGGTTCCAGCCGATGCTGCTGAGCAGCGCGCCGGAGGCGAACGAGGCGCCGGCCGCCACCGTGCCGTTGCCCAGCTCCATCAGGCCCTGGGCCTGGCCGCGTTCGCCGGGCGCATGGGCGCTGCCGAGCAGGGTCGTGCCGGCCACCAGCATCAGGTTCCAGCCCATGCCGAGCAGGCAGGAGGCGATGAGGAAATGCCCCAGGCCCTGGCCGGCCAGGGCGACGCCGGCACTGAGCGCGAGCAGGGCGATGCCGAGCAGCGCCACGCGCTGGCTGCCGAGGCGGTCGACCAGCGGCCCGGCGACGAAGGCCGGGAGAAACATGCCGAGCATGTGCCACTGGATCACCCGTGCCCCGTCCTCCAGCGCCAGGCCACAGAAGCTCATGGCCAGCGGCGTGGCGTTCATCACCATGATCATCAGGCCGTGGCCGATGGCGGTGGTGGCCATGGCCGCGCGGATCCGCGGGCGTCCGAGCAGCTCGCCCAATCCGCGCAGGCCGCCGCTCGCCGGCGCCGGCACGCTGCCCTCGCGCAGGCCGGCGAGCGGCAGCAGGGCCAGCAGGGCGAGGGCGGCCAGCAGCAGGTAGGCGCCGACATAGGGGGTGGCCAGGGCGTTGCGCGACCACAGGGTGAGGGTTGGCGCGAGCAATGCGGCGCACACCCCGCCGCCGATCACCCAGGCGCTGGCGCGGCCCTTGTGCGCCTCGTCCACCTCCTCCAGCGCGGCGAAGCGGTAGTACATCGCCGAGGCCTGGTACACGCCGATCGGCAGGGCGCCCAGGCAGAACAGCAGGAAGCTCGCCTGCCACACACCCAGGGCGCTGAGCAGGCCGCCGCCGATACCGGCCAGCGCGCCGAGCAGCAACCCCGGGCGGCGCCCGTGGCGCTGCATGAACAGTGACAGCGGCTGGGTGCTCAGCAGGTTGCCGAGCACCAGCAGGGCCAGCGGCAGGGTGGCCAGGCTGTTCAGGGGCGCCAGTTGCAGGCCGACCAGGGCGGTCAGGGTGATGCCGATCATCGAGCAGCTCCAGTACAGCGCCTGGGCGATGAACAGGCGCAGCAGGGTCGGGTTGCGCAGCAGCATGCTCGGCCTCACCAGTATTTCGGGTAACGCCCGCTGCGCGTGGCGTTGTTGAAGAACAGCGCCACCAGGACCAGCAGCAGGGCACCGACCAGGGTGGGGAAGAGCAGGAAGCCCCAGCCCGGCTGGGCCAGGAAGATGATCACCGGGTTGGAACCGGCCGGCGGGTGCACGGTGCGGGTCAGCATCATCAGGGCGATGGCGCTGCCGACGGCCAGGGCCAGCACCCACCACTGTGGGCCGAAGGCATGCAGGAACGCCAGGCCCACCAGGGAGCTGAGCAGGTGCCCGCCGATCACGTTGCGCGGCTGCGAGAAGGGCAGATCGGCGAAGCCGAATACCAGCACGCAGGAGGCGCCGAAGGAGCCGAGCAGCAGGCTCAGCGACAGCAGGTCGCCGGCGCTGGCCACGCAGGCGATGGCCAGCACACCGCCCAGCCAGGCCAGGGCAACCTGCTGCAGGCTGGCGCGTGGCGGCAGGGCAAGGGCGTCGCCGCGGAATTTACGTAGAAGCATGAGCATGGCGGGGTTCCTCAGCGATTGGCCTGGCAGCCGCCAGGCTTGTGGATGCGCACGGTGGAGGGTGGGTTGGCGGCCAGCGTGGCGGCCGGGCGAATCGGCCGGCGCAGCAGCTCGCCGCCGCAGTTGGGGCAGTGGCCGTGCAGGCGCTGTTCTGCACAGGCGCGACAGAAGGTGCACTCGAACGAGCAGATCATCGCGTCCGCCGAGTCGGGCGGCAGGTCACGGTCGCAGCATTCGCAGCCGGGGCGTAGTTGCAGCATGGTTATCTCTCCTGTTCAGGCGAAGCGTTCGGCATAGTCCTGGGGACTGACCGCCAGGTGCTTGTGAAAGGTGCGGCGCAGGTTTTCCGGGTGGTTGAAGCCGGTCAGCCGCGCCACCGTGCCGATCGAGGCGCCGCTGTCCTGCAGCAGCGCGCGCGCCGCCTCCAGGCGCAGGCGCTCGACGTAGCGCCCCGGGCCCATGCCCAGCTCCTGGACGAACAGGCGCGACAGGCTGCGGCTGGACAGGTTGGCCTGGCTGGCCAGGGCCTCCAGCGACAGGTCCGCCGCGAGGTTCTGCGCCATCCACTCGAGCAGACCGAGCAGACGTGGCGTGCGGTTGGCCTGCGGGGTGAGCAGGGCGCTGAACTGCGCCTGGCCGCCGGGGCGACGGAGGAACATCACCAGGCGCCGGGCCACGGCCAGGGCCAGCGGGCGACCCAGATCGGCCTCGACCAGGGCTAGGGCCAGGTCGATGCCGGCGGTGACTCCGGCCGAGGTGAACACATGGGCTTCGCCATCGCGGCCGCTGGGGTCATAGGTGTGCAGGCGATTGCCGTCCACCTCGACCCGCGGGTAGGCGCGCAGCGCCTCGACATCGGCCCAGTGGGTGGTCGCCCGGCGCCCGTCGAGCAGCCCGGCGGCGGCCAGGATCAGCGCCCCGGAACACACCGAGCCGAGGCGGCGCAGCCGGGGTTCGGCCGCCCTTAGCCACTCAAGCAGCTGCTGGTTCCGGCATTGCGCGGCCTCGCCGAGGCCGCCGGGAATCAGCAGGGTGTCCAGCTCGGCGGGATCGCTATCGCGCCAGGCCTGCTCGGCGACCAGCTGGAAGCCCGCCGAGGTGGCGACCGGGCCGGTTTGCTCGGCCAGCACCCGCAAGCGGTAGGCCGGCGGCAGGCCCTGGCGTTGGCACTCGACATTGGCCGAGGCGAACACCTGCAGCGGGCCGCTGACATCCAGGCTCATCACGTCGGGGTAGATCAGGCAGGCAATGGTCCGGGGGGCGTCCATGGGCGTTTCTCGCAGGAAGATGGACGCAGTCTGCGCTCGGCTTGCCATGGCGACAATGACAATAAACCCACAGATATGGACAGGTCCGTGTCGTGCGAATCCCGTTTCGCCGGCAATAAAAACCCCCTCGCCCAGAGGGGCAGAGGGGGTTGGGGTGGCGGCAGGCCGGGGGAGTGCGAAGTCTTACTCCGGCATGCTCCACGGCTCGAGGTCGTAGCCCTGGCGACTCAGTTGTTCGCGCGACTGGGTCAGGACATCGGCCAGTTGCGCCGGGTCGCGGTAGGTGCTGCTGGTCAGGCGGGTCTGGCCGACGCGGGTGTTGGTGCGGTCGATCACGGTCAGGCTGAGTTCGCCGCTACCGTCCTGCTGGGTCCAGGCTACACACTGGAACGGCTGGAAGGCGCGACCAGCAATCAGGAGTGCTTCGTTGACGCGGAGCAGAGTGTTCATGGGTCTGTATCTCCAATGGATGCCCAATATGCGATCTGGCCGACGAAAGCGTGTAATACCGTGGCCTGTACTGTGTTGATGACGAAACCTGACCCTGAAGTCACAAGCTGTCGTAAAAACGCAGCAATATGTCGCATGTGTCCGATTTACGGAGTTTTCCCGCCCACCAGGCAGAAAAATGGAACCACCGCCGATTGCGCTTATCCTAAACAGGTAACCCCATCACACAGGAGTGTTCCCATGGGCTCGTTCGTGAGCGGTCTTCTCAGCCTCGTCATTCTGGTCCTGGATATCTGGGCGATCATCAACGTGGTGAAAAGCAATGCGGAAACCCTGATGAAAGTCGTCTGGGTCCTGCTGATCGTCTTCCTTCCGGTGCTTGGCCTGATCATCTGGGCCCTGGCCGGTCCGCGCGGCAACGTCCGTCTGTAAACCGCGGCGCGGCCTGAACATCGCCCTGCCCAGTGGATCTACCGCAGGCAGGCGCTCCAGTTTGGCTCCAGCGGTGGAGCCACCCCGGTTATGCCCTTACAATGCGCGCCTTTTCATGGGCGGGTGTCAGTCCGTCCGCATCCACCACCTCGACGGGGGACTACCCATGAGCGACTACCTGGAAACTCTCTACGACGGCTATGGCCAGCGCTTTCGCATGGACAAGCTGTTGCACGAAGTACGCACCGAACACCAGCACCTGGTGATCTTCGAGAATGCCCGCATGGGCCGGGTGATGGCCCTGGACGGGGTGATCCAGACCACCGAGGCCGACGAGTTCATCTACCACGAGATGCTCACCCACGTGCCGATCCTCGCCCACGGCAACGCCAAGCGCGTGCTGATCATCGGCGGCGGCGACGGCGGCATGCTGCGCGAGGTGCGCAAGCACCGCGGCGTGGAGAGCATCACCATGGTCGAGATCGACGGCACCGTGGTCGAGATGTGCCAGGAGTTCCTGCCCAACCACAGCTGCGGCGCCTATGAAGACCCGCGGCTGAACCTGGTGATCGACGACGGCATGAATTTCGTCGCCACCACCACGGAGAAGTTCGACGTGATCATCTCCGACTCCACCGACCCGATCGGTCCGGGCGAGGTGCTGTTCTCCGAGAACTTCTACCAGGCCTGCCGCCGCTGCCTGAACGACGGCGGCATCCTGGTCACGCAGAACGGCACGCCATTCATGCAGTTGTCCGAAGTGCAGAACACCGCCAGCCGCATGGACGGGCTGTTCGCCGACTGGCACTTCTACATGGCGGCGGTGCCGACCTATATCGGCGGCAGCATGACCTTCGCCTGGGGCAGCACCGATGCCGAGTACCGCAAGCTGCCGCTGGAAACCCTGCGCCAGCGCTTTGCCGGCAGCAGCATCGTGACCCGCTACTACAACCCGGAAATCCACCAGGGGGCCTTCGCCCTGCCGCAGTACGTGCTGCAGGCGGTGAACAAGCCGAGCAACGACTGAAGGTGCAGCAGAACATGAAAAAGCCGGCGCAAGCCGGCTTTTTCATGTCTGGTGCCCGTGGCTGGTTTCAGCGCTGTTCGGCGACCCGCTGGTGCAACTGCTGCGACAACTGGTCGAGGCGCTCGCCCAGCTCGACCAGGGATTCCTGGGCTTGCAGCAGTTCGGCGCTGGCGGCACGCTGGCGCAGGCTGGCTTCGCGCTGGGCGGCGCTGTTGTCGCGCACCTGCACCAGCTGGCGGTGGGCCTGGTCGAGCGCCTGGCTGTGCTGGAGGATGGCGCCGGAGAGGTTTTCCGTCAGGGCGGCGTTCTCGCCGAGGGCCTCGCCAACATCGCTGACCTGCGCGGCGCCGGTGTTGACGATCTGCTCGGACTGGCCGAGCACGTTCTGCACCGTGTCGGCGGTCTGGTTGCTGCGCTGCGAAAGGCTGCGTACCTCGTCGGCGACCACCGCGAAGCCGCGCCCGTGCTCGCCGGCGCGGGCCGCCTCGATGGCCGCGTTGAGCGCCAGCAGGTTGGTCTGCTGGGCGATGGCGCTGATCATCTGCATGGATTCGGCGATGCGCTGGTTGCTCTGCTGGATGGCCTGCATGCTCTGCCGGGCGTCCTGCATGCGCTGGGCGCAGGTGGTGACCTGGCTGCTGCTGTGCTGGGTGTCCTGGCTCAGCTGCTGCATCTGTGCGGTGCTGGCGGCGAGCTCGTCGAGCACCTGGTGCACGGCCTGATCGAGCTGCTGCATGGCGGCGGCCTGCTGCTGCACGTCGCCGTCGATGCTCTGGCAGCGCTGGCGCATGCTGTCGAGGGTCTGGTAGAGCTGTTGCGACAGCTGGCGCAGGTCGCCGGCGCTGTGCCGCACCTCGTCCAGCAGCGCCGCCAGCTGCTGGCTGCCGGCGGTGGCGGCCTTGCCTACCCGCTCGGCCTCGGTGAGGTGCTGCTGGGCGTCGTCCAGCGCCTGCTGGCGGACCTTGGAGCTGTACCACTGGGCCAGCCACATGGTGATCACCGGCAGCAGGTAGCCGGAGTATTCGTTGAGCATGGCATCGCGCGGGCTCAGCTCGAACACGGGCAGGACGGCGCCGCTGCGCTGCAGGCGGATCAGCCAGAACACGAAGAGCAGTTGCAGCAGGGCCCAGAAGGCCGCGCTGCGCCCGCCCAGCAGCAGGTAGGCGAAGCCGATCACCACCAGCGGCCAGAAGATGTGCGCCGAATGCAGGCCGCCCAGGTGGTAGATGAGGATCATCGCGTAGCTGCTGATCAGCGCCATGGCGAAGTTGGCCACGCCGCGCGCCGGCAGCCAGGCATTGCGCAGCACCAGCAGGGCCAGCGGCATGCCGATGATCAGCAGGAAGGAGCCGTGCAGCAGCGCGTCGTTGCCCAGACGGCCCCATTTGATGCCGCTGTACAGGCCGATGGCCAGGCCGCAGAAGGCGAAGAAGGTGAGCATGCGGCTGAGCAGCTGGGCGCTGTGGTCCTGCTCGATCGGCGGCATGAAGGTGGCTAAAAGGCCCTGTTGCATGAGGGGGCTCCGTTCTTGTTCGTTGCCGAGCCTATCGGCCGCACGGTGGGCGGCTTGAGCGCGGTCTGGGGATGGGCCGCGCCGCACCCGGCTGGCGGATGCTGGCAGAAAGCCGGTACCGAGAGTACCGTGCCAATGCGCTGGCGGCGACCGCTTGACGACGAAGCCGCCACGGCTGGACGCATGCCGACGCGGGTGCCGACGGCGCCATGCGGGTTTGCGCCCAGGGGCTGGCCGAACTGGCCGCAGGAAAGGCACAATCGTCTTGTGGGCGGCAGGGTGGCTTCCCGCAGGTGCGGCCCGGGTCGCGAAATCCGCCGCCGGGCCTGCAACGGCAGGGGCTGCGGAGTGTTTCCCGGTACTGAACCGAGGACCCAGGGTCGGGTCTATCCGTCTGCTTCGACAAAAATTTCACGGCCCTCGGCGCATCATCCGTAAGATTATGTGCCGTGCCTTGGCCGGCCCCTCGTTGCCCTTTGCCAGGAATGCCCATGTCCGTCGACGATACCCTGAGCCAGCCGGCCTTGCCCGTTCGGCCCCTGCCGCCCAGGCTCGCCAGCCACCTGGCGTTCACCCTGGCCAGCGCCTTGCTGTTGATGCTGATGTACTCCCTGCTGCGCGGCGCGCTGCTGCTCTACAACTTCGACCAGGTCGGCGCCACGCCGTGGCTGCAGATCGCCGAGGCCTTCTTCAACGGCCTGCGCTTCGACCTGCGCCTGGTGGTGTATGCCTGCGCTCCGTTGCTGCTGTCGCTGCTCAGCGCGCGCGCCATGGCGGCGCGGCGCCTGCACGTGGCCTGGCTGACCCTGTTCGCCAGCCTGACCCTGTTCATCGGCGTTACCGAACTGGACTTCTATCGCGAGTTTCACCAGCGCCTGAACAGCCTGGTCTTCCAGTACATGCAGGAAGACCTGGGCACCGTGCTGAGCATGCTCTGGAACGGCTTCCCGGTGCTGCGCTACCTGCTGGCCTGGGCCCTGGCCACGCTGGCGCTGGCCTGGCTGTTCCTGCTGATCGAGCAGGTTACCCGGCCACGCGCGCGCCAGTCGGGCCTGGCCTGGTACTGGCGGGTGCTGGTGTTCATCCTCTGCCTGCTGCTGGCGGTGCTCGCCGCCCGTGGCACGCTGAAGCAGGGCCCGCCGCTGCGCTGGGGCGATGCCTTCACCACCGACTCGATGTTCGCCAACCATCTGGGCCTGAACGGCACGCTGACCCTGATCGATGCGGCGAAGAACAGTTTCTCCAGCCATCGCGACAATGCCTGGAAGGCCAGCCTGCCGCCCGCCGAGGCGCTGCAGACGGTGCGCGAGATGCTGCTCGGCCCGCACGATGCGCTGGTCGATAGTGACCTTGCCGCCGTGCGCCGTGACTTCCAGCCGCCGCAGGCCGGCACGCTGCCGATTCGCCATGTGGTGGTGATCCTCATGGAGAGTTTTGCCGGGCGCTGGGTCGGCGCGCTGGGCAGCGATGCCAACATCACCCCCAACTTCGACCGCCTGAGCCGGGAAGGGCTGCTGTTCACCCGCCTGTTCTCCAACGGCACCCATACCCACCAGGGCATGTTCGCCACCATGGCCTGCTTCCCCAACCTGCCGGGCTTCGAGTACCTGATGCGTACCCCGGAGGGCGGCCACCAGTTCTCCGGCCTGCCACAGCTGCTCAGCGCCCGCGGCTACGACGACGTCTACGTCTACAACGGCAATTTCCAGTGGGACAACCAGTCCGGCTTCTTCAGCAACCAGGGCATGCGCAACTTCGTCGGCCGCGAGGACTTCGTCGACCCGGTGTTCATGGATCCGACCTGGGGCGTGTCCGACCAGGACATGTTCGACCGTGGCGCCGAAGAGCTGGCCAAGCTGGACCCGGCCAAGCCGTTCTATGCCTTGCTGCAGACCCTGTCCAACCACACCCCCTATGCCTTGCCGGCGCAGTTGCCGGTGCCGCCGGTCACCGACCGTGGCGGGGCCAACCAGCACCTGACCGCCATGCGCTACTCGGACTGGGCCCTGGGCCAGTTCTTCGAGAAGGCTAAGCAGGCGCCGTACTACAAGGACACCCTGTTCGTCATCGTCGGCGACCACGGCTTTGCCAGTGGCGAGCAGCTGACCGAACTCGACCTGTTCCGCTTCAACGTGCCGCTGCTGCTGATCGCCCCGGGCATCCAGCAGCAGTTCGGCGCGCAGCGCGACACCGTCGGCACCCAGGTCGACGTGGTGCCGACCATCATGGGCCGCCTGGGTGGCGACGTGCGTCACCAGTGCTGGGGCCGTGACCTGCTCAACCTGCCGGCGGGCGACCAGGGCATCGGCGTGATCAAGCCGTCCGGCAGCGATCAGACCGTCGCCCTGGTCAGCGGCAGCAAGATCCTCGTGCAGCCCAAGGGCCTGGAACCACGCCTGTACGACTACCAGCTCGGCGCCCAGGCGCGGGTCAGCCTGCTGCGCGACGACCCGGCCCAGGCGCCGATGCTCAAGCGCCTGCAGTCCTTCCTGCAGGTGGCGACCGGCAGCCTGCTGGACAATACCAGTGGCGCCATCGGTGGCCGGGGGCAGCAGGCCGTGCGCTGAGCCCTTCCCCTCAGAAACTGTCTACGATCTGCTGCGCATCGGCCATGCCGCGTTAAAGCGGGCCTGGCTCGCCAGATCGTTGACGGGTTCTCAGGCCGGCTCGCCGAGCCGGTACTGGCGCGGCGGCACGCCCTTCCAGCGCTTGAAGGCATGGATGAAGTTGGACACTTCGCCATAGCCCAGACGCTCGGCGATTTCCTCCAGGCTCAGGCCGCCGGTGGCCAGCAGCTCCTCAGCCAGGGCCTGGCGCACTTCTTCCAGCAGGCTGCGAAAGCTGGTGCCTTCCTCGTCCAGGCGCCGGCGCAGGGTGCGCGAGCTCATGTGCAGGCTGCTCGCCACCTGTTCCATGTCCGGCAGGCGGCCGGGGCGACTCAGCAGCAGGCCGCGGATCTGCCCGGCCAGGCCGCTGCGCTGGCGGCGCTTGTCCAGCAGCAGCTGGCACTGCTGCTCGCACAGGTCCACCGTGCGCGGGTTGGCGCCGGGCAGGGGGCGGTCGAGCAGGCGGCGGTCGACCACGAAGCGGTTGCAGGGCTGGGCGAAGTGGGGCAGTACGCCGATTTCACTGAGGTACAGGCTGGGGTCGGCAGGTTCGGCGATGCGTAGGTCGACGCGGCGGATCGGCAGCGGCGCGTTGATCAGCTCGCGCTGGGCGCTGAGCATGCCACCCAGGTCGCGTTCGAGGATGAAGCGGCGCAGCTCCGGCGCGATGGCGCGGTCGTCCAGCAGCAGGTGCGCCTCGTCGCCGTGCTCCTCCAGCTGCATGCCGTGGAAGGCGTAGGTCAGGTCCAGGTAGCGCAGGCCGAGGCGTGCGGCGTCGCGGTAGGTCGGGCTGCTGAGCAGGGCGAAACCCCAGATGCCGTAAGTGTTCAGCTGGTAGCGCTTGCCGGCGAGCAGGCCGATGCCCGGGCGCTCACCGAGGGCGCGCACCAGGTTGCCGATCAGCAGCAGCTCCTGGCCGGCTTCCACCTCGCCACCGGGGTCGGCCAGCTGTTGCCAGCTCAGCCCGGTGCCGGCCAGGCAGGCGTCGATCGACAGGCCCTGGTCGAGGCCGAACTGGGTCAGCAGCTGGACGCTGGTGGCACTGCGGCGCTGCGGCCAGGGGGCGGTTACGGGCATGGCGGCTTGTCCGAAAGTCACAATTTTCTGGCCGACTATGCCATAACTCGGCGACGCTGCAGCACTTAGGATTCGTTCATCGCCTGCACGGCGGTTCACGGAGACCACAATGCATAACAACACTCCCGAGCAGGCGCCCCTGCGCGTGCTGATCATCGGTGCCGGGTTTGCCGGTCTGGGCCTGGCCATGCGCCTGCGCCAGCAGGGCATCGACGATTTCCTGATCCTGGAGAAGGCCGCCGAGGCCGGCGGCACCTGGCGCGACAACCATTACCCGGGCGCGGCCTGCGATGTGCCGTCGCACCTGTATTCCTTTTCCTTCGAAGCGAAGACCGACTGGAGCCGGCGTTTCGCCCCCCAGGCGGAGATCTTCGCCTACGTGCAGCAGTGCGTGGCCAAGTACCAGCTGCAGCCGCGCATCCGCTGCAACAGCGAGGTGGCCGAGGCCTGGTTCGACGAGCCGGCCGCGCTGTGGCGGGTGCAGACCCGCGATGGCGCCCGCTTCAGCGCCCGCGCCCTGGTCAGTGCCTGCGGCCAGCTCAATCGGCCGGCGTACCCGGCGCTGCCGGGCATCGAGGGGTTCGCCGGCGAGGCGTTCCACTCGGCACGCTGGCGCCATGACGTGGACCTCACCGGCAAACGCGTGGCGGTGATCGGCACCGGCGCCAGCGCCATCCAGTTCGTCCCGCAGATCGTGCCCAAGGTGGCGCAGCTGACCCTGTTCCAGCGCTCGGCGGCCTACGTGCTGCCCAAGCCGGACCGCGCCTACAGCCGCTTCGAGCTGACGCTGATGCGCTACTTGCCGTGGACGCAGAAACTCGACCGGGGCCTGCAGTACCTCTACCACGAGGCCCGCGGCGTGGCCTTCTTCATCCTGCCGGGGTTGATGAAGCTGTACCGCGGCACCTTCCTGCGCCACCTGCGCCAGCAGATCGCCGATCCGGCCCTGCGCGAGCGCCTGACCCCGGACTACCCGCTGGGCTGCAAGCGCATCCTGATCAGCAACGACTACTACCCGGCGCTGGCGCAGCCGCAGGTGGCGGTGGTCGACACGGCGATCCGCGAGGTCGGCGCCCACGGGGTGATCACCGCCGACGGCCGCGAACACCCGGCGGACGTGCTGATCTACGGCACCGGCTTCGCCGCCAGCGACTTCCTCGCGCCCATGCACATCCGCGGCCTCGGCGGCGTCGAGCTGAACCAGGCCTGGCAGGAGGGTGCCGAGGCCTACAAGGGCATCAGCGTCAACGGCTTCCCCAACCTGTTCCTGCTCTACGGGCCGAACACCAATCTGGGCCACAACTCGATCATCTACATGCTGGAGAGCCAGTACCCCTATGTGCTGGCCGGCCTGCAGCAGCTGGCCCAGGGCGTGCGCTACCTCGACGTGCGCGCGCCGGTGCAGCAGGCCTGGAACCGCCGGGTGCAGCACGACATCCGGCGCTCGGTGTGGGAGCAGGGTTGTAGCAGCTGGTACAAGAACGCCGCCGGCAAGCACACCAACAACTGGTCCGGCTTCACCTTCAGCTACCGCCAGCACACCCGCCAGCCGGACTGGAGCGACTATGACCTGGTCCGTTGAGCTGGCGGCCCCCACGGGCGCGGGCCAGCGCCTGCTGACGGCGCTGCTGCGCGGGCTGACCTGGCTGCTGTTCCGCGCCGGCTTGCGGCCCGGCGTCGGCGTGCCGACCCAGCGCCGCCTGCTGCGCTGGGGCACGCGCCTGGCACCAGTGGCGCGCGGGGTGCGGGTTACGCCGGGCGAGCTGGGCGGGGTGCCCTGCGAATGGCTGCAGCCGGCGCGGGACAACGGCTGGGTGCTGCTCTACCTGCATGGCGGGGCCTTTATCGTCGGCGCGCCGCAAACCCATCGCAGCCTGACCAGCTACCTGGCGCGGCACGGCCAGCTGCGCGTCTGCGCCCTGGATTACCGCCTGGCGCCGGAGCATCCGTTCCCGGCGGCCCGCGACGATGTGCTGGCTGCCTATCGCGCCTTGCTGGCGCAGGGCCAGCCGGCCGAACGGATCGTCATCGCCGGCGATTCGGCCGGCGGCAACCTGGCCCTGGTCGGCGCGCTGCGCCTGCGCGAGCTGGGCCTGCCGCTGCCGGCGGCGCTGGTCTGCCTGTCGCCGTTCAGCGATGTCAGCGGCGCCAACCTGCATGCACCGGCGGCGGGCGACCCGTTGCTGCAGGCGGCCTGGCTGGAGCAGGGCGTGGCGGCTTACTGCCCGGCGGGCATGGACCGCCGCGATCCGCAGCTGTCGCCGCTGTATGCCGAACTGCACGGCCTGTCGCCGCTGCTGGTGCAGGTCGGCGAAGACGAGATGCTGCTGCGCCACAGCCAGTTGCTGGCCCGGCGCGCGGTGGCGGCGGGGGTGGACTGCCGGCTGGAGCTGTACCGCCGCCAGTGGCACGTGTTCCAGATCAACTGCGGCCTGCTGGCCGGCGCCGACCAGGCGCTGCAGCGGCTGCTCGACTTTCTCCGCCAGCGAGGTTGCCCATGCCCACTATCCTGATCACCGGCGCGGCTTCGGGCATTGGCGCGGCCACCGCCCGGCTGTTCCATGCGCGCGGCTGGACGGTCGGCCTGCTGGACATCAACCACGCCGCCCTGGCCGAGTTGGCCGCCGAGCTGGGCGGGGTCTGGCACGCCCAGCTGGATGTCGGCGATGCCGCGGCGGTGGGGGCGGCGCTGGCCGACTTCGCCGCGCAACACGGCGGCCGCCTGCGCCTGCTGTTCAATTGCGCGGGCGTACTGCGTTTCGGTCACTTCGAGGAAATCGGCCTGGCGGAGCATGCACGGATCCTGCAGATCAACGTGCTCGGCCTGCTGCACATGACCCATGCCGCCTTTCCCTACCTGCAGGCGACTCCTGGCGCCCAGGTGATCAACATGGGCTCGGCCTCTGGCCTGTACGGTACGCCGCACATGGTCAGCTATTCGGCGTCGAAGTTCGCCGTGCGCGGCCTCACCGAGGCGCTGGAGCTGGAATGGCGGCGCCACGGCATTCGCGTGGGCGACCTGATGCCGCCCTTCGTGCGCACGCCGATGGTCGACAGCCAGACCTTCGAGCCGCCGGCGCTGCGCCGCCTGGGCGTCAGGCTGCGCGCCGAAGACATCGCCGCGGCAGTCTGGCTGCAGGCCGAGCGGCCGCTGGTGCACCGGCCGGTGTACTGGCTGTTCAAGCTGCTGTACTGGAGCGGGCAGGTCTCGCCGCCCTGGGTGACCCGCGCGATCATGGGCTGGCTCAGCCGCAGCTGAGCGCCTGGCCGGCAGCCGGCAGCAGCGGGAGTGCGGGCCCAGGCCGCCGGCGCGCAGTGCCCCGTCTGTCGCCGCGGCAACATTTTGATCCTCTCTGCGGGCGACAGCCGCATGCCCCAGGGACTACTCTGCAACGGAGGGTTCCGGCTGGCGTTCCGCCCAGCCACCCTTGGTCTGCAACATGCTTCTGTCCCTGTGTGTCACGGGTCGGCTTCATTCCCGGCCTGGGTCTCGTGCGGCACCGTGCGGTGTTGCCAAGCCGCTGAGTCTTGGCGGCTGCGGTCTATCAATCGCCTGAGAGGAGGTCGTTAGATGAGCACAGCCATTCATGAAGATGTCAGCAACACGGTTTTGCGGCGCATGAAAGAGGGCGGTTTCGACTTCGCCCGCGTCCATCCCATCGAGTTCTACGCCATTTTCCCCGACGAGGAGCGGGCCCGGCAGGTCGCAGGACAGTTTCGCGGTGAGTCGTTGAATGCCCAGGTCAGCGTGCGTGACGACGGCGCCTGGCACCTGCAGGTGAGCAAGGTGATGTATGCCACCCATGCCGGTATTGGCGACTTCGAGCAGGACCTGGAGTCGCTGGTGGTACCGCTCGGCGGTGTGCTGGACGGCTGGGGCGTGACCCAGGAAGTCGCGCTGGCACCCTCGCGCTAAGAACCTGTCCACGATCTGCTGCGCGTCGGCCATGCTGCGTTAAAAACAGGCTCTAGCTCGCGAGATCGTAGACTGGTTCTAAGTGCTGTTGGTCGCATGCCGGCTGCCCAGGGGGTGGCCGGCGCATTCTTTGCTTCTTGCCGTTTCTCGCCGACTGGCGCGTGCCGCGCCTCAGTCGCCGCTGCGCTTGTGCAGCTGTTCCAGGTAGGCCACCACGTCCGGGGCGCCGGCCAGGCGCAGGCCCTCGCCCAGGGCAT
This sequence comes from Pseudomonas sp. R-28-1W-6, assembly GCF_009799925.1. Classification (GTDB taxonomy): domain Bacteria; phylum Pseudomonadota; class Gammaproteobacteria; order Pseudomonadales; family Pseudomonadaceae; genus Aquipseudomonas. The sequence goes on from NZ_WELK01000004.1 coordinate 154,326, forward strand.
TGGCTTCGGCAGAGGCCTTGGGCAGCAGGAGGAACTCCGGCGCGCCGGGGTTGCGCAGCAGCGACAGGCGCGCGTAGGGCAGGCGGTTGTCCAGCAGTACGCCCATGAAAGCCGGGTCGCTCCAGGCCTGCACCGGCATGGCCAGCACGTGGTAGTGCTGCTTGAGCTCGGCCAGGCCGCTCGGGTTGATGCGATAGCGGGTCAGCTGGGCCGGCAGGTTGACCTCCAGGCCGCGCAGGCGGGCATAGGCAATGGCGCAGGCGAAGGCCTCGCCATGCTGTTCCGAGGCCCAGAACAGGCGCTCGCCATACCAGCTGGCCTGGCGCAGCTCGATCGGTTCGCCGGCGAGGAAGCGCGGCAGCGCCTGGCTGATGGTCTTGAGGAAGTCCTTGTAGCTGATGATGCGCACGCTGCGGCAGGTTTGCGTGGCGGCGAACTCCTCGAAGTGGCCGAACATGCCGCCGATCTCCGGTGGCGTGCCGCACAGGCCGTCGATGCGGCGCAGGTCGAAGTCGGCCAGGTAGTGCTGTTCCTGCTCGACCACCCGCATCAGCACGGCGCGGGCTTCGGCCTTGTCTTCCTGCACCGGGCCGGAGAGGGCGTCGCGCGGCAGGTCGACCAGGCGCTGCAGGGGCGGCCCGGCCAGCCACCAGATGCTTTCCGGCGGTACCGGCAGGGGCTGGAAGGGCAGTTGCAGGGTGCGCGCCCGTTCGAATACCAGGCGTGGCACACGGCCGCTCAAACCCAGGCGCTGGGCCAGGGCGGAAAGCCGTGATGCCAGATTGTTAGTGGATTCGGACAGACTCATGACCCGCAGGACGCTCCTGGAACTGTCGTGCCAGTGTGGCAGAGCGGCGGCCGCTGCGCACTAGCGAACGGCTCAGGATTGCGGCTGGCGGGCTCTGCAAGCCGCGGTGCCTGTGGCAAAATTGCGCAAATCACGATGAGGTAGCCTCCATGCCCAGCCTCGTGCTGGATATCGCCCTGCCGGCAGAGCGTTTTCGCGCCGTATACCAGGGGCGCGCCAATCGGGTGTTGCTGTTCAGTCGCGATGGCCGCAAGGTCAGCCTGCCTGCCCACCATCTGCGTCCGTTCCTGCGCGAGGCCGGCATCTATGGCGCATTCGCGCTGGAATTCAGTGACGCCGGCGAACTGCTGAGCCTGCGCCCGTTGCAATAACCGGCTAATCATTACCCTCTTGCCTCGCCTGAGGCTAGTGGGCGCGGCTATAATCGCGGCCTGCTTCCCACTGCCACCCTATCCGAGCCGACTCGCCCATGTATGACCTGGCCCGCGCGCTGCTGTTCCAACTGTCCCCGGAAACTTCTCACGAACTGTCCATCGACCTGATCGGTGCCGGCGGCCGTCTCGGCCTCAACGGCCTGCTGTGCAAGGCGCCGGTCAGCTTGCCGGTGCGCGTGATGGGCCTCGAGTTCGCCAACCCGGTGGGCCTGGCCGCCGGCCTGGACAAGAACGGCGATGCCATCGACGGCTTCGCCCAGCTGGGCTTCGGCTTCGTCGAGATCGGCACCGTGACCCCGCGTGCGCAGCCGGGCAACCCCAAGCCGCGGCTGTTCCGCCTGCCAGAGGCGAGCGCGATCATCAACCGCATGGGCTTCAACAACCTGGGCGTCGATCATCTGCTGGCGCGGGTGCAGGCGGCCAAGTACAAGGGCGTGCTGGGCATCAATATCGGCAAGAACTTCGACACCCCGGTCGAGCGCGCGGTGGACGACTACCTGATCTGCCTGGACAAGGTCTATGGCCATGCCAGCTACGTCACGGTCAACGTCAGCTCGCCGAATACCCCGGGGCTGCGCAGCCTGCAGTTCGGCGATTCGCTCAAGCAGCTGCTCGAAGCCCTGCGCCAGCGCCAGGAAGACCTGGCCGTGCAGCACGGCAAGCGCGTGCCGCTGGCGATCAAGATCGCCCCGGACATGACCGACGAGGAAACCGTGCAGGTGGCCCAGGCCCTGGTGGAAACCGGCATGGATGCGGTGATCGCCACCAACACCACGCTCGGCCGCGAAGGCGTCGAAGGCCTGCCGTTCGCCGAGGAGGCCGGTGGCCTGTCCGGTGCGCCGGTGCTCGACAAGAGCACGCACACGGTCAAGGTGCTGGCCGGCGAGCTCAAGGGCCGTCTGCCGATCATCGCCGTGGGCGGCATCACCGAAGGCGCGCATGCGGCGCAGAAGATCGCCGCCGGGGCCAGCCTGGTGCAGATCTATTCCGGTTTCATCTACAAGGGCCCGGCGCTGATCCGCGAGGCGGTGGATGCCATCGCGGCCTTGCCGAAGAACTGAAGGCAATAAAAAAGGGCCCCTGAGGGGCCCTCGGGCTTGCGCCCACCGCCCGGATGGGGCGGCCTGGTGAAGTCGGGGTGATCCTATTCAGCCGACGGCGTGGAGTTCATTGAGTCGGTGGATGCCGGCGGTGCCGGTCAATCCGTCCCAGTTGTCGCCGCGACCTTCGCGCCAGCCGTTGATCCAGGCTTGGCGTGTGGTGGGATGAGTGAAAGGACACATGTCGCGGGATTTACCATGAATGCCGTGTTGATAGCCGCGCAGGAAAGCTCGTTCCATCGGATCACGCTTAAGTCTTCTCATAGGGTGTTGCCCTCACTTGTTGACTGTTATGTCCTTGCGGCCCCAGGTTGGGACCAGGCAGAAATGCTCTGCCGCGCAGTCCGCTGCCGGCGTGGCGGACTACCTGTCGACGCCGTTGCGGCGCCAACCTGAGTTGATTTCTAACGAATGCGTTGGGGCCTGTGAATGATCGTTTTGTCATAAGGCCGTAACGTATTTAGGAGTGGGGCCATAAGGAGGGCGCCGGTTTTTCCCGGTTTTGCGCTCCGGCCCCCGTGTTATGGGAGCCCCGGCTCGCCGCGCAGGCGTTTTGCCATTGCGAATGTCTCGCGTCTGTGAGGCGTGCTTATTCCGACGAAGGGTCGCAACGCGACGTTCTGTCACATATTTTGGCTAGCCAGCCGCCACTTTTACGAGAAAGCCCATGTCGGACCGTTACGAACTGATCCTTACCTGCCCGAAAAGCCTCGAAGGCCTGCTGGTCGAAGAGGCCGGCAGCCTGGGCCTGGAGGAGGTGCGCGAGCAGACCGCCGCGGTGCGCGGCTTCGCCGGGCTGGAAACGGCCTACCGCCTGTGCCTCTGGTCGCGCCTGGCCAACCGCGTGCTGCTGGTGCTGCGGCGCTTCCCGGTACAGGACGCCGAGTCGCTCTACCAGGGCGTGCTGGACGTCGACTGGGCCGAGCACATGGAGCCCTCGGGCACCCTGGCGGTGGAGTTCAGCGGCCACGGTTCCGGCATCGACAACACCCACTTCGGCGCGCTGAAGGTCAAGGATGCCATCGTCGACAAGCTGCGCACCGCCGACGGCACGCGGCCCTCGATCGACAAGATCGACCCGCACCTGCGCATTCACCTGCGCCTGGATCGTGGCGAGGCGGTGCTGTCCCTGGACCTCTCCGGGCACAGCCTGCACCAGCGTGGCTACCGCCTGCAGCAGGGCGCCGCGCCGCTCAAGGAAAACCTCGCCGCGGCGGTGCTGATCCGCGCCGGCTGGCCGCGCATCGCCGCTGCCGGTGGTGCCCTGGCCGACCCGATGTGCGGGGTGGGCACCTTCCTGGTCGAGGCGGCGATGATGGCCGCCGACCTGGCGCCCAACCTGCGGCGCGAGCAGTGGGGCTTCAGCCACTGGCTGGGCCATGTGCCGGCGCTGTGGCACAAGCTGCACGCCGAAGCCGAGGCCCGCGCGGCCGCCGGCCTGGCCAGGCCGCCGCTGTGGATTCGCGGCTACGAGGCCGATCCGCGGCTGATCCAGCCGGCGCGCAACAACATCGAGCGAGCCGGCCTGAGCGACTGGGTCAAGGTCTACCAGGGCGAGCTGGCGACCTTCGAGCCGCGCCCGGACCAGAACCAGACCGGCCTGGTGGTCAGCAACCCGCCCTACGGCGAGCGCCTGGGCGATGAGGCGAGCCTGCTGTACCTCTACCAGAACCTCGGCGAGCGCCTGCGCCAGAGCTGCATGAACTGGGAGGCCGCGGTGTTCACCGGGGCGCCCGAGCTGGGCAAGCGCATGGGCCTGCGCAGTCACAAGCAGTACGCCTTCTGGAACGGCGCGCTGCCGTGCAAGCTGCTGCTGTTCAAGCTGCTGCCCGAGCAGTTCGTCACCGGCGAGCGGCGCAGCGCGCGGGCCGGCCAGGAGGAAGCGCCGGCAGTGGTCAACGAGCCGGCGCGGCTGTCCGAGGGCGGGCAGATGTTCGCCAATCGCCTGCAGAAGAACCTCAAGACCCTGGGCAAGTGGGCGAAGAAGGCGGATATCCAGTGCTACCGCCTGTATGACGCCGATATGCCCGAGTATGCCCTGGCCATCGACCTGTACCAGGACTGGGTGCACGTGCAGGAGTACGCGCCGCCACGCTCGATCGACCCGGAGAAGGCGCAGACGCGCCTGCTCGACGCCCTGGCGGCGATTCCCGTGGCCCTCGGCGTGCCCCAGGAAAAGGTGGTGATCAAGCGCCGCGAGCGGCAGAGCGGCACCAAGCAGTACGAGCGCCAGGCCACCCAGGGCCAGTTCCTGGAAGTGACCGAGGGCGGCGTCAAGCTGCTGGTCAACCTCACCGACTACCTCGACACCGGGCTGTTCCTCGATCACCGCCCGCTGCGCCTGCGCATCCAGCAGGAGGCGGCCGGCAAGCGCTTCCTCAACCTGTTCTGCTACACCGCCACGGCCAGCGTGCACGCGGCCAAGGGCGGGGCGCGCAGCACCACCAGCGTCGACCTGTCGAAGACCTACCTGGACTGGGCGCGGCGCAACCTCAGCCTGAACGGCTTCTCCGACAAGCAGAAGTTGGAGCAGGGCGATGTGATGGCCTGGCTGGCGGCCGATCGCGGCGAATACGAGCTGATCTTCATCGATCCGCCGACCTTCTCCAACTCCAAGCGCATGGAGGGGGTGTTCGACGTGCAGCGCGACCACGTGCAGCTGCTGGATCTGGCGATGAATCGCCTGGCCAAGGGCGGCGTGCTGTATTTCTCCAACAACTTCCGCAAGTTCCAGCTGGATGAAGGCCTGGCGGCCCGCTATGCGGTGGAGGAGATCAGCGCCAGCACGATCGACCCGGATTTTGCCCGCAACCCGAAGATTCACCGTGCCTGGAAGCTGATGTTCCGTTAAAATGATGGCTTATTGACACTATTCAGCTGCCGGTGCAGCGTTCGACAGGGACCGTCGTTCTTTTGACGAGCGAGCAGGCATGTCGTTGCGCAGTAACCCGCCCGGCGGAAGTATCTTCCAGCGCGATCGATCGCTGGCCTGGGGGCTGGCCGGGCTCATCTTCTTCGGTGGCCTGCTGCTGACCCTGGGTGTGGCCAAGGTGATCAGCGGCTTCTACCAGCATCAGCTGGAACAGCGCTTCGCCGCGGTGGCCGGGGAACGGGCCAGTACCATGCAGGCCCGCTTCGACGCGCACGTGGCCGACCTGGACGGGGTCCGGCGCTTCTTCACCAATGCCGATCAGGTCACCCGTGGCGAGTTCGCCGGCTATGTCGACGGCCTACCGCAGCGGGCGTTTTCCTATGCCTGGCTGCCGCGGGTCACGGCCACGCAGCGCGGTGCGTTCGAACGCCGGGTGCGCGCCAGCGGCATCGCCGATTTCCAGCTGCGCGAGCTGGCGGCCGGCAACGCCTTGCAGGTCGCCGGCGCGCGCGCCGAGTATTTCCCGGTGTTGTTCATCGAGTCGACGCAGATGCGCGGTGACGATGTCCTCGGCCTGGATGTGGCGAGCATCCCGCAGCGCGGGGAAATCCTGCAGCGGGCCGAGCGCAGCAAGGCCATGGCGGTTTCCGGGGAGTTGCGCTTCGTCGCCGCCTCGGCCCGGCAAACGGTCGGCCTGATGCTGGCCGCGCCGGTGTTCGCCGTGGCCGGCCCGGCCGCCGGCGAGTCGCTGCGCGGTTTCCTGGTGGCCGCCTTCAGCCTCGAACAGCTGCTGCACGAGCAGGAGCGCGCCGAGGACCCCCTGCATCTGAGCCTGGAGTTGCGCGACAGCAGCGGCTTGCCGGGCCAGGCCTTGCGCTACCGCTCGACCTACCCGCCGGCGCAGAGCGCGCTGCAGCTGAACCGTGAGCTGCGCCTGGCTGACCGCCGCTATGCGCTGAGCATCCGCCCGACCGAGGCGTTCATGCGTGCCAACAGCGTGCCGCTGCCGGCGCTGCTGCTGGCGGCGGGGGTGCTGCTCAGCCTGCTGCTCGCTCTGCTCACCTACAACCTGGCCAGCCAGCGCCAGCGCGCCCAGCAGCTGGTGCGCGAGCAGACGGCGGTGCTGCGCCAGCGCGAAACCGAACTGGCCCGGGTCAACGGCCAGTTGCGCGGCCTGCTCGATGCGGTGACCCAGGTGGCGATCATCGCCACCGACTGCGAGGGGCTGATCCGCACCTTCAATGTCGGCGCCGAGCGCATGCTCGGCTACCGTGCCGAAGAACTGATCGGCCTGCACACCCCGACCCTGATCCATGTGCCGGAAGAGATGGAGGCGCGTGCGCGCCTGCTCAGCGAGCGCCTGGGCCGACCCGTCTCCGGCTTCGAGGTGTTTGTCGCGGAAACCCAGGGCAGCGGTTACGTCGAGCAGGAATGGACCTATGTGCGCCGCGACGGCAGCCGCCTGCCGGTCAACCTGATCGTCACCACGGTGCGCGACGAGCACGGGCAGCGCGTCGGTTACCTCGGCATCGCCATCGACATCACCGAGGCCCGGCTCAGCCGCCAGGCCCTGGAGGCGCGTGATCGGCTGCTGGAGAAGCTCACCGCCAACGTGCCGGGGGCCATCTACCAGTACCAGTTGCGGGCCGATGGCAGTTCGCTGTTCCCCTATGCCAGCGCCGGCTTGCGCAATGTCTACGAGGTCGAGCCGGAGGCGGTGCGCTTGGATGCCAGTCCGATATTCGAGCGAATCCATCCCGAGGACCTGGAGTCGGTCAGGCGCAGCATCCTGAAGTCCGCCGAGCGGCTGCAGCCATGGCGTGAGGACTACCGGGTGCTGCTGCCCCGCCAGGGCCTGCGCTGGCTGCGCGGCGAGGCTTCGCCGGAGCGGCTGGAGGATGGCGGCACCCTCTGGCATGGCTACCTGAGCGATATCACCGGGCCGAAACTGGTGGAGCAGGAGCTGCGTGCCCTGTCGATCACCGATTCGCTGACCGGCATCTACAACCGCCGCTATTTCCAGGAGCGGCTGGAGGCGGAGATCGCCCGGGCCCGGCGCAATCCGCACAGCGGCCTGGCGGTGGTGATGCTGGATATCGACCACTTCAAGCAGGTCAACGACCGTTTCGGCCACGATGCCGGCGACCAGGTGCTGAAAAGCGTGTGCCGGCGCATCCACCAGCGCCTGCGCACCATCGACGTGTTCTGTCGCCTGGGCGGCGAGGAGTTCATCGTGCTGGCTCCGACCAGCAGCGAGGAGCAGGCGGCCAGCCTGGCCCGGGCGCTGTGGGAGATCCTGCGCAACGAGCCGATGGAGGGCGTGGGCCTGGTGACGGCCAGCTTCGGCGTGACCGCCTGGCGCACCGGCGAGAGCGCCGCGACGATGCTCAGCCGGGTCGATGCGGCCGTCTACCAGGCCAAGCAGGCCGGCCGCGACCGCATCCAGATCGCCGACTGAGCCCCTTGGCGGTCAAGCTGCCGGCTGGCCTCAGCGCCGGTACAGATCCAGCAGCACCTGATCGAGTACGGCCGAGGCGCCCCAGGGGCGCGGGTCGTTGAGAATCGCCACCACCGCCCAGGTGGTGCCCTTGGCGTCGCGGCTGAAGCCGGCGATGGCGCGCACGTTGTTCAGGGTGCCGGTCTTGATGTGCGCCAGGCCTTCCATGCCGGTGCGGCGCAGGCGCTTGCGCATGGTGCCGTCGATACCCGCGAGCGGCATCGAGGCGATGAACTCGGCGGCATAGGGGCTGTTCCAGGCGGCCTGCAGCATGGCCGCCATCTCGCGGGCGCTGACCCGCTCGGCGCGCGACAGGCCGGAGCCGTTCTCGATCACCAGGTGCGGGGCGGTGATGCCCTTGCGCGCCAGCCAGTTGCGGATCGCCCGCTGCGCGGCCTTGGCGTCGTCGCTGTCGGCGCGGTCGCGGAACTTGGCGCCGAGGCTGAGGAACAGCTGCTGGGCCATGGTGTTGTTACTGTACTTGTTGATGTCGCGGATGATCTCCGCCAGGTCCGGGGAATAGGCGCGCGCCAGCAGGCGGGCGTTCTTCGGCACCGGCGCGACCTGGTCCTTGCCCAGGATGCTGCCGCCCAGTTCGTTCCAGATGGCACGTACCGCGCCGGCGGCGTAGCTGGGGTGGTCGAGCAGCGACAGGTAGCTCTGCGCGCTGCAGCCTTCGGCCAGCTTGCCGCTGACGATCAGCGTGGTGCCGTCGTACTGGGTCACCGGATTGAAGCGCACGTCCGGCCAGCCGGGGCACTTGGCCGCGGGCAGGGCCTTGACCCGGTTGTCGATGTGCACGTTGGTCAGCGGCGGCTCCATCATCACGCTGACCTTGCCGCCTTCGGTGCGGGTGATCATGCGCACGGCCTTGAGGTTGACCAGCAGCGAGTCGGGGCCGACCAGGAACGGCTTGTTCTTGTCGCCGCCGTCGTCGTTGAAGCTGGGCAACTGCGGGTGGATGAAGTGGCTGCGGTCGAGGATCAGGTCGCCGCTGATCTGCTGCACGCCGTTGGCGCGCAGGTCGCGCATCAGCAGCCAGAGCTTCTCCATGTTCAGCTTGGGGTCGCCGCCGCCCTTGAGGTAGAGGTTGCCGTGCAGCACGCCGTTCTTCAGCGGGCCGTCGCTGTAGAACTCGGTGCGCCACTGGTGGTTCGGGCCGAGCAGTTCGAGGGCGGCGTAGGTGGTGACCAGCTTCATGGTCGAGGCCGGGTTCACCGAGACATCGGCGTTATGCACGATGCTGGTGCCGGGGCCGTTGAGCGGGATGGCCACCAGCGACAGGCTGTTGCCGCCGAGCTTGTTGGCCTTGAGCGCCTGCTGGACCTTGGCCGGCAGGACATCGCTGGTGGCCGCCACGGCGGGCAGGGCGAGCGGCAGCAGGATGCTGGCGAGAACGAAACAACGCAGGGATTTGATCATTTGGCAGAGCCCGAAAAGACGAGGGCGGAACAATGGGCAGGACTCCGGGGCAGAGCGCTGCATGGATTCTGGAGAATGCCGCGCATTATGCCCGATGCCTGGGCGGCTGGGCGCCCTGGCATCGGCTAAAGGGGCATGCGGGGCGGTTTTTTGCGTCTTTACCGCGGTTTGGCGGGCGGCTGCGGCGGCACTCTGCTAGAGTGCGTCGGTTATTTCTATTGAGTGTTGAGGAGTTTTACATGGCCACTAACCGTTCCCGCCGTCTGCGCAAGAAACTCTGCGTCGACGAATTCCAGGAGCTGGGCTGCGAGCTGACCCTGAACTTCCGCGAGGGCCTGGCCGACGCGGAAATGGACAGCTTCGTCGAAGCCTTCCTGCGCGATGCCGTTGAAGGCAACGGCCTGGGCTATGTCGGTGGCGATGACTACGGCTTCGTCTGCCTGGGCAAGCGCGGCTCGATGAGCGCCGCACAGCGCGAGCAGCTGGACGCCTGGCTGAAGAGCCGCGCCGAGCTGACCGGCTACAACCTGAGCCCGCTGATGGACGTCTGGTACCCGGAAAACGCCGTCAACCCGGCCTGACCGAGGCGGCTGAAGCCGCTCCGATCGATGAAAAACCCGGCATCTGCCGGGTTTTTTATTGTCTTCACGCCAGCCCGGCCTTGGCCAGGATGGCGCCGACATCCACCGCATCGATCTGTTCCGGCCGCAGGAAGCGCTCGGCGTAGCTCTGGTGGATGCCGGCCCGCAGGAACAGGCCGAACAGCTGCGGGTCGATGTGCTCGCCGCGGCACATGCCGGCCATGATCTGCAGCGCCTCGGTCAGCGTCTTGCCCTTCTTGTAGGGGCGATCCACCGCCGTCAGCGCCTCGAAGATATCGGCGATGGCCATCATCCGCGCCGGCAGGCTCATGTCTTCGCGCTTCAGGCGTTTCGGGTAGCCGCTGCCATCCATCTTCTCGTGGTGGCCGCCGGCGATCTCGGCGACGTTGGCCAGGTGCGGCGGGAAGGGCAGGTGGCTGAGCATGCGGATGGTCTGCACCATGTGCCCGTTGATGATGAAGCGTTCCTCTTCGGTCAGGGTGCCGCGGCCGATGGCGAGGTTGTACAGCTCGCCGCGGTTGTGCTTGTACTGCGGCACATCGAGCTTGAAGCCCCAGGGGTTGTCGGCCGGGATCAGCTCGCTGGCCGGGCGCTCCAGCAGGTGCTCGGGCTTGTCGCTGAGCAGCGGCTCCTGCACCGGCAGCGTCGGCGCCGGGGTGCGGGCCTGGCGCTGCTGTTCTTCCCAGGACACGCCGAGGCGGTCGTCCAGGGTGCGCGTCCAGGTGCGTGCGCCGATGTGGCGCAGGCGTTCCTGGTCGGCCTCGGCCATGGCTTCGCCGCCCAGGTTGCAGCGGGCGATGAAGGCGAATTCGTCGTCCAGGGCGGCCAGGGTCGTGTCGCGCCGCTCGCTCAGGCTGCACTCGTCGCCGGCCTCGGCCAGGCCCTGCCAGTAGGCGACCCAGGCATCGCGCTTGAGCACCTCGAAGCGCATGCGGATCTCGTGGATGCGGTCGTACAGGGTCTCCAGCTTGGTGGCCTTGTCCACCACGTATTCCGGCGTGGTGACCTTGCCGCAGTCGTGCAGCCAGGCGGCGATGTGCAGGGCTTCCCAGTCCTCGTCGCTGGGCCGGTAGTCGCAAAATGGCTGCTCGTCGCTCGCGGCGGCGGCGTGGGCGAGCATCAGGGTCAGTTCGGGGACGCGTTGACAGTGGCCGCCGGTGTAGGGGCTCTTGGCGTCGATGGCGCCGGCGATCAGCTGGATGAAGGCATCGAGCAGCTTCTTCTGCTGCTCCAGCAGGCGCTGGCTCTCGATGCACAGGGCGGCGACGCCGGAAACCGCCTCGACGAAGGCGATGCGCTCGGGGCGCAGCATGGCCAGGTCTTCCTCGGCGCCGGTGTCGCGGTGCAGCAGCAGGAGCACGCCGACGGTCTCGCCCTGGCGGTTGCGCAGGCCGCTGCAGACCAGGTGCACCCGCGGGCTGTCCAGGGTGTGCAGCAGGCTCTGGAAGCCGTTGGCCTGGTCGAAGCCGATCGATATCACGGCGGTCTCGCCGCCCTGGGCCGGCTGCTGCAGCCATGGCGGCAGGTTGTGCTGCGCCGCATCGAAGCTGGGAATGCGGTGTTCTTCCAGGCTGTGCTGCTCGCCGTTGAGGAACAGGCCGTGGGGTTCCAGATGCCCGCTGATGCTGTCGCGCAGGTAGATCAGCCCGCCACTGGCGCCGCTGAGGCCGACGGTCTCGCGCAGCACCCGGCGCAGCAGGGCATCGAAACGGGTCTCGGCGGACAGGCTGGCGGCGATGTCGAGGAAGCTGGCAATGGTGTTCTTCATCTTGGTCATCGCCACGGCCAGCTGATCGACTTCCAGCACCGGCGAGCGACCGCTGGCCGGGTAGTCGAAGTTGAAGCTGCGGATCGCTTCGGCTTCCTCGACCAGGGCGCGCAATGGGCGCACCAGCACGCGCGACAGCATCCAGCCCAGCGGGATGCACAGCAGCAGGATGCCGAGGGTGATCATGCCGCCCTGCCAGCGCAGGCGATAGGCATCGGCCAGCAGTTCATCCTCCGGCGCCAGCAGGGCCAGGCGCAGGCCATTGGGGCCGCCTTCGGCAAACTGGGTGTAGGACATCTGCCAGCGTCGATCGGCCAGCATGGTGCTGGTGTGCAGGTCGTCCTTGAGATCGCGGGCGAACAGTTCGGCCAGGGCCGGGCTCAGTCGCTCGATCTGCGCCAGGTGCACGCTGCCATTGCTTACCGTCACCTGGCCGGGATCGGGGTAGGCGACCACGGCACCGTCCGGGCGATAGAGAACGACCTCGGTGGAGGGGGTGACCTTGTGCCTGGCCAGGGTGGCGGAAAGATCGGCCAGGGTCAGGTCGGCGGCGATCACCGTCTTGCCCTGGCTGATGCGTGCCAGGGTGGTGCCGACCTCGCCGCTGGAGAAGAACACGTAAGGGTCGGTGCCGATCAGTGTGCCCTTGTCCAGCGCGTTGCGGTACCAGGGGCGGGTGCGCGGGTCGAAGACTTCCTTGAGGTTCTGCCGGCGGCTGAGCAGGCGCAGGTCGGCATCGAAGTACTGGGATTCGGAGATCGGCCGGGCCTCGCCGCTGCGCTCGATGCTCCAGACCTGGTAGCTCGCCTTGGCCGGTGCGTCGAAGGTTGCCTTCAGCTTGTCGCTGCGCAGCGGGCGGACCATGAAGAAATCGCCGTCCTCGTAGCCGAGATAGAGCGAGGCCAGCTTGGGGTTGTCCTGCAGGGCCTGGGCGAACAGCGGCAGCAGCTGCATGCGCTGGGCGGCATCGCTGGCCTGATGCTGCTCGTTGAGTGCCAGCAGGCTGAGCAGGTGGCGGATCGGCTGGTAGGTGTGCAGCAGGTCGGACTTGACGTCCTCGCGGATCTTTTCGAACAGCTCATCGCTGCTGCTGAGGATGATCGCGCTGGTCTGTCGGTAGTTGAAGATTCCCAGCACCACGCCGGTGCCGAGCAGCAGCAGGGTGAACAGCACGCCGATGTGCACGTGCAGCGGAAAACGATGTGGTTTGCCCCGATTTCTTCTCAGCATGGTGCCTCACTCCTTTGCTGCATGGCTGAACAAGAACACGGCGCAGCATCTCGCACAAGCCCGGCTGGCCAGCCGGCGGCACGTGGTGGTCAGGTGTGCACGGCCGCCTGGCGGCGCAGCAGGTGCTGTTCCAGGCCGTAGATCAGCAGGGCGACCAGCAGGGCCAGGGTCACGCCGATCAGGCTGTTGAACAGGCGCATCTGCGCCAGCTGCCAGTCCATCGCCAGGCTTTCCGCGAGCAGCACGAAGCTCAGGCCCACCTGCAGTACGAACAGGCTGTAGCTGTGTGCCTGGAAGGCCCGGCTGAGCACGATCAGCGGCAGGACGGTGGCCACCATCAGCGGCGGGCTCTGCAGGCTGTAGCCGAGGTAGATCAACAGTGTAGCCACGCACAGGCTGGCCAGGCTCGATTGCAGGGCGCGCACCAGGCTGCCCTTGAACTCCAGCTGCAGGGTGGCGAACAGCGCCAGGGTCAGCCAGTAGCCGCGTGGCAGCCCGGCCAGGTTGACGATCAGCCCGGCGCCACCGCAGGCCAGGGTGCAGCGCAGCGCATGCAGGCGCCAGCGCTGCTCAGGCAGGCGCTTGGCATAGCGCCTGAGCACCTTGAACAGGCTCAGGAAGCGCGGCATGTACGGCCACATGCGCAGGCCGTGCAGGCCACGCATGCCGAAGGCGAGCAGGGCCACCCAGAGGCCGCCGAGGACGAACAGGGCGGCCACCGCGTCGGCATTCTTCAGGTTGACCATGCCGAACTGGCCCTGGCCCAGGCACAGGCACACGGCCAGGGAGATGCCCAGCTTGCCGGCTTCGCTGCCGAAGCGCTGCAGCCAGGCGAGGAGGAAGCCGTAGACGGCGAACAGGGCGAAGCTCAGCAACGGGTCGCTGGCCGACCAGAAGCCCAGGCCGGCGCTGAGGGCGCCGAGCAGGCTGAGCAGGAGCAGGCGGAACATGCCGAAGCGGTGCAGCGGGTTGGCCTGGGCGGCCAGGAAGGCGCCGACCGAGGCCCAGAGGAAGCCCGGATGGCCGCTGAGCAGGCCGAGCAGCAACGGCAGCGCGCAGCCCAGCCCGGCAATGATGCCCGGCCCCCATTCGGCAGGGCCTGAATGCCAGCCCAGCTTGTGCCGTTGCGCTTTGTTCATGCGGTCATACCGGGCTGGAGCGCCCGGTCATCTCCCGGGCCATTTCGGTAGCGTAGCTGTCGGTCATGCCGGCGATGAAATCGATCATGCGCAGGAAGGCCCGGTGCAGCGGCCAATCCGCATCGGGGGCGTTATGCCCGAGCAGGTCGAGGATGCGCTGGTTCTTGAACGACAGGCTGCCGCCGCGGTGCTGTTCCAGGGCTGCACCGCAGAAGGCGTTGAGGAGGATTTCCAGGGTGGTGTAGGCGCCGATCTCGTGCAGGGTCTTGCGCTTGTCCTGGAAGATCTTCTCCCGCGCCAGGGCCTTGGCCTGCTGCACGCAGCGCTTGGCCGGGCCGTGCATGTGTTCGACCAGGTCGCCGCCCAGCTCGCCGCGCAGCAGCGCCGGTTGCTGGGCGACGAAGGCGTGGGCGGCGGCGTTGGTCAGGTGTTCGATGGCCTTGCCGCGCAGGATTGCCAGCTTGCGCCGGCGCGAGTCGCGCGGGCCGAGCAGGCGGTAGGTTTCCGGCAGGTCGTCGCCGACCAGGTCGAGCAGCAGGGCCTCGACTTCCGGGTAGTCGAGCAGCTCCATTTCCAGACCGTCTTCCAGGTCGATCAGGCCGTAGCAGATGTCGTCGGCCGCCTCCATCAGGTACACCAGCGGATGGCGCGCCCAGCGCTGTTCCTCGAGCTGCGGCAGGCCGAGCTTGGCGGCGATCTGTTCGAGCAGCGGCAGTTCGCTCTGGTAGCAGCCGAACTTGTGCTTCTTGTAGCCCAGGGCCTCGGCGTGGCGGGCGGTCCAGGGGTATTTCAGGTAGGTGCCGAGGGTCGCATAGGTCAGCCGGGTGCCGCCGTCGAACTGGTGGTACTCGAGCTGGGTGAGCACGCGAAAACCCTGGGCATTGCCCTCGAAATTGAGGAAGTCGCCGCGCTCGGCCTCGCTCATGGCATCCAGCCAGCCGCGCCCGGCGGCCTGCTGGAACCAGTGGCGGATGGCGTCTTCGCCGGAGTGGCCGAAGGGCGGGTTGCCGATGTCGTGGGCCAGGCAGGCGGACTGCACGACCACGCCGAGATCGACCGGGTCGCACCAGTCCGGCAGCTCGTCGCGGATCATCTCGCCGACGCGCATGCCCAGCGAGCGGCCGACGCAGCTGACTTCCAGGGAGTGGGTCAGGCGCGTGTGGATGTGATCGTTGCTGGAGACCGGGTGCACCTGGGTCTTGCGCCCCAGGCGGCGGAAGGCGCCGGAGAAGATGATGCGGTCGTGGTCTTTGTGAAACGGGCTGCGGCCCAGCTCGTCCGGGCTGTGTAGCGGTTTGCCGAGGCGTTCGCGGGTGAGCAGTGTTTGCCAGTCCAAGGGCTGTCCTCGCCGGTGGGATGGCCTCTAGCTTCGGGCTTCGGCGCTGCCGCCGCAAGGGGCGTGGCGCCGGGTAGGGGGATTTTTCTGTGCTCAGCGGGCGAGCGACGGATGGCAATTGAACGTTCGTATGAAGATTACTGGCAGGGTGCTATCGTCCGGAGGCTGCCGATAAAACCAATAACAAGAGAAGCCCGCTGTGATTTCAGGCGCCGCCTTGCCCGATGTTTCACACCAACAGCTGCGTATCCAGCGCTTTTTCATGAGCCTGGTGATGTACGTGCTCAGTGCCGTTCCCCAGGCCCTCTCGCTGTACAACGGCATTTCCCCGGCCTGGGTCATGGTCGTCTGGGCGATCTACGCGGTGCTTGGCAATCTGGCCTTCTACCTGGCCTTTCGCAGCCGCTTCAACCTGCGCTTTCGCGACCCCAGCCTGACCATGGCGCAGATGCTGGTGGCCATCGCCCTGGTGCTGTTCACCCAGGTCTATGCCGGCCAGGCACGTGGTGCCTACCTGGTGGTGTTGCTGATCATCATGGTGTTCGGCTGTTTCAAGCTGCACACTCGCCAGCTGCTGGTCCTCAGCCTGCTGACCATCCTCGCCTACGGCCTGACCCTGCCGCTGATTCGCGCCATCGAGGGCGCGCGTTTCAACCTGGCGGTGGAGGTCATCCTGTGGTGCAGCTTCTCCACCTTCCTGCCGTTCATCTCGATTCTCGGCGGCAGTATCAGCGACCTGCGCAAGAAGCTCATGGCCAGCAATGCCCAGTTGCAGGAGGTGTTGCGGCAGGTGACCGAGTTGGCCACCCATGACGAGCTGACCGGCGCGTACAACCGCCGCTATCTGCTGGAGATGCTGGGCCACGAGAAGAACCGTGCCGATCGTGGTGGCGGCGGCTTCTGCGTGTGCCTGTTCGACCTCGACCACTTCAAGCAGGTCAACGACCGCCACGGTCACTCGGCCGGCGATACGGTACTGAAGACCTTCGCCGGCACGGTGGAGCCGCTGCTGCGCAGCACCGATTTCTTCGCCCGCTATGGCGGCGAGGAGTTCCTCCTGTTCCTGCCGCAGACCTCGCTGGACATGGCCCAGCACTGCATCAAGCGTATCCAGGCGGCGTTGGGCTCGGTCGACTATGCCGGCTTGCCCGCGGGGTTTCGCATCACCGCCTCGATCGGCGTGGCGCAGTATTACCTGCAGGAAGACATTGCCAGCCTGATCGCGCGGGCGGACAAGGCGCTGTACCGGGCCAAGCAGAATGGCCGCGACCGCCTGGAACTGGCGCCGTTTGCCCGGCCGGTGCCGATCTAGGCGGGTGCCGGCTTGCGGCATTCGCGGCTGCCGCCCAGGCAAGGGCAGGGCAGCGCGCCGGGGCGGCGCTTACAGGCCGGCGGCATCGATATCCAGCAGCAGCAGGCGCCGGCCGTTGTCGATGAACTGTCCGGCGGTCAGGCAGTACTGGTTGGTGGTGGCGTCGCGGTAGGTGCTGGACAGCGTCAGGCGCCGCTCTTCCCAGCCTTCGGCCAGCACCTGGTAGAAGTAGGGGCGCCAGGACCAGTTGTGCCGCAGGTAGCGGGCATCCTCCACCCAGGCCTGGCCGTTCCACTCCAGGTTGGGGGTGATCTGCGTGCCGTGCCGGTCGCACTGGTAGAGGCGCAGCAGCCAGGGATAGCTGGCCGGGTCGGGCAGGGCGGCGGTCGGGGCGTGGCCTTCGGCCCAGCCCTTGAGCCGGTTCATCAGCTCGGCCAGCTGCTGGCGCAGGGTCATCAGGCGCGCGCGTTCGGCCAGCTTGCGCTGCACATACTGGTCGCGCAGGCGGGCGAAATGGGCGACGAAGGCGTCGCTGGGATAGAACTCCAGTTCCGGCCTGGCGAACAGGTAGCCCTGCACGTAGCGCGCGCCGCACTCCAGGGCGAAATGCAGTTCGGCTTCGGTTTCCACGCCCTCGGCGATGATCCAGCAGCCGGTCTTCTCGGCCATCTGCGCCAGCGCCTTGACCACTTCCCCGCTGGGGCCGCCGCGGGCGGCTTCCTGGAACAGGCGCATGTCCAGCTTGAGGATGTCCGGCTGCAGGGCCAGCACGCGGTCGAGCTGCGAGTAGCCGGCGCCGAAGTCGTCGATGGCGATGCGGGCGCCGGCTGCGCGGTAGCGCGCCACCACTTCCGCCAGCTTCTGGCTGGCCCCGCCCAGCTCGGTGATTTCGAAGACCACGCGCTGGGCGGCGATGCCGCGCTTGGCCAGCTGCTTGAGGCTGGGCAAGGGCTGGTTGGGGCGCAGGCGGCTGATCCAGCGCGGCGAGATGTTCAGGCTGACGAACCAGTCGTCCGGGGCCTGGTGCAGGCGGGCCAGGGCATCGTCGCGGATCTGCCGGTCCAGGCGCCTGAGCAGGGCCGGGGAGACCTTCGGGTCGGTGAACAGCGGGCCGACCGAGAGCAGGCGGCCGTCGGCCTGGCGCAGGCGCCCCAGGGCCTCGACGCCGGCTATGCGGCCGGTGGCGGTATCGATGAAAGGCTGGAAGCTGGCGAGCGGTTGCCCGTCGATCACGGTGTATTCCTTGCGGGGTGGCGGAGGGCGGATGGCGAGCAGTGCGGCGGCCACCTGCGCTCACATAGCAAGAATGTGGCCAGTTGTTCAGGAATGGGGTGCAGGGTGCTGACTGCCCGGTCAGCGTCTGGCTGGCCCTGTGGCTGCGGGTCTTGTGAAGAGGGGTTTGCGCACTGTCTTGGTGCCTTTGCCGGGCGGGTGGCGCGCCTCGCGGCCGGCTTGATGCGCAGCGGTGCGGGCTTGGTCGCTGGCTGGTATAGCAATTGCATTTAGCTGGTGCGTCAGATGCATTTAACGCCCTGTAATCGGGCGTTGCGAAAACCCGGCAAGGGTTCCGCGAAATACATCAACCCTATGTTTAATAAAGAAAAACACCGAAAAAACGCTTTTTCTTCCAGCACGCCGTGCGTCATTCGAGGTCTGCCTGCGGGCCTTGTTGGGTGGCGGTGAGCATCAGGATGGTGCGACTGCTTGAGTGGATGAACCGCTTTGGTGCTTTTCCCGAACGCCGGAGTTTTCGTGCCGATGGAAAACCTCAACAGCGCCGTGGAAACCCTGATCCACGGCTCTAATACCCTGTTCATTCTGCTGGGCGCGATCATGGTGCTGGCCATGCATGCCGGCTTCGCCTTCCTCGAAGTCGGTACGGTGCGCCACAAGAACCAGGTCAACGCCCTTTCGAAGATCATTTCTGACTTCGCCGTGTCGGCCCTGGCCTATTTCTTCGTCGGCTACTGGGTGGCCTACGGCATCACCTTCCTCGAACCGGCCGCGGTACTCACCGCCGACAGCGGCTACGGGCTGGTCAAGTTCTTCTTCCTGCTGACCTTCGCCGCGGCGATTCCGGCGATCATCTCCGGCGGCATCGCCGAGCGGGCCAAGTTCGCCCCGCAGCTGTGCGCCACGGTGCTGATCGTGGCCTTCGTCTACCCGTTCTTCGAGGGCCTGGTGTGGAATGGCAACTTCGGCCTGCAGGCCTGGCTGACCGCACGTTTTGGCGCCGCCTTCCATGACTTCGCCGGTTCGGTGGTGGTGCATGCGGTCGGCGGCTGGATCGCCTTCGGCGCGGTGATCCTGCTGGGGCGGCGCGACGGTCGCTACCGCGAGGGCCGCCTGGTGGCCTTCGCCCCGTCGAATATCCCGTTTCTCGCCCTCGGCTCGTGGATCCTGATCATCGGCTGGTTCGGCTTCAACGTGATGAGCGCGCAGACCCTGGGCAGCATCAGCGGCCTGGTGGCGGTCAACTCGCTGATGGCAATGGTCGGCGGCACCGTGGCCGCCTTGCTGATCGGGCGCAACGACCCGGGCTTCCTGCACAACGGCCCGCTGGCCGGGCTGGTGGCGGTGTGCGCCGGTTCCGACCTGATGCACCCGATCGGCGCGCTGGTCACTGGCGCCCTGGCCGGCGCCCTGTTCGTCTGGGCGTTCACCGCGACCCAGGTGAAGTGGAAGGTCGACGATGTGCTCGGCGTCTGGCCGCTGCACGGCCTGTGCGGCGTGTGGGGCGGCATCGCCTGCGGCATCTTCGGCCAGCAGGCGCTGGGCGGCCTGGGGGGCGTCAGCCTGGTCAGCCAGCTGCTCGGCACCGCACTCGGCGTGCTGGTGGCGCTGGCCGGCGGCCTGCTGGTGTACGGCCTGCTCAAGCGCCTGGTCGGCATCCGCCTGAGCCAGGAGGAGGAGTACTACGGTGCGGACCTGTCGATCCACAAGATCGGCTCGACGGCCCAGGACTGAAGGCTCCCGGCATGAAAAAGCCCGCCATTTGGCGGGCTTTTTGTTGCGCCCGGTTTCGCGGCCGAAGCCGCTTGGACGGGAGGGCGCCGAGGCTTACCAGATCGGCAGGGTGTAGCTGACGATCAGGCGGTTCTCGTCCAGATCGTTGCCGAAGTTGGAGCGCACGGTGGCGTTGCGCAGCTTCACGCCGAGGTTCTTCAGCGGGCCATCCTGGAACACGTAGGCGATGTCGGTGTTGCGTTCCCATTCCTCGCCTTCGGACTTGTTCGCGCCACGGTCGACGTTGTCGCCGGTGATGTAGCGGGTCATGAAGGTCAGGCCGGGGATGCCCAGCGCGGCGAAGTTGTAGTCGTAGCGTGCCTGCCAGGACTTCTCGTCCTTGAAGGCGAAGTCGCCGATCTGCACGAAGTTGACCAGGAACGCATCGGTGCCGTTGATGTAGGCGAAGCCGGTGTCGCCGCTCATCTTCTGGTAGCCCAGGCCGAAGGCGTGGCCACCCAGGCCGTAGGTGAACATGGCGCCGAAGGCGTTGTTGTCGACGTTGGTCTGGCCATCGTCGGTGGAGCGGGCGTAGCGGATGTCGCTCTTCAGGCTCTGCTTGTCGCCCAGCGGCAGCACGTGCACGGCGTTGAGGTAGTGCTGGTCGTAGAACTGGTCGAGGTTGCCGTAGTGGTAGCTGGTGGTCAGCTGGTCGTTCCACTTGTAGCTGGCACCGGCGAAGTTGAACTCGTCGCTGGTGACCCCGGAGTGCCCGGTGAAGCCGCGCGCCGCATTGCTGCTGGCGGTCAGCGACATGGCCTCGTGGTCGGAGGAGTCACGCTGGTTGACCCGGCTGAGCTGGCCGCCGTCGAAGGTCAGGCCGTCGATCTCCATGGAGTTCAGCGAGCCACCCTGGAAGCTCTGCGGCAGCAGGCGCGAGTCGTTGGACATGACCACCGGCAGCTTGGGCATCAGGGTGCCGGCCTTGAGCACGCTCTTGGACAGGCGAAACTTCGCGGTCACGCCGAGGTCGCCGTAGTTGTCCTGGGCTTCGCCGGTATCGCGATCGAGCTGCAGCAGGCCGGTGCCGCTGGTGCCGCGGCCGGAATCCAGCTGCAGACCGAGGGTGCCGATGGCGTCGACGCCGACCCCGACGGTGCCTTCGGTAAAGCCCGACTCGTAGCGCAGCAGGAAGCCCTGGGCCCACTCTTCGGCCTTGGAGTGGCCGTTGCTCGGGTTGCCGCCTTCCTGGCGGAAGTCGCGGTTCATATAGAAGTTGCGCATTTCCAGGCTGGCTTTGCTGTCTTCGAGAAAGGCAGCGTGGCCCAGGCCGGGCAGAGTGAGGCTGGTGCCCAGGGTGGCGAGGGCCACGGCGCGGGCGAGAAGGGTCTTGCTCATTGTTGTTGTTTCCTCGGCTGGTGGTGGCAGGGCGGATGACCACCCTGTTACAGCGAGGCGACTAAAACATTTCGTAACGGCTACGGCCTTTAGACCTTGGTCGGATTACTCGACCCAGTGCGGGTAGTAGCCGAGCCGGCGCTGCACCGCCTCGTCATGGGCCGGCACCACCATCAATCCGGGCTCGCGCTGCAGCAACTGATGAACCTTGTCCAGTTGCGCGCGGGTCGCTTCGCGGTCGTTGTCGACCATGCGCCGGCTGATCCAGAACTTTTCCCGGGGCCCGGTGAAGCCCTCCAGGCGCCAGCTGGCGTCGCCGGTGAAGAAGAAGCGTCGGCCGTCGTCCAGGGTGAGGAACAGGCCGACCGAGCCCGGGGTGTGGCCGAACAGTGGAACCAGCACCAGGCTGCCGTCTCCGAACAGGTCGTGGCTCTGTTCGAAGCCCAGGAACGGCTGGTTGGCGAAGGTGAAGGGCACCCACTTGATCGGGTGCTTGAACTGGCTGGGCAGCAGCGCCGGCGGGGTGGCGATGCGGCTGAACTCGATTTCCTCGTAGGGCGCCCACACCGGCACCTCGGGAAAGTCGGCAAGCCCCGAGGCGTGGTCCCAGTGCACGTGGCTGAGGAGGATGCGGTCGACGCGGATGCCGTCGCCTTCGAGCTGGTCGCGCACCGGCTTGACCGGGCCGTAGCGCAGCAGCGGCTTGTCGTACCAGGGCATTTCCGCCTCGAACTGCTGATCCACCTGGCGGCCCAGGGAGGTGTCGAGCAGCAGGGTGGCGGCGTGGTGTTCGATCAGCACGGCGACGTGGTTGGCGATGACCTTCTCGCTCCAGGCGCCGTCCTCGATGGTGAAGGCGTCGCGGGTTTCGGTTTCGGCGGTCTTGACCAGGGCGAAGCGCAGGCCGGCGGCCTGGCCTGGCAGGCTGAGCAGGGGCAGAAGAACACTGAGCAGAATGGCGGCGGCGCTGCGCATGACGGGCTCCTTGCGGGATGGGTGGGGGCGGTGCATTGTCTGCAGTCTGGCCTGGATAATAGGCAGACAGGTCTGTATATTTCCAGCATTATCTTTTCACGCCGGAGGGAGCGCCCCGTGGCTTCGAGTAAACGCGAGCAACTGATCCAGACTGCGCAGGAGCTGTTCTACCGCGTGGGCTATCACGCCACCGGCATCGACCGCATCCTGGCCGAGTCCGGGGTGGCGAAGATGACCCTGTACAAGCATTTCCGCTCGAAGGACGAGCTGATCCTGGCGGTACTGGCGGCGCGCCAGCAGGAACTGCTGGATCAGTTGCAGGCCCTGCGCCAGGCGCTGCCCCCGCGCCAGGCGCTGCTGGCCACCTTCGACGGCCTGCATGGCTTGATCCACCAGGCCGACTTCTGCGGTTGCAGCTTCATCAATGCGGCCGCCGAGTTCCAGGACCGCGAACACCCGATCCACCGCCAGGCCGCGGCGGTGAAGGCGGCCTGCGCGGCGCATTTCCTCGAACTGTTAGAGGGGCTGGGGCCGGCGCAGCCGCAATTGCTGGCTAACCAGCTGCAGTTTCTCCTCGAGGGCGCGCTGAGCATGGCGCATTTGCAGGGGCCGGCGAACCAGGCGCTGGAAGCCAGGGCGGCGGCTGAGCTGCTGCTGAACGGCGCTAGTGTGTGAGCTTGCCGGTGGCGCTTAGGCGTCGGGCACAGCTCTCCCCGTGGCAGCGGCTTTGGCCGCCAGCGGCCGTCGGGCTCAATCCAGCCCGCTGAGCAGCTTGGCCTCGCCGGCCTCGACCGCCTGCAGCTGGCCGGAGAGCAGCACGGCATCGCCTTCCTGCAATTGCGGGTTGCTCTCCAGCGCCAGACTGGTGCCGTCGCGGCGCACCGCCTGCACTTCCAGGCTGAGGTCTTCCAGCATCAGGCTGTTCAGGCGCTGGCCACAGGCGTAGGCCTCGGGCGGCAGGTTCACCGCATGCAGGAGCACGCGCGGCTGGCCCTGGGCATCCAGCAGATTGCTCTGGGCGCCATGGTAGAAGCCATGCAGCAGGCGGTAGCGGCTGCGGCGCACCTCGTCCATGTGCAGGTGCACCCGGCGCTCGCTCACGCCCAGCAGGATCAGGGCATGGGAGGCCAGCATCAGGCTCGATTCCAGCACTTCCGGCACCACCTCGGTGGCGCCGGCGGCCTGCAGCGCGGCCAGGCGGCTGTCGTCGCGGGTGCGTACCAGGATCGGCAGCTCGGCGCATTGCAGGCGTACCTGCTCGACGATCGCCAGGGCCGCATCGGCCTTGTCCACCGCCACCACCAGCAGGCGGGCGCGGGCGACACCGACGGCTTCCAGCAGGTCGCGCCGCCGCGAGTCGCCGTAGTGCACGTTTTCCTCGCCGGCATTGGCTTCCTCGACCCGCACCGGGTCGTCGTCCAGGGCGATGAAGGGCAGCTGTTCGCGCTGCAGCAGGCGCGCGATCGACTGGCCGACCCGGCCGTAGCCGCAGATCACCACATGGCCGCTGAGTTGCGCGCCGCTGCTGGCGACCTCGTCCAGGCTGCTCTGCTGGCCCGGCCCGCGGCGCAGGCGCTGGGCCAGCCAGGGCGCGCCGCGCATCAGGGGCGGGGTCAGGGCCATGGAACAGAACGCCGCGGTCAGCAGCAGGCTGCCCAGTTGGCCGTCGAGCAGCTTGACCTGGCTCATCAGGGTGACCAGGGCGAAGAAGAACTCCCCGGCCTGGGCCAGTGCCAGGCCGCTGCGCCAGGCCGTTTCGCCACTGTCGCCGCGCAGCTTCACCAGGAAGGCCACCGACAGCCCCTTGAGGCCCAGCAGCAGGGCGGTGGCGCCGAGAATGGTCCAGCCGTGGTCGTTGAACAGGCGCAGATCGATCAGCATGCCGACGCTGACGAAGAACAGGCCGAGGAGAATGTCGCGAAACGGCCGGATATCGGCTTCGATCTGGTGGCGATAGTGGCTCTCGCCCAGGAGCAT
Organism: Pseudomonas sp. R-28-1W-6; assembly: GCF_009799925.1. Taxonomy (GTDB): domain Bacteria; phylum Pseudomonadota; class Gammaproteobacteria; order Pseudomonadales; family Pseudomonadaceae; genus Aquipseudomonas. The sequence continues at coordinate 178,142 of NZ_WELK01000004.1, forward strand.
GCCGGCGAGGAACGCGCCAAGGGCCATGGACAGGCCGAGCAGGTGGGTCAGCCAGGCCGTCAGCAGGACGATGACCAGCGCTAGCATGACGAACAGCTCCGGCGAGTGCGACTCGGCGACTTCGCGGAACAGGCGCGGCAGCAGCCAGCGGCTGGCCAGCAGCAGGCCGAAGAAGAGCACCAGGGTCTTGCCCAGGGTTTGCGGCAGGGCCCAGTACCAGGGCTCGTCGCCGCCGCCGGCAATGGTCGGGATCAGGGTCAGCAGGAGCACGGCAACCAGGTCCTGGAAGATCAGCACGCCAATGGCGTTCTGCCCGTGGGCGCTGAACACCTCGCCCAGGCTGCTCAGCTCCTTGCCGACGATCGCCGTGGACGACAAGGCCAGGCCGATGCCCAGCAGGATGGCGCTGGCCGGCGGCAGGCCGAACAGGTACAGGGTGCCACCCAGCAGGCCGCCGCAGAGTGCCACCTGGGCGCCGCCGAGGCCGAACACGGTACGGCGCAGGGCGAGCATGCGCGGCAGGGAGAATTCCAGGCCGAGGGTGAACAGCAGAAACACCACGCCGAGTTCGGCCAGGTGCGGCAGGGCCTCGGACGAGCCGATCCAGTTCAGGGCGCTGGGACCCACCATCAGGCCGACGCAGAGGTAGCCCAGTACCGGTGGCAGGCGCAGGCGACGGAACAGGGCGATGACCACGAGCGAGCTGGCGAGAATGATCAGCAGGTCGGTGAACAAGACATTTCTCCTTATGACTGCGCGCGAGCATGCCCAAGCCGCCGGCTGGCGTCCATGCGCAATGCGTGCCGGCTTGATCCAGGGCAACGGCTTGGCCGTTGGTCGCCCGGCTTTCAAGTTTTTTCCGGCGCGGCCGCCAACCCCATAGATGTCCTGCCCTGGTATACCGCCATGAACCCTCTGGCTTCCCTGTCACCCTCGCTGTCCCGTACTGCGCCGCCGAGCAACCTGGCCGGCCCGCGCGCATCTGCCGATGCCCAGCAGGCCCTGGCCAATCGCCTGGCCGAACGCCTGGGGCTGGAACCGGGGGCGCTGCAAGGGGCGCGCGAAGCGTTCAGTCCGGACAAGGTGGCCGAGCGCGTCCTCGGTTTCATCGAGCGGCGCCTGCAGGGCGAAGCGGCCGCCGGGGCGGCCCCGGAAAAGCTGCAGGACCTGCTCGACCAGGCCCGCGAGGGCGTGGAGAAGGGCTTCGCCGAGGCGCGCAAGATCCTCGATGGCCTGGGCCTGCTGCAAGGCAAGGTGGCCGAGGATATCGACAGCACCTACGACAAGATCCAGAGCGGCCTGAGCGGCTTGCAGGGTGGCCTGGTGCCCGAGGCTCCGGCCACCGGCTCGGCTGCCGTGGCCGCCTACAGCGAGCGGTTTTCCGCCCAGGCGGAAACCTTCGAGATGCAGGTCACCACCCGCGACGGCGATCGCCTGCGCATCTCCATCGCCCAGGCCTCGGCCAGCTGGTCGCAGGCCGGCGTGGCGGCGGCCAGCAACGGCAGCGGCTCGGCGCTGGTCGCCAGCAGCCAGTCCGGCAGCCTGCAGATCGGGGCCTGGCAGGTGGCGGTGGCCGGCGAGCTGGACGAGGAGGAACGGGCGGCGCTGGAGGATCTGTTCGGCCAGGTGCAGGAGCTGTCCAGCGCCTTCTATGCCGGCGACCTGGGTGGCGCCTTCGAGCGCGCCATGCAGCTGGACATGGACGGTTCGCAGCTGGCCTCGATGTCGCTGCGCCTGACCCAGACCAGCGTGCGCCAGGCCACCGATGCCTACGGCGCGGTGGCGGAGCAGGGTGGCCAGGCGGCTAGCGCGGTCAATCAGACGCTGGCCGACTATGCCCAGGGGTTGCTCGAGGCGCTGCGCAGCGCCGATCGGCTGGCAAACGATGCCAGGGGTACCCTCGAGCAGCTGCTGCAGGGCGGCTTCAGCCTCGACGAGCGTTTCGACGAGTCCCTGCTGGGCAAGGCCCAGGCACTCAATGCCCGCCTGCTCGACGGCCTGCAAGGCCTGCTGGCCCCGGCTGCGGATCCGCAAGCCAGCTGAAAGGCGGTGTAAACTGCCTTTCTGAATCCAGCCAGAGATGCTTGCCATGCTTCCCGAATGCCAACTGCTCGGCACCCTCGGCTGCCACCTCTGCGAGGTGGCGGAGGGGCTGCTGATGCCTTTCGTCGAGCACGGCTTGCTGGTCGAGCTGGTCGATATCGCCGAGCGCGAGGAGTGGGTCGAGGCCTATGGTCTACGCATTCCGGTGTTGCGCCGTTGCGACAATGGCGCCGAGCTGGATTGGCCGTTCGGGCCCGAGCAGGTGGCGCATTTCCTGCGCTAGGCCTGTGGGGCGCGGCGCGCTTGATATTTCAAGCGGGCGCTGCCTGCTGCGCCAGCCATCCACCAACCGCAAAGCGGCTGGCCCGTTGCCTGGTCACCCTGGCGGGCGGCGCTAGTCGTCGCTGCGCCGGGCTTCGCGTTGCAGCTGGTAGACGAAGCGTTCTACCTGGCGTTGTTCCAGGCCGCTCATGCGGTAGAAACGCATGCCGAGGAAGCTCGCCGCGGTCTTTTCCTCGTAATAGAGGTGGCGCAGTTCGGCTGAGGTGGTCATCGCGCCGAATGGCAGCTGCAGGCGCAGGCCTTCGTAGACCTGGCCGGGCTGCAGGCGGGCGGTGACGTCGCCCGGAATGCGCAGCTTGCAGCCGGTTGCCGAGATATCCAGCATCTGCCCTTTCAGTGCGGGGCTCAGCTTGCTGCCGGACAGTTCGATGCCGATCAGTTGGGCCAGCTGCAGCTGGGCGCGAAAGGCATTGCGCCGCTGGTGGTAGAGGACCTGCTCGGGCAGGTGGCTCCAGTAGCAGCGCGCGCCTTGCAGTTCGCCGATCTGGATCGGGTCCTCGCACTCCCAGGCAATGCGCACCCCTTCATGGAAGGCTTCGACCCGGAAGGGTTCGCCGGCCTTGAGGAAGCGCTCGCCATCGTTGGGGATCAGCTCATCGAAGGCCAGCACGCTGCGCTCGCGATTGACCTCGACCAGGTAGCTCTGAAAACGCTGGCTGCGCTCCTTGAACGTGATGATCAGCGGATCGTGGTTTTGCTGCAGTTGGCGCAGGTTGGCGAACACTTCCAGCGGTGCGGTGAGCACCTTGGGCGGTTGCGGGCCACCTTCGTCGGTGAATGGGTTGGACACGGTCCAGGAATCTCCAGGCACAAGGTCTTGCGGCATTAGGATACTGGCAGATGGCCTGTATGTCCTGCCGTGCTGAATCGTTGGCTTCAGGCTTGGCTGAGCGGGCGCTGCTGGGCGATTCTAGCGGCCCCGCCACGGCTGTCATAGAGCCCCGGGGTTTCGCCGCCGCGCAGAATGCCCAGTACGCTGGTCAGCGAGGCCTGGTTGGCGCGGATCACCCGGCCATTGCGCAGGTTGGCGGCGCGGCAACTGGCGAGCAGTTCGCTCAGTTCGTCGCTGCGCGCCAGCAGGGTTTCGCCGTCGGCCAGGCGCGCGGCCAGGGTTTGCAGGCCGGCGCGGTCGTTGCTCAGTTGCTGTTCGGCGAGCAGGCGGCTGCGTGCGCTGCCGTGCTGGTCGAGCAGGCTGAGCAGGGGCAGTTTCTGCGCCAGGATATCCTGCAGGCGCGGCAGGTCGCGTTGGCCCAGGGCCTGGTATTCGGCGTCGATCAGCTCAAGCAACTGCTGGGCGGTGCCGATATCTTCGCTGACGAGTTGAAGCAGATTGGTGTCGTGCATCGCTGGCTCTGGGGATTGGGCGTCCAGTCACCCCAGCGCAGCCCTGAGACTAGCGCTGGGATTCGAAGTCGAGCAGTTTGCCGGCAACGCGCTGGCTGTCGACCTGGTAGCTGCCGTCGGCAATCGCCTGCTTGAGCTTGGCTACGCGTTCTTTGTCCACGGTGGGCAGGTCGCGCAGTTTGTCGGCGACTTTCTGTAGTTGCTGCGCTTCACGGCTCAGCTGCACGGATTCGCCGCTCTTGGCCGCACTGGCTTGTTGCTCGGCACTCGGCTGAGCCGCAGGCGGATTGCTGCTGACGGCTTCGTTGCGGCCGCTGGACTGGGTGCTGCCGGCCCGCCCCGAATTGGCAGGATTGGCGGCGCTGTTCAGCCGGTTGAAGTCGATGACCATGGTTCTAACCTCGGACGGTATCTGGACGCTTACAAAGCTTTTCGGCCGGATTCGTCAAAACTTTAGGGCGCACAAGTGTGCGTTGTTTAACAGTGTAGGAAATCGTCAGCTCATTGCGCTACAAGAATCATGCCTACATCTCGACCTCGACCTGCCCCGGGCCGACCACCCGGGCGCGGATCACCCGCTGCGAGCGCAGGTTGCGCACGCTGATCTGCTGCCCGAGAACCCCGTCGGACAAGGCCTCGCCGGGCATCCGCACATTGATGGCGCCGCTGCGGGCGCTGATCACCACCTGGTCGCCGCGGTGTATCGACTCGGCCAGTTGCAGGCTTGACGGAGTCAGGATCTGGTCGGTTTGCAGGGGGCGCGTCAGTTTTTTGCCGATGGCCTGCTCGGCGCTGGTCAGGTAGCCGCGGCTCAGCGGGCCGACATCCTGCTCCACCAGGGCGACGTCGGCCGGCCCCAGAACCGCCTCGCGCTTGAGTGGGCGGGTGACCACGACGACTTCGCGAAACAGGCGGACCTGGGCCGGCACGAATACCGTCCAGGGCGTGCTGCCTGCGCAACTGACCCGTACCGTCACCCGGCCGACCGGCTGGGCGGGGCTTTCCAGCGCCTGGTTCAGGTCGCTGTCGCAGGCGGCCAGGCGCAGGCGCGGGTCGAGCGGGTTCACGCGGATCTCGTAGCGCGCCTGGATCTCGCTGCGCTGCAAATAGTCTTCCACGGTGAACTCAAGAAAGCCTTCGGTGGCGCCGATAAGCTCTTCGGGCAAGGTTGTCGCTGCGGCATGCAGCGAGCTGTAGCCGGCTAGGCATAAAGCAGGTAAAACACCAGCCAGTTTGCGGCGTTTTGCCATCAGGTGTCGGAAAAGCGTCGTTATTGCGTTCATGCTCTGTGCAAAGCAAGGCCCGTGCCGCCTGCTACGCTAGAGCCGAGTGTCAGGCAACACACAATAAAAGGAGTCTGGGCATGGCCGGAGTATTGGACTCGGTTAACCAGCGTACCCAGTTAGTCGGGCAGAACCGCCTGGAGTTGCTGCTGTTCCGTCTCGACGGATCGCAGCTGTATGGCATCAACGTGTTCAAGGTGAAGGAGGTGCTGCAGTGCCCCAAGCTCACCATCATGCCCAAGTCGAGTCCGGTGGTGCGTGGGGTGGCCAACATCCGCGGCGGCACCATTCCGATCCTCGATCTGTCCCTGGCCACCGGCCGCAGAGGGCTGGATGACCTGAAGAACAGCTTCGTCATCATTACCGAATACAACACCAAGGTTCAGGGTTTTCTGGTGCGTTCGGTCGAGCGCATCGTCAACATGAACTGGGAGGAGATCCATCCGCCACCCAAGGGCACCGGGCGCGATCACTACCTGACCGCAGTGACCCGGCTGGACCAGCAGTTGGTGGAAATCATCGACGTGGAGAAGATCCTCGCCGAAGTGGCGCCCATGTCGGAGGCGATTTCCGAGGGCGTGGTGGATGTCGAGACCCAGGCCAAGGCGGTGTCCAAGCGGGTGCTGATCTGCGACGACTCCTCGGTTGCGCGCAAGCAGGTCACTCGCTGCCTGGAGAGCGTCGGGGTCGAGGTGGTGGCGCTGAACGATGGCCGCCAGGCCTACGACTACCTGCACAAGATGGTGGAGGAGGGTAAGCAGCCGGCCGAGGAATTCCTCATGCTGATTTCCGATATCGAGATGCCGGAAATGGACGGCTACACGCTCACCGCGGAAATTCGTTCGGATCCGCGGATGCAGAAGCTGCATGTGATTCTGCATACTTCGCTGTCCGGGGTGTTCAACCAGGCGATGGTGAAGAAGGTCGGCGCGGACGATTTCCTGGCGAAGTTCCGTCCGGATGACCTGGCTTCCCGCGTGGTTGAGCGAATCCGCAGTGCAGACGGAAACTGAGGGGCTGGCCTTCAGGGGTTTTTATGTATGGTGAGGCGGCATTAGTGTCTTCAGGAAATTTGGATTTCGAGCAGTTCCGGACCTTTCTGGAAAAGGCCTGCGGCATTTTATTGGGCAGCAACAAGCAGTACCTGGTTTCCAGCCGCCTCAACAAGTTGATGGAACAACAAGGCATCAAGACCCTCGGCGAACTCGTGCAGAAAATGCAGGCGCAGCCGCGCGGCGGTCTGCGCGAGCAGGTGGTCGATGCGATGACCACCAACGAAACCCTGTGGTTTCGTGACACCTATCCCTTCGAGGTGCTGAAGAACAAGGTGCTGCCCGAGATGATCAAGGCGGCGCCGAACCAGCGGCTGCGCATCTGGTCGGCGGCCTGCTCTTCGGGGCAGGAGCCTTACTCGCTGTCGATGACCATCGACGAGTTCGAAAAGACCAACCTGGGGCAGCTCAAGGCGGGGGTGCAGATCGTTGCCACCGATCTCTCCCCGTCGATGCTGGCCAACTGCAAGTCCGGCGAGTACGACAGCCTGGCGATGGGCCGCGGCCTGTCGCAGGAGCGCCTGCAGCGCTATTTCGATCCCAAGGGACCGGGGCGCTGGGCGATCAAGGCGCCGATCAAGAGTCGCGTCGAGTTTCGCGCCCTCAACCTGCTCGACAGCTATGCCAGCCTGGGCAAGTTCGACATCGTGTTCTGCCGCAACGTGCTGATCTATTTTTCCGCCGAGGTGAAGAAGGACATCCTCACGCGCATCCATGCCACGCTGAAACCAGGAGGCTACCTGTTCCTCGGTGCGTCCGAAGCGCTCAACGCGCTGCCGGATCTGTATCAGATGGTGCAGTGCAGCCCGGGGATCATCTACAAGGTGAAGTAGGGAACGTGCAACGCTCCAGCAAACGGGAGGCCATTGGCCTCCCGTTTTCGTTTGTGGCGGCAACCGACCTTGCCGGGCTTTGCCGCTTGCCCTGCCGGGAGCGGAAAAGCTTTGCCGCTTGCCGCCTTTTTTGCCGCTAATTTGTTAATAAGTTATTGAAAAATAACGATAAAATAAATTGGCACAGCCTTTGCTGTATATCTGGCACGGCACCACCAGATCGCCCAACGGCAAAGGTTCAAGGTCATGAGCATCAGCTTCGACAACGCACTCGGCATCCACGAAAAGGCCCTCGGCTTCCGCGCTCAGCGTGCCGAAGTGCTGGCCAGCAATATCGCCAACGCCGATACGCCGAACTACCGGGCGCGCGATCTGGATTTCGCCGCGGTGCTGGCCGAACAGAGCGCCAAGGGTGCGCGCCAGCCGGTCGGCCTGCAGCGCACCGATAGCCAGCACATCGCCGCCGAAGGCATCCAGCTGGCCGATCCGGCGCTGCGCTTCCGCACCCCGTTCCACCCGTCCATCGACCAGAACACCGTCGACATCCAGCAGGAGCAGTCCAACTACGCCGAGAACGCGGTGCAGTTCCAGGCCAGCTTCACCCTGCTCAACAGCAAATTCAAAGGGCTGGTCAGCGCCCTGCGCGGCGAATAAGGGAGATACCTAGCATGTCACTCGCCAGTGTTTTCAATATCGCCGGAACCGGCATGAGCGCCCAGAGCACTCGCCTGAACACCATCTCCAGCAACATCGCCAACGCCGAGACGGTGTCCTCCAGCATCAACCAGACCTACCGCGCGCGCCACCCGGTGTTCGCCACCATGTTCGAGTCGAGCATGCAGGGTGATCGCGGTTCGTTGTTCGCCGACCAGGACGAGGCCGGGCGCGGGGTGCAGGTGCTGGGCATCGTCGAGGACCAGAGCAGCCTGATGCCGCGCTACGAGCCGAACCATCCGGCCGCCGACGAGAAGGGCTACGTGTACTACCCGAACGTCAACGTGGTCGAGGAAATGGCCGACATGATTTCTGCCAGTCGCGCCTTCCAGACCAACGTGGAAATGATGAACACCGCCAAGCAGATGATGCAGCGCGTACTGACCCTGGGCCAGTAAGCCGCGAACGAGGAGCGAGAAAATGAGCGTTAGTGGCGTCAGTTCGGCCCTGGACCAGTACCAGATCAAACAGGACACCACGCAGAACAAGGAGCTTGGCAAGAACGAGTTCCTCAACCTGCTGGTGGCCCAGTTGAACAACCAGAACCCGCTGGAGCCCCAGGGCAACGGCGAGTTCATTGCCCAGCTGGCGCAGTTCAGCCAGGTCGAGGGCATCGAGAAACTCAACACCAGCATGGGCTCGCTGCTGTCCGGCTACCAGTCTTCGCAGGCGCTGCAGGCCTCCTCGCTGGTCGGGCGCAAGGTCATAGTGCCGACCGACAAGGCCGTGGTGGATACCGCGGAAACCTTCAAGGCCAGCCTGGTTCTGCCGGTCACCAGCAGCAACGTCTACGTCAATATTTACGACAGCGCGGGGGCTTCGGTGGGCCGTGTCAACCTGGGGCAGCAGGCAGCCGGCAATGTCAGCTTCATGTGGGACGGCAAGGATGCTAGCGGCAAAGTCTTGCCGCCCGGTACTTACAAGTTCGAGGCGCAGGCCACTTATGCCGATGGCACCAAAGGCCTCTACACCATGCTGCCCGCCAACGTCGACAGCGTCACCCTGGGCCAGAACGGCGGTGAGCTGACACTAAACCTTGCCGGCCTGGGCAGCGTCCCGCTGTCGCAGGTGCAGGTCATCGGTCAATAACGCACAGATTGTAAGCGCCGACAGTAACGGCAAAGGAGAATTCCATGGCTTTCAATATCGGGCTCAGCGGTCTGCGCGCGGCCACCAGTGATCTCAACGTCACCGGCAACAACATTGCCAACGCCGGCACCGCCGGCTTCAAGCAGTCGCGCGCGGAGTTTGCCGACGTGTATGCCGCCTCGGTGCTGGGCTCCGGCTCCAACCCCCAGGGTAGTGGTGTGCTGCTGGGCGATGTGTCGCAGCTGTTCAACCAGGGCAACATCAACTACACGCAGAATGCGCTGGACCTGGCCATCAACGGCAACGGTTTCTTCCAGACCAGTAACAATGGTGAGGTCAGCTACACTCGTGCTGGTTACTTCGGTACCGACCGCGACGGCTACATGGTCAATAACTTCGGCTATCGGTTGCAGGGCTACGCAGTGGATGGCAATGGTAATCTGCAAAATGGTGTTGTGAGCGATATACAGATTCGTACCGCGGCTCAAGCGCCTCGCGCCACCGAGAATATCGCACAAACCTTCAACCTCAACTCGAATAACGCTGTACCAACAACCGTACCTTTCAATCCTGCCGATCCGACTACCTACAACTCGTCGACTTCGACCAATATCTACGATACTCAGGGTAATGCTCATCAACTGACCCAGTACTTCGTCAAGACTGGGGCCAATACTTGGGATATGAATGTACTGATTGATGGACGTAACCCGGCGTCGCCAGAAACTACGCTTCCTGGACCGCCTCCTTCTCCAAACCTCCTTGCCACATCGCCGTTCACCGCGAATCTAACCTTCAGTGCCTCTGGCCAATTGCTGTCGACTGCGTCTGCCGATTTCACAGTGAATCTCGATGGCACCATTGACTTGACCAATTGGGTACCGGCTGCGTCGGATAACTCTGTTCCTCCTGTATGGAGTGGTAACGGCGCCAATGCGGCGACTGCGGGTATCAACATCGATTTTCGCGACGCTACCCAGTTTGCTAGCACCTTTGCTGTCACCGCAGTCGATCAGGATGGCTACACCACTGGTGAATTGGCCGGTCTGGAGATCGACGATACCGGGGTGATATTTGCTCGCTACACCAATGAGCAATCACTGGTTCAGGGGCAGATAGTGCTTGCTAGCTTCGCCAACGTGCAGGGGCTGACACCGGTAGGCAAGACCGCCTGGGTCCAGTCCTTCGCCTCGGGTGAGCCGGTTGTAGGCACGCCGCGTTCCGGGACCTTGGGTGCATTGCAGTCGGGCGCCTTGGAGGACTCCAACGTCGAGCTGTCGGACCAGCTGGTCAATCTGATCGTGGCCCAGCGCAACTACCAGGCCAACGCCAAGACCATCGAAACCGAGAGCGCGATCACCCAGACCATCATCAACCTGCGTTGATTAGCCGCTCTCTGGCGATGGCTTGCCGCCGCCGGCAATGCATCGCCGCTGCGTCCCTGCAAAGGCTCCTTCGGGAGCCTTTGTTTTTATTTAAATTGAATAAAATCAATATCTTGTAATGTTTTTTGAAGAGTGGCACGGCGTTTGCTGAGTAGCTTGCATTGAAGTTGCGAGCGGCAATCGCCGACCCTCGGAGAAGAACATGGACAAGATGCTCTACGTTGCCATGACGGGCGCCAGCCAGAACACCATGGCGCAGCGTGCCCATGCCAACAACCTGGCCAACATTTCCACCACCGGCTTTCACCGCGACTTCGAGCAGGCGCGCTCGATGCCGGTGTTCGGCGACAGCTTCCCGGCGCGCGTGTATGCGATGAGCGAGCGCCCGGGCACCGACTTCACCCCGGGCACGCTGCAGGAAACCGGGCGCGACCTGGACGTGGCGGTTGATGGTCAGGGCTGGATTGCCGTGCAGTCCGCCGATGGCAGCGAAGCCTATGTGCGCACCGGCAGCCTGCAGATCGATGCCCTCGGCCAGCTGCGCACCGGCAACGGTTTGCCGGTACTGGGCAACGGCGGGCCGATTGCCGTGCCGCCGGAACAGAAGGTGGAGATCGCCCAGGACGGCACCATCAGCATTCGCGCCCTCGGCGAGGCGCCGAACGTGATGGCCGAAGTCGACCGCATCAAGCTGGTCAATCCGGACCCGAAGACCCTGGAGAAGGGCGCCGATGGCCTGATCCGGATCAAGGACTCCACCCAGCCGCAGCAGGCCGATGCCAATGTGCGCCTGACTTCCGGCTTCCTCGAGGCGAGCAACGTCAACGCCGTCGAAGAGATGACCGCCATGCTCTCGCTGTCTCGCCAGTTCGAGCTGCACGTGAAGATGATGCGTACCGCCGAGGAAGGCGCCACGGCCATGGCACGGGTCATGCAACTCAGCTAATTACCAACGCGAAGCGCCATGAAACTGGCGCTCGAGGAGAAACAACATGCTTCCTGCTCTCTGGGTTGCCAAAACCGGTCTGTCCGCCCAGGACATGAACCTGACCACCATTTCCAACAACCTGGCGAACGTCTCGACCACCGGGTTCAAGCGCGATCGCGCCGAGTTCGAGGACCTGCTCTACCAGATCCGCCGCCAGCCCGGCGGTCAGTCCAGCCAGGACAGCGAGTTGCCCACCGGCCTGCAGCTGGGTACCGGGGTACGCATTGTCGGCACGCAGAAGATCCATACCCAGGGCAGCCTGCAGACCACCGAGCAGCCGCTCGACCTGGCCATCAACGGTCGCGGCTTCTTCCAGGTGCTGCTGCCGGACGGCACCGTCTCCTACACCCGTGACGGCAGCTTCCACCTGGACTCCGATGGCCAGGTCGTCACCAGCCAGGGCTTTGCCCTGGAACCGGCCATCGTCCTGCCGGCCGAAGTGCAGACCTTCACCGTCGGCGAGGACGGCACCGCTTCGGTGACCACCGTCGGCAACCCGACGCCGCAAGTGGTCGGCAACATCCAGACCGCCGACTTCGTCAACCCGGCGGGCCTGCAGGCCATCGGCAGCAACCTGTACCTGGAAACCGCGGCCAGCGGTGCCCCGCAGGTAGGCACCCCGGGCCTGACCGGTCTCGGCGTGATGGTGCAGAACACCCTGGAAAACTCCAACGTCAGCGTGGTCGAGGAACTGGTGAATATGATCACCACCCAGCGCGCCTACGAGATGAACTCCAAGGTCATCTCCACCGCCGACCAGATGCTGTCCTTTATTACCCAGAATCTTTAATGCGCGTTGCCGGGCCTGGCTCGGCAAGCGCCTAAAGCAACAAGAACGCCGTGAGGTAGTGGTTATGAACCGGCTGATGATTCTTCTTACCGTGCTGAGCGCGACCGCCCTGAGCGGCTGCGTGTCGCCACCGCCGAAGCCGGACGATCCCTACTACGCCCCGGTGCTGCCGCGCACCCCGCTGCCGGCCGCGCAGACCAACGGCGCGATCTACCAGGCCGGTTTCGAAACCAACCTGTACGACGACCGCAAGGCTTATCGGGTGGGCGACATCATCACCATCACCCTCAGCGAGAAGACCCAGGCGAGCAAGTCGGCCGGCTCGAAGATGGCCAAGGACAGCAGCGCCAATATCGGCCTGACCTCGCTGTTTGGCGGTGGCGTGTCGGTGGATAACCCTGACAGCGACCTCAACCCTCTCGATGCGGCCAAGCTGAGCCTGGATGCAGCGTACAGCGGCAGCCGTGAAACCGAAGGCGACAGCGCCGCGGACCAGAGCAACAGCCTGTCCGGCTCGATCACCGTGACCGTCGCCGAAGTGCTGCCCAATGGCATCCTCTCCGTGCGCGGCGAGAAGTGGCTGACCCTGAACACCGGCGACGAGCTGGTGCGCATCGCCGGCATGATCCGTTCCGACGATATCGCCACCGACAACACCGTGTCCTCGACCCGGGTGGCCAATGCCCGCATCACCTATTCGGGCACCGGCGCCTTCGCCGATGCCAGCCAGCCTGGGTGGTTCGACCGTTTCTTCATGAGCCCGCTGTTCCCGTTCTGACCAGGTATCGATCATGAAGCGACTGATTTCCGTCATCTGCCTGCTGCTCGCCGCCGGCACCGTGCAGGCCGAACGCCTGAAGGATCTGGCCAGCATCCAGGGGGTGCGCAGCAACCAGCTGATCGGCTACGGCCTGGTGGTCGGCCTCAACGGCACCGGTGACCAGACCACGCAGACCCCGTTCACCTTGCAGACCTTCAACAACATGCTGGCCCAGTTCGGCATCAAGGTGCCGCCCGGTGGCGGCAACGTGCAACTGAAAAACGTCGCGGCGGTGTCCATCCACGCCGAACTGCCGCCGTTCGCCAAGCCGGGGCAGACCATCGACGTGACCATTTCCTCGATCGGCAACGCCAAGAGCCTGCGCGGCGGCAGCCTGCTGCTGGCGCCATTGAAGGGCATCGACGGCAACGTCTATGCCGTGGCCCAGGGCAACCTGGTGGTCGGCGGCTTCGATGCCGAAGGCAGCGACGGCTCACGAATCACCGTCAACGTGCCGTCGGCCGGGCGCATCCCGGCCGGGGCCACGGTGGAGCGGCCGGTGCCGAGCGGCTTCGAGCAGGGCAACAGCCTGACCCTCAACCTCAACCGCCCGGACTTCACCACGGCGAAGAACATCGTCGACCAGCTCAATGGCCTGCTCGGCCCGGGCGTGGCCCAGGCCATCGACGGCGGCTCGATCCGCGTCAGCGCGCCGCTGGACCCGAACCAGCGCGTCGATTACCTGTCGGTGCTGGAAAACATCGAAGTCGAGGCGGGGCAGGCGGTGGCCAAGGTCATCATCAACTCGCGTACCGGAACCATCGTCATCGGCCAGAACGTGCGCGTGCAGCCGGCCGCGGTGACCCACGGCAGCCTGACCGTGACCATCACCGAAGACCCGATCGTCAGCCAGCCGGAGGCGTTTTCCGGCGGGCAGACCGCGGTGGTGCCGAACTCCAAGGTCGATGCGGTGCAGGAGGCCAAGCCGATGTTCAAGTTCGGCCCCGGCACCACCCTGGATGAAATCGTCCGCGCGGTGAACCAGGTCGGCGCCGCACCTTCCGACCTGATGGCCATCCTGGAGGCGCTCAAGCAAGCCGGCGCCCTGCAGGCCGACCTGATCGTGATCTAAAGGAGGCGGCCATGGATTCCCGACTTTCAGCCGGCCTCGCCGGCGGCAAGCCACTCGACAGCGGTGCCTACACCGACCTGAACCGGCTCAACCAGTTCAAGGTCAACGGCGACAGCGACGGCAACATCAAGAAGGTGGCGCAGGAGTTCGAGTCGCTGTTCCTCAACGAGATGATGAAGGCCATGCGCTCGGCGAACGCGGTGTTCGCCGAAGGCAACTTCATGAACAGCAACGAGAGCAAGACCTACCAGGACATGCACGACCAGCAGCTGGCCGTGACCCTGTCCAAGAGCGGCGGCGGCATCGGCCTGGCCGATGTGCTGGAACGCCAGCTGTCGAAGATGAAGGGGCCCAGCGAGCGGCCCAATCCGTTCGCCAAGGTGGCCGAGCAGGCCGCCGTCGCGGCCATCCCGCAAGGCTTCAAGGACGAGGCGGGGAGCGTGCGCGACGACTCCAAGCTGATCAACCAGCGCCGCCTGAGCCTACCGGGCAAACTCACCGATCGCCTGCTGGCGGGCATCGTGCCGGCCAGCACCGAGGCCGACACGCAGCCGCTGGCGGCTGCCGACTGGCTGCCGAGCAAGGCCGCCAAGAGCGACCAGCGCCAGGAACTGAACCTGCAGGACAGCGATGCCCTCAGCGGTCGGCGGCTGGCCCAGCCGCCGCTGGCGCCGGGCAAGTCGGCGTTCCAGTCGGCCGAGGAATTCATCGCCACCATGCTGCCGATGGCCGAGCAGGCGGCACAGAAGATCGGCGTCGATGCCCGTTACCTGGTGGCCCAGGCCGCCCTGGAAACCGGCTGGGGCAAGTCGATCATTCGCCAGCAGGATGGCTCCAGCAGCCACAACCTGTTCGGCATCAAGAGCCATGGCGGCTGGCAGGGCGAGTCGGCCCGGGTGCTGACCACCGAGTACAAGGGCGGCGAGGCGGTCAAGGAGGCGGCTTCGTTCCGCGCCTACGACTCCTACCAGCAGAGCTTCAACGACTACGTGAGTTTCCTGCAGGGCAATGGCCGCTATCAGCAAGCGCTGGCCGCGACCGACAACCCGGAAAGCTTCGTGCGCGAGCTGCAGGAGGCCGGTTATGCCACCGACCCGCAGTACGCCCGCAAGATCGCCCAGATCGCGCGCAAGATGCAGACCTACCAGGCGGTAGCGTCCGTCGACAGCGCGACCACCAGGACCTGAGGCTGAGATATGGCTGACCTACTGAACATTGGCCTGTCCGGGCTGGCGGCGAACAAGACCTCGCTGGCGGTCACCGGCCACAACATCACCAACGTCAACACCCCCGGGTTTTCCCGCCAGGACACGGTGCAGGCCACGCGCATCCCGCAATTCAGCGGCGCCGGCTATATCGGTTCGGGCACCACGCTGACGGATGTTCGCCGCAGCTACAGCGAGTTCCTGACCACCCAGGTGCGTACCAGTACGGCGCTGAGCAGTGACGTGGAGGCTTACAGGAGTCAGATCGAGCAGCTCGATTCATTGCTGGCCGGCACCACCACCGGCATCACGCCCTCGCTGCAGAAGTTCTTCTCGTCGTTGCAGACCGCCGCCGAGGACCCCGCCAACATCCCGGCGCGGCAACTGGTGTTGTCCGAAGCGGAAGGTCTGGCGCGGCGCTTCAATACAGTTTACGACCGCATCAGCGAGCAGAACGAGTTCATCAACAAGCAGATGGTAGCGGTCAGCGACCAGGTCAATCGCCTGGCGACCTCCATCGCCAGCTACAACGAAGCGATTGCCGTGGCCGCGGCCAACGGCCAGCAGCCCAACGACCTGCTGGACGCCCGCGAAGAGGCGATCCGCCAGCTGTCCACCTACGTCGGCGTGACGGTGGTGGCGCAGGATGACAACTCGGTCAACCTGTTCGTCGGCTCCGGTCAGCCGCTGGTGGTGGGCAGCACCACCAGTCGCCTGGAAGTAGTGCCGGGGCAGGGCGACCCGACCCGCTTCGAGGTGAATTTCGTCAGCGGCGGTTCCAGCCAGGGCATCACCTCCTTGTTGACCGGCGGCGAGCTGGGCGGGTTGATCCGCTACCGCGCCGAGACCCTGGATCCGACCCTCAACTCGCTCGGCCGGCTGGCGCTGGCGGTCAGCGACCAGGTCAATACCCAGCTCGGCCAGGGGCTGGACTTGAAGGGGCAGGTGGGTACCGCGCTGTTTGGCGATTACAACGATACGGCGTTGGCAACACTGCGGGTGCGGGCGTTCTCGAGTAATACCGGCAACGTCCAGCCGGCGCTGAACATCACCGACAGCAGCGTACTCACCACCAGCGACTATCGCCTGGAATATGACGGCACCAACTATACGGCGCGGCGGTTGAGCGATGGCGAGGCCATGACGCTGACTCCTTCGGGTCCCTATACCTATCCACAGACCCTGGCCTTTACCGATGCGGCCGGTCGCGATCAGGGCTTCGAACTGGTCATCGATAGCGCGCCGGCAGCGGGTGACCAATTCCTGCTCCAGCCCACGCGGCGCGGTGCCACCAGCATCGAGGTGGTGCTGGATCAGCCGGATCAATTGGCCTTCGCGGCGCCGGTGCGGGCTGAAGCAGCATTGCAGAACGGCGGCAGCGGTTCGATTTCTCAGCCTGACCTGATCGCCGCCGGTGCCAGTCCGATTGATGCTACGGCTATTTCCGCTGCTTTACCGGTGGCCTTGACGTACAACGGTGCCGGCGCCTTTGAAAGCCCGCCGGGCACCCCGGTCGCCGGGCTGGCCCGGATTCCCGCCGGGGCATTCGTACCGGGACAGCTGAATACCTATGAGCTGGATCTGGGGGGCGGCAACCGGGTGAGTTTCACCGTCAGCGGTCGGCCGGAGGATGGCGACAGTTTCAGTCTGTCGTTCAACACCAATGGCGTATCGGACAACCGCAACGCGCTTAAGCTGGTGGATCTGCAAAGCAAGCAGACGGTTGGCGTGGACAAGACGGTGGGCATCGCCACCGGGGTCAGCTTCACCGATGGCTATGGCGACCTGGTCGAGCGAGTCGGCACCCTGACCGCACAGGCCCGCCAGGACAGCGAAGCCACTGGCGCCATCCTCAAGCAGGCCACTGACAATCGCGACTCGCTGTCGGCGGTCAACCTCGACGAGGAAGCCGCCAACCTGATCAAATTCGAGCAGTACTACAACGCTTCGGCACAGGTTATTCAAGTTGCCCGATCTTTGTTCGATACCCTGATCAATACCTTCAGATAAACCGTAGAGTGTGCGGGGCCGCCTAGGCCGTGCGCACCGATGAACCGCCCGGTGCGCACGGCGCACCCTACAGAACCCACCGGGGCCCGCCGGTTGCAGCAAGAGGCTCAAGCATGCGCATCTCCACCATCCAGGCGTTCAATAACGGTGTACAGGGCCTGCAGCGCAACTATGCCAGCGTCACCCGTACCCAGGAGCAGATCAGCACCGGCAATCGTATACTTACCCCAGCTGATGATCCGGTAGCCTCGGTACGCCTGCTGCAGCTGGAACAGCAACAGAACGTGCTGACCCAGTACAAGGACAACCTCACGGCGGCGGACAACAGCCTGACCCAGGAGGAAGCCACCCTCAACTCGGTCAATACCATTCTCCAGCGCGTGCGCGAGCTTGCGGTGCAGGCCGGTAATGGCGCGCTCAGCCAGGCGGACCGGCAATCGATAGCCGCAGAGCTGGGCGAGCGCGAGGACGAGCTGCTCGGCCTGATGAACACGCGTAACGCTCGCGGCGAATACCTGTTCTCCGGTTTTCAGGGCAAGACCCAGCCCTTTGTGCGCCAGGCAGATGGCTCCTACAGCTATCAGGGCGACGAGGGGCAGCGCAAGCTGCAGGTGGCTAGCTCGCTAGACCTGGCGATCAGCGACAGCGGCAAGAAGATTTTTGAGAGCGTCACCAATGCCGGGCGCTTGGATAGCGTGCTTACAGTGAGTCCCGCTGGTTCCACCCTGAGCGTTTCTGCGCCCCTGGTGCAGGACGAAGTGGCCTTTTCCGGTGCCCCGTCATTCCCGGCGGCTGGTATCGAGATCGTCTTCGGCAATCCGGATGCCAGCAGCTACGAGGTGTTCGAGATCGGCGTGCCGGCCCCGGTGCTGTCCAGCGGTAAGCTGGATGATGACTCGGGCAAGAGCGATCAGTTGGTGTTTCGTGGCATGACCTTGCAGTTCGACGGAGCTCCGGTCGGCGGCGAGACCATTCAGGTAACGGCCGACCCGACTCAGGAAAAACAGGGCATTCTGACGACCATCGCCAATCTGCGTACGGCCCTGGAAGACGGTGTGGATACGCCTGCCGGAAGCCTGCAGATTCGCGACGCGGTGGCCGAGGCACTAACCAATCTCGATCACGGCATGAGCACGGTGGACGGGGTGCGTGGCGAAATCGGCGCGCGTCTGAATATCCTCGACTCCACCCGAACTGACAACGAAGACGTCAGCCTGGTGAATAAGGGGGTGCAGGCCGATCTGCGCGAGCTGGATTATGCTGAAGCCCTGTCGCGCCTGTCTTTTCAGTCGGTCATTCTGGAAGCCGCACAGCAAAGCTATGTGAAGATCAGCAGTCTTAGCCTGTTCAATCAGCTGCGCTGACGCAGTGCAGGCTGGGCTTGCGCCCTTGGAAAAATGGCAGCAAGCGGGCCAAAGCCCGCACCAAAGAAAAAGCCTCCCGGGAAGTCGAGGAGGCTTTTGTTTTTTGCCTCAGTCAATTGGCGGTGCCTGTGCGCAACGACCAATCCTCCCAATCATCGGTCAGACAAGTCATTTTTCGCTCGTGGCGCTTTACTGCTGGGGCTGGCGCGTTTTCCAGTCCTACCCTGGCGCGGCGCGCTTGCCAGGGTAGCTTGGCGGGGGCGATATGCCGACGAAAAGCCGCCAGTGGCGCGTTTATCTTCGCCTTAACGCTGCAAATGGCTGTTTTGGCTATGGAATTTTTTTTCGTCAAATATGAAGAAAAGTCCCTAAAGCATCCTTGGGTAGCGCCGATAAAGATTACGAATGCGAAGTTTATGGGCGCCTGAGCAAGCAGCAGGCTCACAGCTCGCAAACTCAGGCAAACCTAAGTACCAGCGCCCTTGGAGGCAAATACCATGGCTCTTACTGTCAACACTAACGTCGCGTCCCTCAACACCCAGCGCAACCTGAACACCTCGTCCAACGCCCTGGCGACTTCCCTGCAGCGTCTGTCCACCGGTTCGCGCATCAACTCCGCCAAGGACGATGCCGCCGGCCTGCAGATCGCCAACCGCCTGACCAGTCAGGTCAACGGCCTGGGTGTTGCGGTCAAGAACGCCAACGACGGTATCTCCCTGGCGCAGACCGCCGAAGGCGCCCTGCAGCAGTCGACCAACATCCTGCAGCGCATGCGTGACCTGTCCCTGCAGTCGGCCAACGGCTCCAACAGCGACTCCGAGCGTGACGCACTGAACTCCGAAGTGGGTCAGCTGAAGAAAGAACTCGACCGTATCAGCAACACCACCACCTTCGGTGGTCGCAAGCTGCTGGACGGCAACTTCGGCACCACCAGCTTCCAGGTCGGTTCCGCGGCCAACGAAAGCATCAGTGTCAGCATTGCCGAGATGAGTACTGAGTCGCTTGAGGGGGCTTTCTTCGAGACAGCCTTTGGTAATGCCACTGCTGCCGCTACTGCCGACGGCACTGTCACCATGACGCTGACCTTTGCTGACGCCAGTACGGTTGACGTGACCGCTGAACTCAAGAATGGCGACACTACCGCAGAAGTCACCGACAAGCTCGCTGCGGCCATTAACGACGCAAACTTGGAAGTGGGTGTTCACAAGGATAGTACCGGTGCCTATCAGGTGATCAACAAGGCGGACCCGACTGATTCGACAACCTCCAACCTGACGACTATCACCTTTGCAGATACGGATACCACAGGCGCAGCTTTTGCGACTGTTACTCCCGGCGCTGCTTCTGCTAGCAACACGGTGAATGACATCGATATCACCGATGTCGCCGGTGCACAGGCTGCGGTGCTGGTCATCGATGACGCGATCAAGTCCATCGACGCCCAGCGCGCCGATCTCGGTGCCGTGCAGAACCGCTTCGACAACACCATCGCCAACCTGCAGAACATCTCGGAAAACGTCTCGGCTGCTCGTGGTCGTATCCAGGACACTGACTTCGCTGCCGAAACCGCCAACCTGAGCAAGAACCAGATCCTGCAACAGGCCGGTACCGCGATCCTGGCCCAGGCCAACCAGCTGCCGCAGGCGGTGCTCAGCCTCCTGCAGTAAGCTGAAACAGCCAGTCAGCGTTAGACTACGGGGGGAAGTGCCTGGCGCTTCCCCCCGTCTTGCCATTTAGAGGGTGTGACGATGGACATAGGTATCAGCAATCCGTTGTCGTTAGTAACAACCGGGTCAAGGTCGCAGGCCGGGACAGCCAACGGTTCTGCCGTGCAGCCTGAACTGTCGCCCGCGACCGAACTGGCGGCTCGTCCAACGGCAACCCAGCAGCCCGAGCAGTCTGCAGAGTCGGTCAGGGAATCCGTTGAAAAGGCCGTGTCCTCGATTCAGGGCTTTGTTCAATCGATTCGGCGCGATCTGAATTTCGATTTCGATGATTCTTCCGGGCGCGTGGTGGTCAAGGTCACGGATTCGGCGTCGGGAGATGTCGTTCGTCAGATCCCCACTGAAGATGCGTTGCGTTTGGCCGAAAACCTGGAAGAGATCCGTAGCCTGCTGTTCAAGGCAGAAGCCTGAATGGCATGAATTTTGTTT
This sequence comes from Pseudomonas sp. R-28-1W-6, assembly GCF_009799925.1. Classification (GTDB taxonomy): domain Bacteria; phylum Pseudomonadota; class Gammaproteobacteria; order Pseudomonadales; family Pseudomonadaceae; genus Aquipseudomonas. The sequence continues at coordinate 198,629 of NZ_WELK01000004.1, forward strand.
ATGTTTGGTTTTCAGCGTAAAAGCGTCAACCCCATGACGAGGTGACCAGCATGGTCGGTTTAACGGGTATTGGTTCTGGCATCGATATCGACAGCATTGTCGGTGCGTTGGTCAGTGCGGAAAAGGCTCCTAAAGAAGCGCAGCTGGCGCGTCTTGAAAAGGCCACGACGACCAAGTTCTCCGCCTTGGGCCAGCTCAAGAGTTCCCTGAGTGCATTCCAGACAGCACTGAAGGAGTTGAACGATACTTCGCTGTTTGAAAAGCGTACGGCCAGCTCATCCAATACCGCCTCGCTAACCGCTTCTGCCAGCAAGAGTGCCCTGGCCGGTATCTACCAGGTGGCGGTGAATCGCCTGGCGGCCTCCAGCAAGGTGGCTTCCGCTGCGGTGGACAATACTTTCGGCAGCGGTGCGGCGGAGGAAATCTTCACCGTCAAGCTGGGCGCTGGTGATACCGGCACGCAAGTCAAGATCACCGCGGGTTCCGATTTGTCGAGCACCCGCGACCAGCTCAATGCGGCGCTCAAGGACAAGGGCATCAGCGTCAATATCGTCAGCAATCCGGGCTCGACCACCGGAGAGTCGCGCCTGGTATTCAGCTCCAGCAAGACGGGGGCCGGCCAGGATGTGATCGTGACGGGCACGGGTAACCTGGCTGCGCTGAATGCCAATGGGGCCGTTGCCTTGAATGCCGCGGATACCGCCAGCGCGGGTTACATCACCCAGGCGGCCGATGCCGAGTTCAGCATCGACGGGCTGACGCTGACTAGCCCGACCAATAGCGTGACCGGTGCCATTCCGGAAGTGACCCTTGAACTGGTTGCCAAGACCGAGGTGGACAAAACGCTGACGGTGACGGTGGGCCAGGATACCGGTGGGGTTACGGACAGCATCAAGAAGTTTGTCGACGCCTATAACAAGCTGATTAAGACCAGCAATGAACTGACCAGCGTTGTATCGGTGGGCGAAGGCAAGGAGCCGGTGGTCGGCGGCCTGGTCGGCGATACTACTGTGCGCAACCTGCTGAGCGCCGTACGTAACGAACTGGTCAACCCGGCGAATCAGGATGGCGTTCGCGTATTGTCGGATCTGGGTATCACCACTCAGAAAGATGGCACCCTGAAAATCAATGACGACAAGCTCAAGTCCGCGCTCAAGAATAACTTTGATGCGGTGGGCACCTTCTTTACCGGCGAAAGTGGCCTGATGAGCCGAATCGACAAGCGCATCGACGGCTTCGTCAAGACCGGTGGCGTGCTCGAACAGCGGATAAGCGGTTTGCAGTCGACTATCGATGATATCGACAAGCAGAAAGAAAACCTCACCCTGCGAATCGAGAAGGTGCAGGCCCGCCTATATGCCCAGTTCAATGCCATGGATGCCCTGGTTGGGCAGTTGAACCAGACTAGCGATCGTTTGACCCAGTCGCTTGCCAGCCTGCCAGGCTTCGTGAAAAAGGATAGTTAAGCGATGAGCAAGAAATCCATCGACACCTACAAGCAGGTTCGGATCAGCCAGGAAGTCAGCAACTATCGGGCAGTACAGATGCTGCTCGATGGCGCCATTGAGCGCCTGCTGCTGGCGAAACAGGCTCAGGCGGAGGGCAAACCCAACCTGCGTGGCGAGGCGGTGGGCTCGACACTGAGCATCATTGGCGTGCTGCAGGCCAGTCTGGATAAGGAACTGGGTGGTGATATCGCCGAGAACCTTGATGCCCTGTACGACTACATGACCCGCCGTTTGGCTGGTGTCGCCCTGGATGGTACGCCGCGCTCCCTGGACGAAGTTCAGGCGCTGCTGGGGCAGATCAAAACTGCCTGGGATGCCATCGGCCCCGAAGTCGAAACACCTCCTGCCGGCTGACTTCATTGCTAAAGCTTTGCCCTGTGATGCCGATATCTTGAGTATCCAGCAAGCAGAATGGCGAGAGCGACAATGAATGCGATGGCGGCCCTCCGGCAGTATCAAACCGTCAACACTCAGACTCAATTGACCGATGCAGATCCGCACCGCCTGATTCAGATGTTGATGGATGGCGGCCTGTCCCGCCTGGCTCAGGCCAGGGGTGCGATGCAGTACGGTCAGTTGGCGGCCAAGGGTGAACTTATCGGCAAGGCCATCGGTATCATTGGTGGCCTGCGCGATGGGCTGAACTTTGCGCAGGGTGGCGAAATCGCGGTCAACCTGGACCGGCTCTATGAATACATGATCTCTCGTCTGGTCAAAGCCAATCGAGACAACGATATGGCGCTGATCGACGAAGTGGCCGATCTGCTGCGTAATGTGAAATCCGGTTGGGATGCCATCAGTCACTGATGCGTGCCACAAGCCGAGAGGGGAATCTCATGAGTTCATCCGTGCAACGTCTGGAAGCCACCGGCAGTGCCCTGCGCGACGCCCTGGCCCGCCAGGACTGGGCAGCCATCGGCGAGCTGGATGCGCAGTGCCGGCAGGCCGTCGACGAAGCCATGGTCGAGGCCGTGCGCGACGAAGGCGTACTGCGTGAGCGCATGCAGGAATTGCTCGACCTCTATCGCGAGCTGGTGACCATGTGTCAGACCGAGCAACGCCGCCTGGCCGGCGAGCTGGTGCAGCTGAACCAGTCGCAGCAGGGTGCGAAGGTCTACCAACTGTTTACCTGAGTTCGACTTCGACGGCCCGAGTCGAACGCGTTTTTGCCCTTCATTCTGATTTTCCTCGCGAATACGCAAGAAAAATCACGTCATTAAATTGACTCGCGCCTTGTTTTTGACTTTACTAGTGGCCAATTGCCGGTGTTGCCTGCTGTAGTGGCAGGCAATTTCATTTCCAGCTCGCGAGTCAGAACCTAACAAGATGTGGCGTGAAACCAAGATTCTGCTGATTGACGACAACTGCGAGCGCCGCCGCGATTTGGCGGTCATCCTCAATTTCCTCGGCGAAGAACACTTTTCCTGCGACAGCGCCGGCTGGCGGGAAACCGTGGCGCCGCTGGATTCCAGCCGCACCGTGCTGTGCGTGCTGCTCGGCGATGTAGTAACCAAGGGCGGGGCGCTGGAGCTGCTCAAGCAGCTGACGGCCTGGGATGAAAACCTGCCGTTGCTGCTGATCGGCGAGGCGGCGCCGGCGGACTGGCCGGAAGACCTGCGGCGTCGGGTGCTGGCCAGCCTGGAAATGCCGGCCAGCTACAACAAGCTGCTCGATTCCCTGCATCGCGCCCAGGTCTACCGCGAGATGTACGACCAGGCGCGCGAGCGCGGTCGCCAGCGCGAGCCCAACCTGTTCCGCAGCCTGGTCGGCACCAGCCGCGCCATTCATCACGTGCGGCAGATGATGCAGCAGGTCGCCGATACCGAGGCCAGCGTGCTGATCCTCGGCGAGTCCGGTACCGGCAAGGAAGTGGTCGCGCGCAACCTGCATTATCACTCCCGGCGTCGCGAAGCGCCGTTCGTGCCGGTCAACTGTGGCGCGATTCCTGCCGAGCTGCTGGAAAGCGAGCTGTTCGGCCACGAGAAGGGCGCGTTCACCGGTGCCATCACCAGCCGGGCCGGGCGTTTCGAGCTGGCCAATGGCGGCACCCTGTTCCTCGACGAGATCGGCGACATGCCGCTGCCGATGCAGGTCAAGCTGCTGCGCGTGCTGCAGGAGCGCACCTTCGAGCGTGTCGGCAGCAACAAGACGCAGAGCGCCGACGTGCGCATCATCGCCGCCACCCACAAGGACCTGGAGAAGATGATCGAGGAGGGGACTTTCCGTGAAGACCTCTACTACCGCCTCAACGTCTTCCCCATCGAGATGGCGCCGCTGCGCGAGCGGGTGGAAGACATCCCGCTGCTGATGAACGAGCTGATCTCGCGCATGGAGTTCGAGAAGCGCGGTTCCATCCGCTTCAACTCGGCCTCGATCATGTCGCTGTGTCGGCATGACTGGCCGGGCAACGTGCGCGAGCTGGCCAACCTGGTTGAACGCATGGCGATCATGCATCCCTATGGGGTGATCGGGGTGGGCGAGCTGCCGAAGAAGTTCCGTCATGTCGATGACGAGGACGAGCAGCTGGCGACCAGCCTGCGCGAGGAGTTCGAGGAGCGCGCCGCCATCGGTGCCGGGCTGCCCGGGGTATCCACCGCCGCCATGCTGCCGCCGGAAGGCCTGGACCTCAAGGACTACCTGGGCAACCTCGAGCAGGGTCTGATCCAGCAGGCGCTGGATGATGCCGGCGGAGTGGTGGCGCGAGCCGCCGAACGCCTGCGCATTCGCCGCACCACGCTGGTGGAGAAAATGCGCAAGTACGGCATGAGTCGCCGCGATGAAGAGGCGGGCGACGAGGACTGAGCCTCTCCCGTTTCCTTGTCGATAGAGCCGGAGCTTTGACACAGCCTCCGGCTTTATTTTTTAAGTAATTGATTAATAACGACATTTTTTTAGGCACGGGTATTGCTAAGACTCTACTGACTGACCGTCTGCTGACGGTCTGCCCAGTGAGAGAAGAGCATGAGTCAGGCCGCCCAACAGCCGCAAACCCCGCAATCCGTGGCCCCCGCGCCCGTCGAGCAAGCCAGCCGTGCGAGCCTGGAGCAGGCGTTCGAGCTGTTCAATCAGATGTCGACGCAGCTCACGGCCTCCTACAGCATGCTCGAGGCCCGGGTCACCGAGCTCAAGGGCCAGCTGGCGCTGGTCAGTGCCCAGCGCATGCAGGAGCTGGCGGAGAAGGAGCGCCTGGCCCATCGCCTGCAGAGCCTGCTCGATCTGCTGCCGGGCGGCGTCATCGTCATCGATGGCCAGGGCGTGGTGCGCGAGGCCAATCCGGTGGCGCGCAACCTGCTGGTCAAGCCCCTGGTCGGCATGCTCTGGCGCGAAGTCATTCAGCGCAGCTTTGCCCCGCGCGAGGATGACGGTCATGAAATTTCCCTCAAGGATGGCCGCCGGCTGTCCATCGCCACCCGTTCGCTGCATGGCGAGCCGGGGCAGCTGGTATTGCTCACCGACCTGACGGAAACCCGTCGCCTGCAGGATCAGCTGTCGCGTCACGAGCGCCTGTCGGCCCTCGGGCGCATGGTCGCCTCGCTGGCCCATCAGATTCGCACACCGCTGTCGGCGGCCCTGCTGTATGCCAGCCACCTGGCCGAACAGGCGTTGCCGCTGGAGCAGCAGCAGCGCTTCGCCGGGCGCCTGAAGGAACGCCTGCACGAGCTGGAGCACCAGGTGCGCGACATGCTGGTGTTTGCCCGGGGCGAGCTGCCCCTGCCGGATCGCCTCGCCCCGGCGGCGCTGTTCGCTGCCCTGCGCAGTGCCGCCGAGTCGCATGTGCAGGGCCTGAACGTGCGCTGGCAGTGCGACGCCCGCGGCGGCGAGCTGCTGTGCAATCGCGACACCCTGGTCGGCACCGTGCTCAACCTGATCGAGAACTCGATCCAGGCCGCCGGCCGCGAGGCGCGCCTGAAGATCCATCTGTATGCGCGCGGCAACAGCCTGCGCCTGTGCGTCAGCGACAACGGCCAGGGCATCGCCCCGGACACCCTGGCGCGCCTCGGCGAGCCTTTCTTCACCACCAAGACCACCGGAACCGGCCTCGGCCTCGCCGTGGTCCAGGCGGTGGCGCGCGCCCACCAGGGCGAACTGCAGCTGCGCTCGCGCGTTGGCCGCGGCACTTGCGCCACCCTCGTTCTGCCGCGGCTTCCCGCGGCGCCATCGGTTAACCAGGAGTAACGCCATGACTGCCAAGATTCTGCTGGTTGAAGACGACCGTGCACTGCGCGAGGCGCTGGCCGACACCCTGCTGCTCGGCGGGCACGAGTTGCGTGCGGTGGAGTGTGCCGAGGACGCGCTGCTGGCGCTGACCGAGGAGGCCTTCAGCCTGGTGGTCAGCGACGTCAACATGCCGGGCATGGATGGCCATCAGCTGCTCGGGCTGATCCGTAGCCGCTACCCGCAGCTGCCGGTGCTGCTGATGACCGCCTACGGTGCGGTGGAGCGGGCCGTGGATGCGATCCGCCAGGGCGCCGCCGATTACCTGGTCAAGCCGTTCGAACCCAGGGCCCTGCTCGATCTGGTGGCCCGCCACGCCCTCGGTCGCCTCGGCGCGGCCGAGCAGGACGGCCCGGTGGCCTTCGAGCCGGCCAGCCTGCAGCTGCTGGAGCTGGCCGCGCGGGTGGCGCGCAGCGACTCCACCGTGCTGATTTCCGGCGAGTCGGGCACCGGTAAAGAGGTGCTGGCGCGCTACATCCACCAGCAATCGCCGCGGGCCGGCAAGCCGTTCATCGCGATCAACTGCGCGGCGATTCCGGACAACATGCTCGAGGCCACCCTGTTCGGTCATGAGAAGGGCGCATTCACCGGGGCGATTGCCGCCCAGCCGGGCAAGTTCGAGCTGGCCGAAGGCGGCACCATCCTCCTCGACGAAATCTCCGAGATGCCCATGGCGCTGCAGGCCAAGCTCCTGCGCGTGTTGCAGGAGCGCGAAGTGGAGCGGGTCGGCGCGCGCAAGCCGATCAACCTGGATATCCGCGTGCTGGCCACCACCAACCGCGACCTGGCCGGCGAAGTGGCGGCCGGGCGTTTCCGCGAGGACCTCTACTATCGCCTGTCGGTGTTCCCGCTGGCCTGGCGGGCGCTGCGCGAGCGTCCCGCCGATATTCTGCCGCTGGCCGAGCGCCTGCTGGCCAAGCACGTCAAAAAAATGAACCACGCCGCCGTGCAGCTCTCGCCCCAGGCTCGCGCCTGCCTGCTCGCTCACCCCTGGCCAGGTAACGTGCGCGAGCTGGATAATGCCATCCAGCGTGCGCTGATCCTGCAGCAGGGCGGGCTGATCCAGCCCCAGGACCTGTGCCTGACCGCGCCGATCGGCATGGCTCCCGTGTCTGTGGCAGCGCCGCCCTTGAGCCTGGTGCCGACGGCGCCGCCGGTAGCGGCCGTCGAATCGACGGTCACACCGGTTGCGCCGGTGGAGGCGGGGGGCGCCTTGGGCGAAGACCTGCGTCGCCGCGAGTTCCAGGTGATCATCGACACCCTGCGTTCCGAGCGTGGCCGCCGCAAGGAAGCCGCCGAGCGCCTGGGCATCAGCCCGCGCACCCTGCGCTACAAGCTCGCGCAGATGCGCGATGCCGGCATGGATGTCGAGGCTTACCTGTTCGCCAGCTGACCCCCTGCGGCGTTCTTCCCGGAGCATCCCCTGGCCCGCCCTGTGCGGGCCTGCGCTTTTTGGCACCCTTGTTGCTAATACCTCTGTACAGAGCCGCGTAGCGTCAAAAAACCGCGGCCGCCGGAGAACGATCATGAGTCAAGGTGTCGAGTTCAATCGCCTGATGTTGGAAATGCGCTCCATGCAGATGGAAGCCATGGCCAAGCAGAAGCCGCCTGTCGCCAGCGTGGCGGAGCCGGGAGCGCCAAGCTTCGCCGACATGCTCGGCCAGGCCGTGGGCAAGGTGAACGAGACCCAGCAGGCTTCGACGCAGCTGGCCAACGCCTTCGAGATGGGCCAGGGCGGCGTCGACATCACCGACGTGATGATTGCCTCGCAAAAGGCCAGCGTGTCCTTCCAGGCGATGACCCAGGTGCGCAACAAGCTGGTCCAGGCCTACCAAGACATCATGCAGATGCCGGTCTAACGGGGCGGAGTTGAGTCATGGCTGAAGCAGTCGCTGCAAACGTACCCGCCACCACCTCGGCGGCCGAGTCGAAGAAACCCCTGTTCGGGTTGTCGTTCCTGGAAAACCTCTCCGACATGTCCATGCTGCGGCAGATCGGCCTGCTGGTCGGCCTGGCCGCCAGCGTGGCGATCGGCTTCGCCGTTGTGCTCTGGTCGCAGCAGCCGGATTACCGGCCGTTGTACGGCAGCCTGGCGGGCATGGACACCAACCAGGTGGTCGAGACCCTGGCCGCCGCCGATATCGCCTACACCATCGAGCCGAATTCCGGCGCCCTGCTGGTCAAGTCGGAAGACTACGGCCGCGCGCAGATGAAGCTGGCCAGCGCCGGCGTGGCGCCGCGCGACGGCAACGTCGGCTTCGAAATCCTCGACCAGGAGCAGGGCCTGGGCACCAGCCAGTTCATGGAAGCCACCCGTTACCGCCGTGGCCTGGAAGGCGAGCTGGCCCGCACCATCTCCAGCCTGAACAACGTCAAGGCGGCCCGCGTGCACCTGGCCATCCCGAAGAGTTCGGTGTTCGTCCGCGACGAACGCAAGCCCAGCGCCTCGGTGCTGGTCGAGCTGTATCCGGGCCGTTCCCTGGAGCCGAGCCAGGTGATGGCCATCGTCAACCTGGTCGCCACCAGCGTGCCGGAGCTGACCAAGTCGCAGATCACCGTGGTCGACCAGAAGGGCAACCTGCTCTCCGACCAGCAGGAAATGTCCGAGCTGAGCATGGCCGGCAAGCAGTTCGACTACAGCCGGCGCATGGAGAGCCTGTTCACCCAGCGCGTGCACAACATTCTGCAGCCGGTGCTGGGCAACGGCCGCTACAAGGCGGAAGTCTCCGCCGATGTCGACTTCAGCGCGGTCGAATCGACCTCGGAAATGTTCAACCCGGACCAGCCGGCGCTGCGCAGCGAGCAGCAGGTCAACGAACAGCGCTCCAGCAGCCTGCCGCCGCAAGGCGTGCCGGGTGCCCTGAGCAACCAGCCGCCGGGCGCGGCAGCCGCCCCGCAGCAGGCGGCTCCGGCCCAACCGGCCCCGGCCGGGCCGATCGCCTCCGGGCAACCGCTGCTGGATGCCAATGGCCAGCAGGTCATGGACCCGGCCACCGGTCTGCCGATGCTGGCGCCGTACCCGGCCGACAAGCGCGAGCAGTCCACCCGCAACTTCGAGCTGGATCGTTCGATCAGCTACACCAAGCAGCAGCAGGGCCGCCTCAAACGCCTGTCGGTGGCCGTGGTGCTGGATGACCAGATCAAGATCGATGCGCAAACCGGCGAAACCACCCGCACGCCCTGGAGCGCCGAGGAACTGGCGCGCTTCACCCGCCTGGTGCAGGACGCCGTGGGCTTCGACGCCAGCCGCGGCGACAGCGTCAGCGTGATCAATACCGCCTTCGTCGCCGACACCGGCGAGGAAACCATCGAGATTCCGTTCTACTCGCAGCCCTGGTTCTGGGATGTGGTCAAGCAGGTGCTTGGCGTGCTGTTCATCCTGGTGCTGGTGTTCGGCGTGCTGCGTCCGGTGCTCAACAACATCACCACCGCCGGCAAGGGCTCCGCTGGCGGTCGTGCCGGCGACGTCGACCTCGGCGACATGGGCGGCCTGGACGGCGAGCTGTCGGCCGACCGGGTGAGCCTCGGCGGCCCGCAAAGCATCCTGCTGCCCAGCCCGTCCGAGGGGTATGATGCGCAGCTGAACGCCATCAAGAGCCTGGTGGCAGAAGATCCGGGCCGCGTGGCCCAGGTGGTGAAAGAGTGGATCAACGCCGATGAGTGATAATCGCACCGCAGCCAAGCTGAACAAGGTCGACAAGGCCGCCATCCTCCTGCTGTCCCTCGGCGAGACCGATGCCGCGCAGGTGCTGCGTCATCTCGGGCCCAAGGAAGTGCAGCGGGTCGGCGTGGCCATGGCAGGCATGCGCAATATCCAGCGCGAGCAGGTCGAGGGCGTGATGAGCGAGTTCGTCGACATAGTCGGCGACCAGACCAGCCTGGGCGTCGGCGCCGACGGCTACATCCGCAAGATGCTCACCCAGGCCCTGGGCGAGGACAAGGCCGGCAACCTGATCGACCGCATCCTCCTCGGCGGCAGCACCAGCGGCCTGGACAGCCTGAAGTGGATGGAGCCGCGCGCCGTGGCCGACGTGATCCGCTACGAGCACCCGCAGATCCAGGCCATCGTGGTCGCCTACCTCGACCCCGACCAGGCCGGCGAAGTACTCGGCCACTTCGACCACAAGGTGCGCCTGGACATCGTCCTGCGCGTGTCTTCGCTGAATACCGTGCAGCCGGCGGCACTCAAGGAACTCAACCAGATCCTCGAGAAGCAGTTCTCCGGCAGTGCCAGCACCACCCGCGCCAACCTCGGCGGGGTCAAGCGCGCCGCCGACATCATGAACTTCCTCGACAGCTCGATCGAAGGCCAGCTGATGGACTCGATCCGCGAAGTGGACGAGGACCTGTCGAGCCAGATCGAGGACCTGATGTTCGTCTTCGACAACCTCGCCGATGTCGACGACAAGGGCATCCAGGCGCTGATGCGTGAGGTGTCCTCCGACGTGCTGGTGCTGGCGCTCAAGGGCGCCGACGAGGCGATCAAGGACAAGGTCTTCAAGAACATGTCCAAGCGCGCCGCCGAGCTGCTGCGCGACGACCTGGACGCCAAGGGGCCGGTTCGCGTCAGCGACGTCGAGACCGCGCAGAAGGAAATTCTCACCATCGCTCGTCGCATGGCCGAATCCGGCGAGATCGTTCTCGGCGGCGCGGGCGGCGAGGCGATGATCTAAGGCGGATAGCAGCATGGTCCCCAAGGATGCGCCCAGCGAGCTGATTCGCGCCAAGGATGTCGGTGGCTTCGACCGCTGGGCCTTGCCCAGCTTCGATCCCGCGGTGACAGTGCCGGCCGAGCCTGAACCGATCCAGGTTGCCGAACCCGAGCCACAGCCGCAGGTGGAAGAAGTTGCCATCGAGGAAGTCAAGCCGCTGACGCTCGATGAGCTCGAGGCGATCCGCCAGGATGCCTACAACGAGGGTTTCGCCGCCGGCGAGAAGGACGGCTTCCATGCCGGCCAGCTCAGGGCCAAGCAGGAGGCCGACACGGCCCTGGCGCTCAAGGTGCAGAGCCTGGAGCAGCTGATGGGCCAGTTGCTGGAGCCGATCGCCAACCAGGACCGGGAGCTGGAACTGGCCCTGGTCAACCTGGTCAGCCAGATGACCCGCCAGGTGATCCAGCGCGAACTGAACAGCGATTCCAGTCAGATCCGCAGCGTGCTGCGCGAGGCCCTCAAGCTGTTGCCGATGGGTGCCAGCAATATCCGCATCCACATCCATCCGCAGGACTTCGAGCTGGTCAAGGCCCTGCGCGAACGCCACGAGGAAAGCTGGCGGATTCTCGAGGACGAGTCGCTGCAGCCCGGCGGTTGCCGGGTCGAGAGCGAGCACAGCCGCATCGACGCGAGCATCGAGACGCGCCTGGCGCTGGCCCTCAAGCAGCTGTTCGAGCAGCAGCGCGCGCAGATGACCAGCCCGCCCGAGGCGGACATCCACGTCGATCTGGAAGCACCCGATGCGTCTTGAACGCACCAGCTTCGCCAAGCGCCTGGCCGGCTATCACGAGGTCGTCGCGCTGCCCAGCCAGCCGGTGGTCGAGGGCCGCCTGCTGCGCATGGTCGGCCTCACCCTGGAAGCCGAAGGTCTGCGTGCCGCGCTGGGCAGCCGCTGCCTGGTGATCAACGACGACAGTTACCACCCGGTGCAGGTCGAGGCCGAGGTCATGGGTTTCTCCGCCGGCAAGGTCTACCTGATGCCGGTCGGCAGCCTCACCGGTATCGCCCCCGGCGCGCGCGTGGTGCCGCTGCCGGATACCGGGCGCCTGCCGATGGGCATGTCGATGCTCGGTCGCGTGCTGGACGGCGCCGGCCGCGCCCTGGACGGCAAGGGCGGGATGAAGGCCGAGGACTGGGTACCGATGGACGGGCCGACCATCAACCCGCTCAAGCGCCATCCGATCAGCGTGCCGCTGGATGTCGGCATCCGCTCGATCAACGGCCTGCTCACCGTCGGCCGCGGCCAGCGCCTGGGCCTGTTCGCCGGCACCGGGGTGGGCAAGTCGGTGCTGCTGGGCATGATGACCCGCTTCACCGAGGCCGAGATCATCGTGGTCGGGCTGATCGGCGAGCGCGGCCGCGAGGTCAAGGAGTTCATCGACGAGATCCTCGGCGAGGAGGGCATCAAGCGCTCGGTGGTGGTCGCCTCGCCGGCCGACGACGCGCCGCTGATGCGCCTGCGGGCGGCCATGTACTGCACGCGCATCGCCGAATACTTCCGCGACAAGGGCAAGAACGTCCTGCTGCTGATGGATTCGCTGACCCGTTTCGCCCAGGCCCAGCGCGAGATCGCCCTGGCCATCGGCGAGCCGCCGGCGACCAAGGGCTACCCGCCCTCGGTGTTCGCCCGCCTGCCACGGCTGGTGGAGCGCGCCGGCAATGCCGAGGCCGGTGGCGGTTCGATCACCGCCTTCTACACCGTGTTGAGTGAGGGCGACGACCAGCAGGACCCGATCGCCGACGCCGCGCGCGGGGTGCTCGACGGTCACTTCGTGCTGTCGCGCCGGCTGGCCGAGGAGGGCCATTACCCGGCCATCGATATCGAGGCCTCGATCAGCCGGGTCATGCCGCAGGTGGTCAGCCCCGAGCATCTCAAACAGGCCCAGCGCTTCAAGCAGCTGTGGTCGCGCTACCAGCAGAGTCGCGACCTGATCAGCGTCGGCGCCTATGTGCCGGGGGGCGATGCCGACACCGACCTGGCCATCGCCCGCCAGCCGGTCATGGCCCGCTATCTGCGCCAGGGCCTCCATGAAAGCGAAGGCCTGGCGGCCAGTGCCGCGCAACTGGCCCAGGTGTTCAACCCCTCGGCACCCGGCGCCTAAGCCATGGCCAATAGTCGTGCCGCGCGCCTGGCGCCGGTGATCGAGATGGCCGAGCGCGCCGAGCGCGAGGCGGCGCGCCAGCTCGGCCACTGCCAGGGCCTGCTGGGCAAGGCCGAGGCGCAGCTCGGCGAGCTCGAACGCTACCGCGGCGATTACCAGCAGCAGTGGATTACCGAGGGCCGCCAGGGCGTGTCCGGGCAGTGGCTGATGAACTACCAGCGGTTTCTCTCGCAGCTGGAAACCGCCATCGGCCAGCAGCAGCAGAGCGTCAACTGGCACCGCGACAACCTGGGCAAGGCGCGCAGTCTCTGGCAACAGCGCTATGCTCGTCTGGAAGGCCTGCGCAAGCTGGTGCAGCGCTACCTCGACGAGGCGCGCCTGGCTGAAGACAAACGCGAACAGAAACTGCTCGACGAGCTGGCCCAGCGCCTGCCCGCGCGTGATCAGTCGTGATCGCGGTTGCTGGCTGCGACGCCGAGTGCTAAATCTGTCGCAGCACGGCACGCATAAAAAATAAGGAGTGCTTCATGACCATCAGCGTACTGCCCTCGGATGACGGACAGGAACTGACCATTCAGATTCAGGGGCGTTTCGATTTTTCTGCGCACCAGGAGTTTCGCGACGCCTATGAGCGGGTGAACATGACGCCCAAGCGCTATGTGGTCGATCTCAAGGGCGCCACCTATCTGGACAGCTCGGCGCTGGGCATGCTCCTGCTGCTGCGCGACCATGCCGGTGGCGACCATGCGCGCATCAACCTGGTCAACTGCAACCCGGATGTGCGCAAGATCCTCTCCATCTCCAACTTCGAACAGTTGTTCCAGATCGGCTGACCCCCCATGCCGACGCGCTTGTCCATCCTGATCGCCGAGGACAATGCCGCGGACCGCATGCTGCTGTCCACCATCGTCAACCGCCAGGGCCATCGCGTGCTGACCGCCAGCAACGGACTGGAGGCGGTCATGCTGTTCGAGCAGGAGCGCCCGCAGCTGGTGCTGATGGATGCGCTGATGCCGGTGATGGATGGCTTCGAGGCGGCGCGGCGAATCAAGGCCTGCGCCGGCGAGGCGCTGGTGCCGATCATCTTCCTCACCTCGCTGACCGAGAGCGAAGCGCTGGTGCGCTGCCTGGAGGCGGGTGACGACTTTCTCGCCAAACCCTACAACCGGGTCATCCTCGAAGCCAAGATCCGCGCCATGGACCGCCTGCGCCGCCTGCAGGACACGGTCGTGCAGCAGCGCGACCTGATCGCCAAGCACAACGAACACCTGCTCACCGAGCAGCGGGTGGCCAAGGCGGTATTCGACAAGGTGGCGCACTCCGGCTGCCTCAACGCGCCGAATATCCGCTACCTGCAATCGCCCTTCGCCCTGTTCAACGGCGACCTGCTGCTGGCCGCGTTCAAGCCCTCGGGCGGCATGCATATCCTGCTCGGCGACTTCACCGGCCACGGCCTGCCGGCGGCCATTGGCGCCATGCCGCTGGCCGAGGTGTTCTACGGCATGACGGCCAAGGGCTTTTCCCTGGCGGAAATCCTCCGCGAGATGAACGCCAAGCTCAAACGCATCCTGCCGGTGGGGGTGTTCTGCTGCGCCACGGTGCTCAACCTCAGCTTCCAGCGGCGGGTGGTGGAGGTGTGGACCGGCGGCCTGCCCGACGGCTACCTGCTGGATGCCGCCACGGGTACGCGCACCGCCCTGGTTTCCCGGCACCTGCCGCTCGGCGTCCTGGACCCGGCCAGCTTCGATGATCGTTACGAAGTGCACCCGCTGGGCCTGGGCGACCGGCTGTTCCTGTTCTCCGACGGGGTGCTGGAAACCTGCGACAGCGCCGGGCAGATGTTTGGCGAGCAGCGCCTGCAGGCCATCTTCGACGGCCATTGCCCGCCGGCGCAGCTGTTCGATGAGATCCAGCAGGCGCTGGCGGCGTTTCGCGGGGCGGCGCAGGACGACGTCAGCATGATCGAAGTCGGCCTGGTCGAGGAGGGGCAGCTCAGCCGCCCGCCGCTGGCCTTCTCCGACAGCGGCCTGAACAGCCCGCTGGACTGGTCGGCCAGCTTCGAATTCCGCGCGCCAACCCTCAAGCGCTTCAATCCCTTGCCCTTCCTGCTGCAGCTGCTGCTCGAGGTGCAGGGCCTGCGGGCCCAGGGCGGGGCCTTGTATACGGTGCTCGCCGAGCTGTACTCCAACGCCCTGGAGCATGGCGTGCTGGGCCTGGATTCCTCGCTCAAGTGCGACGCCGAAGGCTTCGCCCGCTACTACCAGGAGCGCAGCGCGCGCCTGGCCGGGCTCGCCGAGGGCTATGTGCGCTTTCACCTGGAGTTGCAGCCGCAGGCCGATGGCGGGGTGCTGCGGGTGCGCATCGAGGACAGCGGCAGCGGCTTCGATGTCAGCGGCGCCCTGGCTCTGCCGCAGCGGCTCGACCGCCTCAGCGGGCGCGGCCTGGGCCTGGTCCGCCAGCTGGCCCGGGATTGCCAGTGGTCGCCGGACGGACGCAGCGTAAGCGTGGAGTTCTGCTGGTCCGCTCAGGCATAATCGGGGCTCTTGATCAAGGAGTGAACAGGTGTCTGATCTCCACCTCGATAGCAATGTGCTGCTAACGCTACAGGACGTCATGGAGGACGAATACCCGGTGCTGCTGGATACCTTCCTGGCCGACTCGACCGAGCGCCTGCGCGGTTTGCAGCAGGCCCGGCAGGCTGCCGATGCCCAGGCGCTGCGCCTGGCGGCGCACAGCTTCAAGGGCAGCTGCAGCAACATGGGCGCGGCCCAGCTGGCCGGCCTATGCAAGCAGCTCGAAGAGGCTGCGCGGCGCGAGCAGCTGGACGAAGCCCCGGCCCTGATCGAGCAGATCGAGCGCGAGTTTGCCATCGTGCGCATCCTGTTCCGCGCCGAGCGCCAGCGTTACCGTTAGGCGCCAGCCGGCGCGCCGCACTCGTCTGGTGAACCTGGCCCGGTGCTTGCTATATCTCCGTACGACCCAACCAGAACGGAGAGTACCCATGTCCGTTGCACCGGATTTCCTGCTGCAGAGCGCCCCCGAAGTCAGGCCCAAGGCTGCCGTGGCCAAAGCCCCGAACGCTGCGCCGGAGCCCGCCAAGAACGAGGCTTCCAGCTTTGCCGAGGTGTACGCCAAGGAGCGCCAGAGCAAGGCGGCGGAACGCAAGGAGAGCGCCGCCAAGGCCGGCCAGGAACGCAGCGACAGCGGCAAGCCGGATGAACCGGCGGTTGCCGAGGCGGCCGGCGAAGCGCCAGTCGTTGCCGATAGCGGCAAGGCCTTGCCGGACGACGAGCTGGCCGAAGGCGAGGAGGGTGCCGTCGATCCCTTGCTGCTGATGGCCCTGGGCGGCCAGCTGCCGGTCGAGGAGACGGGCGAGACGACGCTCGCCGGCGGTCTCGGCGCCGAGGTGGCGGACGAAGCGCTGCCCGCGACCCCGCTGCCGACGGCGCTGGTCGGCAGTGCCGCCCCGGCGCAGTTGAGCGAGGCCAGCCATGATCCTGAACTGGACATGCTCAACAGCCTGCCCGGTGTGCGCCTGGCCCTGGAGATCGGCGCGCAGAACCAGGCCGCCGCCCCGCAGCAGCTGAGCCCGGGGGCGCTGGCGGCGCAGCAGGCGGCCAACCCCGAGGAAGGCTTCGCCAATGCCCTGGCCGCCCTGGCCGGGGATGCCGTGCCCGCCGAGGAGGGCGGCGACGAGGTGTTCGACAGTGCCGAACTGCTGGCCGATGGGCTGGAGACCAGCCTGCCCGGCGTCCGCGAAGGCCAGGTCGATGCCCGCGCCGATGCGCTGGCCAGCAAGCTCAGCGCTTTGAGCCAGGCCATCGCCCAGCAGACCAGCGTGGCCCAGCGCCTGCCGCTGGTGCCCGGGCAGCCGGTGCCGATGCAGCAGGGCGCCTGGAGCGAGGCGGTGGTCGACCGGGTCATGTGGCTGTCCAGCCAGAACCTCAAGTCGGCCGAGATCCAGCTCGACCCGGCGGAGCTGGGGCGTCTGGAGGTGCGCATCGAGATGAACAAGGATCAGGCCGCCCAGGTCACCTTCGTCAGCGCCAACGCCAACGTGCGCGATCAGCTGGAAGGCCAGCTGCAGCGCCTGCGCGACATGTTCAGCCAGCAGGGCATGGGCCAGCTCGATGTCAACGTGTCCGACCAGTCGCTGGCCCGCGGCTGGCAGGGTGGTGGCGATGACGGGCGGCGCCAGGCCGGCTCGGGTGGCGGGCGCGGCCAGGACGGCGAGGTCGAGTCGCTCGCCGGTGTCAGCGAACTGCGCGGGGCGGCCGGCGCCGCGCTGCGTGGCCTGGTGGACTACTACGCCTGAGCCGTTGCGGCTTGATTCAAGCTGTTCAGCTGCGCCCGGTGCCAAGAAAAGCACCGGGCGCAGTCGTTTTCGGGTGACAGCGGGTCTGCGCCTTGGTATATCGGCAGGCCGTGTCGCGGGCGCCGGAGCGGCCACTTTGTTTGCAAGGTGGCATAACACTTGCTCTAAGCCTTTGACCGCAGACAAAACCCAGATCAGCGACGGATTTTTGGCATGGCAAAGAAACAAGCGCCGCAACCTCCAACCGATGGCGACAAGCCCGCCGGCAAGAGCAAGCTCAAGCTCATCATCCTGATCGTGGTGGCGCTGCTGCTGGCCGTCAGCCTGTCCGTCGGCGCCACGCTGTTCTTCCTCGGCAAGCAGGATGACGGCAAGCCTGAGGCCGACGCGGAGCAGGCGGCCGAGACGACGCCCGTCAAGAAGTCGGCCATCTACGAACAGATTGCCCCGGCCTTCATCGTCAATTTCAACTATCAGGGCCGCCAGCGCTACATGCAGGTCAGCGTGGCCCTGATGGCCCGCGACCAGGCCGAGCTGGATGCCCTGAAGGTGCATATGCCGGTGCTGCGCAACCGCCTGGTGATGCTGTTTTCCGGCCAGGACTACGCCGCGTTGATCACCCCGGTGGGCAAGGAAATGCTGCGCCAGCAGGCGACCACCACGGTGCAGGAACTGGCGCAGAAGGAGACCGGCAAGATGGTGGTCGAACAGGTGCTCTTCACCAATCTCGTGTTGCAGTAGGCAGGAGTCAGCCATGGCCGTACAGGACCTGCTGTCACAGGACGAAATCGACGCGCTGCTGCACGGCGTCGACGATGGTCTGGTCGACACCGAGGACGATGCCGAACCCGGTAGCGTCAAGAGCTACGACCTGACCAGCCAGGATCGCATCGTCCGCGGACGCATGCCGACCCTGGAGATGATCAACGAACGTTTCGCCCGCTACACCCGCATCAGCATGTTCAACCTGCTGCGCCGCTCGGCCGATGTGGCGGTGGGCGGGGTGCAGGTGATGAAGTTCGGCGAGTACGTGCACTCGCTGTATGTGCCGACCAGCCTCAACCTGGTGAAGATGAAGCCGCTGCGCGGCACCGGCCTGTTCATCCTCGACGCCAAGCTGGTGTTCAAGCTGGTCGACAACTTCTTCGGCGGCGACGGCCGCCACGCCAAGATCGAGGGCCGCGAATTCACCCCGACCGAGCTGCGCGTGGTGCGCATGGTGCTGGACCAGGCCTTCATCGACCTCAAGGAGGCCTGGCACGCGGTGCTGGACGTCAACTTCGAGTACATCAACTCGGAAGTGAACCCGGCGCTGGCCAACATCGTCAGCCCCAGCGAAGTGATAGTCGTGTCGACCTTCCATATCGAGCTGGATGGCGGTGGCGGCGACCTGCACATCACCATGCCCTACTCGATGATCGAGCCGATCCGCGAAATGCTCGATGCCGGCTTCCAGTCTGATGTCGACGACCAGGACGAGCGCTGGATCAAGGCCCTGCGCGAGGACATCCTCGACGTCAACGTGCCTCTGGGCGCCACCGTGGCCCACCGCCAGCTCAAGCTGCGCGACATCCTGCACATGCAGCCGGGCGACGTGATCCCGGTGGAACTGCCGGAAAACATCATCATGCGTGCCAACGGCGTGCCGGCCTTCAAGGTCAAGCTGGGGGCGCACAAGGGCAACCTGGCCATGCAGGTCATCGAACCGATCGAGCGCTTGCGTTAAGCGAGTGCCGGGGCCCGTCTGAGCGGGCTCATCCACACAACAGCCCGCCGAGGAATAGCAATGGCAGACGAAGAAGGTACCTCCCCCGAGGAGCAGGCACTGGCCGATGAGTGGGCCGCGGCACTGGCCGAGGCCGGCGATGACGCCAACCAGGACGATATCGATGCGCTGATGGCGCAGGGCGGCGGCATGGCGCAACCGGCGGCACCGCGGGTGGCGATGGAGGAGTTCGGGGCAGGGCCCAAGCTCAGCAACGGCCCGGTCAGCCTGGACGGGCCGAACCTGGACGTGATCCTGGATATCCCGGTGTCGATCTCCATGGAAGTCGGCAGCACCGATATCTCCATCCGCAACCTGCTGCAGCTCAACCAGGGCTCGGTGGTCGAGCTCGACCGCCTGGCCGGCGAGCCGCTCGACGTGCTGGTCAACGGCACGCTGATCGCCCATGGCGAGGTGGTGGTGGTCAACGAGAAGTTCGGCATCCGCCTGACCGACGTGATCAGCCCCAGCGAACGCATCAAGAAACTGCGCTGAGACGACCATGCGCAGACTCTTCAGCCTATTGCTGGCCCTGCCGCTGAGCGCTCTGGCCGATCCCGCCGCGGCGCCCGCGGCCACTCCGCTGGCCGGCTCCGGTATCGGCGGCCAGCTGGTGCAGCTGCTGCTCGGCCTGCTGCTGGTGGTCGGCCTGATCTTCGCCCTGGCCTGGGTCATGCGCCGGGTGCAGCAGTTCGGTCCGCGCGGCGGTCAGGTGATCAAGCTGGTGGCCAGCCAGGCCCTGGGCCCGCGCGACAGGCTGCTGCTGGTGCAGGTCGGCGGCGAGCAGATCCTCCTCGGCATCAGTGCCGGGCGCATCAGCCCGCTGCACGTGCTCAAGGAGCCGGTCGCCCTGGGCGAGGCCGAGCCGGCCACCCCGGAGTTCGCCCAGCGCCTGATGGAGCTGCTTGGCAAGGACAATAAGGACAAGACATGAGCGCCCGGCGCATTCTGCTGACCCTGCTGCTGGCGCTGGCGGCACCGCTGGCGTTCGGCGCCGATGACCCCTTGTCGCTCAAAGCGATCACCCTGAGCACCAACGCCGAAGGGCAGCAGGAGTATTCGGTCAGCCTGCAGATCCTGCTGATCATGACGGCGCTGAGCTTCATCCCGGCGTTCGTCATGCTGATGACCAGCTTCACCCGGATCATCATCGTGTTCTCCATCCTGCGCCAGGCCCTGGGCCTGCAGCAGACGCCGTCGAACCAGATACTGGTCGGCCTGGCGCTGTTCCTGACGCTGTTCATCATGGCGCCGGTGTTCGAGCAGATTAACCGCGAGGCCCTGCAGCCCTATCTCAACGAGCAGCTGCCGGCCCAGGAGGCGATCGGCAAGGCCGAGGTGCCGATCAAGGCCTTCATGCTGGCGCAGACCCGTGCCTCCGACCTGGAGCTGTTCGTGCGCCTGTCCAAGCGCACCGACATCGCCGCGCCGGACCAGGCGCCGCTGACCATCCTGATCCCGGCGTTCGTCACCTCCGAGCTGAAGACCGCGTTCCAGATCGGTTTCATGATCTTCATCCCGTTCCTGATCATCGATATGGTGGTGGCCAGCATCCTCATGGCCATGGGCATGATGATGCTCTCGCCGCTGATCATTTCCCTGCCGTTCAAGATCATGCTGTTCGTCCTGATCGACGGCTGGGCGCTGATCATGGGCACCCTGGCCGGCAGCTTCGGCACGATTTAGAGAGGCGCACATGACTCCGGAAATAGCCGTCGACCTGTTTCGTGAAGCGCTCTGGCTGACCGCCCTGATCGTTGGCCTGATGGTCCTGCCCAGCCTGCTGGTGGGCCTGCTGGTGGCCATGTTCCAGGCCGCCACGCAGATCAACGAACAGACCCTGAGCTTCGTCCCGCGCCTGCTGGTGATGCTGCTCACCCTGATCTGGGCCGGTCCCTGGCTGGTGCGCCAGCTGATGGAGTACACCCAGAACCTGATCCAGAACATCCCGTTGTTGATCGGCTGATGCTCGAGCTGACCAATGCGCAGATCGGCGGCTGGATCGGCCAGTTCCTCCTGCCGCTGTTTCGCATCGCCTCTATGCTGATGGTCATGCCGGTGATCGGCACCCAGCTGGTGCCGACGCGGGTGCGCCTGTACCTGGCGCTGGCGATCTGCCTGGTGCTGGTGCCGAACCTGCCGCCGATGCCACAGGTCGACTCGGTCAGCCTGCAGTCCATGCTGCTGATCGGCGAGCAGGTGCTGATCGGGGTGATGTTCGGCTTCATCCTGCAGCTGTACTTTCACCTGTTCTCGGTCGCCGGGCAGATCATCGCGATCCAGATGGGCCTGGGCTTCGCCTCCATGGTCGACCCCACCAATGGGGTGTCGGTGCCGGTGCTCGGCCAGTTCCTGCTGATGCTGGTGACCCTGCTGTTCCTCGCGATGAACGGCCACCTGGTGGTGTTCGAGGTGCTGGCCGAGAGTTTCGTGACCCTGCCGGTCGGCCAGGGCCTGCTGGTCGATCACTACTGGGAACTGGCCGGCAAACTCAGCTGGGTAATGGCCGCCGGCCTGCTGCTGGCGCTGCCGGTGGTGATCGCCCTGCTAGTGGTCAACCTGGCCTTCGGCGTGATGACCCGTGCGGCGCCGCAGCTGAACATCTTCTCCATCGGTTTCCCGCTGACCCTGGTGCTGGGTTTGCTCATCTTCTGGCTGGGCATCGCCGATTTCCTCGCCCATTTCCAGGTGCTGACCAGCGAAGCCCTGCAACAGTTGCGCGAACTGGCGCAGGCGCGCTAAGGAGGTACCGTGGCGGAAAGTGAAAGCGGTGCCGACAAGAGCGAGGAACCCACCAGCAAGCGCCTGGAGGAGGCGCGCAAGAAAGGCCAGATCGCCCGCTCGCGCGAGCTCAATACCCTGGCGGTGACCCTCGCCGGCGCGATAGCGCTGCTGATGTACGGCGCGCAGATGGGTGACGGCCTGCTGCGCATCATGCGCAGCAACTTCGCCTTGCCGCGCGAGGTGCTGCTGGATGAGGGCTCGATGGCCCTGTACCTGCTGGCGGCCGGCAAGGATGCGCTGGTGCTGCTGCAGCCGTTCCTCATCGTGCTGCTGATCGCTTCGATCGTCGGTCCGATTGCCTTGGGCGGCTGGCTGTTCTCCGCCGAGGCGCTGCAACCCAAGGCCAGCCGGATGAACCCCTGGGAAGGGCTCAAGCGCATGTTCTCGACCAAGGCCCTGATCGAGCTGCTGAAGGCCCTGGCCAAGTTCATCATCATCCTGCTGGTCGGCCTCGCCGTGCTCTCGGCCGACCAGGACGACCTGCTGGCCCTGGCCAACGAGCCGATCGACTCAGCCATCCTGCACGGCGCCCAGATCGTCGGCTGGAGCGCCCTTTGGCTGGCCAGCGGGCTGATCCTGATTGCCGCGGTGGACGTGCCGTTCCAGCTATGGGACGCCAAGCAGAAGCTGATGATGACCAAGCAGGAGGTGCGCGACGAGTACAAGGACAGCGAGGGCAAGCCAGAGGTCAAGTCGAAGATCCGCCAGTTGCAGCGCGAGATGGCCGAGCGGCGGATGATGCAGGCGGTGCCGGAGGCTGACGTGGTGATCACCAACCCGACGCACTTCGCCGTGGCCCTCAAGTACGACCCGGCCAAGGGCAGTGCGCCGGTGCTGCTGGCCAAGGGTGGCGATTTCCTGGCGCTGAAGATTCGCGAGATCGCCCAGGAGCACAAGGTCACCCTGCTGGAATCGCCGGCCCTGGCGCGGGCGGTGTACTTCTCCACCGAAATCGACCACGAGATTCCCGCCGGCCTGTACCTGGCGGTGGCCCAGGTGCTGGCCTACGTCTACCAGCTCAAGCAGTTCCGCGCCGGCAAGGGCAAGCGCCCGGGGCCGCTGCCGGACCTGCCGATCCCGCCGGATCTGCGCCGCGACGAATAGCGGCAGCGGCAAGGCGCAGGCGACAAAGCCAGCGCCGAAGCACTTGCCGCGGCCGTTGTGGAACGCTTCTTGCGATACCCCGCCCAGGACGCGCTTTCGCGTCAAAAGATTGAATGGGCTGGGGAATACACGTGGCACTGGATCGCGCACAAATCATCGGTGACGTACGCACTAATCTCTCGGGATTGCGCCATGGCAGCCTGGGCATCCCGCTGTTGCTGCTGGTCATGCTCGCCATGGTCATGCTGCCGATTCCGGCGTTCCTGCTCGACGTGCTGTTCACCTTCAGCATCGCCCTGTCCATCGTGGTCCTGCTGGTGGCGATCTACGCCTTGCGCCCGCTGGATTTCGCCGTGTTCCCGACCATCCTGCTGGCCGCGACCCTGCTGCGCCTGGCGCTGAACGTGGCCTCCACCCGCGTGGTGCTGCTGCACGGCCAGGACGGCCACGACGCCGCCGGCAAGGTGATCCAGGCCTTCGGCGAGGTGGTGATCGGCGGCAACTACGTGGTCGGTATCGTGGTCTTCGCCATCCTCATGATCATCAACTTCGTGGTGGTCACCAAGGGCGCCGGGCGGATTTCCGAAGTCAGCGCGCGCTTCACCCTGGACGCCATGCCCGGCAAGCAGATGGCCATCGACGCCGACCTCAACTCCGGCCTGATCGACCAGCCGGAGGCCAAGCGGCGGCGGGTCGAAGTGGCCCAGGAAGCCGACTTCTACGGCTCGATGGACGGTGCCAGCAAGTTCGTCCGCGGCGACGCGGTGGCGGGCCTGCTGATCCTGTTCATCAACCTGATCGGCGGCATGGCCATCGGCATGCTGCAGCACGATCTGCCGTTCGCCGAGGCCGGGCGCATCTACACCCTGCTGACCATCGGTGACGGCCTGGTGGCGCAGATCCCGTCGCTGCTGCTGTCCACCGCCGCGGCGATCATGGTTACCCGGGTGTCGACCTCGGAAGACATGGGCGCCCAGGTCACCCGGCAGATGTTCGCCTCGCCGCGCGCGCTGGCCGTGGCCGCGGCGATCATGATCGCCATGGGCCTGGTGCCGGGCATGCCGCATTTCTCCTTCATCAGCCTGGGCCTGATCGCCGCCGGCGCCGCCTACTGGATCGCCAACAAGCAGCGCAAGGTCAAGGACGAGGAGGTCAAGGAGGTCCAGCGCCAGCAGGAGCTGCTGCCGGCGCAGAAGGCCCAGGAGGTCAAGGAGCTGGGCTGGGACGACGTGACCCCGGTGGACATGGTCGGCCTGGAGGTCGGCTACCGCCTGATTCCGCTGGTCGACCGGGCCCAGGGCGGGCAGTTGCTGGCGCGGATCAAGGGGGTGCGCAAGAAGCTGTCTCAGGAGATGGGCTTCCTCATGCCCTCGGTGCATATCCGCGACAACCTCGACCTGTTGCCCAACGCCTACCGCCTGACCCTGATGGGCGTCAGCGTGGCCGAGGCCGAGGTCTACCCGGAGCGCGAGCTGGCGATCAACCCGGGGCAGGTGTTCGGCCCGCTCAACGGCATCGCCGCCAAGGATCCGGCGTTCGGCCTGGAGGCGGTGTGGATCGATCCGACCCAGCGCGACCAGGCGCAGTCGCTAGGCTACACCGTGGTCGACGCCAGCACCGTGGTAGCCACCCACCTCAACCAGGTGCTGCACAAGCACGCCCACGAGCTGCTCGGCCACGAGGAAGTGCAGCAACTCATGCAGCTGCTGGCCAAGAGCTCACCGAAGCTGGCCGAGGAGCTGGTGCCGGGCCTGGTGTCGCTGTCGACCCTGCTCAAGGTGCTGCAGTCGCTGCTGCAGGAACAGGTGCCGGTGCGCGACATCCGCACCATCGCCGAAGCCATCGCCAACGTGGCGCCCAAGAGTCAAGATCCCGCCGCGATGGTGGCGGCGGTGCGCGTCGCGCTGGCCCGCGCAATCGTGCAAAGCGTTGTGGGACTAGAGCCGGAGCTGCCTGTGATCACGCTGGAGCCCAGGTTGGAACAGATTTTGCTGAATAGTCTGCAGAAGGCCGGTCAGGGCTCCGAGGATGGCATCCTCCTCGAGCCCGGAATGGCTGAAAAGCTGCAACGCTCCCTGGTGGATGCGGCGCAGCGCCAGGAAATGCTCGGCAAACCGGTGATCCTGCTGGTAGCCGGCCCGGTCCGGGCGATGCTCTCGCGCTTTGCGCGACTCGCCGTACCGAGCATGCATGTCCTGGCCTACCAGGAAATACCGGATAACAAGCAGGTCACCATCGTTGCGACGGTGGGCCAGAACTGAGGGTTCTAAGCCATGCAAGTCAAACGCTTCTTCGCCGCCGATATGCGTCAAGCCATGAAACTGGTGCGTGACGAGCTGGGCGCCGACGCCGCCATCATCGGCAATCGCCGGGTGGCCGGCGGGGTCGAGCTGACTGCCGCGCTGGACTATCAGCTGCCCGCCGAGCCGGCGCGCCAGGCCAACCCGGCGCTGGAAGCCGAGCTGCGCAAGACCCAGGCGAAGATCGCCAATGCCCAGGCCGACCTGGCCAGCCGCGCTATTGCCGGCGAGCGCAAGGATCGCCAGCTGTTCGCCAACGAGTCGATCATCGCCCCCGAGCTGCCGGCCTCGCCGCTCAATCCGCCGCGCCCGGCGCCCGCGCCAGTGGCGGCGGCTCCGCTGCGCGCCGGTGCCGACCAGGGCGCCATCGATGCCATGCGCTTCGAACTCAATGGCCTGCGCGAACTGATCGAGGTGCAGCTGGGCTCGATTGCCTGGGGTCAGATGCAGACCCGCCAGCCGGAACAGGCCAACCTGTGGCGCCGCCTGCAGCGCATGGGCCTGTCCGCGGAAATTTCCAAGGCGCTGCTGGAGCGCGTCGGCAAGGTCGCCGAGCCGCGCCAGGCCTGGCGCATGCTGCTGGCGCACCTGGCCCATGCGATCCGCACGCCGAAGGTCGAGCCGCTGGAGGAGGGCGGGGTGATCGCCCTGGTCGGTCCGGCCGGCATGGGCAAGACCACCACCCTGGCCAAGCTGGCCGCGCGCTACGTGCTCAAGTACGGCCCGCAGAGCATTGCCCTGGTGAGCATGGACAGCTTCCGCATCGGTGCCCAGGAACAGCTGAAGACCCTCGGCCGCATCCTCGATGTGTCGGTGACCCAGGTCGACCCCGGCCAGTCGCTGGTCCAGGCCCTGGCACCGCTGGCGCGCAAGCGCGTGGTGCTGATCGACACCGCCGGCCTGCCGGGCAACGACCCGGCCCTGCGCATGCAGCTGGAAAGCCTCGCCGGGCGCGGCGTGAATGCCAAGAATTACCTGGTGCTGGCCGCCACCAGCCAGAGCCAGGTGCTCAAGGCGGCCTATCACAGCTACAAGCGCTGTGGTCTGGCGGGTTGCATCCTGAGCAAGCTGGATGAAGCCACCAGCCTCGGCGAGGTTTTAGGGCTGGCTATCAGCCAGCATCTACCGGTAGCCTATCTGACTGATGGGCCTAAGATTCCGGACGATCTGCAACTGCCGCGCAGCCACCAGTTGGTGAGCCGGGCGGTCAGCCTGCAAAGCGCGGAAGATCCGAGCGAGGAAGCCATGGCGGACGTATTCGCCGGCCTGTACCAGAATCCGGCGCGCCGGGCGGGTTAGGGCGAGCGGTGCTGAGCAAGGCGTTCTAGTGTTGAGGAGCGGTCGGTGGAGTTGCCCGACCAGCCCAGTCCAGGCAAGACAAGGTGTGTAGAGAACATGGGTAGTATGCATCCCGTACAGGTGATCGCCGTAACCGGCGGCAAGGGTGGCGTCGGCAAGACCAACGTGTCGGTGAATCTGTCGCTGGCCCTGGCCGACCTCGGCCGTCGGGTCATGCTGATGGACGCCGACCTGGGCCTGGCCAATGTCGACGTGCTGCTCGGCCTGACGGCCAAGCGCACCCTGGCCGATGTGATATCCGGCGAGTGCGACCTCAAGGACGTGCTGATCCAGGGGCCGGGCGGCATCCGCATCGTGCCGGCCGCCTCCGGCACGCAGAGCATGGTGCAGCTGACCCCCATGCAGCATGCCGGGCTGATCCAGGCCTTCAGCGATATCAGCGAGAACCTCGACGTGCTGGTGATCGACACCGCCGCGGGGATCGGCGATGGCGTGGTCAGCTTCGTGCGGGCGGCCCAGGAAGTCATAGTGGTGGTCTGCGACGAGCCGACCTCGATCACCGACGCCTACGCCCTGATCAAGCTGCTCAACCGTGACTACGGCATGAGCCGTTTCCGCGTGCTGGCCAATATGGCCCACAGCCCCCAGGAAGGCCGCAACCTGTTTGCTAAGCTGACCAAGGTCACCGATCGCTTCCTTGATGTGGCCCTGCAGTATGTGGGCGCCGTACCGTACGACGAGTCGGTGCGCAAAGCCGTGCAGAAGCAGCGCGCGGTCTATGAAGCTTTCCCGCGCTCGAAGTGCGCACTGGCGTTCAAGGCGATCGCCCAGAAAGTCGACACCTGGCCGTTGCCGGCCAACCCGCGCGGCCATCTGGAGTTTTTCGTCGAGCGTCTGGTGCAGCAGCCGGTCGCGGGTTCCGCGGTATGACAGCAGCCAGTGGACTCCGTATGTACAACAAGGCGCAGGCGCAGGATTCCCAGCACCAGCTGATCGAGCGCTATGCGCCTCTGGTCAAGCGCATTGCCTACCACCTGCTGGCGCGTCTGCCGGCCAGCGTGCAGGTGGATGACCTGATCCAGGCCGGCATGATCGGCCTGCTCGAAGCCTCGAAAAAGTACGACGGCGGCAAGGGCGCCAGTTTCGAAACCTATGCCGGCATCCGCATCCGTGGCGCCATGCTCGACGAGGTGCGCAAGGGCGATTGGGCGCCGCGTTCGGTGCACCGCAATACCCGCATGGTCAGCGACGCGATCCGAAAGATTGAAGCGAGAACCGGCAGAGACGCTAAAGATCAAGAGGTTGCGGCCGAACTCCAATTGAGTCTCGAGGATTACTACGGCATCCTTGGCGACACTTTGGGCAGCCGTCTGTTCAGCTTCGACGACCTGGTGCAGGACGGCGAGCATGGCGGCATCCATGAAGACACCGGTAGCACCCAGACCGAACCCCTGCATGAGCTGGAGGATGAACGCTTCCAGGCGGCGCTGGCCGATGCCATCGCCAACCTGCCGGAGCGCGAGCGTCTGGTTCTGGCGCTGTATTACGACGAAGAACTGAATCTCAAGGAAATCGGCGAGGTCCTGGGAGTCAGCGAGTCCCGTGTCAGCCAGCTGCACAGCCAGTGCGCCGCGCGTTTGCGCGCACGCCTGGGCGAGTGGCGGGCGAGCTGAAGGGCAACCGGTTTCACGATTGCGACGTCCCCGGGGGCCGAGGGCGTTTAGGACTGTACGGAGGTCGACTTGGACAAGAACATGAAAATCCTCATCGTTGACGACTTTTCGACGATGCGACGGATCATCAAGAACCTCTTGCGTGATTTGGGTTTCACCAATACCGCCGAAGCGGATGACGGGGTCACCGCGCTGCCGATGCTGCAGAGCGGCAGCTTCGACTTCCTGGTGACCGACTGGAACATGCCGGGCATGACCGGCATCGACCTGCTGCGCGCAGTACGCGCCGACGAACGCCTGAAAACCCTGCCGGTGCTGATGGTGACCGCCGAGGCCAAGCGTGACCAGATCATCGAGGCCGCTCAGGCCGGGGTGAATGGCTACGTGGTCAAGCCGTTCACGGCCCAGGTGCTCAAGGAGAAGATCGAGAAGATCTTCGAACGGGTTAACGGCTGATGTTCGCCACGAGGGCGCTATGGCACACGATGACTCCTCTCTGGGCGAGCTTGAATCGACCCTGAAGCTGCACGCAACGCAACTCGTCGACAGCCTGGAAAAAGGTCGTTTTGGCGAAGCGGTGCAACTGATCCACGAGCTCAACCAGACCCGCGACCGGGGGCTGTACCAGGAAGTCGGCCGGCTGACGCGCGAACTGCACAACGCCATCGTCAACTTCCAGATCGACCCGCGCAATCCGCACGCCCAGGAGGTCTCGCAGATCAGCGACGCCACCGAGCGCCTGTCCTACGTGGTGCAGATGACCGAGAAAGCGGCCAACCGCACCATGGACCTGGTCGAGCAGAGCGCGCCGCTGGTCAACGACCTGGGCGACGAGGCGCAGAGCCTGAATGCCGACTGGGGGCGCTTCATGCGCCGCGAGCTGGGGGCTGACGCCTTTCGCGAGCTGGCCAAGCGTATCGAGTTGTTCCTCGCCCGCAGCGAGCGCGACAGCCAGAAACTCTCCGGTCACCTGAACGACATCATGCTGGCCCAGGACTATCAGGACCTGACCGGTCAGGTGATCAAGCGCGTGACCCAGCTGGTCACCGAGGTGGAAGGCAATCTGCTGAAACTGGTGCTGATGGCCAGCCACGTCGATCGGTTCGCCGGCATCCAGCATGACCACGACGTGCTGCGCGCCGAGCAAGAACAACAAAAAGAGCCTTCCCGGGGTGAAGGTCCGCAGATTCATGCCGATAAGCGTGAAGACGTCGCGTCCAGTCAGGACGATGTCGATGATCTGCTGTCCAGCCTGGGATTTTAAGGCTCTAACAGAGCCTTTGGAGCGCACCGATGAGCTTCGACGCCGATGAAGAAATCCTCCAGGACTTCCTGGTAGAGGCCGGCGAAATTCTTGAACTGCTGTCCGAGCAACTGGTCGAGCTGGAAAGCCGACCGGATGACACGGACCTGCTCAATGCGATTTTCCGTGGGTTTCACACCGTCAAGGGTGGCGCCGGATTCCTCCAGCTCAACGAGCTGGTGGAGTGCTGCCACATTGCGGAAAACGTCTTCGACATCCTGCGCAAGGGTGAGCGGCGGGTCACCGCCGAATTGATGGATGTGGTGCTGCAGGCACTGGATGCCGTCAATGAGATGTTCAGCCAGGTGCGCGAGCGCGCCGCGGTGACCCCGGCTACTCCTGAGTTGCTGGCGGCGCTGGCCCGTCTGGCCGAGCCGGAGAGCGCGGACGAGCAGGTCGAGGCCGTCGCCGAGCCGGCGCCTGCGCCGGTGGCGGGCGGCGATATCACCGACAGCGAGTTCGAGCAGCTGCTGCAAGCCATCGGCGGGCCGGCTGACGAGAGTCCGGCGCCGGCCGCTGCGGCCTCGAATGAAATCACCGATGACGAGTTCGAGTCGCTGCTCGACCAGCTGCATGGCAAGGGCAAGTTCAGCGAAACGGCCGTGGCGGCTCCCGCACCGGCACCGGTCGCTGCGGTGGCGGCGGTGGCGCAAGCCGGCGGCAATGACGAAATCACCGATGACGAGTTCGAGGCGCTGCTCGACCAGTTGCACGGCAAGGGCAAGTTCGTCGCGGCCGAGGACGCCCCTGCGCCAGCCGCGTCCGTGGCGGCGGCGCCTGCCGCGGCGGGCGACAACATCACCGATGACGAGTTCGAAGCGCTGCTGGACCAGTTGCACGGCAAAGGCAAGTTCGACGAGAACGCCGTACAGCCGGCGGTAGCCGCCGGTGCCGCGGCATCGGTCGCTGTTGCGGCGGCCAAGCCGGCTGCCGCCAAGCCTGCGCCCAAGCCGGTTGCCAAGCCCGAGGCGGTCAAGGCCGTCCCTGCGCCGGCCGCCGCGGTAGCGGAGAAGGCCGCCCCGGCGGCCAGCGAGGCCGAGACCACGGTGCGGGTGGACACCGCGCGCCTGGACGAGATCATGAACATGGTCGGTGAACTGGTGCTGGTGCGTAACCGCCTGGTGCGCCTGGGCCTGAACAGCGGCGACGAGGCCATGGCCAAGGCCGTGTCCAACCTCGATGTGGTCACCGCCGATCTGCAGACCTCGGTGATGAAGACCCGCATGCAGCCGATCAAGAAGGTGTTCGGGCGCTTCCCGCGCCTGGTCCGCGATCTGGCCCGGCAGCTGAAGAAAGAGATCAACCTGGAACTGGTCGGCGAAGAAACCGACCTCGACAAGAACCTGGTCGAGGCCCTGGCCGATCCGCTGGTGCACCTGGTGCGCAACGCGGTCGACCACGGCATCGAGATGCCGGAAGAGCGCGAGGCCTCGGGCAAGGCGCGCGGTGGCCGGGTGGTACTGTCGGCCGAGCAGGAGGGCGACCACATCCTGCTGTCGATCTCCGATGACGGCAAAGGCATGGACCCGGAAATCCTGCGCGCCAAGGCCGTGGAAAAGGGCCTGATGGACAAGGATGCGGCCGATCGCCTGAGCGAGACCGAGTGCTTCAACCTGATCTTCGCCCCGGGCTTCTCGACCAAGACCGAGATTTCCGACGTGTCCGGCCGCGGTGTCGGCATGGACGTGGTGAAGACCAAGATTTCCCAGCTCAACGGCATCATCAACGTGCATTCGGTCAAGGGCCAGGGTTCGAAGATCATCATCAAGGTGCCGCTGACCCTGGCGATCATGCCGACCCTGATGGTCATGCTCGGCAACCAGGCCTTCGCCTTCCCGCTGGTCAACGTCAACGAGATCTTCCACCTCGACCTGTCGCGCACCAACGTGGTGGACGGCCAGGAAGTGGTGATCGTGCGCGACAAGGCGTTGCCGCTGTTCTACCTCAAGCGCTGGCTGGTGCGCGGGGCGAGCTGCGAAGAGCAGCGCGAAGGCCATGTGGTGATCCTCACGGTCGGCAGCCAGCGCATCGGCTTCGTGGTCGACCAGCTGGTGGGCCAGGAGGAAGTCGTGATCAAGCCGCTGGGCAAGATGCTGCAAGGCACTCCGGGCATGTCCGGCGCAACCATTACCGGTGACGGGCGGATTGCCCTGATCCTCGATGTGCCGAGCATGCTCAAGCGCTACGCACGTCGCATCTGATCGATTGCGGTCTGGCATGGCCAGCCGCTCAGGAGTGTTTATGGCTGTCAAGGTCCTGGTGGTGGACGATTCCGGCTTCTTTCGCCGCCGGGTATCGGAAATTCTCTCCGCCGACCCGAATATCCAGGTAGTCGGCACCGCGACCAATGGGCGCGAGGCCATCGATCAGGCCCTGGCACTGAAGCCGGACGTGATCACCATGGACTACGAGATGCCGATGATGGACGGCATCACCGCGGTGCGGAACATCATGCAGCGCTGTCCGACGCCGGTGCTGATGTTCTCCTCGCTGACCCACGAAGGCGCCCGGGTGACCCTGGATGCGCTGGATGCCGGGGCGGTGGATTTCCTGCCGAAGAACTTCGAAGACATCTCGCGCAATCCGGAGAAGGTCAAGGCGCTGTTGTGCGAGAAGGTCCACAGCATCGCCCGCAGCAACCGTCGCTACAGTGGTTACAGCCCGACGCCGAGCCCGGCGGCTGCGCCCAGCAGCGCACCGGTGGCCAGGAGCAGTGCCCCGGCAGTGGCGCCGCGCAGCCCGAGCGCCGCGCCGGCGCCTGCCGCTCCCGCCGCGGGGAACTCCCCCGCCCCAAAGCGTAAGGCGTACAAGCTGGTGGCCATCGGCACGTCCACCGGTGGCCCGGTAGCCCTGCAGCGGGTGCTGACCCAGCTGCCGGCCAGCTTCGCGACGCCGATCGTGCTGATCCAGCACATGCCGGCGGCCTTCACCAAGGCCTTCGCCGAGCGCCTGGACAAGCTGTGCCGGATTTCTGTCAAGGAAGCCGAGGATGGCGACGTCCTGCGCCCCGGCCTGGCCCTGCTGGCACCGGGCGGCAAGCAGATGATGATCGACCCGCGCGGTGCGGTGCGCATCCTGCCGGGCGACGAGCGTCTGAACTACAAGCCCTGCGTCGACATCACCTTCGGCTCGGCCGCCAAGTCGTTCAACGACAAGGTGCTGGCCGTGGTGCTCACCGGCATGGGCGCCGACGGCCGCGAAGGCGCGCGCCTGCTCAAGCAGGGCGGTAGCCAGGTGTGGGCCCAGGACGAGGCCAGCTGCGTGATCTATGGCATGCCCATGGCCATCGTCAAGGCCAACCTGGCCGATGCGGTGTACGGTCTCGACGACATCGGCCGGCATCTGGCCGAGGCCTGCGTCTGATGGATGTATTGAGCCTGGTCGGGGTCATCCTGGCGTTTGTCGCGATCATCGGCGGCAATTACCTCGAGGGTGGCCATGTCGGGGCTCTGCTCAATGGCCCGGCCGCGCTGATCGTGATCGGCGGCACGCTGGGGGCGGCGTTCCTGCAGGCGCCGATCAACGTGTTCAAACGGGCCCTGACCATCCTGCGCTGGATCCTCTTCCCGCCGCACATCGATCTGGCCGGCGGCATCACCAAGGTGGTGGGCTGGAGCATGACCGCGCGCAAGGAGGGCCTGCTGGGCCTGGAACCGATCGCCGACAGCGAACTGGACCCCTATGCGCGCAAGGGCCTGCAGCTGCTGGTCGACGGTGCCGAGCCGGAGGCGATCCGCAGCATCCTCGAAGTCGATCTGTACACCCAGGAAGGCCGCGATATCCAGGCCGCCAAGGTGTTCGAGAGCATGGGCGGCTACGCGCCGACCATCGGTATCATCGGGGCGGTGATGGGCCTGATCCACGTGATGGGCAACCTGGCCGACCCGAGCAAGCTGGGCAGCGGGATTGCCGTGGCGTTCGTCGCCACCATCTATGGCGTGGCCTTCGCCAACCTGCTGCTGTTGCCGGTGGGCAACAAGCTCAAGGCCATCGCCGTGCGCCAGTCGCGTTATCGCGAGATGCTGCTGGAAGGCATCCTGTCCATCGCCGAGGGTGAAAACCCGCGCTCCATCGAGTTGAAGCTGCAAGGCTTCATGGACTGAGGGGCAGGGGACCGACATGGCCCGGCGACGCAACCACGAAGAGCACGAGAATCACGAACGCTGGCTGGTGTCCTACGCGGACTTCATCACCCTGCTGTTCGCCTTTTTCGTGGTGATGTACTCGATCTCGTCGATCAACGAAGGCAAGTACAAGGTTCTCTCCGACAGCCTGGTGGGCGTATTCAGCGAGCCTGCGCGGGCGATCAAGCCGATCCCGGTTGGCGATGAGCGCCCGCGCACCACCGAGCCGGATCGCTCGATGAGCGAAGACAACCCCAGCAGCACCTCGGCCACGGCCACCGACCCGCTGCAGGAGATCGCCGAGAGCGTGCGCGGCGCCTTCGGCGACCTGATCAGCAGCGAGCAGCTGACCGTGCGCGGCAACGAGCTGTGGATCGAGATCGAACTGAACTCCAGCCTGCTGTTTCCCAGCGGCGATGCGGTGCCCAACGAGCTGGCCTTCACCCTGATCGACAAGGTGGCGAAGATTCTCGCGCCCTATGAGAACCCGGTGCATGTCGAGGGCTTCACCGACAACCTGCCGATCAGCACCGCCCAGTTCCCCAGCAACTGGGAACTGTCCACGGCGCGCGCGGCGAGCATCGTGCGCATGCTGGCGATGGACGGGGTCAACCCGGGACGGCTGGCCGCGGTGGGCTATGGCGAGTTCCAGCCGGTGGCGGACAACGCCACCGCCGAAGGGCGCGCGCGCAATCGGCGGGTGGTGCTGGTGATCTCGCGTAATCTGGAGGTCAGGCGCAGCCTGAGTGGTGTCGGCAGCGGCAATGCCCAGCCCGATGCGGCCCTGCAGCGGGCTGGCACGCAACCTGCAGCGGCGACCCCAGACACGGCGCCCGCAGCGGGCTCCGCCAATATTCCGCCGCCTGCGCCATGAGGCGGCAACCAGTTCTCGGTAAGGTCGCAGACATGCCGGGAGGACGATGACGATGAAAGTCTGGGCAGTAGCCAATCAGAAAGGTGGGGTCGGCAAGACCACCACATCCATTGCCCTGGCCGGGTTGCTGGCGGAGGCGGGCAAGCGCGTGGTGATCGTCGACCTCGACCCGCACGGATCGATGACTAGCTACTTCGGGCATGATCCGGACAGCCTCGAGCACAGCTGTTTCGACCTGTTCCTGCACCAGGGCACGGTGCCCGACGGCTTGCCGGCGCGCCTGCTGCTGCCCACCAGCAATGAACAGATCGCCCTGTTGCCATCCAGTACCGCATTGGCCACCCTCGAGCGCCAGTCCCCGGGGCAGAGCGGCCTGGGTCTGGTGATCGCCAAGAGCCTGGCGCAGCTGTGGGGGCGGTTCGACCACGCGATCATCGACAGCCCGCCCTTGCTCGGCGTGCTGATGGTCAACGCGCTGGCGGCCAGCCAGCAGCTGGTGATTCCGGTGCAGACCGAGTTCCTTGCGGTGAAAGGCCTGGAACGGATGGTCAGCACCCTGGCCATGATCAACCGCTCGCGCAAGCAGGCCTTGCCCTACACCATCGTGCCGACGCTGTTCGACCGGCGCACCCAGGCCTCGCTGAATACCCTGCGGGTGCTGCGCAACACCTACCCCGAACACCTGTGGCAGGCCTACGTGCCGGTGGATACGCGCCTGCGCGATGCCAGCCGGGCCGGCCTGACACCCTCGCAGTTCGACGGCAAGAGCCGCGGGGTGATCGCCTACCGGGCCCTGCTCAAGCATCTGCTGGCGGCATCGCCCGCCGCCCAGGTCGCCTGACATGCTGGCCTATGCTGAAGGTGCCCGTTCAAGTCCGGCGAGCTGTCGGCCGATAGGCTGTAGAACCCTTTTCCGCGGAAATCCGTCATGAGCCGTACTGTCGCCACCGCCACGCGCCCCCAGCAGGCCCTGCAGTCCTACCTGGACGCCCTGCTGCAGGAGGCGGCTGTCGAACTGGAGCAGAGCGTCAATCTCGATGAGTTCGAGGCCGCCGTACTCGAAGAGCAGGTCCGCGATGCGCGCCAGGCGCCGCAGCCGGCCCCGGTAATCGAACGGCCGGCGCTGCTGACCGAGGCGCGCCCGCTGGTGTTGCCGACGGTCGAACTGCCAGCACCGCTGGTGGTGGCCGAGGCGCCGGTCGCCCCGCCCGTGGTGGTGGCGGCGGTTGCCGAACTGCAGGCGCCAGCCAAGGCCGCCGAACCGCCGCAACCCAGCTACGAGGGCCGGCCGAGCTGGGCCGCAGAACCTTTCGAGTGCCTGCTGTTCGACGTGGCCGGGCTGACCCTGGCGGTGCCGCTGGTCTGCCTGGGCTCGATCTACCCGCTGGCCAATGCCGAGCTGACGCCGTTATTCGGCCAGCCGGACTGGTTCCTTGGCATACTGCCGAGCCAGGCCGGCAATCTGAAGGTGCTGGATACGGCGCGCTGGGTGATGCCCGAGCGCTACCGTGACGATTTCCGCGATGGCCTGCAGTATGTGATCTCGGTCGAGGGTTACGAGTGGGGCCTGGCCGTGCATCAGGTCAGTCGCTCGATTCGCCTGCTGCCCGACGAGATCAAGTGGCGCAGCCAGCGTAGCCAGCGGCCCTGGCTGGCGGGAACGGTGATCGAGCACATGTGTGCCCTGCTCGATGTCTCGGCGCTGGCCGAGCTGATCGCCAGTGGCGCCACGCGGCATGCGGCGAAAGGCAAGATCCATTAATTTGCTCGGTTCCGCCTGGTGCGGGACTCTATAGTGATGACAGCGGGGTGCACCCGCGTATGCCGCCCAGAGCGGTTCTAGACGAGGCTAGGGAAATGAAGAAAACGTCTGCGCAAGGTTCCGAAGATCCCATCCTGCAATGGGTGACCTTCCGCCTGGATAACGAGACTTACGGCATCAACGTGATGCAGGTCCAGGAAGTGTTGCGCTACACCGAGATCGCTCCGGTTCCGGGGGCGCCTGCCTATGTGCTGGGCATCATCAACCTGCGCGGCAATGTGGTGACGGTGATCGACACCCGCCAGCGCTTCGGCCTGGATTCGGCTCCGGTGACCGACAACACCCGCATCGTGATCATCGAGGCGGACAAGCAGGTGATCGGCATCCTCGTCGACAGCGTGGCCGAAGTGGTCTATCTGCGCCAATCCGAAGTGGAAACCGCGCCGAACGTGGGCAACGACGAGTCCGCCAAGTTCATCCAGGGCGTGTGCAACAAGAACGGCGAGCTGCTGATCCTGGTCGAGCTGGACAAGATGATGTCCGAAGAAGAGTGGTCCGAGCTGGAGAGTATCTGATCCATGCTGGTCATCGCGGTGGCCGTACTCGGCCTGTTCTGTGTGCTACTTGCGGGAACCTGCCTCTGGCTGGTGCTGAGCCTGCGCCAGCAGGCACAGCTGCAGGCTGAGCGTGACGCCGCGCGTGACCTGCGCCTGCGCGAGTTGAGCCGGCGCCTGGATACCTACCTGGCCGGCAGTGTGCGCATGGGCGAAGAGCTGCACGAGCTGCGCCGGGTGGTGGCGCCGCTGCCGGACAAGCTCAACCAGATGGAGCAGCGCGATCCCTCCAGCCTGTCCTTCACCCAGGCCGCCCGCTTGGCCGGGATGGGCGCCAGCGTCGATGACCTGACCCATTCCTGCGGCTTGACCCAGGCCGAGGCCGAGCTGGTCAGCAAGCTGCAACTGGCCCAGAAGCAGCGTTCCTAAGGGGCCGTTCGGCCTTTTACTCCTTCCCGATCTTAGTGAACCTGTCGCTCGCACGAATGGTTCCAAAGCCTGTCCGCTCGCCTGCCTAAGCTGAACTTCAGGGTGTTGCCTTGCCGTGGAGGTCTGCCATGCGATGCCGTTTGCTCTTGGTGTGTCTGCTGCTGGCAGGCACGCTGCAGGCCGCCGAGGCGCCGTTCGAGGTGGCGGGGGCGACCACGGTCAATGCCCTGCAGGCGCGGCAACTCTACGAGTTCGGCGTGCTGTTCATCGACGTGCGTCCGGCGCGGGAGTGGAGCTGGGGCCATGTGCATGGCGCCCTGCACCTGGAGCTGGAGGGACGCTTCATCGAGCTGGCCGAGGCCGGCTGGCCGCGCGGCATGCCCATCGTCCTGTATTGCGACAGTGAAGTGTGTCCGCAGAGTGCCGAGGCGGCGCGGCGCGCGGTGCGCTGGGGCTTCCAGCACGTGTACTACTTCCGCGGCGGCTATTTCGCCTGGCAGCTACTGGACTTCCCGCTGGGCAAGGGGCGGGAGGGCGAGCTGTTCGCCTTCACTCTGGGGGAGCATTGAGCAGCGCGCGGGGCGGGGTGATGTCGCGGTCCTGGTCGAAACCGGGCGGGCACTTGCCCTTGAGGTACCAGGCAAAGGCAATGATCTCGGCGATGCTGCGGTACAGCGGCTCGGGGATCGCATCGCCCAGTTCCATGCGCGCCAGCAGGCGCACCAGCTCGGCATTTTCGTAGATCGGCACTTCGTATTCGCGGGCCAGGGCGAGGATGGCCTCGGCCAACTCGTTGTCGCCCTTGGCGGTCAGGCTGGGGGCGTGGCTGCCGTCGTAGGAGAGGGCGATGGCCTGGCGGGGCGCTTGCTGCTTCATGCGGTTTCATCCACCCAGCGTTGTTCCAACTGGGTCTTCGGGCCCTGGACCGGCATGCCCTGGCGGCAGGCCAGCTCGCCGACTTCCAGGCCGGCCGCAAGCAGGCGCTCGCGCAGGTGGCCCAGTTCGTGATCGATCAGCTCGGCGGTATTCGAACGCTCGGCCCATAGCTGGCTGGACAGGCTGCCGCGGATCAGCTGGGCCTGCACCTGCAGCGGCCCCAGGGGCTCCAGGTCGAAGGCCAGCTCGACGCGCCAGAGCAGCTCCTTCTGTTCCTGCTTGCCGGCGTTGTTTGGTTCTTCGCGCTGCAGCTTGATCTGCAGCGGCACAATGTCTTGCTGGTTGCGCATCGGCAGCTCCAGCTGCCAGGTGGTCTGCAGGTAGCCTTCGGCCGTGACCTGGGTCTGGGCCAGGCTCGACAACTGGTGGGTCTGCAGCCGGGACACCGCCGCCGCGGCCAGCTTGAGCAGGGCCTCGAGATCGCCTTCGCCCTCCAGCGACTGCAGCAGGCGCGCGGGCAGGGGGAAGCTCAGGCCCTGCTGGCGCAGGTTGGCCTGGGTCAGGTTGCCCAGGGCGTTGCGCACGAAGGCCGGCAGGGCCTGGGCCAGCGCGGTGGCGGCCGCCCCGCCAGGCGGCAGGGCGGCGCCGGGCAGGTTGGGCAGCAGCTGGGCGACCAGGCGCAGCAGGTTGGCCTTGAGGTCCTGGGGCAGGCTGGCGGTCTGGCCGCCGAGCAGCTTGGCCTCGAGGAACAGGCCGCTGTTCTCCAGGGCCTGGGCCAGGCCCTTGGCGGTGCCCAGCTGGCCGCCTTCGGGCAGCAGGCCGAGCAGCTTGTCGATGCTGCCGCGCAGCTCGTCCGGCAGGCCGCTCTGCTGGCTCAGCCCCTGCAAGTTCTTGAACAGCCCCTCCAGCGAGCCCTGGCGCCCCTGCTGGGCGGCCAGCTGCTGGCCGAGCACCAGCTGATCGAGACGCCCGCTGAGCGGCAGGAAGCTGAGCGCCTGGCTGCCCTGCACCTGGGCGCTGAGTAGGCTGCCGATGGGCAGCGGCAACGGGGTTTCCACGCTGAGCTTGCTGCCGGCCAGCGGGGTATTGAGCAGGTTGACCAGGACCTTGTAGACAGCCTGTTGGGCCTTTGCCTGTACCAGTTGCTCGCGGGCCTCGACCTTGCCCTGCAGCAGGGTGCCGACCGGCAGCTGCTGCAGGTCGAGGCTGGTCAGCACCTTGCTGTTGCCGGTCTGCAGGACGAGGGCCAGGCGGGTGTCCGACAGGGCGGTCACGGCCAGGGCGGTGCCCTGGGCCAGGGGACGCGAGCTGCTGGCCTCCAGGGTGGTCTGCTTGCCGTTGTCCAGGGTCAGCTTGAGCAGCAGGTGAAAGCTCTGCGCCACTTCCTTGAGCGCCAGCACTTCGGCCTTGGCGGTCTGCCCGGTGCCGAGCAGGCCTTCCAGCGGCTGCAGCAGCTTCACCGCGAGGTCGGCGCTGGGCGGCAGCGGGCGGCTGGGCGGCGGCGTTGCCGGAAGCGGGCGAGGGCTGCTGATTTCTGCCATTGCCGGGTTACACCCTGTCGAAAAAGCCGGCTTCGAGGGCGGAGCCCGGCATGTATAATGCCGCCCCGTTCGGGCCGGCTGTGCAGTTTACTTGCGTCAGTATAGCGGCCGGGATATTGCCGACTTGAACCCCCGATGGGTAGCCATGCCGTGACCAGTCTGCTTCTTGAAGCCCGCAACCTCGCCTGTGAGCGGGATTGGCGCCTGCTGTTCGACGGCCTGGATCTGCGTCTGTCGGCCGGCACCCTGCTGCAGGTCAGCGGCCCCAATGGCAGCGGCAAGACCAGCCTGCTGCGCCTGCTGGCCGGGTTGATGCAGCCCACCGCCGGCGAGGTGCTGCTCAATGGCAAGGCGCTGGCCCGCCAGCATGGCGAACTGGGCCGCAGCCTGGTGTGGATCGGCCATGCCGCCGGGATCAAGGGCCTGCTCAGCGCCGAGGAAAACCTCGCCTGGCTCTGCGCCCTGCATTGCCCGGCCTCGCGCGAGGCCATCTGGCAGGCGCTGGCGGCGGTCGGCCTGGCCGGCTTCGAGGATGTGCCCTGCCACACCCTGTCCGCCGGGCAGCAGCGCCGCGTGGCGCTGGCTCGCCTGCACCTCGACGTGCCGCCGCTGTGGATTCTCGACGAACCCTTCACCGCCCTCGACAAGCAGGGCGTGGCCCAGCTGGAAAGCCACCTGGCCCGGCATTGCGAACAGGGCGGCATCATCGTGCTGACCACCCACCACAACCTCGCCGAGAAGCCTTCCGGCTACCGCGAACTCGACCTCGGACGAGCGACGCCATGAGCAGCGTATTCCTGCAACTGGTCGCCCGCGAAGCGCGCCTGCTGTTCCGCCGTCCGGCCGAGCTGGCTAATCCTTTGGTGTTCTTCGCCATCGTCATCGCCCTGTTCCCGCTGGCCGTGGGGCCCGAGTCGAAACTGCTGCAGACCCTGTCGCCGGGGCTGGTCTGGGTCGCGGCGCTGCTGGCGGTGCTGCTCTCGCTGGACGGTCTGTTCCGCAGCGATTTCGAGGATGGTTCTTTGGAACAGTGGGTCCTTTCGTCGCACCCCCTGCCTCTTCTGGTGTTGGCCAAGGTGCTGGCACACTGGGTTTTTTCCGGATTGGCGCTGGTCGTCCTGTCGCCGTTGCTGGCGCTGATGCTCGGCTTGCCGTCGCGTTGCGTGCCGGTGCTGCTGTTGTCGCTGCTGCTGGGCACGCCGGTGTTGAGCTTGCTCGGCGCGGTGGGGGCGGCACTGACCGTTGGTCTCAAGCGTGGCGGCCTGCTGCTGGCCCTGTTGATCCTGCCGCTGTATATCCCGGTATTGATCCTCGGCAGCGGGGCACTGCAGGCGACCCTGCAAGGATTGCCGGCGGCCGGCCACCTGTTGTGGCTGGCCAGCCTGACCGCCATGGCGGTCACCCTGACTCCTTTTGCAATTGCCGCCGGGCTGAAGATCAGTGTCGGCGAATAACTACAGAGTTACCGTGAAGATGAACTGGACCTGGTTTCACAAGTGGGGCTCGCCCAAGTGGTTCTACGAGATGAGCGGGCGCTGGCTGCCGTGGCTGGCCGTGGCCGCCGCCCTGCTGCTGGTGGTCGGCCTGGTCTGGGGCCTGGCCTTCGCCCCGCCGGAGAAATACCAGGGCAATAGCTACCGGATCATCTATATCCATGTGCCGGCGGCCTTCCTCGCCCAGTCCTGCTACCTGCTGATGGCGGTGGCCGGTGCCGTGGGCCTGATCTGGAAGATGAAGCTGGCCGACGTGGCCCTGCAGCAGGCCGCGCCGATCGGCGCTTGGCTGTGCTTCATCGCCCTGGTCACCGGCGCCATCTGGGGCAAGCCGACCTGGGGCACCTACTGGATCTGGGACGCGCGGCTGACCTCGATGCTGATCCTGCTGTTCCTCTATTTCGGCGTGATCGCCTTGGGCAGCGCCATCAGCAACCGCGACAGCGCTGCCAAGGCCTGCGCGGTGCTGGCCCTGGTCGGGGCGGTGAACATTCCGATCATCCAGAAGTCTGTGGAATGGTGGAACACCCTGCACCAGCCGGCCACGTTCAAGGTCACCGGCAAGGCCAGCATGAGCGCGGAAATGTGGCTGCCGCTGCTGATCTCGGTGCTGGGCTTCTATTGCTTCCTCGGCGCGGTACTGCTGCTGCGCATGCGCCTGGAAGTGCTCAAGCGCGAATCCCGCAGCAGCTGGGCCAAGGCCGAAGTGACCCGTCTGGCGGAGGGCAGGGCATGAGTTTCGCCTCTTTTGCCGAGTTCATCGCCATGGGCAGCCATGGTCCCTATGTCTGGTCATCCTATGCCATCGGCATCGCCGTACTGGCCCTCAACGTAGCCTTGCCGATCATGGCGCGGCGGCGTTACCTGCAAGACGAGGCGCGCCGTTTGCGCCGGGAGAGACAACAGTGAACGCGGTCCGCAAGAAACGCCTGTATATCGTCCTCGCCATCCTGGTCGGTGCCGGCATTGCCGTGGGGTTTGCGCTGATGGCGCTGAACCAGAACATCAACCTGTTCTACACACCGACGCAGATCGCCAATGGCGAGGCGCCGCAGGACGCGCGCATCCGTGCCGGCGGCATGGTCGCCGAGGGCTCGCTCAAGCGCAGTGGCGACTCGCTGGACGTCGAGTTCGTGGTCACCGACTTCGCCAAGAGCGTGACCATCCGCTACCGCGGCATCCTCCCGGACCTGTTCCGCGAGGGGCAGGGCATCGTCGCCCTGGGCAAGCTGAATGCCGACGGCGTGCTGATCGCCGATGAAGTGCTGGCCAAGCACGACGAGAACTACATGCCGCCGGAAGTGACCAAGGCGCTGAAGGACAGTGGCCAGCTGCAACCCGGCAAGAGCGAGGGTTGAGCATGAACCTGAATCTGATCGTGCCCGAGCTGGGCCACCTGGCGCTGATCCTGGCCCTGTGCCTGGCCCTGGTACAGGCCAGCCTGCCGCTGGTCGGCGCCTGGCGCGGCGATCGCCAGTGGATGAGCCTGGCGCAGCCGGCTGCCTGGGGCCAGTTCGCCTTCCTGCTGTTCGCCTTCGCCTGCCTGACCTGGTCGTTCATGGTCGACGACTTCTCCGTCGCCTACGTGGCCAGCAACTCCAACAGCGCCTTGCCCTGGTACTACAAGTTCAGCGCCGTGTGGGGCGCCCACGAGGGCTCGCTGCTGCTGTGGGCGCTGATCCTCGGCGGCTGGACCTTCGCCGTGTCGATCTTCTCCCGCCAGCTGCCGGAAGTGATGCTGGCCCGCGTGCTGGCGGTGATGGGCATGATCAGCATCGGCTTCCTGCTGTTCCTGATCGTCACCTCCAACCCCTTCGAGCGCCTGCTGCCGGACATGCCGCAGGACGGCCGCGACCTCAACCCGCTGCTGCAGGACATCGGCCTGATCGTCCATCCGCCGATGCTGTACATGGGCTATGTCGGCTTCTCCGTGGCCTTCGCCTTCGCCATCGCCGCGCTGCTCGGCGGCAAGCTGGATGCCGCCTGGGCGCGCTGGTCGCGGCCGTGGACCATCATCGCCTGGGCCTTCCTCGGCATCGGCATCGCCCTCGGCTCCTGGTGGGCCTAC
The DNA here is from genome assembly GCF_009799925.1 of Pseudomonas sp. R-28-1W-6. GTDB lineage: Bacteria > Pseudomonadota > Gammaproteobacteria > Pseudomonadales > Pseudomonadaceae > Aquipseudomonas. Next base: position 241,430 of record NZ_WELK01000004.1, read on the forward strand.
TACGAACTGGGCTGGGGCGGCTGGTGGTTCTGGGACCCGGTGGAGAATGCCTCGTTCATGCCCTGGCTGGTCGGCACGGCGCTGATCCACTCCCTCGCCGTGACCGAGAAGCGCGGCGTGTTCAAGAGCTGGACCGTGCTGCTGGCCATCGCCGCCTTCTCCCTGAGCCTGCTGGGGACTTTCCTGGTGCGCTCCGGGGTGCTGACCTCGGTGCATGCCTTCGCCACCGATCCGGAGCGCGGGGTGTTCATCCTGGCCTTCCTGCTGCTGGTGGTCGGCGGCTCGCTGACCCTGTTCGCCGTGCGGGCGCCGGTGGTCAAGAGCCAGGTCGGCTTCGCCCTGTGGTCGCGCGAGACCCTGCTGCTGGCCAATAACCTGGTGCTGGTGGTGGCCGCCTCGATGATCCTGCTCGGTACCCTCTACCCGCTGGTGCTGGATGCCCTGAGCGGCGCCAAGCTGTCGGTCGGCCCGCCCTATTTCAATGCCCTGTTCGTGCCGCTGATGGCCCTGCTGATGCTGGTGATGGCGGTCGGCGTGCTGGTGCGCTGGAAGGACACCCCGCTCAAGTGGCTGCTCGGCATGCTCACCCCGGTACTGCTCGGCAGCGCCGCCCTGGGTGGCCTGGCCACCTGGCTGTTCGGTGACTTCAACTGGGCGGTGCTGGCGGTGTTCCTGCTGGCGGCCTGGGTGCTGCTGGCCGGTGTGCGCGACCTGCTCGACAAGACCCGGCACAAGGGCCTGGTCAAGGGCATCCTGAGCCTCAACAGCAGCTACTGGGGCATGCAGCTGGCGCACCTGGGCATTGCCGTATGCGCCATCGGCGTGGTGCTGGTCAGCCAGGGCAGCGCCGAGCGCGACCTGCGCCTGGCCCCCGGCGAGTCGCTGGAGCTGGGCGGCTACCGCTTCGTCTTCGAGGGCGCCGAGCATTTCGAGGGCCCCAACTTCACCTCGGACAAGGGCACCATCCGCGTCCTGGAGGACGGCGAGGAAGTCGCCCTGCTGCATCCGGAGAAGCGCCTGTACAGCGTGCAGAACATGCCGATGACCGAGGCCGGCATCGACGCCGGCCTCACCCGCGACCTCTACGTGGCCCTCGGCGAGCCGCTGGAAGACGGCGCCTGGGCCGTGCGCGTACACATCAAGCCCTACGTGCGCTGGATCTGGTTCGGCGGCCTGATGATGGGCTTCGGCGGCCTGCTGGCGGCCTTCGATCCGCGCTACCGGGTCAAGGTCAAGACCCGCGTGCGTGAGGCCCTCGGCCTGAATGGAGTGATGGCATGAAGCGGCTGATCCTGCTGTTGCCGCTGCTGCTGTTTCTCGGCATCGCGCTGTTCCTCTACCGCGGGCTGTTCCTCAATCCTCAGGAGCTGCCGTCGGCGCTGATCGGCAAGCCGTTCCCGGCCTTCGCCCTGCCGTCGGTGACCGACCAGGACCAGACCCTGACCCAGGCCGATCTGCTCGGCAAGCCGGCGCTGGTCAACGTCTGGGCCACCTGGTGCCCGTCCTGCCGGGCCGAGCATCCGGTGCTGAACAAGCTGGCGGCCAGCGGGGTGAACATCCATGGCGTCAACTACAAGGACCAGCGCGAGCCGGCGCAGAAGTGGCTGCGCGAGCTGCACAACCCCTACCAGTTGAACATCGAGGACGCCAAGGGCGCGCTGGGCCTGGATCTCGGCGTGTATGGCGCGCCGGAAACCTTCTTCGTCGATGCCAAGGGCATCATCCGCGACAAGTACGTCGGGGTGATCGACGAGCAGGTCTGGCGCACCAAGCTGGCGCCGATCTACCAGCGCCTGGTCGACGAGAGCGGGGTGGAGCGATGAAGCGTCTGCTGCTCGCCGGTCTGTTCAGCCTCGGCCTGCTGGGCATGGCCCAGGCGGCCATCGACACCTACCAGTTCAAGGACGAGGCCGAGCGCGAGCGTTTCCGCAGCCTCACCGCGGAGCTGCGCTGCCCGAAGTGCCAGAACCAGAACATCGCCGATTCCAATGCGCCGATCGCCACCGACCTGCGCCGGGAAATCTTCCGCATGCTCGAAGAGGGCAAGAGCAACGCCGAGATCGTCGACTTCCTGGTGCTGCGCTACGGCGACTTCGTGCTCTACAAGCCGCCGCTGGATACCCGCACCTACCTGCTCTGGTACGGCCCGTTCGCCTTGCTCGGTCTCGGCGCTCTGGGCCTCGTGGTGCTGGTGCTGCGCCGGCGCAAGGTGGAAAACAACCCCGCGCAGGTCGCCTTGTCGGCCAGTGAAAACCAGCGCCTGCAGACGCTGCTTCAGCAAAATTCCCAGGACAAAAAATGATCGAATTCTGGCTCGCTGCCGGCCTGCTGTTGCTGGTCGCCCTGGCTTTCCTGCTGATCCCGGTATTGCGTGGGCGCAAGGCCCAGGCCGAGGAGGATCGCACCGCTCTCAACGTCGCCCTGTACCAGGAGCGCCTGGCCGAACTGCAGGGGCAGCAGGCCGCCGGCGTGCTGACCGCCGAGCAGCTGCAGGCCGGGCAGGCCGAGGCCGCGCGGGAACTGCTGGCCGATACCGAAGGCGCCAGCGAGCGGGTTGCGCGCCTGGGCAAGGCGCTGCCGCTGATCGCCGCCCTGCTGGTGCCGTTTGCCGGCCTGGGCCTGTACCTGCACTGGGGCGCCAGCCAGCAGCTGGCCGAACTGGGCGACCAGCGCCAGCCGAGCATCGGCGAGATGACCGCGAAGCTGGAACGCGCCGTCGAGGCCGATCCCAAGTCGGCCGAGTCCTGGTACTTCCTCGGGCGCATCTACATGGCCCAGGAGCGCGCCGGCGATGCGGCCGGCGCCTACGAGCGTGCGGCCGTGCTGGCCGGGCGGCCGCCGGAGCTGCTAGGGCAGTGGGCCCAGGCGCTGTACTTCGCCGGCAACAAGCAGTGGTCGGCGCAGCTGCAGGCGCTGACCGACGAGGCGCTCAAGGCTGACCCGCAGGAAGCCACCAGCCTCGGCCTGCTCGGTATCGCCGCCTTCGAAGGCGAGCGTTTCGCCGAGGCGATCGGCTACTGGCAACGCCTGGTCGACCAGATGCCGGCGCAAGACCCGGCGCGTGCCTCGATCCAGGTCGGTATCGAACGGGCCCGGGAAAACCTGCAGGCGGCGGGCCAGCCGGTGCCCGAAGCCGTGACCAAGGCCATGCCGGTGCTCAAGGTGCGCGTCGAGCTGGCGCCGGCTCTGCAGGGCAAGGTGCAGCCAGGCGACAGCGTGTTCATCTTCGCCCGCGCGGCCTCGGGCCCGCCGATGCCGCTGGCGGTCAAGCGCATGACCGTGGCCGACCTGCCGGTCGAGGTCGAGCTGAGCGACAGCGACGCGATGATGGCGCAGCTGAAGATCTCCAGCTTCCCCGAGGTGCAGCTGGTGGCGCGGGTCTCGCGTGCCGGCAATGCCACGGCCGGGGAATGGATCGGCCGCGGCCAGCCGATTCCCAGCAGCACCCGGGAGCGCCAGCAGCTGATCATCGACAGCGCCGATCAGGCCAAATGATGGGGACCGTTCGCCATGCCTGGCTGGTGCTGCTGTTGCTCGGCGGCTGCAGCCTGAACGCCACACGTGCGCCGTCTCCGCCCGCCGCGCCGACGCAGGCGCAGACCCATCCGCGCTTCGCCCCGCCACCGGGCGGCAACAGCTACTGGGATGGTCGCCTGGGCGTGTATGTGCTCAAGGGTGGCCGCGACCTGTACTACCGCGACCGCACCTATTACCGCTGGACTGGCGGCTGGAGCTGGGCGAGCAACCCACAAGGGCCCTGGCAGGCGACCGACAGCAGCGGCGTGCCGGCGGGGCTTGGCCAACACTACGCCCGCCCGTGACGGGGCGGCTGCAACCCGGCCGCTTGCGCACTGTCCAACTTCACATTGCCTTTCAATAGAGGTCGCCATCATGAATCGGCGTGCGTTGTTTCTGTTTGCCCTGCTGTTGCCTTTGTCGGCCTGCACCCTGAGTCTGGGCGGTGGTGACTATGGTTATTACGGCCACCCCCACCATGTGCCGCCGCCCTATGGCGATTGGCGCTGGGATGATGATCTCGACGTGTATGTGAGCATCGGTTATCCGCGTCTGTATTTTCGCGACCGGATTTATTACCGCTGGGACGATCATGGCTGGTACTGGGGCGACCATCACGGCGGCCCCTGGCAGCCGCAGGGCCACAGGAGCATGCCGCCGGGCCTGTACCGCGAGCATCCGCATCCCGGCTCCAAGGGCGGGCAGGGTGGCTCGGGTCGCCATGACTCCGGCCCTGGCCAGGAACAGTGGCGCGCTCCGCAGGGCCAGCAAGGCCAGCAGAAGAACCAAGGTCAGCAGCGCCAGCAAGGTCAATCGCGCTATCAGTCCCATCCGGGCGGCAGCAAGGCCGGCCCGCCAGCCTCCGCTCAGGGCGGCCAGGGTGGCCAGGGCAAGCAGGGGCACGGCCAGTCGACAGGCAAGGGCCAAAGCCAGAACCAGAACCGGCGCGGCCAGCCCCAGGGGTAGCGCCCGGCACGGCACTGGAAACATCCGGATGAGTCGATGGCGATCCGCGGATCGCCGTCGCTGCTTGCCGCTTTAGCGCAGAAAAACCGGCATTTACCGCCTCGCTCCGGCTTCGGGCTCGGTTAGCCAGGCGGCTGGCGCCGCCAGCCGGCAAACGGCAGTCTTGGCCGGCAAATACCCTGTGGTAAACTCCGCCGATCTTGCGTGTTACCCCCGAATTCCAAGGAAAAACATGACCTTCACGGCAGCGGACAGCCGCGCTCTGCAGTCTTCCAGGCTTGTCCCGGCGAAGGTCGTGGCATGCGCCTGAAGTGCATCAAGCTGGCCGGCTTCAAGTCCTTCGTCGACCCGACCACGGTGACTTTCCCGAGCAACATGGCGGCGGTGGTCGGGCCCAACGGTTGCGGCAAGTCCAACATCATCGATGCCGTACGCTGGGTGATGGGCGAGAGTTCGGCGAAGAACCTCCGCGGCGAGTCGATGACCGACGTCATCTTCAACGGCTCCAACACGCGCAAGCCGGTGACCCAGGCCTCCATCGAGCTGATCTTCGACAACTCCGACGGCAGCCTGACGGGCGAATACTCGGCCTTCGCCGAGATATCCATCCGCCGCCGGGTCACCCGCGACAGCCAGAACACCTATTTCCTCAACGGCGTGAAGTGCCGTCGCCGGGATATCACCGACATCTTCCTAGGCACCGGCCTGGGGCCGCGCAGCTACTCGATCATCGAGCAGGGCATGATCAGCAAGCTGATCGAAGCCAAGCCCGAGGACCTGCGGAATTTCATCGAGGAAGCCGCCGGCATCTCCAAGTACAAGGAGCGCCGCCGCGAGACCGAGAGCCGCATCCGCCGTACCCACGAGAACCTGGCGCGCCTGACCGACCTGCGCGAAGAGCTGGAGCGTCAGCTCGAACGCCTGCACCGCCAGGCCCAGTCGGCCGAGAAGTACCAGGAATACAAGGCCGAGGAGCGCCAGCTCAAGGCCCAGCTGTCGGCCCTGCGCTGGCAGGCGCTGAACGAACAGGTCGGCAGCCGCGAGCGGGTGATCGGCGACCAGGAAGTGGCATTCGAGGCCCTGGTGGCCGAGCAGCGCAATGCCGACGCCAGCATCGAGCGTCTGCGCGACGGTCACCACGAGCTGTCCGAGCGGTTCAACCAGGTGCAGGGGCGCTTCTACTCGGTGGGCGGCGATATCGCCCGGGTCGAGCAGAGCATCCAGCACGGCCAGCAACGCCTGCGCCAGTTGCAGGACGACCTCAACGAGGCCGAGCGCGCGCGCCTGGAGACCGAATCGCACCTGGGCCACGACCGCACCCTGCTGGCCACCCTGGGCGAAGAGCTGGCCATGCTCGAACCCGAACAGGAGCTGACCGCGGCGGCGGCCGAGGAGTCCGCCGCCGGCCTGGAAGAGGCCGAAGGCGCCATGCATGGCTGGCAGGAGCGCTGGGACAGCTTCAACCAGCGCAGCGCCGAGCCGCGCCGTCAGGCCGAAGTGCAGCAGTCGCGCAGCCAGCAGCTGGAGCTGAGCCTGGAGCGTCTGGCCGAACGCCAGCGCCGGCTGGCCGAGGAGCTGGCGCAACTGGCGGCCGATCCGGAAGACGCGGCGATCCTCGAACTGTCCGAGCAGCTGGCCGCCAGCGAGCTGGATCTCGAAGAGCTGCACGCCGCCGAAGAAGGCCTGGTCGAGCGCCTCGAACAGTTGCGTGGCGAACTGCGCCAAGCCACCCAGGCGCAGCAGCAGGCCCAGGGCGAACTGCAGCGCCTGAACGGCCGCATTGTGTCCCTGGAGGCCCTGCAGCAGGCCGCGCTGAACCCGGGCAAGGGCGCCGCCGAATGGCTGCGCGAGCAGCAGCTGAACCATCGCCCACGCCTGGCCGAAGGCCTGCGCGTGGAGGCCGGCTGGGAGCTGGCGGTGGAAACCGTGCTGGGCGCCGACCTGCAGGCGGTGCTGCTGGATGATTTTGCCGGGCTCGACCTGAGCGGCTTCGACCAGGGCGAGCTGCGCCTGGTCAACCCGCAATCCGGTGGCGCGCGAGTGGCCGGCAGCCTGCTGGACAAGGTCGAGGCCGGTTTCGACCTGGCGCCCTGGCTGAGTCAGGTGCGCCCGGTCGAGACCCTCGACGAGGCTCTGGTCCGGCGCAGCCAGCTGGGCGAGGGCGAAAGCCTGATCAGCCGCGACGGTTACTGGGTCGGCCGGCACTTCCTGCGTGTGCGCCGCGCCAGTGCCGCCGAGAGCGGCGTGCTGGCCCGCGGCCAGGAGCTGGAGCGCCTGGGGCTGGAGCGCGAGGAGCGGGAAGCGGCGCTGGCCGACCTGGAAGAGCGCCTGCAGCAGTTGCAGGCCAGCCAGCGTCAGCAGGAAGACGCCCGCGAGCAGCAACGCCGCCTGGTGCAGGAGCAGGCCCGCCGCCAAGGCGAGCTGAAGGCGCAACTGTCCGCCGGCCAGGCCAAGGCCGAACAGCTGAGCCTGCGTCGGCGCCGTCTGGATGGCGAACTGACGGAGCTGGCCGAACAGCGCGAACTGGAGCAGGAGCAGCTCGGCGAGGCCCGTCTGATCCTGCAGGAGGCCCTGGATGCCATGGCCATCGACACCGAGCAGCGCGAACAGCTGCTGGCCAGTCGCGACCAGCTGCGCGAGCGCCTCGACCGCATGCGCCAGGAGGCCAGGGCGCACAAGGACCACGCCCACCAGCTGGCCGTGCGCCTGGGCTCGATCAAGGCCCAGCACGAGTCCACCCGCCAGGCCCTGGAACGCCTGGAGCTGCAGTTCGAGCGCGCCATCGAGCGCCGCGAGCAGCTCAGCCTCAACCTGGAGGAGGGCGAGGCGCCGCTGGAAGAGCTGCGCATCAAGCTGGAAGAGCTGCTCGACAAGCGCATGGGCGTCGAGGACGAACTCAAGCTGGCGCGCCTGGCCCTGGAAGATGCCGACCGCGAACTGCGCGACGCCGAGAAGCGCCGCACCCAGGCCGAGCAGCAGTCGCAATTGCTGCGCAGCCAGCTGGAGCAGCAGCGCATGGGCTGGCAGGAGCTCAGCGTGCGGCGCAAGGCCCTGCAGGATCAGCTGCTGGAAGACGGCTACGACCTGCACGGCGTGCTTGCCAGCCTGCCGGGCGAGGCCAGCGAGAAGGCCTGGGAGGAGGAGCTGGAGCGGCTCGCCGCGCGGATCCAGCGCCTGGGGCCGATCAACCTGGCGGCCATCGACGAGTACCAGCAGCAGTCCGAGCGCAAGCGCTACCTGGATGCGCAGAACGCCGACCTGGTCGAGGCGCTGGACACCCTGGAAAACGTCATCCGCAAGATCGATAAGGAAACCCGCAACCGCTTCAAGGACACCTTCGATCAGATCAACGCCGGCCTGCAGGCGCTGTTCCCGAAAGTCTTCGGCGGCGGCCATGCCTACCTGGAGCTGACCGGCGAGGACCTGCTGGATACCGGCGTGGCGATCATGGCGCGGCCGCCGGGCAAGAAGAACAGCACCATCCACCTGCTCTCCGGCGGGGAAAAGGCGCTCACCGCGCTGGCCCTGGTGTTCGCCATCTTCAAGCTCAATCCGGCGCCGTTCTGCATGCTCGACGAAGTGGACGCGCCGCTGGACGACGCCAACGTCGGCCGCTACGCGCGGCTGGTCAAGGAAATGTCGGAGACCGTGCAGTTCATCTACATCACCCACAACAAGATCGCCATGGAAATGGCCGATCAGCTGATGGGGGTTACCATGCACGAGCCGGGATGCTCGCGCCTGGTGGCGGTGGACGTGGAGGAGGCGCTGTCGCTGGTCGAGGCCTAGTGGCGAGATTGATAGCGATATGGTCAAGATTGCCTGGCAACGGTGCACATTTACCGTTCGTCGTGCTAGCTTAGGCCTCAATTTTGTTACACGCGGAAAATACCTGTAAGAACATACAGTTGTCCGCGTTTTTCAGGGGGCAGGAAGCCCTTTCTTCATCATCATATTTACTGGTTCAGGGGTTCGAGAAATTCATGGAAATCGGTCTGCGCGAATGGCTGATCGTCATCGGCATCATCGTTATCGCCGGCATTCTGTTCGATGGCTGGCGGCGCATGCGGGGCGGCAAGGGCAAGCTGAAATTCAAGCTGGACCATAGCTTCAGCAACCTGCCGGACGACGATTCCGACCCGGATCTGCTCAGCCCGCCGCGGGTGCTGGACCGCAAGCGCGAGCCGGGCCTGAGCGAAGAAGACATGCCGTCGATGAGCGCCACCGAGCTCAATCGCCGGCGCAACATCGAGCCGCAGCAGGGCGACCTCAATCTCGACACCGAAGAACCGGTGCCGACCCTGCTCAACCCGGTCGACGATGGCCCCGAGCCGGAGCCGAGTCCGGCCAAGGAAGCCTTGCCGGTCGAGGAAGTGCTGGTGATCAACGTGGTGGCCCGCGAAGGCGAAGTCTTCAATGGCCCGGCGCTGCTGCAGAATATTCTGGAAAGCGGCCTGCGTTTCGGTGAGATGGACATCTTCCACCGTCATGAGAGCATGGCCGGCAACGGCGAAGTGCTGTTCTCCATGGCCAATGCGGTCAAGCCGGGTACCTTCGACCTGGATGACATCGAGCTGTTCAGCACCCGCGGGGTGAGCTTCTTCCTTGGCCTGCCGGGGCCGCGCCATCCGAAGCAGGCCTTCGACGTGATGGTCGCCGCTGCGCGCAAGCTGTCCCATGAACTCAACGGCGAGCTCAAGGACGACCAGCGCAGCGTGATGACCGCGCAGACCATCGAGCATTACCGCCAGCGCATCGCCGAGTTTGAACGCAAGAAACTGACCCACAAGCGCTAATCGCCGCCGTGACACAGAAAGAGCAGCCCCGGCTGCTCTTTTCGTTTGAGAGACCGCCCGCCATGACCGACGCCACCCTCGCCGCCGCCCGCATCCTCGCCCTGCGCGCCGAACTGGAGCTGCACAGCCACCGCTACTACGTGCTGGACCAGCCGAGTATCCCGGATGCCGAGTACGACCGCCTGTTCAACGAGCTCAAGGCGCTGGAGGCGGCGCATCCCGAGCTGGTCACGGCGGACTCGCCGACCCAGCGGGTCGGCGGCGCGGCGCTCAGCGCCTTCGGCGAGGTCAAGCATGAAGTACCGATGCTCAGCCTGGGCAACGCCTTCGAGGAAAGCGACCTGCTCGATTTCGACCGCCGCGTGCGCGAGGGCCTGGATCTGCCGGCCGGCGACCTGTTCGGTGGCGGTGCGCAGATCGAGTACTGCTGCGAGCCCAAGCTGGACGGCCTGGCGGTCAGCCTGCTGTACGAGAACGGCCTGCTGGTGCGCGGCGCCACCCGCGGCGATGGCAGCACCGGCGAGGACATCAGCAGCAACGTGCGCACCATCCGCAACCTGCCGCTGAAGCTGCAGGGCGAGGGCTGGCCGAGCGTGCTGGAGGTGCGTGGCGAGGTGTTCATGGCCAAGGCCGGCTTCGACGCACTCAACGCCCGCCAGCTGGAGAGCGGCGGCAAGCCCTTCGCCAACCCGCGCAACGCGGCGGCCGGCAGCCTGCGCCAGCTCGACCCGAAGGTCACCGCCAGCCGCCCGCTGGAGTTCTGCTGCTACGGCATCGGCCGGGTCGAAGGCGAGTTGCCGAGCACCCAGGTGGGCATCCTGCAACAGCTGAAAGTCTGGGGCCTGCCGATCAGCCGCGAGCTGAAACTGGTCAGGGGCGTCGACCAGTGCCTGGCCTACTACCGCGATATCGGTGAGCGGCGCGCCAGCCTGGCCTACGAGATCGACGGCGTGGTGTTCAAGGTCAACGACCTGGCCTACCAGCGCGAACTGGGCTTTCGCGCCCGCGAGCCACGCTGGGCCATCGCCCACAAGTTCCCCGCCAGCGAGGAGCTGACCGAACTGCTGGATGTCGAGTTCCAGGTCGGCCGCACCGGTGCGGTGACGCCGGTGGCGCGGCTGAAGCCGGTCAAGGTGGCCGGGGTGATGGTGTCCAATGCGACCCTGCACAACATGGACGAGGTCCAGCGCCTGGGCTTGATGATTGGTGACACGGTGATCATCCGCCGCGCTGGCGACGTGATCCCGCAGGTCATGCAGGTAGTGCTCGAGCGCCGTCCGGTCGATGCGCGGCCGGTGCACATCCCCGAGCAGTGCCCGGTGTGCGGCTCGGCGGTGGAACGCACCCAGCTGGTCAAGCGCAGCAAGGGTAAGGAGACCTTCAGCGAAGGCTCGGTATACCGCTGCGTCGGCCGCCTGGCCTGCGGCGCCCAGCTCAAGCAGGCGATCATCCACTACGTGTCGCGCCGCGCCCTGGACATCGAAGGCCTGGGCGACAAAATCGTCGAACAGCTGGTGGATACCGGCCTGGTCGCCTCGCCGGCCGATCTCTACACCCTGACCTATGATCAGGTGGTGGTGCTGGAGGGCTTTGCCGACCTGTCGACGCGCAACCTGTTGGCGGCGATCGCCGAGAGCAAGCGGCCGACCCTGGCGCGCTTCATCTATGCACTGGGCATCCCCGATGTCGGCGAGGAAACCGCCAAACTATTGGCTCGCGCCCTTGGCTCGCTGGCGCGCATCCAGGTGGCCCTGCCCGAGGTGCTGACCTGGTTGCCGGATGTCGGCGGCGAAGTAGCCCACGAGATTCACAGCTTCTTCGAGGACTCGCACAACCGCAACGTCATCGCCCTGCTGCTGGAGCGCGGCCTGCAGTTGCAGGAGGAGGGCGAGCTGCATGCCGAGTTCGCCGCGTGCGCCACCCTGGGCGAGTTCATTGATCGCCTGAACATCCCGTTCATTGCCGCCACCGGGGCGCGCAACCTGGCCGACAAGGCCGGCAGCCTGGCCGCAGTCATTGCCCTCAGTCAGGATTGGCTGGAACTGAGCGTGATGAAAGGCCTCAACGAGAAGGCCAAGCAGTCGCTGCGCGAGTTCTTCGCGGTGCAAGGCAACGTCGCCAAGGCCAGTGCCATCGAGGCGCAACTGCTGGCGTTCGGCATGCACTGGAGCAGCGAGAAGAAGCAACTCGCCGGCCTGCCGCTGGCCGGACAGACCTGGGTGCTGACCGGCACCCTGGAAGTGATGAGCCGCGATATCGCCAAGGAAAAGCTGGAGGGGCTCGGGGCCAAGGTCGCCGGTTCGGTCTCGGCCAAGACCACCTGCGTGGTCGCCGGGCCAGGCGCCGGCTCCAAGCTGGCCAAGGCCAGCGAGCTGGGCGTCAAGGTGCTGGATGAAGACGGATTCTTGAGCGCTCTTGCTGCTCTGCAACCCTGATCTGCGTTTAGTGACTACGCTTGGGCGCTCCAGCGAGGGGGATGGCTCAGAATATGAATGGGAAGAGCCGGTAGCGCACGTCAAGCATGTATTGACGGTATGACGAATCGAGGGCCAGGTGTTTTTCTTCCTTGAATATTCGGGCGCAAAGAAAACCCAGCGTTGTCGCATAGATGAGGAAATTCGGGAGTGTGGTGTTCGTTAATACATAACCGGTCAATGTCAGGCAATAGCTTGCATAGATAGGATGCCGCACGATTCGGTACATCCAGGACGTTTTTATTTCGCGCTTTGCTGCAACCAGTGCGAAGCTGCGATTGAGCGAGAGCAGGGCGAGTATCTGGATACCTACGCCAGCAACAATGACAATGCCCGCTGCCGGGGCTATTCCCCAGGCGGCAGGGCGCAACAGTAAGGGAAGAAAGGTTCCTCCGATCGCCAGCAGCCAGTCCCCAGGGTTGGAAGAGATTGTCTGTGGTGTGCTACGAAAAAGGAAGAATAGGGCGGTCAAGGTTTCTGCCAGAAAAAACAGTAGAAGTGGAAGTTCTGCTGTTTTCTGGAATTTCAGGATGTGGACATAGGCAAATGCTGCCCACAGAGCTGCCAATACGAGGCTGCCGAGAAAGTTGACCTGACGCGATTGCAGTAGTTCGAGTGCCTTGCTCATGGTGCAATCTCTTTGTGCGGTAACCGGGTGTAATATGCTCTTGCCAATCGCTCCTTGTTAGATGGCGCCACCTCAATAACTCTGCAACTCTTGTGATGCCAGCTTTATTTCGGGCAAGTGGCTGTTCACGCATTGCATCTGGCGGTAATCACTTGGCGTGAGACCGCTGCATTGCTTGAAGGCGCGGGCAAAATAGGATGGATCCTTGAATCCGACCTCGTAGCCGATGCTAGTGATGGGCATCTGGCTGTTGCTCAGTAGCTCCTGGGCGAAATGCATGCGTTTGTGCAGCAGGTACTCGCTGAAGCTCACTCCGAGCTCTTCCTTGAACAATCGACACAAGCGGAATGGCGTCATGCCGCAGTGCTGGGCCAGAACCTTCTGCTCGATACTCTCGCGAAAGTGCTGTTCTATGTAGCACAAGGCTTTCTGCAAGACTTTCTGCTTCTGATAGTCGCGCGTCTGGCAGATGCTTTCCGGCAGTCGGATGCCATGCTCTATCTGCGGCTTGCTGGGATGCATGGCTTCCTGCCAGCGCAACTGGCAGAGCTGTTCCACGGCGCGGAGATAGCGCTCCTTCTCGCCACTGTGCAGTGGCAGCACCATGTACTCCCAGACCCGCGAGCGCATTGCCCAGACTGCCAGCTCCTCGGAGTGTTGCACGGTGAACATGGTGATCGGCAATGAAGGTGCCGAGCGCTTGAGCTCCAGCAGCAGATTTAGGCCCTGTGCGTCGGGCCGGTCGAAGTGCATGCACAGCATGTCGGGTTGGCGTTCGTTCGGTTGACTAGCTTGCCGTGGCTCTCTTGCCAACCGGCAGTCGCAACTGTGCACGAACTCGGCGCTGAGTGTTTCGGTTGAGCGGTCGTGTGTAAGGTCCATCCACAGTAACAAGGGCTTCCTGTTCATGCGGGACATCATGGGCTGATCCTGTGATACGACTCTGGATTGTCTCTGCAGTATGGCCAAGCTGGGCGTTGGCAAAAGAGTTATTCGGAATAACCGAATTGCGTTTTGTACAGCTTGCTGCAGGGCTTGTTCTTTTTCTTTACAGGGCTGTTTCACTGCTGCAACAGAGTCCTAGTGATCGGCAAAACACTCCTAACCACAATTTTGTGACAGGGCTAGCGTTGCTTTAGGCGGTGAGGAAAGTGGTACCGCCGAGGTGGTCTTTCCGAAACTGGCAATGTGTGGAAGTGAGGTGAGCGAAATGACTCTGCAAGATATCAAGGCTTCGGTGTTGCAGTTCGTCAGGGATGAGGACGGGCTGACGACAGTCGAGTACGCGGTGGCCGGCAGCTTGGTGGCTGCGGCGGTGGTACTGGCGTTCACTGAGTTGGGAACTCAGGTGGGCGTGGTTATCGATGGAATTACAACTGATATCGGCGGTACTCCGACTGGTTGAGTGGAGGCGCAATGTCTTGGAGTACAGCAGTTTTGCTGGGCTTGTTGGGAATCGCGGTGGCGAGCGATCTGTGGCGCCATCGCATTCCCAACCTTCTGGTCCTTTTGGGACTGGTCGCAGGACTGATTTTTCAGGCGTATTTGTCTGGGTTGGCTGGGGTTGGTGCAGGAGTGTTGGGTATGTTGATCTGTGCCGTTGTCTTTCTGCCTCTCTATGCCTTCGGTGGCATGGCTGCCGGCGACGTGAAGCTGATGGCCATGGTCGGCAGCTTCATGGCTCCGCACCTGGCCCTCTTCGCCGCACTCCTCAGCTTGCTGGCCGGTGGCCTTCTCGGCTTTGGCCTGATCCTGGCGCGAGGCCAGGCCGGGCAGACCTTGCAACGCTACTGGTTGATGGTGCGCAGTCGCCTCTACGTGGCACCGGCAGCCGATGAGGTGGCCGGCCAACCCTTTCCCTTTGCCGCAGCCATTCTGGCGGGAACGGCTGCCAGCCTGCTTTGGCAACCTTCCGCCCCGTGGTCGTTTCTCGGCTAGCAGAGGACGCGAACAATGTACGCCGTCAGCGACAGCAGTACCCAAACCCTAGACAGGGATCCCGTCCAGCATCTGGCTCCCCAGCCGAAGAGCATCGGTGAAACCGGGCTGACGGAAAACTTTCTCAGCGATCTGCTCTGCAAGCATCTGCACGACGCTGGCGTACTCGATATGCCGCGCCTGGTCGAGCGACTGGCGCTGACCGGTGCCGTGCTGGAGGAGGTGCTGCAGTTCCTGCGCAAGGATGGCCGCGTCGAGATTCTAGGCCAGACCGGTGGCCAGGCATTGCGTTACGGGCTCACCGATCGTGGGCGCCAGGCCGCGCGCGATGCCCTGGCCCGCAGTGGCTACCTGGGGCCCGCCCCTTTTCCCGTCGAGCGCTACCGGGAGCTGCTTAAGCTGCAGACCGTGCACCATGGCCGCATCACCGCCCGCGACATGCGCAAGGCTTACCAGGGTGTGGTTCTGGTTGAGGGCATGCTCGAGCAACTGGGCGTGTCACTCAATTCCGGGCGGGCCATCATGATCTACGGGCCGGCAGGCACCGGTAAGACCTATATCAGTAGCCGGCTGATCCGCCTGTTCGGCGATACCATCTGGGTGCCCTGGGCCATCGCCATCAACGAGTCGGTGATCGAGATCTACGACCCGCAAGTCCATCAGTGCGTGGACGAGGAGCGCAAGCCGCGCAGCCTGCTGCTGGATGAGGGCATCGACCGGCGCCTGCTGTGCTGTCGTCGTCCGGTAGTGATCACCGGCGGTGAGCTCAGCATGGATCAGCTGGATGTGCGCTACGACCCCTACGCGCGCCAGTACCAGGCACCGCTGCAGCTCAAGGCGAGCAACGGCATGTTCATCATCGACGACTTGGGGCGCCAGCGTATGGAGCCGGCCGAGTTGCTGAACCGCTGGATCGTGCCCATGGAGGAGAAGCGCGACCACCTCAACCTTGGTGGCGGCCGGCATTGCGATCTGCCGTTCGACCTGATCCTGGTGTTTTCCACCAACCTCAATCCGCTGCGTCTGGCCGACGAGGCCTTCCTGCGGCGGATCGGCTACAAGCTGCACTTCGATTACTTGAACCCCACCGATTACGAGCGCATCTGGCAGCAGGAGTGTGAGCGCCTCGGCGTTGCCTTCGATCCGCTGCTGCTGCGCTACGTGCTGCAAGGACTCTACGAGGCCGAGGGCAGGCCTCTGACCGCCTGTCATCCGCGCGACCTGCTGGGTATGGCGCAGGATCGGCAGCGCTATCTGGAGGGTGACGGGCCGCTGGCGCCCGCCGAACTGGAATGGGCCTGGCGAAACTACTTCGTTCAGCTCGAGGCAAACGACTGAGGAGATACGGCTATGGGCGGTCGAACATTCACACTGATCGCGCTCTCTCTGATTTTAGGGTTGGGGGCGGCTTGGATGGCCAACAGTTGGTTGAGCGGACGGCTCAATGCCCAGTCCGATGACGGCATGCAGAGCGTCATGGTGGCGGCGGTTGAAATCCCCTTCGGCACCATGATCGAGCCCCAGCATGTGACCATGGTGCGGATGACCAAGGGCAGTGCACCCGACGATGCCTTCGATTCAGCGGAAAAGGTTCAGGGCAGGATCGCCACTTTTCCCATCCTGCGGGGCGACATCCTGCGTGCTGCTCGCCTGGCCGAGCATCTGGGTGGCAGCACCCTGGCGTCTCTGATCGAAACGGATAAGCGTGCGGTGTCGGTGCGGGTTGACGATGTGGTTGGCGTCGCGGGCTTCCTGTTGCCGGGCAACCGGGTCGATGTGCTGGCCACCAAGAAGGTCGGCAACAGCAATAACGCCGAGTCGAAGACCATCATCGAGGATCTGCGTGTGCTGGCGGTGGATCAGACCGCCAGTACCGACAAGACCCAACCTGTGGTGGTCCGCGCCGTGACCCTGGAAATGACGCCCAAGGAGGCGGAAACCCTGGTCAAGGCTATGACCGAGGGGCGCCTGCAACTGGCGCTGCGCAACCCGCTGGATAACCAGAAGAAACCCGAGCTGCAACCGGTTGCTGCCCAACCGGCCGCCCCGGCGCCAGCACCGAAGCCTGTTGTTCGGCAGGGCTCGGCGGGCGCTGGCGTGACCATCATCCGTGGCACTCAGGTGAATGTAGCCAAGGTACAGCTCTAGACGGTTGTAGGGCAAAGCGACGGAGACCGTCGAGCCGCACGTGGACGACCTTCCAATAAGGAGAGGGACATGCGAAGCATTCGAGTACTTAGTTCGATGTTGGCAATGCTGGGTGCCTGCCTCTGGTGGTCGGCTTTGCCGGCCGCCGAGCTACAGTCGTCGACGGTAAGTGCGCTGCCGGCAGATAGCGTGAGCGAGGTGCAGGTGCCGATCTACAAGTCGCGCATTCTGCGTACCCAACGGCCGGTCAAGCGGGTGTCGGTAGGCAACCCGGAAATTGCCGACATCCTCATCACCAGTCCGAATCAGCTGTACCTGCTGGGGCGTTCCCTGGGCAGCACCAATGTGCTGCTGTGGGATGGCGGCAACAAGCTGATCGACAGCCTCGACCTGGAGGTGGTGCATGACCTCGGTGGGTTGAAGGGCAAGCTGCATCAATTGCTGCCCAACGAAACCATCGAGGTGTTCAGTGCCCAGGGCGGCTTGGTGCTGCGTGGCCAGGTAAGCAGTGCGGCTGCCATGGACACCGCGGTCAAGGTGGCCAAGACATATGCGGCGCAGACCTCCAGCATCGTCCAGGGTGAGGGTGAGGCGGCCGAGGCCAGGCCAACCGAGTCGCTGGAGGTGATCAACCTGCTGACCGTCGGCGGTAGCCAGCAAGTGATGCTAGAGGTGAAGGTGGCGGAAATGCAGCGCAACCTGGTCAAGCGCCTCGGTGTCCGTTTTCTCGCCATTGGCTCGGCCGGCAACTGGGACATCGGTACCTTCAATGGTGGCAGCTCACTGACTGATGGGCTGTTGACCAACGGCAAGGGCTTCCTCGCTCAGTTCGCTTCGGGCAGCTTCCTCTTCGATGTGGTGCTGGAGGCGGCCAGGGATGATGGCTCGGCCAAGGTGTTGGCCGAACCGACACTGGTGACCCTGACCGGGCAACAGGCAGAGTTCATTTCCGGCGGCGAGTTTCCGGTGCCGATCACCGAAGACGACGGCATCACCGTCGAATACAAGGAGTTCGGCGTCGGGGTCAAATTCCTTCCGACCGTGCTGGATTCGCAGCGGATCAACCTCAATCTGAACGTCTCGGTCAGTGAAATCTCCAACGCCAACTCGCTGGTACTCGATACCGGTCTGGACAGTGTGTTGGGCGATGGCATAGGCCAGGTGATTCCCTCGCTGACCAAACGCAGTGCGCAATCGACAGTGGAGTTGGCCGACGGCCAGACCATCGCCATTGCCGGCCTGATCAACGAGAGCACGCGCGATCTGGTCAGCCGCTTCCCAGGATTGGGTGACATAGCGGTGATTGGCCATCTGTTTCGCAGCCAGGAGTTCATCAAGGGTGAGACCGAATTGGTGATCCTGGTAACACCGCATATTGCCAAGCCGGTGGACGCCAAGTTAGTGCGCCTGCCGACGGAAAATTTCGTCGAGCCTGGTGACATGGACTTCTATCTGCTGGGCAAGACCAAGGGTGATGGACCGGGGCGCGTGGTGCCGGTCAGCCTCGGAGTGACCGGCAGCAGCTTCGGTCATGACCTCAAGTGAGGGATAAGACAATGAATATGCAGATGCTGTTGGTTTTGCTGTGCACCGCCCTCGGTGGTTGCATGAGCTACGAGGAAGGGCGTGTGGGTTCGCTGGGACAGACCGTATACGCCACCACCTATGAACAGATCGCAGACAAGGAGTTGGCGGCCAACCCGGGCACAGAGGTATCGCCGGTCGGCACCGATGGCCCGTTGACCGAAAAGGTATTGGACGGTTATCGCGGCAAGACCGGCGACGCCCAGCAGATCGGTCAGCCCATTCAGATCAACATCGGTCAATAGCGGAGGCCTGGCATGAATCTCCGTAAGTCACGTCGCTCCCGGGTGCTGCCGAAGCAGCAACGGGGAGCGGTCATCGTCCTGGTTGCGGTGGCCTTGGCCGCGATGTTGCTGATGGCAGCCCTGGCCCTGGACGGTAGCCACATGCTGCTCAACAAGTCACGCCTGCAGAATGCCGTGGATGCTGCGGCCCTGAGCGGGGCGAAAACCTTGCATCAGGTGTTCGGTAACGGCAATGCATCCAGCGTGGCTCGCGATGCGGCGTGGGACACCTTCGGCCGTAACGCCTCGGCGCCCGGCAATGCCGAGCTTCTGGAGGCCATAGGGCAGGACGGCGTCAGTGCCTTCGCCGTGGTCGAAATGGCCAACAGCGTCTACGGCCCCTTCTCCTTTCCGGGGCCTGCGGATGCCCGCTATGTGCGGGTGTCGGTGCCGGAATACCCGCTGACAGGTTTTTTCTGGAGTGTGGCTCAGGCCTTCTCTTCCGATGAACTGGGCGACAAGTCGGTGGCGGCTATTGCCACAGCGGGACCGAGCCCGTCCATGAGTCCCTGCAAGATCGAACCGATCATGGTCTGTGGCGACCCCGGCGATGACCCGGCCGACAATGGCGGCACCTCCTACTGGGGCTATGGCTTCGGCGACCTGGAAGTGCTCAAGAGCGCCGCCGGCAATGATCCGGCGATCAGTTCAGGCAACTTCCAGATGCTGCGCCTGGACGGGGCCAACGGCGCCAACGACTTGCGTACTGCCCTGGCGGGAGGCATAGAAAAGTGCAATGTGGTCGGTGAGGTTGTGGAGACCGAGCCGGGCAATTCGGTCGGCCCGGTGTCCCAGGGGCTCAATACCCGCCTCGGGGTGTACAACGGTCCCGGCATGAACGCTACCGACTACCCACCCGACTGGGTCACTGAGGTCAACGAACAGCGGATGACCTACAACGACAGTACCTCGCCGCCGCGGGTCGAATACCAGGGGCAGCCGGTTAGCGCCAATGGCGGGGAGCTGTTCGCGGGTGAAACCCCGTTGTACGACGTCAAGGATTGGCTCGCGGATAGTGCGGCTTGTGGAGCCTCGAAGAGCTGCGCGGGGGCTCCCGAGCGGCGCATGCTCAATATCGTCATCGGCGATTGCACCGATGTGCCCGGCGGCCAGGTCGATGTACCGGTACTGGACTTCGGCTGCTTCTTCATGCTGCAGACCGTTGCTCAGCAAGGTACCGAGGCCCAGGTGTTCGGCCAGTTCATCAAGGAGTGTGAGGGCGATGGCGTGGCCGGCGCGACGCCTGCCGATGACGTGGGGCCATTGATCATCCAGCTGTACAAGACCTACGTCGATGACAACCGCACGCCCAGCAAGGATTCCTAGGAGGCAGCCATGAGCAGCGCGAAGCTAGAACGGCAGCAGCAGAAGGGGGTGGCCATGGTCGAGTTCGCCATAGCCCTGCCGTTGCTGTTGCTGTTGCTGCTGGGGATAGGCGAGTTCGGGCGCATGCTGTTCCAGTACAACGTCCTGCTGCAGGCCAGCCGGGATGCGGCGCGTTATGCCGCGGGCGAGGCCTGGGACCCGACCCTGGGCCAGGTCGTGCTCGACGACGACCTGCGCAGCCGTACTCAGTTGCTCGCCGTCTATGGCGTCCCTGCAGCGGTGACTGGTGGCGAACTGGTGGGTGGGCTGAGCACCGGCGACGTGACCGTCACCCCGGCAGGGGACGAGCACGTTCAGGTGAGCATTACCTACGACTTTGTGCCGGTGATCGGCAGCGTGCTGCCGACCTTCTATGGCGCGGACATTCCCCTGGCCGTCACCCTGACGTCCAGCGTCGTGATGAGGGGCTTGTGATGAACAGACGCCAGATGCGAGGAGTCTATGTGGTCGAGTTCGCCATCATCGGCCTGCTGTTGTTCATCGTGCTGATCGGCGTACTGGAAATGGGACGCTTGTTCTTCACGGTCAATGCGCTCAACGAGAGCGCCCGGCGCGGCGCCCGCCTGGCTTCGGTCTGCGATATCCAGGACGTGCGCATTCTGCGGCGGGCCATCTTCAATGCCGCCGAGGAAGAGGGGGACAGCAGCCTGCTCACCAATCTGCAGACGGCGGATCTCACCCTGACGTATCTCAATGCCGATGGCGGCCAAGTACCGGCGCCTTCGGATTTCAGCGGGGCGGATGGATTCGGCGCCATCCGCTATGTGCAATTACGCATCGAAAACTTCACCTTCGATCTCATGATTCCCGTGGTGGGAGGAGCGATCACGCTGCCGGACTTCCGGGCCACGTTGCCACGCGAAAGCCTGGGCCGCCATGCGGAGACGGGGGTTGTACCGGAGATCACACCATGTTGACGACACGAGAAGGCGGCAGCAGCCTCCGGCCGAAGAAACAGGGGCCGCAGTTACTGATCAGTAGCCGCGATGGGCTGGCTTTAAATCGACTGCAGGGCTACTGCCAGGCGCTGGGCGGTGTGGATGTGGCGACCAGGCTGGTGAGCAATGGGCATACCGACCCGTTGTACGGTCTGGAACAACGTCCGGACTTCCTGTTGCTGCGGGTTAGCCACCTGTGGCGCGACGAGCTAGAAGCCTTGCTCGAACGTCCGGCTCAGGAACGGCCACCGCTGGTGGTCTGTGGTCCGCTGGATGAGCGCGAAGGTATGCGCTTGGCGATGCGGGCCGGTGCCCGTGACTTCCTGCCCGAGCCTGTGGAGCCGGGAGAACTGCTCGCTGCCGTGCAGCGCATGTTGCAGGAGAGCCACGCGCTACCCTCTGGAGGTGGCAAGCTTGTGGCTGTGATGAACGCCAAGGGAGGCTCCGGCGCCTCTATGCTGGCCTGCAATCTGGCCCATCAGTTGAGCTTGAGCGGAGCCAGCACGCTGCTGCTCGATTTGGATCTGCAGTTTGGCAGTGCTGCCCATTGTCTGGATATCAGTCCCACGCACAGTCATGTCGAGGTGATGCAGCAGGCCGGATCCCTGGATGCGGTGGCCTTGCGTGGGTTCTGTGGGCACTTCAGCCCGATGCTGCACGTGCTTGGCGGGCGCCAGGGGGACCTGTGCCTGGCTCAAGACGTCCAGCTTGAACAGCTGGAAGCCCTGTTGCACCTGGCGCGCAGCAGTTATGACTGGGTGGTGGTCGATTTGCCGCGGCAAATCGACCACCTCACCGGCATCACGCTGGAACAGGCCGATCACAGTTACATCGTACTGCAGCAGAGCCTCAGCCATCTCAAGGATGCCAGCCGCCTACTGCATATCTTGCGCAATGATTTGGGCGTACAGGGCAAACGCTTGCATCTGGTGGTCAACCGCTTCAACAAGGGCGCGTCGATCAGCTTGCAGGATATTGGCGAGGCCCTGCACTGCACGAACCTTCAGTCACTGCCGAATGACTACTCGGTGGTCAGTGAAAGCCAGAACAGCGGCGTGCCGCTGGAAATTCATGCACCGCGAGCGCCCATCACCTTGGCTCTGCAGCAACTGCGCAAAGAGTTGACCGGGGTGGAGCGTGTCGATCAGGGACTGTTCAGGCGAACCTTGGGACGCCTGTTGCGGGGGTGAATCATGTTAAGTGGATTCCGCAATCGTTTGCGTCAACAGTCGGCTCATGTAGCCGAGATGCCACAGCAGGCTGGCGATACGCCGGCAGCAGAGGGGCTCGCTTGGGAAACCTCGGTGCCCTCGGAGCTCTACGAGACACGCACAAACCTCTCCCCGGTGGAGAGTGAGTGGCGCGAGCGGGTCTACCAGCAGTTGCTCAAGGTCATGGATCTGTCACTGCTCGACTCGCTGGAACCGGGCGAGGCGGCACGACAGATCAAGGAAATCTGTCAGCGTCTGATGGACGAGCATTCGGCCCCCGTGTCGGCGACAGCACGACAATTGATCATCAAGCAGATCGGTGACGAAGTGCTTGGCCTTGGGCCGCTCGAACCGCTGCTGGCGGATCACAGCGTGTCGGACATCCTGATCAATGGCCATGCCTCGGTCTACGTAGAGCGACATGGCAAGCTGCAAAGAACCGATGTGCGCTTTCGCGATGACCAGCACCTGCTGAACATCATCGACCGCATCGTCTCCAATCTGGGGCGGCGTATCGATGAGTCTTCGCCGCTGGTGGATGCCCGACTCAAGGATGGCTCGCGGGTCAATGCGATCATTCCGCCACTGGCCATCGATGGTCCCAGTATGTCGATCCGCCGCTTCGCCGTGGACCTGCTGAGCTCCGAGAGTCTGGTGCAGATGGGCACTCTGACCCCGGCCATTGCCCTGGTGCTCAAGGCCATTGTGCGTGGGCGCCTGAATGTACTGGTTTCCGGGGGTACCGGCACCGGCAAGACCACCATGCTCAATGTGTTGTCGAGCTTCATTCCGGACAACGAGCGCATCGTCACCATCGAGGACTCGGCCGAGTTGCAATTGCAGCAGCCGCATGTGGTGCGCTTGGAAACCCGTCCGCCGAACATCGAAGGGCGCGGTGAGGTCAATCAACGTGAGCTGGTGCGCAACAGCCTGCGCATGCGTCCGGATCGTATCGTCATCGGCGAGGTCCGGGGCACCGAAGCGCTGGACATGCTCACGGCAATGAACACCGGCCATGATGGTTCGTTGACCACCATCCATGCCAACACCCCGCGCGATGCCTTGGGCCGAGTGGAAAATATGGTTTCCATGACCGGTGCAACCTTCCCGATCAAGGCCCTTAGGCAACAGATCGCTTCGGCCATCGACGTGGTGATCCAGCTTGAGCGTCAGGAGGATGGCAAGCGCCGCCTGGTCAGTGTGCAGGAAATCAACGGCATGGAAGGCGAGATCATCACCATGACCGAGATATTCACCTTTGAGCGGCGTGGCATTGGCGAGCACGGCGAAGTGCTCGGCGAGTATCGCCCGACCGGCATGGTGCCGGCTTTCCGCGATGTGCTGGCCAAGCGTGGCATCGACCTGCCAGTCAATCTGTTCCGCCCTGACTGGATGGAGGCCGTACAGTCATGAGCCAGATTCCCAGTGAGTATATTTTCGCCTTTCTGGGCATGATCTTCGCCGCTGTCTTCCTGCTCAGTCAGGGGTTGGTGGTGCCGGTGTTCGGCGAGGCGGGCAAGATGCGCAAACGCATCCGCTCACGCCTGAATCTGCTGGAGAGTGCCAACCAGCTGCCGAACATGCAGATGGTGCTGCGGCAGAAATATCTCAAGCACCTGTCGCCGCTGGAGGCCCGCCTGGAGCAGTTGCCCTTCTGTGAGAGCCTGGCGCCGCTGATCGAGCAAGCCGGGCATGGCTATCGCAGCTACCGCGTGGTGCTGCTGGCGCTGCTGCTGGCGGCCGCTGCCGGCATTGGCTTGTGGCTGCTGCTCAAGCTCTGGTGGGCATCTTTGATCCTGGCTGTGGTGGCTTTCTGTATCCCCTTCGCGAAGATTTCCAGTGATCGCAGCCAACGCTTCGCCGCCTTCGAAGAGGGCTTGCCGGATGCCCTGGATGCCATCTGCCGGGCACTACGCGCTGGCCATCCGTTCGGGGAAACCTTGCACCTGGTCGCCGAAGAGCATAAGGGCCCGGTGGCTCACGAATTCGGGCTGACATTCGCCGACATCAACTACGGCAACGATGTGCGTCGTGCCATGCTCGGCCTGCTTGAGCGCATGCCGAGCATGACGGTGATGATGCTGGTTACCTCCATCCTTATCCACCGGGAAACCGGCGGCAATCTTACCGAGGTGCTGGGGCGCTTGAGCAGCCTGATTCGTGGGCGTTTCCGCTTCCAGCGCAAGGTCAAGACCTTGTCCGCCGAGGGACGTATGTCGGCGTGGGTTCTTATGGCGGTGCCTTTCGTGCTGACAGTGGTCATTGCGGTGACGACGCCGAGTTATCTGCCGGTTCTGATCAAGGATCCGTTCGGGCAGAAGCTGATCGTGACCTCCTTCGTCGCCATGCTGCTGGGTATTTTCTGGATCCGTAAAATCATTCGGATCGATGTCTAGGAGGTTGTCATGGACTATCTGCTCGGTGTGTTCAACAGCCTGGTCGGAAACGAGGAGCTGGCTCGGGTGTTGTTCGTGGGTGCCATAGGAGTGAGTGTGCTGCTGCTGACCGCAACCGTGGCCGTGCTGGTGTGGAGTCTGCAGGATCCGCTGCATCGGCGGTTGGCCGGCCTCAAACATGCGCAAGGGGGCGGCGCTCCAGGTCTAACTCCACCGGGTAATCTACAGTTGCTGCTTTCCCAGGTGGGGCAGCATCTGGTCAGTACTGAGGACGAAAAACTGTCGGCGACACGCCAACTGCTCATGCATGCAGGTTATCGCTCCAGTTCGGCGTTGCAAGTCTACTGGGCTATCCGCCTGTTGCTTCCGTTGCTCCTGCTGGTGTGCGTGCTTTTAGTGTTGCCTCTGGTGCCGAAGCTCACGTTGAACATCGGGGGCATGGCCGCCGGTGCAGCTCTAGGTCTTGGCTGGCTGGCACCGTCCATCTATGTGGAAAAACGCAAGGAAGGGCGCTTGCGGCGTCTGCGCAGGGGGTTCCCTGACGCACTTGACCTGATGGTGGTGTGCGTGGAATCGGGGCTTGCCCTGCCGCAGGCGATGGAGCGGGTGGCCGAGGAGATGCTGGTCAGCCAACCCGAACTGGCCATGGAGTTGGCCTTGGTCAACATGGAGATCCGAGCAGGCATCCCCAGTACGCAGGCCCTGAAAAATCTGGCTGAACGTACTGGGCTGGATGATGTGCGAGGGTTGGTGAGTCTATTGGCGCAGAGCATCCGCTTTGGCACCAGCGTGGCCGACACCCTGCGGATCTATGCGGAAGAATTTAGGGATAGGCGCACTCAGGCGGCAGAAGAATCGGCAGCGAAAATCGGCACCAAACTGATATTTCCTCTAACCTTTTTCATGTGGCCTAGTTTTTTCTTGATTGCCATTGGCCCGGCAATTATCAAGGTACTCAAAGCTACCGGGAAGCTATAACCATGAACAGGAATCTGCTGCTGTTAGCTATACTGGGCGCGCTGGCCGGTTGCCAGACTCAGGGCGTAGGGTCGGGCAATGTCGATCGCTCTTCCATGTACGGTGGCAAGAACGCGTTGCTGTACCAGGTGCAGGATCAGGCGGAGTCATCCGACCAAGCCATGGGTATGGCGGATGTGGCCTACCGCGCTGGTGCGCTGGATCAGGCGCTTTACCAGTACCTGCGCGCAGTGGAACTGGACCCTAAGCGCTATGAGGCGTTGGTCTGGGTTGGCCGTATCCATCGCGAACGTGGCAACAACCACCTGGCTGAAATGGCCTTCGCCGATGTTTTGCAGAACGATCCTGATAACCTCTCGGCGCTCACCGAAATGGGGCTGGTGCAATTGGCCATGCGACGTCCCGATTCAGCTCGCGAGTCGCTGGACAAGGCCGTACTGGTGGATCAGAAGCGGTTGGGCGGTGGAGGCAGTAGCGAACCTGGCACTCTCAAGGTGGATAGCGCCTCGCCGCTCAAATTGTACAACGGCCTAGGTGTGCTGGCCGATCTGGAGGATGATTTCGACAAGGCGGCGCTCTACTATCGCCTGGCTTCGCAGATAGATCCACGCTCGGCACTGGTGGCCAACAGCCAGGCCTATTCGCTGTACCTAGCCGGCAAGTGGCCAGAGGCTGAGCAGTCCTACAAGCGGGGCATCAGCTTCGATGCCCGTTATGCGCCACTATGGCGAAATTATGCATTGCTGCTGGCTCGTCAGGGGCGGTATGAACAGGCCTTGTCGGCTTTCGAGCAGGTCGAGAGCCGGGCGGAGGCGAGCAATGATGTGGGCTATATCTGCCTGGTCGAAGGCAAGCTGGATGTCGCCGAGCAGTTCTTCCGCAGTGCGATCGAACAGTCGCCCGCGCACTATGAAATGGCCTCGGAGAACCTGCGTCGTGTTGAGCAGATCCGCAGCATTCGCGAGCATGGTGTCAATCAGGGTGGCGCAGCGGTCGAAGCGTTCGCGGTAGTGCCAGCCGGCGAAGTGACGGTGGGGCCCTGAGAACCTGTTCAGAGGCTGCTGCGCGTCGGCCATGCTGTGTTGAACTCGTGCTCAGAATGCTCATTTATCGCGCGTAAATTGCACTCTTCGCCCGATTGACCAGCGGAGCTGTTATTTCGTTGCGTCTTGCCTGGCTCTAGCTCGTGAGACTTTGCACAGGTGCTGAGCAACCCCGGAGTGCCTAGCGACTCCGGGGCGTGACGCATTAAGCCTGGTTGAGTGCGTCGGTCAGGCCCTTGGCGGGCACCAGTTTGACCACTTTCTTCGCGGCGATCTGAATCGCCTTGCCCGTTTGCGGGTTGCGCCCGGTGCGTGCCGGCCGCTCGCTGACTTTCAGCTTGCCGATACCCGGCAGGCTGATTTCTCCGTCGTTCTCCAGGGCATCGGCGACGATCTCGCCTAGCTGCTCGAGCAGGGCGCGCACGTCGTTTTTCTGCAGGTCAATGGCTTCGGCAAGATCGCCGATCAGCTGGTCTTTGGTAATGGCCATGGGGCACTCCATGCAAAGGGGAAATGGCCGCCAGCACCGCTTGGCTGACGGGTGACTCGCCGGGCACGCTACCACAAAGCGTCTTCGCGTCGGCATTGGCCGATTGCCGCAGGGGCAGGGGGGTATCCTGGCTTCAGTCGATCAGGATGCGCGGTTCATCATCCAGGCAGATGGTCAACTGCTGACCGCTGTCGGCATCGAATGCGCAATGGGGCAGGTTGCTCGACTGAACCTGGTCGAGCAACAGCAGCAGGCTGTACAGGCGGCTCAGTGCCAGGCCCGCGCCCAGCGTCCAGCGTCCAGCGCAGCCGGCCCGGTGTTGCGAGCCGTCGCCTGGGGCACGGCAAGGCGGCGAGCAGGGCGATCGCACAGATCAGCGCATAGCCACTGAGTTCATCACGGCTCGGCGAGAGTATGAGGTTGCCGTCATGCTCAGCCGGGTAACCCAGCCATTGGTAGAGTGCCAGGCCGCCGAGCAGCAGGAAGGTCAGTACCCAGGTTCGGCGAGCCCCGCTCATGTCGGGCAGCCAGGCTAGACCGAGGCCGGCCAGAGCCGCGAGCAAGGTCATCAGCGCCAGGGCGTCGCCGATTCCGCCGAGCAGGGTGCCGCCGACATCCTGCACCTGCAGTGCGTGGGAACCACTAGCCAGCGCCCAGCCGGCACAGCTCAGCAGGCTGAACAGGCTGAGCCCATGCCAGTGCCAGGTGTTGGGCATTGGGCGTTCAGCGCCGCAGGTGTTTGCGAAGGTTGATATAGAGGGCACGTGACGCATACGAGTCCATTCCTGTGCTGGGGTGCGCAGGCTGGCAGAGCCGCTCGGTCGCGGCCAGGCAGGTCGCCGGGGCGCTCAAGAAACTGACTATGCTTACCGACATAACAACGAGCTGTCGTCATATCTGGAGTATCCCCATGCTGCGTTTCTTCGCCGATCTTGGTTTTCGCTGGAAGATTGCCCTGCCGATACTCCTGCTGGCGGTGCTGCTGGTGCTCATGGGGTTTCTGGGGATGCGTGGTATCAGCCAGGTGGCCGATTCCAGTACGCGCCTTAGCCATCGCTCCCTGCCGGCCATCAGCCTGCTGCTGAATGCCGATCGCGACCTGTACCAGGCATTCGTCGCCGAGCGCAGCCTGCTCGATGAGGGCGCTGGCGAGCATACGACCGCGCTGCGCGACGCCCATGCCGAGAATACCCAGCAGGCCTACGAGCGCGTGCACAAGTACGCCGAAATGCAGCCCAGCGCCGAGGCGCTCAAATTGGTGGCCGCTTTCGACCGTGACTTTAGCCAGTGGCAGGCGACCTCCAAGCGGGTTCTGCAGTTGCTGGCCAGTGATCCTGTCGCAGCCTCGGCGCTCAGCTATGGTGACAGCGAGGCGCAATTCGAAGCCATGCGCGACTCGATCGACAAGCTGGGCGAACTGGAAGATGGTGCGGCCAATGCCGAAGGTGCCGCGGCGATTGCCCTGGGCGAGGAGCTGCGCTGGCAGCAGGGGCTGACCATCGCCATCGGCCTGGCGGTCTGTGTCGTGCTGGTGCTGGGTTTCCCGATTCTGGTAACGCGTCCCTTGCACAACCTGTTGCAGCGCATCGAGCAGATCGCCGACGGCGACGGCGACCTGCGGGTGCGCCTGGATGTGCTGTCGCGCGATGAACTGGGCAAGCTCAGCCATGCCTTCAACCGCTTCCTCGACAAGCTGCAGCCACTGATCAAGGAGGTCGGCCGGGTCACCGGCGAGGTGGCCGATTCGGCGCAGACCTTGGCCGGCATGGCTGCCGCCAATGACCGCCTGATCAGCAGCGAGCACGCGGCGGTGGATCAGGTCAGCACTGCGGCAACCGAGATGAGCAGTGCCGTGCATGAGGTGGCGCGCAATGCGCAGCATGCCGCGGATGCGGCGCGCTCGGCCGAAACCCAGTCACGTGAAGGGGCGCAAGTGGTCGGCGCGACCATCCATGCCATCCGCCAACTGGCCCATGAGGTGGAGAGTGCCTCCAGCACCATCCAGACCCTCGAACAGGAAACGGCCAACATCGGTGCCGTGCTTGCGGTGATCAAGGGCATTGCCGAGCAGACCAACCTGCTGGCCTTGAATGCGGCGATCGAGGCGGCCCGCGCGGGCGAGCAGGGGCGTGGCTTTGCCGTGGTCGCTGACGAGGTGCGGGCGCTGGCCGCGCGCACCCAGGACTCGACCAAGGACATCCAGCAGATGATCGAGCGCCTGCAGATTGGCGTGCAGAATGCGGTCAAGGCCATGCACTCGGGCAGCGAGAAGGCCCGTGACAGTGTCGAGCGTGCCGCCGGTGTCGATGGCGCCTTGTCGGCCACCGGCGACTCGGTGGCGCGGATCAACGACATGGCGGCGCAGATCGCCACTGCCTGTGAGGAGCAGAGCAGCGTGACCGAGGAAATCGCGCGCAACATCAACGATATCCGCGACCTGTCCAATGAGGCGGCGCTGACCTCGGAGCAGAGCACCCAGGCCAGTGCGCGGCTGTCCGAGTTGTCCAACGGCCTGGCGCAACTGGTCGGACGTTTCCGGGTTTAGCCCTCTAAGTGTTTGAAGCAGTTGTAAGTTTGTTCTTAACCAGTACAATGGCGCGGCCCGTCGCCTGACGGGCTTCGTTATGGTGGTTCCGTCGGTCCCCCCGCAACGATCAGCCGTGAACCCGGTCAGGCCCGGAAGGGAGCAGCCGCAGCGGTGACATCGTGTGCCGGGGTGTGGCTGGCGGGGCCGCCTCCATAACCTAAGTCTTTAATTCTAAAAGACTTTTTTCGCCAAAAATCGAAGAGTGGAACAGCGTGTAGGTACACCTGAGTGGTGCGCCGTGCTGAGTATTCTAGTTGGCGGAATTTCCCCGTAACAAGCTCTCTCCTGTAGCGCATCAATGCCGGCGGCCTGCTGTCGATGCATGCTTATGCCTTTGAATGCTTGGTATTAGATCTGCTCGTTGTATAGTGCCGTTCTAGTGGCGGTTGGCATATCACGAATCAAGGGGAAATGCGGTGTCTAAGCTTCATGTCACGCAAATCGGCGGTTACTTGAAGTCCGAGCTCTCGGCAGCGGTGAACATGGATGACTATGCCAAGCATCCAGATCAGGATAAGGCTGAAAAGGCGTTTCTGACTCGGGCTCTCGGAGTGCTAGCGGTTTCCCAGCTTACTGATGTGCGGATGGAGGAGTTGTGTCCTTACATCACCGATGGATTCAAGGATGGCGGCATAGATCTCATCTTCTTTGACGCGAAAGAGCGGACACTATATCTAGTCCAGACCAAATGGCACGCGGATGGTCATGGCAGCATCGATTTAGGGGATACCCTCAAGTTTCTTGAAGGTGTGCGCAAGGTTCTCGAAAACGATATCGATCAGTTAAATGATCGCATTAAATCTCGCAAGTTTGATATCGAGCGGGCGCTGTTCGACGCTAACGCCAAATTTTTGCTGGTGTTGGCTCATACAGGTCAAGAAGCTCTTGGCGCCGAGGTTGAGGCAGCAATCAACGCTTATGTGGATTCTCAGAACGATACGTCCGAATTAATGTCGGTTCGAGTTCTTAACCAGCGAGACCTACATAAGGCGGTGGCCGCAGGCGTGGCTGGTGCTCCGATTTCCGTTGAGGTGCAACTCTCCTCTTGGGGGCAGATACGCGAGCCTCACCATGCGATTTATGGGCAAGTGTGTGCAGCGGACGTAGCTGTTTGGCTGGACAGTCATGGCCCAAGGCTTTTTGAGAGCAATCTAAGGCACTTTCTATCAGGCAGCTCCGTGAATCAAGATATTGTTAATACCTTGATTCAGCACCCCGAGGAGTTCTGGTACTACAACAACGGAGTCACGGCTGTGGCTACGGCGGTCGCCAAGAAGCCTATTGGCGGTAACTCTACAGAATCTGGGATTTTCGAGTGCACGGGGTTCTGTGTTGTTAATGGAGCACAGACCGTGGGTTCAATCCATGCTGCGGCTGCACAGAATCCAGAAGCAGTTTCGAAGGCGATGGTTTCTGTTCGCATCATTTCAAGTGCAAACAGCGAGAAAGGATTCTCTGCTGAGGTGACTCGATGCACTAACACGCAGAACGCTATTGAAAAGCGGGACTTTGTTGCGCTGGATCCAGAGCAGGAGCGTATTCGGCAGGAGCTTCAAATTGAAGGCGTCGAGTACGCATACAAGGCCGGTGCAGCTTCAGGTGGTGTTGGGGACCGATTTGAGCTTACTGAAGCCACAGTTGCGCTTGCTTGCGCATATCACGATGTGGCGGTTGCAGTTCAAGCTAAGCGCGAGATCAGTAAGCTATGGGAAGACATCACTAAAGCGCCCTACAAGCAGCTGTTCAACACAGGTGTTACGGGACCCTCCGTCTGGCAGATGGTTAGGGTTTTGAGAGCAGTAGACTTTCACTTGCAGGTCGAATCTCAGAAATATACCGGGCGCGATGCTCTAGTGTGTGTTCATGGCAATCGATTTATACAGTGGGCGGTGCTCCGAGCTTTGGGGGTGAAGCCGGATACGCAGTTCAACGATGTTTCTGCCAAGGTGCCTCAGATGGTTGCAGAGACTGTTCGGAACTTGATTGCGAGCGTGAAAGCTAACTACTCAGACTCCTATCCTGCCAGCCTTTTCAAGAATCTCGGGAAGTGTAGGGTGCTGGCTAAAGAGTTTCGTCCTGAATAGAGGACTATCCGAGCGACTTAGCACAGGAGCAGGGGGGGCTGTGCTGAGCGCTAGCTTCTGCCAAATATCGTCAGCACTAACCGAGTAAGAGGACGCTACAGAGGCTTTATAATCGTAATCACAGCTGGTTGTGGATGTCCCCTGTGAACGTCAAACCTGAGCGTTCCAGAGGCGCTTAACAGTGCTCAAACTAATGTCCAGCTCCTTGGCTACAGCAGACTGGCTCAGACCATTAGCCTTGTGAGTCTGCACCGCCTCCACACTGGTAGCAGCAGGGCGACCGAGTGTCTTCCCCTCACTCTTGGCACGGCTCAGGCCGGCTTGGGTGCGCTCGATCAGCAAGTCACGTTCGAACTGAGCAACAGCAGCTAATACACCCATGGTCATTTTGCCGGCTGCACTGGTCAGGTCTACGCCACCCAAGGCGAGGCAGTGAACCCGGATGCCTTTACCTTCCAGCATCTGCACAGTGCTTTGCACATCAATGGCGTTACGGCCAAGGCGGTCTAGTTTGGTAACGACCAGTAGGTCACCAGACTCCATACGATCAAGCAGCAGGTTGAAGCCTTTACGTTCGCTGGCACTGGTGCTGCCAGATATGGTTTCTTCAATGACTCGCTGAGGCTGAATGTCGAAGCCTGCAGCTTTCACTTCCTGCACTTGGTTTTGGGTGTGCTGGTCAGCAGTGCTGCAGCGTGCATACAGGAAGGTGCGTGACATTGTGAGGGCTCCAGATGGGTGTCAATAACGTGGTGTCATTATAGGTGTTGGGTTCATAAGTTCAACCTCTATTTTGTGATACCAGTGATCGGCACTAGGTAGAGTGGGTTCACAAACGCTCGTTTATGACACGTGGGGGATGTGGTGCTGAGCCGACTGAAAGAACAGGGTTAGGAAGGGGTTTGCTTAGCTGTAGGGCTCGAAGCCCTCGGTTTCACTGGGCTGGCCAGATGAGGGCAGGGTCAGATTGTTCTTCCGGTGTCTGTAATTCCCCTGTTCCAGCTTGTTTTCTGATGCGCGTAGCTCAGTGGATAAGGGATACCAATCCTAAAAAGCTTCTTAGGAAAGGTATCCCCCTGTGCATCAAGCAGCATCAACCCCGTCACGCCATCGGCGGATGGTTTTGGCCGTGACATTGCTAAGCCGAGCAATGCTTTTGATTGCCACTCCATCCTCTAAGAGGCGATTAACCATCTCGCGTTGAGGGTGCTCTGCCCTGCGACCATCTGGCTTGACTGGCATCAGTTTGGATAGCGACCAGTCAATCTCTGCATCAGGCAGGTAGGTCTGAACCAGATACTGTGCAACACGCTCATCTTGCACGAATAGCCGTATATGCTCCGTGTTGCCTTTGCAGCGGATAGCGGTTCGAGTCACCGCTTGCAGTGAGGGCTCCAGCAGTCGAGTCGTTACGAACGCCGCACGGAAGTCCTCGCCGTACTGCTCTCGAAGAAACTCTAATCCCAGAGCATCCGCCGGGCTGGGGTTACCCCCAAAAAGCAGAATGGCTTCAGTTGCTGTGTCGTAGCTATTAAGTCCACGGCAGTCCTTGGGGACATACTGAACATTGCGGGTGCGCTCAAGACCAGCCCACTTGGATGCAAAGAGTAGTGGCCTCGTTTGGGTTTGCTCTAGGGTGGTTCGCAGGACCAAATCGATTAGCCGCTCATTGCCATGCCTTGTCAGCATTCTCGCCCGACTAAAGGTTTGCCCCTTTGGCATCAGCGGATAAATGGTGACGGTGCTCGTGTATCTGCTCTGTTCGGGTGTAAACATCGAGTCGCAGAATGTGAAGCCATGGGCATGTGCAAGCTTCTCAAACTCACTCCCGGCAACGTTGGCAGCCAGCACATGTACTTCATCGCTGGTCGCGAAGATTTTCCACCAATCCAAGTGTTCTTCCACGGCGCGGATGTGGCGCTTACCGTTCTCTTGAGGCTGGTCAATGAACACGTCTACGCCACACAGCAGCAGCCGGAAAATGTGGGCTGCTGAAGAGCCAAGTGTGGAGCAGTCTGTGCCGGATGCATCTGCGCGGTTAGTAGTGATTTGATCTCGAACCGCTTCATCAAGGCCGTCCTTGATCCAGAGCTGACCACTTCGCTCCTCTGTGTAGTCGAGCACACGCTCCAGTTCTATCGGCTTGAGTGAGTAGTCCGGGTAGTCCACGACCTTAGGTAGCTCATCGACAATGAGCATCCAGCCCCGAAACAAGGAGGGGTGTACACGCCGGATAGCTTCCTGAGTGCAGATGAGAAACGAGTCTTGCTTGAGTCGAAGAGCTGCTGTCAGTTCTGGGGCTACGAGTTCACCACTGCGATGGTCGATGGTGCGAGGAGTAATCCCCATCGCTGATGCGCGCTTGGTGATGGCATCACTCAGAACGATGGTTGGTAGTGCAAGGACGATGCGTTTCCCCTCAGCAACAAGGAAGGGGATTTGGGTCAGAAGCGCTTCTGTTTTTCCAGCTCCGGGCTGGGCGATGGCGGTGTGAATGGGTTTGATACGGGTAACATTTGTCATGAAGTCCTCCTTCAGTTTCAGTTCATAAGCATTTCCTCTGGAAAGCCGCGAGCGGTTTACTCGCGGCACATTCAAGTCAGTCTCTGATGTGAGCTGATAGCCGTCGAAGAGCATCGACAGCTTGTGGGGCGATCAATCCATCGAAAAGCTGGGCAAGCTCCAGCCCGTACTTTTGACGCGCTTGCTTGTAGGCATCAAAAGCCTCGTGGATGCAGTAAAAACGCCCAAGTGGCTGCGATTTCCCATATTTCGAAATGGCTGCTACGAAACCTACCTTGCTCGGGTGCTCACTGACGCCTATAGGGAGTTTTCCTCGGATTTTTCGTGAGTCTTTGAAGATCAGGTTGACGAGCTTAGGTACGACGCAGCAGTACTCTGGTGAGTAAACGGTGTTCAGTGGGTCAATGATGTCCTTGTCTAGCTCTGCATCAGGCATTCCTGCATAAGGCTGCGAGACATGCCAAGCTGCAAACTCTTGGTAGTCGTGCCACTTCAGGCAAACACGGACCCCTTGATAGGTTGGGGCCGTGGATGAGTAGGCGCGCTGCATCATGTTGTGCCAAGTCTTATATGGCGTGCCTTTCCCTGCTTTGACGTAGGGCATGCCCATGGCTTTACGCCGGCTACCAGAGTTGTAGCCAACACCATAGGTAAGAGGCTTATCTGCAGTAGGTCCAAAGAGTGGAAGCTCTTCACCGAGACTGTAGTCAAGGTGGAGTCCGGCTACGCAAGGCGCTACGTAAATGGTTCGAGGGGTGGTGCTGCTGTGTTGGTGCATTGTTGTTACCTCCGTGCTGTTGAAAAAAAGGCGAAAAAAACCGACACAGTGGTCGGCATTGGGCTCGTCATTCTTCTCGCTGCGGAGTAGGGGACTTAGCTATTCGATGTCGTTGACCTCAGTGTTGGTGTTGCTTCGATTGCGTATGTCATGTGATTTCTCATGATCTGCGTTGACCGTCAGGTGGTGGTCAGCCAAAAGGTAGGCACTAAAAAGCCTCCTGCGATTTTCGGTCGATTTGTCGAACCGTAGTCGCGTAGAGGCTTCCAAGTTGTATGTCTGCTTACTGGGCAGATTCGTATATTCTCACAATGGCTGACCGGCTGTCAAGTACTTGTTGACAGGGCCGGGTGAAGGTGTTTAGGCGTCATGTAACGTGCCTCAATGCTTCTGCCATCGCTCTGATTGGTGTCCTGCTGCCGTAGACGCTGAATGTAACGGAGCTTTCTTCATGGCCCGCCATCCGTTTAATCAGCGAGTCTTGGACGCCAGCCTCCCTCAGTTCATCGATGAAGGTGTGACGAAAGCTATGGAAGGTTTTGCGTGGGTCGCTGATTCCTTGTTTCGCCTTGTAGCGACTGAACCATTTTGATGGAGCATGACCAAGCTTTCCCCTTGTCGGGACAAGATCGGGAAAGAGTCTGGAGTAATTTTTATCCCCGATGGATTCGGCATGCTCAAGTAGACCAAGCTCCAGCAGTTTGGGGTGAATAGGAAGCACCCGGCGGCTGCTCTGATTCTTGAGTTTTTGGTCACTATGCCTGTCATCGATACGAATGCACGGGATGCCTTGATAGCTAGTGATGTCATCGATGTGCAATTGGCAAAGCTCCTCTAAACGGGCGCCAGTGAAACGGGCGAGGAGGGGTAGCCAGTACCGCCATGGATGCTTTCGTGCCTCATGGGCCAGTGCGTCATGTTTGAGCAAGGCGTCGAGGTCAAACGGCTCAAGGGAGAGGCGAGCCTCTTTTGCAGCACCAGCCATCACTTTCATTCCCGCTAGCGGGTTTTGTCCGATGTAGCCGTTTGCCTTGCACCAGTTGAAGAAGGCCGTCAACTTCCGTAGCCGGTTGTTGATCGTTACGGCAGTGATGGTCTGGTAGGGCATGGACGAGTTTACGACTTGCCGCAGTGTCATTCCCTTGAACTCGGTTCGCTGAGCGAAGTACTGCGGGCACCGTGCCAAGCGTTCCTTGAGGGTGCGAGCTTGTTCGACTCCGAAGGCAGAGGCAGGCATGTCGTCCATCAGTTCGAAGAAGTCCCGCAAGGCACGTTCCACGTCCAGAGCACTGACCGTTCGCCAAGCGCCGCTCCGAGTCCCTTCATCTATGTAGAGCTTCGCCAGACTTGCCAGCGTTGGGCCCTCCGCTACGGTGCTGATCGACTTGGTTGAAGTCTTTGCAGTGCTAACTGTGATCGTGGGAATTGACGTTTTGGTTCGCCATTCCGTACACAAGGCGAGGAGCTTCCGAGGTTCAATAAGGGGGTGGCTGCTGATGTGCTCGTGTACTCGACGAGCAAGCTCAGATGCGATGAATACGGCGGTTTTACGGTCCCTGACACTGAGACTCAAACGGAGAGTGGTACGGTCGGGATAGAGGTGCTTAGGCAGCCGTAAGTTCAGGTAGTACACGGCTCCGCGTCGAGTGATGTAAGTCAAAGTGGTACACCAGAGTGGTACAGCAAAGTGGAACAATGCTGGTCACACCCCAGATTTTTGGCCTTGGCTCAGGCGTACTCGCCCGTTCGAAATGAATGTTGGCGAATCACCCATCAACCCCCCACCAGCCCAGACGCAGTGCAGCTTTCAGCAAACTGCGAGGAGTGCTTGCACTCCACCCCGGTCAGGTCCGGAAGGAAGCAGCCACAGCGGGAACATCGTGTGCCGGGGTGTGGCTGGTGGGACCGCCTCCATAACCCGCTCCGGGTTGTCTGTTTTCCGAAATCTTCCCCTTCGTCTTATCTGCTGCTCATGGCCTGGCCTGGCAGGGCGAAAGCACGCCTCTTTCACGCTCCTTGCGGCGCCGGCCCTCGTCCGTGGCAGTTCCAGGCCGGCCAATCCGCCGGCGCGGATGCAATTTACCCGGTGCTCCGCTAGGATTAGCCCCTCTGTTATCCAGACGCGACGGTTTTCGATGAGTTATCAGGTTCTTGCACGTAAATGGCGTCCGCGCTCGTTCCGCGAAATGGTCGGCCAGACCCATGTGCTCAAGGCCCTGATCAATGCCCTGGACAGCCAGCGCCTGCACCATGCGTACCTGTTCACCGGCACCCGCGGGGTGGGCAAGACCACCATCGCGCGGATCATCGCCAAGTGCCTGAACTGCGAGACCGGCATCAGCTCCACGCCGTGCGGTGAGTGTTCGGTGTGCCGCGAGATCGACGAGGGCCGCTTCGTCGACCTGATCGAAGTCGACGCCGCCAGCCGCACCAAGGTCGAGGACACCCGCGAACTGCTGGAAAACGTGCAGTACGCGCCGAGCCGCGGGCGTTACAAGGTCTACCTGATCGACGAAGTGCACATGCTCTCCACGCACTCGTTCAACGCGCTGCTCAAGACCCTCGAAGAGCCGCCACCCCACGTCAAGTTCCTGCTGGCCACCACCGACCCGCAGAAACTGCCGGTCACCATTCTCTCCCGTTGCCTGCAGTTCTCCCTGAAGAACATGCCGCCGGAGCGGGTGGTCGAGCACCTGACCCATGTATTGACCGCCGAGAGCGTGCCGTTCGAGGACGACGCCCTGTGGCTGCTCGGCCGTGCCGCCGATGGTTCGATGCGCGATGCCATGAGCCTGACCGACCAGGCCATCGCCTTTGGCGAGGGCAAGGTGCTGGCCGCCGATGTGCGCGCGATGCTCGGCACCCTCGACCACGGTCAGGTCTACGGCGTGCTGCATGCGCTGCTCGAAGGCGATGCGCGGGCGCTGCTCGAGGCCGTGCGCCATCTGGCCGAGCAAGGCCCGGACTGGAACGGCGTGCTCTCCGAGATGCTCAACGTGCTGCACCGGGTGGCGGTGGCCCAGGCCCTGCCCGAAGCGGTGGACAACGGCCAGGGGGATCGCGACAAGGTCCTGGCGCTGGCCCAGGCCTTGCCAGCCGAGGATGTGCAGTTCTACTACCAGATGGGCCTGATCGGCCGCCGCGACCTGCCGCTGGCGCCGGACCCGCGCAGCGGTTTCGAGATGGTCCTGCTGCGCATGTTGGCGTTCCGCCCGGCGGATGCCGACGGGGCGCCCCGCTCACCTTTAAAGGATCTGGGAATCAGCAAGGCCACAGCTGATTCCACGACCAACCCAGTGGCCGGCGCAGCCCTTGCTGCCCAGCCGGCTTCTATCGCATCCCCCGTCGTTGCCGCGCCCGTAGTTCCGGCTCCGCCTCCTGTCGTCGCGCCGGTTGCTGCGGTCGAGTCGGTGCCTGCCCCGGTTGCGCCGGCAGCGGTGCCGGCGGCTACCCTTGCGGCGGCTCCGGCCAGCGTGCCGAGCGTGGTCGCAGCACCGGTTGTCGACCTGCCCTGGGAGGCGGCGAGCCCGTCCGCGTTGGCAGTTGCCGAGCCCGTGCTGGCGCCGCTTGCCAGCGAGCCTGCGGTGATCGAGGCGGCTCCGGCGCTGCAATCGGTTGTTGCCGAAGCCGAGCCGCCGGCTGTTGCCGCTGTACCGGCTCCGCCCGCCGTGGTGCCAGCCGTTGCGCAAGCCGAGGAGGGCGATGACGACGAACCGCCGCCCGGCGACTACGACTATGCCGAAGTGGATGGCGACAGCCTCGACTACGACTTCGACGTGTCGGCCGCCGAGCCGCAAGCCGAGCCCGAGCCGTTGCCGGCCGCCAAGCCGGCCACCGGCCTGGCCGCCGAGTGGCTGGACCTGTTCCCGCACCTGGGCCTGTCCGGTATGACCGGCAGCATCGGCGCCAACTGCACCTTGATCGAAGCCGATGGCGACGCCTGGCTGCTACACCTGGACCCGGGCCACAGCGCGCTGTTCAATGCCACCCAGCAACGTCGTCTGAATGACGCGCTGAACCAGCACCTGGGGCGTAACATCGAGCTGCGCATCGAGCTGATCCTGCCCGAGCAGGAGACTCCGGCCCAGGCTGCTGCGCGCAAGCGCGCCGAGCGCCAGCGCCTGGCCGAGCAGTCGATTCAGGACGACCCGCTGGTGCAGCAGATGATTCAACAATTCGGAGCGGTGATCCGCGCCGAGTCCATCGAACCCCTGACCCATTAATTGATTCGCCGAGGAACCCATCATGATGAAAGGTGGCATGGCAGGCCTGATGAAGCAGGCTCAGCAGATGCAAGAAAAAATGGCCAAGATGCAGGAAGAACTGGCCAATGCCGAAGTCACCGGCCAGTCCGGCGCCGGCCTGGTCAGCGTGGTGATGACAGGTCGTCACGACGTCAAGCGCATCACCCTCGACGACAGCCTGATGCAGGAAGACAAGGAAGTGCTGGAGGACCTGATCGCCGCGGCGGTCAACGATGCCGTGCGCAAGGTCGAGCAGAACAGCCAGGACAAGATGTCCGGCATGACCGCAGGTATGCAGCTTCCCCCCGGCTTCAAAATGCCCTTCTAAGACGCGACGTCCAGCCGCAGCACATAGCAGCGTTGCACTTCGGCCCGGGCATGCTCATTTACGGTCAGTAAACTCCGCTGGCCGGGCCGAAACGCGCCTTGCTCTGCACCGCGTCTGAACGCCCCTCACTGCGTGCCCATCATTCAAAGCATCGCCTTTTTCACGGTACCCCTCCATGAGCTTCAGCCCACTGATCCGCCAACTGGTCGACGCCTTGCGTATCCTGCCTGGAGTCGGGCAGAAGACTGCCCAGCGCATGGCCCTGCAGATGCTCGAGCGTGATCGCGCTGGCGGTTTGCGCCTGGCCCAGGCGCTGACTGCGGCGATGGAGGGGGTAGGGCACTGCACGCGCTGCCGTACCCTGAGCGAGGACGAGCTGTGCCCGCAGTGCGCCGATCCGCGCCGGGACGACAGCCTGCTGTGCGTGGTCGAGGGGCCGCTGGATGTGTTCGCCGTCGAGCAGACCGGCTATCGCGGGCGCTACTTCGTGCTCAAGGGCCATCTGTCGCCACTCGACGGCCTGGGCCCGGAGGCTATCGGCATCCCCGAGCTGCTGGCGCGGATCGAGGCAGGCAGCTTCGGCGAAGTGATCCTGGCCACCAACCCGACGGTAGAGGGGGAGGCCACCGCCCACTACATTGCCCAGCTGCTCGACGGCAAGGGCATCATTCTGTCGCGTATCGCCCATGGCGTACCGCTGGGAGGCGAGCTGGAACTGGTGGACGGCGGCACCCTGGCCCATGCCTTTGCCGGACGGCGGCCGATCGCCCACTGAGCCTCCGCCGGGGTACCGCACCGGCCACGTGGGAGCGGCTTCCGCCGCGAATGGCGCGGCGCAAAGCGCTCCCGTCAGCGCGGACTCTGTGCACCGGGGCGATGACGCTGGCATACATAGCCTGGGTCTTCGTGGATGGCGAGGATGGCCGTGTGCTCGGTCGCGAGATACCCGGCGTCGGCACTGCGGGCGAGCGTTTCTATCAGCTGCAGCTACCGATCCATGGCGGGCGTATCCTCGGTTCCCCCGGGTGGATGCCGATTGCCGTGCTCAGCGTCACCGGCGCAAGCAACGGGCGCGGCGCTTCGCCACCCGGCAGCGGGCAACGCAATCGTCGCCTGGCTTGGCCGATACGTCTTCTTGAAACCAAGCAAGCGCTCGGTTAAGGTCGATGCAACCTTATCCGGAGCTGCCTCATGACCGCCTTCCAGGACTATTTCGACGACTCCCATCAACTGGTTCGCGATTCGGTGCGCCGTTTCGTCGAGCGCGAAGTGCTGCCCCACGTGGCGGACTGGGAGGAGGCCGAGGAGTTTCCCCGCGAGCTGTACCGCAAAGCCGGTGCCGCCGGCATCCTCGGCATCGGCTACCCGGAACAGTTCGGCGGCAGCCACGAGGGCGACCTGTTCGCCAAGGTGGCGGTCAGCGAGGAGCTGATGCGCTGTGGCTCCGGCGGCCTGGTGGCCGGGCTCGGCTCGCTGGATATCGGCCTGCCGCCGGTGCTCAAATGGGCTTGCCCGCAAGTGCGCGAGCGCGTGGTGCCGCAGGTGCTGGCCGGCGAGAAGATCATGGCCCTGGCGGTGACCGAGCCGTCCGGTGGTTCTGATGTGGCCAATCTCAAGACCCGCGCCGTACGTGATGGCGATTTCTATCGTGTCACCGGCAGCAAGACCTTCATCACCAGCGGCGTGCGCGCCGACTACTACACGGTGGCGGTGCGCACCGGTGGCGAGGGGTTCGGCGGCGTCAGCCTGCTGCTGATCGAGAAGGGCACGCCGGGTTTCACCGTCGGCCGCTCGCTGAAGAAGATGGGCTGGTGGGCGTCCGATACCGCCGAGCTGTTCTTCGACGACTG
Source organism: Pseudomonas sp. R-28-1W-6 (assembly GCF_009799925.1). GTDB lineage: Bacteria > Pseudomonadota > Gammaproteobacteria > Pseudomonadales > Pseudomonadaceae > Aquipseudomonas. The sequence goes on from NZ_WELK01000004.1 coordinate 282,600, forward strand.
CAAGGTGCCGCTGGGTAACCTGATCGGCGCCGAGAACATGGGCTTTGCCGGGATCATGGCCAACTTCCAGAGCGAGCGCCTGTCGCTGGCGATCATGGCCAACATGACCTCGCAGCTGGCCCTGGAGGAGACGCTGAAATGGGCTAATGATCGCCAGGCCTTCGGCAAGCCGATCGGCAAGTTCCAGGTGCTCAAGCACCGCCTGGCCGAGATGGCCACCCAGCTGGAGGTGTCACGCGAGTTCACCTACCGCCAGGCCGCCAAGATGGCCGCCGGCAAGAGCGTGATCAAGGAGATCTCCATGGCCAAGAACTTCGCCACCGACGTCTCCGACCGCATCACCTACGACGCCACGCAGATCCTCGGCGGCATGGGTTTCATGCGCGAGTCGCTGGTCGAGCGCCTGTACCGCGACAACCGCATCCTCTCGATCGGCGGTGGCACGCGCGAAGTGATGAACGAGATCATCAGCAAGCAGATGGGGCTCTGAGCCCCAGCCAGGCTGGCGCTTGTCGGCGAGTGGTCGTGCTGCTCTGCCGGCAGCTCCCGGCAGATGGGCACCGCGGCGGGTGCCTTTGCGTCGGTCGGTCTACGGGGCCTGGTGAAGGGGCGGCTTAACCTTCGTCGAGCTCGAAGGCGGTCAGGCAGAATACGGCGATGCCGCTGTCTTGCAGCTTCTGCGAGCCGCCCAGTTCGGGCAGGTCGATGATCGCCGCGGCTTCGTGAACCCTGGCGCCCATGCGCCGGACCAGGCGGGCGGCGGCGAGCAGGGTGCCGCCGGTGGCGATCAGGTCATCGAAGATCAGCACCGAGTCGCCTTCGCACAGGCTGTCGGCCTGCACTTCCAGCAGCGCCTCGCCGTACTCGGTCTGGTAGCTCTCGCTCAGTACCTCGGTCGGCAGCTTGCCCTGCTTGCGAAACAGGATCAGCGGCTTGTTCAGTTCGTAGGCGATGATCGAGCCGATCAGGAAGCCGCGCGCATCCATGGCCGCGATGTGGCTGAAGTCGTTTTCCACATAGCGCTGGATGAAGCTGTCGGCGACCATGCGCAGGGCGCGCGGCGACTGGAAAATCGGGGTGATGTCGCGAAACACCACGCCCGGCTTGGGGAAGTCCGGCACCGGACGGATCAGGGATTTGATAGTGAATTCGTCGAAGATCATCGTCAGATTCCTGTCGGCCGGTTCTGTGCAGGCTGTCAGCTGTCCACGTTGCCGCCCGCCAGGGCGCACAGCTCGATCGGGTCGAGGATGTGCACTTCCTTGCCTTCGGCGGCGAGCAGGCCGTTCTGCTGGAAGCGGGTGAACACCCGCGAGACGGTTTCCACCGCCAGGCCCAGGTAGTTGCCGACCTCGTTGCGCGACATGGCCAGGCGGAACTGGTTGGGCGAGAAGCCGCGGGCGCGGAAGCGAGCAGAGAGGTTGACCAGGAAGGTGGCGATGCGCTCGTCGGCGGTCTTCTTCGACAGCAGCATCATCATCTGCTGGTCGTCGCGGATTTCCCGGCTCATCACCCGCATCAGCTGGCGGCGCAGTTGCGGCAGCTGCACGGACAGTTCGTCCAGGCGCTCGAAGGGGATTTCACAGACCGAGGTGGTTTCCAGCGCCTGGGCGGAGACCGGGTACAGCTCGGTGTCCATGCCGGACAGGCCGACCAGCTCGCTGGGCAGGTGGAAGCCGGTGATCTGCTCCTCGCCGCCGTCGCTCAGGCTGAAGGTCTTCAGCGCACCGGCGCGCACCGCGAATACCGAGGCGAAGGCATCGCCCTGGCGGAACAGGAACTCGCCCTTCTTCAGCGGGCGGCCGCGTTTGACGATCTCGTCGAGGGCATCCATGTCCTCCAGGTTCAGTGACAGCGGGAGGCACAGCGCCGCCAGACTGCAATCCTTGCAATGGGCCTGGTGCGGGGTGTGCACCTTGATGGTCTCGGGCATCACGGGGGTTCCTGCTGGCTAAACACGCATAGGTGGCAAGGGTAACGCATGCCCGGTCCATCTAGCCAGCCTAGAACGGTGGCCTGACAGTTCGTTCAGGTTTCGACCGCTAAGGCCGTCGGACCCGGTCCGGCGAGAGCGACGGCGGTTGGCGTGCAGTACGAGGCCGCGCGTGCCGGTTGCACCCAGGCCGCGGCGGGTGAAAGATGGGCGCACCGTTGTGCGCTTTAGCCGCAGCGGCATTTTGCCCACCCCGCACAGGCCAAGGATCGGCATGCCCCAGAAACTCTTCGCGTTACTCGGTTGTACCCTGCTGCTGGCAGGTTGTGAGGTACTGTTCGTGGCCAACACCCTGGTCGGCTGCGCCATGCGCCCGGAGATGGATATCCTGCCGCGGGAGCTGCCGGCGGCGCGAGCGGGTGAGCCTTATTGGGTGCGCATCGAGGTGGTCGACACCAGCTCGCCGCTGACCGGCATCCATGTCAGCCCCAGGCAGCCGCTGCCGGCCGGCCTGACGCTGGAGCATGCGGAGCGTGCCGCGCATGGCGTGATTGCCGGTACGCCACTGACCCCCGGGGTGTATCCGCTGCGGGTCTATGCCGGTAGCTACGGTACCCAATGCGTGGGCAAGAAAGCCGAGCGGTCGTACCGGCTGGAGGTGCTGGCGGCGCATTGAACCTGCTCGGCGGCTGGCCTGGCGCGCCCCCCGCGCACCGGGCCTGCCGCCGCTCAGATTACCCGGGAGAAACGCTGCTGGTTCTGTTGTTCCAGGTAGCGATCGAACAGCATGCACACCGAGCGCACCAGCAGGCGGCCGGCCGGGCGCACATCGATGCCCTTGTCGCTCAGCTCGATCAGGCCGTCGCGCGCCAGCTGTTGCAGCTGCGGCCAGAGGCTGGAGAAGTAGCCGCGGAAATCGATGTTGAAGCGGTCTTCGATCTGCTGGAAGTCCAGCTGGAATTCGCAGATCAACTGCTGGATCACCGCGCGGCGGATGCGGTCGTCTGCATTGCACACCAGGCCGCGCAGGGTGGCGAGCTGGCCGTTGTCGATGCTCTGCTGGTAGTTGCCCAGGTCGCTGCTGTTCTGGCAGTAGAGGTCGCCGATCTGGCTGATGGAGGACACGCCGAGGCCGATCAGGTCGCAGTGGCCGTGGGTGGTGTAGCCCTGGAAGTTGCGCTGCAGGGTGCCGTCTTCCTGGGCCGTGGCCAGCTCGTCGTCGGGCAGGGCGAAGTGGTCCATGCCGATGTAGCGGTAACCGGCGGCGGTCAGCTGCTCGATGCTGCCTTGCAGCATGGCCAGCTTGTCGGCCGGGCAGGGCAGCTCTTCGCTGTTGATCCGCCGCTGCGGCAGGAAGCGTTCCGGCAGGTGCGCGTAGTTGAACACCGACAGGCGATCCGGTTGCAGGGCGATGACTTCGGCCACGGTGCGGGCGAAGCTTTCCGGGGTCTGCTTGGGCAGGCCGTAGATCAGGTCGATGTTCACCGAGCGGAATTGCAGGGTCCGCGCCGCTTCGACGATGGCACGGGTCTCTTCCAGGCTCTGCAGGCGGTTGATCGCCCGCTGCACGGCCGGATCGAGGTCCTGTACGCCGAGGCTGACGCGGTTGAAGCCCAGCTCGCGGAGCAGGCCCATGGTCGACCAGTCGGCCTCGCGCGGGTCGATCTCGATGCCGTAGTCGCCGGAGTCGTCGTCCAGCAGGCTGAAGTGCTCGCGCAGATGGGCCATCAGCCGGCGCAGTTCGTCATGGCTGAGGAAGGTCGGGGTGCCGCCGCCGAAGTGCAGCTGCTCGACCACCTGCTGGCGGTCCAGGTGGCAGGCGATGCTGGCGATTTCCTTTTCCAGGCGCTCGACATAGGGCAGGGCGCGGCCGCGATCCTTGGTGATCACCTTGTTGCAGGCGCAGTAGTAGCAGATGTTGGCGCAGAACGGCACGTGCACGTACAGGGACAGCGGACGCAGGGCCTTGCGGCTGTCGCGCAGGGCATGCAGCAGGTCGAAAGAGCCGACATCGCTGTGGAACTGCACGGCGGTCGGGTAGGAGGTGTAGCGCGGGCCCGGCAGATCGTAGCGGCGAATCAGGTCGGTGTCCCAGCGGATGGCGTCGAGCATGCGGTTGTCCCTGCAAAGGCAAGCAATGGTTGCGAGTCTAGGCAGCGCGCGGCAGAAGGGTCTTGACCTGGATCAGGGTGGCGGTGGCTGACGGCTTCGGCGGCTCGGCGCGCTGCGCAACTGTGCGCTGTTTAACGCCGGGGTCGCCGCTCAGTGCCCCATCAGCCAGTGCTGGTGAGGGCCGGGCAGGGTCCACAGGCCGAACAGGATGACCACCAGGCCGCCGGCCATGCGTACGCCGCGCCGGCGCAGCAGGGCGGTCAGGCGTTCGGCGGCCATGCCGGTGGCCAGCAGCACCGGCCAGGTGCCGAGGCCGAAGGCCAGCATCAGCAGGCCGCTGTCCAGGGCCGAGCCCTGGCTGGCCGCCCACAGCAGGGTGCTGTAGACCAGGCCGCAGGGCAGCCAGCCCCAGATCGCGCCGAGCAGCAGGGCGCGCGGCACGCTGCTGATCGGCATCAGGCGGCTGGCGATCGGCTGCAGATGGCGCCAGAGATGGCGGCCGAGGCCTTCGATGCGGGTCAGGCCGCTCCACCAGCCGGCCAGGTACAGGCCCATGGCGATCAGCAGCCCGGCGGCGATGACCCGCAGGACCATGGCCGCCGGACTGCTGGCCACGGCCCAGCCGGCCAGGCCGATCAGCACGCCGGCAGCCGCGTAGCTGAGGATGCGGCCGAGGTTGTAGGCCAGCAGCAGGCGCAGGCGCCGGGCGCGCTGCTCGGCGGGGATGGCCAGGGTCAGGGCACCCATCAGGCCGCCGCACATGCCCAGGCAATGGCCGCCGCCGAGCAGGCCGAGGATCAGCGCGGAAACCAGCAGCGGCGCCAGTTCAAGCACGGGGCTCGTCCTGCTCCGCGGGCTTGTCGGCTTCGGCGATGCCGGCCTTGTGCTGCGGGTCTTCGTCGTCGAACAGGATGCTGTGCGCCGGGCTGTCGAGGTCGTCGTACTGGCCGTTGTCCACGGCCCAGACGAACAGCCAGATGGCGAAACCGACCAGGGCCACGGCAACCGGAATCAGGATATACAGCGCGGACATGGTGGCTCCGATGGGCTTAGGGGCGAGTCGCCGGGGTGCGGGTCAGGCGCAGGGCGTTGAGTACCACCAGCAGCGAGCTGACCGACATGCCGAAGGCGGCCCACAGCGGAGTGACCAGGCCTGCGGCGGCGAACGGCAGTACCAGACCATTGTACAGGCTGGCCCAGGCCAGGTTCTCGACAATGATGCGCCGCGTACGGCGAGCCATGGCGAAGGCCTGCACCAGGCTGCCCAGGCGATTGGACAGCAGCACGGCGTCGGCGCTGGTCTTGGCCAGGTCGGTGGCGCTGCCCATGGCCACGCTGATGTCGGCGCCGGCCAGCACCGGTACGTCGTTGACCCCGTCGCCGAGCATCAGCACGCGGTGGCCGTCTTGGTGCAGCTGCTGCAAGACGGCCAGCTTGGCATCCGGGGTCAGGCCGCCGCGGGCGTCGCTGATGCCCAGCTGGCGCGCCACTTCGCCGACCATCGGCGAGCTGTCGCCGGACAGCAGGATGATGTTCCAGTGCTGGGCGCGGCAGGCGGCGAGCAGCTGCGCGGCATCGGCGCGCAGGCGATCATCGAGGACGAACCAGGCCAGCGGGCCGCGTTCATCGCCGAGCAGCAGCCACTGGCCGTGCTCGCCGGGAATCGGCGGGGCGCTGCGCGCGGCCAGCGCGGCCACGTAGGCGGGCTGACCGATGCGCAGGCGGCGGCCGTCGACCAGGCCTTCCAGGCCCTGGCCGGGTTCGCTGCGCAGCTGCTCGGCGCCTTGCTGGCTGTGGCCGAAGGCGCGGGCGATGGGGTGTTCGGAGCCGTGTTCGAGGGCGGCGGCCAGGGCCAGGCAGGCGTCGCTGTCGAACTCGCGCAGGGTGAGGATGCGGTCCAGGGTCAGGCGGCCCTCGGTGAGGGTGCCGGTCTTGTCGAAGATCACCGTATCGATCTGCTTCAGCCCCTCCAGCACGTGGCCGCGGGTGAGCAGCAGGCCGAGCTTGTGCAGGCTGCCGGTGGCGGTGGTCAACGCAGTCGGGGTGGCCAGGGAAAGGGCGCAGGGGCAGGTGGCGACCAGCAGCGCGAGGACGATCCAGAACGCGCGCTGCGGGTCGATCTGCCACCAGACCAGGCCGACCACGGCCGCCACGCCGAGCACGATCAGCAGGAACCACTGCGCCACGCGGTCGGCCAGCTCGGCGATGCGCGGTTTGTCGGCCTGGGCGCGTTCCAGCAGGCGGACGATGGCGGACAGCCGGGTATCGGCGCCGAGGGCCTGGACTTCGACGGTCAGCGGGCTCTCCACGTTGAGGGTGCCGGCTGTCACAGTATCTCCTTCCGCGCGGGGTAGCGGCAGGTACTCGCCGGTGAGCAGCGACTCGTCGACGCTGGACTGGCCGCTGTGGATGCGCCCGTCCGCCGGCAGCAGGCCGCCGGGCGGCACCAGCACGCGGTCGCCGACGCGCAGTTCGCGCAGCAGGATGCGCTGGCTCTGGCCGGCCTGATCCAGGCGCAGGCAGGAGGCTGGCAACAGGTTGACCAGCTGCGCGGTGGCCGCCGCCGTGCGCTCGCGGGCGCGCCGTTCCAGGTAGCGGCCGGCCAGCAGGAACAGGGCGAACATGCCGACCGCATCGAAGTACAGCTCGCCAATGCCGGTGACCGTGGACCAGATGCCGGCCACGTAGGCGCCGCCGATGGCCAGCGACACCGACACGTCCATGGTCAGGTGGCGGGTGCGCAGGTCGCGCAGGGCGCCGCGGAAGAACTGGCCGCAGCAGTAGAAGACGATGGGCGTGGTGAGGAACAGGCTGGTCCAGCGCAGGATCTTGTCCAGCTCGGGCGACAGGTCGATGTTGAACTCCGGCCAGGTGGCCATCGCCGCCATCATCACCTGCATCCACAGCAGGCCGGCGACGCCGATCTGGCGCAGGGCCTTGCGGTTCTCCTCGGCCAGGCGTGCGCTGGCGGCGTCGGCCTGCCAGGGGTGGCCGGCGTAGCCGATCTTGCGCAGTTCCTTGAGCAGCTGGCTGAGCGGCAGCTGGCTGTCGGCCCAGCGCACCTGCAGGCGCTGGCTGGACAGGTTGAGGCTGGCTTCGGCGACGCCGTGCAGGGTGCGCAGGTGTTTCTCGATCAGCCAGCCGCAGGCCGCGCAGCTGATGCCTTCGATCAGCAGCACGGTTTCGCTGAGTTCGCCCTGGTGCTGGACGAAGGGCTGTTGCACTTCGCTGCGGTCGTACAGCTCCAGCTCGTCGCTGAGGGCCTTGGGCAGGGCCTGCGGGTTGATCGCGCTGTCGCTGCGGTGGCGGTAGTAGTTTTCCAAACCGCCGGCGACGATGGCCTCGGCCACCGCCTGGCAGCCCGGACAGCACAAGGCCCGCGTCTCGCCGAGTACACGGGCCTCGAAGCGGCTGCCGGCGGGAACCGGCAAGCCACAGTGGTAACAGGGGAGGGGACTGCTCATGGGCGCGGATCGGTTACTCGCCGAGCTGGACCGACTGGCCGCTGGCCAATTGCTCTTCCTCGAACAGGCGCCAGTCCTGGCCGCCTTCCTGGCCGATCAGCTCGACGAAGCGGCGGCCCTCGACCAGATCCGGCATCTGCCCGAAGTAGCTGCCATCGCCCTGCAGTTGCAGGATCACCCGGCGATCACGCTCGGGCTGGGTCGGCGAGATCAGGTTGAGCACCAGCTGCGGCGGGTTGCTGTAGCCCTGCAGCTGCAGGTTGGCGGTACCCTTGTCGTTGTCCAGTACCAGGCTGGCCTTGAGCTTGAGGCGGCTGGCCAGGTTCTCGCGTTCCAGCGAGGTGTTGATGCCCTTGCCGACGTCGTAATAGTTGTCGGCGATCAGGCCCGGCGGGTTCTTGGTCGCGATCACCAGCATGGTGGTGCCGAGAATCACGGACATGCCGAGAATGCCGAGGATGAACCAGACCCAGAATTCTTTGTACCAGGGTCTGACGAGGCTATCGGGTTGCATGCAATTTCCTTGGTTAGCGGACGCTGGGGCCGATAAAGCGGCTGACAGAGTCGCTCTGGATGGTCGGGTCTTCGACCGCCTGGATCTTGAAGCGGATCTCGTTGGTGCTCGACGGCAGTTTCTCCGGCGGGATGGACAGCTCCACGGGTACCGAGAGTACCTCGCCTTCGGCGGCCTTGAGTTCGCGCTTGCCTTCGTAGACCAGGCCGTCGAGGCCTTCGGCGCTGACCATGAAGGTCAGGTCGCGCTGGGCCTTGTTCATCAGCTTGAGGGTGTAGACGTTCTCGATGAAGCCCTGTTCGTTCTCGCGGAACAGCACGCGGTCCTTGAGCACGTCGAGCTCGACCAGCGAGCGGTGGGCGACGGTCCAGCCGAACAGGCCGATCATCGCGATCAGGGCGATGGCGTAGCCGATCAGGCGCGGGCGCAGCAGGTGGGTCTGCTGGCCGGACAGGTTGTGCTCGGTGGTGTAGCTGATCAGGCCTTTCGGGTAGTTCATCTTCTCCATGATGCTGTCGCAGGCGTCGACGCAGGCGGCGCAACCGATGCACTCGATCTGCAGGCCGTCACGGATGTCGATGCCGGTCGGGCAGACCTGCACGCACAGGGTGCAGTCGATGCAGTCGCCGAGGCCTTCGGCCTTGTAGTCGGCGGTCTTCTTGCGCGGGCCACGGGTTTCGCCACGGCGCGGGTCGTAGGAGACGATCAGGGTGTCCTTGTCGAACATCACGCTCTGGAAGCGTGCATAGGGGCACATGTAGATGCACACCTGCTCGCGCAGCCAGCCGGCGTTGCCGTAGGTGGCCAGGGTGAAGAAACCGACCCAGAAATAGGCCCAGCCGTCGGCGCTGCCGTCGAGCAGGCCCGGCACCAGGTCGCGGATCGGCGAGAAGTAGCCGACGAAGGTCAGACCGGTGACCAGGCCGATCAGAATCCACAGCGAGTGCTTGGCGGCCTTGCGCAGGAATTTCTGGCCGCTCATGGGCTGCTTGTCCAGCTTCATGCGCTGGTTGCGGTCGCCTTCGGTGACCTTCTCGCACCACATGAAGACCCAGGTCCATACGCTCTGCGGGCAGGTGTAGCCGCACCAGACTCGCCCGGCGAACACGGTGATGAAGAACAGGCCGAAGGCGCAGATGATCAGCAGCCAGGACAGCAGGGCGAAGTCCTGCGGCCAGAAGGTGGCGCCAAAGATGTAGAACTTGCGCTCGGGCAGATCCCACCAGACTGCTTGCCGGTCATTCCAGCTGAGCCAGGCGGTACCGAAATAGAGGATGAAGAGGAGGGCCCCGCCACCTACTCGAAGGTTGCGGAACAGGCCGGTAAAGGCGCGGGTGTAGATTTTCTCACGGCTGGCGTACAGGTCGACGCTGCCTTTGGCATGTTGCGGGGTGAGATTCTTGACGGGAATTTGTTCGCTCATCGGCTCGTACCACGGCGGTAGGTGATTGCTCCGGTCAGTACCTGCCGACTGGAGTCAGGGCGTCACGCATGCCTATATAGTACGCCGAAACGAGCTTTGTCCGGGTGCGACCTTGGGTCGCGCACCCGGACAAATGGCGGTTTACTTCTCGACTGTTTCCGGCTTTGCGCCGTGCGACAGGCTGTACACGTAAGCGGCCAACAGGTGCACCTTGTCTTCGCTACCCACGTACTGCAGCTGCGCCGGCATGTTGCCGTTGCGGCCGTAGCGGATGGTCTGCTGCAGCTGGGCATAGCTGCTGCCGTAGATGAAGGCGCTCGGGTTGGTCAGGTTCGGTGCACCCATGCTCGGGGTGCCCTTGCCGTCCGCGCCGTGGCAGGCGAAGCAGGTGCTGGAGAAGATCTTGCGACCGGCTTCGATGTCGGCGGTCACGCCTTCCGGCAGCTTGCGCCCGGCCAGTTCGGTGAGCACATAGGCAGCGGCGTTGCGCACGCCATCTTCGCCGATGGTCGGAGCCTGGGCAGGCATCATGCCGTGACGGCCGGCAGTGATGGTCTGCTTGATGTCGGCCGGAGTACCGCCCCAGCGCCACTCGTTGTCGGTCAGGTTGGGGAAGCCGTAGGCCCCCTTGGCGTCGGAGCCGTGGCAGACCGAGCAGTTGGAGGCGAACAGGCGGCCCCCCATCTTCAGGGCTTTCTCGTCCTTGGCCACTTCCTCGATCGGCATCTTGGCGTACTGGGCGTAGATCGGCGCGTACTGCTTGTCAGCGCGCAGCATCTCCTTTTCCCACTGGTGCACGCCGGTCCAGCCTGGCTCGCCGTTGGCGAACGGCTTGCCGTCGCCCACTTCGTTGTAGCCCGGCAGCAGGCCTTTCCAGGTACCCAGGCCCGGGTAGAGCACCAGGTAGCCGAGGGCGAAGACGATGGTGCCGATGAACAGCATGAACCACCACTTCGGCAACGGGTTGTCGTATTCGGCGATGCCGTCGAACTCGTGGCCGAGGGTTTCTTCCGTGGCTTCCTGGCGTTGCCCCTTGCGCACGCTGAAGATCAGCACGGTAAGGGCGACGATGGTGCCCAGGCTCAGCACGGTGATGTACAGACTCCAGAAGGTAGTCATTCTTTATTGCTCCCAGAAGCTTGTTCGTCACGCTTTTTGGCGGGGGCGTCGTCGGCGAAGGGCAGGTTGGCGGCTTCGTCGAAGCTGTCCTTGCGTCTGCTGCTGTAAGCCCAGAGCACCACGCCAATGAAAGCGATGAAAACCACGGCGGTGCCAATACCGCGAAGCGTCCCGATATCCATCATGCGTTACCGTTTGTTCTTGATTGAGGTGCCCAGACCTTGCAGGTAGGCGACCAGCGCCTCCATCTCGGTCTTGCCTTTCACGGCTTCTGCCGCACCGGCGATATCGGCGTCGGTGTAGGGCACGCCCATGGAGCGCATGGCTTCGAGCTTGGTGGCGGTGTTTTTGCCATCCAGCTTGTTCTCGACCAGCCATGGGTAAGCCGGCATCTTCGACTCCGGTACCACGTTGCGCGGGTTGTACAGGTGCGCACGGTGCCATTCATCGGAGTAGCGGCCGCCGACGCGGGCCAGGTCCGGGCCGGTACGCTTGGAACCCCACAGGAACGGGTGGTCCCAGACGCTTTCACCGGCGACCGAGTAGTGGCCGTAGCGTTCGGTTTCGGCGCGGAACGGACGGATCATCTGCGAGTGGCAGCCGACGCAGCCTTCGCGGATGTAGATGTCGCGACCTTCGAGTTCCAGGGCGGTACGCGGCTTCATGCCCTCGACCGGGGTGTTGGTGACATCCTGGAAGAACAGCGGAACGATCTGGGTCAGGCCGCCGATGCTGACGGCGATGACCATGAACAGAGCCAGCAGGCCGATGTTCTTCTCGACTATTTCGTGGCTTTTCATCAGTGAGCGACCTCGGCAGGGATGCGGGCGGCGGCTTCGTATTCAGCCGGTTTGGCCGCGCGCACGGTGCGGTAGGTGTTGTAGGCCATCAGCAGCATGCCGGCGACGAAGAAGGCACCGCCGATAGCGCGGACCAAGAAGCCGGGGTGGCTGGCTTCGAGGGCTTCAACGAAGGAGTAGGTGAGGGTGCCGTCTTCGTTGACTGCACGCCACATCAGGCCCTGGGTGATGCCGTTGACCCACATGGAAGCGATGTACAGCACGGTGCCGATGGTCGCCAGCCAGAAGTGGGCGTTGATCAGGCCGACGCTGTGCATCTGCTCGCGACCGAAGACTTTCGGGATCAGGTGGTACAGCGAGCCGATGGAGATCATCGCCACCCAGCCGAGGGCGCCGGCGTGCACGTGGCCGATGGTCCAGTCGGTGTAGTGGGACAGGGCGTTGACGGTCTTGATGGCCATCATCGGGCCTTCGAAGGTGGACATGCCGTAGAAAGCCAGGGATACCACCAGGAAGCGCAGGATGGGGTCGCTGCGCAGCTTATGCCAGGCGCCCGACAGGCTCATCATGCCGTTGATCATGCCACCCCAGCTCGGAGCCAGCAGAATCAGGGACATGGCCATGCCCAGGGACTGGGCCCAGTCCGGCAGGGCGGTGTAGTGCAGGTGGTGCGGACCGGCCCAGATGTACAGGGTGATCAGCGCCCAGAAGTGCACGATGGACAGGCGGTACGAGTAGATCGGGCGACCGGCCTGCTTGGGTACGAAGTAGTACATCATCCCCAGGAAGCCGGTGGTCAGGAAGAAGCCCACGGCGTTGTGGCCGTACCACCATTGCACCATGGCATCGGTCGCGCCGGCGTACAGCGAGTACGACTTGAACAGGCTGACCGGCATTTCCATGCTGTTGATGATGTGCAGCATGGCAGTGACCAGGATGAAGGCACCGAAGAACCAGTTGCCCACATAGATGTGCTTGCTCTTGCGCTTCATCACGGTGCCGAAGAACACCACGGCATAGGTGACCCAGACCAGACCCAGGAGGATGTCGATCGGCCATTCCAGCTCGGCGTATTCCTTGGAGCTGGTGTAACCCAGCGGCAGGGTGATCACGGCCAGCACGATCACGGCTTGCCAACCCCAGAAGGTGAAGGCGGCCAGACCGTCGGAAACCAGGCGGGCCTGGCAGGTACGCTGCACCACGTAGTAGGAGGTGGCGAACAGGGCGCAACCACCGAAGGCGAAGATGACTGCGTTGGTGTGCAGCGGACGCAGGCGTCCGAAGCTGGTCCAGGGGAGGTTCAGGTTGAGTTCTGGCCACACGAGTTGTGCGGCAATGAACACGCCTAGACTCATCCCGATGACGCCCCAGATTACCGTCATGACGGCGAACTGGCGGACCACCTTGTAGTTATAAGCAGTCTGACTGATTGCTGTGCTCATGCTAGGGGTTCCACGGTTAATGGAGGTTTTTTGGGGGGTAAAAATCGGCGGCAAGTATGGAGAAATGAGGTACCCATTGCAACGCTACATGCCTGTGCGATCAAGGTTTTAGCGGCTTTTGCCGGGCCTTTGCGGGGGGCAATAAGCAACGCAGTTGCGAAACTTTCGCACCTGAAGAGGCGCTGCGCGGAAGAAGGAATCGCTTGTAATTGTTACTGCGTGCGACTGTCAGCAGCTTAGCCCATGTCAAACGCCAGGGTGTGCTGCTGGTCGGAGGGGTGCGACGCTCGGTCGCACGGGGAAATGCCGCCTGCGGCGGGCGCGGCAGGCGGTTCGGGCGGGATGTGTCGTTTGCCTGTGCGGCGGCGTCGGGCGACGCCGCGCGTTGTCGCGGGCTTACTTGGCCGCGGTTTTCTCGACCTGGGCGGACAGGCTGTACACGTAGGCGGCCAGCAGGTGCACCTTGTCTTCGCTACCCACGTACTGCAGCTGCGCCGGCATGTTGCCGTTGCGGCCGTAGCGGATGGTCTGCTGCAGCTGGGCATAGCTGCTGCCGTAGATGAAGGCGCTCGGGTTGGTCAGGTTCGGTGCACCCATGCTCGGGGTGCCCTTGCCGTCCGCGCCGTGGCAGGCGAAGCAGGTGCTGGAGAAGATCTTGCGACCGGCTTCGATGTCGGCGGTCACGCCTTCCGGCAGCTTGCGCCCGGCCAGTTCGGTGAGCACGTAGGCGGCGGCGTTGCGCACGCCATCTTCGCCGATCATCGGAGCCTGGGCCGGCATCATGCCGTGACGGCCGGCGATGATGGTCTGCTTGATGTCGGCCGGAGTGCCGCCCCAGCGCCACTGATTGTCGGTCAGGTTGGGGAAGCCGTAGGCGCCCTTGGCGTCGGAGCCGTGGCAGACCGAGCAGTTGGAGGCGAACAGGCGCCCCCCCATCTTCACGGCTTGCGGGTCCTTGGCCACCTCCTCGATGGGCATGGCGGCGAACTTGGCGTAGATCGGCCCATACTGCTGCTCGGCCTTGTCCATTTCGCGCTGCCACTGGCCGACCTGGGTCCAGCCGTTCTCGTAGCCCGGCAGCCAGCCTTTCCAGTTGCCCAGGCCCGGGTAGATGGCCAGGTAGCCGGCGGCGAAGATGATGGTGCCGATGAACAGCATGAACCACCACTTGGGCAGCGGGTTGTCATACTCCTCGATGCCGTCGAAGGCATGGCCCATGGTCTGCTCGGTGGTGCCTTTGTTCTCGCCGCTGCGGGTGGCGAATACCAGCCACAGCAGGGCGACCAGGCTGCCGAGGGTGAGCAGGGTGATGTAGCCACTCCAGAAAGAGGTCATGGCTGTGTACTCCGTGACAGAAACAGGAAGGGGTGAATGACCATGACTTACCTCTTGTTCTTCAGGCTGGTGCCGAGGGCCTGCAGGTAGGCGACCAGCGCCTCCATCTCGGTCTTGCCGCTGACGGCCTCGGCGGCGCCGGCGATGTCCGCATCGCTGTAGGGCACGCCGAGGGTGCGCATGGCTTCAAGCTTGGCGGCGGTGTCCTTGCCGTCCAGCTTGTTCTCGACCAGCCAGGGGTAGGCCGGCATCTTCGACTCCGGCACCACGTTGCGCGGGTTGTACAGGTGCGCGCGGTGCCAGTCGTCGGAGTAGCGGCCGCCGACGCGGGCCAGGTCCGGGCCGGTACGCTTGGAGCCCCAGAGGAACGGGTGGTCCCAGACGCTTTCACCGGCCACCGAGTAGTGGCCGTAGCGCTCGGTTTCGGCGCGGAACGGACGGATCATCTGCGAGTGGCAGCCGACGCAGCCTTCCTTGATATAGATGTCGCGGCCTTCCAGCTGCAGCGCGGTGTAGGGCTTCATGCCCTGTACCGGCTCGTTGACCACGTCCTGGAAGAACAGCGGGACGATCTGGGTCAGGCCGCCGATGCTCACGGCCAGGACCATGCACAGGGCCAGCAGGCCGACGTTCTTCTCGAGTATTTCGTGTTTGCTGCTCATCAGTGGGCTCCCTCAGTGATCAGCGCGCCAGCGTCGTATTCGGCCGGTTGCACGGCGCGTACGGTGCGCCAGGTGTTGTAGGCCATCAGTAGCATGCCGGTGAAGAAGATCGCCCCGCCCAGTACGCGCACCACGAAGCCGGTGTGGCTGGCTTCCAGGGCTTCGACGAAGGAGTAGGTGAGGGTGCCGTCTTCGTTGACCGCACGCCACATCAGGCCCTGGGTGATGCCGTTGACCCACATGGAGGCGATGTACAGCACGGTGCCGATGGTCGCCAGCCAGAAGTGGGCGTTGATCAGGCCGACGCTGTGCATCTGCTCGCGACCGAAGACTTTCGGGATCAGGTGGTACAGCGAGCCGATGGAGATCATCGCCACCCAGCCGAGGGCGCCGGCGTGCACGTGGCCGATGGTCCAGTCGGTGTAGTGGGACAGGGCGTTGACGGTCTTGATGGCCATCATCGGGCCTTCGAAGGTGGACATGCCGTAGAAGGCCAGGGACACCACCAAAAAGCGCAGGATGGGGTCGCTGCGCAGCTTATGCCAGGCGCCCGAGAGGGTCATCATGCCGTTGATCATGCCGCCCCAGCTCGGCGCCAGCAGCACCAGGGACATCACCATGCCGAGGGACTGGGCCCAGTCCGGCAGGGCGGTGTAGTGCAGGTGGTGCGGACCGGCCCAGATGTACAGGGTGATCAGCGCCCAGAAGTGCACGATCGACAGACGATAGGAATACACCGGGCGCCCGGCCTGCTTGGGCACGAAGTAGTACATCATCCCCAGGAAACCGGCGGTGAGGAAGAAGCCCACGGCGTTGTGGCCGTACCACCACTGCACCATGGCGTCGGTGGCGCCGGCGTACAGCGAGTAGGACTTGGTCAGGGTGACCGGCAGCTCCATGTTGTTGACCAGGTGTAGGATCGCCACGGTCAGGATGAAGCCGCCGAAGAACCAGTTGCCCACGTAGATGTGCTTGGTCTTGCGCTTCATCAGGGTGCCGAAGAACACCACGGCATAGGAGACCCAGACGATGGTGATCAGAATGTCGATCGGCCATTCCAGCTCGGCGTATTCCTTGGAGCTGGTCCAGCCCAGGGGCAGGCTGATCGCCGCGAGCACGATGACCAGCTGCCAGCCCCAGAAGGTGAAGGCGGCCAGGCTGTCCGAGATCAGGCGGGTCTGACAGGTGCGTTGCAGCGAGTAGTAGCTGGTGGCAAACAGGGCGCAACCACCGAAGGCGAAGATCACCGCGTTGGTATGCAGGGGTCGCAAGCGGCCAAAACTGGTCCAGGGTAGGTTGAAGTTGAGTTCGGGCCAGGCCAGTTGCGCGGCGATGAACACGCCGAGCCCCATCCCGACTATGCCCCAAACCACCGTCATAATGGCGAACTGGCGGACCACCTTGTAGTTGTAGGCGGTTCTGCTGGTTGTGTTCATGTGTTGGGCTTCCATCCACGGTTTATGAAAAGCAGGGCAAGCATGGGTAATGGCACGGTGACAGTTATTGACGGAGGTCAATGCACAGTGGGTGAGTGGCTCCTGGACGGGTGTGACAGGCTGTCGCAAGTCGATCTGATCCTGGCCCACGGCGCCGGCGCGCCGATGGACAGCGCGTTCATGGCCGGCATGGCGGGGTTGTTGGCGGCGCGCGGCATCGCGGTGCTGCGCTTCGAATTCCCCTATATGACGGCGCGCCGCGAGGATGGACGCAAGCGCCCGCCCAATCCCCAGGCGCAGCTGCTGGAGAGCTGGCGCCAGGTCTATGCCTCCGTGCGCGAGCAGGTGCCGGGGCGGCTGGCGATCGGCGGCAAATCCATGGGCGGGCGCATGGCCAGCCTGCTGGCCGACGAGCTGGGCGCCGACGCGCTGGTGTGCCTGGGCTATCCCTTCCATGCCGTGGGCAAGCAGGACAAGCCGCGGGTCGCCCACCTGGCCGGCTTGCGCACGCCGACCTTGATTGTCCAGGGCGAGCGCGACGCCATGGGCGCGCGGGCCACTGTGGCGGGTTATGCCTTGTCGACAGCGGTCGAGCTGCACTGGCTGGCGGCCGGCGATCATGACCTGAAGCCGCTTAAGGCGAGTGGCTTCAGCCACGAGCAGCATCTGCAGGCGGCGGCGGATGCGGTGGCGGCATTTCTGCGGCGCCTCGGCTAGACGCGGGCTCCGCGCGCCAATGGCGATGTTTCGCCAGCGAAGCCCGCTGCTGCGCATCCCTGGGGAAATCAGCAGTCTGGTTTTAGTGGCAGCGGTGACCGGCTTCGGGGTGTGCAAGACATGAAAAAGGCCGGCACCCGCGAGGGTGCCGGCCTTTTTGGGGGGCGCGTGGCTCAGCGGTTGAAGCGCTCCACCAGGGAGTACTGGTCCTGCGCGGTGGTGGTCAGCTCCTCGCTGAGGTTCGCCGTGTTCTGCGCTTCGCCGGCGGTCTGGTCGGCCAGCTGGGCAATGGTGGTGATGTTCTGGTTGATTTCGTCCGCCACGGCGCTCTGCTCCTCGGCGGCGGCGGCGATCTGGTTGGCCATGTCGGCGATATTCGCCACGGCCTCGCTGATGCCCAGCAGGGCCTGGTCGGCCTGCTGCACACGTTCGACGCCTTCGTCGGCCTGCTTGCGGCCGATCTCCATGGTCATCACCGCCTCTTCGGCGGTGCGCTGCAGCTTGGCGATCAGGGCGTGGATCTGCCCGGTGGATTCGGCGGTGCGCTGGGCCAGCGAACGCACCTCGTCGGCCACCACGGCAAAGCCGCGGCCCATCTCGCCGGCGCGGGCGGCTTCGATGGCGGCGTTGAGCGCCAGCAGGTTGGTCTGGTCGGCAATGCCCTTGATCACGTCGACCACGCCGCCGATCTCGTTGCTGTCCTGGGCCAGGCGCGACACGGTTTCGCCGGTTTCGCCCACCGACAGCGACAGGCGCTGGATGGCGTCGCGGGTTTCCGCGGTGACATTGCGCCCTTCGCCGGTCAGGCGGTTGGCTTCCTGGGTGGCGATGGCGGTGCGCGCCACATTGCTGGCGACCTCAAGCGTGGTTGCGGCCATCTCGTTGACCGCGGTGGCAACCTGTTCGGTTTCCACGCGCTGGCGCTCCAGGCCGGCGGAGCTGTTGTGGGCCAGCTGGTCGGCTTGGCGGGCCTGCTGGGTCAGGCGCTCGGCGGTATCCTGCAGGCGGGTCAGGCAGGTCTTCAGGCGGGCTTCCTGGCTGAGCATGGCCATTTCCAGGCGCGCCTCGGCGCCATGGCTGTCGGTGTACATCTGGGCGATCAGCGGGTCCGAGGTGGTCTGCTCGGCCAGGCGCAGCAGGCGCTTGATCCCGCGGTTCTGCCAGGCCAGGCCGGTCAGGCCCAGCGGCACCGAGAACAGGGCGGCGAGCAGGAAGCCCCAGGTCGAGCCCATCCAGTGACCGATCAGGAAACCGATCTGGCTGATCAGGATGAATGGCAGCCAGGCCTGCAGCAGCGGCAGCCAGCTGTCGCGGCTGGGGATCGCCGCTTTACCGGCGTTGATCCGTGCGTACAGGGCCTGGGCGCGGCTCACCTGCTCGGCGGTCGGCTTGATCCGTACCGATTCGTAGCCCACCACCTGGCCGCCCTCGAGCATCGGGGTCACGTAGGCATTGACCCAGTAGTGGTCGCCGTTCTTGCTGCGGTTCTTGACGATGCCCATCCACGGGCGGCCCTTCTTCAGGGTGGTCCACATGTGCTCGAACACCGCCGGCGGAACATCCGGGTGGCGCACCAGGTTGTGCGGCGCCCGGATCAGTTCGTCGCGCGTGAAACCGCTGATCTCGATGAAGGCCTGGTTGCAGTAGGTGATCTGACCTTTTGCATCGGTGGTGGAGATCAGGCGCTGCTGGGCAGGGAAGGTGCGCTCGCGCTGGGTGATGGGCTGGTTGTTTCGCATGCGTGTCGATTCTTCGGCGAGGGGCTTGTCAGAGTGGATCGGCCGTGAACTGTGAAAATTGAGCGGTCGATCCTAACGTTCGTAACCGATTGTAACCTGTCCGGATAGATAAGAATAATTTGGCGCCAACTTTTTATTTGGGCTGGCTGTTTATATATGCAGTCAATGGAAAATAGCTGAAGTATTCGGTGGATATTAATGTCTCGTTCATCTGGCGTGGCTAATGGTGTCCTATATATCGCTGCTTTTGTCATTATATATGGCGTCAGAAAAATGGCATTAGCCTGTTTTCAATATGCTTTACGTCGCGCGTATTACCTTGCGTAATGCCTGTTTTTTAGGTGTTACTTTCTAATCCGCCTTCTGTATGATCCATTCCAGAGCGCTTGCATCATGTTGGTGCCAGAAAAATGGCATCTGTGAAGTGCTTCACGCGTTACTCTTGGTAACTAGGTTACTGTTTTAAAAAGGAATAACTTAACAACTGTCACACGAGGAACTTAGTGTCTTCGTGTGGCATTGGTTTTGCTCTGATCAAGTTGAACTTTCTCTGCCTCGGATAAGGCAGAAGTCGACTGGTTGGTGAAGGGACTCGAGGGTTTTGTCGTACCTGTAGTCGGTCTCGCGAGATAGGCGGATCAGCCGTGTGGCTGCCGCATCGATCAACGCAAGGAGGAGATCGCCAAATGCGCATCAGCATTTTTGGGCTTGGCTATGTAGGAGCTGTGTGTGCCGGTTGCCTGTCGGCCCGGGGGCATCAGATCATTGGTGTGGATATTTCGGCGCTGAAGATCGACCTGATCAACAGCGGTAAGGCGCCAATCGTCGAGCCGGGGCTCGAGGAGCTGCTGCAGCAGGGCATCAAGAGCGGCAAGCTGCGCGGTACGCTGGACATGCGCGAGGCGGTACTGGAGACGGATATCTCCTTCCTCGCCCCGCCGACGCCGAGCAAGCGCAATGGCGACCTGGATGTGTCCTACATCGAGGAAGTCTGCCAGCAGATCGGCCGGGTTCTCCCGGAAAAGAGCACTCGCCACACCGTGGTGGTACGCAGCACCGTGCTGCCAGGCACGCTGCGCAACGTGGTCATCCCGACCCTGGAGAAGTACTCGGGCCTCAAGGCCGGCGAGGACTTCGGCGTGGCGGTCAACCCGGAGTTCCTGCGCGAGAGCACCGCGATCAAGGACTACGACTTCCCGGCCATGACCGTGATCGGCGAGCTGGACAAGACCTCGGGCGACCTGCTCGAAGCGATCTACAGCGAGCTGGACGCGCCGATCATCCGCAAGACCATCGAGGTCGCGGAGATGATCAAGTACACCTGCAACGTCTGGCACGCGGCCAAGATCACCTTCGCCAACGAGATCGGCAACATCTCCAAGGCGGTCGGCGTCGACGGTCGCGAGGTGATGGATGTGATCTGCCAGGACCACAAACTCAACCTGTCCAAGTACTACATGAAGCCCGGCTTCGCCTTCGGCGGCTCCTGCCTGCCCAAGGACGTGCGCGCCCTCAACTACCGCGCCACCCAGCTCGACATCGAGTCGCCGCTGATCAACTCGCTGATGCCGAGCAACGAAGCCCAGGTGCGCAACGCCTACAACCTGATCGCCAGCCAGGACAAGCGCAAGATCGCGCTGCTCGGCCTGAGCTTCAAGGCCGGCACCGACGACCTGCGCGAGAGTCCGCTGGTGGAACTGGCCGAGCAGCTGATCGGCAAGGGTTTCGACCTGAAGATCTTCGACCGCAACGTCGAATATGCCCGCGTCCACGGCGCCAACCGCGAATACATCGAGTCGAAGATTCCCCATGTCTCATCGCTGCTGCGCTCCGACCTGCAGCAGGTCGTGGCCGATGCCGACGTGATCGTGCTGGGCAACAGCGACGAACTGTTCGAGACCGTGGTGCAGAACCTGCCGGCGGGCAAGAAGCTGATCGATCTGGTCGGTTTCATGCGCCACTGCAGTGACGACGTCAAGGAAGGCCTCTGCTGGTAGCGACTGCTGCAGCGTTGAACATGCACAGGGCGTTACAACAAGAATAAGAACGCCCCCGTTGCAGAGTCGAAACTCAAACGGGGTTGGTTACATGGAAGATACTCGGGGGCGCCTGCGCAATGCCGCGGGTTGGCTGTTCTATCTCAGCGCGTTGGGTGGCATGGCGTTACTGCTGCCGCACAGCGTGTTCGATCCGCAATCCACCGATTTCCTCCTGCTGCTGGGTGCAGTGGGGATTTGGCGCTATTCGGTGGGCATCACCCACTATGTGCGCGGGATGATTTTTCTCTACCTGATGTTCCCCTACTACCGGCGCAAGGCGCGCAAGCAGGGGGCGGATGCCGATCCGTCGCACGTGTTCCTGATGGTCACCAGCTTCCGCATCGATGCCTTGACCACCGCCGAGGTCTATCGCTCGGTGATCGAGGAAGCGATCAACTGCGACTACCCGTGCACGGTGGTCTGCTCGATCGTCGAGCTGTCCGATGAACTGCTGGTCAAGAACCTGTGGCATCGCCTGAATCCGCCAGAGCGGGTCAAGCTGACCTTCGTGCGGATTCCCGGCACCGGCAAGCGCGACGGCCTGGCCCAGGGCTTCCGCGCCATCTCGCGGGCGCAGCCGGACGACCGGGCCGTAGTGGCCGTGGTCGATGGCGACACCGTGCTGAGTGCCGGCGTGGTGCGCAAGACCGTGCCGTACTTCGGCCTGTTCGAAAACCTGGGTGGCCTGACCACCAACGAGTTCTGCGAAGTGCGCGGCGGCTACATCATGCACGAGTGGCACAAGCTGCGCTTCGCCCAGCGCCACATCAACATGTGCTCGATGGCCCTGTCCAAGCGCGTGCTGACCCTGACCGGGCGCATGTCGGTGTTCCGCGCCGAGGTGGTGACCAGCCCCGGCTTCATCGCCGACGTGGAAAACGACCACCTGCAGCACTGGCGTCTTGGCCGCTTCAAGTTCCTCACCGGCGACGACAAGTCCAGTTGGTACAGCCTGATGCGTTTGGGCTACGACACCTTCTACGTGCCGGATGCGACGATCAATACGGTCGAGCACCCGCCGGAGAAGAGCTTCATCAAGGCCAGTCGCAAGCTGATGTTCCGCTGGTACGGCAACAACCTGCGGCAGAACTCGCGCGCCCTCGGCCTGGGTCCGTCGCGCCTGGGCTGGTTCACCAGCCTGGTGCTGCTGGATCAGCGCATCTCGATGTGGACCAGCCTGCTGGGGCCGAGCGTGGCGATCATCGCCAGCATCAAGTACGGCTTCGCCTACCTGCTCATCTACCTGCTGTGGATCGGCCTGACGCGGCTGGTGCTTACCCTGCTGTTGCTGGCCTCCGGGCATGAGATCGGGCCGGCCTACCCGTTGATCCTCTATTACAACCAGATCGTCGGGGCCCTGGTGAAGGTGTACGTGTTTTTCCGCCTCGACCAGCAGTCCTGGACCCGCCAGAAGACCAAGCTCAATCGCGACCTGGCCAGCTTCCAGCGCTGGTTCAACACCTGGTCGTCGCGGGCCATGACCTTTTCGGCGGGCAGTATTTTCGTCGCTGCCTTGATGTGGGTGGTGTAAGCGGCAACGGATGGCCGAAGGCCACTTGATGCCCGAGTTAACTCATTAATTTAAAAGGGAAAAGCCATGAGTGCAGTGATGAGTCCAAGCAGCAACAGCAATGTTGTCCACGAGTCGGAGGCCCAGCGCCAGTACGCGCGTCTGAAGCTGCCGGCGAAGATCGTCTACCGCAGCCCGCAGGGCCAGGATCTGGAAGCACCGCTGCTGGATCTGTCGGCTGGTGGTTTCAGCTTCGAGCCCAATTCCGGGCTGATCAGCGAAGGCCAGCACCTGCGCGGCAAGCTGATGTTCGAGATCGAAGGCATCGGTTTCGCCATGGACGTGGAGTTCCAGGTGCGCTCGCTGCAGGGCGGCAAGCGCGTCGGTTGCGAGTTCCACAACCTCAAGCCGCGCGAAATCTCCGCGCTGCGCTACCTGATCAGCGGCTTCCTCAGCGGCGAGCTGGTCACCGTCGGCGACCTGATCAGCACCCTGCAGCGCGAGAACTTCACCAAGGCGCGCAACAACAAGGCCGACGGCCCGGTCAGCCCGCTGGCGCGCCTGCGCGCCCTGGGCCTGAGCCTGGCGATCTTCCTGGTCGGGGTCAGCGCCTGCAGCTACGTGCTCTATCAGCTGTACGACATCTACTTCGTCACCCATGCCGACTCGGCCCAGGTCATGGTGCCCGGGCAGCAGGTGGCCATGCCGCGCGAAGGGTCGGTACAGAGCCTGGTCAAGGTCGGCGACACGGTGGCCAAGGGCGCGCCGGTGGCGACCTTCTCCGCGACCATGCTGGATGCCCTGAAGGGCGCGCTGCCGGAGGCGGAGATGACCCCGGACAACCTCGAGCGCCTGTTCAGCAAGAGCTTCCAGGGCACCCTGACCAGCCCCTGCGACTGCCGCGTGGTGGCGCAGCTGGTCGGCGACGGGCAGATGGCGGTCAAGGGCACGGCCGTGTTCACCCTGGCCCCGGCCGACAGCGTGGCGACCGTCGAGGCGCGCTTCCCTTACCGGGCCTTCGATGAGCTGCAGCCGGGCACCCAGGTCAGCTTCCTGGTGGGCGGCGAGACCGAGCCGCGCAGCGGCGTGATCAGCAGCATGGCGCTGCAGGACGGCGGCCTGGCCTCGGACATCCGCGTGATGATCGAGCCGGCACTGCCGCTGGCCAGCGAACTGGCCAAGCGCCCGGTGGACGTACGCATCCAGCCGCTGGGCGGGCTGTGGTCGAGCAACAGCCTGGCTGCCGGCAAATGAAAAGGCTCAGCCTGGCACTCGGGACCCTAGGCCTCGGCCTGCTGTCGGGCTGCGTGAGCCTGCCCGACCTGCAACTGGCCAAGCAGGCGAAAAACGCCGGCGATCTGGCGACCGCGCAGGCCAACTTCCAGGCGCTGGCGGCGCAGGGCTATGTCGACGCGGAAATCGGCCTGGCCGACATCCTCGTGCGCAGCGCCTCGGTGGCGCAGCAGGAGCAGGGCGCAGCGCTCTATCGCGGCGCTTTGGGGCGCTCGCCCCTGGCGCCGGTGCGCCTCGGCAAGTGGCTGGCCAGCCAGCCGCAGTTGAGCGTGGAGCAACGCCAGGAGGCCGAGCGCCTGCTGCGCCAGGGTCTGCAGGAGGGCGACCGCAGCGCACTGTTGCCACTGGTGCAGGTGCAGCTGCTCGACCCGCAGAAGGTCGGCAGCGGCGAGATCGACCGTGAGCTGGCGCACTGGCAGGCCCAGGGGCTGGGCGAGGCGCAGCTCGGCATGATCCAGCTGTACCGCGTGCGCGGCGACTATGCGCAGCACCAGATGCAGATCCGGCAAACCTGCGAGGCCTGGCTGGCCCAGGTCAGCGAGTGCTACCCCGAGTTGGCGGCGATCTACCAGCAGCAGACCGATAGCGCGGCCCTGGAAGCCCTGCTGGTGCGCCTGCGCGAGGACTATCAGGCCGGCACGGTGGTGCCCGACCGCCTGCAGGCGGTGGCCAAGGTGCTCGCCGACCCGGCCAACGGCGAGCCGGCTCCACAGACCGCCAAGGAGCTGTTCGAGCTGATCGCTCCCGTCCATGCCGACGCCTGGGTCAGCCTGGCGGAGCTGACGCAGAGCTACCCGGACCTGGGGGGCGCCAGCGAAATCCAGGCCTACCTGGAGCAGGGCGTGGCGGCGGGTTCCTCGCGCGCGGCCATGACCCTGGGGCAGCACTACATGAAGGGCCAGATCCTCCCGGGCGATCCCCTGGCCGCCGAAAAATACCTGCTGCAGGCCTTGCCGTACGAGCCCAAGGCGCACTTCTTCCTCGGCAAGATCTACAGCGAAGGGCAGCTGGGCGACATCGACCCGGACAAGGCCCTGGAGCACCTGCTGATCGCCGCCCGCAGCGGCAACGCCAGTGCCGACGTGGCCCTGGCCCAGCTGTTCGGCGCCGGCAAGGGCATCCGCATCAATGCGGTGTACGCCTACACCTTCGCCACCCTGGCCAAGCAGCAGGGCGCGCCCCAGGGCCAGGCGCTACTGGAACGCCTGGCGCCGCGCCTGCAAGCGCAGGACTACCCGCAGGTGGAAAGCCTGCTGGCCCGCGAGCTGCGTGCCCGCGGCGGCGAGCAGCTGAGCATCCGCAATTCGACCCATCCAATGCAGGGAATGCTATGACTTCGACCAACCGTTGCGCCGCCGTTTTCGCGTGCACGGCCGGCCTGCTCGGCAGCCCGCTCCTGTGGGCGGCCGAGGCGCAGCCCGGGCTGTCCTACGGGGCCAATCTGAAGATCACCGCGCAGTCGCTCGACGACCGCGACCTGGGTACCCGTGATGGCGGCGACTTCAATGGCGTCGGCCTGAGCGTGCGGCCCTGGGTCTACGGCCTGCGCGGCGACTGGAGCGCCTACCTGATGGCGGAGGCCTTCGTCGCCAGCGATGTGATCGAATCCGATACCAGCGAGTCCGACACCATCGACTCCACCGATGCGCGCGAGCGCGACGACAACTTCCTCGCCCTGCACGAGTTTTGGGTCGACTACGGCGGCCTGACCGCCTATCCCGGCGAGTCCCTGCGCCTGGGCCGGCAGAAGATCCGCAGCGTCGACGGCCTGTGGTGGGACAGCAATATCGAGGCGCTGCGCTGGAACTTCGATACCACGCTGCTCAACGCCCATGTCGGCATCGCCGAGCGCTTCAGTGACTACCGTACCGACCTCGACGACCTGGCGCCGCAGGACGAGGATCGCCTGCACCTGCTGGGCGATCTCTCCACCCAGTGGCGGCCGGGGCACTGGGCCGGGCTCAAGTTCCACCACAGCGACGATAACGGCAGCCTGCCGAACCCGGGCGAAGAGGTGGACCAGCTGAGCAAGACCTACAGCGGCCAGCTGACCTGGCTGGGCATCGAGGCCAATGGCGACTTCTACAACTACCGCAGCAGCCTGCCGCTGAGCTACATGGCCAGCCTGACCTGGCTGACCGGCGACGCCGACGTGCTCAGCACGCGCACCGTCGACGGCGTACGCCGGGCCGCCGGCGAGAGCAACCAGGATGTCGATGCCTGGGCCCTGGATCTCGGCCTGCGCTGGAACATCGATGAGCACTGGCGGCTCGGCGCCACCTATTCGCGCGCCAGTGGCGGCGGCGATGGCGACGACTCCGAGCAGTTCGTGCAGACCGATCTGCAGAGCAACCGCGCCAACTTCACCGGCACCAACTCCACCGTCAACCGCTTCGGCGAGGCCTATCGCGGCGAGCTGAACAACCTGCAGGCGGCCAGCTTGTTTGGCGCCTGGCAGCTGAACAAGGACTACGACGCCAGCCTGGTCTATCACCGCTTCTGGCGGGTGGATGACCAGGCCGACAGCGCCAGCGGCCTGCAGGCGGCGCTGGAGCCGGGGGAGAAGGACCTGGGCCAGGAAGTCGATCTGGTGCTGACCCGTTACTTCAACGAGGGGCAGATGCCCGCCGAACTGGGCTGGCTGGGCGCGAAGTCGGCGCTGGTGCGTTTTCGCGGCGGTTTGTTCCTGCCGGGCGACGCCTTTTCCCGCGACAGCGATTCGAACATGCACCGCGCCGTTGTCGACGTGGTCTGGCGTTACTGAGGTGGCCTGAAGTGAACATGGAGACTGGCAAGATGGATTCACCTACAGCGTTCAGGCAACTGCTGCGCCATGGCCTGCTGCTGGCGGGCGGGCTGGCTTTGGCCGTGGCTGCCGAGGCCGCCGAGGTCAAGCGCCAGGCCTATCGGGTGTCGAGCATTCCGGTCGAGTCGCTGCAGCGCGAGGCGCCCCGGCTGCCCGACCTGAGCGGCTACACCGCCGAGGCGGTATACGCCAAGGTCCAGGCCAAGCCCGCCGGGCGCGTGGTGGTGCGCGGCATGATCGAGCAGAACCCGCTGGTGGAGTTCACCGGTGGCGACGAGCGCCTGCGCGAGTGGGTCAAGCGCCAGGGCGAGATGCCGCAGGTGGTGTTCATCGAGGGCGGCTACGTGACCCCGGCGGACCTGGCGCGCAGCCTGCCGCAGAAGTATTTCCGCGAGACCGAGCCGGGCGTGTACCTGGCCCGCCTGCCGATCGTGGTCAGCCAGGGCGCGACCCTGCACATCGGCAAGGAGACCAGGGATTTCCGCCTGTCCAGCGAACGCGGCGCGTTCCTGATCAACGACGGCAAGCTGTTCATCACCGACAGCCGCCTGACCGCCTGGCGCGAGGCCGAGAACCAGCAGGACTGGTTCCGCAAGAAGGGCAAGTTCCGCCCGTTCCTCAACTCCTGGGGCGGCACCGAGACCTACATCGTCAACAGCGTGGTTTCCAGCCTCGGCTACACCGCGAGCAAGTCCTATGGCGTGTCGATCTCGCAGTACAGCCCGGCGATGCACCCGATCATGCAGCGCGGTCATCCCACCGGCTGGCTGCTCAACTCGATGTTCGACGACATGTGGTACGGCTTCTACTGCTACGAGGCCTTCGACGTGGTGCTGCGCGGCAACACCTACCGCAACAACCTGGTCTACGGCATCGACCCCCATGACCGCTCGCGACGCCTGATCATTGCCGAGAACACCGCCTACGGCACGGTGCAGAAGCACGGCATCATCATTTCGCGCGAGGTCAACGACAGCTGGATCTTCAACAACCGCTCCTACGAGAACCACCTGTCCGGCATCGTCATCGACCGCACCAGCGTCAACAACGTGATCGCCTACAACGAGATTTACCGCAACCAGTCCGACGGCATCACCATCTACGAGAGCGGCCAGAACCTGCTGTGGGGCAACAAGGCCTTCAACAACGGCCGGCACGGCATCCGGGTGCGCAACAGCGCCGAGGTCGAGCTGTACGAGAACCTGGCGGTGGCCAACGGCCTGCTCGGCATCTACGGCCACGTCAAGGACCTCAACGGTACCGACCGCGACCTGGCGCTGGACCCCTTCGACATGAACCTGTCGATGACCGTGGTCGGCGGGCGCCTGGTGGGCAACCAGACGGGCGCCATCTCGGTGGTGGCACCGCAGAGCGTGAAGCTCTACCAGCTGGACATGCTGATGCCGAGCAAACCCACAGGTATCGGCATGTTCGGCGCGCTGGCCGACGACAAGAACCAGATTCTCGACCTGCTCGTGCGGCAGAAGAAAGCCGTGCTGGTCCTGCCGCTGGACCAACTGGCGCAATTGCAGAAGTGAGGAGCGAGCGATGACACGGAATTCAAGCGTGAAAGCGGCCGGCCTGCTGGCCTCGCTGGGGCTGTTCGGCCTGCTGGCCGCCACCGCCCGTGCCGAAGAGGCGCCGCAGTACAAGATCGAACGGTGCTGCGAAATCTGCCCGCAGGCGCTGCAGGACAGCACCTATACCGGTGACATGGGCGAGTTCACCAAGTTGGTGCAGGGTCGTGAAGACTGGCTGTTCCGCAGCAAGATCGACCTGATGACCGATATCGGCACCACGGCCGAGGGCTATCAGCACCTGCAGCGCCTGCGCGATGCCCTCAAGGAGCGGGGCGTGGAGCTGGTCATGGTCTACCTGCCGCCGCGCGGCCTGGTCAGCCCGGAGATGCTCAGCGCGCAGAGCCGCAGCGGCTACGATGCCGAGCTGTCGCGCAAGAACTACCTGGCGACCACCGCGCGCCTGCGCAGCCTGGGCATCCGCGTGCCCGACCTGTCGGCGCTGCTGGAACAGCCGGCGGCGGTGCGCGAGACGCTGTTCTTCAAGCGCGACAACCACTGGACGCCCCGTGGCGCCGAACTGACGGCGCAGTTGCTGGCCGCCGAGCTGGGCAAGTCGGAGGTGTTCAAGAGCATTCCACGCAAGGAGTTCGTCACGCGCAAGGAGGGCGTGCGGCACAAGATCGGCTCGCTCAACCAGGCCTTCGGCAAGATCTGCGGCAACGGTTACGCCAACGAATACTTCACCCGCGTGGCCACCGAGCCCAAGGATGAAAGCTCCGAGCTGTTCGGCGAGACCGCGGCGCCCGATGTGGTGCTGGTGGGCACCAGCTTCAGCTCCGCGCAGTACAACTTCGATGGCTTCCTCAAGCAGTACGCCAGCGTCGATGTGGACAACCGCTCGGTAACCGGCGGCGGCTTCCACAGCGCCATGCTGCAGTACCTGGGCAGCCAGGACTTCCAGAACGACCCGCCGAAGATCCTGGTCTGGGAGATCAACAGCTACTACGACCTGGCCATGTCGATCTTCTACCGGCAGATCATGCCGATGCTCGCCAACGGCTGCCAGGCCTCGCCGGCGGCGCTGAGCCAGAAGGTGGCCCTGCACCCCGGGGTCAACCAGATTCTGGTGAACACCGCGGTCAAGCCGATCCGCAGCGAGGACTATGTCGCCGATATCCAGTTCAGCGGCGGCAATGTGCGCGACCTGCGCAGCTCGTTCCTGTACATGAGTGGCTCGCGCGACAACCTGAACATTTCCCGCGCCCCGGAAGTGGAGGCCGACGGCCGCTTCGTCTTCGGCCTGCGCGATGACCCGGAGTGGTCGGGGCAGACCCTGCTGTCCCTGGAGATCGAGATGCCGGCGGACACCCCGGCCGGCATGCAGGTCGAGGCCAGCATCTGCCCGCGTCGCGACAATTCCGGGGCGGCCTTGCAGGCCCGCGCGGACTAACCAAGCCGGACGCGCCGGTGCCCCACGGGCACCGGCTTACCCCCGAGGGATCGGGGGGAGGGCGTGGCTTAATCGGAGAGTGAAGGCATGGTTTTTTCATCCAACGTATTTCTGTTCCTGTTCCTGCCGATATTTCTCGGCCTGTACTACCTGAGCGGCAATCGCTACCGCAACTTGCTGCTGCTGGTGGCCAGCTACATCTTCTACGCCTGGTGGCGCATCGACTTCCTCGCGCTGTTTGCCGCGGTCACCCTGTTCAACTACTGGATCGGCCTGCGGGTCGGCACGGCCGGGGTGCGCACCAGGACCGCACAGAAATGGCTGATCCTCGGCGTGGTGGTCGACCTCGGCGTGCTGGGCTACTTCAAGTACGCCAACTTCGGGGTCGACAGCCTCAATGCGATCATCGCCTCGTTCGGCATCGAGCCGTTCGTGCTCACCCACATCCTGCTGCCGATCGGCATCTCGTTCTACGTATTCGAGTCGATCAGCTACATCATCGACGTGTACCGCGGCGATACCCCGGCCACCCACAACCTGATCGACTTCGCCGCGTTCGTGGCGATCTTCCCGCACCTGATCGCCGGCCCGGTGCTGCGCTTTCGCGACCTGGTGGACCAGTTCAACCACCGCACCCACACGCTGGACAAGTTCGCCGAAGGCTGCACGCGCTTCATGCAGGGCTTCATCATGAAGGTGTTTATCGCCGACAGCATCGCGCCGATCGCCGACCATTGCTTCGCCCTGGCCAACCCCAGTACCGGCGATGCCTGGCTCGGGGCCCTGGCCTACACCGCGCAGCTGTATTTCGACTTCGCCGGCTACAGCAGCATGGCCATCGGCCTGGGCCTGATGATGGGGTTCCGCTTCATGGAGAACTTCAACCAGCCCTATATCAGCCAGTCGATCACCGAGTTCTGGCGGCGCTGGCACATCAGCCTGTCCACCTGGCTGCGCGACTACCTGTACATCAGCCTGGGCGGCAACCGCGGCAGTACCTTCGCCACCTACCGCAACCTGTTCCTGACCATGCTGCTGGGCGGCCTGTGGCATGGCGCCAACTTCACCTATGTGATCTGGGGCGCCTGGCATGGCATGTGGCTGGCCATCGAGCGCGCCCTGGGCGTCGACGCCGCGCCGCAGCGCATCCGCCCGCTGAAGTGGGCCTTCACCTTCGCCCTGGTGGTGATCGGCTGGGTGATCTTCCGCGCCGATAACCTCGACGTGGCCTGGCGCATGTATGCGGCCATGTTCAGCTTCGGCGACTGGCGCCTCTCCGAGCTGACCCGCGCGCAGCTGACCAGCCTGCAGGTCGCCACCTTGCTGCTGTCCTATGCGGTGATGGCCTGGTGCGGCATTCGCCAGTTCCATGCCCAGCCGCTGGCCGGCGCGCCCAAGGCACGGGCCGCGGACGCCATGCCGGCGGGGGGCGCCGCGGTGGGCGTGGCGCTGAGCTACCGCGCGCTGCTGTTCCATGCCGCGGTCCTGCTGCTGTTCGCCGCCGCGGTGCTGAAGCTGTCGGCACAGAGCTTCTCTCCCTTCCTGTATTTCCAGTTCTGAGGAGGCGCCGTCATGTCGCGTACCGCCAATATCCTGTACAGCCTGCTGTTCATCGGCTTGCTGCTGGCCCTGTCGCTGGCCTCGCTGCCGGCGCTGCTGAGCTTCTCCGCGGCCAGCGAAACCCCGCTGCTGAACGGCAAGCTGGCGCATGCCATCGAGAAGCACTACGACAAGCAGTTCCCGCTCAAGGCGTTCGGCACCAACGCCTGGGCCGCCCTGGAGTTCACCCTGTTCGGCGAAGGCCGCCCCGGCGTGGTGGTCGGGCGCGAGGACTGGCTGTTCACCGACGAGGAGTTCAAGCCGGCCAGCAAACCGCAGCAGCTGCAGGACAACTGGCGGCTGATCGCGGCCGTGCAGGAGGAATTCAAGCGCCGCGACATCGAACTGGTGCTGGCCCTGCTGCCGGCCAAGGCGCGCCTGTATCCGGAGCAGCTGGCCGCGACCAAGCCGGTCGCCGCCCAGCAGGCGCTGTATGCCCAGGCCCATGCGCTGATGCAGACGCAGCAGTTGCCCGGCCCGGATCTGCTGCCGGCGTTGCAGCAGGCCAAGAGCGCGGCCGCGGTGTTCCTGCGTACCGACACCCACTGGACGCCGCATGGCGCCGAGGTTACCGCCAAGGCGCTGGCCGACTATCTGGCCGCCCGGGGGGACTGGCGGCGTGGCGAGCAGCGGTTCGTCACCCGCACCAGCGATAGCCAGCCGCACAAGGGCGACCTGCTCAGCTTCCTGCCCATGGAGCCCTATTTCGCCGCCCTGCAGCCGCAGGCAGAGAGCCTGCAGCCGCGGCATACCGAGGCCGCGGAGGCGGGCGCGGAGACGGCCGCCGACCTGTTCGGCGACGCCCAGCCGCAGGTGGCGCTGGTCGGCACCAGCTACAGCGCCAACCCGAAATGGAACTTCGCCGGCGCGCTCAAGCAGGAGCTGGGCAGCGACCTGCTCAACTATGCCGAGGACGGCCATGGCCCGCTGGTGCCGATGTTGCGCCTGCTGCAGCGCGAGCGGGCGGAAACCGCCGAGCTGCGCCTGGTGATCTGGGAGTTCCCGGAGCGCTACCTGATGCTGCCGAGCGACCTGTCCGGTTTCGACAGCGCCTGGCTCGAGCGCCTGCGCGGCAATGAGCAGCTGGCGCTGCGCGATCCCGTTAAACCCGTGACGGCTCCCTGAGTCGTCCTGTCTGCCGAGGAAACACCCATGTCGATGATTCGTACCCTTAACCGCTCCGGCCGTCTGGGCAGCCTGTTGCTCAGCCTGTGCGCGCCGCTGGCCATGGCTGACGAAGCCACCCTGTACGGCCCGGTTGCCCCGGACGGTTCGGCCTTCGTGCGCAGCTACAACGCCGCCAATGAAACCCTGGATGCCAACCTGGGCAACCTGCACTTCAGCGATATCGCGCCGAAGGGCAGCAGTGACTACGAGTTTCTTCCCGCCGGCAGCTACAGCGCCAAGGCGGGCGGCAAGAGCCTGGCCGTCAGCCTGGCCGAAAACACCTACTACACCCTGGTGCGCCTGCCGGGCGGCGAACTGAGCCTGATCGAGGAACCGCTGTTCAAGAACCGGCAGAAGTCGCTGCTGCGCCTGCAGAACCTGTCCGACAGCGCGCTGACGCTGAAGACCGCCGACGGCAAGACCGAGGTGATCAAGGCGGTAGCCGGCCAGGCCCGGGGCGAGCGCGAGATCAATCCGGTCAAGGTGCGCCTGGCGCTGTTCGCCGGCGAACGCAAGGTCAGCGACCTCAGCCCTCTGGTGATCGAGCGTGGCGAAGTGGTCAGCCTGTATGTCACCGGCAGCGCCGACAAGCTGTCGCCGGTGTGGGTCAAGCGTCCGGTCACCACCGACTGAGGAATGGCCATGAAGCTTGCGGATCGGACATTGGCGGTGCTGCTGCGTGGCGGGCTATGCCTGGCCTTGCTGCTGGCCCAGGGCTGCTCCTGGGAGCGCGGCGGGGCCACGCTGGTGCCGCCAGCCGGCTACCTGCGCAGTGCCGCGGCGCCGCAAGGCAAGGTGCCGAGCTGCCCGCCGGTGCCGCCGCCCTATACCGGCGAGCTGTACTTCCCGAGCAAGTACGCCGGCTCCGATGCCGCCCGCGACAAGATCAACAGCGAGGCCGCCGCCCGCTATGCGCAGCTCACCGAGGATGTGCGCCAGCTGGAGAACGGCAGCAACCGCCTGGTCGGCCGCTACCTGGAAACGGGCCAGCAGGCCTATGCCGATTGCGCGCTGAGCTGGCTGGACACCTGGGCCGAGGCCGAGGCGCTGCTCAGCGAGCGTTACAACCACACCGGCAAGTCGGTGCGCAAATGGGCCTTGGGCAGCATCGCGGGCGCCTACCTGCGCTTGAAGTTCTCCCGCTCGCAGCCGCTCGCGGGGCAGGCCGAACAGGCCGAACGCATCGAGGCGTGGCTAGGCGAACTGGCCGATCAGGTGGTGATCGACTGGAACGCCCAGCCGCTGGAGCGGCGCAACAATCACCAGTACTGGGCCGCCTGGTCGGTGATGGCCACGGCCGTGGTGCTCGATCGGCGCGACCTGTTCGACTGGGCCGTGGAGCAGTACCGGCACGGCATGCAGCAGGTCGACGGCGAAGGCTATCTGCCGCTGGAGCTGTCCCGGCAGACCCGCGCACTGGCGTACCACAACTACAGCATGGGGCCGCTGGTGATGATCGCAGCGTTCGCCAAGGCCAATGGCCTGGACCTGCGCGGCGAGAACGACGCGGCCCTGCAACGCCTGGCGCTACGCCTGCAGGCCGGGCTGCGCGAGCCGAAGATATTCCAAGAAAAAACCGGTTACCCGCAGACCCTGGAGGACCTGCAGGACAGCAACAGATTTGCCTGGCTGGAGCCTTACTGCGCGCTGTACCCGTGCTCGGAGAGCACGGACGCGTGGCGCCGCTCGATCGAGCCGCTGAGCACCTACCGGCTCGGCGGTGACATGACCCAGCTGTTTTCCGGGCAACTGCCTTGAAAGTGATTCCTGATGCAGTTCCCGCTGCCCGGTACATCCGTTCCGGCGGCGAGACAGGTCGAGATTTAAACGGATATTAAATTGGAGACAGACCCATGATCCCGGTCATTCTTTCTGGTGGTAGCGGCTCTCGCCTGTGGCCTTTGTCGCGCAAGATGTACCCCAAGCAGTTCCTCGCCCTCACCGGCGAGCTGTCGCTGTTCCAGCAGACCCTGCAGCGCCTGGTGTTCGAAGGCATGCAGAAGCCGCTGGTGGTGTGCAACCTGGAGCATCGCTTCATCGTCAACGAGCAGTTGGCGAAGATCGGCATCACTGCCCAGGGCATGCTGCTCGAGCCGTTCGGGCGCAATACCGCGCCGGCGGTGGCCATGGCCGCCCTGCAGCTGCTGGCCGAGGGCCGCGACGAGCTGATGCTGATCCTCCCGGCCGACCACGTGATCAGCGACGAGCTGAGCCTGCGCAAGGCCCTGGAGCTGGCGCGCATCGCCGCCGAAGAGGGCGAGATGGTGCTGTTCGGGATTCCCGCGGACCGTCCGGAAACCGGCTTCGGCTACATCAAGGCGGCGCGTGGCGAAGAGGGCGAGACCCTGGTTCCCGGTGCTTACCGCGTCAAGCAGTTCGTCGAGAAGCCCGACCCTGTGCGCGCCAGCGAGTTCGTGCGCAGCGGCGGCTACTACTGGAACAGCGGCATGTTCCTGTTCCGCGCCAGCCGTTACCTCGACGAGCTGCGCACTCATGAGCCGGATATCTACGACACCTGCGTGCTGACCCTCGAACGCAGCAAGAGCAGTGGCGGGGTGCTGACCATCGACGCCGGCACCTTCGAGTGCTGCCCGGACAACTCCATCGACTATGCTGTGATGGAGAAGACCGCGCGTGCCTGCGTCGTGCCGCTGTCGGCCGGCTGGAGCGATGTGGGTTCCTGGTCGTCGCTGTGGGACGTGCAGGAGAAGAACAGCGACGGCAACGTGATTAAGGGCGATGTGGTCACCCACAACAGCCACAACAGCTTCGTGCACGGCACCTCCAAGCTGGTCACCCTGATCGGCATGAACGATGTGGTGGTGGTCGAGACCAAGGATGCGGTGATGGTCGCGCACAAGGATGCCGTGCAGGACGTGAAGAAGATGGTCAACGCCCTGGATGCCCTGGGCCGCCAGGAAACCCAGAACCACTGCGCGGTGTACCGTCCCTGGGGCAGCTATGACTCGGTGGACAACGGCACGCGCCACCAGGTCAAGCACATCACCGTCAAGCCGGGCGCGCAGCTGTCGCTGCAGATGCACCACCACCGCGCCGAGCACTGGATCGTGGTGTCCGGCACGGCGCAGGTGACCTGCGACGACAAGGTGTTCCTGCTCACGGAAAACCAGTCGACCTACATCCCGATCGCCTCGGTGCACCGCCTGAGCAACCCGGGCAAGATCCCCCTGGAGATCATCGAGGTGCAGTCCGGCGGCTATCTGGGCGAGGACGACATCGAACGCCTGGAGGACGTTTACGGGCGTACGCCCAAGGCCACCGTGCCGAGCTGATCGGCACGCCTGGAGTTAGCGGCGGGCAATCCGCCGCCACTCTCAGAACCTGTTTACGATCTCTTGATCGTAGACAGGTTCTCAGTGGGCCAGCATCTGCCGCAGCACATGCTGCAGGATGCCGCCGGCCTTGAAGTATTCCACCTCGTTCTGCGTGTCGATGCGGCACAGCACCTCGACCTCCTCATGGCTGCCATCGGCGCGCAGGATATCCAGCGCCAGGCTCATGTGTGGGCGCAGGCTGACGCCATCCAGGCCGCCGATGGTGACTTTCTCCGTGCCATTCAGTTGCAGCGTCTTGCGGCTCTGCCCCGGGCGGAACTGCAGCGGCAGCACGCCCATGCCGACCAGGTTCGAGCGGTGGATGCGCTCGAAACTCTCGGCGATCACCGCCTTGACCCCCAGCAGGTTGGTGCCCTTGGCCGCCCAGTCGCGGCTGGAACCGGTGCCGTATTCCTGGCCGGCGAAGATCACCAGCGGCACGCCCTCGTCCTGGTAGCGCATGGCCGCATCGAAGATCGCCAGCTTGTCGCCGCTGGGCAGGTGCAGGGTATTGCCGCCTTCCTCGCCGCCGAGCATCTCGTTTCTGATGCGGATATTGGCGAAGGTGCCGCGCATCATCACCTCGTGGTTGCCGCGCCGCGAACCGTAGGAGTTGAAATCGGCCGGGGCCACGCCGTGCTCGGCCAGGTAGCGCCCGGCGGGGCTGTCCTTCTTGATGTTGCCGGCGGGGGAGATGTGGTCGGTGGTCACCGAGTCGCCGAGCAGGGCGAGGATGCGCGCGCCGTGGATGTCGCCGACATGCGGCGGGTCGTCGGCGATGCCTTCGAAGAACGGCGGGTGCTGGATATAGGTGGAGTCGGCCTGCCACTGGTAGGTGGCCGCCTGCGGCACGGCGATGGCCTGCCACTGCGCGTCGCCGCTGAACACCGCGGCGTATTCCCGGCGGAACATGGCGCTGCTGACCTGGGCCACGGCCGCGCCGATTTCCGCCTGGCTTGGCCAGATGTCGCGCAGGTACACCGGCGCGCCGTCCAGGCCGGTGCCCAGCGGCTGGCTGCTGAGATCGATGCGCACCGTGCCGGCCAGGGCGTAGGCCACCACCAGCGGTGGCGAGGCCAGCCAGTTGGCCTTGACCAGCGGGTGCACGCGGCCCTCGAAGTTGCGGTTGCCGGACAGCACCGAGGCCACGGTCAGGTCGGCGCCTTGGATCGCCGCCTCGATCGGTTCGAGCAGCGGCCCGGAGTTGCCGATGCAGGTGGTGCAGCCGTAGCCGACCAGGGCGAAGCCCAGTTGATCCAGGTAGGGCGTCAGCCCGGTGGCGGCGAAGTATTCGCTGACCACCTTGGAGCCGGGGGCCAGCGAGCTCTTCACCCAGGGCTTGCGGCTCAGGCCTTTCTCCACGGCCTTCTTCGCCAGCAGGCCGGCGGCCATCATCACGCTGGGATTGGAGGTGTTGGTGCAGGAGGTGATGGCGGCGATCACCACGGCGCCGTCCTCCAGCTCGTAGCGCTGGCCGTCGTGCGCGACGCTGGCGCTGGCGACCTTGTCCCTGCCCTGCAGTGCCAGCAGGTCGGCGAAGGCCTGGCCCACCTGCGGCAGCGGCACGCGGTCCTGCGGGCGCTTGGGCCCGGCCAGGCTGGCCTCGACGCTGGCCATGTCCAGCTCCAGGCCGTCGCTGAACAGCGGCTCATGGCCCGCTTCGCGCCACAGGCCCTGGGCCTTGCTGTAGGCCTCGACCAGCTTGACGGTGGCCTCCGGGCGGCCGGACAGGCGCAGGTAATCGAGGGTGATCCCATCCACCGGGAAGAAGCCGCAGGTGGCGCCGTATTCCGGGGCCATGTTGGCGATGGTGGCGCGGTCGGCCAGGGGTAGCTCGGCCAGGCCGTCGCCATGGAATTCGACGAACTTGCCGACCACGCCCTTCTTGCGCAGCATCTGGGTGACGGTCAGCACCAGGTCGGTGGCGGTGATGCCCTCGCGCAGCTTGCCGCTGAGCCTGAAGCCGATCACCTCGGGAATCAGCATCGACACCGGCTGGCCGAGCATGGCCGCCTCGGCCTCGATGCCGCCGACGCCCCAGCCGAGCACGCCGAGGCCGTTGATCATGGTGGTGTGCGAGTCGGTGCCGACCAGGGTGTCGGGAAAGGCGAAGGTCTGGCCATCTTCCTCCCTGGTCCACACGGTGCGCGCCAGGTATTCCAGGTTGACCTGGTGGCAGATGCCGGTGCCCGGCGGCACCACGCGGAAGTTGGCGAAGGCGTTCTGCCCCCAGCGCAGGAAGGCATAGCGCTCGCCATTGCGCTGCATCTCGATGGCGACGTTCTGGCCGAAGGCGCTGGGCGAGGCGTACTGGTCGACCATCACCGAGTGGTCGATCACCAGGTCCACCGGCGACAGCGGGTTGATCTGCTGCGGGTCGCCGCCGGCGGCGGCCATGGCTGCGCGCATGGCGGCCAGGTCGACCACCGCCGGTACGCCGGTGAAGTCCTGCATCAGCACGCGGGCCGGGCGGAACTGGATCTCGTGGTCGCTGCGCCGCTGCTTCTGCCAGTCGACCATGGCCTTGATATCGAAAACGCTGACCGTGGCGTTGTCTTCCCAGCGCAGCAGGTTTTCCAGCAGCACCTTGAGCGACAGGGGCAGGCGGCGGATATCGCCGAGGCTCTTGGCCGCCTCGTTGAGGTCGTAGTACTGGTAGCGCTGGCCGTCGATCTCCAGGCTGCGCTGGCATTTGAGGCTATCCAGGGAGGGCATGGCATTTCTCCTGGGCGGTCAGGAGCCGCTGAGGGGGGAACTAGTGAAACTAGACCGTGGAGTCAACTCTCGCCACTTTCCCCGACGCGGCGTGCGCGCCGCGTCGGGCCGACTCGGCTATCATGCGCGCCCCGAGGAGAACCGCGATGAATACCCTGCTACTGCACTGCCGCCCGGGCTTCGAAGGTGAAGTCTGTGCCGAGATCAGCGAACACGCCGCGCGCCTGGACGTGGCCGGCTATGCCAAGGGCAAGGCCGGCAGCGCCCATGCCGAGTTCGTCTGCAGCGAGGCCGATGGCGCCGAGCGGCTGATGAAGGGCCTGCGCTTCAATAAGCTGATCTTCCCGCGCCAGTGGGCCCGCGGCAGCTATGTGCAGTTGCCGGAAAGCGATCGCATCAGCGTGCTGCTGCAGGCCCTGGCCGATTACCCGCAGTGCGGCAGCCTGTGGCTGGAAGTGTTCGACAGCAACGACGGCAAGGAACTGTCGAACTTCTGCAAGAAGTTCGAGGCGCCGCTGCGCAAGGCGCTGGCGGCGGCCGGCAAGCTGGTCGACGAGCCGAGCAAGCCGCGCCTGCTGCTGACCTTCAAGAGCGGCCGCGAGGTGTTCCTCGGCATCGCCGAGGCCAACAACCAGGCACCCTGGCCGATGGGCATCCCGCGCCTGAAGTTCCCGCGCGAGGCGCCGAGCCGCTCGACCCTCAAGCTGGAGGAGGCCTGGCACTATTTCATCCCGCGCGAGCAGTGGGATACGCGCCTGTCGGACGAGATGACCGGCGTCGACCTCGGCGCCGCCCCCGGCGGCTGGACCTACCAGCTGGTCAAACGCGGCATGCTGGTCACCGCCATCGACAACGGGCCGATGGCGCAAAGCCTGATGGACACCGGCCTGGTCCAGCACCTGATGGTCGACGGCTTCACCTGGAAGCCCAAGCAGCCGGTGGACTGGATGGTCTGCGACATCGTCGAGAAGCCGGCGCGCAACGCCGCCCTGCTGGAGACCTGGATCGGCGAGGGCCTGTGCCGCGAGGCGGTGGTCAACCTCAAGCTGCCGATGAAACAGCGCTATGCCGAGGTGAGCAAGCTTCTGCAGCGCCTGGAGGACGCCTTCGCCGCACGCAAGATCAAGGTCTCGATTGCCTGCAAGCAGCTCTACCACGACCGCGAGGAAGTCACCTGCCACCTGCGCCGCCTGTAGCCTGGCGGCAGGCCCAGTAGGTCTGTTTATGCCCGCGGGCCTGGTAGTCGCGGGCCAGGCGCTCGGCCTCCTCGCGGCTGAGGCCTGCGCGCAGGACGAATTCATTGCCGTTATCGTCCAGGCGTTTGACGCACCAGTCTTCCGCTTCGCGCATGAAAGTTCCTCTGTCGCCTGGCGGCTGGGCGGACGCCCAGCTTTGCGCGACAATGGCGGCCTGTTTCCGGAGTACCCCATGTCCCTGCAACCCGACGCCATTCTCGACGCCACCGGCCTGAACTGCCCCGAGCCGGTGATGATGCTGCACAACAAGGTGCGCGACCTGCAAGCCGGCGGCCTGCTCAAGGTGATCGCCACCGATCCCTCGACCCGTCGCGACATTCCCAAGTTCTGCATGTTCCTCGATCACCAGCTGGTCGAGCAGAGCGAAGAAGGCGGTACTTACCTGTACTGGATTCGCAAGAAGGCCGAGTAATGCCGTACTACTTCGCCTATGGCTCCAACATGAACCCGGCGCGCATGCAGGCGCGTGGGTTGCGGGTGGAGGAGGCGCTGTCCGGGCATTTGCCGGGCTTTGCCCTGTGCTTCAACAAACGCGCGCATGACCATCCCGGTCGTGCCTACGCCAATATTCGCCACCAGGTCGGCGGCGTGGTCGAAGGCGTGCTGTATCGCCTGGCCGACCAGCACGAGATCTTCAAGCTGGATCACTTCGAAGGCACCCCGGTGTATTACAGCCGCGAGCGCCTGGCGGTGCAGACCGAGCGGGGGCCGATCACCGCCTGGGTCTATATCGCCAACCCGTTCTGGCGCAGCGAGGGTCTGGCGCCCAGCCGCACCTACCTGGAGCACCTGCTGGCCGGCCGGCCCTATCTGTCGGCGGACTACTGGGCGGCGCTGGCCGCCACCGCCGCGCTCGACGACTGAGCGCGGATGCGCCGCCGCGCACTGCGCGCCAGGCGAATGCCGAGCAGCACGGCGGCGCAGGTCAGGCCGACCACCAGGCCCTGCCACAACCCGCGCGGCCCCGACGGCTCGCCGAACCAGTCGGCCAGGCCCAGGCCGTAACCCACCGGCAGACCGATGCCCCAGTAGGCGAACAGGGTGTAGAGCATGGTCGCACGGGTGTCCTGGTAGCCGCGCAGGGCGCCGGCGGCAGTGACCTGGATGGCATCGGAAAACTGGAACAGCGCCGAATAGACGATCAGGCTCGACGCCACCGCGATCACTTCCGGGGCGGCGGTATAGATCTGCGCGATCTCGCTGCGCCACAGCAGCATCAGGCTGGCCGACAGGCAGGCATAGGCCAGGGCGCTGGCCATGCCCACGCCGGCGGCGAAGCGCGCCTCGCGCGGCTGGTCGCGGCCGAGCGACTGGCCGACGCGCACGGTGGCGGCCATGCCCAGGGAGTAGGGGATCATGAACACCAGCGAGCTGAAGTTCAGGGCGATCTGGTGGCCGGCCACCACCGTGGCGCCCAGGCCGCCGATCAGCAGGGCGATCACCGAGAAGATGCTGGCCTCGGCGAACACCGCCACGCCGATCGGCACGCCGATCGACAGCAGGCGCCTGAGCACCGGCCACTGCGGCCAGTCGAAGCGGGCGAACAGCCGGCTGGGGCGGTAGTAGGGCGCCCAGTTCACCCACCAGAGCATGCCCAGCAGCATGCTCCACATGACGATGCCGGTGGCCCAGCCGCAGCCCACGCCGCCGAGGGCCGACAGGCCGAGCTTGCCGTAGATCAGCACGTAGTTCAGCGGGATGTTCAGCAGCAGGCCGCCGATGCCCAGCATCATGCTCGGCCGGGTATGACCCAGGCCGTCGCTGTAGCAGCGCAGCACGTGGTACAGGGCCACGGCGGGGAAGCCGCAGGCCACCCCGCGCAGGTAGCCCATGGCCGGCTCGACCAGGCTGGGGTCGACCTGCATCAGGTGCAGCACCGGCTCGGCATTCCACAGCAGGGCGGCGGCGCCACCGCCCACGGCCAGGGCCAGCCACAGCGCCTGGCGCACCAGCGGGCCGATTTCCTGCTGCTGGCCGCTGCCGAAGCGTTGCGCCACTTTCGGCGTGGTCGCCAGCAGGATGCCGGTCATCAGCAGGAACACCGGCACCCACAGCGAGTTGCCCAGGGCCACGGCGGCCAGGTCGCGCGGGCTGACGCGGCCGGCCATCACGGTGTCGACGAAGCCCATGGCGGTGTGCGCCAGCTGCGCGATGATGATCGGGGTGGCCAGCGCCAGCAGGGCGCGCAGTTCGGCGCGGATGCGGGCGGGACGGGTGAGGGCAGGCATGGGCAGATCCGGCGACAGGG
This sequence comes from Pseudomonas sp. R-28-1W-6, assembly GCF_009799925.1. Taxonomy (GTDB): domain Bacteria; phylum Pseudomonadota; class Gammaproteobacteria; order Pseudomonadales; family Pseudomonadaceae; genus Aquipseudomonas. Next base: position 324,234 of record NZ_WELK01000004.1, read on the forward strand.
CCGGGAATTCTACTCCGCCGACGCGCCGGCGGCATCAATCTTGTCCGGGTGGACAGCTGTGGTGAGCGGCCTGCGCATAGGGTGCACCGTGCGCACCGTGGCCCCGCCGGTGCGCGGGGCGCACCCTACAGAAGATCGGCGCCCTGGCTCAGGGCGCATCGCTCAGGCGCACGGGAATCCGCCGCTGCCCGAACGAGCCGGCGTAGCGGCCGAAGCGCCCGGCGATGGCGGTGTGGCAGTGCGGGCAGTGCCCGGACTCGCTCACCTGGTAGTCGAGGATGTGGTACCAGTCGCGCACGATCAGCGGCTTGGCGCAGCCCGGGCAGAAGGTGGTGCCGCCGGCGCTATCGTGCACGTTGCCGGTGTAGGCGTAGTGCAGGCCCTGGTCGCGGGCGATCTGCCGCGCCCGGCTGAGGGTCGCCGGCGGCGTCGGCGGGATCTCGCGCAGCTTGAAGTCGGGGTGGAAGGCGGTGAAGTGCAGCGGCACGTCCGGCCCCAGTTCGCGGTAGACCCAGCGGCACAGCGCCTCGATCTCGGCGGTCGAGTCGTTGTGGCCGGGGATCAGCAGGGTGGTGATCTCGGTCCATACGTCGGTTTCGTGGCGCAGGTAGACCAGGGTGTCCAGCACCGGTTGCAGGTGCGCGCCGGTGAGCTTGAAGTAGAAGTCCTCGGTGAAGGCCTTGAGGTCGACGTTCGCCGCATCCATCACCGCATAGAACTCGCGCCGCGCGTCGGCATGGATGTAGCCGGCGGTCACCGCCACCGGGTGGACGCCGTGCGCGCGGCAGGCCAGGGCCGTGTCGATGGCGTATTCGGCGAAGATCACCGGGTCGTTGTAGGTGAAGGCCGCGCTGGCGCAGCCCGCGCTCAGCGCGGCCAGGGCGATCTGCTCGGGGCTGGCCTGGTCCATCAGGCGGTCCATGTCGCGGGACTTGCTGATGTCCCAGTTCTGGCAGAACTTGCAGGCCAGGTTGCAGCCAGCCGTGCCGAAGGACAGCACCGAGGTGCCGGGATGGAAGTGGTTGAGTGGCTTCTTCTCTATAGGGTCGATGCAGAAGCCGGAGGAGCGGCCGTAGGTGGTCAGCACCATCTGCTCGCCTTCGCGCATGCGCACGAAGCAGGCGCCGCGCTGGCCGTCGCGCAGCTTGCAGTCGCGCGGGCAGAGGTCGCACTGGATGCGGCCGTCGGCCAGCGGGTGCCACCAGCGCCCGGGGTAGTAGCTGGACGGCTCACTCATGTCCGGCCTCCCGCCACTTGCTGACGCCGTAGCGCCCCAGGCGGATCTCCGCGTGCCAGAAGTCGGCCGGCAGGCCGGCCTTGCGCTTGAGTTGGGCGAGGAAGTCGGCCGGTTCGGGCAATTGCTCCCAGACCTGAGGCAGGAAGGTGCCGCGGGCCTGGCGGAACTCCAGGAGCAGGCCGTCCTGGCCCGGGCGCAGGCGCTCCAGCAGCTGCTGTTCGCTGGCGACCGCCAGTTCCTCGATGGCCGAGAGCAGCGACACCTCGATGCGCGTGCGGCCCAGTTCGGCGCGCTGCAGCGCGGGGAAACGCCAGTCGCTGCTGGCCGCCGCCACCGCATTGGCGCGCACGTCGTCGAGCAGCGGCCGGTGCGCCTCCAGACTGCCGATGCAGCCACGCAACTGGCCCTGCTGGGTCAGGGTGACGAAGGTGGCGCCCGGCTGGCGCAGCCAGGCGCGCTCGGCATGGCCATGGCGATGGCCGGGGCCGCCCAGATGACGGGAAATCGCATCGCGGGCCAGCTTCAACAGTGTCTCGCCGCGGGCATCTTCGCTCTTGGCCGGCGGCGTGTCGTAGAAGGCGATGGCCGCATAGCCGACGACCCGCGACGGGTCGCCGGCGGTGTCCCCGGAGTTGCGCAGGTCGAGCAGCTCGGCGTGCAGCCCGTGCCGGGTCGCGCAGCTGAGCAGGCCGTTGACCGGCGTGGCGCCGCAGGCCTGGGCATGGTCCAGGCCGGGCCGCGCGGCGAGCATCTGTTGCACCGTGGCGGCGTCGGTTTGCCGGGCCTGGGCATAGGGCAGGTAGTGCGAGAGGTCGGAACTGATCAGGATCAGGGTCTCGGCGCCACCCCACAGGCGTTCCAGCACCTCGGCCACCTCGGCGGTGCTGGCATCGCCGACGGCCAGCGGCAACAGCTGGAAATCGCCCAGCGCCTCCTGCAGGAAGGGCAGTTGCACCTCCAGGGAGTGCTCCAGGGCATGGGCCGCGTCGCTGACGCAGACCTGCGGCAGCCCGCTGATGGCGGCCATGCCGATGGCGTCCAGCGTGACCTGGCCCAGCGGGGTGGCGAAGGCCTGCGTCGAGGGCAGGGCCAGGCCGCGTACCGCCACCCGGTGCGTCGGCCCCAGCAGCACCACCCGGCGGATGCGCCCGGCCAGCGCCGGCAGGCGCGCATAGGCCTGCGCGGCCACCGGGCCGGAATAGGGGTAGCCGGCGTGCGGCACGATCAGCGCCTTGGGCGCTGGCGTGGGGCCGGTCGGCGCGGCGGCGGCCAGCAGGGCCTGGACCTCGCGTTGCAGTTGCTGCGGGGCAGACGGATAGAACAGGCCGGCGACGGCGGCTGGGCGGATCGTGTGCATGGAAAAACCCTCGTCTTCAGGGCTTAGATAGGGACATGGCGCAGAAGTGCAAGGGTGACTGGTTAAAAATTAACCAGCTGCGTGGACGGGACAAGCGCAGCGGCGCTTCCGTAGAATGGCGGCCCGACTGCCGGAGTTCCCCATGCGCATCCTTGCCGACGAAAACATCCCCCTGCTCGACGAGTTCTTCGGCGGGTTTGGCCAGATCAGCCGCCACCCGGGGCGCAGCATCGAGCGCGCGACTGTTGGCGATGCCGAGGTGCTTCTGGTGCGCTCGGTGACCCGCGTCGACCGCGCCTTGCTGCAGGGCAGCCGGGTACGTTTCGTCGGCACCTGCACCATCGGCACCGATCACCTCGACCTCGAGTATCTGCGCGAAGCCGGCATCGCCTGGTCCAGCGCCCCCGGCTGCAACGCCCGCGGCGTGGTGGACTATGTGCTGGGCTGCCTGCTGGCGCTGGCCGAGCAGACCGGCAAGCCGCTGGCCGAGCGCTGCTATGGCGTGGTCGGCGCCGGCCAGGTCGGCGCGCGCCTGGTCAAGGTGCTGCGTGGCCTGGGCTGGGATGTGCGGGTCTGCGACCCACCGCGGCAGGCGGCCGAGGGCGGCGATTTCGTCGACCTGGCCAGCATCCTGCGCGACTGCGACGTGATCAGCCTGCACACCCCGCTGGATGCCGGCACCCGCCACCTGTTCGGTGCAGGCGAGCTGCAGCGGCTGCGCGCCGGCAGCTGGCTGATCAACGCCAGCCGCGGCGCGGTGGTGGACAACCAGGCGCTGCGCGCGCACCTGCACGGCGGCGCGGACCTGCAGGTGGCACTGGATGTGTGGGAAGGCGAGCCGCAGGTCGATCCTGAACTGGCCGCGCTGTGCCGGATCGCCACCCCGCATATCGCCGGCTACAGCCTGGACGGCAAGCTGCGCGGCACCGCGCAGATCTACCAGGCCTACTGCGCCGCCAATGGCCTGGCCGAGCAGGTGCAGTTGGACGATCTGCTGCCGCCGGCCTGGCTCGGCGAGCTGCGCCTGGATGCCGGCGCCGCGCCCGACTGGGCACTGGCCACCCTGTGCCGGGCGGTGTATGACCCGCGTCGCGACGATGCGGACTTCCGCCGTTCGCTGGTCGGCGACGCGGCGCAGCGCAAGGCGGCCTTCGATGCCCTGCGCAAGCACTACCCCTATCGTCGCGAGATCGACGGCTTGCGCGTCGCCGTGCCGGGCGAGGCGCCAGCCCTGCGCCAGCTGGTGGCGGCGCTGGGCGCCAGGTCGATTTGACGGGCAAGAAAAACCCGGGCTTATGGCCCGGGTCGGATGGCCCAGAGGGCAAGAGGGGGAAAGCTTCAGGCCTGTCTGGCGGCGGACCAGTTCTTCTCCAGTTCGCGGCAGGCGCGCTGGATCATGCCTTCGGTGATCGGTACTTCGCGGCCCTGGGCATCGATGACGGCGCCGCCCACGGTCTGTTGCGGTTTCAGCGTGGCGACGCGCTGACGGTTGGAACTGCTGTCTTGCAAACGCATGGCGGGTCTCCTCTTCGGGTCAATGCGCGCAGTCTAGGGCGCCTATGTGAACGCGCGGTGACAGTCCGCTGCGCCAGCAAAACCTCGGGAGCGCGAGGCCTTGTTCATGGCTCCTGGGGCAGTGTCGGGCAACCGCCGCGAGCCGCCCATCCGACTTTATAGGCAGTGATAGCAGGAGCCTGCATGAGCAGCACCTTTCACATCGGCTTGATCATCAACCCCCTGGCCGGCCTGGGTGGGGCCGCCGCGCTCAAGGGCAGCGACGGGGTGGCCGCTGAGGCCCTGGCGCGCGGCGCCGAGCCGCGCGCCGCCGAGCGCACGCGGATTGCCCTGGAATGCCTGCGGCCGGTGGCCGGGCGCCTGCAGTTCCTCAGCTTTCCCGGGGCGATGGGCGCCGATCTGCTCGGCGAGCTGGGCTATGCCCACCGCGTGCTGGGCGATCTGGGCGAGGGCACGACCAGCGCCGCCGATACCCAACGTGCCGTGCAGGCCCTGCAGGACGCCGGCTGTGCGCTGATCCTGTTCGCCGGCGGCGACGGCACCGCCCGCGACATCTGCGCCGCGGTGCGCGAGGACCAGCCGGTGCTGGGCATCCCGGCCGGGGTGAAGATCCATTCCGGGGTCTACGCCATCAGCCCGCGCGCCGCCGGCGAACTGGCCCGGCGCCTGGTCGAAGGCGGCCTGGTGCGCCTGGCCAGCGGCGAGGTGCGCGACCTCGACGAGGCGGCGCTGCGCGACGGCAAGCTCAGCGCGCGCTGGTACGGCGAGCTGACGGTGCCGGTGGAAGGCAGCTTCATGCAGCACGTCAAGCAGGCCGGCATGGAATCCGAGGAGCTGGTGCTGGTCGACCTGGCCGACTGGCTGCAGGAAAGCTGGGAACCTGGCGTGCGCTACGTCTTCGGCCCCGGCTCGACCCTGCACGGCCTGGCGCAGAACCTCGGCCTGCAGACCAGCCTGCTCGGCGTCGACGTGATCGAGAACGGCGTGGTGCTGGCCCGCGACGTGACCGAGGCGCAGCTGTACGAGCTGGTCGCTGAGCATCCGGCGCGCCTGCTGGTCACCGCCATCGGCGGCCAGGGCCATATCATCGGCCGCGGCAACCAGCAGATCAGCCCGCGGGTGCTGCGCGCCATCGGCCTGGAACACCTGCGGGTGATCGCCACCAAGCGCAAGCTCGGTACCCTGGAGGGCCGCCCGTTGCTGGTGGACAGCGGTGAGCCGGCGCTGGACGAGGCCTTCCCCGATGCGGTTCGGGTGTGGGCGGGGTACAAGGAAGAGCTGCTCTATCCCGTGGGGTGGGCAGACCCGGCACGACAGGAGGATTGAATGGGCCAGGGTTGCACATGGATTGAGCACTATCGGGCATTGCAGCGCGCCGTTCTGGTCTGTCTGTGCCTGTGCCTGTGCCTGGCGCTGCCGGCCTGGGCGCAGCCGATCCAGCCGCAACAGCTGGTCAGCGCGGCGCGCCAGCAGGTCGGCGTGACCCTGGGCTACGACCCGGTCTATCGCCGGCTCGACTATCCCGGCGGCGACGTGCCGCTGGCCACCGGGGTGTGCACCGATGTGCTGATCCGCGCCCTGCGCGCCCAGGGCCTGGATCTGCAGCAGGCGGTGCACGAGGATATGCGCGCACATTTCTCCGCCTACCCGCAGAGCTGGGGGCTGAAGCGCCCGGACCGCAATATCGACCACCGCCGGGTGCCCAACCTGATGACTTGGCTGCGCCGCCAGGGCCTGGCCCGGCCTTCCAGCGCTGCGGCTTCGGCCTATCTGGCCGGCGACGTGGTGACCTGGGACCTGGGCAACGGCCTGAGCCATATCGGCATCGTCTCCGACCGCCGCACCGCCCAAGGCGTACCGCTGATCCTGCACAACATCGGCCGCGGCACCCGGGAAGAGGACATCCTGTTCGCCTTCAAGGTGACCGGGCATTACCGCTTTGCCAGCCGCTGATTGGGCTAGCATGCAGGCAACACGGCCAAGGAATGCGCGATGACAGGCAACCGGTTTCCACCCCATATCCAGCCCGCCGAGCGGGTGGTGCTGTTCGACGGCGTCTGCCGGTTGTGCAACGGCTGGGCGAAGTTCCTCATTCGCCATGACCGCGAGCGGCGCTTTCGCCTGTGTTCGGTGCAGTCGGCGGAGGGCCAGGCGATCCTGCAGTGGTTCGGCCTGCCGACCGGGCATTTCGACACCATGGCCTATGTCGAGGGCGCCGAGCTGTTCGTCCGCTCCACGGCACTGCTGCGCATCCTCGCCCAGCTGCCAGCTCCCTGGCGCCTGCTGGCCGGGTTGCGCCTGATCCCGCGAGCGCTGCGCGACTGGGGTTACGACCGCATCGCGCTGAACCGCTACCGCCTGTTCGGGCGCCATGACAGCTGCCTGCTGCCGTCGGCCGACCATGCGCGGCGTTTCCTGCATGATTGAGCCGCGCCTGCAGCAGATCGCCCTGTTGGCCCGTGTGGCGCTAGCGCTGATGTTCGTCTGGCACGGCCTGGTGCCGAAGATCCTCTGGCTCAGCCCCGACGAGGTGGCGATGATCCAGGCCCATGGCTTCCACTCGGTCGCGCCGATCGCGCAGCTGGCCGGGCTGGGCGAGATCGCCCTGGGCCTGTTGCTGGTGCTGCTGCGCCGCCAGCGCTGGCCGTTGCTGCTGGTGGCCGCGGTATTGCTGGGGCTGCTGCTTGATGTGGCGTGGTTCAGCCCCCATCTGTTGTTCCAGGCCTTCAATCCGCTGTCGACCAATCTGGCGGGGCTGGCGCTGTGCCTGCTGGCCTGGTTGGCGGAGAAACCGTTGCCCGGTCCGCTTCAACCCCACTGATTCCGGGCCGCTGGCCTGTCTGCGAGTGCCGCATGCCGTCGATCCTGTCCACCCGTCAGCGTACCGCCCTGCGCATGGCCGCCCGCTTCGTCGCGCCCTACCGCTGGCGGGTGATCAGCGCCTTGCTGGCGCTGATGTTCACCGCCGCCGTCACCCTGTCCATGGGCCAGGGCATCCGCCTGCTGGTCGACCAGGGCCTGGCCACCCAGTCGCAGCAGGCATTGAACCAGTCCATCGGGCTGTTCTTCGCCCTGGTGCTGGCCCTGGCGGTCGGCACCTTCACCCGTTTCTACCTGGTGTCATGGATCGGCGAGCGCTTCGTCGCCGATATCCGCAAGCGGGTGTTCAACCACCTGATCGAGCTGCATCCGGGCTTCTACGAGAGCAACCGCGCCTCGGAAATCCAGTCGCGGCTGACCGCCGACACCACCCTGCTGCAGACCGTGATAGGCTCGTCGCTGTCGATGGCGCTGCGCAACATCATCATGATGCTCGGCGGCATCGTCCTGCTGTTCGTCACCAACCCCAAGCTCAGCGCCATCGTCATAGTCGCCTTGCCGCTGGTGGTGGCGCCGATCCTGATCTTCGGTCGGCGGGTGCGCGCGCTGTCGCGGCAGACCCAGGACCGCGTGGCCGATGTCGGCAGCTATGTCGGCGAGACCCTCGGCCAGATCAAGACCGTGCAGGCCTACAACCACCAGGCCCAGGACAAGACCCGCTTCGGCCAGACGGTGGAGGCGGCGTTCGACACCGCGCGCAAGCGCATCAAGCAGCGCGCCTGGCTGATCACGGTGGTCATCGTCCTGGTGCTCGGCGCGGTCGGGGTGATGCTCTGGGTCGGCGGCATGGACGTGATCGCCGGGAAGATTTCCGGTGGCGACCTGGCCGCCTTCGTGTTCTACAGCCTGATCGTCGGCATGGCCTTCGGTGCGGTCAGCGAGGTGATCGGCGAGCTGCAGAGCGCCGCCGGCGCCGCCGAGCGCATCGCCGAACTGCTGCAGACGGAGAATGCCATCACCGCGCCGAGCGCCGACCTGCAGCACCTGCCGGCCCGCATCAGCGGCGCCCTGGAGCTGCAGGCGCTGCGTTTCGCCTACCCGTCGCGACCGGGGCACTTCGCCGTGGATGGCATCAGCCTCAAGGTGCGCGCCGGCGAGACCCTGGCCCTGGTCGGGCCGTCGGGGGCCGGCAAGTCGACCCTGTTCGACCTGCTGCTGCGCTTCTTCGACCCGCAACAGGGGCGCATCCTGGTCGAGGGCGTGGCCATCGACCGGCTCGATCCGGCCGACCTGCGCCGCTGCTTCGCCCTGGTCTCGCAGAATCCGGCGCTGTTCTACGGCACGGTGGAAGACAACCTGCGCTATGGCAAGCCTGAGGCCAGCCAGGCCGAGGTCGAGGCGGCGGCGCGCGCGGCGCATGCCCATGAGTTTATCCAGCGCCTGCCGCAGGGTTACCAGACCCATCTGGGCGATGCCGGTCTGGGTCTGTCCGGCGGCCAGCGTCAGCGCCTGGCGATTGCCCGCGCGCTGCTGGTGGATGCGCCGATCCTGCTGCTGGACGAGGCCACCAGCGCCCTCGATGCGGAAAGCGAACACCTGATCCAGCAGGCCCTGCCGACCCTGATGCAGGGCCGCACCACCCTGGTGATTGCCCACCGCCTGGCCACGGTGAAGAGTGCCGACCGCATCGCGGTGATCGAACAGGGTAGGCTGGTGGCCATCGGCAGCCATAACGAACTGGTGGCGAGCAACCCGCTGTATGCGCGGCTGGCCGAACTGCAGTTCAATAGCGACAGCAATGACGCGGACTGAACAGGGAGCAGGGCCGGTGGCTGAGAGGGATTTCACGGTGGTGGTGCTGGGCGGCTACGGCAATTTCGGCACGGTGATCGTTCGGCGCCTGCGCGGCATCGCCGGCATCCGCGTGTGGGTGGCCGGGCGCGACCTGGCCAAGGCCGAGGCCCTGGCGGCAGAGACCGGCAGCCAGGCGGTGTGCCTGGACATGAACCAGGCCGATCTGGCCGAGCGTTTGCGCGAGCTGGGCGCGCAGCTGCTGATCTCCACCGCCGGGCCGTTCCAGAGCCAGGACTACCGGGTGGCCCGGGCCTGCATCGCGGCCGGGGCGCACTACGTCGACCTGGCCGATGCGCGTGCGTTCGTCTGCGGCATCAGCGAGCTGGATCAGGCCGCGCAGGCCGCCGGGGTTCTGGTGTGCGGCGGCGCCAGCTCGGTGCCGGCGCTCAGCGCGGCGGTGATCGACCAGCTGCTGCCGCGCTTCAGTCGCCTGGACGGCATCTGGCACGGCATCAGCTCCTCGGAGAAGACGCCGGGCGTATCGACCCTGGCCGCGGTGCTCGACTACTGCGGCAAACCCTTCCCGCAGTGGCGTGATGGCGCGTGGCAGACGGTGTACGGCTGGCAAGACCTGAGTGCCCATGATTTCCCGGCGCCGCTGGGGCGGCGCTGGGTGATCAATTGCGATATTCCCGACCTGCAGCTGTTTCCCACGCGCTATCCGGGCGTGCAGTCGGTGCGCTTCTCCGCCGGTGTCGGGTTGCGCCTGACCCAGTTCGGCACCTGGCTGCTGTCCTGGCTGGTGCGCGCCGGCCTGCTGCGCAGCGCGGTGCCGCTGGCGGCCCGGCTGCGCCGGGGCGCGGTGCTGCTGGAGCCGTTCGGCGACGGCCTGAGCGGCATGTTCGTGCGCCTGCAGGGGCTGGACCCGGACGGGCGGGCGCAGACCCTGTGCTGGGACATCCAGGCGCTGCACAACGACGGGCCGAACATTCCCTGCATGGCCGCGGTCGCCCTGGCGCGCAAGCTGGCGGCCGGCAGCCTGGCGGCACGGGGTGCGCAGCCCTGCGTCGGCCTGTTGTCGCTGGACGAGTACCTGCGCGAGCTGGACGGGCTGGCGGTCAGCAGCGCGGTGCGCGAGCTGCCGGCGCCCTAGGCAGCGCTTGTCGGCCTGGAAGCGGGGTTCAGGCTTCCAGGCGCCGTGACGCTACCTTGGGCTTGATGGTCGCCGCCGCGCCAGCCGAGGCGAGGATGATGGCGCCGATGGCCAGCCACTGGTGCGCGGTCAGGCGCTCGCCGAGGAACAGCAGCCCGGAAAGGGCGGCAATCGCCGGTTCCATGCTCATCAGGGTGCTGAACGTACGCGCCGGCAGGCGGGTCAGGGCGATCATCTCCAGCGAGTAGGGCAGCGCCGACGACAGCACGGCGACGGCCAGCGCCACCGGCAGCAGGTCGAGGGAGAACAGCGCCCCTCCCGCGCTGTACAGGCCCACCGGGGTCACCAGCAGCGCCGCGACCAGGGTACCCAGCGCCACGGTATGTGCGCCGTGTGCGGCGCCGGCCTTCTGCCCGAAGATGATGTACAGCGCCCAGCACAGCCCGGCCGCCAGGGCCAGGGCCATGCCCAGCGGGTCGAGCGGGGCGGCGGACTGCTGGGTCGGCAGCAGCAGCCAGATACCGAATACCGCCATGGCGATCCACACGAAGTCGAGCAGCCGGCGCGAGGAGAGCAGCGCCAGGCCCAGGGGGCCGGTGAACTCCAGGGCCACGGCGATACCCAGCGGAATGGTCTTGATCGACATGTAGAACAGCAGGTTCATGCCGCCCAGGGCCAGGCCGTAGCCCAGCAGCGAGCGGCAGGAGGCCAGGCTCAGGCGCGCCCGCCAGGGGCGCATGATCAGGGTCAGGATGATGGCGCCGAAGCACAGTCGCAGCGCGGTGGTGCCTTCGGCGCCGACCAGCGGGAACAGGCTCTTGGCCAGGGAGGCGCCGCCCTGGATGGAGGTCATCGCCACCAGCAGCAGGGCGACGGGCAGGATGATCTGGCTGAACGGATGGGCGCGAGGCATGACGGGTTCCGCAGGGTCGGGAATAGACAGAGGCTTAAATGAAAAAACCGGCCACCAGGGCCGGTTTCTCTGCCGCCGCGGCGCTTAGCGATATTCGCAGAGGTAGGCGGTGTCGACGGCGACCTTGAGCTGGAACTTGCTGTTGCCCGGCACGGTGAACTGGCTGCCGGCGGCGAAAGTTTCCCAGTTGTCGCTGCCCGGCAGCTTGACGGTCAGGGCGCCGGCGACCACGTGCATGATCTCCAGCTGGCTGGTGCCGAATTCGTATTCGCCGGGAGCCATGACGCCGACAGTGGCCGGGCCTTCGCTCATGGCGAAGCCGATGGATTTGACGGTGCCGTCGAAGTACTCGTTGACCTTGAACATGCGGGGTTCCTCGAAGGGGGTGAAAAAAGGCCCGCCAGTATGCCGAAGGTGGGCGAGGGCGTCATCCGCTTTGCGGGCCCTGGCAGCGCCTAAGGCTGTTGGCGCCAGGCCGGGTGCAAGCGTGGCTGTGTCCAGGCTCGCCGTGTCGAGTCCTCTGCAGCGTGCCGGGTGCGCGGTCTAGTGGGCGAAGATCAGCGGCAGCAGGCGCGCGGTGTTGCGCGCGTCTTCCAGGGCGCGGTGCTGCTGGCCCTGGAAGCTCAGGCCGGCCAGCTGCAGCGCGGTGTGCAGGCCGACCGCGCGCTTGAGCTGGCGGGCTTCGGCAAAGCGCTGCTTGAGGTTGACGTGGCCGAGCCGCTCCAGGCTGCTCTGCAGGCCGTGGCGCTGCCATTCCAGCACGAACTGGCGGCGGTCGTAGTCGCCCCAGCTACCCCAGCCGGCCAGCTTGTCCCGGTAGGGGGCCAGCCAGCGTTCGAACTGCGGCCAGATCGCCGCGAGCGGCGCGGCGCTGTCGACCTGGGCCTGGCTGATATGCGTCAGTTCGCGGCAGAAACTGGTCAGGCAGGGGCGGCGCAGCGGACGGACGAAACGCTGGAAGTGGTCCAGCTCGCGGCCGTCGGCGGCGACCAGGGTGGCGCCGATTTCGATGATTTCCATGTCTTCCACTGGCCAGCCACCCTCTTCGGTGGTGGCTTCCAGATCGATTACCAACCAATGCGGCATAGGCCCTCCGTTGCGTCCGGCCAGTATGGGAGTTCCCCGCCGTTTGGGCAAAGCCGAGCGCCTGGGACGGGCATCCGTACAGTTTTTCCGTCTCGCTGTGCTGGCCGAGCCCCCCGGGTGGCAGGCTATGCTTGAGCCCATTCAGTGTGGAGGTGAAGCATGGCAAAGGTGGCGTTTATCGGGCTGGGCGTGATGGGCTTCCCCATGGCCGGGCATCTGGCGCGGGCAGGGCATGAGGTCTGCGTGTACAACCGCTCGCCGGCCAAGGCCGAGCTGTGGCTTACCGAGTTCGCCGGCCAGTCGGCGCCGACCCCGCGCGAGGCGGCGCAGGGGGCCGAGTTGGTAATGAGCTGCGTGGGCAACGACGATGACCTGCGCAGCGTGCTGCTCGGGGCCGATGGCGCCTTCGCCGGCATGGCGCCGGGCAGCGTGCTGGTCGACCACACCACGGCTTCGGCCAATGTCGCCCGCGAACTGGCGGTGCTGGCGGCCGAGCGTGAGCTGGGCTTTCTCGATGCGCCGGTCTCCGGCGGCCAGGCCGGCGCGCAGAACGGCGCGCTGACGGTGATGGTCGGCGGTGAGGCGGTGTTCTACGAGCGTGCGGCGCCGGTGATCGACAGCTACGCCAAGATGGTCAAGCTGATGGGGCCGGTCGGCAGCGGCCAGCTGACCAAGATGGTCAACCAGATCTGCATCGGTGGCCTGGTCCAGGGGCTGGCCGAAGCCCTGCACTTCGCCCAGTGCGCCGGCCTCGACGGGCATGCGGCGATGGAGGTGATCAGCAAGGGCGCAGCGCAATCCTGGCAGCTGGAAAACCGCCACCAGAGCATGCTGGCGGGCAAGTTCGACTTCGGTTTCGCCGTCGACTGGATGCGCAAGGACCTGTCGATCCTGCTGGACGAGGCGCGGCGCAATGGCGCGCAACTGCCGGTGACCGCCCTGGTCGACCAGTTCTACGCCGATGTCCAGGCCCTGGGCGGCGGGCGCTGGGACACCTCCAGCCTGTTGGCGCGGCTCAAGCAGGCGCCGAGAAGCTGATCGGGAACGGAAGATGAAGTCCGCCGCGCCGAGCAGGCACAGGCCGGCCCGCAGCGGGTCGAGTTTCCATCGGCGGGCAAGCCTGATCAGCCGATAGCGCTGCCGCTGGCGGCGCGATGTCTGCTGTGTTTTTCGGGCGCCGGGGATAAAATTGACCCACTGTCGTATTGATCCGTCCGCTGTGGGTTTATTGCCATGAAATGCCGTGCTGGCTGCGGTGCCTGCTGTATCGCCCCCTCCATCAGTTCGCCGATTCCCGGTATGCCGCAGGGCAAGGCGGCGGGCGAGCGCTGTATCCATCTGACGCTCGACCACCTGTGCGCGATCTTCGCCCGGCCGGATCGGCCGGCGGTGTGTGCCGCCTTTGCCGCCGACCCGGCGGTGTGCGGCGCCAGTCGCGAAGAGGCCATTCGCCTGCTCGGCTGGTGGGAGCAGGCCACCGCCTCGTGATTTTTCGCCGGTCGGCGCCCTTGCCGGCCAGCTCGTCTGTACTAAGGAGCACTGATGCTTGGATTAACCCGTGTGGCTGCGCTGTGCGGCCTGGCTGTGCTGGCGCTGGCTGGTGTGGCGCAGGCCGAGGACTGGCAGCTGGCCAAGGAGGCGGACGGTATCCGCATCTACCTGAGCGCGGTCGAGGGCTCCCGGTACAAGGCCTATCGCGGGGTGACCACCATCAAGAGCGATGTCGCCACCTTGCGCGGCCTGCAGGAGGATGTTCAGGGTTCCTGCCCGTGGATCCATGCCTGTGCCGAGCAGAGCCTGCTCAAGCACCAGGGCCGGGAGAGCTGGGTCTATACCCGATTCGACATGCCGTGGCCGGTAACCGCGCGTGACTCGATCCTGCATGTGGTCACGGAAGAGGGCGCCGATGGCAGCCTGACGCGCAAGCTCGAAGGCCTGCCGCAGTACCTGCCGGTGGCCAAGGACCATGTGCGGGTGGACAGCCTGCAGGGCTTCTGGCGTTTCGTGCCGAAGGGTGTCGGCGAGGTCGAGGTGACCTATCAGGTGCATACCGAGCCCGGCGGCAGCGTGCCTTCCTGGCTGGCCAACAGTTTCGTGGTGGATGCGCCGTTCAATACCCTGAATGGCCTGCGCAGCCTGGCGGAAAAGCGCTGAGTCAATCAATCCGGAAATAAAAAAGGCTGCCCGAGGGCAGCCTTTTTTTCGCGCGCAACTGTTACTTGCGTTCGTCCAGGGCGACGAAGTCGCGCTGCGGGTAGCCGGTGTACAGCTGGCGCGGGCGGCCGATCTTGTACGGGCTGGAGAGCATTTCCTTCCAGTGCGAGATCCAGCCGACGGTACGCGCCAGGGCGAAGATCACGGTGAACATGCTGGTCGGAATGCCGATGGCTTTGAGGATGATCCCCGAGTAGAAGTCGACGTTCGGGTACAGGTTGCGTTCCTTGAAGTACGGATCGGTCAGGGCGATCTCTTCCAGGCGCATGGCCAGTTCCAGTTGCGGGTCGTTCTTGATGCCCAGCTCAGCCAGCACTTCGTCGCAGGTCTTCTTCATCACGGTGGCGCGCGGGTCACGGTTCTTGTACACGCGGTGACCGAAGCCCATCAGCTTGAACGGATCGTTCTTGTCCTTGGCCTTGGCGATGAACTTGTCGATGTTCTCGACGCTGCCGATCTCGTCCAGCATGCTCAGCACGGCTTCGTTGGCGCCGCCGTGGGCCGGGCCCCAGAGAGCGGCGATACCGGCGGCGATGCAGGCGAACGGGTTGGCACCCGAGGAGCCGGCCAGGCGCACGGTGGAAGTGGAGGCGTTCTGCTCATGGTCGGCGTGCAGGACGAAGATGCGGTCCATTGCTTTGGCCAGCACCGGGCTGATCGGTTTGATCTCGCACGGGGTGTTGAACATCATGTGCAGGAAGTTTTCCGCGTAGTTCAGGTCGTTACGCGGGTACATCATCGGCTGGCCCATGGAGTACTTGTAGGCCATGGCGGCGATGGTCGGCATCTTGGCGACCAGGCGCATGGCCGAGACTTCACGGTGGTGCTGGTCGTTGATGTCCAGGGAGTCGTGGTAGAAGGCGGAGAGGGCGCCGACTACGCCACACATGATGGCCATCGGGTGGGCATCGCGGCGGAAGCCGTTGAGGAAGCTCTTCAGCTGCTCGTGCACCATGGTGTGGTTCTTGATGGTGCTGACGAACTTGGCCTTTTCCTCTGCGGTCGGCAGTTCGCCGTTCAGCAGCAGGTAGCAGGTTTCCAGGTAGTCGGACTTCTCGGCCAGCTGCTCGATGGGGTAGCCGCGGTGCAGCAGAATGCCGGCGTCGCCGTCGATGTAGGTGATCTTCGACTCGCAAGAGGCGGTCGACATAAAGCCAGGATCAAATGTGAAGCGACCCGTGGCGGTTAAGCCCCGTACGTCAACTACATCGGGACCAACGGTGCCGGTCAGAACGGGCAGCTCTACGGGGGCATTGCCCTCGATGATCAACTGCGCTTTTTTGTCAGCCATGTGCGGCCTCCTGTTTATGCTTGAAATCATCAGACAGCCCCCCACGCAGGGCCCGCAACACTATAGAGACATAAATTCGAATGTCAATTTGGCCTAAGCCAGATGGCAGACGGCTTCCAGCCGTGTTTCGAGTGCTCGGAAGTGCTGCTAATACGTCATTTATTAAGGCTGCGCAATCCGCTTTTAGCGAGGGTCTTTACGTTGTCATTAGTTACCTAACTGTCTATACTCTGCGACCGGCCGTCAGGGGCTTTAGGGCCTGCGTTTTGGCGGCTGGCACTCCCTTGGTGAGGGGTACCTGACCAGTGCACTTCCCGACAACTTGCCCTGTTTGTTAGGGGCCTCTAGTGTGAAAAAAGCCGTGAATAGCCAACGACCTGTAAACCTAGATCTCAGGACCATCAAACTCCCGATCACCGCTTATACGTCCATTCTGCACCGCATTTCCGGTGTCATCCTCTTCGTCGGTCTTGCCGTGCTGCTGTATGCACTCGACAAGTCGCTGGCCTCCGAGGAAGGCTTTGCAGAAGTCAAGGCGTGTCTGACCAGTCCGCTGGCCAAGCTGATTGTCTGGGGTTTGCTGTCCGCTCTGCTGTATCACCTGGTGGCCGGTGTACGCCATCTGATCATGGACATGGGTGTCGGCGAGTCGCTGGAAGGCGGCAAGCTGGGCTCCAAAATCGTCATCGTCGTCTCCGTGGTGGTGATCCTGCTGGCAGGGGTGTGGATATGGTAACCAACGTAACGAACTTCTCCCGTTCGGGCCTCTATGACTGGATGGCTCAGCGTGTGTCCGCGGTCGTGCTCGCGGCTTACTTCCTGTTTCTGATCGGCTTCCTCGTGGTGAATCCGGGCCTTGGCTATGCCGAATGGCACGGCCTGTTTGCCCATACTGCGATGCGCATCTTCAGCTTGCTGGCCCTGGTGGCCCTCGGCGTGCACGCCTGGGTCGGCATGTGGACCATTTCCACCGACTACCTGACGCCGATGGCGCTGGGCCGGTGGGCGACTGTCGTGCGTTTCCTCTTCCAGGCGTTCTGCGGCATTGCCATGTTCGCGTTCTTCGTCTGGGGCGTGCAGATTCTCTGGGGTGTCTGATCAATGGCTATTCGTACTCTTTCTTATGACGCCATCATCGTTGGTGGTGGCGGCGCCGGCATGCGTGCCGCACTGCAGTTGGCCCAAGGCGGCCACAAGACTGCCGTAGTAACCAAGGTCTTCCCGACCCGTTCGCACACCGTTTCCGCCCAGGGCGGCATCACCTGTGCCATCGCGTCCAACGACCCGAACGACGATTGGCGCTGGCACATGTACGACACCGTCAAGGGCTCCGACTACATCGGTGACCAGGACGCGATCGAATACATGTGTTCCGTCGGCCCGGAGGCCGTGTTCGAACTCGAGCACATGGGCCTGCCGTTCTCCCGTACCGAACAGGGCCGCATCTATCAGCGTCCGTTCGGTGGCCAGTCCAAGGACTTCGGCAAGGGTGGCCAGGCTGCCCGTACCTGCGCCGCCGCCGACCGTACCGGTCACGCGCTGCTGCACACCCTGTACCAAGCCAACCTGAAAGCCGGCACCTCGTTCCTCAACGAGTGGTACGCCGTGGATCTGGTGAAGAACCAGGACGGCGCCGTAGTCGGCATCATCGCCATCTGCATCGAGACTGGCGAAACCGTCTACATCCGCTCCAAGGCCGTGGTTCTGGCCACCGGCGGTGCCGGTCGCATCTACTCGTCGACCACCAACGCCCTGATCAACACCGGTGACGGCGTGGGCATGGCCCTGCGTGCCGGGGTGCCGGTGCAGGACATCGAGATGTGGCAGTTCCACCCGACCGGTATTGCCGGTGCCGGCGTGCTGGTGACCGAAGGTTGCCGTGGCGAAGGTGGCTACCTGATCAACAAGCACGGCGAGCGCTTCATGGAGCGCTATGCGCCCAACGCCAAAGACCTGGCCGGCCGCGACGTAGTCGCCCGCTCCATGGTCAAGGAAGTCATCGCCGGCAACGGCTGTGGCCCGGATGGTGACCACGTGCTGCTGAAGCTCGACCACCTCGGCGAAGACGTGCTGCACAGCCGTCTGCCCGGCATCTGCGAACTGTCGAAGACCTTCGCCCATGTCGACCCGGTGGTTGCTCCGGTACCTGTGATTCCGACCTGCCACTACATGATGGGTGGCGTGGCCACCAACATCCATGGCCAGGCCATGACCCAGGATGCCAGCGGCAATGACGTGATCATCGAAGGCCTGTTCGCCGTGGGCGAAGTGGCTTGTGTATCGGTACACGGCGCCAACCGTCTGGGCGGCAACTCGCTGCTCGACCTGGTGGTATTCGGCCGTGCGGCTGGTCTGCACCTGGAAAAAGCCCTGAAAGAAGGCATCGAAGTTCGCGGCGCCAGCGAGACCGACATCGAGCAGTCGCTCAAGCGTCTGTCCGGCGTCAACGAGCGCAGCAGCGGCGAAGACGTGGCTCCGCTGCGTAAGGAACTGCAAGCCTGCATGCAGAACTACTTCGGTGTGTTCCGTACCGGCGAATACATGAAGAAGGGCATTGCCCAACTGGCCGACCTGCGTGAGCGCATCGCGACCGTCAAGATCGCGGACAAGAGCCAGGCATTCAACACTGCGCGTATCGAAGCACTGGAACTGCAAAACCTTCTCGAAGTGGCCGAGGCTACTGCGATCGCTGCGGACACTCGTACCGAGTCCCGTGGCGCGCATGCCCGCGAAGACTTCGAAGATCGCGATGACACCAACTGGCTGTGCCACTCCCTGTACTTCCCAGGCGAGAAGCGTGTGGCCAAGCGGGCTGTCAACTTCGCGCCGAAGACTGTTCCGGCGTTTGAACCCAAGATCCGTACTTACTAAGGGTGGCCGATATGTCGTTAGCCAAAACTTTGCAAGTCAGCGTTTACCGCTACAACCCGGAGAAAGACGCCGCACCGTTCATGCAGGAATTCACCGTCGAAATCGACGGTAAAGACCTGATGGTGCTGGACGTGCTGGCCCTGATCAAGGAGCAGGACGAAGGCTTCTCCTACCGTCGCTCGTGCCGCGAAGGCGTGTGCGGTTCCGACGGCATGAACATCAGCGGCAAGAACGGCCTGGCCTGCATCACCCCGATCTCCACCGTGGTGAAGAACAACAAGCTGGTGATCCGTCCGCTGCCGGGTCTTCCGGTCATTCGTGACCTGGTCGTCGATATGAGCATCTTCTACAAGCAATACGAGAAGGTGCAGCCTTTCCTGCAGAACGACACGCCTGCCCCGGCGATCGAGCGTCTGCAGTCGCCGGAAGAGCGCGAGAAACTGGACGGTCTGTACGAGTGCATCCTGTGCGCGTGCTGCTCCACCAGCTGCCCGTCCTTCTGGTGGAACCCGGACAAGTTCCTCGGTCCCGCTGCACTGCTGCAGGCCTACCGTTTCCTGGCCGACAGCCGTGATACCAAGACCGCAGAGCGTCTGGCCTCGCTGGACGATCCGTTCAGCGTGTTCCGTTGCCGCGGCATCATGAACTGCGTGAACGTTTGCCCGAAAGGTCTCAACCCGACCAAGGCAATCGGCCACGTACGCAACATGCTGCTGCAAAGCGGTACCTGATTCAGTTTTACCCGTGACACCTGCGGCGCCGGGGTAACTCCGGTGCCGCAGTAAACCAGAACCGCCAGCTCACAAAGCCACGGTTCTTACTTGAAAAGAAATTGACGACCAGCAGGGGCATCCGGGCTGGTGCCCGGACTATCTGCGGGATCCGTAGTGGCTTACCCGTCGCTGCTTCAGGACTTCAAGTCACAATTACGGCCTCCACGCCGGTGGTGTCCCCTTACCGAGGGTGACCAAGCATGCAAGAAAGCGTGATGCAGCGCATGTGGGACAGTGCCCACCTATCCGGTGGTAACGCTGCCTATGTGGAAGAGCTCTATGAGCTCTACCTGCACGATCCCAACGCTGTGCCAGAAGAGTGGCGCACCTATTTCCAGAAATTGCCGACTGACGGCAATGCCGCCACCGACGTTTCGCACTCGACAGTCCGCGATCATTTCGTGCTGCTGGCCAAGAACCAGCGTCGCGCCCAACCGGTGTCCGCCGGTAGCGTGAGCAGCGAGCACGAGAAGAAGCAGGTTGAAGTCCTGCGTCTGATTCAGGCATACCGCATGCGTGGCCATCAGGCTGCGACGCTCGACCCGCTGGGTCTGTGGAAGCGTCCGGCTCCGGCTGACCTGGCGATCAACCACTATGGTCTGACCAACTCCGACCTCGATACCACTTTCCGCACCGGTGAGCTTTACATCGGCAAGGAAGAGGCGACTCTACGGGAAATCTTTGAGGCGCTGCAGCAGACATATTGCCGCACCATTGGCGCCGAGTTCACCCATATCGTCGATTCCGAGCAGCGCAAGTGGTTCCAGCAGCGCCTGGAAAGCGTGCGCGGCCGTCCGGCATTCTCCGTGGAAGTGCAGGGTCACCTGCTTGAGCGCCTGACCGCTGCCGAAGGCCTGGAAAAATACCTGGGCACCAAGTACCCGGGCACCAAGCGTTTCGGCCTGGAAGGCGGCGAGAGCCTGATTCCGCTGCTGGACGAGATCATTCAGCGCTCCGGCTCCTACGGCACCAAGGAAATCGTCATCGGCATGGCCCACCGCGGCCGTCTCAACGTGCTGGTCAACACCTTCGGCAAGAACCCGCGCGACCTGTTCGACGAGTTCGAAGGCAAGAAGGTCGATGGCCTGTCCTCCGGTGACGTGAAGTACCACCAGGGTTTCTCCTCCAACGTCATGACCCCGGGCGGCGAAGTCCACCTGGCGCTGGCGTTCAACCCTTCGCACCTGGAGATCGTCTCCCCGGTGGTCGAGGGTTCGGTGCGTGCCCGCCAGGATCGCCGCAGCGACCCGAACGGCGACAGCGTACTGCCGATTTCCATCCACGGTGACGCGGCATTCGCCGGTCAGGGCGTGGTCATGGAAACCTTCCAGATGTCGCAGACCCGCGGCTACAAGACTGGCGGCACCATCCACCTGGTGATCAACAACCAGGTCGGCTTCACCACCAGCCGTCCGGAAGACTCGCGCTCCACCGAGTACTGCACCGATGTGGCGAAGATGATCCAGGCGCCGATCTTCCATGTGAATGGCGATGATCCGGAAGCCGTGCTGTTCGTCACCCAGCTGGCCGTCGACTACCGCATGCAGTTCAAGCGTGACGTGGTCATCGACCTGGTCTGCTACCGTCGTCGCGGCCACAACGAGGCCGACGAGCCGAGTGGCACCCAGCCGCTGATGTACCAGCAGATCGCCAAGCAGCGCACCACCCGTGAGCTGTATGCCGACAGCCTGATCCAGGCCGCGCGTCTGGATGCCGAGCGGGTGCAGGCCAAGATCGACGAGTACCGCAATGCTTTGGACAACGGCCAGCACGTGGTCAAGAGCCTGGTCAAGGAACCGAACAAGGAACTGTTCGTCGATTGGCGTCCGTACCTGGGTCATGCCTGGACCGCTCGTCACGACACCCGTTGCGAGCTGAAGACCCTGCAGGATCTGGCCGGCAAGCTGCTGCACCTGCCGGAAGGCCTGGTCCTGCAACGCCAGGTGGCCAAGGTGCTGGAAGACCGGGTCAAGATGACCGCCGGTGCCATGCCGATCAACTGGGGCTACGCCGAGAACCTGGCCTACGCCACCTTGCTGCATGAAGGTCACCCGGTGCGCATCACCGGTCAGGACGTCGGCCGCGGCACCTTCTCGCACCGCCACGCGGCGCTGCACAACCAGAAGGACGCGACCACCTACCTGCCGCTGCAGAACCTGTTCGAAGGTCAGCCGCGCTTCCAGCTGTACGACTCCTTCCTCTCGGAAGAAGCGGTGCTGGCCTTCGAATACGGCTACTCGACCACCGTGCCCAACGCGCTGGTGATCTGGGAAGCCCAGTTCGGCGACTTCGCCAACGGTGCCCAGGTGGTATTCGACCAGTTCATCTCCAGTGGCGAGCACAAGTGGGGCCGTCTGTGCGGTCTGACCATGCTGCTGCCGCACGGTTATGAAGGGCAGGGCCCGGAGCACAGCTCCGCGCGTCTGGAGCGTTACCTGCAACTGTGCGCCGAGCACAACATGCAGGTGGCGGTGCCGACCACCCCGGCGCAGATCTACCATCTGCTGCGTCGCCAGGTGATCCGTCCGCTGCGCAAGCCATTGGTCGTATTGACGCCCAAGTCCCTGTTGCGGCATCCATTGGCGATCTCGACCCTGGAAGAGCTGGCCGACGGTTCGTTCCAGACCGTGATCCCCGAGGTCGATCCGATCGATCCGAAGAAAGTCGAACGCCTGATCCTGTGCAGCGGCAAGGTCTACTACGACCTGCTGGCCAAGCGGCGTGCCGAAGGTCGCGAAGACATCGCCATCGTGCGCATCGAGCAGCTCTATCCGTTCCCGGAAGAGGACCTGACCGAAGCCCTGGCGCCGTACAAGTACCTCAAGCACATCGTCTGGTGTCAGGAAGAGCCGATGAACCAGGGCGCCTGGTATTGCAGCCAGCACCACATGCGTCGCGTCGCATCCGCGCACAAGAAGGCCCTGTTCCTCGAGTACGCCGGTCGCGACGCTTCCGCAGCCCCGGCTTGTGGCTACGCTTCGATGCACGCCGAGCAGCAGGAAAAACTGCTGCAGGACGCTTTTAACGTTTAACGCCGTCGCGTACGAGGGGCTGCACGGGCAGCCCCTCATCGATGAAACCGAATTAAGGAAACACACAGAATGGCTATCGAGATCAAAGCCCCAACCTTCCCGGAGTCGGTTGCCGACGGCACCGTTGCCACCTGGCACAAGAAGCCGGGCGACGCCGTCAAGCGTGATGAGCTGATCGTCGACATCGAAACCGACAAGGTGGTGATGGAAGTCCTCGCCGAAGCCGACGGCGTGCTCGCCGAAATCGTCAAGAACGAAGGCGACACCGTGCTGTCCGGCGAACTGCTGGGCACGCTGGGTGCCGCTGGCGCCGCCGTTGCAGCCGCTCCGGCTGCTGCCCCGGTTGCCGCCGCCGCCGCTGCCGCCGCTCCGGCCGCCGCCGAGGATTACGCGATCCTGTCGCCAGCCGCACGCAAGATCGCCGAAGAAGGTGGTATCGATCCGAACAGCATCGCCGGCACCGGCAAGGGCGGTCGCGTGACCAAGGAAGACGCCGTGGCTGCCGTCGCCGCCAAGAAAGCCGCCCCGGCAGTTGCTGCCAAGCCGGCCGCTCCGGCTGGCGATGCGCCGGTGTTCGCCGTTGGCGACCGCGTCGAGAAGCGCGTGCCGATGACCCGCCTGCGTGCCAAGGTCGCCGAGCGCCTAGTCGAGGCCCAGTCCACCATGGCCATGCTGACCACCTTCAACGAAGTGGACATGCACGAAGTCATGGCCCTGCGTTCGAAGTACAAGGACCTGTTCGAGAAGACCCACAACGGCGTGCGCCTGGGCTTCATGTCGTTCTTCGTCAAGGCTGCCGTCGAGGCGCTGAAGCGCTTCCCGGCGGTCAACGCCTCGATCGACGGCAACGACATCGTCTACCACGGCTACCAGGACATCGGCGTGGCCGTATCCAGCGACCGTGGCCTGGTGGTACCGGTCCTGCGCAACGCCGAGCTGATGAGCCTGGCCGAAGTCGAGAACGGCATCGCCACCTTCGGTAAGAAGGCGCGCGACGGCAAGCTGTCGATCGAAGAGATGACCGGCGGCACCTTCACCATCACCAACGGTGGTACCTTCGGTTCGATGATGTCGACCCCGATCGTCAACCCGCCGCAAGCCGCCATCCTCGGCATGCACAACATCATTCAGCGTCCGGTGGCGATCAACGGTCAGGTGGTCATCCGCCCGATGATGTACCTGGCACTGTCCTACGATCACCGTCTGATCGACGGCAAGGAAGCGGTCAGCTTCCTGGTGACCATCAAGAACCTGCTGGAAGACCCGGCTCGTCTGCTGCTGGACATCTGATCCCTGCGCACGCGGCGGTCCTCACAAGGGACCGCCCGGTTTTATCCGAGAAGGAATGAGTTATGACCCAGAAATTCGACGTGGTAGTGATTGGCGCTGGCCCAGGGGGCTACGTGGCCGCCATCAAGGCCGCGCAGCTTGGTCTGAAGACCGCCTGCATCGAGAAGTATCAGGACAAGGACGGCAAGGTCGCGCTCGGCGGCACCTGCCTGAACGTCGGCTGCATTCCGTCCAAGGCGCTGCTGGACAGCTCCTACAAGTACCACGAGGCCCACGAGGGCTTCAAAGTCCATGGCATCGAAGCCAAGGGCGTGACCATCGACGTGCCGGCCATGGTCGCGCGCAAGAACACCATCATCAAGAACCTGACCGGCGGCGTCGCCGGCCTGTTCAAGTCCAACGGCGTCACCCTGCTGGAAGGCCACGGCAAGCTGCTGGCCGGCAAGAAGGTTGAAGTCACCGGTACCGACGGCTCCGTGCAGATCGTCGAAGCCGAGAACGTGATCCTCGCCTCCGGTTCGCGTCCGGTCGACATCCCGCCGGCCCCGGTCGACCAGGATGTGATCGTCGACTCCACCGGCGCCCTGGAATTCCAGGCCGTGCCGAAGAAGCTGGGCGTGATCGGCGCCGGCGTGATCGGCCTGGAACTGGGCTCGGTCTGGGCCCGCCTGGGCGCCGAAGTCACCGTGCTGGAGGCCATGGACAAGTTCCTCGCCGCCGCCGACGAGCAGATCTCCAAGGAAGCCCTGAAAATCCTCGGCAAGCAGGGTCTGGACATCCGCCTGGGTGCCCGCGTGACCGGCAGCGAAGTGAAGAAGAAGCAGGTGACTGTGACCTTCACCGACGCCAACGGCGAGCAGAAGCTGACCTTCGACAAGCTGATCGTCGCGGTCGGCCGTCGCCCGGTCACCACCAACCTGCTGGCCGCCGACAGCGGCGTGACCCTCGACGAGCGCGGCTTCATCTTCGTCGACGACTACTGCGCCACCAGCGTACCGGGCGTCTACGCCATCGGTGACGTGGTGCGCGGCGCGATGCTGGCGCACAAGGCCTCGGAAGAGGGCGTGATGGTCGCCGAGCGCATCAAGGGCCACAAGGCGCAGATGAACTACGACCTGGTGCCGTCAGTGATCTACACCCACCCGGAAATCGCCTGGGTCGGCAAGACCGAGCAGCAACTGAAAGGCGAGGGCGTTGAAATCAACGTCGGTACCTTCCCGTTCGCCGCTAGCGGTCGCGCCATGGCCGCCAACGACACCGCCGGTCTGGTCAAGGTCATCGCCGATGCCAAGACCGACCGCGTGCTGGGCGTGCATGTGATCGGCCCAAGCGCTGCCGAACTGGTGCAGCAGGGCGCGATCGGCATGGAGTTCGGCACCAGCGCCGAAGACCTCGGCATGATGGTGTTCTCGCACCCGACCCTGTCCGAAGCCCTGCACGAAGCGGCCTTGGCGGTGAATGGCCATGCCATCCACATCGCCAACCGCAAGAAGCGCTAAGCGACGTTAGACAATGCAACGCCTGGCCTCGGTCGGGCGTTCAATCGCAGGAAAACCAAGGCGGGCGGCCCGCGGCAGACCTACACGGCCTGGCGCAGGAATGTCCGCCTGGACTGCTAACCAGAGCAGTCAAAGGTGGCGCGGCGCCTTCGAGCGCAGCGTCGAATGCGCAATACCTAAACGAAGAACGGTAGATAAGCATGAATCTTCACGAGTATCAGGGTAAGCAGCTGTTCGCTGAGTACGGCCTGCCGGTTTCCACTGGCTTCGCCGTGGACACCCCGGAAGACGCGGCTGCGGCCTGCGACAAGATCGGTGGCAGCGAGTGGGTTGTCAAAGCCCAGGTGCACGCCGGTGGCCGCGGTAAAGCGGGCGGCGTCAAGCTGGTCAAGAACAAGGAAGACGCCAAGGCGTTTGCCGCCCAGTGGCTGGGCAAGCGTCTGGTGACCTACCAGACTGACGCCAATGGCCAGCCGGTCAGCAAGATCCTGGTCGAGTCGTGCACCGACATCGACAAGGAGCTGTACCTCGGCGCAGTCGTCGACCGTTCCAGCCGCCGCATCGTGTTCATGGCTTCCACCGAAGGTGGCGTGGACATCGAGAAAGTCGCCCACGACACTCCCGAGAAGATCCTCAAGGCCACCATCGACCCGCTGGTTGGCGCGCAGCCCTACCAGGGCCGCGAGCTGGCTTTCCAGCTGGGCCTGAAGGGCGACCAGATCAAGCAGTTCACCCACATCTTCGTCGGCCTGGCCAAGCTGTTCCAGGACTACGACCTGGCACTGCTGGAAGTGAACCCGCTGGTGATCAAGAAAGACGGCAACCTGCACTGCCTGGACGCCAAGATCAACATCGACAGCAACGCCATGTACCGCCAGCCCAAGCTGCGCGCCATGCATGACCCGTCGCAGGACGATCCGCGCGAAGCCCACGCGGCCAAGTTCGAACTGAACTACGTCGCCCTGGAAGGCAACATCGGCTGCATGGTCAACGGTGCCGGCCTGGCCATGGGGACCATGGACATCGTCAACCTGCACGGCGGTAAACCGGCCAACTTCCTCGACGTAGGTGGCGGCGCGACCAAAGAGCGCGTGACCGAAGCGTTCAAGATCATCCTGTCCGACAGCAACGTCGCGGCCGTACTGGTCAACATCTTCGGCGGCATCGTGCGTTGCGACATGATTGCCGAAGGCATCATCGGCGCCGTGAAGGAAGTCGGCGTGAAGATTCCGGTCGTGGTTCGTCTGGAAGGCAACAACGCTGAACTGGGCGCCAAGGTCCTGGCCGAAAGCGGCCTGAACATCATCGCGGCAACCAGCCTGACCGACGCTGCCGAGCAAGTCGTCAAAGCTGCGGAGGGCAAGTAATGAGCGTCCTGATCAATAAAGACACCAAAGTCATCTGCCAGGGCTTCACCGGCTCGCAGGGCACTTTCCACTCCGAACAAGCCATCGCCTACGGCACCAAGATGGTTGGCGGCGTGACTCCGGGCAAGGGCGGTACCACTCACCTGGGCCTGCCGGTGTTCAACACCGTCAAGGAAGCCGTAGAAGCCACCGGCGCCACCGCATCGGTGATCTACGTTCCGGCTCCGTTCTGCAAGGACTCGATCCTGGAAGCAGCCTTCGGCGGCATCAAGCTGATCGTCTGCATCACCGAAGGCATCGCGACCATCGACATGCTGGAAGCCAAGGTCAAGTGCGACGAGCTGGGCGTGACCCTGATCGGCCCGAACTGCCCGGGCGTGATCACTCCCGGCGAGTGCAAGATCGGCATCATGCCCGGTCACATCCACCTGCCAGGCAAGGTCGGCATCGTGTCGCGTTCCGGCACCCTGACCTATGAAGCCGTGAAGCAGACCACTGACGCCGGTTTCGGTCAGTCCACCTGCGTGGGCATCGGCGGTGACCCGATCCCGGGCTCCAACTTCATCGACATCCTGAAGCTGTTCCAGGAAGACCCGAAGACCGAGGCTATCGTGATGATCGGCGAGATCGGCGGTTCGGCTGAAGAAGAAGCCGCTGCCTACATCAAGGCCAACGTGACCAAGCCGGTGGTGTCCTACATCGCTGGCGTCACCGCGCCGCCCGGCAAGCGCATGGGCCACGCCGGCGCCATCATCTCCGGTGGCAAGGGCACTGCGGACGAGAAGTTCGCCGCCCTGCAGGACGCCGGTGTGAAAACCGTGCGTTCGCTGGCCGACATCGGCAAGGCCCTGGCCGAGCTGACCGGTTGGGAAGTCAAGAAGGCCTGAGGCTGACTTGATCGGAAAAAGGCCACCTTCGGGTGGCCTTTTTCTTTTCTGCCTATGCAGTCAGGAAATTGTGTCGAGGCGACAAAATGTTGCGTCCGATCGACAGCTCGACCGCTGCCCACCGCGTGGCCTGGGGAAAATCGTTAGGCTAGCAACTATATGCCTGACAAGGCCCCACAAGGGCTGCTCGCGGGCTCCGGTGATTGGCCTTGAAGCGGGTCGATGACGTTTCCCAATCCAGGGGAAACCTGCTGTTTTCCGATGAATTCCTGCCAGTGGTACGCCCTCCTATGACTCGTTTGAAAAGCCTTGACCTCATGGCCCTCGGCTTCATGACCTTCGCCCTGTTCCTCGGCGCCGGCAACATCATCTTCCCGCCCAGCGCCGGCATGGCCGCCGGGGAAAGCGTGTGGTCCGCCGCCATCGGCTTCCTGATCACCGGGGTCGGCTTGCCGCTGCTCACCGTGGTCGCCCTGGCCCGCGTCGGTGGCGGCATGCAGGCGCTCACCGCGCCGCTCGGGCGCAAGGCCGGCACCGCGCTGGCGGTGGCCGTGTACCTGGCCATCGGCCCGCTGTTCGCCACCCCGCGTACCGCGGTGGTGTCGTTCGAGATGGGCGTAGCGCCGTTCACCGGCAATGATGGCGCGCCGCTGCTGATCTACACCCTGGCGTATTTCGCCGCCGTGCTGTTCCTCGCGCTGAATCCGGGCAAGCTGGTCGACAGCATCGGCAAGTTCATCACCCCGGTGCTGCTGGCCGGCCTCCTGGTGCTCGGCGGTGCGGCGCTGCTGGCGCCGGCCGGCGCGATCGGCGAGACCAGCGAGAGCTACCGGGCCATGCCGTTCGTGCAGGGCTTCCTGCAGGGCTACCTGACCATGGATACCCTCGGCGCGCTGGTGTTCGGCATCGTCATCGCCACCGCCATTCGTGGTCGCGGGGTCAGCGACAGCCGCCTGGTGACGCGCTACTCGGTGATCGCCGGGCTGATTGCCGCGGCCGGGCTGTCGCTGGTCTACCTGTCGCTGTTCTACCTTGGCGCCACCAGCCAGGGCATCGCCGGCGATGCGCAGAATGGCGTGCAGATCCTCACCGCCTATGTGCAGTACACCTTCGGCACACCGGGCAGCCTGCTGCTGGCCCTGGTGATCACCCTGGCCTGCCTGACCACCGCGGTGGGCCTGCTGACCGCCTGCGGCGAATACTTCAGCGAGCTGCTGCCGGTGTCCTACCGCAAGGTGGTGCTGGCCTTCGGCCTGTTCAGCCTGCTGGTGTCCAACCAGGGCCTGACCCAGCTGATCAGCGTGTCGGTGCCGGTGCTGGTCGGTCTGTATCCGCTGGCCATCGTGCTGGTCGGCCTGAGCCTGCTTGGCCGCTTCTGGTGCGCGGCGCCGCGGGTGTTCGTCCCGGTGATGCTGGTGACCTTGCTGTTCGGCCTGGCCGATGCCTTTAACGCCGCCGGTTTCAAGGCCCTGGTGCCGCAGTTCCTCGGCCATCTGCCGCTGGCGGCGCAAGGGCTGGGCTGGGTGGTACCGGTGGCGGTGACCCTGTTGCTTGCCGCGGTGGCGGATCGGTTGCGCGGTGAGGCGCAACCGGAAGCCTGCTGACCCCTCTGCGACGCGCCTTCTGGCGCGTCGCTGCTATTCTTTGGCACTTGTGCCGCCCATCTGCGCCCGATCACCGATTGCTGCCTGGGTGGCACTGCCGGACAATCCCGTCATGTCTTCCGTGCAGCCCGCCACCATGTCGCAATCCGTGTTCTTCGCCCACGCCAACGGCTTTCCCTCGGCCACCTACGGCAAGCTGTTCGCCGCCCTGGCTCCCGACTACCGGGTGCAGCACCTGGAGCAGCACGCTCATGACCCGCGCTTCCCGGTGGACGACAACTGGCAGAACCTGGTCGATGAGCTGATCGCGCACCTTGAAGCCCAGCAAGAACCGGTCTGGGGTGTCGGCCATTCCCTCGGCGGGGTGCTCCACTACCATGCCGCGCTGCGCCGGCCCGAGCTGTATCGCGGCGTGGTGATGCTCGACTCGCCCTTGCTGACCCGTGTCGACCAACTGGTGATCCGCGCGGCCAAGCGTTTCGGCTTTATCGACCGGATCACCCCAGCGGGGAGAACCGTGGGCCGCCGCGAGGCGTTCGAGGATGTCGCCGAGGCGCGCCGCTACTTCGCCGGCAAGAGCCTGTTCAGCCGCTTCGATCCGCAATGCCTGGATGACTATGTGCAGCACGGCCTGCGCCCCGACGACAACGGCCTGCGCCTGCGCTTCGACCCGGCCACCGAGATCAGCATCTACCGCAGCGTGCCGCACACCAGCCCGGGCCGCCCGCAGCAGTTGCAGGTGCCGCTGGCCTTGGTGCGCGGCCGGCAGAGCAGGGTGGTGCTGGCGCACCACGCGCGCCTGGTCAACCGGGTGCCCAAGGGCGAATACCACAACCTGCCGGGTGGGCACATGTTCCCCCTGGAGCGCCCGCAGGACACCGCGCGCCTGCTGCGCGAACTGTTCGCTCGCTGGCAGGGCCAGGACATGGAGCGCAGCGCATGAGCTTCAGCGTCGAGGAAACCCGCTTCAGCCTGCCGCACGTGGAACTGGCCGCGCACCTGTTCGGCCCCGAGGACGGCATCCCGGTAATCGCCCTGCATGGCTGGCTGGACAACGCCATGACCTATGCGCGCCTGGCGCCCAAGCTGCAGGGGCTGCGCATCGTCGCCCTGGACTTCGCCGGCCACGGCCACTCCGGGCATTACGCGGCCAACTCCAGCTACAGCATGTGGGAGTACCTGGAGGACGTGCTGCTGGTGGCCGAGCAGCTTGGCTGGCAGCGCTTCAGCCTGATGGGCCATTCCCTCGGCGGCATCATCTCGACCCTGCTGGCCGCCGCCGTGCCGGAGCGCGTCGAGCGCCTGGCGCTGATCGACGGCCTGATTCCCTTCACCGGCGAGGCCGATGGCGCGGCCAAGCGCCTGGGCGATGCATTGCGCGCGCGCCTGGCCGTGCGCGACAAGCGCAAGCCGGTGTACCCGAATCAGGAGCGTGCGGTGCAGGCGCGCATGCAGGGCGTGGTCGCGGTCAGTCGCGAGGCGGCCGAGCTGCTCGCCCAGCGGGGCCTGGAGCCGGTGCAGGGCGGCTACACCTGGCGCACCGATATCCGCCTGACCCTGCCGTCGGTGATGCGCCTGACCTTCGCCCATGTCGAGCAGTTCGTGGGCAGCGTGCAGTGCCCGGTCAGCCTGGTGCTGGCCGAAGGCGGGCAGATGGCGGTCGAACCGCGGATCGCCCAGCTGCTCGCGGGGCGGCATTTCGAGGTGCACACCTTGCCGGGCGGGCACCACCTGCATCTCAACGACGAGGCCGGCGCCCAGCAGGTTGCAGACTGTTTCAATCGATTCTTCGCGCACGCTTGACTTGCCCCTGACAACTGCCGAGGCTGGCCGGACTGTTACCGGAGCCTCGCATGATCGACCTCTACACCGCTGCGACACCCAATGGCCACAAGGTCTCCATCGCCCTCGAGGAGATGGGGCTGCCCTACAGGGTGCACGCACTGTCCTTCGACAAGAAGGAGCAGAAGACTCCCGAGTTTCTGCGCATCAATCCCAACGGGCGCATCCCGGCCATAGTCGACGACGGCTTTGCCGTGTTCGAGTCCGGTGCCATCCTGCTCTATCTGGCCGAGAAGACCGGCCAGCTGCTGCCAACCGATGCCAAGGGCCGCTCGCGGGTGATCCAGTGGCTGATGTTCCAGATGGGCGGGGTGGGGCCGATGCAGGGCCAGGCCAACGTGTTCTTCCGCTATTTCCCGGAGAAGCTGCAGGGCGCCATCGACCGCTACCAGCACGAGACCCGGCGCCTCTACGCAGTGCTCGATACGCGCCTGGGCGAGGCCGAATACCTGGCCGGCGACTACAGCATTGCCGATATCGCCACCTTTCCCTGGGTACGGGTGCATGACTGGGCCGGGGTCTCGGTGGATGGCCTTCCGCACCTGCAGCGCTGGCTGGCGGCCATCGACGCCCGCCCGGCGGTGCAGCGCGGCCTGCAGGTGCCGACGCGGCCCACGGACGAAGACGCGCTGGTGAAGACCGCGCAGACCATGCTGACACGCTGAGGATCGGATGCTTTCCAGACTGTGTTTTTGCCTGTTGCTCGCCAGCGCCCCGGCGCTGGCCGCGGACCTGCCCGGCAGCCAGGATCTCGAGGTGCTCGCGCGCTTTCCGCGCAGCGAAATCGTCGACTACCGGGATGTTGCCACCCTCGAACGCCGCTATCCGCTCGGTGCGGTGCAGCGCATCAGCAGCCAGTTGCGCCTGGAGGGCGAAGTGCTCGCCGAGGGCCGCCTGCGCGCGCTGACCTATCGGCTGCCGGATGAACACGCGCCGCGCGAGGCGCTGAACGCCGCCCGCCAGGCGCTGCTGGGGCAGGGCGCCCACCTGCTGTACTGGTGCGAGGGGCGCGAGTGCGGCTCCAGCAGCCTGTGGGCCAACGCCATCTTCGCCAACGCCAAGCTGTACGGCCCGGAGGAGCGGCAGAGCTACATGCTGCTGCACCTGGCGGCGCCGCAGCAGGACAGCCTGCTGGCCCTGTACGGCATCACCCGCGGCAACCGCCGGGCCTACCTGCATGTGGAGCAGCTGGACGCCAACACTTCGCTGGCCGAGCTGCTGCCCGGTGCGACCACGCTGCTGCGTCAGCTGCGCGAACAGGGCCAGCTGGCCCTGCCACACCTTGGGGCGCCGGATGCGGCCTGGAGCGAATTGCTGGCCCGCACCCTGAACCTCGACAGCACCTTGCGGGTCAGTTTGTCTGGCGCCAATGCCCCGGCCTGGCGGGCCGCTCTGGAGGAGCAGGGGGTACGCGCAACCCGCCTGGAACTGGGTGCGCCGAGCGGCACCGGCCTGCTGCTGCAACAATTACGCTGAATGCTGGGCAAACGGGCCACACTTGCTGGCCCATCGGGATTTTTTTGCAGGACCTTTGCAATGCTGAACAATGATCGCCTGTTGGTGCAGATTCTCCTGCTGGTGCTGCTGGGCGCCTGTGCCTGGGTGCTGGCACCGTTCTTCTCGGCGCTGTTCTGGGCCGCCGTGCTGGCGTTTGCCAGCTGGCCGCTGATGCGCCTGCTGACGCGCACGCTCAAGGGGCGGGAAAACACTGCCGCAGCAATACTCACCGGCTGCTGGATGATCCTGGTGGCGGTGCCGCTGGTCTGGCTGGGCTTCAACCTGGCCGACCATATCCGTGACGCCACCGAGCTGTTCAAGGGCTTCCAGGTCGATGGCCTGCCGGACCCGCCGGGCTGGCTGGGCCAATTGCCGCTGGTGGGCGAGCGCCTGGTCGGGCTGTGGAATCGCATCGACGAGGAAGGAGTGGCCCTGTTTGCCGCCATCCGTCCTTACCTGGGCCAGGTCGGCAACTGGTTGCTGGCGCGCAGCGCACAGATCGGTGGCGGCATGCTCGAACTGGCGCTGAGCCTGGTGCTGGTGTTCTTCTTCTACCGCGACGGGCCGCGCATGGCGGCTTTCGTGAAAAGCATGCTGCAGCGCCTGATCGGCGATCGCGCCGGGCACTATCAGGAGCTGGTCGCCGGCACGGTGCAGCGGGTGGTCAACGGGGTGATCGGCACCGCTGCGGCCCAGGGGCTGCTGGCTCTGATCGGCTTCTATATTGCCGGGGTGCCGGGCGCCCTGGTGCTGGGCATCGTCACCTTCATCCTCAGCCTGATTCCCATGGGCCCGCCGCTGGTCTGGGTGCCGGCCACGGCCTGGCTGGTCAGCCAGGGCGAATATGGCTTCGCCGTGTTCCTCGGCATCTGGGGCATGTTCGTCATCAGCGGCGTGGACAACGTGCTCAAGCCCTACCTGATCAGCCGCGGCGGCAACCTGCCGCTGGTGGTGGTGCTGCTCGGCGTGTTCGGCGGCATCCTGGCCTTCGGCTTCATGGGCCTGTTCCTCGGCCCGACCCTGCTGGCAGTGGCCTTCAGCCTGCTCGGTGACTGGGTCAACAGCGTGCCGAAGGAGTCGGTGCAGGCTGTTTCCATGGTCAGCGAGGAGCAGCGCGACTGAGCCCGACGCGTGCTCGTCCGGCCACGCCTGGCAGCGCCGTGGGCCTGTTCGATCCGCTTGGCATCCTGCGCAATTTCTTGCCAGTCGCCTTGGTCGCCCCCCCCGGCCAATGGTAGCCTTGCCCGGCTTTTCGGCTGCCCTGGCAGCCCAAGCCGGGCGCCGCAAGGTGCCTCGCCTCAGGCCGCGGAACGCTCCACCAGAGAGCGGCCGCGGACGCAGGGAAGAACCAACACAACATAACGGACAATCTGCGAGTCATCTCATGAAAAAATCTGCAGGCATCGCTGTAGGCGTCATCGTGGTCCTGGGTGCATTGGGCACGGCCGGGGCCTGGTATACCGGCAAGCAACTGCCCTCCGTGCTGGAAGCCTCGATCAAGCAGGCCAACGAGGAAATGGCCAAGGCCCTGCCGGCCGTGGGCATCAATGTCTCGATCGAGCTGCTGTCGCTGGATCGCGAATTCTTCAGCAGCAATGCGCGCTACCGCATCAAGTTCTCCGGCCCGCAGGACGGCGAGTTGCCGAGCAACCTGGAGTGGGTGGTCAACGACCGCATCGAGCATGGCCCGTTCCCGCTGTCGCGCCTGAAGGCCTTCAAGCTGATGCCGGTGATGGCCAGCAGCAACTATGCCCTGGAGCAGAGCCCGGAGCTGGAAAAGTGGTTTGCCGCAACCAATGGCGTATCGCCGCTCAATGGCCAGGTCAGCCTGGGTTACGACCGCTCCGTCAGTGGCACCCTGGAGCTGGAACCGCTGCAGCTGCCGCTGGATGAAAGCACCCACCTCAGCTTCAGCGGCCTGACCCTCGACCTCGACAGCAGCGCCGATGGCCGCGCTGTCAGCGGCCGTGGCCAGATGGACAGCCTGAAAGTCACCTCCAGCCTCAGCGACGCGCCGATGAGCATCGAGTTCAAGGACCTCAGCCTGGACAGCGACCTGAGCAAGGGCAGCAGCGAGTTCTACCTGGGCAGCAACGAAGTGCGCCTGAAGACCATCGCGCTGTCGTTCGGCAGCGACAACAAGCCGCTGTTGCTGAAGGATGTGGTGCAGCGCGACGAGACCTCGGAAAACGGCGACTTCCTCGCCGCCCGTTACAGCTACGACGTCGGCATGATCAGCTATGACGGTCGCGACATCGCCAGCTCGCAGATGGTCTGGAGCCTGAAGAACCTCGACAGCAAGGCCCTGCAATCGATGGTCGCGCTGTACGGCGACCTGATGCAGGCCGACTGGCAGTACCAGAAGACCAGCAGCGCCAGCGGCATGCCGGAGCTTTCCGCCGAGCAGGAAGCCAAGCTCAAGGCCGATCTGCAGCAGCTGCTGGCCGGCAAGCCGGGCCTGGCCCTGGAGAAACTGGCCTTCAAGACCGCCAATGGCGAGAGCAGCTTCAAGCTGGCCCTGGATATCGGCAAGCCGGCATCCCTCGACCTGCCGGCGCCGGAGCTGGCCAAGCAGCTGATCAGTCAGCTCGATGCCAAGCTGGTGGTTTCCAAGCCGATGATCGGTGACGTGGTCAGCGCCCAGGCGGCGATTTCCGGCGAAACCGACCAGGAGGCCATCGCCGGTCAGGCGCAGATGATGACCGAGATGGCCAGCGGCATGCTGCTGGCCACCGAACTGGCGACCCAGCAGGGCAATGACATCGTCTCCAGCCTGCACTACGCCAACGACCAGGTGGACTTCAACGGCAAGAAGATGACCGTCGAGGAGTTCGTCGGCATGGCCCTGGCCATGGGCGGCGGCCTGGGTGGCGGTCTGGGCGCTCCGGCGCTGGACGACGAGGCCCCGGCGCTGCTGGAGGAAGACGACGCCTACGAAGGCGACGCCGAACAGCAGTAATAGCTCAGGCGGCCGCGGGGTGACCCGCGGCGCCGGTGGCAACGGCCAACCCATCCGCGTCAGCGGGTCGGTTGGCCGTTTTGTTTGGCGCGGCCGCAATTGCAAGCTCTGGGCTGGATCGAGGCACAACGCGCTGCAGCCCAGCGAGCCCAGCCCGCGGCTGTTGCGCCCGCTAGCTCAGGCGGACAGATCCAGCAGGCCGGCGCTGCTCTGGTACCGCTTGAGCCGCTTGGCGATCAGCCGGGGCGTTATCTTCCTCGCTGCCGTCCTGGCTCCGGGGCGCTCGGGCAGCAATTCAGGGCATGCCCCGGTACAGGCGCCATGGGCCTCGGGACAGGGGCGGGTATCGGCACCAGGTCTGCCCTGTAACGGTTCGGCTGCAAAGCCCCCGGCTGCGTTCCCCAGGCCGGGGCCGGGCGCTTCTTTACGCATTCTTTATGCCCCGCCGAAGGTCCGCCACTCGTCCCTTTACGCCCTCCCTGCCGACAATTCGCTCAAGGCGGTAACCACCGCAACCAGGAGCACAGACATGAGCATTCTCGACGGGGTGTCCTTAGGCCTAGCCGCGGGACTTTTTATTTATCTGCTGGTCGCGCTGCTGCGCGCCGAGCGTAGCTAGGGGGCGTCATGCAAGTCCAAGACTACTGGCTGATCCTGGCCTTCTTCGTGCTGGTGCTGCTGCCGGCGCCGTTTCTCGGGCGCTACTTCTACCGCGCGATGGAAGGGCAGAAGACTCTGCTGAGCCCGATCTTCCAGCCCATCGAGCGCCTCTGTTACCGCCTGGCCGGCATCGACAGCCAGGCCGAGCAGGACTGGAAGACCTACAGCCTGGCGCTGCTGGCCTTCACCCTGGCCAGCCTGCTGGCGCTGTTCGCCATCCTCATGCTGCAAGGCGTGCTGCCGCTCAACCCGCAAGGGATGGCCGGCCTGGAGTGGACCCTGGCGTTCAACACCGCGGTGAGCTTCGTCACCAACACCAACTGGCAGGCCTACAGCGGCGAGGCGGCGCTCAGCTACTTCAGCCAGATGGTCGGCCTGACGGTACAAAACTTCGTCAGCCCGGCGGTCGGCCTGGCCGTGCTGGTGGTGTTCTGCCGCGGCATCGCCCGCCGTTCGAGCAACAGCGTCGGCAACTTCTGGGTCGATCTGACCCGCGCCACCCTCTACGGCCTGCTGCCGCTGTGCCTGGTGCTGGCGCTGCTGCTGGTCTGGCAGGGGGTTCCGCAAACCTTCCTCGAGTACGTCACCGCGCACACCCTGTCGGGTGCTGATCAGGTCGTACCGCTCGGCCCGGCGGCCAGCCAGATCGCCATCAAGCAGCTCGGCACCAACGGTGGCGGCTTCTTCGGCGTCAACTCGGCGCACCCGTTCGAGAACCCCACGGCCTGGAGCAACCTGTTCGAGGTGGCATCGATCATCCTGATCCCGGTGGCCCTGCTGTTCACCTTCGGCCACTACGTCAAGGACCTGCGCCAGAGTCGCGCGCTGCTGGCCAGCATGCTGATCCTGTTCGTCGCAGGCCTCGCCATGACCCTGTGGGCCGAATACCAGCCGAACCCGGCCCTGGCCGCACTGCCGATCGAGCAGGTCGGTTCGCTGGAAGGCAAGGAAAGCCGCTTCGGCACCGCCGCCTCGGCCCTCTGGGCGGTGACCACCACGGCCGCCTCCAATGGCTCGGTCAACGCCATGCACGACAGCTTCAGCGCCATCGGCGGGATGCTGCCGATGTTCAACATGATGCTCGGCGAGATCATCTTCGGCGGTGTCGGCGCCGGCCTGTACGGCATGCTGCTGTTCGTCCTGATCGCGGTGTTCCTCGCCGGCCTGATGATCGGCCGCACCCCGGAATACCTCGGCAAGAAGCTGGAAGCCAAGGAAGTCCGCCTGCTGGTCGCCACCCTGCTGGTGATGCCGGTCGGTGTGCTGGTGCTCGGCGCCCTGGCCGCCAGCCTGTCGGTCCCGGCGGCCTCGGTGAGCAATCCCGGTGCCCACGGTTTCAGCCAGATCCTCTACGCCTACACCTCGGGTAGCGCCAACAACGGCTCGGCCTTCGCTGGCTTCGGCGCCAACACGCCGTATCACAACCTGATGCTCGGCCTGGCCATGCTGATCGGCCGCTTCGGCTACATCCTGCCGATCCTCGCCATCGCCGGCAGCCTGGCGGCGAAGAAGCGCGCACCGCTGGGCAGCAACAGCTTCCCGACCCACGGCCCGCTGTTCGTCACCCTGCTGACCTTGACCATCCTGCTGGTCGGTGGCCTGACCTTCCTGCCGGCACTGGCCCTGGGCCCGATCGCCGAGCACCTGACCCTGTTCCAGGGCTTCTAAGGGAGAACCATGATGAACGCCCGTACCCAACCTGAAAGCAAGGCGCTGAAAAGCGCCAAGCACCAGCCGAAAACCGCCTTCGCCGTGTTGTGGCAACCCGCACTGCGCCAGGCTTTCGTCAAGCTCGATCCGCGCCAGTTGCAACGCGCGCCGGTGATGCTGGTGGTCGAACTGACGGCCATTCTCACCACCGTGCTGTGCTTCATCCCCAACCCGGCCGTTTCGGTCGGCCTGGCCGTGCAGATCGCCCTGTGGCTGTGGTTCACCGTGCTGTTCGCCAACTTCGCCGAGGCCCTCGCCGAGGGCCGTGGCAAGGCCCGCGCCGACAGCCTCAAGGCTGGTAGTCAGGGCCTCACCGCCCGCCGTCAGGCCCTGCCGGGGCAGTACCAGGCGGTGGCCGCCAGCAGCCTGCGTCGAGGCGACATCGTGCGGGTCGAGGCCGGCGAGCTGATTCCCGGCGACGGCGAGGTCATCGAAGGCATCGCCGCGGTCAACGAAGCGGCCATCACCGGCGAATCCGCACCGGTGATCC
Source organism: Pseudomonas sp. R-28-1W-6 (assembly GCF_009799925.1). GTDB lineage: Bacteria > Pseudomonadota > Gammaproteobacteria > Pseudomonadales > Pseudomonadaceae > Aquipseudomonas. The sequence goes on from NZ_WELK01000004.1 coordinate 362,095, forward strand.
GCGAGTCCGGTGGCGACCGTTCGGCCGTGACCAGCAACACCCGCGTGGTGTCCGACTGGCTGCTGGTCAAGATCACCGCCAACCCGGGCGAGTCGACCCTGGACCGGATGATCGCCCTGGTCGAAGGCGCCAAGCGGCAGAAGACCCCCAACGAAGTGGCGCTGGACATCCTGCTGATCGGCCTGACCCTGATCTTCCTGCTGGTGGTGGCGACCCTGCAGCCGTTCGCCCGCTATGCCGGTGGCGACCTGCCGCTGGTGTATCTGGTGGCACTGCTGGTGACCCTGATCCCGACCACCATCGGCGGCCTGCTCTCGGCCATCGGCATCGCCGGCATGGACCGCCTGGTGCGCCTCAACGTGATCGCCAAGTCCGGCCGTGCGGTGGAAGCCGCCGGGGACGTGCACGTGCTGCTGCTGGACAAGACCGGCACCATCACCTTCGGCAACCGGCGCTGCAGCGCGATGATCAAGGCGCCGGGGGTGTCCGCCAAGGATCTGACGGAAGCGGCCCTGCTGGCCTCGCTGGCCGATGACACCGCCGAAGGCAAGTCGATCGTCGAGTACCTGCGGGCCTTGAGCCCGATGCAGGAGCCGCAGCGCAGCGCGATCAAGTCGATTGCCTTCAGCGCCGAGACCCGCCTGTCCGGTGCCGACTGGAATGGCCACAGCTACCGCAAGGGTGCGGTGGATGCGGTGCTCGATTACCTCAACCTGAGTCGCGACGAGGTGCCGACCGCGCTGGCCCGCGAGATCGAGAAGATCGCCCAGAGCGGTGGCACGCCCTTGCTGGTGGCCGGCGATGGTCGCCTGCTGGGCGCCATCCATCTCAAGGACGTGGTCAAGCCGGGCATCCGTGAGCGTTTCGCCGAGCTGCGCGCCATGGGCATCCGCACCGTGATGGTCACCGGCGACAACCCGCTGACCGCCGCCGCCATCGCCGCCGAAGCCGGCGTCGATGACCTGATCGCCGAAGCCACGCCGGAGAAGAAACTGCAACGCATCCGTTCCGAGCAGGCCGAAGGCAAGATGGTTGCCATGTGCGGTGACGGGGCCAACGACGCGCCGGCGCTGGCCCAGGCCGACGTCGGCCTGGCGATGAACGACGGTACCCAGGCCGCCCGCGAGGCCGCCAACCTGGTCGATCTGGACAGCGACCCGACCAAGCTGCTCGACGTGGTGCAGGTGGGCAAGGAGCTGCTGGTGACCCGTGGCGCGCTGACCACCTTCTCGGTGGCCAACGACGTGGCCAAGTACTTCGCCATCCTGCCGGCGCTGTTCGCCGGCATCTACCCGCAGCTCGGCGCGCTCAACCTGATGCAGCTGCACAGCCCGCAGAGCGCGATTCTCTCGGCCATCGTGTTCAACGCGCTGATCATCGTCGCCCTGATTCCTCTGGCCCTGCGCGGGGTACGGGTGCAGGCGCTGGATGCCGCCAGCCTGTTGCGGCGCAACCTGCTGATCTACGGCCTGGGCGGCCTGCTGGCGCCCTTTGTCGGGATCAAGCTGATCGATGTGCTGCTGGTGGCCGTCGGGCTGGTGTGAAGCTGCTCCCCCTCTCCCAAGGGGAGAGGGGACTCGTCAACGAATTCGGAGAGTCATCATGTTCAAGCAAATCCGCCCAGCCCTCAGCGTGCTGGCGTTCATGACCCTGGTCACCGGTGTCGCCTATCCGCTGGCCGTCACCGCCATTGCCCAGCTGGCGTTCCCCGAGCAGGCCAATGGCAGCCTGATCACCGATGCTCAAGGCGAGGTACGCGGCAGCCGCCTGCTGGCGCAGAACTTCGAGGGTACCCAGTGGTTCCAGCCGCGCCCGTCGGCGGCCGGCTTCGCCACCGTGTCCAGCGGCGCGAGCAACCTGGCACCGAGCAACCCGGCACTGGCCGAACGCATCGCCAAGGACGCCCAGCGTCTGTCGGGCGAAGGGCAGGGGCCGGTGCCGATGCAGCTGGTCACCACCTCGGCCAGCGGCCTCGACCCGCACCTGTCGCCGGCCGCGGCGCGCTTCCAGATCGCCCGCATCGCCGAAGCGCGCGGTATTTCGGCGGGCAGTCTGGAGCGCTTGGTGGAGCAGCACGTGGAACAGCCGCTGGTGGGGCCGACCGTGGTCAACGTGCTGGCGCTCAACCTGGCCCTGGCCGACAATCGCGCCATTGCCCAAGCCGAGTAAGTTCATGAGTGATGCCGCCCGCGCCGATGCCCTGCTGGCCGACATGCCCCGCGAGGGGCGCGGCCGGCTGAAAGTCTTTCTCGGTGCGGCGCCCGGCGTGGGCAAGACCTTCGCCATGCTGCAGGCGGCGCAGGCGCAATTGCGCCAGGGCGTCGACCTGCGTGCCGGGGTGGTCGAGACCCACGGCCGCGCGGAAACCGAGGCGATGCTCGCCGGTCTGCCGCAGCAGCCTCTGCGCCGCCTGGAATACCGCGGCGTGCTGATGAACGAGATGGATCTCGACGGCATCCTGGCCCAGCCGCCCAAGCTGGTGCTGGTGGATGAGCTGGCCCACAGCAACGCGCCGGGCAGTCGGCACAGCAAGCGCTGGCAGGACGTGCAGGAACTGCTCGACGCCGGCATCGACGTCTATACCACGGTCAACGTGCAGCACCTGGAGGCGCTGAATGATCAGGTGCGCGACATCACCGGCGTGCAGGTACGCGAGACCCTGCCGGACTGGGTGCTGCAGGAAGCCGACGAGATCCTGCTGATCGACCTGCCGCCGCGCGAGCTGCTGGAGCGCCTGCGCGAAGGCAAGGTGTACGTGCCGGAGCAGGCGCGCGCGGCCATCGATGCCTTCTTCAGCCAGACCAACCTCACCGCCCTGCGCGAGTTGGCCATGCAGACCGCCGCCGCGCGGGTCGACGCCGATCTCAACCGCCGTTACCGCCTGCAGGGCCAGGAGGCGCCGAGCGTGCGCGGGCGGCTGCTGCTCGGCATCGACGGCGATGCCCAGGCCGAACGCCTGGTGCGGCATGCCAGCCGGGTGGCCGAGCGCCGGCATCTGCCCTGGTCGGTGGTGCATGTGGATACCGGCGGCGAGCGCGACGAGCAGCGCCTGAGCAACCTGCAGGCGGCCCAGCAACTGGCCGAACGCCTGGGTGGCGAGGTGGTCAGCCTGCGCGGCGGGGAAGTGGCCCGCACCCTGATTGAACACGCCCGCGAACGCCGCGCCAGCCTGATCCTGGTCGGCCGCAGCCGTCAGCGCCTGCGCCGCCGCTGGTTCGGCCGCGGCCTGGCCGAACGCTTGTTGGCCAGGGGCAAGGGCCTGGAGATAAGCGTGCTGGATGGCGAGGCGGACCAGGCCCTGCCGATGCCGCGCACGCGCCAACCACTGGCCTGGCGCGACTACCTGCTGGCCTTGCTGGCTACTGCCGGCGCGACGGCCATTGCCCTGGGGTTGTCCCGGGTGCTGGAGCTGCCGAACATCTCCCTGATCTTCCTCGCCGCCGTGCTGGTGGTGGCGGTGCGCAGCAGCCTGGGCCCGGCCCTGGCCTGCGCCGGGCTGTCGTTCCTGGCCTACAACTTCCTGTTCATTCCGCCGACCTTCACCCTGCTCATCGAGCGCCAGCAGGATGTGCTGACCCTGCTGTTCTTCCTGCTGATGGCCGGGCTGACCGGCAATCTGGCCAGCCGCCAGCGCCGCCAGTTGCAGGCCCTGCGCCAGACCCAGGCGGAAACCACGGCGCTGCTGGAACTGTCGCGCAAGCTGACCGCCGCCACCGACCGCCAGGCCGTGCTGGCGGCGGCGCTGCAGCAGTTCGCCCTGTGGCACGAGGTGGAGGTCAGCCTGCTGGCGCGCAGCACGGACGGCGTGTGGAAGGTCGAGGCCGGCGTGCAGCGCCTGCTCGCCGAACAGGAGCGCGCCGCCGCCGACTGGTCCTGGCAGCACGGCCAGCCGGCCGGCCTGGGCACCGGCACCCTGCCGGGCGGGCGCTGGTGGTGGTGGCCTTTGTCCGGCGAGGAGGGGCCGCTGGCCCTGCTCGGCGTCAGCCCCAGGGATGGCCGGCCGCTGCCGCCGGAGCAGCGCCGCCTGATTGCCGCCCTCGGCCAGCCGCTGGCCCAGGCCCTGGAGCGCGCGCAACTGGCCGAGGATCTGGAAGCCGCACGCCTGCACGGGCAGACCGAGGAGCTGCGCAGTGCGCTGCTGGCCTCGGTGTCCCATGACCTGCGCACGCCGCTGACCGCCATGCGCGGCTCGATCGACAGCCTGCTGGCCCTCGGCGAGCAGATCCCCCTGGCCGACCGCCGCGAGTTGCTCGAAGGCACCCGCGACGAGGCCGAACGCCTCGACCGCTATATCCAGAACCTGCTGGACATGACCCGCCTCGGCCATGGCGGCCTGAAGCTGGCGCGCGACTGGGTGGCGCCGGCCGACATAGTCGCCAGCGCCGTGCAACGCCTGCGTCCGGTGCTGGCACCGCTGCGGGTCGAGGTGGTGATCCCCGGCGAGCTGCCGCTGCTGTATGTGCATGCGGCGCTGATCGAACAGGCGCTGGTCAATGTGCTGGAGAACGCCGCGCGCTTCTCGCCGAGCCAGGGCCGCCTGCGCGTGGCCGTGGAGGCGGATGGCGCCGAGCTGCGCTTCGCCGTCAGCGACCAGGGCCCGGGGATTCCCGAGCACGAACGGGAGAAGATCTTCGACATGTTCTACACCGCGGCGCGCGGCGATCGTGGCGGCCAGGGCACCGGCCTGGGCCTGGCGATCTGCCAGGGCATGCTCGGCGCCCACGGCGGGCGGGTCACGGTGGGCGAGGGCCTGGAAGGCCGCGGCGCAACCCTGACCCTGCACTTGCCGCTGCACCCGCAACCCTTGCCGGAAGATGAATCCGCATGATGAGCAATCCCCCGACCATCCTGGTGATCGACGACGAAGCGCAGATCCGCAAGTTCCTGCGCATCAGCCTCAATGCCCAGGGCTACAAGGTGCTGGAAGGCGCCAATGGCGGCGAGGGCCTGGCCCAGGCTGCCCTGGGCAAGCCGGACCTGGTGGTGCTCGACCTCGGCCTGCCGGACCTGGATGGCCAGCAGGTGCTGCGCGAACTGCGCGAGTGGTCGCAGGTGCCGGTGCTGGTGCTCTCGGTGCGCGCCGGCGAAGGCGAGAAGGTGCTGGCCCTGGACGGCGGCGCCAACGACTACGTGACCAAGCCGTTCGGCATCCAGGAGTTCCTCGCCAGGGTGCGGGTGCTGCTGCGCCAGGCCGGCAACGGCGAACAGGCACAGGCGGTGGTCCATAGCGGACCGCTGAGCCTGGACTTCGCCTACCGCCGGGTGAGCCTGAACGGCGCGGAAGTCGCACTGACGCGAAAGGAATACGCGGTGCTGGCCATGCTCGCCCGCCATCTGGGCCGGGTGGTGACCCAGCAGCAGCTGCTCAAGGACATCTGGGGCCCGACCCATGTCGAGGACAGCCACTACCTGCGCGTGGTGGTCGGTCATCTGCGGCAGAAGCTCGGTGACGACCCCGCCGCGCCGCGTTTCATCGTCACCGAGGCGGGTGTGGGTTACCGCCTGCTGGAGCTGTAAGGACCCGGCGCAGTGCAGGTCCTGCCAGGCCTGCACCCTGCGCCGTAGAAGGTGGCTACGGCGGGAGGCTAGGGGTGCTCGCGTTCGTAGCGGTCCAGGGTGTCGCTGGCGATCTGCCGGCCGAGCATGATCAGCTCCGGCGCCTTGTGGAACTCGAAGAAGCGGCACACGCGCTTGGGGATGTTGATCAGGATGTCCGGCGGGTAGCCGGCGATCTTGTACTGGGTCAGCGAGGACTGCATGACTTCGAAGCTCTGGTTGACCAGTTCCAGCAGCGAGGCCGGGCCGACAGTGCTCAGCACATGGGAGCTGCTGGCCGACTTGGGCGCGGCCTCTGCCGCGGTCTTGCGGCGGGGCGCGGGCGGTTCCAGCCAGGGGTTGGCCTCCACCAGCAGCTCGCCTTCCTCCTCCTCGTCGACTTCGCGCTTGAGAAAGGGCAGGCGCGAGCTGAGCGAGCCCATCAGCTGGTCGACGCGGTTCTTGAATACCGCCGGGCGCTCGATCACCGGCAACTGGTACTGGTTCTGGTTCTGCGAGTTGAGGTTGACCGCGATGATCAGGTCGCAGTGGCTGGCCACCACCGGCACGATCGGCAGCGGATTGAGCAGGCCTCCGTCGACCAGCATGCGGTTGCCCTGGGTGACCGGGGTGAACAGGCTGGGAATCGCCGCGGAGGCGCGCATGGCCTTGTGCAGGCAGCCTTCCTGGAACCAGATCTCCTGCTGGTTGGTCAGGTCGGTGGCCACCGCCGTGTAGGGGATCGCCAGGTCTTCGATGTCGATCTCGCCGATGAGGTCGTGGATCTTGCCGAAGACCTTCTCGCCGCGGATCGCGCCAAGCCGGAAGCTCACATCGAGCAGGCGCAGCACGTCGAGGTAGTCCAGGCTCTCGGTCCACTCGCGGTATTCGCGCAGCTTGCCGGCGGCGTAGATGCCACCGACCACCGCGCCCATGGAGCAGCCGGCGACGCAGCCGATTTCATAACCGCGGGCTTCCAGCTCTTCGATCACGCCGATGTGCGCGTACCCGCGCGCGCCGCCGGAACCCAGTACCAGTGCGACTTTCTTGCTCATTGCCAATCCCCATACGCATACCCTGAACATACCTGCGCCGCAGCGTGGCGCCAAGGCCGCATTTGCTAGACTCTTGCCTGGCGGTTCGCCATCCTGGCGCCCGCCGAAGATTTGCGGCACCCTGCGCCGGATTTCGGCCGCGCCCTGTGCCCGGGAGCGCCTGTGAAGTGGCGCATATGGCGCCACGCGACTGCCGCAACCTGCGGCAGCATACGGATTGCTCAGGCACTTTTTTGCGCTGCAGTACTCCATAAGACACTTGTCGTTCAGGAGCATCATCCATGAAGAAACTCACTTTGCTGGCGCTGCTGGTCGTGTTGGTCAGCGGCTGCGCCGGGGCAAACAAGACCGCCTACCGTGACAGCTGCGCCAACCAGCTGGATGCCGCCTGGCGCGAACTGGATCTGGCCAAGGCCGAAGGCTTTGCCGGCACGGTCAGCTACTCCAAGGCCCTGTCGCTGCTGACCGGAGCCAAGACCCAGCAGCAGTTCGAGGCCTTCGAGGGCTGTGCGGCCAAGGCGCAGAAGGCCCGCTTCTACATCCGCGAGTCGCGTGCCGGGCGTTGAGGTGGAGAACTGAATGCTGCTCGATTTCAGCAGTCTGAGCGCACTGGAGGCCTATCGCTGGCTCGCGGCCACGGTCACGCCGCGGCCGATTGCCTGGGTTTCCAGCCTGTCCCGGGACGGCGTCAGCAACCTGGCGCCGTTCAGCTTCTTCCAGGTGATCAGCGACGACCCGCCGAGCCTGATGATCAATGTCGGCTCGCGCGACGACGGCAGTCTCAAGGACACCCTGCGCAATGTGCAGGACACCGGCGAACTGGTGATCCAGCTGGTGTCCTTCGCCCAGGCCGAGGCGATGAATGCCAGTGCCGCACAGCTGCCCCACGGCGTCAGCGAGTTCGAGCGCTGCGCCATCGCCAGCACGCCGTCGCAGCGAGTGCGCCCGCCGCGGGTGGCCGCGGCGCCGGTGGCCTTCGAATGCCGCCTGCTGGAGGTGCAGCCGTTCCCGCGGGCCACACCCAACTGCCACCTGATCTTCGTCGAGGTGCTGCTGGCACATATCGATGACGCCGTGCTCGGCGAGCAGGGGCGCATCGATCCGCAGCGCCTGGACCTGGTCGGCCGCCTGGGCGGCAGCCAGTATTGCCGCACCCGCGAGCTGTTCAGCCTGCAGCGGCCGGGCTAGCCCTCAGCCGAGCGATCGAGTCGGCGCAGCAGGTACTTCTCCAGTTCCACCAGGGCGCAGGTCAGCAGCGCCAGCACCAGGCAGGCCGCCCAGGCCTGCGGGGGCAGTGCCGTACTGGCGAACAGGTCCTGCAGCAACGGCCAGTGGGTGAAGCCCAGTTGCAGGCCCGCCAGCAGCAGCACCATGGCCCAGATCATCGGGTTGCCGCGCACCGCAAAGCTGGCCGGTGCGGCCAGGCTGCGGCTGCTGAACAGGTAGCCGATCTCGCAGGCGACGATCGCATTGACTGCCAGGGTCCGGCTGCTGTCCAGGCTCCAGCCCAGGTGCTGGCTGTAGAGGAAGCTGCCGAGACAGGCGGCGGTCATCAGCAGCGCGATGAACAGCGAGCGCCAGAGCAGCAGGGCGGTCAGCAAGGGCGTTGCCGGGTCTCTTGGCGGGCGGCGCATCACGTTGGGTTCGGCCGGCTCGAAGGCCAGGGCCAGGGCCAGGGTTACCGCGCTGATCATGTTGACCCAGAGAATCTGCAGGGGGGTGATTGGCAGCGTCAGGCCGAGCACGATGGCCGCCAGCAGCACCAGGGCCTCGCCGGCATTGGTCGGCAGGATGAACAGGATGGTCTTGCGCAGGTTGTCGTAGACCGTGCGACCTTCCCGCACGGCCCGGGTGATGGTGGCGAAGTTGTCATCGGCCAGGACCATTTCCGCCGCTTCCTTGGCCGCCTCCGTGCCCTTGATGCCCATGGCGATGCCGATGTCGGCGCGCTTCAGGGCCGGCGCATCATTGACCCCGTCGCCGGTCATGGCCACCCGGGCGCCGCAGGCCTGCAGGCGTTCCACCAGGCGCAGCTTGTGCGCCGGGCTGGTGCGGGCGAACACGCTGGTATGTGGCAGCAGGGCGTCCAGTTCGGCGTCAGCGAGCTGGTCCAGCTGGTTGCCGGTCAGTGGCTCGCCGCTCAGGCCGAGGCGTTGGGCGATGGCTGTGGCGGTGCCGGCATGGTCACCGGTGATCATCTTCACCGCGATGCCGGCGGCATGGCATTCGGCTACCGCGGCAATGGCTTCCTCGCGCGGCGGATCGAGCATGCCGACCAGGCCAAGCAGGATGAAGTCGCCCTCCAGATCCGCATAGCTGAGGGCCGGCTGCGGCGCCTGCAGGGGGCGCATGGCCAGGCCGAGCATGCGCAGGCCCTGGCTGGCGCCCTGTTCCAGCGCCTGGTGCCAGTGGCGTGGATTCAGCGGTTCGGGGTTGCCGTCACGCCACTGCTGGTTGCAGGCCTGCAGCAGCCGTTCCGGTGCCCCGACCAGGTAGATCAGGCCGTGCCCGCCATGGTCGTGGTGCAGGCTGGCGGTGCAGCGCAACTCGGCGCTGAAGGGGACGGCATCCTGGCGTGGCAAATGTTGGCGCTCATGCTCCGGGTGCAGGCCAAGCTTGCCCGCCAGGGTCAGCAAGGCGGCTTCGGTGGGGTCGCCGCTGATCTGCCAGGCCTGCTCGGCCTGGCTCAGGCTGGCGTTGTTGACCAGCAGCCCGGCGCGGGCCAGGGCGCGCAGATCATCGGCCTCGGCCAGGGCGCAGAGCTGCCCGTCATCGCAGAGCACGCTGCCATGCGGCGCATAGCCGACCCCTTCCACCTGATAACGGTGGGCGGTGGTGAACACCTGCTGCACGGTCATTTCATTGCGGGTCAGGGTGCCGGTCTTGTCCGAGCAGATCACCGAGACCGCGCCGAGGCTTTCCACCGCCGGCAGGCGGCGGATGATCGCCCGGTGCCTGGCCATCCGCTGCACGCCCAGCGCCAGCGTGATCGTCAGCACCGCCGGCAGGCCCTCGGGAATCGCCGCGACGGCCAGGCCGACGGCGGCCAGGAGCATCTCCGTGCTGCTGTAGCCGCGCAGGCCGACGCCAAAGGCGAAGGTCAGGAGGGCCAGGGCGAGAATGATCAGGGTCAGCAGGCGCGCGAAGCGGGCCATGTCGGCCAGCAGCGGGGTCTGCAGGCTGACCACCGAATCCAGCAGGTGGCTGATGCGTCCCAGCTCGGTCTGCTCGCCGGTGGCAACCACCACGGCGCTGGCATTGCCGGCACTGACCAGGGTGCCGGAGTAGGCCATGTTGCAGCGATCGCCCAGGCAGGCCGTGCTGGCGACAGGGGCGGTGTGCTTGTCCACCGGTAGCGATTCGCCGGTCAGCGCCGCTTCCTCGATGCGCAGTTCGCGGGCTTGGAGCAGGCGCATGTCGGCCGGCACGCGATCGCCGGCTTCCAGCAGCACCAGGTCGCCGGGGACCAGTTGTTCGGCGGGCAGCGTCTGCACGCTGCCGTCGCGGCGCACCCGGCAATCCAGGGTGAGCAACTGCTGGATGGCCAGCATCGCCTGTTGCGCCTTGCCCTCCTGGATGAAGCCGATCAGCGCGTTGATCAGCACCACGCCGAGGATCACCGCACTGTCCAGCCAGTGGCCGAGCGCCAGGGTGACCAGGGTGGCGCCCAGCAGCACGTAGATCAGCACGTTGTGGAACTGCAGGGCCAGGCGCTTGAGCGCCCCGGGACCCTGGCGCCGGGGCAACAGGTTGGGGCCATGGCGCACGAGCCGGGCCGTGGCTTGCGTGCGGCTCAGCCCCTCGGCGCCGACCTGCAGCTCGCGCAGGATCTGCTCGGCGCTCCGGGCGTGCCAGTCCGGCGGTGTGGGCGTTTGCATGGCGTGCATCCTTTCCGGGTTAGCGGCCAAGGGTAGGTGCTGCTGGCGGCGCCCGCGTTGGCCTGGATCAAGACTGCCGCCACAAGTTAGTGAGCAAAAATTACCATGGCCTATGCCGGGGCCTGGCGGCACAGTAGCATCGTGCGCCTGACAAGAAGGAGTGGCGCATGCGCACCAAGCTGGATGCCGTACTGCAGGCGGTGAACGAGATCGTGCTGGGCAAGGAACCGCAGGTACGCCTGGCCCTGACCTGCCTGCTGGCCCGCGGGCACCTGCTGATCGAGGACTTGCCGGGGATGGGCAAGACCACCCTGAGCCAGGCCCTGGCGCGCATCCTCGGCCTCAGCTATCAGCGCATCCAGTTCACTTCCGACCTGCTGCCCGGCGACATCCTCGGCACCTCGGTGTTCGACAAGAACAGCGGGCAGTTCACCTTCCACCCGGGGCCGATCTTCGCCGAGCTGGTGCTGGCCGACGAGATCAACCGCGCCACGCCGAAGAGCCAGAGCGCGCTGCTGGAGGCCATGGAGGAGGGCCAGGTGACCATCGAGGGCGCCACCCGGCCGCTGCCGGAACCCTTCTTCGTCATCGCCACGCAGAACCCGGTCAGTTCCGGCGGCACCTTCGCCTTGCCGGAATCGCAGCTGGACCGCTTCCTCATGCGCCTGTCCCTCGGCTACCCGGCCAAGGCCGCGGAAAAGGCCCTGCTGCTCGGCGAGACCCGCCGCGAGCTGCTGCCCAGGCTGCAACCCCTGCTCAACCATGCCGAACTGGCGGCGATCCAGGCCCTGATCCCCCAGGTGCGCGCCAGCGATGCGCTGGTCGACTATGTGCTGCGCCTGGTCGAGGCGACCCGCAGCGAGCCGCAGTTCGCCTGGGGCCTGTCGCCACGCGCCAGCCTGGCGCTGCTGGCCGCCGCGCGGGCCTGGGCCTTCCTGGCCAACCGCGACTACGTGATCCCGGAAGACGTGCAGGCGGTGCTGCCCTCGGTGGTCGGCCATCGCCTGCGCGAGCGCGCCGACCCCAGCGGCCACGGCGGTGGCTCGCTGGTGCAGTGGCTGTTGCGCGAGGTGCCGGCGGTTTGACCCTGCGCGAACGGGGCCGGGCCCGCTGGCGGCGCTGGATCGCCCGGCGCATTCCGCCGGCGGCCCAGGTGCAGCTCAACCAGCGGCGCATCTTCATCATGCCCAGCCGGGTCGGCGGCGCCTTCGGCCTGGCCCTGTTGCTGATGCTGCTGGCGGCGATCAACTACGAGAACAGCCTGGCCTATGGCCTGACCTTCATGCTGGCGGCGCTGTTCATCGTCGCCATCCTGCACACCTACCGTAATTTTTCCGGCCTGCTGCTCAAGGCCGGGGTCAGCGGTGCGGTGTTCGTCGGCGAGCAGGCGCGTTTTCGCGTGCGCCTGGAGAGCGTCGAGCACGCCCACCAGGCGGTGGCCCTGGGCTGGCCGCCGGCCGAGTTGCAGACCCTGGACATCCCGCCCCAGGGCCAGCGCGAATGCGAGCTGAGCCTGCCGGCCGAGCGCCGGGGCTGGCTGCACCCGCCGCGCATGCGGGTGGAAAGCCGCTTCCCGCTGGGCATCCTGGTGGCCTGGAGCTGGGTCGACCTGGATCAGGCGGTGCTGGTCTATCCGCGGCCGCTGCCGGGGGACCTGCCGCTGGCGGCCGGCCGTGGCCGCGAGGAGGACGACGAGGGCGTGCGCGCCAGCGGGCGCGGCGCCGACGACTACCAGGGCTTGAAAAGTTACCAGCCCGGCGACTCCAGGCGGCGCCTGCACTGGAAGGCCTATTCCCGTGGCCAGGGCCTGCTGGTCAAGGACTTTGCCGCGCTGGCCGGGCGTGACCTGTGGCTGGATTTCCTGGCCATCGGTGGCGACCCCGAGGCGCGCCTGGCACTGCTGTGCCACTGGGTGCTGCAGCTGGACGGCCGCCAGCAGGCCTATGGCCTGCGCCTGCCCGGCACGGAGCTGGCGCCGAACCAGGGCGATGCGCACCGCGAAGCCTGCCTGCGCGCCCTGGCGCTGTACGGGGTGGCGGCATGAGTGCTATCCAGCCGATCCCGCGCATTGCCCTGAGCTGGCTGCTGGTGGCCCAGGTGCTGGTGATCCTGCCGCACCTGCTGCACCTGCCGCCGTGGATCATCGGCCTGTGGCTGCTGTGTGCCGGCTGGCGCATCCAGGTATACCGCATGCGTGCCAATTACCCGGGCAGGCTGGTGCGGGTCGCGCTGCTGATCGGCACCGCCGCCGGCGTGTGGCTGTCGCGCGGCAGCCTGATCGGCCTGGATGCCGGGGTGCTGCTGCTGGTGGCGACCTTCATCCTCAAGCTGCTGGAGATGCGCAGCAAGCGCGATGCCCTGGTGCTGATCTTCCTCGGCTTCTTCGTGGTGGTCACCGCCTACCTGTTCGATGACAGCCTGCTGGCCGCGCTGTACAGCCTGCTGCCGGTCACCGCCTTGCTGGCGGCACTGATTGGCCTGCAGCACAGCGGCCTGGCCGTGCAGCCGCGAGCCACCCTGAAACTGGCGCTCGGCCTGCAGCTGCAGGCCTTGCCGCTGATGCTGCTGCTGTTCGTGTTTTTCCCGCGCCTGGGGCCGCTGTGGAGCCTGCCCAGCCCGAACAAGGGCTTCACCGGCCTGTCCGACAGCATGGCGCCGGCCGATATCGCCGAGCTCAGCCGTTCCGATGCCCTGGCGTTTCGCGCCAGCTTCAGCGGGGCGGTGCCGCCGCGCGGCGATCTGTACTGGCGGGCCCTGACCCTGGAGGACTTCGACGGCCGGCGCTGGTCGCAGTCGCCCGCGGCGCGCTTGCCGAACCCGGCCGAGTGGCGCCGGCAGGGCGCGGCGCTGGACTACAGCATCGTCATGCAGCCCAGCGGCAAGCCCTGGCTGTTTGCCCTGGATGTCGGCCAGAGCGACCTGCCCGGGGTGCGGCAGATGGGCGATTTCCGCCTGGAGAACGGGCAGCCGGTGCGGCAGAACCTGCTCTACCGGGTGCAGTCCTGGCCACAGGCGGTGCGCCAGCCCGAGCTGCCGCCGGCCGTGGCGCGGCGCACCCTGCAGCTGCCGGCCGGCGGCGACCCGCGTAGCCGGGCCTGGGCCGCGCAACTGCAGCGTCAGCACCCGCAACCGCAGGCCCTGGTCGGGGCGCTGCTGGAGCATTTCAACCGCGAACCCTATGGCTACACCCTCAAGCCGCCGCCGGTGGGGCAGGACAGCATCGACGAGTTTCTCTTCCGCACGCGCCAGGGTTTCTGCGCCCACTACGCCGGGGCGATGGTCTTCGTCCTGCGGGCGGCGGGGATTCCGGCCCGGGTGGTGGCCGGCTACCAGGGCGGCGAACTGAACCCGGCCGGCAACTACCTGTCGGTGCGCCAGTTCGATGCCCATGCCTGGGTCGAATACTGGCAGGCCGGCAAGGGCTGGGTCAGCGTCGATCCGACCTTCCAGGTGGCGCCCGAGCGCATCGAGCTGGGCCTGGAACAGGCGGTGGCCGGCGAGCAGAGCTTCCTCGAGGAGTCGCCGCTGTCGCTGCTGCGCTACCGGAATATCGGCTGGCTCAACCAGTTGCGCCTGAGCTGGGACAACCTCAACTATGGCTGGCAGCGCTGGGTGCTCGGCTACCGCGGCGAACAGCAGCTGCGCCTGCTGCAACGCTGGTTCGGCAGCCTCGACTGGCAGAACCTGGCGCTGGCCCTGGTCGGCGGTGGCGGCGGGGTGCTGGCCCTGGTGGCGCTGTGGCTGTTCAAGCCCTGGCGCCGCGAGCGAGACCCGCAGCAACGCCTGTTGCAGCGCTTCGATCGCCTGCTGGCGCGCCAGGGCGTGCGACGCGAGCGCGGCGAGGGCGTGCGCGCCTTTGCCGGTCGGGCGGCGCAGGCCCTGCCGGCCCAGGCGCGGGAAATTCTTGAGTTCGCCGAGGCCTTCGAGGCGCAGCGCTATGCCGGCCGGGAAGGTGCCCCGCAGCAGTTGCGCCAGGCCTTGCAGCGCCTGCGCCGGGCACTGCCCTGGCGCCGCGTAGCGAGTCGATGAACGGCGGCGTACGCATTTGTCTAGTTGAATGGCTGGCCACGGGCCACACTGAGTGGATGGTTAGCGCAGCGGTAAGCGATTGCAGGGAGACAAGCGGTGTCGGTAATGCTGAACGATTTGCAGGCCCAGGTCCTCGCCTTGGAGGTACGCCTGTATGCCTGCTGCGCCCGGCTGCAGGCACAGACCGATGCGGAGGCGCTGCACGACCTGCGCATCGCCTTGCGCAAGCTGCGTAGCCTGCTGCGCCCGTTGCGCCGCCAGGCGCCCTGCGCGCAGCTGGAGCAGGCCGCCGCGGCGCTGGGCCGGCTCAGCGGGCCGTGGCGCGATCTCGAGGTGCTGGCCGGCGAACTGCGCCAGCAGGGCCACCCGCTGCTGGCCCGGCGCCGCCAGGCGCCGCTGCTGCAGGGTTACCGGGACGTGCTCGGCAGTGAGGCGCTGCAGCAGCTGTTCGAGGCTCTCGACGACTGGCCGGCGAGCTGCCGCGAGATGGCGCAGGCCGGCCAGTGGCGCGGCGGCGGCAAGCGCATTCGCCGTCACCTGCGCGCCCAGGCCCGGCGTCTGGCCGAGGCGCTGCGCGATCCGGCGCATGACCGGCACCGCCTGCGCCTGCTGATCAAGCGCCTGCGCTACGGCGCCGAGGCCTATCCGCAGTATGCCGAGCTACCGGCCCAGGCCATCGCCGCCCTGCGCGGCGCGCAAAGCGCCCTGGGCGATTGGCATGACCACCTGCAGTGGCTGGCGCGGCTGCCGGCCGAGCCCGACCTGGCGCCCTGTGCCGCCGACTGGCAGCGGCGCCTGGAACGGGCCGAGGTGCAGGCCGACGTGGCGCTGCAGGCCTTGCTCGGCTACTTCCCCGTTGCGCCGAATGGCTGCTGATTTCTGCGCATAATTGTCGCCGGAGCCCCTCCCGCAGCGGGGGGCTTTTCTCCTAAGCTGCAGGGCAGACAACTGGAGACCGCTGCATGACCTTTGCCGAACTGATTCAGGCGGTGCACAACCGCCCGCAACACGTCGTAGTTCCGCCGCTCTGGGGCCAGGGTCGGGCCACCTTCGGCGGCCTGGTCGCGGCCATGCTGTTCGAGGCCATGCGGGTCAAGGTGCCGGCCGGGCGCCCGGTGCGTTCGCTGTCGATCACCTTTGTCGGGCCGTTGCTGATGGGCGAGCCGGCGGCCTTCGAGAGCGAAGTGCTGCGCGAAGGCAAGGCGGTCAGCCAGATGCTCGGCCGGGTGGTGCAGGCTGGCCAGGTCGTGGCGCTGATGCAGGGCAGCTTCGGCGCCTCGCGCGAGTCGGTGATCGACGTGCCGGCCGTGCCGGCGCCGGCGATGAAGCCGCTCGAGAAATGCCATGAGCTGCCCTATGTGGCCGGCGTCACCCCGGAATTCACCCGCTTCCTGGCCATGCGCTGGGGCCTCGGCGGCATGCCCTTCAGCGGCAACACCTCGCGGGAAATGGGCGGCTGGGTGCGCCTGCGAAGCGATGTGGCCTATGACAAGGTCACTGAGGCGCATCTGCTGGCCCTGGTCGATGCCTGGCCGCCGATCCCGCTGTCCCATCTGCGAGCGCCGGCCCCCGGCAGTTCGCTGACCTGGACCATCGAGTTCGTCCAGCCGGTGGCCAAGCTGACCACCCACGACTGGTGCCTGTACCGCGCCGAGATCGAGCACGCCCGCGACGGCTACGGGCACATTGCCGCCGGCCTGTGGAGCCCCGGCGGCGAGCTGCTGGCGCTGAGCCGGCAGACCGTCACGGTATTCGCCTGATCAGTCGGCCAGGCTCGGCAGGTTGAAGAAGGCCCGGGCGCTGGCGGTGGTGTGCGCCGCCAGCGTTGCCTGGCTTTCGCCGCGCTGCAGGGCCACTTCGCGCAGGACCTCGCCGAGAAAGGCCGGCTCGTTGTGCCCGCTCTTGGGTTTGGGCCGCAGGCTGCGCGGCAGCAGGTAGGGCGCGTCGCTCTCCAGCATCAGCCGTCCGGCCGGGATCTCGCGCACCAGCGCCTGCAGGTGGGTGCCGCGGCGCTCGTCGCAGATCCAGCCGGTGATGCCGATATGCAGGTCGAGGTCCAGGTAGCCGTACAGCGTGGCTTTCTCGCCGGTGAAGCAGTGCACCACCGCGGCCGGCAGGCGATCGCGGAACTCGCGCAGGATGGCGGTCAGCCGCTCGCCGGCCTCGCGCTCATGGAGGAACACCGGCCGTTGCAGCTCCACCGCCAGGGCCAGCTGTTCTTCCAGGGCCTTTTCCTGTTGCGGGCGCGGGGAGAAGTCGCGGTTGAAGTCCAGTCCGCATTCGCCCACCGCGCGCACCGGCGCCTGGCTCAGCAAGGCGCGCAACTGGCGGGCGCTGTCGCCGTTCCACTGGCTGGCATCGTGGGGGTGCACGCCGGCGGTGCTGAACAGGCGCTGGCCGCTGGCGTCCAGCTCGCTGCAGAAGGCCAGGGCCTGTTCGCTTTCCGCCAGGCTGGTGCCGGTCAGCACCAGCTGGCAGACGCCGGCCTCGCGTGCTCGGGCGAGTACCGCGTCACGCTGGCGGGCCAGGCTGGGATGGGTCAGATTGACGCCGATGTCGATGAGTTGCATGGTGCTACCTCCGGGCTGCGCCGGGCAGCATAACAGAGCTGCTTTGCTCGATAATAAAGTCAATAATTACATTGGGTTAGCTATGGTATTTCAAGTCGGTTACCAGCTTCGGCTAGCGCCACACGGTTGTCTGTGACAATCTCCGCGCCCCCGTGGCCCGGAACTCGCTGGCTCGCGGGAACTCTCAGTCGGCCCGGCGCCCCTCGCGCCAGGCTCAACCCGGAGGCCGGATGATCCGCGCGCTACTGTGCCTGCTCTGCCTGACCCTGCTGCCGTTGGCGGCCCAGGCGCGCCTGGCCGGGCCGCCGGAAGCCTGGCACGCCGAGCGGGCCGTGCGCGACCTGGCCGAGATCCGCAAGAGCGGCGAGCTGCGGGTGCTGGTGAATCAGAGCCGGCACAGCTCCGGGGAGATCAAGGGGCAGGTGATCGGCGTCGAGTATCACCGCCTGCGGGCCTTCGAGCAGTACCTCACGCGCAATGCCCGCGATGGCCGCAGCCTGCGCCTGAAAATCATCCCCAAGAGCAAGGAACAGCTGCTCGCCGCGTTGCACAAAGGCGAGGGCGACCTGGTGGCACCGGGCGAGCTGCTCGAGGCCCATACCGGTTCGAGCATCAGCGCCAGCGCGGCGATCCGCAGCAATGTCCCCCTGGTGATCGTCGGCAACCGCGGCAACCGGCATTACCGCAAGCTCGAGGACATGGCCGGGCGCACCCTGACCCTGCCGGTGGGCAGCGCCGCCGGCGAAGCCCTGAAGGCCGTCAACCGGCGCTTGGCCGAGCGCAGGCAGCCGCCGATCCAGATCGAGTGGGCCGATTCCAGCCTGGCCGTCGAGGACGTGCTGGAGATGGTCCAGGCCGGTATCTATCCCTGGACTGCGGTGGAGCAGCCGATTGCCGAACGCTGGCTCAAGGTCATGCCGCGCCTGCGCATCGAGCGGCATCTGGTGGTCGGCCAGGACAGCGACATGAGCTGGTTCGTGCGCCGCGATGCGCCGATGCTGCGCGCCAGCATTGACCGTTTCCTCGCCGACTACCGCGCGCCGGCCGACCAGGATGCGGCGTTCCAGCGGGTCTACCGGCGCCTGTACAAGGTGCGCAACCCCTTGGCCCGCACCGATCGCCAGCGCCTGGAAAAGGTGCGCCAGGTGCTGCAGAAGCATGCCCGCCAGCAGGACCTGGACTGGCTGCAACTGGCCGCCGTGGCCTACAAGGAGTCCACCCTCAATCCCGCCGCGCGGGGAGCCTCCGGGGCGACCGGGCTGATGCAGGTGACGCCTGCCGCCGCGCGCAGCGTAGGGGTCGGCAATATCCATGGGCTGGACAGCAATGTGCAGGCGGCGGCCCGCTACATGGCGCGGATTCGCCGCGAGTTCTTCGCCAGCCGGCAGATCGCCGAGGAAGAGCGCATGGCCTTCGTCCTGGCGGCCTACAACATGGGCCCGCAGCGGGTGCAAGGCCTGCGCGCGGAGGCCAGGCGGCGCGGCCTGAACCCCAACCGCTGGTTCTTCCAGGTGGAGCGCATCGCCATGGAGCAGGTGGGCATGGGCGTGGTCACCTATGTCAACAGCGTGAACAAGTACTACCTGGCCTACGACCGGGAACGTGATCTGCTGGAACCGCAGGGAAGTGCCGTGAGTGCGCGAGACTGATCGATTAAATAGATGTTTAATAGCGTAAATTTACACTTTTAAAATCGATAAACTAGTCTAATCTATCTCTCAACACGCAATCACTCTCACTCCCCACCCGACAGGATGTACGCCATGAATGCACTGATCAAAACCGCTCTCTCCACCCAGGCCGGCTACGGCATCACCCTGCTGCGGGTCGTCACCGGCCTGACCTTTGCCGCCCATGGCGCGCAGAAACTGTTCGGCTGGTTTGGCGGCTATGGCCTGGCCGGCGTCGCCCAGTGGATGGAAAGCATCGGCATCACCCCCGGCTACCTGATGGCGGCCCTGGCCGGCAGTGCCGAGTTCTTCGGTGGCCTGGCCCTGGTCATCGGCCTGCTGGTGCGTCCGGCGGCGGCGGCCCTGCTGGTCGTGTCGCTGGTGGCGATGTTCAGCGTGCACTGGGTCAATGGCTTCTTCATCACCGCCAACGGCTACGAATATGCCCTGATGCTCGGGGTGATCAGCCTGGCGCTGATCCTCGAAGGCGCCGGCAAGCTGTCCCTGGATCGCCGCATCGCCGGCTGAATGCCCTGGCAATCCATGAACGAGGCCCGCTGATGCGGGCCTCGTGCGTTGTGGCGGTCCGCTTCCTCTCGCTCAAGGCGTCTGCGCGCGGGCGGCGGCCAGTTCCTCGACGGCTGCCAGGCGCAGGCGTTCCTGGGGTGCGAAGCGTTCTTCGGCCAGGCTGGCGATGGCCGCCGCCTTGTCGCTCTGGCTGAGGCCGTGGTTGCTCTCGATGCGGGCCTTCTCCTGGCGATACTGGTCGAGGCGCTGGGCCCACTGCTGGCGCCGCTGGTCGAGGGCCTCCAGGCGCGCGGTGGCCTCGGCACCGACCAGCTGCAGGCGCAACTGCTGGATCTGCGCCGGGCTGGCGCCTTCGGCCTGCAGGGCGGCGGTCTGGGTACGCAGTTCGTTCTGCAGCTGCGGCACGATCAGTTCCTGCAGTTGCTCCGGCAGGCTGCTGCGCAGCTGGTCGAGGGCCGCCGCCTTCTGCGTGTCGCTCAGGCTCGGGTCGTGGCGGATGCTCAGGCGTTGCAGGGTGAACTGGTTGTAGGCCTCTTCGTTGGCGAAGAATACCTGGTGCACCTCGGCGCTGAAGATCGCGGCGCGCAGGGCCTGCACGGCCTGCTCGCGCTGGCGCATGGCGTCCAGGCTGGCCAGTTGCGGCAGGTCGCGCTCCAGGCTGAGCAGTTGCTCCTTGTACTGCAGGTACTGGGCGAGCAGCGCCAGGGCCTGTCCTTCGGCGGGTTGTGCAAGCTGGCTGCGGATGTAGGCCTGCAGGCGCTGGATGCTCCGGGCCAGCGACTCTTCGCCGAGGGTGCTCAGGAAGTAGTCGAAGATGCGCCGGATATCCTCGCTGATCAGCAGATTGCCGGCGCTGTCGAGGCGGAACCGGCCATCCACCGCGGTACCGGCCAGTGAGCCTGGCAGGGCGGCGGGGCTGGCGCTGGATACGGGGCCGGCGGCCGCGGCGGCACTGTTCGGCGGTGACGGGTGCTGGTCGCTGGCGGGTTGATTGTCCGGCGGCGCCAGGGGGGCGGCGCTCGGCTGGGCATCGAGGGGGTTGAGCTGGAACGTCAGGGCCACGCTGGCGCCGATCAACAGCGGCAGGGCCAGAAGCAGTTTTCGATTCACGGCGATACTCGTAGCGGGCAACCGTAGGGGGCCCGCAGGCCCCGGCAGGTGGATTACAGACCGGCGTTTTTCAGGCGGTTGGCGTGCTGGCGGTAGACGGTGACCGGATCGGTCTCGAACAGGCTGGTGAGGCCGAAGGTCTGGTTGACCTCGTCGAGGTGGTTCATCCGGTAGTTGTCGCGGATCACCTTGCCCATGTGCGAGCTGCAGGTGCCGACCAGGCCGTCGTTGGCCTCGTCGAAGGTCAGCGCGGAGGCGCCCATCAGCAGGTCGCTGATATCGAAGAGGTTGGTCAGCGGGCTGCTGCCGCTCCAGGAGTAGTAGCTGACGCCGTTGACCTTGTAGGCGCCTTCGCCGCAGGCACTGGTCGGGATGGCCTGGGGGTACTTGGCATTGAAGGCCGCCGCGCCTTCGCTGTTCAGCGACTCCAGGGCGCCCAGGGCGTTCTGCGGGCTGGTGCTGGAGCTGCCGGAGAGGAAGTTGATCAGCGCGCCGAGGCCGTTGACGATGCCGGCGACGATGGCCTCGCCGGCCGAACCGGGTGGGATCTGGCGAATGAAGTCGGCGGTATCGGAGCCCTTGTGCGGTGCGCCGACGCTGGTGGCCGAGGCGATCAGGTCCGGGCGCACGGCGGCGACGTAGCGAATGGTCGGGCCGCCGTGGCTGTGGCCGATCAGGTTGACCTTGCCTTTGCCGCTGATGGCGGCGATCTCTTCGACCTGCTCCAGCAGTTCTTCGCCGCGCAGCTCGGAGGTGTTCAGCTGGCTGACTTCGGTGATGTAGACGCTGGCGCCATCGGAGCGCAGGGCCGAGGGAATGCCGTACCAGTAGTCGATGCCGAGGATGCTGTCGAAGCCCAGCATGCCGTGGGCCAGGACCACCGGATACTTGGTCTGGGTGTAGCCGGTGGAGCCGAACAGGCCGGCCTCGGCCTGGCCGCAGAGGAGGATTCCGCTGCCGAGGCAGAGGGCGAGCAGAGTCTTCTTATTATTCATTGGATGCTCTCGATGGGTGGGTTGGGCGTTGTCCATGCGTTCGGCCAGCACTGCCCATCCCGGGCAGGCACGGCGGCCTGCCCTGAGAGGGCAGGAAATGTGCCAAACAGGTGATTTTTAGAGCGAAGGCTCTAAACGGCCGTTTACAAAATCAGGCTACTATTTCGCGTCTTTTCTGCGGCTCGGCGAGGTGTTACCTGGGGAAACGCGCAGGGGGCAATCCCTGGTCCCAGGCCCTAGGGCCGCAGCAACCAGTCGCCGAGCACCTGGTAGTCCTGCCCCGTAGCTTGTTGCCGGGAGCCCAGCAGGGCAAAGCGGGTGACCCGCCAGGTGAAGGTGCGGGCTTCGCTGTTTGCCGGCAGCCGGCTATGCCGGGCCAGCGTCAGGTGCGGGTGGTAGGGGCGGGTATCGGCTGCCACGCCGGCTTCGCTCAGGGCCTGCAGCAGGCCTTGTTGCAGCGCCAGCAGCTCATCCGGCACCTGGCGCGGGGTCAGCAGCACCAGGCCACCGCGGCGGCAGCGCAACTGGTCGAGGCACAGGGTGAAGGGCCGGCCGCGCAGGTTGGCGGCGATGCCGGTGAGCAGTGCCAGGTTGCTGCCGGGCTGGGTGCCGAGGAAGACCAGGGTCAGGTGCAGGTCGTCGGGCGCAACCATGCGCCCCGACAGGGCCAGGCCGCCGCGCCAGCTTGCCAGGCGCTGGCGCAGCGCGCCCGGCAGGGTCAGGGCGAAGAACAGGCGTCCATTCGCCTCGGTTTGCCTCGACACATCCGCCTCCTGGCCTGCAACCGGCTTGACAGGGCGGTGCCGGCATTTTTAGGATGACCGCCATGGCGCCGATTTAAGAGCAACTTGCGGGGCGCCGCCCGGTTGGGCGAATACCGCTAAAGCGCTGGCCGGTGTCGCCTCCCACCGCAGTCCGGCGGGATTACGAGGCTGAGACTGCATCCATGAATTGCCCGCGCCCCCATTTGTATTTTTCCTCCCTGCCGCGCACTGCGGTCAACCGCCATCCGCATGTGCTGCTGGTCGGTACTCATCAGCCGCGCCTGCTCAAGAGCCTCGAAGGCTGGCCCAAGCACTGGCCGGGGGCGCGCAACTTCCTGATCCGTTTCGCTGCTCCGCGCGCCGAGGCGCTGGCCCAGTTGCCCAGCAATGGCTTCGATCTGGTGGTGGTTGGCGGCGAAGCACAGCCGGTCGATGCCGAGCTGATCGAGCAGTTGGTGCGGGTCGCCCGCCAGGGCCTGATCAGCCTGCGCTGAGCCGCAAGCGGCTGCTGAGCCCGATTGGCCAGCCTTCGGCTGTTACCGCGTTGCAACGCAGCATGGCCGAGGCGCAGCAGACTTTGAACCGGTTCTAAGGGTAGTCGATGGCGGTGATGTAGAAGGTCTGCTCGCCGCCCGGCGCCTGCACCCGCACTTCGGCGTCGAGGGCCTTGCCCACCAGGGCCCGAGCCAGGGGCGAGTCGATGCTGATCAGGCCGAGCCGCAGGTCCAGCTCGTCGGGGCCGACGATGCGATAGCGGGTTTCCCTGCCGTCCTCGTCCTCCAGGGTCACCCAGGCGCCGAAATACACCTTGTGCGGATCGGCCGGGTGGCTGTCGACCACCTTCAGGCTTTCCAGGCGCTTGGTGAGAAAGCGCACGCGGCTGTCGATTTCGCGCAGCATCTTCTTGCCGTAGGTGTATTCGGCATTTTCCGAGCGATCGCCCTGGGCGGCGGCCTCGCTGACCGACTGGGTCACCTGCGGGCGGCGTACATGCCAGAGCTCGTGCAGTTCGGCGCGCAGGCGGGCCTCGCCTTCGGGGGTGATCAGCGGGGTGCCGGCGGAGCGGGGCGGACGATAACGGCTCATGGTGCTCGGGTATCGGAAAGAAGGCGCGAGTTTACCAAGCTCAGGCCTCGCGCAGCACGGCCAGCGGGCTGGCGTTCAGGGCGCGGCGGGTGCCGAGCATGCCGGCGCCCCCCACCAGCAACGCGCCGATCAGCGGCAGCAGCAACAGCCAGGGGTGCGGCTGCCACGGCAGGTCGAGGGCAAAGCGGTACAGTAAAAAGCTCACCAGCTCGCAGCCGATGGCCGCCAGCACGCCACTGGCGGCGCCGAGCAGGCCGAACTCGCTGCGCCGCGCGGCCAGCAGCAGGCGTCGCTCGGCGCCGAGGGCGCGCAACAGTGCGCCTTGGCGGATGCGCTCATCCAGGGTCGCCTGCAGGCCGGCGAAGAGCACGGTCAGGCCGGCGGCCAGGACGAACAGCAGCACGTACTCCACGGCCAGGGTGACCTGGGCGAGGATGCTGCGCAGCTGGGCCAGCAGGGCCTCGACCTGCAGCAGGGTGACCGCCGGGAAAGCCCGCGCCAGCTCGACCAGCTGGCGCTCGCTATTGGGCGGCAGGTAGAAGCTGGTCAGGTAGGTCGCCGGCAGGTCCTGCAGGGTTCCGGGCGCGAAGATCATGTAGAAGTTCGGCTGGAAGCTGTCCCACTGCACCTTGCGCAGGCTGCTGACCCTGGCCTGGCGCTGCAGGCCGCCGACGCTGAAGGTCAGCACGTCGTCCAGCTGCAGGTGCAGGCTCTCGGCCAGTTCGGCCTCCACCGAGACCCCGGGCAGCGCGTCGCTCGGCTGCGCTTGCCACCACTGGCCGGCCTGCAGCTCATTGCCCGCCGGCAACTCGCTGGACCAGGTCAGGCTGAGGTCGCGGCGCACCGCTCGGTCGCCGGCGCTGTCCTTGCTGACGATCCGTTTCACCGGCTCGCCATTGATCAGGGTCAGGCGCCCGGCGACGATGGGGTAGAGCGGTGCCGGCTGTGGCGACAAGGCGGCGAGGCGGGCGGCGAAGGCCTGCTGCTCGGCCGGAAGGATATTCAGGGCGAAGTGGTTGGGGGCCTGTGCCGGCAGCTGGTCCTGCCAGGTGTCGAGCAGTTCGCCCCGCAGCAGGGCGATCAGGGCCATGGCCAGGAGGATCAGGCCGAACGCCAGGGCCTGCCCGGCGGCGGCCAGCGGGTGGCGCAGCAGTTGGCCCAGGCCCAGGCGCCAGGGCAGCGAGGCGCGGGCCAGCAGGTGGCGCAGGCTGCGCAGCCCGAGCAGCAGCAGGCCGCCAAGCAGCAGGGTGGCGAGCAGGCCGCCGCCGAGCAGGGCCAGGGTCAGCGCCAGGTCCAGGCTCAGCCGCCACATGATCAGGCCCAGGGCCAGCAGGGCGGCGCCGTAGACCAGCCAGGAGCTGGGCGGTACCGGCAGCAGGTCGCGGCGCAGTACCCGCAGCGGCGGTACGCGGCCCAGTGCGGCCAGCGGCGGCAGGGCGAAACCGGCCAGGGCCACCAGGCCGGTGGCGACCCCGGCCAGCGCCGGCCAGAGGTTGCCGGGAGGCACGCCGGCGGGGAGCAGGCCGTGCAGCAGCTTGAACAGGATCAGCTGGCCCGCCCAGCCCAGCAGGGCGCCGAGCACGCTGGCCAGCAGGCCGAGCATGGCCAGCTGCAGGGCGAACAGGCTCAGCGCCTCGCGGCGCGAGAGGCCCAGGCAGCGCAGCAGGGCGCTGTTGTCGAAGCGGCGGGCGGCGAAGCGTGCCGCCGAAAGCGCCACCGCCACACCGGAGAGCAGCACGGCGGCCAGGCTGGCCAGGTTGAGGTAGCGCTCGGCGCGGCCGAGGGCGCCGCCGATCTGGCGGTTGCCGGAGCGGGCGTCTTCCAGGCGCTGGTGCGCGGCCAGGGTCGGCTTGACACTGCTGCGGTAGCGGCTCAGGGCCTGGCTGTCGCCGCGCCACAGCTCGCGGTAGCGCACCCGGCTGCCGGGCTGGACCACGCCGGTGGCCGCCAGGTCATCGAGGTGCATGAGCACGCGCGGGGTCAGGCTGTAGAAGTCGCCCGCGCGATCCGGTTCGTAGGTCAGGACCCGGGTCAGGCGCAGCTGCAGGTTGCCGACTTCGATCGACTGGCCGATCCGCAGGTCGAGCGCGGCGAACAGGCGTGCTTCGGCCCAGGCCTCGCCGGGGCCGGGACCGCTGCCGGGTTGCTCGGCCTGGTAGGGGGCGGGCGCGCTCTTCAGCTCACCGCGCAGGGGATAGCCGCTGCCGGCCGCCTTGACGCTGGCCAGCTGGATGCCGGCGTCGGTGGCGATCACGCTGCTGAATTCGACCACTTGGACGTGCTCCAGGCCCTGCTGGCGGCCGCTGGCGAGCTGCTCGGCGCTGGCCGGTGAGCTGCCGGACAGGACCAGGTCGGCGCCGAGGAATTCGGTGGCGCGCAGCAGCATGGCGGCGTTCAGCCGCGCACTGAAATAGCCGATGGCGGTGCTGGCGGCCACGGCCACCAGCAGGGCGAAGAACAGCACGCGCAGTTCGCCGGCGCGGGCGTCCCGGCGCAGCTGGCGGGTTGCCAGGGAGAGTCGGCGGGTTAGCGGCAGGGCGCGCATCAGGGCTCCAGGTTGTCGACCCGCAGGCCGCCTTCCAGACGAATCAGGCGGCGGCAGCGGTGGGCCAGGCGCTCGTCATGGGTGACCAGGACCAGGGTGGTGCCGCGTTCCTGGTTCAGCTCGAACAGCAGGTCGCTGATCCGCTCGCCGGTATGGCTGTCGAGGTTGCCGGTGGGTTCGTCGGCGAACAGCACCGCCGGCTCGGCGGCGAAGGCGCGGGCGATGGCGACGCGTTGCTGCTCGCCACCGGAAAGCTGGCGCGGGGTATGGTTCAGGCGCTGGCCGAGGCCGACCCGCTCGAGCAGCCCGCGGGCCCGTTCGCGGGCGTCGCGGCGGCCGTCCAGCTCCAGCGGCAGCATGACGTTTTCCAGGGCGTTGAGGTTGTCGAGCAACTGGAAGGACTGGAACACGAAGCCGACGTGTTCGGCGCGCACGCGGGCGCGCTGGTCCTCGTCGAGGGCGGTGAGGGTGTGCCCGGCCAGCTGCACTTCGCCGCTGCTGGGCAGGTCCAGGCCGGCCAGCAGGCCGAGCAGGGTGGATTTGCCCGAGCCGGAGCTGCCGACTATGGCCAGGCTGTCGCCGGCGCCGAGCTCGAAACTGAGGTCGTGGAGGATGCTCAGCGCGCCTTCCGTGCTGGGAACCACTTTGCTAAGGTGCCGCGCAGTAAGAATGCTTGCGCTCATGGAGAGTCCGATGCGTGCGTGGTGGGTAAGCGGTGCCGTGGCACTACTGATGTGGGCTCAGGGCGCGCTGGCCGGCAACGTGCTGGTCGTCGGCGATAGTATCAGCGCCGCTTTTGGCCTGGATACCCGCGTGGGTTGGGTCGCCCTGCTGGAAAAGCGCCTGGTCGAGGGTGGTTACAGCCAGCCGGTGATCAATGCCTCGATCAGTGGCGACACCAGTGCCGGCGGCCTGGCGCGGCTGCCCGCGCTGCTTGCGCAGCATCGCCCGGAGCTGGTGATCATCGAGCTGGGCGGCAACGATGGCCTGCGCGGCCAGGCACCGGCGCAATTGCAACAGAATCTTGCGGCGATGATCGATCGCTCCCGCGAGGCCGGCGCCAAGGTCCTGCTGCTCGGCATGCAGTTGCCGCCGAACTACGGCCAGCGCTACACCCGCGCCTTCGCCGAGGTCTATGTCCAGCTGGCGGAGCAGAAGCAGGTGCCCCTGGTGCCGTTCTTCCTGCAGGGGGTCGGCGGGGTGGCCGGCATGGTCCAGGACGACGGCATCCATCCGACCCAGGCGGCCCAGCCACGGTTGTTGGATAACGTCTGGCCAATCTTGCAAGCCATGCTCTGAGCCTTCCCCGCCTGCAGCCTTTCGGCTATCTTGGCGACCCGCTTTCGGAGCACCCCATGCCGCGCCTCGCCTGGTCCCTGCATGCCTACCAACTGATCGTGCCGGACGAACAGCTCGACCTGTTCGCCTGCCGCGAGGCGCGCGTGCACCTGGTCGCCCGGCAGCTGGAACTGCACGGCTTCGCCGACCGCACGCTGTGCGGCGGCCTGCTCCCGGCCTTGCCGGTGATGCGGGCGGTGGAGCAGGCCAGTTTGCGCGACAAGCGCCTGTGCCAGGCCTGCAAGGCCGTGCTGCAGGCTCAGCGGCGCGGCGAGCGGTCCGTCTGGCCGGACGCCTGAGCCCTCCCTACGGGCGCGGTGTCGGTGTACAATTCCGAGTCTATCAATCAGCCATTCAAGCCAAGGATTTCCGGATGTTGTCGCGCGTTCCAGCCGTCGCCCGCTCCCTGACTCTCGCCAGCCTCTGCGCGGCGGGGCCCGTAGCAGCCCTGGAGCTGCCTCTTCCCGCTCCCGGTGACGACATCGTCGGCCAGGTGCAGGTGATCAAGGCCAAGTACGAAGACACCTTCGCCGATATCGGTGTGGCCAACGACCTGGGTTACCTGGAAATGGTGGTGGCCAACCCGGGCGTCGACCCGTGGCTGCCGGGCGAGGGCGCCGAAATCGTCCTGCCGACCCGCTTCATCCTGCCGCCCGGCCCGCGCGAGGGCATCGTGATCAACCTCGCCGAGTACCGCATGTATTACTTCCCGAAGGGGCAGAATGTGGTGCACACCTTCCCCCTGGGGATCGGTCGCGAAGGCTGGGGCTCGCCCATCGCGCACACCACCATCACCGGCAAGACACCGAATCCGGGCTGGTCGCCGCCCGCTTCGATCCGCGCCGAGCATGCCGCCGACGGCGATCCGCTGCCGACCTATGTGCCGCCGGGGCCGAACAATCCGCTGGGGCCGTTCAAGTTCACCCTGGGCACCCCAGGCTACCTGATTCATGGTTCGAACAAGAAGTTCGGCATCGGCATGCGGGTCAGCCATGGCTGCTTCCGCATGCTCAACCACAACGTGCTGGAACTGGCCAAGATGGCGCCGGTGGGCACTTCGGTGCGTATCGTCAACGAGCCCTACAAGTTCGGCGTGAGCAACGGCAAGGTCTATCTCGAGGCCCATGCGCCGCTGGACGATCATGGCGAGCCTTCGGTGGTCGACAAGCACACGGCCGTGATCAATGCCCTGCTCAAGCGTGACGAGATGGCCGGCCAGATGCATCTGGACTGGGAAGTGGTACGCGAAGTGGTGGCGGCCGAGGACGGCATGCCCATCGAGATCGCCGAGCCGCAGCCGGGCGCCGTGGCCAGCACCGGCGCTCCGGTGGAGCTGTGATGCGCGGCTGAACCGGCTGCAAACAACCCGTCCGGCGCGCTGCGCTCGACGGGTTTTTAGTGCCTGTAAAAACTGCAGGCAATAAAAAAGCCGACCTGAAACCAGGTCGGCTTCTAAAGCCTTGGCAAGTATTACTTGCGGCTGGCTTTTTCCAGCATACGCAGAGCGCGCTCGTTGGCTTCGTCAGCGGTCAGCTGAGCCTTCTGAGCAGCGGCCAGAGCGTCGTCGGCCTTGCGGTAAGCTTCGTCAGCACGAGCTTGAGCGCGGGCAGCGGCGTCTTCGGTAGCGGTCAGACGGGCTTCGGTTTCTTTGGACATGCTGCTGCAACCGGTAGCCAGAACTGCTGCCAGAGTCAGAGCAGAGAATTTCAGAACGTTGTTCATCGTGTTCCCCTTAAGGTGGACTTTCCATAAAAGCAACTTCCCAACACTGGGAAATTAGCCGGGCTACATAGTACCCATTACGTGTAGTAAGTAAACTGACGTTGCGCAAGCGTGGCGCTTTTTTTTCATCTGAGCCCCACGCAGATTATTTTTTGTTTAAAAAACATACAGATCTGACGATTAGCGGCGACTCGCCCGCGACACAAAGGTGTGCGTCGGCGTGGCTGGCAGGCGGCCGGCCTGATAGCATCCGGGCTGGCTTTCGGGGTGGATGTTGCCCCGCGATACTTCAAGGATGTGGGTATGTCGAAACTTGTTAAATGGGCCGTGTTGGGCATTCTGGCAATTGCGCTACTTATCAAGGCGTCGCTGTGGGTGTCCGTGCGCTCGATCATGGACGATGCCGTCGAGCAACTATCGCCGTTCATGAACGTGAGTTATTCGGGGATTACCTCCTCGTTCGATGGCCGTGTCGGGGTCAGCGGGATCAAGGTGCAGGTGCCGCTGTTGAATGATCAGTTCCGCATCGAACATGCCGAGCTGAAGTTCAAGGGGCTGATGGACTTGCTGCGCTTCAAGGAACGCCTGGCCGAAGGCAAGTTTCCCGAGCAGATGGCCGTCAACATCAAGGGCTTGCAGCTGGACGTGCACGGGCCGCTCATGGCGCAGTTGAGCGAGCAACCAGACGAGTCGTCCCTGTATGACGCCTGGTCGCAAGTGGCCTGCGGCAGCACCCGCGTGATCGGCCCGGATGACTTGCTGGAGATGGGCTACCGGACCCTGGAGACGGATGCGCAGTTTTCCTACCTGTATCAGCCTGGCGCGCAGAACCTGACTTTCAACCTGACCGCCGATACGCGTGACATGGGCGAGTATCGCGTCAGCTTCGCCCTGGCCAACATGTCGGAAAAACCCGGTGATCTGCGGGTCAACCCGCCACGCCTGGCCGGGGTGACGGTGGAACTCAACGACAACCAGTATCTGCGCAAAGTGCAGGGCTACTGTGCCGGCAAGCTCGGCCAAGATGCGCCAGCCTACCTGCAGACTTCGCTGGAACAGCTCGACCGTTCGCTGCGCGCGCAGCGCATCGCGCTCGCCCCGCAGTTGCTCGAAGCACTGGGGCACTATTATAAAGATCCCCAGGCACTGCGCTTGGAGTTGGCCCCCAGCGAAGGCATGGCATGGGATGGCCTGCAGTTCTTCGAGGCCAAGGATGTGCTGGCCATGCTGCGACCGGTGTTGCTGATCAACCAGCAGGCCGTGCAGAACCTGGCCTTCACCTGGGTGGATCCAGACGCGGCTCCCGTCCCGGAACTCGATGAGCTGGTGCGGGCGCCCGAAGCCGAGCAGGTGAAGCGTTCGCCGCAGTATGATTTCGTCACGGTCGCCAGCCTGCCCGAGCACGCCGGCAAGCGACTACAGTTCATTACCTATGATGGGACCTACTATCAGGGCATATTGCGCAAGGTAGCGAACGGCAAGGCTTTCCTGAGTGTTCAGTTTGGCAGTGGTTCGGCAGAGATGTTTCTCAGCCTGGAAAAGATCGATAAGGTAAGGGTTCTGTTCTAGAACCCTAGAGGAGTGGAAATGAGCGAAGGGTTGTCCATCCACCATGACCAGGCTGGTCATCAGTTTGAGGCCGTCATCGATGGCCATCGGGCATATCTGGCCTATATGGATCTGGGCAAGCAGACCCTGGATATCTACCGCACCTTTGTGCCGAACCCCTTGCGTGGCCGCGGTATCGCCGCGGCGCTCACCGAGCAGGCCCTGGAGTATGCGCACAGCATGGGCTATACGGTGATTCCGTCCTGCTCGTACGTCGAGCGCTATCTGGAGCGCCGCCAGCGCAACCACTAATAGGCCGCACCAATGAAAACGCCGGGCAGATGCCCGGCGTTTTCATTGCGGCTGCGTTCAGCCGCGCTGGCGTTTCGGCAGCACATCCTTGAGCTTGGCGTGCATGCTGCGCAGGGTCTTCTCGGTGGTGTCCCAGTCGATGCAGGCATCGGTGATGGAAACCCCGTACTGGAGGTCGCAGAGGTTCTTCGGGATCGACTGGCTGCCCCAGCCCAGGTGGCTTTCCACCATCAGGCCGACGATCGAGTGGTTGCCCTCGAGAATCTGGTTGGCCACGTTCTCCATCACCAGCGGCTGCAGGGCCGGGTCCTTGTTGGAGTTGGCATGGCTGCAGTCGACCATGATGTTGGGCTTGATCTTGGCCTTGGCCAGTTCCTGCTCGCAGATGGCGACGCTCACCGAGTCGTAGTTCGGCTTGCCGTTGCCGCCGCGCAGCACCACGTGGCCGTAGGCATTGCCCTTGGTGGTGACGATGGAGACGCCGCCTTCCTGGTTGATGCCGAGGAAACGGTGCGGGCTGGACACCGACTGCAGCGCGTTGATCGCCACGGTCAGGCCGCCGTCGGTGCCGTTCTTGAAGCCGACCGCGGAGGACAGGCCGGAGGCCATCTCGCGGTGGGTCTGCGATTCGGTGGTGCGCGCGCCGATGGCCGACCAGCTGATCAGGTCCTGCAGGTACTGCGGGGAGATCGGGTCGAGGGCTTCGGTGGCGGTCGGCAGGCCCATTTCGGCCAGGTCGCGCAGGAGCTGGCGGCCGATGTGCAGGCCGTCCTGGATCTTGAACGAGTCATCCAGGTAGGGGTCGTTGATCAGGCCTTTCCAGCCGACCGTGGTGCGCGGCTTCTCGAAATACACGCGCATGATCAGGAACAGGCTGTCCGAGACTTCCGCGGCCAGGGCCTTGAGGCGCTCGGCGTACTCGTGGGCGGCCTTGATGTCGTGGATGGAGCAGGGGCCGACCACCACGAACAGGCGGTGGTCCTTGCCATCGAGAATATTGCGCACCACTTCGCGACCGTGGGTGACGGTGCGCTGGGCGGCGGCGGTGAGCGGGATTTCGCGCTTGAGCTGCGCCGGAGTGATCAGGGTTTCGTTGGAGGCAACGTTAAGATCGTCGATCGGTAAATCAGCCATCGTGTTACTCATCAGGTCACGGGTGCCGGGCGCCAGAGGCACAGCGAATCATGGGCGCAGCGGGGAAGCGGAACCTTAGCGCGTAACGGGCGGGCTCGACAATGGGCGCGGCTGCTAAAACCCGCGCGATGCTGCGAAAGTCCTAGGCCAGGCTGGCGCTGGAGAACTCCGCGGCATGCAGGGCGATCCACTCGCGGGCGACGGCCTCGACGGGGACCGCTTCGCCCAGCTCCAGCTCACGCTGGTGGCGATAGTGCTCGATCTGGCAGACCTGCTCGACCATGCGGGCGCGAAACAGGGTGTCTTCGTCGATGAAGGCGATGCCCACCAGATAGTCGTCGGTCTGCTTGCGGCACCAGGCGACGACGCCGGGATAGCGTGCCTGATCGCCCAGCAGGGGAATGCGCAACTCGACCGCGGTGCCTTTGCGAAAACCCTTGCTGGAATTGCATGCCACCCCGCCGAGACTGATATTGTTCAGCCTTTGTCGCGGTAGGAACGCCTGTCTGCGTAGAACCAGTTCGACTGGCATGTCGCTGGGATGACGCAAGAAATGACGCATTTTGACTACTCCGGATGCCACTTATTTGACATCGCACATGAACAGTATAGTGCCCGCTCTGGAGTTGACCGACTTCGATGCCGAGCAACGCTTGTTGCACCTGGGCGGCACGTCCCTGCTCATATTTACCAGCACAGGTTGTGCCAGTTGCCGCTGGGCGCGCCAGACGCTTCCCGGGCTGGCGCTGGACGTGGCGCGGCTGTGCTGGGTGGATGGCGGCAATAATGGTGGCCTGGTGCGGCGCTACGACGTGTTTCACCTGCCCAGCCTGTTCCTGGTTCGCGATGGCCGGTTTTTTGGCGAGCTGCACTGCCGCCTGACGGGGCCGGAAATAAACAGGGCTGTACTGCATGCGCTACAGCTCGAACCCGAGGAGTTACCCTGATGCAAGACTGCAAGCGCCCGCGTATCGGCATCATCGGCACCGGTGCGATTGGCGGCTTCTACGGCCTGATGCTGGCCCGGGCCGGCTTCGAGGTGCATTTCCTGCTGCGCAGCGACTATGCCGCGGTGGCCGAACACGGCTTGCGGGTGAACAGCGCTGTATATGGCACGTTACAGCTGTCGCGCCTGCACGCCTGGCAACGCGTCGAGCAGATGCCTGCCTGTGACTGGCTGCTGGTCGGCAGCAAGACCACCGGCAATGCCGAGCTGGCGCCGCTGATCGGCCAGTTGGCGGCGCCCGGCGCTAGAGTCGTGCTGCTGCAGAATGGCCTGGCCGTCGAGGAGCGCCTGCGCCCCTTGCTGCCGGACGGCCTGCACCTGCTCGGCGGGCTCTGTTTCATCTGTGTAAATCGCTCGGCTGCCGGGGTGATCGAACATCAGGCGCTGGGGGCGGTGAACCTGGGCTACCACTCGGGGCCGTGCAGCAGCGAAGCGCAGGGCCAGGCGATTGCCGAGGAGGGCGCCGCGCTGTTTCGTGCGGCAGGCCTGGAGTCCACGGCGATGGCCAACCTGCAGCAGGCGCGCTGGCAGAAACTGGTGTGGAACGTGCCATACAACGGCCTCGCGGTGCTGCTCAATGCCGGCACCCGCCGCCTGATGGGCAATGCCGAGAGCCGCGCGCTGATCCACGCCATCATGCTCGAAGTGGTCGAGGGCGCCGCCGCCTGCGGCCATGCGCTGCCTGCAGGCTATGCCGAACAACTGCTGGCGGTAACCGACGGCATGCCCGATTATCTGCCGAGCATGTACAACGACTTCGCGCTGCAGCGCCCGCTGGAGCTCGAGGCCATCTATGCGGCACCGCTGGCGGCCGCGAGTGAGGCGGGATGCGAGTTGCCGAAGATGCGCATGCTGCATCAGGCACTGTGCTTTCTGGAGAGAGGCTGAGGTCGTTATGGGCAAGGGATTGGGTGACAAGCTGGTGCTGGCGATTTCCTCGCGGGCCCTGTTCGATCTGCGCGAGAGTCATCGCATCTACGAGAGCGAAGGGGTCGCGGCCTACCGCCAGTACCAGATCGACCACGAAGAGGAGATCCTCGGCCCGGGTGACGCCTTTCCCCTGGTGGAGAAGCTGCTCGAGATCAACAGCCGCCTGGGGCAGGCACGGGTCGAGGTGATCCTGGTGTCGCGCAACAGTGCCGATACCGGCCTGCGCGTGTTCAACTCGATCCAGCACTACGGTCTGAGCATCTCGCGAGCGGCCTTCGTCGGTGGGCGCAGCCCCTATCCCTACCTGGCCGCCTTCGGTTGTCACCTGTTCCTGTCCACCCATGCCGAGGATGTGCGCAGCGCCCTGGATGCCGGCTTCGCCGCCGCCACCATCCTCTCCGGTGGCGCCCAGCGAGCCGCCAGCAATGAGCTGCGCATCGCCTTCGACGGCGATGCCGTGCTGTTTTCCGATGAGTCGGAGCGGGTCTATCAGCAGGGCGGGCTGGAGGCCTTCCAGAACCACGAGAAGGCCTCGGCGCGCGAACCGCTGGGCGGCGGGCCGTTCAAGCACTTCCTGGCGGCCCTCAATCGCCTGCAGCGCGAGTTCGGCGAAGAACAGTGCCCGATCCGCACGGCGCTGGTGACCGCGCGTTCGGCGCCGGCCCACGAGCGGGTGATCCGGACCCTGCGCGAGTGGGACATCCGCCTGGACGAGTCGCTGTTTCTCGGCGGCCTGGAGAAGGCGGCCTTTCTCGAAGCCTTTGCCGCCGATGTGTTCTTCGATGACCAGACCGGACACTGTGAAAAGGCCCGCGATGTGGTCGCCACCGGCCATGTGCCCCATGGCGTGAGCAACGAGCTGCAGCCCTGATCCGCCTGTCTGCTGGCGGCGCGTGGCGCCCGCCTGCGCCGGCACGCTGCTAAGCTTGAAAAAAGGCCACGAGCGCGAGTGCGGGAGGCCATGTGATCCGATCCATTCTCTATGCCACAGACCTTGGCCTGTATGCTCCCTACGTCCTGCAGCATGCCTTGAGCCTGGCCCGCGGGCTGCGGGCCGAACTCTATGTGGTGCATGCGGTGGAGCCCATGGGCCTGTTCGCCGAGTCGGTGCTGCAGACCTACCTGGATGACAGCACGTTGCAGGAGTTGCGCAGCAAGGGCCTGGGCAATGTCATGGCGAGCATCGAGCAGCGTGTGCTGGAGGGCTTTCGCGACGAGCTGGGGGATGCGCAGCGTGACGGCGAGTTGATCCGCAATGTGTGCGTGGCTCAGGGCGACCCTTCCCAGGTGATTCTCGATGAGGCGCGCAAACTTGCCGTCGATCTGCTGGTCGTAGGCAGTCACAGCCACGGCGCCATCACCGATACGGCCCTGGGCCGCACCGCCGCGCGGGTGCTGCAGCTGTCGGAGATCCCGGTGTACCTGGTGCCGATGCTGCAGCACCGTGGATGAGTGGCTTATGAGTGATCGTTAGACGAACGGCATGCAAAACTAAAAAAATCGTCTAGTTTTAATCCTTAAACCATTAATATGGTTATATAACGCGGCTGGTACATTCAGGCAGCGTCTATCTGCTTTAGAGGGATATCTATGAAGCTCCAGCAACTGCGCTATATCTGGGAAGTGGCGCACCACGATCTCAACGTTTCCGCGACTGCGCAGAGCCTGTACACCTCGCAGCCGGGCATCAGCAAACAGATTCGCCTGCTGGAGGACGAACTGGGGGTCGAGGTGTTCGCCCGCAGCGGCAAGCACCTGACCCGGGTGACCCCGGCCGGCGAGCGCATCATCACCACCGCCGGTGAGATTCTGCGCAAGGTCGAGAGCATCAAGCAGATCGCCCAGGAGTTCTCCAACGAGAAGAAGGGCACGCTGTCGATCGCCACTACCCACACCCAGGCGCGCTACGCCCTGCCGCCGGTGATCAGCAGCTTCATCAAGCAGTACCCGGACGTCGCCTTGCACATGCACCAGGGTACCCCGATGCAGATCGCCGAAATGGCGGCAGATGGCACCGTCGATTTCGCCATCGCCACCGAAGCCCTGGAGCTGTTCGGCGACCTGGTGATGATGCCGTGCTACCGCTGGAACCGTTGCGTGGTGGTGCCGCAGGGGCATCCGCTGACCAAGCTGCCGAAGCTGTCGCTGGAGGCCCTGGCCGAATACCCGATCGTCACCTATGTATTCGGCTTCACCGGCCGCTCCAAGCTCGACGAAGCCTTCAGCCACCGCGGCCTGACGCCCAAGGTGGTGTTCACCGCGGCCGATGCCGACGTGATCAAGACCTATGTACGGCTGGGCCTGGGCGTCGGCATCGTGGCGCGCATGGCGGTCGATCCCAAGCTCGACAGCGACCTGGTGGTCCTGGATGCCAGTGACCTGTTCGAGTCCAGCGTGACCAAGATCGGTTTCCGTCGCGGTACCTTCCTGCGCGGCTTCATGTGCGACTTCATCGAGAAGTTCGCCCCCCACCTGACCCGCGACATGATGGCCAAGGCCGTGCAGTGCCACACCAAGGCCGAGCTGGACCAGCTGTTCGACGGGGTCGAGCTGCCAACCTACTGAGTGGCGTCCATATCGAAAAAAGCCCGGCATTGGCCGGGCTTTTTCATTGGAGCCTGCGACAGCTCTTCGCAGGAGCGGTTTATCCGCGACATTCGCGGCAGCAGCCTTTCCCAGCAGAATCGGGCTGCGAGTCAGGCCCTGGCAATCACATTGCCGGCATGCAGGCCGCACTCCTTCTGGGTTTCCTCTTCCCACCACCAGCGGCCTTCGCGCTCGTGCTGGTTGGGCAGGACCGGGCGGGTGCAGGGCTCGCAGCCGATGCTGATGTAGCCGCGCTCGTGCAGGCTGTTGTAGGGCAGTTCGAGCATGCGGATATAGGCCCAGACCTCCTCGCTGCTCATCTGCGCCAGCGGGTTGAACTTGTACAGCGGCTTGTCTGGCGTGGAGAAGGCGCTGTCCAGTTCCAGCGCCGCCACCTGGCTGCGGGTGCCGGGGCTTTGGTCGCGGCGCTGGCCGGTGGCCCAGGCCTTGACGGTGGCCAGCTTGCGCTTGAGCGGCTCGATCTTGCGGATGCCGCAGCACTCGCCGTG
Source organism: Pseudomonas sp. R-28-1W-6 (assembly GCF_009799925.1). Taxonomy (GTDB): domain Bacteria; phylum Pseudomonadota; class Gammaproteobacteria; order Pseudomonadales; family Pseudomonadaceae; genus Aquipseudomonas. The sequence continues at coordinate 398,945 of NZ_WELK01000004.1, forward strand.
GCCGTCCTTGTAGAAGCTGAACAGGCCTTTCTCGTGCACCAGGGCTTCGAGGCGCTGGGGATCCGGGCTGAGCACGTCGATGGCAATGCCGTAGTGTTCGCGCACGTGTTCGATGAACCGGTAGGTTTCCGGGTGCAGGCGGCCGGTATCCAGGCTGAATACCTTGACGTTCTTGTTGAGCTTCCAGGCCATGTCGACCAGCACCACGTCCTCGGCACCGCTGAAGGAAATCCACAGCTCGTCGCCGAAGTGCTCGAAGGCCAGTTTGAGGATGTCCTGGGGGGATTTGTTGGCATAGGCCGCTGCCAGTTCGGCAACGTTGAAGGCTTGGCTCATCGGGCTGGTTTCCTGGTGGATGGCGCTTAACGCTCTGTACCGGCGATGGTAGCAAAAAGGACATATGCGTCTAAATAACCATATGCCAGTTGAACTGGCCTATATGGATATATAGGGTCGCGTTGCGTCCGCTCAGGTGAATCGCTAGAGTGCCGCCTTCTGTCAAATAGCTAGCTAGGAGTGTCCTGTGGAAATTGCCTGTCTCGACCTCGAAGGTGTTCTGGTTCCGGAAATCTGGATCGCCTTCGCCGAAAAAACCGGCATTGAAGCCCTCAAGGCGACCACCCGGGATATTCCCGATTACGACGTGCTGATGAAGCAGCGCCTGCGCATCCTCGACGAGCATGGGCTGAAGCTCGCCGATATCCAGGAAGTGATCGCCACCCTGAAGCCGCTGGAAGGCGCCGTGGAGTTCGTCGACTGGTTGCGCGAGCGCTTCCAGGTGGTGATCCTCTCCGATACCTTCTACGAGTTCTCCCAGCCGCTGATGCGCCAGCTGGGCTTCCCGACCCTGCTGTGCCACAAGCTGGTCACCGACGAGACCGATCGCGTGGTCGGCTACCAGCTGCGCCAGAAGGATCCCAAGCGCCAGTCGGTGATCTCCTTCAAGAGCCTGTACTACCGGGTGATCGCCGCGGGCGACTCGTACAACGACACCACCATGCTCAGCGAAGCCCATGCCGGCATCCTGTTCCATGCGCCGGACAACGTGATCCGCGAGTTCCCGCAGTTCCCGGCGGTGCACACCTACGACGATCTCAAGCGCGAGTTCCTCAAGGCGTCCAATCGCGAGCTGAGCCTGTAAGGCCTGCCAGCATGAACAAGGCCCGCAACTGCGGGCCTTGTTCATTGTGGGTCTCAGCGCCTCGATTGCTCAGAGGGCTTCCAGGGTCTGCAGCAACACCTTCACCTTGGTGATGGATTCCTGGTACTCGGCCTGCCAGTCCGAGTCGGCGACGATGCCGCCGCCGCCCCAGCAACTGATACGGCCATCCTTGACCAGCAGGCTGCGGATGGCGATCGAGCTGTCCAGCTCGCCGCGTACATCCAGATAGAGCAGGGAACCGCAGTACAGTGCGCGGCGGGTCGGCTCCAGCTCGTCGATGATCTGCATGGCGCGAATCTTCGGTGCGCCGGTGATCGAGCCGCCGGGAAAGCTGCCGGCAATCAGGTCCAGCGCGTCGCGGCCCACGGCCAGCTCGCCGGTCACCGCGCTGACCAGGTGGTGCACGTTGGGGTAGCTCTCCAGGGCGAAAAGCTCGGGCACCCGCACCGAACCGATGCGGCAGCTGCGCCCCAGGTCGTTGCGCAGCAGGTCGACGATCATCAGGTTCTCCGCACGATCCTTGGCGCTGGTCAGCAGCTCGGCGGCATTGGCCTGGTCTTCGGCGGGCGTGGCGCCGCGCGGGCGGGTGCCCTTGATCGGGCGGGTCTCCACCCGGCCCTGGCTGACCTGTAGGTAGCGCTCGGGCGACAGGCTGAGAATCGCGCCACCATCGGGCAGGGCCTGGAAGCCGGCAAACGGCGTCGGGCAGGCCGCGCGCAAGGCCAGGTAGGCGGCCCAGGGATCGCCTGCGCAAGGCGCCTGGAAACGCTGGGCGAAGTTCACCTGGTAGCAGTCGCCGGCCTGGATATAGGCCTGGATGCGCGCGATGGCCTGGCGGTACTGATCCTGCCGAAGATCCGCGTGGAACGGCTGCAGAAGCCTGAAGGCCGGTGCCGCATCCGGCGCCGGACGGCGGAACAGTTCGAGCAGGCGCGCCCGCTCGTCCTCGCCCAGTTGCGGGTGGAACATGAGCTGGCTGGTCTGGCGCTGGTGGTCGCTGATCAGGGCCCAGGCATACAGGCCGAAGCGCGCATCCGGCAGGTGCAGGTCATCCTGCGCGTGGCTGGGCAGATGTTCGAAGCGGCGACCGAAGTCATAGCCCAGATAACCGATCAGCCCGCCGGTAAACGGCAGCTCGCAGTCGGCCGGCGCCTCGGCGCGTCCGAGCCGGCTCAGGCCCTGGCGCAGGCGCTGGAAGAATGCACTGGCCGGCTCGGCTTCGGTTGGCTCGAAGCTCTGCAGCGGCCAGGCGCTGAGCAGGTCGAAGCGTCCGCGCTCGGCCTGGGGGCGACCGGCATCCAGCAGCAGCGCACCGGGCGCCTGGCGCACGCGGGCGAAGTAGTGGGCGGGGTCGGCCTGGTAGGGCAGGGGGTGGACGCTACAGATGGACATGCGGGTTGATCAGGCAAACGCGGAAGCCGATTGTAGACCGCGCAGGGTGCGCAGGCCTAGGCGCGCAGGCATGAAAAAGCCCGGCCGGAGCCGGGCTTCGGGTGCCGCGTCGAATCAGATTTCCGCCGGTTTGACGTGGCCGAACAGCTGCTGGGAGAAACGCACGCGTTCTTCCGGGCTTTCCTTCACGCCTTGCTTCTCCAGCTCGGCGATCCGTGCCTCCACCGCATGGGCGCGATGGGTCAGGCCGCAATCGTTGGCGATCTGGATGTTCAGGCCGGGGCGGGCGTTGAGTTCGAGGATCAACGGGCCCTTGTCCTGGTCCAGCACCATGTCCACGCCGATGTAGCCCAGGCCGCACAACTCGTAGCAACCGGCGGCCAGCTTCATGAAGCCGTCCCAGTTGGGCAGCTGCACGCCATCCACCGCGTTGGTGGTGTCCGGGTGCTTGCTGATCTTGTTGTTCAGCCAGGTGCCGCGCAGGGTCAGGCCGGTGGCCAGATCGACACCCACGCCGATGGCGCCCTGGTGCAGGTTGGCCTTGCCGTTGGACTGGCGGGTGGGCAGGCGCAGCATGGCCATGACCGGGTAGCCCATCAGCACGATGATGCGGATATCCGGCACGCCTTCGTAGCTGATGCTCTTGAAGATCGGGTCCGGGGTGACCCGGTACTCGATCAGCGCACGGTCGCGGTGGCCGCCGAGGGAGTACAGGCCGGTCAGGATGCTGGAAATCTGGTGCTCGATTTCCTCGTGGCTGATGATCTTCCCGGATACCGTCTTGTAGCGCCCCTCGAAGCGGTCGGCGATCACCAGGATGCCGTCACCGCCGGCGCCCTGCGCCGGCTTGATCACGAAGTCGTTACGCTCGCCGATGATCTCGTCGAGCTTCTCGATTTCCTTCTCGGTGGAGATGATCCCGTACATCTCCGGCACATGAATGCCGGCCTGGATCGCGCGCTCCTTGGTGATGATCTTGTCGTCGACGATCGGATACAGGTGCCGTTTGTTGTACTTCAGCACGTAGTCCGCATTGCGTCGGTTGATGCCCATGATGCCGCGGGCGCTCAGGGCTTTCCATGTCTTCCACAGACCGATCATGGCTCAATCCTTCAAGAAGGCTTTGAAACGGAACAGCTCGGTCAGGCGGTAGCCGCGGTAGCGACCCATCGCCAGCATGAAGCCCACCATGATCAACAGCACGGCCGGGAAGGTGAAGATGAAGTAGGTCAGCTGCGGAATGCTCATCAGCAGGTGCGCCAGGGTGGCGGCGAACAGGGTGCCGACCGCCACCTTGAAGGCATGGCCGCCGCCGCGCTCTTCCCAGGTGATCGACAGGCGCTCGATGGTCATGGTCAGGATCACCATCGGGAACAGCGCCACCGACAGGCCGCGTTCCAGGCCCAGCTTGTGGCTGAACAGGCTGATCACGGCGATCAGCACCACGACGAAGGTCAATACCACCGACAGGCGTGGCAGCATCTGCAGCTTGAGGTGCTCAAGATACGAGCGCAGCGACAGGCCGAGGGCGGTGATGATGGTGAACAGGACGATACCGAAGCCCAGCTGGGTTTCGCGGAAGGCCAGGGCGATCAGCACCGGGGTGAAGGTGCCTAGGGTCTGCAGGCCGCCGAGGTTGCGCAGGATCAGGATCACCAGCACACCGATCGGGATCATGATCATGATCTGGTAGGTCTGCTGGGTCTGCAGTGGCAGGCCGTACAGCGAGTATTCGAGGAAGTCGACGTCGGTGTTCTCGTCGGTCAGCTTGGCCAGGCGAATGGCGTTCATTTCGCTGTTGTTCAGGGTGAAGCTGACCTGGGCCTTCTTGCCGCCCTCGATGCTCACCAGCTGGTCGTCACCGGTCCACCAGACCAGGCGATCGGCCGGCAGGCCCTGCTCGCCGGTGTCCGGGTTGTAGTACAGCCAGTCCTTGCCGTTGAAGCTACGCAGCCACAGTTCCGGGCTCTGCTGGATATCGGCGGCCAGGCGGATGGTGTGCACTCGCTCCATCGGCACATGGGCGATGGACAGCAGCAGTTCGATGATCCTCGCCTTGTTCGGCGTGGAGGCATCGCCGGCCATCAGCAGCTTGACGTTGTCGTCGCTGACATTGTTGACCCGCTTGATAGTCTCGCTGATGAAGGTCTCGACGTCGGCCGAGTGCTGGCGAATCGGTGCCAGCAGGGCCTCGGCGGCAATCTTCTCGGCGCCTTCCACAGCAATGCTGTCGCGGTAGATCGGGCCCTTGGCCTTCGGCTGCTCGCCGCTGTAGCGCTTGGTCAGCACCAGGCGGTAGTACAGGGTCTGGTTGCCGTTGGCGCGGCGCGCCGACCAGGTCACCTTGCGGTTGCCGTCGGTGCGGTTGATGCTCACCCCGTAGTTATTCGAGATGAAGCTCTCGTTCAGGCTGACGTAGTCCTGATTCAGCGGCGGCACGAACATCTGAACCTTGACCGGCTCGCGGGAGCTGGCCTGGAACTCGACCTTGGCGTCGATGTTCCACAGGTCGTCGGTTTCATCCTCGGTCACCGGGATGCCGAGGATGAAGATCTGGTAGGCCGTAACCAGAATGCCCACCGCCACCAGAAGGGTGATGAGGACTTTCAGATGCAGGGTCAAGGATCGCATGAGCAATTACTCGGCAGCGGTAGTAAGGGGGCAGCCGGGTTTGCCGGCAGCATATTTGAGGCTTGGATCAACCAGGGCATCCAGGCGTTTGAGCGCCTCGGAGCCAATCAACAACGGGTACTGGAAGGCACTGCGGTCGGTCAGGTTCACTTCGATGGTGCGCAGAGTCTTGCCCATGCACACGCTAAGCTCAATGACCGGCCGGGCCGTATAGGTCTTGCCTTCCTCGGGGTCGTAGTCGCCGGCGCGGCGCTTGATCTTGCTGATGCGCGCCAGCGGACGTTCGATGGGGTGCTGGTGCGCATCGTCGATGGCTAGGTAGAAGCGCACCCAGGTTTCGCCGTCACGTTTGAAACGCTTGATATCGCGCGCACTGAGCGAGGCGGTCTTGGCGCCGGTGTCGAGTTTGGCCGCCACTTCCATGTCGAGATCGGAAAGGCTGATGTATTCATTGAGGCCATAAACGGTTTTTTCGGCGGCGAAACTCAGGCCGGGGAGCAGGGCGCAGCAAAGCAGAAGGGCGAAGGGCTCGAGTCTCATAAATCCTGTGATGGTCGCGTCGTCGGATCCGGTGATCGGCGGCATTGGGCGGGCGGTTGGCAAAGGGCGTGGTGAGCACTCGCACAGCCTATGCCGGCGGCATTCTAGCATGGGGTTTTTCTGTGGTGACAGACGCTTAGCTGCGTTTGTGCAGGTGAAGTGAGCAATTTGGCAAATCCAAGCATTGCGCAGATTGTCGACAATCATCTGTTTGTGTTTGACAGTCAGTGGTCTGCAGCGTAATTTTTCCCGCATCGCCCCATGCAGATGTCGACAATCGTGCTTGAACTTCCAGAACCGACTGCCACTTTCGCGGATGACTCCGAAACGCTCTCCGAACATGTGTTTCGGCGCATCCAGGCCGCCATCGTCAAGGGCGAGATCGCGCCGGGCAGCAAGATTTCCGAGCCGGAACTGGCGCGCACCTACGGCATCAGCCGCGGACCGCTGCGCGAGGCGATCCACCGCCTGGAAGGCCAGCGCCTGCTGGTGCGGGTGCCGCATGTGGGGGCGCGGGTGGTTTCGCTCAGTCATGCCGAGCTGATCGAGCTGTATGAAATCCGCGAATCCCTGGAAGGCATGGCCTGCCGCCTGGCCGCCGAGCGCATGACCCAGGCCGAGATTGAAGAGCTGCGCCGGGTGCTCGACCTGCACGAGCGCGATGCCGCCTTCCAGGCTGGCGTCGGCTACTACCAGCAGGAGGGCGACTTCGACTTCCACTACCGGATCATCCAGGGCAGCGGCAACAAGACCCTCAGCCAGATGCTCTGTGGCGAGCTGTACCAGCTGGTGCGCATGTACCGCCTGCAGTTCTCTGCCACGCCGAACCGTCCGCGCCAGGCGTTCGCCGAGCACCACCGCATTCTCGACGCCATCGCCGAGCGCGACGGCGAGCTGGCCGAACTGCTGATGCGCCGGCATATCGCTGCTTCCAAACGCAATATCGAACGCCACTACTCCGCCACCCGGGAGCAGGGCGCCACCACCACCCCATCTACCCCACGAGGTGAGTCATGAGTTCGAACACCCCCGGCCAGCGTTTCCGCGATGCGGTCGCCAGCGAACATCCCCTGCAGGTGGTCGGCGCGATCAATGCCAACCATGCCCTGCTGGCCAAGCGCGCCGGCTTCAAGGCCATCTACCTGTCCGGTGGCGGGGTGGCCGCCGGCTCCCTGGGCCTGCCGGACCTGGGCATCACCGGCCTGGACGACGTACTGACCGACGTACGCCGGATCACCGACGTGTGCGACCTGCCGCTGCTGGTGGATGTCGACACCGGCTTCGGTAGCTCGGCGTTCAACGTGGCCCGTACCGTCAAGTCGATGATCAAGTTCGGCGCCGCCGCCATCCACATCGAGGACCAGGTCGGCGCCAAGCGTTGCGGTCACCGTCCCAACAAGGAGATCGTCTCCCAGCAGGAGATGGTCGACCGCATCAAGGCGGCGGTGGATGCGCGTACCGACCCCAGCTTCGTGATCATGGCGCGCACCGATGCGCTGGCCGTCGAAGGCCTCAACTCGGCCCTGGACCGCGCCGCTGCCTGCATCGAGGCCGGCGCCGACATGATCTTCCCGGAAGCCATCACCGAACTGGCGATGTACAAGACCTTCGCCGACCGCATCCAGGCGCCGATCCTGGCCAACATCACCGAATTCGGCGCCACGCCGCTGTACACCACCGAAGAGCTGGCCAGTGTCGACGTGTCCCTGGTGCTCTACCCGCTGTCGGCCTTCCGCGCCATGAACAAGGCGGCCGAGAACGTCTACACCGCGCTGCGCCGCGACGGCACGCAGAAGAACGTGATCGACACCATGCAGACCCGCATGGAGCTGTACGAGCGCATCAACTACCACGCCTTCGAGCAGCACCTCGACGCGCTGTTCGCCGCCAAGAAATGACCGGCATGCCGGCCGTCCAACCCTGACGGCCGGCGCACAACAAGAAATATCCAACCGGATTAGATGAGGAGACACCCGCGATGAGCGCTACCCCAGAAACGACCACTCCCGGTTTCAAGCCGAAGAAGTCTGTGGCCCTGAGTGGCACCGCCGCCGGCAACACCGCCCTGTGCACCGTCGGCCGCACCGGCAATGACCTGCACTACCGTGGCTATGACGTGCTCGACTTCGCCAACCGCTGCGAATTCGAAGAGATCGCCCACCTGCTGGTCCATGGCAAGCTGCCCAACGTCGCCGAACTGGCTGGCTACAAGGCCAAGCTCAAGGCCCTGCGCGGCATCCCGGCCGCCCTCAAGGCGTCCCTCGAGCAACTGCCGCCGTCCGCCCATCCGATGGACGTGATGCGCACCGCCGTGTCCGTGCTGGGTTGCGTATCGCCGGAGAAGGAAGACCACAACCACCCGGGTGCTCGCGACATCGCCGACAAGCTGATGGCTTCGCTGGGCTCCGCGCTGCTGTACTGGTACCACTTCAGCCACAACGGCAAGCGCATCGACGTGGAGACCGACGACGACTCCATCGGTGGTCACTTCCTCCACCTGCTGCACGGCGAGAAGCCGCGCGAGTCCTGGGTGCGCGCCATGCACACCTCGCTCAACCTGTACGCCGAGCACGAATTCAACGCCTCCACCTTCACCTCGCGGGTGATCGCCGGTACCGGCTCCGACATGTTCTCCTGCATCGCCGGCGCCATCGGCGCCCTGCGCGGGCCCAAGCACGGCGGCGCCAACGAGGTGGCCTTCGAGATCCAGAAGCGCTACGACAACCCGGATGAGGCCGAGGCCGATATCCGCGCCCGCGTCGAGAAGAAGGAAGTGGTGATCGGCTTCGGCCACCCGGTCTACACCGTGAGCGATCCGCGCAACAAGGTGATCAAGGAAGTCGCCCGCGAGCTTTCCGCCGAGCAGTCGAACACCAAGATGTTCGACATCGCCGAGCGCCTGGAAAGCACCATGTGGGAAATCAAGAAGATGTTCCCCAACCTCGACTGGTTCAGCGCCGTGAGCTACCACATGATGGGCGTGCCCACCGCCATGTTCACTCCGCTGTTCGTCATCGCCCGCACCTCGGGCTGGTCCAGCCACGTCATCGAGCAACGCATCGACGGCAAGATCATCCGCCCGAGCGCCAACTACGTCGGTCCCGAGGATCTCAAGTTCGTGCCGCTCAAGGATCGCAAATAATCATGAACAGCCTGCTGAACACTCAGTACCGCAAGCACCTGCCCGGCACCGCGCTGGACTACTTCGACACCCGCGAGGCGATCGATGCCATCGCGCCGGGTGCCTACGCCAAGCTGCCCTACACCTCGCGTGTACTGGCCGAGCAGCTGGTGCGCCGCTGCGAGCCAGCCGCACTGACCGATTCGCTCAAGCAGCTGATCGAGCGCAAGCGCGACCTCGACTTCCCCTGGTACCCGGCGCGGGTGGTGTGCCACGACATTCTCGGCCAGACCGCACTGGTCGACCTGGCCGGCCTGCGTGATGCCATCGCCGAGAAGGGTGGTGACCCGGCCAAGGTCAATCCGGTGGTGCCGACCCAGCTGATCGTCGACCACTCCCTGGCCGTGGAGGCCCCGGGTTTCGACCCGGATGCCTTCGCCAAGAACCGCGCCATCGAAGACCGTCGCAACGAGGATCGCTTCCACTTCATCGAGTGGACCAAGACCGCATTCAAGAACGTCGACGTGATCCCGGCCGGCAACGGCATCATGCACCAGATCAACCTGGAGAAAATGAGCCCGGTGATCCAGGCCCGCGGCGGCGTGGCCTTCCCGGACACCTGCGTGGGCACTGACTCGCATACCCCGCACGTCGATGCCCTGGGCGTGATCGCCATCGGCGTCGGCGGCCTGGAAGCCGAGACCGTGATGCTCGGCCTGCCGTCGATGATGCGCCTGCCGGACATCGTCGGCGTCAAGCTGACCGGCAAGCGCCAGCCCGGCATCACCGCCACCGACATCGTCCTGGCCATCACCGAGTTCCTGCGCAAGGAGCGGGTGGTCGGCGCCTATGTCGAATTCTTCGGTGAGGGTGCGGACAGCCTGTCGATCGGCGACCGCGCGACCATCTCCAACATGTGCCCGGAATACGGCGCCACCGCCTCGATGTTCTACATCGACCAGCAGACCATCGATTACCTCAAGCTGACCGGCCGCGAGCCGGAGCAGGTGGCGCTGGTCGAGAACTACGCCAAGACTACCGGTCTGTGGGCCGACGCGCTGGTCACCGCCGAGTACGAGCGCGTGCTCGAATTCGACCTGTCCAGCGTGGTGCGCAACATGGCGGGGCCGTCCAACCCGCACAAGCGTCTGCCGACCTCGGCGCTGCACGAGCGCGGTATCGCCGACGAAGCCAAGCTGGCCTCCGGCAAGGTCGAGGAAGCCGAAGGCCTGCTGCCGGATGGCGCGGTGATCATCGCCGCCATCACCAGCTGCACCAACACCTCCAACCCGCGCAACGTGGTGGCTGCCGGCCTGCTGGCGAAGAAGGCCAACCAGCTGGGTCTGCTGCGCAAACCGTGGGTCAAGACCTCCTTCGCTCCTGGATCGAAAGTCGCCAAGCTGTACCTGGAAGAGGCCGGTCTGCTGTCGGAGCTGGAAAAGCTCGGCTTCGGCATTGTCGGCTATGCCTGCACCACCTGTAACGGCATGTCCGGTGCTCTGGATCCGCTGATCCAGCAGGAAATCATCGACCGCGACCTGTACGCCACCGCCGTACTGTCCGGCAACCGCAACTTCGACGGACGCATCCACCCGTACGCCAAGCAGGCCTTCCTGGCCTCGCCGCCACTGGTGGTGGCCTACGCCATCGCCGGGACCGTGCGTTTCGACATCGAGCAGGACGTGCTCGGCCTTGATGCGAACGGCAAGCCGATCACCCTGAAGGACCTGTGGCCGAGCGATGAGGAAATCGACGCCATCGTCGCCGCCTCGGTGAAGCCGGAGCAGTTCAAGCAGATCTACATCCCGATGTTTGATCTGGGCACTATCGAGGAAGCCGAAAGCCCGCTGTACGACTGGCGCCCGATGTCCACCTACATCCGCCGTCCGCCGTACTGGGAAGGCGCCCTGGCGGGCGAGCGCACCCTCAAGGGCATGCTGCCGCTGGCGATCCTGCCCGACAACATCACCACCGATCACCTGTCGCCGTCCAACGCCATCCTGCTGGACAGCGCCGCCGGCGAATACCTGGCGAAAATGGGCCTGCCGGAAGAGGACTTCAACTCTTACGCCACTCACCGCGGTGACCACCTGACTGCCCAGCGCGCCACCTTCGCCAACCCGCAGCTGGTCAACGAAATGGCCGTGGTCGATGGCCAGGTGAAGAAGGGGTCGCTGGCCCGCGTGGAGCCTGAAGGCAAGGTCATGCGCATGTGGGAAGCCATCGAAACCTACATGAACCGCAAGCAGAACCTGATCATCATTGCCGGTGCCGACTACGGCCAGGGTTCGTCCCGCGACTGGGCGGCCAAGGGCGTGCGCCTGGCTGGCGTGGAAGTGATCGTGGCCGAAGGTTTCGAGCGCATTCACCGTACCAACCTGGTCGGCATGGGTGTACTGCCGGTCGAGTTCAAGCCGGGCACTACCCGCCTGACCCTCGGCCTCGACGGCACCGAGACCTACGATATTCAGGGCGATGTATCGCCGCGCTGCGACCTGACCCTGGTGATCCATCGCAAGAGCGGTGAAGTGACCCAGGTGCCGGTGACCTGTCGTCTGGATACCGCTGCCGAAGTCAACGTCTACAACGCTGGCGGCGTGCTGCAGCGCTTCGCCCAGGACTTCCTCGAGTCGTCCAAGGGCTGACCCGACGCCGGGGCGGCAACGCCCCGGTGTTCTTCCGGACTACTTTCATCTCTCAGCCAGGACGAAACCATGGCTCAGCAACCCCAGATCAAGATTCCCGCCACCTACATGCGTGGCGGCACCAGCAAGGGCGTGTTCTTTCGCCTGCAGGACCTGCCCGAGCGTTGCCAGGTGCCGGGCGAAGCGCGCGACCAGCTGTTCATGCGCGTGATCGGCAGCCCCGACCCGTACTCGGCGCATATCGACGGCATGGGCGGTGCCACCTCTTCGACGTCCAAGTGCGTGATCCTGTCCAAGAGCAGCCAGCCGGGCCACGACGTGGATTACCTGTACGGTCAGGTCTCCATCGACAAGGCCTTCGTCGACTGGAGCGGCAACTGCGGCAACCTGTCTACCGCCGCCGGCGCCTTCGCCATCCATGCGGGGCTGGTCGATCCGGCGCGCATCCCGGACAACGGCACCTGTGTCGTGCGTATCTGGCAGGCCAATATCCACAAAACCATCATCGCCCATGTGCCGGTCAGTAATGGCCAGGTGCAGGAAACCGGTGACTTCGAACTGGACGGGGTGACCTTTCCGGCCGCCGAGATCGTACTGGAGTTCCTCGATCCGTCCGACGACAGCGAGGAGGGCGGCTCGATGTTCCCCACCGGCAACCTGGTCGACGACCTGGAAGTGCCGGGCGTCGGCACCTTCAAGGCAACCATGATCAGTGCGGGGATTCCCACCGTGTTCGTCAATGCCGAGGACATCGGTTATCAGGGCACCGAGCTGCGCGAGGACATCAACGCTGATCCGCAGCAGCTCGCGCGCTTCGAGCAGATTCGCGTGGCTGGCGCCCTGCGCATGGGCCTGATCAAGACGGCAGAAGAGGCACTCAAGCGTCAGCACACGCCGAAGATCGCCTTCGTCGCCCCGCCCAAGGGCTACAAGGCCTCCAGCGGCAAGACGGTCGAGGCCGGCGAGGTCGACCTGCTGGTGCGTGCGCTGTCCATGGGCAAGCTGCACCACGCCATGATGGGCACCTGTGCGGTGGCCATCGGCACGGCGGCAGCGATTCCCGGCACCCTGGTCAACCTGGCCGCCGGCGGTGGTGCGCGTGAGGCGGTACGCTTCGGTCATCCGTCCGGCACCCTGCGGGTTGGTGCCGAAGCCAGTCAGGAAAATGGCGAGTGGGTGGTGAAGAAGGCCATCATGAGCCGCAGCGCGCGGGTGCTGATGGAAGGCTGGGTGCGCGTGCCGGGAGATGCGTTCTAGTTCTGCCCGGGCTCAGTGATTGTTGACGCCGAGCAACAGGCCGCCGGCCCCGACGAAGAAGGCGCCGGTGCTCTTGTTCAGTCGGCTGATCCCGCGAGGGCTGCGAACCAGGCGGCGGATCTGCAGGCCGAACAGGGCATAGGTGAGCGAGGCGATGCAAAGTTCGGCCAGCAGGTAGGTGGCGCCGAGATAGAGGAACTGCTCGGCCGCCGGCTCGCCCGGCTTGATGAACTGCGGGAAGATCGCGGCGAACAGCAGGATGGCCTTGGGATTGCTGATGCCGACGAGGAATTCGTTGAGCATCAGGCGGCCGATGGGCGCCTTCGCCGGCTGGTTTTCGGCCCCTTCGCCGTCGCTCGGTTGCAGGCCGCTGAAGCTGGTGCTGCGCCAGGTCTTGATGCCCAGGTACACCAGGTAGAGCGCGCCGACCCACTTGATGATGGTAAAGGCGGTTTCCGAGGCCAGCAGCATGGCACCGAGGCCGACGGCGGAGATGAACAGGAAGATGGCATAGGAGGCCAGGCGGCCGAAGGTGGCCAGCAGGGCGGCGCGAACGCCGTAGTTGATGCCGTTGTTCAGTGCGCAGAAGTTGTTGGGCCCGGGGCCGAGCGAGATGAGTGCGGCTATCGGAGCGAACAGAACAGCATCCATCAGGGTCATGGCAGCCACCGGGCGGGGTAGGGGTTACTTGAGTCGGCGTTCGACACCTTTTTCCACCAGGATCTTGGCGGAGATTTCCTCCACCGAGAAGTGGGTGGAGTTGATGTAGGGGATGTTCTCGCGGCGGAACAGGTTTTCCACCTCGCGCACCTCGAACTCGCACTGGGCGAAGCTGGCGTAGCGGCTGTTGGGCTTGCGTTCGTGGCGGATGGCGGTGAGCCGATCCGGGTCGATGGTCAGGCCGAACAGCTTGTGCTTGTAGGGCCTGAGCGCGCTGGGCAGTTGCAGGCGCTCCATGTCTTCCTCGGTCAGCGGGTAGTTGGCGGCGCGGATACCAAACTGCATGGCCATGTACAGACAGGTCGGGGTCTTGCCGCAGCGCGAGACGCCGACCAGGATCAGGTCGGCCTTGTCGTAGTAGTGGGTGCGGGCGCCGTCGTCGTTGTCGAGGGCGAAGTTGACCGCCTCGATGCGCTCCATGTAGTTGCTGTTGCTGGCGATGGAGTGCGATTTGCCGACCGAGTAGGAGGAGTGGGAGGTCAACTCCTGCTCCAGCGGGGCGAGGAAGGTGGAGAAGATGTCGATCATGAAACCCTGTGACTCGGCCAGGATCTCGCGAATTTCCTGGTTGACCACGGTATCGAAGATGATCGGCCTGGCACCGTCCTTCTCGGCAGCATTATTGATTTGCTGTACCATGGCGCGCGCCTTGTCCACGCTGTCTATGTAGGGGCGCGTGAGCTTGGTGAAGCTGATGGTTTCGAACTGGGCCAACAAGCTCTGGCCCAGGGTTTCGGCGGTAATGCCGGTACCATCGGAGATGAAAAAAGCGGTTCGTTTCATTTGCGCCAAAGGCCTTAAGTCAGGAACGATTCTTGGCTATGATAGGCCCCCTCTGTCGGGCCCGTACTGGCCGGCATTGTGACTTATTTCCTTGAGGCAAAGCCAGGACGCAGCATGGCTGCAAGGCTGGGCCTAACACAGTGGAGAGTTCACCTTGGTTGAGTACGTAGTTTCCCTCGATAAGCTCGGCGTCCACGATGTGGAGCATGTAGGGGGCAAAAACGCATCCCTGGGCGAAATGATCAGCAACCTTGCCGGTGCTGGCGTCTCGGTGCCAGGCGGCTTTGCCACCACGGCCCAGGCCTACCGTGACTTCCTCGAGCAAAGCGGCCTCAACGACCGCATCCATGCCGCCCTCGACGCCCTGGACGTGGACGACGTCAACGCCCTGGCCAAGACTGGCGCGCAGATCCGTCAGTGGGTGATGGACGCGCAGTTCCCCGAGCGCCTCGACAGCGAAATCCGCAGCGCCTTCGCCGCCATGGCCGGCGACAACGCCAACATGGCCGTTGCCGTGCGCTCCTCGGCCACCGCCGAAGATCTGCCGGACGCCTCCTTCGCCGGTCAGCAGGAGACCTTCCTCAACATCCGCGGCGTGGACAACGTGATCCGCGCGGCCAAGGAAGTCTTCGCCTCCCTGTTCAACGACCGTGCCATCGCCTACCGCGTGCACCAGGGCTTCGACCACAAACTGGTCGCCCTGTCCGCCGGCGTGCAGCGCATGGTCCGCTCGGAAACCGGCACCGCCGGGGTGATGTTCACCCTGGATACCGAATCCGGCTTCCGTGACGTGGTGTTCATCACCGGCGCCTACGGCCTCGGCGAGACCGTGGTGCAGGGCGCGGTGAACCCCGACGAATTCTACGTGCACAAGCCGACCCTGGAAGCCGGTCGCCCGGCCATCCTGCGCCGCAACCTGGGCAGCAAGGCGATCAAGATGATCTACGGCGAGGAAGCCAAGGCCGGCAAGTCGGTGAAAACCGTCGAAGTCGACCGTGCCGAGCGTGCCCGTTTCGCCCTCAGCGATGCCGAAGTCACCGAGCTGGCCAAGCAGGCGCTGATCATCGAGAAGCACTACGGCCGGCCGATGGACATCGAGTGGGCCAAAGACGGCGACGACCAGCAGCTGTACATCGTCCAGGCCCGTCCCGAGACCGTGAAGAGCCGCAGCAGCGCCAACGTCATGGAACGCTACCTGCTGAAAGAGAAGGGCACCGTGCTGGTCGAAGGCCGCGCCATCGGCCAGAAGATCGGCGCCGGCAAGGTCAAAGTGATCCACGACGTCTCCGAGATGGACAAGGTTCAGCCGGGCGACGTGCTGGTTTCCGACATGACCGACCCGGACTGGGAGCCGGTGATGAAGCGCGCCAGCGCCATCGTCACCAACCGCGGCGGGCGTACCTGCCACGCGGCGATCATCGCCCGTGAGCTGGGCATTCCGGCGGTGGTCGGTTGCGGCAACGCCACCCAGGTGCTGCAGGATGGCATGGGCGTCACCGTGTCCTGCGCCGAAGGCGATACCGGCTTCATCTTCGAAGGCGAGCTGGGCTTCGATATCCGCAAGAACTCCGTGGACGCCATGCCCGATCTGCCGTTCAAGATCATGATGAACGTCGGCAACCCGGACCGCGCCTTCGACTTCGCCCAGCTGCCGAACGAAGGGGTGGGCCTGGCTCGCCTGGAATTCATCATCAACCGCATGATCGGCGTGCACCCCAAGGCCCTGCTGAACTTCGCCAGCCTGCCGGCGGAGATCAAGGACAGCGTCGAGAAGCGCATCGCCGGCTACAACGATCCGGTCGGCTTCTACGTCGAGAAGCTGGTGGAGGGCATCAGCACCCTGGCCGCGGCGTTCTGGCCGAAGAAGGTCATCGTGCGCCTGTCGGACTTCAAGTCCAACGAATACGCCAACCTGATCGGCGGCAAGCTCTACGAGCCGGAAGAAGAGAACCCGATGCTCGGCTTCCGTGGCGCCTCGCGCTACATCAGCGAGAGCTTCCGCGACTGCTTCGAGCTGGAATGCCGCGCGCTGAAGAAAGTGCGCAACGAGATGGGCCTGACCAACGTCGAGATCATGGTGCCGTTCGTTCGCACCCTCGGCGAAGCCAGCCAGGTGGTCGACCTGCTGGCCGCCAATGGCCTGGCCCGCGGGCAGAATGGCCTGAAGGTCATCATGATGTGCGAACTGCCGTCCAACGCCATCCTGGCGGAGGAATTCCTCGAATTCTTCGACGGCTTCTCCATCGGCTCCAACGACCTGACCCAGCTGACCCTGGGCCTGGACCGCGACTCCGGCATCGTCGCCCACCTGTTCGATGAGCGCAATCCGGCGGTGAAGAAGCTGCTGAGCAACGCCATTGCCGCGTGCAACAAGGCCGGCAAGTACATCGGCATATGCGGCCAGGGCCCTTCGGACCACCCGGACCTGGCGCGCTGGCTGATGGAACAGGGCATCGAAAGCGTGTCGCTGAACCCGGACTCGGTGCTGGACACCTGGTTCTTCCTCGCCGAAGGTCAGCAAGCCTGAGTTGATCGGCCGTTTCAACGAAGGGCGGGGGCAACCCCGCCCTTTTTTGTGGCCTGCCATCCATGGCGGCCACCCTTAGGGCCGTCGCCCTGGGGCGACGTCAAAAATCGCTCCAGGCCATTTTTTGTGGCCTGCCATTCTTGGTGAACATCCTTTGGGTCGTCGCCGAGGGCGACGCCAACAATTGCTCCCGGCAACTTTTTTGTGCAAGAAGCAGAATGCAAAGCAGTAGTGAGTTATTCCCCGTTGCCCTGATCAGCGCCGAATTACGCGGCGATCTGAGCGAGGATGTGTACCGGCTGAAACCCGGCAATAGCCCGGATTTCTCCGTCGAACTGGCGCTGACCCGCCTGGGGCTGGCCAGCGAGGAGAGTCGCGGCGTGCCGGTGATCCTGCTGCACGGCAGTTTTTCCAACCGGCGCTTCTGGTATTCGCCGCGCGGCATCGGCCTGGGCCCTTATCTGGCCAGAGCCGGTTTCGATGTGTGGATCGCCGAAATGCGCGGCCACGGCCTGTCGCCGCGCAACCATGGCTACAGCCACAACACCGTGGCCGACTATGCGCGCTACGATCTGCCGGCCATTGCCGCCTTCGTCCGCGAGCAGAGTGGCCAGACGCCGCACTGGGTGGGTCACTCGCTGGGCGGCATTACCCTGGCCGCGGCGTTGGGTGGGCATTACCTGGGCGAGGAGGAGGTGGCGTCGGCGGCCCTGTTCGGCAGCCAGATCAGCCGCATCTACTGGCCGCTCAAGGTGCCGCCGGTGGAGTGGGGCAGCCGCCTGTTGCTCAAGGGCTTCAGGCACGTTTCCGGCGCCCGCCTGAAGCGCGGGCCGGAGGACGAACCCATCGGCCTGGTGCGCGAAAGTCTGCGCTGGCATCGGCTGTTCGGCCGCTTTGGCGACAGGCAGCGCGACTGGTGGGCGGGCATGGCCGAGGTGCGTACGCCATTGCTGGCGGTGAGCGCCGCCGGCGACATGCAGGATCCGACCTGGTCCTGCCGCAAGCTTCACGAGCAGTTCGCCTCGGCACCGCGCGCGTTCCTCGAGTTGTCGAAGAAGCAGGGCTTCAGTAGCGACTATGGCCATGTCGAGATGCTGGTCAGCAAGGAGGCGCAGGGCGAAGTCTGGCCGCTGGTCGAGTATTGGCTGCGCGAGGCGCAGTTGCCACCGCACCTGCAGCCCGCCTGACGTTTCAACCGCTCAGGCTTGCGGCTAATATGGGCCTGCGGGCCATGACGGTGCTTTGCAGGGTGGTGCCAGCGTGTTCGTTGCGCTCGAGCGGCTGATCAATCTCGACGAGGGTTACCGCCGAACCTTTCGGGTCGGCGGGCGCGACCTGCTGTTGCTGGTGGTCGAACAGCAGCCGGTGCTGCTGGAGGATCGCTGCCCGCACCAGGGCGCGCCCTTGCGCAACGCTACGCTGGCCGGTACGGTGCTGCGCTGCGCGCGCCACGGGGTCGAATTCGACCTGCTCGGCGGCCAGCCGCTGAATGCCACTTGCGCCGCGCTGAGCCGTTTGGCCCTGGCTTACGATGGCGATCGCATCGGCATCGATGTTTGACGCATTTTCACCTACAGGAGTTTTTCCCATGCAATACATCACTCCCGATCTGTGCGACGCCTACCCGGAACTGGTGCAGGTGGTCGAGCCGATGTTCGCCAACTTCGGTGGGCGCGACTCCTTCGGTGGCGAGATCGTCACGGTGAAATGCTTCGAGGACAACTCGCTGGTCAAGTCCCAGGCCGACCTGCCCGGCAACGGCAAGGTCCTGGTGGTCGACGGCGGTGGCTCGCTGCGCCGTGCCCTGCTGGGTGACATGATCGCCGAGAAAGCCGCGAAGAACGGCTGGGAAGGCATGGTCATCTACGGTTGCGTGCGCGACGTCGACGTCCTGGCGCAGACCGACCTGGGCGTGCAGGCCCTGGCCAGTCACCCGATGAAGACCGACAAGCGCGGCATCGGTGACCTCAACGTGGTCGTCACCTTCGGCGGGGTGACTTTCCGCCCGGGCGAGTTCGTGTATGCCGACAACAACGGCATCATCGTCTCCCCGCAAGCCCTGAAGATGCCCGAGTAACAGGCTGGGGCCCGGCACCCCGGGCCCCGTGATTGCCAGGTAAGGTGATGCGGCATGCTTGAACAGGAAAACCTGCACTGGGGGCTGGTGCACGCCTTCGTTCTTGACGGCCAGGGTGGCGCGCGCAGCATCGCCCGTGCGGCGCTGGATGACTTGCAGCTCAAGGCCGAGGAAAGCCTGTGGCTGCACTGGGATCGTAGCCACCTGCAGGCGCAGGCCTGGTTGCGTACGCAGAGCGGGCTGGATGAGTTCAGCTGCAACCTGCTGCTGGAGGAAAACACCCGGCCCCGGGTGCTGGCGCTGCCGGCCGATGAACTGCTGCTGTTTTTGCGCGGCGTCAATCTGAATCCCGGCGCGGAGCCGGAGGACATGGTCTCCGTGCGCATCTTCGCCAATGCCCGGCGGGTCATCTCCCTGCGCCTGCGTCCGTTGCGGGCGACCGAGGAACTGATCGCGCAACTGGCCAAGGGCACGGGGCCGAAGAGTTCGGCCGAGCTGATCCTGTTCCTCGCCGAGAACCTGACCGATCGTGTCGACACCCTGGTCAGCCAGCTGTCCGAGTTGCTCGATGAGCAGGAGGAGCGTCTGGATGGCGACGAGCGCTATCTGCCGGATCACGGCAAGATGCTGCAGGTCCGCCGGCGTGCGGCGGGCTTGCGGCGTTTTCTCGCGCCGCAGCGCGACATCTATGCGCAACTGGTGCGTAACGGCTTCGGCTGGTTCGTCGTCGACGATGCCGGCTACTGGAACGAGCTGCACAACCGCCTGACCCGTTACCTGGAGGAGTTGGAGCTGCTGCGCGAACGGGTAGGGCTGGTGCTGGAGTCCGAGCATCGACGCCTGAGCGAGCGCATGGGGCGCACCATGTACTGGCTCGGCATCATTACCGGCTTCTTCCTGCCGATAAGCTGCATCACCGGCCTGCTCGGCATCAATGTCGGCGGTATCCCCGGTGCGGACAGCAATTATGGTTTTTTCATCGCCTGCGTATTGATCGGGGCTGTCGCCACCTTCCAGTGGTGGCTGTTCCGCCGGTTGCGCTGGCTCTAGATGTGACCCCGCCTGACAGGGTGGCGTCTAGGCAACATATCCACGCGAGGTGCGCATGCACGATCCGTTCGAAGAATCATTGCGTGACCTGCTCAAGTCTAACGCCAGCAGTCATGACGACGACGCCACGCTTGGGCGCGTCCTGAAAACGGCCAACCGCCAGGTTGGCGTCGGCGACTTGTTCAGCCTGATGGGGCATTGCATCGAAGCCCTGATGATTGCGCTGAACAATGGTTCGGCCCATGTGGCCCCGGTTTCCCGTACCCCATCCCCGCGCTCTGCACACAAGGCTGATTGAATATGGAACTCGATCCCTGGACTCAAAGTCTCGTCACCGCCATGAGCTCGGTATGGGCGCCCATCGCCGGCTTCATTCCCCGCCTCTTCGGCGCCCTGGTGGTGGTGCTGCTCGGTTTCGTGGTGGCCAAGCTGCTCGATACCCTGCTGTCCAAGTTGCTGGCCAAGGTCGGGCTGGACCGGCTGATGTCGGGCACCGGGCTGACCAAGATGCTGTCCCGCGTGGGCATTCAGGTACCGGTTTCGACCCTGATCGGCAAGATCGTCTACTGGTTCGTCCTGCTCATTTTCCTGGTGTCGGCCGCCGAGTCGCTCGGCCTTGACCGGGTTTCCGCCACGCTCGATGTCCTGGCCCTGTACCTGCCCAAGGTGCTCGGCGCCGCCGCCATCATGCTGGCCGGCGTGTTGCTGGCCCAGCTGCTCAGCGGCATCGTCCGCGGTGCCGCCGAAGGCGTCGGTCTGGATTACGCGGCCGGTCTGGGGCGGATCGCCCAGGGTCTGGTGATCATCATCAGCATCTCGGTAGCCATCGGTCAGCTGGAAGTGAAGACCGACCTGCTGAACAACGTGATCGCCATCGTGCTGATTTCCGTTGGCCTGGCCATTGCGCTGGCCCTGGGCTTGGGTAGCCGCGAGATTGCCGGGCAGATTCTGGCCGGCATCTATGTGCGCGAACTCTACGAGGTTGGGCAACAAGTCAGGGTTGGCGATGTCGAAGGGCAGATCGAGGAGATTGGCACGGTGAAAACCGTCCTCCTGACTGCAGAAGGGGATCTGGTCTCGCTGGCCAACCGCACCCTGCTCGAGCAGCACGTCAGCAGTCGCTGATCCGCCAATCCCTGCTAATGTATGCGGCCAGTCCCCGTGAATGGGGCTGGCTGCCATCTGACCTCTTTGTCGGCACAACCCGTTTTGAACACAGGCCAATCGTTATCCATGCGTTATGACCCGCGCGAGCTCTCCGATGAAGAGCTGGTGCAGCGTGCGCATGTCGAACTGTTTCATGTTACCCGCGCCTACGAAGAACTCATGCGCCGCTACCAGCGCACCTTGTTCAATGTCTGCGCCCGCTACTTGGGCAATGAACGCGATGCCGACGACGTATGTCAGGAGGTCATGCTCAAGGTCTTATATGGCCTGAAGAACTTCGAAGGCAAATCCAAGTTCAAGACGTGGCTATATAGCATCACCTACAACGAGTGCATTACCCAGTATCGCAAAGAGCGCCGCAAGCGCCGCTTGCTGGATGCGCTAAGTCTCGACCCGCTGGAAGAGGCCTCCGAAGAAAAGGCGCCGAAAGCCGAGGAGCGCGGCGGGCTTGATCGCTGGCTGGTACATGTCAATCCCATCGATCGGGAAATTCTAGTGCTACGTTTTGTCGCAGAACTGGAATTCCAGGAGATTGCCGATATCATGCACATGGGGCTTAGTGCCACCAAAATGCGCTACAAGCGTGCACTCGACAGACTTCGCGAAAAATTTGCCGGTGTGGTCGAAACTTGATGTGCCGCAAATTATCTGAGGCGCAGCGGCAACTACTTCTGGTAGACTTGCCGCCAAGTTGTTCCGCATGACCGTAGGGGCAACTCACAGTCATAAAATGATGGGGATTTACGGATGAAACTGAAAAACACCTTGGGCGCAGTCATCGGCTCTCTGATCGCCGCTTCTTCGCTGAACGCACTGGCGCAAGGCCAAGGCGCTGTTGAAGTCGAAGGCTTCGCCAAGAAAGAATTCTTCGATAGCGCTCGTGACTTCGACAACAACGGCAACCTGTTCGGTGCTTCCGTTGGTTACTTCCTGACCGACGCTGTTGAACTGCGTCTGGGCTACGACGAAGTTCACAACGCTCGTGGTGATGACGGCCGCAACATCAAGGGTTCCAACACTGCCCTGGATGCCCTGTACCACTTCAACGCCCCGGGCGACACCCTGCGTCCGTACGTATCTGCCGGTTTCTCCGACCAGAGCATCGGTCAGAATGGCAATGGCGGTCGTAACGGCTCCACCTTCGCCAACCTGGGCGGCGGTGCCAAGCTGTACTTCACCGAGAACTTCTACGCCCGTGCTGGCGTTGAAGCTCAGTACAACATCGACCAGGGCGACACCGAGTGGGCCCCGAGCGTTGGTATCGGCCTGAACTTCGGTGGCGGCTCCAAGCCGGCCCCGGCTGCCGAGCCGGTTGCTGAAGTTTGCAGCGACAGCGACAACGATGGCGTGTGCGACAACGTCGACAAGTGCCCGGACACCCCGGCCAACACCACCGTTGATGCCGATGGCTGCCCGGCTGTTGCCGAAGTGGTTCGTGTTGAGCTGGACGTGAAGTTCGACTTCGACAAGGCCCAGGTCAAAGAAGAAAGCTACGGTGACATCAAGAACCTGGCTGACTTCATGAACCAGTACCCGCAAACCGCTACCGTCGTTGAAGGTCACACCGACTCCGTGGGTACCGACGCTTACAACCAGAAGCTGTCCGAGCGTCGTGCCAACGCCGTTCGTGATGTTCTGGTCAACCAGTACAGCGTTGGCGCCGAGCGCGTCAACTCGGTTGGTTACGGCGAATCCCGCCCGGTTGCCGACAACGCTAGCGAAGCTGGCCGCGCCGTTAACCGTCGCGTAGAAGCTGAAGTAGAAGCCCAAGCCAAGTAATTGGTCTCAAGCGTCACAAGAAACCCGGCCTAGGCCGGGTTTTTTGTTGCCCGCGGAAAGCTTTTTTGCCAAGGGCCGCACCTTGTCACCAAACGGACGTCCTGCGGTCATCGCCTTGCCATTAGCATTCGCTGCAATCGCTGCAAATGGACGAGGATATGGCGATGCGACTTTGCGTGATCGGAGCGGGATATGTGGGGCTGGTGACGGCGTGCTGCTTTGCCGAGATGGGTAACCGCGTCGTGTGTGTCGAGCGTGACCCGCTGCGGCTAGCCAGGCTGGCTGCCGGCGAAGTGCCGATCTACGAGCCGGGGCTGGAGGCCATGCTCAGGGCGCACCTGGGCAGTGGCCAGCTGAGCTTTACCGCGCAGCTGGAGGAGGGCGTCCGGCACGCGGAAGTGATCTTCATCGCCGTGGGCACGCCTTCCGGCGAGGATGGCTCGGCCGACCTCTCGCATGTCCTGGCCGTGGCCGACGAGTTGGGAGCCAGGCTGCAGCATTCCTGCGTCGTGGTGAACAAGTCCACGGTGCCGGTCGGTACGGCCGAGCGGGTACGCCAGCGCATCGACAAGGCACTCGCCGCACGTGGGCGCAGTATCAGCGTGAGAGTGGCCAGTAACCCCGAATTCCTCAAGGAAGGTTCGGCGGTCGAGGACTTCATGCGCCCCGATCGTGTGCTGCTGGGCTGTGCCGAAGCCGAAACCGCGCAATTGCTGCGGCGCCTATACGCTCCGTTCCTGCGTAACCACGAGCGGGTCCTGGACATGGGCGTGCGCGCCGCCGAGTTCAGCAAGTACGCCGCCAACGCCTTCCTCGCCACCAAGATTTCCTTCATGAACGAAATGGCCGGATTGTGCGCGCGCCTGGAGGTGGACATCGAGGATGTGCGCCGCGGAATCGGCAGCGACAAGCGCATCGGCACCCACTTCATCTATGCCGGCTGCGGCTATGGCGGCTCGTGCTTCCCCAAGGATGTACGGGCGCTGATCCGCAGCGCCGAGCTGGAAGGTTTCGAGCCGGGCATCCTGCGCGCGGTCGAGGCGCGCAATGCCCTGCAGAAGACCCTGCTGTTCCAGGCGCTGCGCGAGCATTTCGCCGGCTACCTGCAGGGGCGGGTGGTGGCCTTGTGGGGGCTGGCGTTCAAACCGGGCACCGATGACCTGCGTGAGGCACCCAGTCTGGTACTGCTGGATGCCTTGCTGGCAGCCGGCGTGCGGGTGCAGGCCTGCGATCCGGTGGCCTGCGCCGGGGTCGCGGCGCGCTACGCCGAGGCGCTCGGCAGCGGCCAGCTGCAGCTCGGCGAGTCGCCCTATGCCGCCGCCGAAGGAGCCGATGCCCTGGTGCTGGTCACCGAGTGGAAGCAGTTCCGCCAGCCGGACTTCCAGCGCATCCGCGGCAGCATGCGCATGCCCGTGCTGTTCGATGGGCGCAACATCTACAACGCCCAGGAACTGGCGGCCCTGGGCTTTATCTACCGTGGCGTCGGGCGTCCTGCGCTAGGCCATTGTAAGGCCAGTGCCGCCTGATTAGACTGCGCGACAGTTTATCCGCCGTAGTGCCTAGGACTCCCATGATCAAGAAATGTCTATTCCCGGCTGCCGGTTATGGCACCCGTTTCCTGCCCGCCACCAAGGCCATGCCCAAAGAAATGCTGCCGGTGGTCAACAAGCCGCTGATCCAGTACGGCGTCGAGGAAGCGCTGGAGGCCGGGCTGACCGAGATCGCCATGGTCACCGGGCGCGGCAAGCGCGCCCTGGAAGACCATTTCGACATCAGCTACGAGCTGGAGCATCAGATCCAGGGCACCGACAAGGAAAAGTACCTGGTCGGTATCCGCCGCCTGATCGACGAATGCTCGTTCTCCTACACCCGCCAGGTGGAGATGAAGGGCCTGGGCCACGCCATCCTCTGTGGTCGCCCGCTGATCGGTGACGAGCCGTTCGCCGTGGTTCTGGCCGACGACCTGTGCTTCAACCTCGAAGGCGACGGCGTGCTGCAGCAGATGGTCAAGCTGTACAACCAGTTCCGCTGCTCCATCGTGGCCATCCAGGAAGTGCCGCCGGAGGAAACCTCCAAGTACGGCGTGATCGCTGGCGAGATGATCCGTGACGACATCTACCGGGTAAATGCCATGGTCGAGAAGCCCAAGCCGGAAGACGCCCCGTCGAACCTGGCGATCATCGGCCGCTACATCCTCACCCCGGACATCTTCGACCTGATCGAGAAGACCGAGCCGGGCAAGGGCGGCGAGATCCAGATCACCGACGCGCTGATGAAGCAGGCCCAGGACGGCTGCGTGATCGCCTACAAGTTCAAGGGCAAGCGTTTCGACTGCGGTGGCGCGGAAGGCTACATCGACGCCACCAACTACTGCTTCGAGAACCTGTACAAGACCGGCCGCGCCTACTGATCAGCGGCCGTACGGCAAAGCCACCTGCGGGTGGCTTTGTTGTTTCAGGGGATCGGCATGTCCTGCGAGCCCGGCCCGAGCGGCTGGCCGTAGCTGAACTCGACATAGTTGCCGGCCGGGTCGCGCAGGCCGCAGTAGTAACCGACCGGGTAGGGTTCGTCGCGCGGCGCCCAGATCAGGCAGCCGGCCTGTTGGGCGCGGCCCGCCAGCTCGTCGACTCGCGCGCGGCTGGCCACGGCGAAGCCGAAGTGGCTGTAGTCGTCGGCGGCCAGCTGCCGTGCCTGACCGCCGGGCATGATGACGAAGATGAACTGGTGCTCCTTGCCCGGTTCCGCCATCCAGACGATCTTCGAGCCTTTGCCGGCCCGTTCGTGGATCACCCGCATGCCGCAGAAGTCCCGGTAGAAGGCAATGCAGGCCTCCAGATCCGGCACGTGCAGGGCGATATGAGTCAGGCATGGACGCATACGGACACTCCCGAGGGGCGCTTTTGCGCGCAAGCGGCAGGGACGATTGGGTTATGCTGGCAGCCTGCTGAGGAGAGCACAACCCATGCCTTACGACTTCGACCTCTTCGTTATCGGTGCCGGTTCCGGCGGTGTCCGTGCAGCCCGTTTCGCTGCCGGTTATGGCGCCAGGGTGGCCGTGGCCGAGAGTCGCTACCTGGGCGGCACCTGTGTCAACGTCGGCTGTGTGCCGAAGAAGCTGCTGGTCTATGGCGCACACTTCGCCGAAGGCTTCGCCCAGGCGCAGGGCTATGGCTGGAGCAGCTCGTCGCCCAGCTTCGACTGGCCCACCCTGATCGCCAACAAGAACCGCGAGATCCAGCGCCTCAACGGCATCTACCGCAACCTGCTGGTCAACAGCGGCGTCCGTCTGCTCGAGGGCCACGCGCGCCTGCTCGACCCGCACAGCGTCGAGGTCGATGGCCAGCGCTACAGCGCCGCGAAGATCCTCATCGCCACCGGTGGCTGGCCGCAGGTGCCGGACATCACGGGCAAGGAGCTGGCGATCACCTCCAACGAGGCCTTCTATCTCAAGGAGCTGCCCAAGCGCGTGCTGGTCGTCGGTGGCGGCTACATCGCCGTCGAGTTCGCCTCGATCTTCCACGGCCTGGGGGCACAGACTTCGCTGCTCTATCGCGGCGAGCTGTTCCTGCGCGGCTTCGACGGGGCCGTGCGCCAGCACCTCAAGGATGAGCTGAGCCGCAAGGGCCTGGACCTGCAGTTTCACAGCGACATCCAGCGCATCGAACAACAGGCCGACGGCAGCCTGCTGGCCACCCTGCAGGATGGCCGCCAGTTGCCCACCGACTGCGTGTTCTACGCCACCGGCCGGCGGCCGATGCTGGACAACCTCGGCCTGGAAAATACGGCTGTCGAACTGGATCAGCGCGGCTTCATCAAGGTCGATGACAGCTATGTCAGCGCCGAGCCGTCCATTCTCGCCATCGGCGACGTGATCGGCCGGGTGCAGTTGACCCCGGTGGCCCTCGCCGAGGGCATGGCGGTGGCCCGGCGCCTGTTCCGCCCGGAGGAATACCGCAAGGTGGATTACCAGCTGATCCCCACCGCGGTGTTCAGCTTGCCCAATATCGCCACGGTCGGCCTCAGCGAGGAGCAGGCGAGGGCGGCCGGCTATGCCGTCAAGGTCTTCGAGAGCCGTTTCCGGCCGATGCAGCTGAGCCTCACCGATTGCCAGGAGCGCACGCTGATGAAGCTGGTGGTGAACGCCGCCGACGACCGCGTGCTGGGCTGCCACATGGTAGGGCCGGATTCCGGCGAGATCATCCAGGGCCTGGCCGTGGCGCTGAAAGCCGGCGCGACCAAGCAGGTCTTCGACGAGACCCTGGGCATCCACCCGACGGCCGCCGAGGAGTTTGTCACCATGCGCACGCCCGTGACGGCCTGAAGCCCATGCAGCAGCTCTTCTATCTGTCCGACCTGTTCGGCGTGCTGGTCTTCGCCATCAGCGGCGCCTTGATGGCCGGGCGCAAATCCATGGACCTGTTCGGCGTGCTGGTGATCGCCATCATCACCGCGCTGGGCGGCGGCACCCTGCGCGACCTGATTCTGGACAACCACCCGGTCAGCTGGATCCGCAACGACACCTATATCCTGGTCGCCTCGCTGGCCGCCATCGGCACCGTGCTCTGGGTACGCCTGACCCGGCCGATTCACGAGCGCGGCCTGCTGCTCGCCGATGCCTTCGGCCTGGCCGTGTTCACCGTGATCGGCACCGAAGTGGCGCTGCAGCACAACATGCCCTACAGCACAGCGGTGATCATGGGCGTCATGACCGGGGTGGCCGGCGGGGTGATGCGCGATGTGATCTGCAATGAAATCCCGCTGATCTTCCAGAAGGAGATCTATGCCACCGCCTGCATCCTCGGCTCGCTGGTGTTCATCACCCTGCGCGGCCTGGATACGCCGCACTGGCTGGATACCGGCGTGGCCATGCTCAGCGTGCTGGCGGTACGCCTGGCGGCGATCCACTGGCACCTGGGGTTGCCGCGTTTCCATCTGCTCGATCGCGACTGACGATGACGTGGCCCCGCCTGCTGCCAGCCGATTGGTGGTCAGCAGGGTAATATTGAAAGAGAAGGGCACAGCAGGCCATGACCATTCAGGGAGTCATACGATGAACCAGGATCCAGGGCAGCCAGTGAATCGCCAGGCGCTGCCGCCGCTGCAGGATCTGATCGCCTGCCACGAATGCGATCTGCTCATGCGCTATCCGCACATCGGGGAAGAGCAGAAGGCCTGCTGTCCGCGCTGCGGTTATGAGTTGATCGTGCACCGCGCGCAGATGCGCCGCCGCTCTCTGGCGCTGGCCATCACTGCGCTGCTGTTGTTCATCCCGGCCAACTTCCTGCCGATCATGAGCCTCAACCTGCTCGGGCAGAACGCGGTCGATACGGTGTGGAGCGGGGTAGTGGGGCTGTACCACTCGGGCATGCAGCCGGTGGCGCTGGTGGTGTTCCTCTGCAGCATGCTGATCCCGCTGTTCAAGCTGGTGTGCCAGCTGCTGGTTCTGTTGAGCATGCCCATCAAGGCCATGCGCCCCCTGGGTATCCAGTTGTACCGGACCTATCAGCACCTGCGCGAGTGGGGCATGCTCGAGGTCTATCTGTTCGGCATCCTGGTGTCGATCGTCAAGCTGATCGATCTGGCGGATCTGCACCTGGGCGTTGGCATGGTGTGCTTCATCGCCTTGATGCTGTCGCAGATATGGCTGGAGGTAAGCATGTCGCCCCATCAGGTATGGGAGGCTCTGAGTGAAGAGGAGGAGGACGCTCATGCGCGCACTTGATGCCGGCATTATGGTCTGTGGGGAATGCCATCAGCTGGAATACCAGGTCGAAGGCGAGGAGCAGCACTGTGCGCGTTGTGGTTCCAGGCTGCACATGCGCCGGCCGAACAGCATCGCACGGACCTGGGCGCTGCTGATCACCGCGGCGATTCTCTATATCCCGGCGAACCTGCTGCCGATCATGACCATCAACTTCTTCGGCAACGGCGCGCCGTCCACCATCATGGGCGGGGTGATCGAGCTGATCCAGGCGGACATGCTGCCGATTGCCGTGGTGGTGTTCGTCGCCAGTATCCTGGTGCCCACCTTCAAGCTGGTGGGCATCGCCTTGCTGTTGTACTCGGTGCAGCGCCACCAGCCGATGTCCGCGCGTCAGCGCATCCTGATGTACCGCTTCATCGAATGGATCGGGCGCTGGTCGATGCTGGACATCTTCGTCATCGCCATCCTCGTCGCGCTGGTCAACTTCGGCAACCTGGCCAGCATCCAGGCCGACACCGGGGCCGCTGCCTTCTGCTGCGTGGTCATCCTCACCATGCTGGCGGCGGTGACCTTCGACCCACGGCTGATCTGGGACAACATCGATGTGGCCGACGATGAGGACAGTGGCGGGGAGTCTTCATCGCCTGGCGATCTGCTGCGCTGACGCGCAGAGGGTGCCAGGCAATTTCAACAAGAGTGATTGCAGCTCGTGAGCATGAACCGCCCACGTAGCGTTCGATGACGCTACGTGTAATAAGTAATTTAACATAATATACATTATGCGAACTACTCTAGTCGTAGATTCACCCGCAGTCCAGATTCTGCCCGAACTCAATCGCCACGCTTCGTCTGTGGTCAGCACCTGGCCTGCAGGCTTTCTGATGCGCCCGCATTATCCGTGCTCCCAATGATCGTCCGGGATTAGCTGTGACGCAGCGCCACACGCTTGCGCAGTCCTTCCAGCAGCACCATGGCCAGCGCGAACGGCAGCATGAACAGCCAGGCATCGAGCGCCAAGGGTGCCGTGCCGAACAGCCAGTTGCCGAGGCTGGTGTAATCGATCAAGGCGATCAGCAGCAGCTCGAAGGCCACCCCGGCCCAGATCAGCCGGTTGGCCGGCCCGGCACCGAACAAGGCGCCACGCTCGTTGCGGCACAGGAACACATTGA
Organism: Pseudomonas sp. R-28-1W-6; assembly: GCF_009799925.1. Taxonomy (GTDB): domain Bacteria; phylum Pseudomonadota; class Gammaproteobacteria; order Pseudomonadales; family Pseudomonadaceae; genus Aquipseudomonas. Next base: position 428,669 of record NZ_WELK01000004.1, read on the forward strand.
CCACCTGCATCACCACGATGGCGCTGAGGCAGGCCGTGGTCGCCTCGCGATACAGCGGCGCATCGTGGGCCAGGGTTTCGCCGAACTGCCAGCCGCCGCCGAGCAGGATGTAGAAAAAGGCCGCCAGGGCCGCCGTGGCCTCGATCGGCCCGAGGAACAGATAGGCCCGGGCCAGCAGATGGCGGTCCAGCAGGCGCTCGTGTCGGGTCGGCGGTGGCCGGCGCATCAGCTCGGCGGTTGGTCGCTCGGCGCCCAGCCCCAGGGCCGGCACGATATCGGTGCCCAGGTCCACGGCGAGGATCTGCACCACGGTCAGCGGCAAGGGAATGCGCAGCAGGACGAAGGCCAGGTAAGGCACGACCTCCGGGATATTCGAGGTGAGGATGTAGGTCATGAAGCGGCGGATGTTCTGGAACACCGCTCTGCCCTCCTCTACGGCGGCCACGATGCTGGCGAAGTTGTCATCCAGCAGCACCATGTCCGAGGCTTCGCGCGCGGCATCGGTTCCGGACAGGCCCATGGCGATGCCGATATCGCCCTGGCGCAGGGCCGGCGCGTCATTGACTCCGTCCCCGGTGACCGCCACGGTCTCGCCTTTTTCCTGGAGCATCTTGACGATCAGCAGCTTCTGCTCGGGGCTGACCCGCGCGAAGATCAGCTCGCCGGCGTCCAAGGCCAGGCGCAGTTGGCTATGGGACATGGCAGCCATCGCGCTGCCGGTCACCACGCTCGGCGGGCCCGTGCACAGGCCGATTTCGCGGGCCACGGCCACGGCGGTACGCGGGTGGTCGCCGGTGACCATGACCACGCGGATGCCGGCCTCCCGGCAGCGGACCACGGCAGCCGGGACTTCTGCGCGCGGCGGGTCTTCGAGCCCGACCAGGCCGACCAGCACCAGGTCGCGCTCCAGGGTTTCGCGCTGGTAGTCCTGCGCGACCGGCCGGTAGGCAAAGGCCAGCACCCGCAACCCGCGGTCGCCCAGGCGATGCTCGGCGGCGCGCAAGCGTTCCCGGTAGTCGTCATCCAGCGGTCTGGCTTCGCCGCCGAGTTCCACCCGGCTGGCCAGCGGCAGCAGTGCCTCCAGGGCGCCCTTGCTGTAGAGAACCAGGCCCGCCGCGCCGCGGTGCAGGGTGGAGAGCATGCGCCGCTCGGCACTGAACGGTAGCTGGTCCACCCGCGGCAGTTCGTCCCCTGCCCCGGCCTCCTCCGCCATCTGCCGCAGCGCCTGCTCGAGCGGGTCGCCGAGCAGGGTCGGCCGGCCATCGACTTCCCCGGGCTGGAGCGTGTGGCACAGCGCGGCGGCAGCGCGCAAGGACGGCGGCAGGCCATCGCCGGCGGCCGGTAGCTCGACCTCGCCATCGGCCCAGATCGCCACCCGGGCACACATGCGGTTCTCGGTCAGGGTGCCGGTCTTGTCGGTGCAGATCACCGTGGAGGAACCGAGGGTCTCGACACTGGGCAGGTTGCGGATCAGCACGTTCTTCGCCGCCATGCGCTGTGCGCCCAGGGCCAGGGCCAGGGTGACGGTCGGCAGCAGGCCCTCCGGCACGTTGGCCACGATGATGCCGATGCCGAACAGGAAGCTGTCGCGAAAGCCCAGGCCGATCCACTGGCCCAGCACGAAGAACAGCACGCCCAGCAGCATGGCCAGCCCGGCGATCAGCCGGCTCAGGCGGTTGATCTGCTTCTGCAGCGGGCTCAGCACCTCGCCGCCGCTGTGGGTCAGGTGGGCGATGCGGCCGAACTCCGTGCGCATGCCGGTGGCGAATACCAGGGCCTGCGCCTCGCCGCTCATCAGCACGCAGCCGGCCAGGAGGATGTTGCGGCAATGCAGCAGGTCGTCGTCGCTGGCCGGCTGGCTGTCGCGATCCACCGGGTAGGACTCGCCCGTCAGCGGCGCGGTATTGACCCGTACATCGAAGGCCTTGATCAGGCGACAGTCGGCCGGCACTTCGTCGCCGGCCGACAGCAGGACGATGTCGCCGGGAACCAGCCGCGTGCGCTTGAGCTTGCCCAGGCGGCCTTCGCGCAGCACGCGCACGGAATCCGGCAGGAGCTGCTCCAGTGCCTGGATCGAGCGCTCGGCGCGGTGTTCCTGGGCGAACGAGAACAGCGCGTTGATCACGATCACGCTGACGATGGCCACGCCCAGCGCGCCCATGCCCGAGCCCGGGTCGCTGGCCTGGGCGAAGAAGGCCAGCAAGGCTGCCAGCCACAGGATGATCGCCAGGAAGTGGCTGAATCCGGCGAGCAGCTGGCGCCACCACGGCGCCCGTGCCACCCGCAGGATCTGGTTGGGCTGGAACTCCTCCAGCCGGCGGGCCGCTTCGGCCTCGCTGAGGCCGGCAGCCCGGGAGCGCAGGCTGGTCAGCGCCTGCTGCGCATCCAGGGCCTGGATCTTCACCTGCGCTGCTCCCGTCGTGGGGTGCGGCACACCCCGCACGGCCAACCGTCTGGCATTTCTGTCCCGGCCCTCACTGGTGCTGACCTCCGAACCGCCGAGCCATGCCGCGGCGACCGGCCCATGGGCCGCTCGGCCAGGTGCTTGTCGAGGGTCGCTGCGCGCATGGCGGGCCTCTCAGGTGCAGGATCGTGGCGGAAGCACGGCGCTGCCCTGCCCGGCCTGCTGGGCCAGCAGGTGCAGGTAGCGGTCGTAGCGGTAGGTCGGGCCGTCGCGGCAGGCGTAACTGGCGCCGACATAGCAGTGCCCGCACAGCCCGTCGGCGCAGTGCATGCGCCGCTCGATGGACAACCAGATGCGGCTGGGCGCCATGCCGCGCCGCATGCACTCCTCGGCACTGGCAAGCATCAGCGCTTCCGGCCCGCAGCACAGCAGTGCATCGGGCGGCTGGCCGGGGAACAGCTCGTCGAGATAGGCACAGGGCAGGCCCTGGCGCTGGCCGGGCGCTGGCGCATCGAAGGTTTCGATGAAGGGCACGGCCTGGCGCCAGCGCTGACGTTCGCGGCCCAGCACCTGGGTGGCGGCATGCCGGGCACCGTAGATCACGCTCAGCCGAGCCGGCAGGCGGTGCGCGCTGGCCTCGTCGAGCAGCCCGGCCAGCGGCGCCAGGCCGCAGCCACCGGCCACCAGCAGCACCTGCTGCGGGTGCAGGAACAGCGGCCAGCCCTTGCCGAACGGGCCGCGATAACCCAGCACGCTGCCGCTCGCCCGCTCGAACAGCGCCGCGGTCAGGGCGCCGCAGCGGCGAATCAGGGCGCTGAACTGGCCGGCGGCATTGGGCAGGCTGACGTAGGTGAACGGCGCTTCGCCGCCGCCCGGTACGGCGAGCACGAAGAACTGCCCGGGCACGACGGCCAGGTCGGCCGCCGTGGGCGCCTCGATGCGCAGGCGGAAGTGGCGCGAGTCCTCGCCGTCCTCGTAGCTCTCTTCCAGCAGCAGCCGGCGCGGGGTCAGGTCGATCATCGCCCGGCCACCTTGTGCATCACCCCGTGCACGCCGATGCCACCGGGGCAGACCCGGTCGCAGCGGCCGCAGCCGACGCAGCCGTAGTGCTCGAAGCGTTCCTTGAAGGCGTCGCCGAACTTGTGGAACCAGAAGCGCTGCACCCGCTGCCCGGCGCTGGCGCTGGGGTTGTGGCCGCTGGCCTCCTGCTGGAAGCCCTGGTACAGGCAGGAGTCCCAGACCCGTTCGCGCAGCATCGACGCATCGGCCGGCTGGCGCTCCAGCGGGGCGAAGCAGGAACAGGTCGGGCACACCGAAGTGCAGCCGGAGCAGCCCAGGCAGCGCAGGCCCAGTTCCTCCCAGGTGGCGGCGGCGATGGAGCCCTGGTTGAGCGCGGCGATGCCGGCAACCAGCTCGTGCTGCTCGCCCTGCTCGCGGCTCACACACTGGCTGTTGGCCGCGCGCTCGGCCTGCCAATCGGCCTCGGCCAGCGGCAGTCGCAGGCCGCTCAAGGCCGCCTGGCCGGCCTCGGAGGCCACCAGCAGCAGCCAGTCGGCGTCCGGGTCCTGGCGCGGCAGCAGGATCAGGTCGGCGGTCTGGGCCTGTACCAGCGGGCCGCTGCCGAGGGCGCTGCAGAACCCGCCCTGGCAGCTGTGCAGGCAGTCCAGGCCGACCAGCAGGGTGGCCCGGCGGCGCACCTGGTAGTGCGGGTCTTCGGCGAAGAAGCGGTCCTGGTAGGCCACCGCCTGCAGGTCGCAGGCGTGCAGGCCGAACAGCACCTGCGGCGCCACCTCCGGCAAGGCCGAGTAGAACTGCCCGCCGTCGAAGCGAAACAGCAGCTCGCGCTCGGCGAAGAAGAAACTCTTGGCGGAAAATGGCGGCGGCTCGGCCGCAGGCGTGAACGGACTCAGATCGCTGCTGGCGACCGCCTGCCAGTGCTGGCCGCCCTGCCCGTCGGCCCGCACCTCGTAGAGCCGGCGGCTCAGCGCCAAGTGGGCGCGCAGGCGCTCGGGCTGGTCGAGGCTATAGGCGCGCATGGCTGTCGCCCTCCGCCATGCGTGGCTGGGCGCCCGCCGGCAGCGCCTCGACCGCCACCGCGCAGGCCTTCAGCTCGGGCATCTTGCTCTGCGGGTCCTGGGCGCCGTTGGTCAGCTGGTTGCAGGGCGCTTCGCGAAAATGGTACGGCATGGCCAGCAGCCCCCGGGGCACGTCATCGGTGAGCCGGACCCGGGTTTCCAGGCGCCCGCGTCGCGAGCGCACGCACACCGCCTGCTGGTCGTGCAGGCCCAGCGCGGCCCCGTCGTCCGGGTGCATGAACAGCAGCGCGGCCGGCGTCTCGCGTTCGAGCAGCGGCGACTTGCGGGTCATCGAGCCGCCGCCGTAGTGGAAATGCAGGCGATGGGTGGTGAAGGCGAAGGGGTATTCGGCGTCCGGGCATTCGTCCGGCTCCACCTGGCTAACCGGCAGCAGGCGCCCGCGGCCGCGGGGGAAGCCGTCGGCGTGCAGCAGCGGCGAGCCTTGCGGATGTTGCGCATCGCAGGGCCATTGCAGGCCGTGCCTGGGCTCCAGCGCCGGGTAGCTCATGGCCGAGCAGATCGGCGTCAGGGCGGCCATCTCGGCGAACACCGCCTCGGCATCGCCCCAGGCCATGCCGGCATAGCCCATGCGCGCGGCCAGCTCGGCGAGGATCTGCCAGTCGCCGCGCGCCGCGCCCGGCGGCTCGATGGCCTGGCGGATGCGCTGCACGCGGCGTTCGCAGTTGGTGAAGGTGCCGTGCTTCTCGGCGAAGGAGGCGGCCGGCAGCACCACGTCGGCCAGCTTGGCGGTCTCGGTCAGGGTCAGTTCGACCACCACGAGGAAATCCAGGGCCGCCAGGGCGCGGGCCACGTGGTTCTGGTCCGGGTCGGTGAGCACCGGCTCCTCGCCCATGATCATCAGCGCGCGCAGCTCGCCGGCCAGCGCCGCCTGGGTCATGCCCAGCGAGGTCAGCCCCGGCTGCGCGGGTGGCGGTACGCCCCAGGCCGCGGCGAACTTGGCCTGCACCGCCGGGTCGGCGGCCGCCTGGTAGCCGGGGTAAACGTTGGGCAGGCAGCCCATGTCGCAGGCGCCCTGCACGTTGTTCTGCCCGCGCAGCGGGTTGATGCCGCTGCCGGGGCGGCCGACCTGGCCGCAGGCCAGCGCCAGGTTGGACACCGCGATGACGTTGTTGGTCCCGCTCTGGAACTGGGTGATGCCCATGCCGTAGGCGGTGAAGGCGCTGCGTGCATGGCTGTAGAGGTAGGCGACCCGCTCCAGCTCGGCCACGCCGATGCCGGTCTGCGCGCTGCACTGGGCCGGGCTCAGCTCGGCCAGATGGCGGCGCAGCGGCTCGATGCCCTCGCAGCGCGCGGCGATGAACTCGCGGTTCTCCCAGCCGTTGGCCAGGATGATCTGCAGCAGGCCGTTGAGCAGCGCGATATTGCTGCCCAGGCGCAGCTGCAGGTGGATGTCGGCCAGGCGCGCCAGGCGTGTGCGGCGCGGGTCGACGACGATCAGCGTGGCGCCGCGTGCCTGGGCGCGCAGCATGCGCGCGCCGATCATCGCGTGGTTCTCGGTGACGTCGGCGCCGATCACCAGGATCAGTTCGGCCTGGTCGATGTCGGCGATGCTGTTGGTCATCGCCCCGCTGCCCAGGGTGCGGGCCAGGCCGGCTACCGATGGGCTGTGGCAGATGCGCGCGCAGTGGTCGATGTTGTGGCTGCCGAGCACGGCGCGGGCGAACTTCTGCGCGGCGTAGTTATCTTCGTTGGTCGCGCGGGCGCAGCTGATCACCCCTACCCCGCTCGGCCCCAGTTCCTCCAGCGCCGCGCGAAATTCGCCGGCGACCCGGTCCAGCGCCTCGTCCCAGCTGGCCGGGCGGAACTGGCCGTGCTCCTTGATCAGCGGCTGGGTCAGGCGGTTGGCGGAGTCGATGGCGAAGCTGCTGGCCCAGCCCTTGGCGCACAGCTGGCCCTGGCTCACCGGGTGGCCGGGCTGGGGCTCCACGCCCACCACGCGGCCGCCCTCCACGCGCAAACCAATGCCGCAGCCGACGCCACAGAAGGTGCATGTGCTCGGAATGACGTGCATCGGACACCCCGCCGCTGGATTTGCTTCAGGCTAGGCCCTGCCCCGCGCGCCCGGTTTGATCCGGATCAAAAACTCGGGACGCGGCCCCGCGCCGCAACTGGTCGATTTTTGATCGGGATCAAAACCGGGGCGCAGGTGCCGCGCAGAATGGAATTAGTCCACTTGCGGACCACCCTTACAAAGGAGGGAGCGAACATGCCCAGCACCGAGAAGAAACTGCCGATAAGCACCGAGGAATCGTCCGAGAAGGCTGTAAGCCAGGCTGAACCGCGGCATTTCCTGGACTCCCTGCGCCGGCAGGTCGACAGCCTGTTCGAGGATTTCGGCCGCAGTTCGCGGCATCTGCCGTTCGGCCGCAGCGCCTTCGATGTCGAGTCGTTCTGGCCGCGCAGCCTGTTCGGCCAGGGCATGCCCGCCGTGGACATCGCCGAGAAGGAATGCAGCTTCGAGATCACCGCCGAGCTGCCCGGCCTGGATGAGAAGGACATCGAGCTCAAGCTGAACGACGGCAACATGATCATCCGCGGCGAGAAGAAGCAGGAAACCGAGGAAACGAAGAAGGATTATCACCTCTCCGAACGGCATTACGGCTCCTTCGAGCGCGTCTTCAGCCTGCCCCAGGGCGTCGACACCGACAAGATCGAAGCCAGCTTCGCCAAGGGCGTGCTGACCATCTCGCTGCCGAAGAAACCCGAGGCCATCAAGCCGGAGAAAGTCATCCCGGTGAAGTCGGGCTGAACGGCTGACAGGAGCGCCCCGGCCGCTGGCGACCGGGGCCTTGTGCGGCGCTAGGCCTTGACCACCAGAATGCTGCACGGCGCGCGGTACAGCAGGTGCTCGGTGGTGCTGCCGACCAGCTTGTCCAGGCCCGTGTGGTGCAGGGTGCCCAGCACTATCACGTCGACCCCGTTGCGCGCCGCGTAATCGGCCAGCGCCCGGGTCGGCGTGCCGCGGATGAAATGCCGGCGCTCGGCCGGCACGCTGTATTGCTCGGCCAGGGCGAAGAAGGACTTTTCCAGCGAATGGCGCAACTGCTCGGCCAGGTCGGCCAGCACCAGGCCCCCGCCGCCGGCATCGGACAGGTAGACCGACGACACATCGTAGGTGTGCACCAGGTGCAGTTCGGCATCGCACTGCAGGGCCAGGGCGTTGGCGGCCTGGATGATCCGCTCGTTGAGCCCGCTGATTGATGTTTCCGCGCGCGAGGGGTCGACCGCCGCCATGATCTTGCGCGGCAGCGCCTGGCCGGCGGCACCGACCAGGTGCACGGGCACCGGGCACTCACGCAGCAGATGCCAGTCCAGCGGGGTGAAGAAGGCGCGTTTGAACACCGACTCGTGGCGCACATCCTTGATCAGCAGATCCGGTTGCATTTCCGCCACGTGCTGGAGGATTTCCTCCAGCACCGCATCGGTCCAGACCACCTCCGTGGTGGCCCCGATGCCCTGGCTGCGCAGCGTGGCGGCCTGCTCGTCGAGGCGCTTGCGCTGTTCCTGCAGGTAACTGTCGCGGACCTGGTCCTGTGTCTCCTGGTCCAGCCACGGCGAGTTGCTGAACGGCTCGACAAAGGCGCAGATGTGCAGCGCCGCGCCGCTGGCCTGGGCCAGGGCGGTGGCACGCTGCAGGGCGGCGGAATCGTGCTGCTCGGGATCGACGATCAGCAGCAGCTGTTGGTACTGGCTCATGGCAAACCTCCAGGGCGTTAGGGTTCGGTGCCGGCAGCCAGGCTGCGGTTTTCGAGGCCGGCGCAGCGACACCGGGCTGAATCACCGGTACCCGTTCAGCCTCCTCCCGCACGGCGGCGCCCGCTTTGATTTGCATCAAGTGACGGCGCCAAGCCGTTGATCGGTATCCGCACCGCGCCGGGCGAGCCCGCGCATGCTGGGGAGGTCTACCCGTTGCGGAGCCTGTGTCATGAATCAGCCGTACCGGCCCCGGCGGGGCCCGCGTGATGCGCCCTAGCCAAGCGGCCGGCCAGTCCGGAGGCGGCGTGCCCTCCCCGGGCAGCGCCCTGCACGGCCAGGACGAGGTCATCGCCTTTCTTTCCCGCGCGCAGAGCTACGGCGCGCCCGGTGGCCGGGTCGAGTGCATCGCCACCCATGGCTCGCTGGTCTTCCTGCAGGGCGAGCGGGCCTACAAGCTCAAGCGTGCCGTGGCCTATGCCGCCCTGGATTTTCGCAGCCTAGACAGCCGCCAGCAGGCCTGCCACGCCGAACTGCGGCTGAACCGCCGCACCGCGCCGCAGCTGTACCTGCAGGTGCGTTCGATCAACCGGGTGGCTGGCGGCCAGCTGGCTTTCGACGGCCCAGGCCCCGCGCTGGACTGGGTGGTGGTGATGCGGCGCTTCCCGCAAAGCGCGCTGTTCGAGCGCATGGCGCTGGCCGGGCAACTGGACGCCGCGCTGATGGACGAACTCGGCATGGTCATCGCCCGCTTCCACGGCGCCGCCGAAATCACCCCGGCCTTCGGCGGCGCCAGCGGCATCGCCGAGGCCATCGAGGACAACCAGCGGGAACTGCGCCACTACCTGCACCTGCTCGACGCCCGCGCCGTGCAGCGGCTCTACGACAGCTCGCGCAGCACGCTCGACGCCCTCGGCGCCGAACTCGAGCGGCGCCGCCACGAGGGTCGGGTTCGGCGCTGCCACGGCGACCTGCGCCTGGCCAATATCTGCCTGTTCGAGGGCCGCCCGACCCTGTTCGACGGCATCGAGTTCAGCGAATCGCTCGCCTGCATCGACGTGCTCTACGACCTGGCCTTCGTGCTGATGGACCTGCAGCACCACGGCTACCCGGAGCTGGCCGTGCGCCTGCTGGGCAGCTACCGGGGACATGGCGGCGCCGGCGACGATTGCCTTGTGCTGCCACTGTTCCTCGCCCTGCGCGCCGCCACCCGCAGCTATGCCCTGACCTGCAGCGCCACACGCCAGAGCGATCCGCTCGCAAGCCAGGACAAGGCCCGCCAGGCCCGCGCCCTGCTGCTGCAAGCCCAGGCCCACCTGGCCAAGACGAGCCCGTTGCTGCGTCTGCTCGGCCAGGGCGTGGCTGGCGGGGAAGCCCGGGCCTAAGTGGCGGGAGCATGCTGAGGGGCGGCTAACGACCGATTCTGTTGAAAAAGTAGGTTCAGCGGCAGCCGGCCGGTCGGATGTACCTGC
>NZ_WELK01000005.1:0-22303 GCF_009799925.1 Pseudomonas sp. R-28-1W-6
AGCTCCTATCCCAAACCCCCGATCATCGAAAGATGGTCGGGGGTTTGTCTTTGCGCCGCAGAAACTGGTCGGTACTGCAGAATCTGGGAGCAATGCTGCTTCCTGCCTTGCCATACCTTATGCTTCATTGCTCTACTCAAGCTCATGCATGCAGGCCTGTTGGTCTGTCGACTGTTGCTTCTGCGGGGGCATTTCCCCAGCCCTAGTTTGTTCTGGAATGGAGTCTGATCTCGATCATGACCGAGCTGAATACAGCCAAAACCCGCCGTACCACCAACTGGTCGGCCATTTGGGTCCTACCGCTGATTGCCTTGCTGATCGGCGGCTGGCTCGGTTGGCGTGCCTACAACCAGGCCGGCATCGAGATTCATGTGTATTTCCCCAGCGGAGACGGGATTCAGGCCGGCAAGACCGAGGTGATCTTCAAGGGCATGCCGATCGGCAAGGTAGTCGCTCTGGAAATTGACGACAGCGGCAAGCAGCGTGGCGTGCGCGCGACCATCGAGATGGACAAGCGGGTCGAACGACACCTGCGCAGCAATACCCGCTTCTGGCTGGTCAAACCGAGTGTCTCGCTGGCCGGCATTACCGGTCTGGAAACCCTGGTTTCCGGTAACTACATTACCGCCAGTCCCGGAGATGGCACGCCGGTACGCGAGTTCACCGCCCTGCTCGAGCCGCCACCTCTGGCGGATACTGTTCCCGGCTTGCACCTCACGCTCAAGGCGGATCGTCTGGGCTCGCTGAACCGCGACAGCCCTGTGTTCTACAAGCAGATCCAGGTCGGCCGGGTGAAGAGCTATACCCTGGGCGAGGACCAGAGCACGGTCGAGGTCAAGGTGTTCATCCAGCCGGAATATGCCTCCCTGGTGCGCAAACACACGCGCTTTTGGAACGCCAGTGGCATGACCATCGATGCCGGTCTTTCCGGCGTCAAGGTGCGTACCGAGTCGCTGGCGAGCATCGTCGCCGGCGGCATAGCCTTCGCCACCCCGGAGCACCGCAAGGACAGCCCTCCCACGGATCCGAGCCTGCCGTTCCGGCTTTACGAGGACTTCGATGATGCCCAGGCGGGGATCAAGGTCGCCCTCAAGCTGCATGACTTCGAAGGCCTTGAGCCGGGCCGTACGCCAGTGATGTACAAGGGCATTCAGGTTGGCTACATGAAGACCTTCAAGGTTGACGAGGATCTGAGCGGCGCCAGCGTGGAGCTGATGCTGGATCCGCGTACCGAAGACTATCTGGTCGAAGGCACCGATTTCTGGATGGTCAAACCCTCGATTTCGCTGGCTGGCATCACGGGCCTGGAAGCCCTGGTCAAGGGTAACTACATCGCCATTCGTCCGGGTGAGAAGGGCGGTGCGCAGCTGCGCGAGTTCGTCGCCCGTGACAAGGCACCTCCTCTGGACCCGGGCGCGCCTGGACTGCACCTGGTGTTGTTCAGCGAAAACCTGGGCTCGCTGGAGGTGGGTAGTCCGATCCTCTATCGCCAGGTCAAGGTCGGCAGCATCCAGAGCTATCAGTTCGCCCGCGACCAGAAACGGGTCGTGCTGGGCGCTCATATCGAACCCGAATACGCCAAGCTGGTGAACAGCTCGACGCGCTTCTGGAATGCCAGCGGGATTCGCCTCACTGGTGGGCTGTCGGGAATCGAGGTCAAGAGCGAGTCGCTGCAGAGCCTGCTGGCCGGCGGTGTGTCTTTCGATACCCCCGATCTGAAGGCGCCGGTCAGTCGCAAGATCCAGCGCTTCACCCTGCACGACGACCGCGAAAGCGCGCTGCAGGAAGGTGTGGCGATCCAGATCAAGGTGGGCAGCGGCGACGGCCTCAACCCTGGCACGCCGATTCGCTACAAGGGGCTGGAGGTCGGCAAGATCGAAACGGTGGAGCTGACCGACGATCTGCAGGCCGTATTGCTCAATGCGCGGATCACCAAGGCATCTGCACGGATTGCCAGTGTCGGCAGCTCCTTCTGGGTGGTCAAACCGCAACTGGGCCTGGCGCGTACCGCCAATCTGGAAACCCTGGTCAGCGGCCAGTATCTGGAAGTTCAGCCTGCGGACAAGCCGGGCAAAGCCCAGACCTATTTCGAGTCCCACGCAGAGGCGCCCACACGCGGCGTGAGCGAGGCCGGCTTGCGGGTGGTGCTGAGCACCGCACGGAGGGGATCGATCAAGCCCGGCGTGGTGGTCAGCTACCGCGAGGTGCCGGTAGGCAAGGTGACCCATTTCGAGCTGGGGCCGACCTCCGATCGCGTGTTGGTGCATATCCTCATCGAGCCACGCTATGCACCCCTTGTGCGCAGCGGTAGCCGGTTCTGGAACGCCAGCGGCATCGGCGTGGAGGCGGGGCTATTCAAGGGGGTGAAGGTGCGCACCGAGTCACTGGAGGCCTTGATCGAAGGCGGCATCGCCTTCGCCACCCCGGACAATCCGCAGATGGGCGGTCCCGCCCGTCCGGGGCAGACTTATGCGCTAAACGATGAAGTCAGCGAGGAATGGCTGAAGTGGGCGCCGAAGATCGTGCTGGACAAGTAGATTGAGCAAATGGGCGGATTCAGCTTGAGTTAAGTCGACGTGGTTATCTTGGTTCCTGTCGAAACCAACAGCCCCAATGGAGACTGTACATGAACAAGCTGACCACCCTGTTTGCCATCACTGCTCTGGCCGCCACCGCAGGCATTGCCCAGGCCCGCGACCTCGGCCCGGATGAAGCGCTGAAGCTGCGCGATGCCGGCACCATCCAGCACTTTGACCAGCTCAATGAAGCAGCCCTGGCCAAGCACCCTGGCAGCAAGATCGAAGAGACCGAGCTGGAAGAGGAATACGGCCGCTACATCTACCAGGTGGAGCTGCGCGACGCGCAGGGCGTGCAGTGGGACCTGGAGCTGGATGCCGGCAATGGCCAGGTGCTGAAAGACCATCAGGACGACTGATCCATCGCCAAAACGACAAGGGCCGCATTGCGCGGCCCTTGTCGTTTCTGGCTGGCGTGTCAGGCCGGCTCGCTTTGCGGCTCGACGGCCGTCACTGTCTCGCGGCGCTTGATGTACTTCCAGTCCGCCTCGTCGATGTAGATGCCGTTCGGCCCGCTGCCGCCTTCCAGGTCGATGGCCACGTGGGCCGAGACCTGCGGCTTGACCGAGGCGAGGATCGGCACGAAACCGAGCTGCAGGCTGGTCTCGATCAGCGCCTGCTGGTTGCGCTCGTCGATGTCCGCCGCCTCGTCGAGGTAGTAGGGCAGGCGCACCTTGCCGGCCTGCTCGCGGTCCATCAGGTGCAGCAACAGGTACATGTTGGTCAGCGCCTTGATGGTCATGGTGGTGCCGTTGGACGCGGCGCCGTCGATGTCGGTGTGCATCACCGGCTGGCCGCCGACCTTGGTGATCTCGAAGGCCAGTTCGAACAGGTCCTTGAGGCCCAGCTGGTTGTGGTTGGCCGCCACCAGGCGTGCCAGGTACTCCTTGGCTTCCTCGTTCTTGGCGTCCTGATCGCCGCTCTGCTGCAGGTCGAACACCGACAGGGTCTCGCCTTCCTCGTACTGGCCGGCGCTGTGGATGATCTGGTCGATGTGCTTGAGCGCGTCCTTGTTCGGCGCCAGGACGATGCGGAAGCTCTCCAGGTTGGACACCTGGCGCTTGTTGATCTCGCGGTTGAACAGCGCCAGCTGGTGTTCCAGGTTGTCGTAGTCGCTGCGGATATTGCGCAGGGTCCGGGCGATATCGGTGACCGCTGCACGGCGCGCCTTGGCCAGCGTGAGCGCCTCGTCCTGGCGGTGCGCGTAGGCGTTGACCAGCAGGTGCAGGCGGCGCTCGACGTCGTCCTCGCTGTCGAACTTGGCCACGCCCTTCAGGCGTACCTGGGCGTACAGCGCCTCGATCTGCCCATCGATGCGCTGCAGCGCCTGCCAGCTGTCCTGGTAGTCGTTGAGCAGCGGCTGCAGGTTGTCCAGCGAGTCGTCGACCGGGTCCATGAAGGGCGCGCCGAAGGGCAGGTCGGCCGGCAGCAGCTGGCGACGGCGCAGGGCGTCTTCCAGGGTGCGTTGCTTGGCTTCCAAGTCGGCCAGTTGGCGACCGACCAGCTGCAGTTTGGCGGACAGCTGTTGCACGCGTTCGGTGAAGGCGTCCGCCGCGCGCTTGAGTTCGTCCTGGGCGGCTTCCAGCTGCGCCAGTTGCTCCAGCTTGCTGGCGTCCTCGGCGGACAGGGTCTGGCAGCGGCGGAAGTCTTCCAGGGCCTTCTGCGCATCCAGCACGTCCTTGTACAGCTGCTCGGCCTGGGCCTTGCTCGCCGCGCGGTCGGCGGCCACCGCCTGCTGGGTTTTCAGCTGCTTGAGCTCGCGCTCCAGGCGGTCGCGCTGGTCGCGCAGGGCGGCGCGGTCGGCCAGGGCCTGCAGGGCCGGCGGCTCGATGTGCGACAGGTCGATGGTCAGGCCGGGCACGCTGAACTGCTCGCCCTTGAAGCGATCGAGCACCGCTTCCACGGCCTTGACCCAGTCGTCGCCCTCGGCCTGGATGCCTTTCTCGCCCAGCGGCAGGCTGAACAGCTGGCCGTTGAACAGGCGCATCAGGCGGTCGACGTCGGCCTGGCTGAACTCTTCGCGCAGGCGCGAGTAGCTGTTGTTGTCTGCATGGTCGAGCTGCTGCTTGACCGACTTCAGGCGTTTCTCCAGATCGCGCAGGCGCTCGTCCAGATCCTCGGCGGAGAACTGCCGCGACTGCGCCAGGGCGCCGGCCAGTTCGTCGTGGGCGTCCTTGGCGGCGAGCAGTTGCGCCTCCAGTACCTTCACATCGTCGACCAGGGCGAAGCGGTTCTTCAGCACCGCCAGCTCGCCCATCCAGCGCTGGATCTCGCTGATCTCGCGCTCCAGGCGCATCAGCTCCTGGGTGCCGCCGCGCTGCTCATGCTGCAGACCATCCTGCTCGGCGCGGTAGTGCTCGTGCTGGGCCAGCAGTTCGTCGCGGCGCGCGCCGGCGTAGTCCTGCCAGGTGCCGAGCAGGTTATCCAGCAGCGGCGACAGGCGATGCAGTTTGCCGCGCAGCACTTCACGCTGGGCCACGCCGGCGGACAGCGCCTCGATCAGCGGGCCGGCGGTGACCAGCGCCTGGTAGTCCTGCTCCATGCGGCGCACGTCGCGGAAGGCTTCTTCGGTGGCGGCGATGTAATCGACGCTGCCCGAGCGCAGGCTGTGCTCGAAGGCATCGAGGAACAGCTGCTTGAGCTTGGCCGCGGTGATCTCGCGCATGTGCAGCAGGTTGATGAACAGCGCGCGGAAGGTCTTCAGGCTCTGCTCGCTGGTGGAGCGCAGCGGGATCAGGGTCAGATCCAGCGGAATCGAGGTGTGCCCGCCGACCAGCAGGCGGCGCAGCTCCTCGGGCTTCAATTCATAGGCGACGATGCCGGCCTGACCGAGGTTGTTGAACAGCTCGCGCTGGCGCAGGCAGGTGCCGTTGCTCTGGTAGTGCTGCAGGTCCAGCTCGCCGCGGTAGGCGAAGAACTGGTGACCGAAGCCGCCACCCGGGCCGCGCCCGGCCACGCCGATCACATGCGGGCCGTGGGGCAGGGCGATCTCGACCAGGATGTAGCTGGTGTCGCTGGCGAAGTAGAACTTGCGCGAGGCCTCCAGGCTGTACTTGCCGAAGCTCATGTCGGACATGCGCGCCAGGATCGGGAACTGCAGGGCGTTGATCGACGCCGATTTACCCAGGTTGTTGGCGCCATACACCGACAGCGGGTTTTCCAGCGGGAACAGGCCGAGGCTGTAGCCGGCGGTGTTCAGCAGGGCGAAGCGGCGGATGCCGTAGCGTTCCTGGCTCATGCGTCGATCTCCTGGGCTTCACGTTCTTCGGCCATGGCGCGGGCCAGGGCGTCTTCCTCGTTTTCTTCGCGGGCGATTTCTTCGGCGGGTTCGATGATCACGATCTCGTCCTCGACCTCATCGGCGACCAGCATCGGGGTCGGCAGCGGCAGGGCGCTGTGCAGGCTGGCCGCGAGGTCGCGGTCCTGCTGCACGGACAGGCACACGTCGAGGAAGCGGTGCATCGGCGCGAGGAAGCGGTACACACCGTTGTCCTCGCTGGCGAAGCCGAGCTGGACCAGGCGGCGCATGACCTTCTCTTCCAGTTCCTCCTGGGTGGTGACTTCGGCCTGCAGGAACAAGTCCTTGTACTTGTCCAACAGCGGCGGCAGCTCGTCGCGGCCGAGGCTGCCGCCGTCGAGCACGGCCAGTGGGTCGCGGCCCTGGTCGGCGAGGTGCTCGACCAGGATGAAGGTGAACAGCGCCAGGCGCTGGGCGGTCTTGTTGACCTGGGCGCCCATTTGCTCGGGGACGAAGTAGTAGAAGCCGCGGGTGTCGCAGGTCAGCTCGTAGCCGAGCGACTTGAACAGCGCGCGGTACTGGTCCTGCAGGTTGGACAGCTGGGTGTACAGCTCCGGGTCGCGGCGGCTGATGTGGTAGCCCTTGAACAGCTCGCGGAAGATCGGCGCCAGCTGGGTCAGTTCTTTCAGGTCGATATTCATGCGGTAGTGGTCCCGGCCGGCTTGATCAGGGCGTAGGAGCTCAGGCTGACCTGATGCTCGCGGGTGAGGTAGTCGCGGCGCTCGAGGCGCTCACGCTGGAAGCGGCTGTCGCGCGACAGGCGCGAGAACCAGTAGAGCAATTCGTCGGTGGCGCCGGTGGGTTCCTGCTCCAGCAGCCAGCCCATCAGGTCCGGCAGCGGCAGGGCCTGCTCGCAGCGCTCGATCATCTCGCGCGCGGTGCGTGGCGCGCGTTGCGGTTCGCCCTTGCGCGTGCCGCTGGCCTTGGGGAACTGCGACGGCTTGGGCTCGAAGCGGGCCAGGGCGTAGACGTAGGCCTCGACCTGCGAGGCGGTACCGAGGAAGGTGCTCTGCGGGCGGCTGTGCAGCGGCAGGGATGCCTGCGGCACGGCGTCCAGGCCCTTCTTGCGGATCGCCGCCAGGGCCAGCGCCGCGCCACGGGTCACGGCGTTGTGCCGGCGCGCTTCCTCGCGCAGCGGCAGCAGCAGCTCGCGGGCCTTGCGCAGGGTCAGCTGGGCGGTGGTCTGCATTTCCAGGATGCGCGCGTGGGTGCGCAGCAGCAGGTCGTCGTCGACCAGCTGGCCGAGACGTTGCTGTTCGCCGAGCAGCTTGAGCAGCACCTGCTCGACGCGGCGCACGCCCTGCTCGAACGCGCCGTCGGCGGCGACCAGCTGGATCATCGGCTCGACGTATTCGTCCCAGGTCGCCAGTACCTCGGCGTAACGCTGGCGTAGCGGAATCTGCCGGTCGCTGGTCTTGGCCCGCTCGGCCACGCCGATCAGCGCCTGCTCGTCGTTGCCGAGCTTCTTCAGTACATCGCGCACACGCATATCGAGCAGACGCAGCTGGCGCGCCAGGTCGTTACCGTCGCGCACCTCGAAGGCGTCCTGGATATAGCCGGCCAGGCGCTCCAGGTGGCGCAGGTAGGCTTCGATTTCCAGGCACAGGCCGAGGCGGTGTTCACGCCGCAGGTAGGCGAGGAAGTCGTGGATCTGCGCGTTCAACTCGAAGCGGTTGGGGCTCTTGGCCACCGGCACCAGGATATCCAGGCGGATCCACTGGTCGAGCAGGGCGGTGATGTCGGCAGGGCTGCCCTCGGGCAGCTGGGCGCCGAGCTGGTTGCGCAGCTCCACCAGGCTCAGGGTACCGGCATCGAAGCGCTCGCACAGCGGTTCGAGCAGCGTCCAGTGCTCGGCGAGGGCGCGCAATACGCGCTTGGGGTCAATCATCGGGGCATCCTGCTGGGTGCATTTTTCGCAAAAGCCGGGATTGTACTGCAAAGGTCGCGGGCTGGCCGACCGGGTGTCGAAACGGCCTTCGGCCTTTCCCGCAACGCCGATTCAGGCCACAATTCCCGGCCATATAGTGCGGGCCCGCTGCTCGCCACAGGAACTCTCAGCCTTGATCGAAGAAGCCCGTCGCCGCGCCTATCTGACCGCCATGCAGGTGGTCAGCTGGCTGCCGCGCAGTGTGTTGCCCTTTGCCGCGCCTTCGCGGGCCGAGCTGCTGCAGCCATTGCCCGAGCCGCAGCCGCAGGTGGTCGCGCCGGTTGTCGCTGCCGCCCCTGCAGCGGTGCGCGAGGAAGCGCCGGCGCCGCGCCCGAGCGTCGAAGTGCCGCGCCCGGCGGTGCAGATGCCCAAACCGATGATCAAGGCCGAACCGGCTGCGACCGAAGAAGACACTCCGGCACCGACCCGCGCTACGCCCGTAGCGCCGCCGCGTTTCGCCCTGCAATTGCTGCGTGCCGGCGACTGCGCTCTGCTGGTCGAGTTGCCCACCGGCGAATCCTTCCAGAGCCGCGACCCGGCCTACCTTCTATTGAAAGACCTGCTGCGCGCCGCCGGCCTGCCGGACAGCCCGCAGCAGGTCGGCGACGGTTCGCCGATCCGCTGGCCGCTGCTTTCGCGCGGCAACCTCGACCAGGGCCCGGATGCCGCCCGCGACTACGTGCAGGGCGTGCTGGCCGGCCAGCTGGAAAGCCAGCCCTGCGCCTGCCTGTGGCTGGTCGGCCTGCCGGCCGTGCGCTTCGCCGGCGAAGCGGATGCCGAGGCCTTCAACCGCGAACTGACCATCGATGGCCTGGGTGCTGCCTGGGCGCTGCCGGGTCTTGAACTGCTGATGGACGAGCCCGAACGCAAGCGCGAACTGTGGCAGGCCATGCGTCGGGTCATGCAGCGCTGGAAACCTTCCGCATGAGCAATGCCATTACCTTCCGCCCGATGACCGCGGCGGATCTCGACCGCGTGCTGCAGATCGAAGCCGCCGCCTTCAGCCATCCCTGGACCCGCGGCATCTTCGAGGACGGCCTGAAGTCCTACGACTGCTGGGTGATGTTCGAGGGCGACGAACAGGTCGGCCATGGGGTGATCCAGGTGATCATCGATGAGGCCCACCTGCTCAATATCACCGTGCGCCCGCAGAGCCAGGGCAAGGGTTACGGCCTGCAGCTGCTGGAGCACCTGATGCGCCGGGCCATGGTGCTGAATGCCGGCGAGTGCTTTCTCGAAGTGCGCGCCAGCAACCAGTCGGCCTATCGCCTGTACGAGCGCTACGGCTTCAACGAGATCGGCCGGCGCCGCGATTACTATCCAGCGCCGGGCGGGCGTGAAGATGCCCTGGTGATGGCCTGCACGCTGCTCGACTGATCGCCCATCGGTGGTGCGCCTGATGTCAGCTTGTCAAAGCACCAGTCGCTCCGTATGGTGCGGCGCGAGCCTGGAGGATTAGCCATGAACGATCTGCAGCACCTGTTCGACAACAACGCGCGCTGGGCCGAGACGATCAACCAGGAAGACCCGGAGTTCTTCGCCACGCTGGCCAAGCAGCAGGCCCCGGAATACCTGTGGATTGGCTGTTCGGACGCGCGGGTACCGGCCAACGAGATCGTCGGTCTGTTGCCCGGCGACCTGTTCGTCCATCGCAACGTGGCCAACGTGGTGCTGCACACCGACCTCAACTGCCTGTCGGTGATCCAGTACGCGGTCGACGTGCTGCGGGTCAAGCACATCCTGGTCACCGGCCACTATGGTTGCGGCGGGGTACGGGCGGCCATGCAGGATCGCCAGTTCGGCCTGATCGACGGCTGGCTGCGCACCATCCGCGACCTCTACTACGAGCACCGCGACCACTTCGCCCAGTTCGAAGGCGAAGAGGAAAAGGTCGACCGTCTCTGCGAACTCAACGTGATCCACCAAGTGGCCAACGTCAGCCACACCAGCATCGTGCAGAACGCCTGGCACCGCGGCCAGGAGATTGCCGTGCACGGCTGCATCTATGGCATCAAGGACGGTCGCTGGAAGAACCTCAACGTCACCGTCAGCGGCCTGGAACAACTGCCGCCCCAGTACCGCCTGCGCCCGCTCGGGCAGTCCTGAGGTGCCCCGCCCGCAACTCCTCGCCTGGCTCGGTTTGGCCCTGGCGAGCCTGTTCTGGGCCGGTAACTCGCTGGTCGCGCGGGCCTTTAGCGGGCCGATCCCGCCGCTGTCGCTGGCCTTCTGGCGCTGGGCGGTGGCGCTGCTGATCCTCCTGCCGCTGGTCGGTCCCTCGCTCTGGCGTCATCGTCAGGTCCTGCGCGCCGCGGGCTGGCGCCTCTGGGTGGCGGCGTTGCTGGCGATCGCCCTGTACAACTGCCTGCTGTATACCGCGGCGCTGAGCACCGCGGCGATCAACCTCAGCCTGGTCAGCACCTGCCTGCCGCTGGCGACCTTCGTCGGCGCCGGCCTGCTGCTGGGCGAATGGCCGGCGCGGCGCGCCTGGTTCGGCCTGGGCCTGGCGCTGTTGGGCTTGTTCTGGCTGATCGGCCAGGGTGACTGGGGCGTGCTGAGCAGCCTGTCGTTCGCCCAGGGGGACCTGCTGATGCTGCTGGCGACCCTGGACTGGGCGCTGTATTCCTTGCTGCTGCGGCGCTGGAACCGCTACTTCCAGCTGCCGCCGTTCACCCTGCTGGGGGCTCTGGTGCTGCTCGGCCTGCTCATGCTCACGCCGCTGTATGCCTGGGATCAGTGGCGGGGCGTGCGCTTCGAGCCCAGCCCGGCGAATCTCGGTGCCATCGGCTACACCGCGCTGTTCGCCTCGGTGATCGCCTACCAGCTGTGGAATATCGGCCTGCGCGAGCTGGGGGCGGCGCGCACGGCCATGAGCAATTACCTGATGCCGGTGTTCACCGCCCTGCTGGCCTGGCTGCTGCTCGATGAGGGCTTGCAGGCCTACCACTGGATCGGCGGCGGCCTGATCCTGCTGGGGCTGTTGCTGGCGGGCCGCCTGCAGGAGAGCCGGGCATGAGCCATGCTCTCTGCGTGATTGTCGGCGACGGCATCGGCCGCGAAGTGGTGCCGGTGGCCGTCGCGGTATTGCAGCGCCTGCTGCCGGATTTGCGCCTGGTCGAGGCCGAGGCGGGCTGGGACTGCTTCCAGCGCCACGGCGTCGCGGTGCCCGAGGCCACGCTCCAGGCCATGCAGGGCTGCGGGGCCGGCCTGTTCGGCGCGGTATCGTCGCCCACTGGCGTGGTGCCCGGTTATCGCAGCGCCATCCTCACCCTGCGCCAGCGGCTCGGCCTCAACGTCAACCTGCGCCCGGTTCGCAGCTGGCCGCGGGTTTCGCCCAAGGCCGGGGTGGATCTGCTGATCCTGCGCGAGAACAGCGAGGGGCTCTACAGCGGCCGCGAACACTGGCAGGAGGAGGGCGTGGCGATTGCCGAGCGGGTCATCAGTCGCGCCGCCTGCAGCCGGCTGGCGAGCATGGCGGCCGAGGTCGCGGCGCAGCGCCAGGCGCGCCGCATCACCCTGGTGCACAAGGCCAATGTCTTGCCGCTGACCTGCGGCCTGTTCCGCGACACCTGCCGCGCGCAACTCGAGGCGGCCGGCTGGGGGGCGCAGCTGGACGAGCGCCTGGTGGATGTCGCGGCCTTGCAGCTGGTGGCGCAACCCGAGGCGTTTGACCTGATCGTCACCAGCAACCTGTTCGGCGATATCCTCTCCGACCTGGCCTGCCACTGGAGCGGTGGCCTGGGCCTGGCGCCTTCGCTGAACTGGGGCAACGGCCTGGCCCTGGCCGAGCCGGTGCATGGCAGCGCCCCCGACATCGTCGGCAGCGGCCGGGCCAACCCGCTGGCGGCCATCCTCAGCGCGGCCCTGCTGCTGCGCCACCACTGGCAGCGCGACGATCTGGCTCGGCGCGTGGAGCAGGCGGTAGAGGGCTTTCTGCGCGAGGAATGGCGCGCTGACCTGGCGGGAGAGACCACCAGGGTGGTGGCGCAAGGGGTGTTGGCGCGTCTGGCCTGACTGTGGCTGGTCAGGGAAAAGGGGGGCGGCCTGCGCTGAAGCCTTTTCCTGCGAATGCCTCTGCCGGGATATGCCCCCGATTCTTCCTGATGGGGCTGTTTTTCAACTGTCCTGTTGGCCTAAGTCGGCTTCAGGGGATGTTGATCTGCAGAGTGCCCATCGCCAGTTTCAGGAAGATCAGCCAGCCAATCGCGCTCAGTATGCCAAGCACGGAATAGCCGACGATGATGCCTAGGGCGATCTGCTTCCAGAGCCCCGAGTGGTTGTTGGTCGGTGCTTGCCGGTAGAGCGGGGTGTCACGTTCCGCCCGGATATTCTCGAAGTCGTCTTTCACATTGATCTTCCGTTTACTTGAGCGTGCCGGTGTCTCGCCGCGTCCTGCGCATCACCATCCCAGCCCTTCACCGCTTCAGGTTCGGCCGGTGTGCCGATCGGCCGGATTATAGGGCCTTTTATAGAGGCGGTCTGGCTACGATGGGGCATGTCGGCGCTATCGGCTGTGATCTGCTCTTTCGCGGATCGGGGCGCTGGCGTTCCCTGTGAGTGTCAGAGGCGTAATCGGAGGCGGGCGGTGGTCTTTTCTGAAGACCAGAAAGCACAAAGGCCTACCCGAAGGTAAGCCTTTGTTTTGTATGGTGGCTACGCAGGGACTTGAACCCCGGACCCCAGCATTATGAATGCCGTGCTCTAACCAACTGAGCTACGTAGCCGTTTGAGGCGCGCATTATTCTCTCCGGGTAATGCGCTGTCAACCCTTCCGACAAGAAATACTTCACCCTTTCAAGCGCTTAGGCTCCCGCCCCAGCGTCGGTCGCAAGTCCGCTCGCCGCGCAGTGGCGTCCCTGTGCCTGCTGCAGCTGCCGGGTCTCGGATGAGGGGCGGCTCGTATCTGGGCGGGGAGGGGGCAGCCGCATTCCCACTTGGTGATTTTCCAATCCTGATGCCTACAAAGCGGCGAGATGGGTTCGCCAGAGTGAAACATGCCACTCGCCTGTAAGAGGGCTGCGGCCTGTGCCTTGGGGCTGTTTCAAACGACC
The DNA here is from genome assembly GCF_009799925.1 of Pseudomonas sp. R-28-1W-6. Taxonomy (GTDB): domain Bacteria; phylum Pseudomonadota; class Gammaproteobacteria; order Pseudomonadales; family Pseudomonadaceae; genus Aquipseudomonas. The sequence continues at coordinate 12,850 of NZ_WELK01000005.1, forward strand.
ATCGTCACTGGCTCATCAGGCGCCCCTTTAAGCTGAAGATTCGCGCCTGAATCAGTGGCCAGAAGCGCTTGGCCACTACACTGCTGTAAACACCCGAGCTTCGGGGGCAGGTGCGTAGCGGTTGCGTCTATCGGCGATCGGATCGAGTGGCCACATAGCAGGGCAAGCCAATGTTCAGTCTGTTGAATCTATTGACCGCTGTCGTGTTCATGTTGCTTCTCCCCGTTGGGGGGATGCTGTCGGCCACCGAGCGGCCTGAGCTGCCGGTCGCCAGTGAGAGTATTTCACTTCAGCTCATCTCCCAAGCAGAGCTGGACGCATTGCAGGCACGGCTGGACAGTCTGAAGCGACAGGCTTCGATGACCAGGAACTACAACCAGCTTGTAAATCTTCAGGGTTCCGTTCAGTTGCTCATCAACGATGCGGACAAAATTAACGAACGGCTGCTTCCCGAGAAGACACAACTTCAGGCTCAACTAGATGTGCTGGGTGAAGCGCCAATCGCAGGTCGCACCAGCGAGAAGCCAGACATTGCGATTCAAAGAGCATTCCTTACCGAAGAAAAGAACAAGGTGGATAGCTACTCAAGGATACTGGCGACAGTAAAGGAGAGCGCCACCAACCTCATCGAGCAAGTTGACAGCATTCGCCGGAATCAGTTGGAAACAGAACTGGCTCTGCGCACGAGCAGCATCCTGGGTTCCCAATTCTGGTCGCCGCTGTTTTCTCCGCAGCAGGAGGATCAGGCGCGCTTCCAGTCTTTCATGGATCAAGCAGAACAGGCTTTTGCAGCGATATGGCGGCCTGATCAGCGCACAATAACCATAGTGCTTAGCATCCTGGCGCTGGCCATCTGGACTGTTGGGCGAAGGCTGGCAGAGCAGGTGTTGACCTGGCTTTGCGTCCATCGGATACCCAATGGGCACTTGCGCCGAAGCTTGCTTGCGCTTGCTACGGTACTGGCTACCGTGCTGACCGCCAGTTGCGCGCTGCATCTGATGTTCTTCTTGTTCTCTCGACAACAGGAACTCCCGACTGTTCTGCAGCATTTTTCTGACGAGCTCGAAAAGCTGATTTATATGTGCGTGCTGATCACCGGGCTGAGCCGAGCCTTGCTCTCCACTGAGCATCCTTCGTGGCGCCTGCCTGCAATTCCCGACCCGGTGGCACGGTCAATGAAGCCATTTCCGACTCTCGTGTCCGGGATGCTATTGGTTCTTGTAACGCTGGTGCAGGTGAGCATTGTCACTGGCATGAGCACGCAAATTACCCTTTTCATCCGCGGCATAGCGGCTTTGCTTATCAGTTTGGTGATGGGCCTTTTGTTGTTCAGGGTCGGAAAGGTCAGGAATTCGCTTGTTGCTACAGACGGCGCTCCACAAAAGGGCGCCGCGCTTGCAGGGATAGTCTATGCGAGTGCAAATGCCGCTATCATTTTCTCGTTATTCTGTTTGTTGGTTGGCTACATCAGCTTGGCCAGATTTACTATCTATGAGATGGCTTGGGTATACATCATCATTTCCAGTACCTACTTTTTGGCACATTTTATAAAAGACACATGCGATTATGTATTCTCTCCGGATAATCCAATTGGCAAAGCTATAAAGCAAAAATTCGGGATTGACGACGTTCGTCTGGAGCAGGCTTCTATTATTCTATCGGGCCTGGGCAAAGCGACCCTGCTACTGTTTACCGTGATATTTCTCTTTGTTGGTGGCATTGGTACAACGCTGGGGCAACTGATGGAGGGCACGCTGACCATTCTCGGGGGGGATTGGCTGCGCAAGTTGAATATCATTCCCGGGAATCTGTTGACTGCCGTGCTTGCCTTGTTCGTCGGTATCTATCTGATCCGCTCGTTCAGGCGCTGGCTGGATACCAAGTTGCTCCCCAAGACCAATATCGATCCCGGGATGTGTGCTTCCCTGAGCGCACTCTTTGGCAACTTTGGCTACACCGTTGTCATCCTCCTGGGGCTCTCTTCATTGGGACTCAAGTGGACCAACCTTGCGTGGATCGTCAGCGCTTTGTCCGTGGGCGTTGGATTTGGCTTGCAGGAAATCGTCAAGAATTTTGTCTCCGGCCTGATCCTGCTTACCGAGCGTCCGGTCAAAGTGGGGGATCTGATCAGCATCAGCGGGGTTGAAGGGGATATTCGACGAATCAACGTGCGCGCGACGGAGATACAACTCAGTGATCGCTCAATCGTGATCGTTCCCAACTCGCAATTGATCTCACAGAACTTGCGCAATATTACCTTGGGCGGTAGCGCACAGGGGGTGATAATACTTGAGTTGACTTTTCCTCTGGATATCGATCCGGAACAGGTCAGAAGCCTGTTGTATGAAACTTGCTGTGAGCACGAAGCCATTCTTGATAAGCCCCAGCCATCCATACGCTTCAATAAACTGACACCTGAAGGACTGAGTTTGTCGATAATGGGTTATGTGAATAGCCCGAGAGTTGTCAGTCTCACCAAGAGCGAGCTGCTCTTTGAAATAGTTAAGCGGCTGCGGGCCGCGGGCATCACGCTGGTGAAATGAGTGAGCCCAAGATCACTGTGTCTGTGCAATGACATCAGTCCGGCCAGTTGTTCTATTGGTGCAGGATTTACCGTCGAAGGACGGCAACCCGTCGGCGCTCAGGGGCGTTGTAGCAGTGATACCGGTTTCCGATGGAACCGCGGCGTAAACCGCGTGGTGTCGTGAGTCGTAATGACGGCCAATAGAGCCCCGCAGGGCTAAATATCCGGGCTGCTACAGTTTTGACAAGAGCCCTTTCTCCACCACAATTATGCAGAGAAAGCCTTGTTCGCAGCGGCGGTTAAGGTCTATTGAGAAATGAGTATTCTCGTCCGGCAAGCACCGCGCCTGCGGGTTGATCAGGCACGGGGCTCTGCGCAAGCGCAGCAAGCAAAGTGGTTGGCTGGGCCCGCCGGCCAGCGGATGGCGCTGCGTTTAAATCATAAGTGGCTGCCATCGACGTTAAACATGCAGCCGAGCAACCTCAGAGCTGGATTTCTGACCTTTAACTGTGCGGGCTGAGGGGGCAGGCGCGTGCCCCGGGTTGGCTCCCAAGCGAGTTCGACTTAGTTGAGCAAAGGAGTGGAAATGTCTCCGAGCAAAAAAAGGGCTGCCAAGGCTACGGTAAAAACAGCGAAAAATGCCGAGCGTGAGCCAGAGTTCCGCTCGCGCAAAGAACGCCTGGCCGAGGGGGAACGGTTATGCGAAAACGTGCCGCACTCGCTGCACGCAGCATGGAAACTACCGCGCAAGCATCGTGACCCGGTCGATCTGCTTGAGGAATCCAACAAGTATCGAATGCCCGATCTGGTGCCGGTGCGCTACGGACGTATGTTGCCCAGCCCATTCACCTTTTTGCGTGGCTCAGCGGGGTTGATGGCCCATGACCTGGCCACTCTCCCGCACACAGGCATCCGGGTACAGGCCTGCGGGGATTGCCACCTCTTGAACTTCGGTCTGTTTGCTACTCCTGAACGCAATCTGATTTTTGACATCAATGATTTCGACGAAACCCTTCCCGCTCCCTGGGAATGGGACGTCAAGCGCCTGGCTGTCAGTTTTGCCGTGGCCGCGCAGGATAACCGGCTCAGCGACAAGGACGCCCAGGCCATCGCCGTCGAAGTTGTGCGTGCCTACCGTGAGCGCCTACGCGAACTGTCGAAGCTAAGTCCGCTGGAGGTCTGGTATGACCACCTCGATGCGCAAACGATCATCGATACTGCCCCCGATAAAAAAATAAGAAAAATGCGCGAGCAGATCATTGCCAAGGCAAAGGTACGTGTCGGCGATTACCTTTATCCCAAGATCAGCAGCCAGGTCGCGGGGCGACGGCGCCTGGTCGACCAGCCCCCGGCACTTTTTCACATTCATGAAAAGGATTTTGATCAGAGGGTCCGGCAGGCTCTGCAAGACTATCGTTCATCGCTGCCTCATGAGCGACGCATACTTTTCGATAGTTACCACCTCGAAGACATTGCAGTCAAAGCCGTTGGCATCGGCAGTGTCGGTACCTATTGTTTCGTCGGTCTGTTCTTCTCGGCGGAAAACCACCCGCTGCTCCTGCAGTTCAAGGAAGCCTGCCCCTCCGTGCTGGCCCCCTATGCGGGCAAGAGTGAGTTCGAGAATCAGGGCCAGCGCGTTGTCACGGGGCAGCGCCTGATGCAGTCCTCCAGCGATATTTTTCTGGGCTGGATGCGCGGCCGGAAAGGACGCGATTTCTTCGTGCGCCAGTTGCGCGACATGAAAATGTCCGCACCTATCGAAGCCGGGACGGCTACACAATTGAAACTGTACGCCGGGCTGTGCGGCTTCACCCTGGCCCGTTCCCACGCCAAATCCGGAGATGCGGCACTGATCAGCGGTTACCTGGGGAAAACAGACTCCTTCGACCGGGCCATCGGCAAATTCGCCATGCTTTATGCGAATCAAAATGCCAAGGACTACGCAGCGCTGGTGGCCGCAGAAAAAAAAGGGCGGATCAAGGCACTGAGAGAGGAGGATTGATGCAATCGATCCATAGTACTGTCTCCGCCTTGTGTTTCACCCGCCCCCTATAGGGCGTCATTAAATAATGCGTCATGAGGCAGTGCCATGGATCACGAACCTTCAGCGGAGAAGATCTCTTATCCCCTGTGTCGTCTGCGTCTGGTCGTACTCATTGCCGTTGTCTGCTATGTCGCTGGCTGTGGGACGCTGGGGCCCACCTCGATCCAGCGTGACCGCACGGACTATGGCGGAGTGATAGCCACAACCTGGAAAGAACAGACGCTGCTCAATATCGTCAAGTTGCGCTACGGTGATGCGCCGGTGTACCTGGACGTCTCCTCGGTGATCAGCTCCAGCGCGCTGCAGAGCCAGGTCAGTCTCGCCGCCGGCTGGTTTTCGGGATGGCCCACCGACGGAAACAGCCAAACCCTAGGCGCAACCGGCCTGTATACGGATCGTCCGACGATCAGCTACACACCGCTCTCCGGGGAGAGGTTCTCCCGCTATCTGCTGCGGCCATTGTCTCCAACGGCGGTTCTTTCCCTTGTTCAGGCGGGCTATCCGGTAGACCGTGTGCTGCAATTGACCACCCGCGCGGCTAACGGTGTCTACAATCGATCGGCATCGCCCGCTCGTACGCGTGCTGCAGATCCGCGTTTCTACCAGCTGCTCGAGGCGTTAAGGCGTATACAGCGCTCGGAGTCGCTGGGGATACGAATTGATCCGCGTGCGAACGATGAAAGCGTGCTGCTCATGATCACCCGGGATGTTTCCGATGACATCGAGAATGATCGTCAGGCCGTGAGAGAGATTCTTCGCCTGCGCCCGGATACCAATGAGCTGGCGTTGACCTTCGGCATGGTGCCCAGAAGCGATACCGAGATTGCCCTGCTGACGCGCTCCATGTCGGAAATATTCGTGGAGCTCGCCGCGACCATCGAAGTTCCTCCCGTCCATGTGCAGGAGGGGCGCGCCACTCCGATGCCACCGGCCCCCGCGCAGCCAAGTCCATGGGACGATCCACTGGTGCGCATCCATTCGAGCACCGAGCGCCCCGCCGATGCCTATGCCGCGGTTCACTATCGAGACTATTGGTTCTGGATCGACGACCGCGACATGAAATCCAAGTCGACGTTCTTGTTCATTCTCGTGCTGTTCTCGCTTGCCGAGACGGGCATGCCAGCGCAGACGCCTGTAATCACCGTGCCCGCGAACTGAGTGGGGGCTTATTTGCCTGGGAGCGCAGCAGCGAGGTCATCGTCGGGCTACCGGGCAGGTTTTTTCCTGTTCGAGTGCCGTGTGACAGCGTGAAGCATATAGCTGGCTACCCACGGCGGTTGGAACCTGGTGAAAAAGAAAAAACCCCTTGAAGCGCTTGTCTTCAAGGGGCTTTCGTCTATCTGGATCCGCCAGGATCCATAGTTCGGCTTAGACGTTGAAGCGGAAGTGCATCACGTCGCCGTCCTTGACGATGTAGTCCTTGCCTTCCAGGCGCCATTTGCCGGCTTCCTTGGCGCCGGCTTCACCCTTGTACTGGATGAAGTCGTTGTAGGCGACCACTTCGGCGCGGATGAAGCCTTTCTCGAAGTCTGTGTGGATCACGGCAGCCGCTTGCGGGGCCGTGGCGCCGACACGCACGGTCCAGGCGCGCACTTCCTTGACCCCGGCGGTGAAGTAGGTCTGCAGGTTGAGCAGCTCGTAGCCGGCGCGGATCACGCGGTTGAGGCCCGGCTCTTCGAGGCCGAGGGCTTCGAGGAACATGTCCTTCTCCTCGCCGTCGTCGAGTTCGGCGATTTCCGCTTCGATCTTGTTGCACACCGGGACGACGATGGCGCCTTCTTCGGCGGCGATGGCCTTGACCACGTCGAGCAGCGGGTTGTTCTCGAAGCCGTCTTCGGCGACGTTGGCGATGTACATCACCGGCTTGCTGGTGAGCAGGTGGAAGCCGCGCACCAGTTGCTTCTCGTCGTCGCCCAGGGTCTTCAGCAGGGTGCGTGCCGGCTTGCCTTCGGTGAAGTGCGGGATCAGCTTCTCCAGCAGGCCTTTCTGCGCCACGGCGTCCTTGTCGCCACCCTTGGCGTTGCGGCTGACCTTCTGCAGCTGCTTCTCGCAGCTGTCGAGGTCGGCGAAGATCAGTTCCAGCTCGATGATCTCGATGTCGCGCTTGGGGTCGACGCTGTTGGACACGTGGATCACGTTGTCGTCTTCGAAGCAGCGTACGACGTGGGCGATGGCGTCGGTCTCGCGGATGTTGGCGAGGAACTTGTTGCCCAGGCCTTCACCCTTGGAGGCGCCTTCGACCAGGCCGGCGATGTCGACGAATTCCATGGTGGTCGGCAGCACGCGCTCGGGTTTGACGATCTCGGCCAGGGCGGCCAGGCGCGCGTCGGGCATCGGCACGATGCCGCTGTTCGGCTCGATGGTGCAGAAGGGGAAGTTCTCTGCCGCGATACCGGATTTGGTGAGGGCGTTGAACAGGGTGGACTTGCCGACGTTGGGCAGGCCGACGATGCCGCAGTTGAATCCCATGGTGTGTCCCTCGCGCGCAAGGCGGTGAAAAGTGATTAGGTGGCTTTCTGGCTGTGCAGCTTGTGCATCGCCTTGGTCCATTCGCCGGCGAGCATTTCCGGCAGCACGCCGAGGGCGAAGTCGATGCTGGCGTCCAGCAGCTCCTGCTCGCTGCGCGGGGCGCGGCCGAGGACGAAGTTGGAAACCATGCTGCTGTGCCCGGGATGGCCGATGCCGAGCCGCAGGCGGTGGAAGCTGTTCTGGTTGCCGAGCTGGGCGATGATGTCGCGCAGCCCGTTGTGCCCGCCGTGCCCGCCACCCTGTTTGAGTTTGGCGACGCCGGGAGGCATGTCGAGTTCGTCGTGGGCCACCAGGATGGCGTCCGGCGGGATGCGGAAGAAATTCGCCAGGGCCGCCACGGACTGGCCGCTGCGGTTCATGAAGGTGGTGGGGATGAGCAGACGAACATCGCGGCCCTGATGGCTGAACTTGCCCACCAGGCCAAAATACTTTTTGTCGGGGCTCAGGCTGACGCGTTCGCGGTCGGCCAGGCGCTCAACAAAAAGGGCTCCTGCGTTATGCCGGGTCTGGTCGTATTCGGGGCCTGGATTACCCAGGCCGACGATCAGTTGAATGGCAGTCACGTCAGGAGCCCTTATTGTGGAAGAGCGGCGAGATTATTACTCGGCGCTTTCTTCCTTCACGCGCGAAGCGTGGATGTTGGCAACAGCCAGGTCGTTGCCGTGGGCCAGGGCCACCAGCTCGACGCCTTTCGGCAGGCTCAGGTCGGACAGGTGAACGATCTGACCAACTTCGACCTTGGCCATGTCGACTTCGATGAATTCCGGCAGGTCTTGCGGCTGGCAGGAAACTTCGACTTCAACGATGGTGTGGGACACTTCGCCGCCCTGCTGCTTCACGCCAACCGAGGATTCCTGGTTGATGAAGTGCAGCGGAACGTGGGCGCTCAGCTTCTGGCCGGCGATGACGCGAACGAAGTCGGCGTGCAGCACGAAGCCTTTGGCCGGGTGACGTTGCAGGGCCTTGATCAGAACGGTTTCGGCGGTGCCGGCAACGTTCAGGGTCAGCACGTGGCTGAAGGCAGCTTCGTTTTCCAGCAGCTTGGCCAGGTCTTTGGCCTGCAGGCTGATCGATTGCGGGGCTTTCTCGCCACCGTAGATAACAGCCGGAACCAGGCTGGCGATACGACGCAGGCGGCGGCTCGCACCTTTCCCCAGGTCGGAACGCGCTTCGGCATTCAGGGCAAATTCAACAGTCATTTCACATCTCCAGAATAACCAAACCGCCAACAGCGCTTGCGACCAGCGTGTGGGCGGTTGGGCAAAAAGCCCCGCACGGCGGCGGGGCACAGGTCGTCAGGGAAGTTCGCGTTAGCGGAACATCGCGCTGATCGATTCTTCATTACTGATGCGACGCATCGCTTCAGCTACGACGGCGGCCATGTCCAGCTGACGGATGCGCGGGCAGGCTTGTGCCGCGGCGGACAGCGGGATGGTGTTGGTCACCACCAGTGCGTCCAGCACGGAGTTTTCAATGTTTTCGATGGCCCGCCCGGAGAGAACCGGGTGGGTGGCGTAGGCGAATACCTTGGCGGCGCCGTGCTCCTTCAATGCCTTGGCGGCATGGCAGAGGGTGCCGGCGGTGTCGACCATGTCGTCGACCAGTACGCAGGTGCGGCCGTCCACGTCGCCGATGATGTGCATCACTTCGGAGTGGTTGGCTTTTTCGCGACGCTTGTCGATGATCGCCAGGTCAACACCCAGGGACTTGGCCACGGCGCGCGCACGCACCACGCCGCCGATATCCGGGGAGACGATCATCAGGTTGTCGAAACGCTGGTCTTCGATGTCATCCACCAGAACCGGGGAGCCGTAGATGTTATCTACCGGGATATCGAAGAAGCCTTGGATCTGGTCGGCGTGCAGGTCGACGGTGAGCACGCGGTCGATACCGACCACGGTCAGCATGTCGGCCACTACCTTGGCGCTGATGGCCACGCGGGCGGAGCGCGGACGGCGATCCTGGCGGGCATAGCCGAAGTAGGGGATGACTGCGGTGATACGAGAAGCCGAGGAGCGGCGGAAGGCGTCAGCCATCACTACCAGTTCCATCAGGTTGTCGTTAGTCGGGGCACAGGTCGGCTGAATGATGAAGACGTCTTTACCGCGGACGTTTTCATTGATTTCGGCGCTGATTTCGCCATCGGAGAATTTGCCTACGGAGGCGTCGCCGAGGGGGATGTGCAGTTGGCGCACGATGCGACGCGCCAGATCGGGGTTAGCATTCCCCGTGAAGACCATCATCTTGGACACGCGCAGTACCTGCCTGAGGGTGGGTCCGATGAATTAAAAAGCTGTTCAAAAAGCAGGGCTCTTTGAACAGCTCTCGAATATATGGCAGGGGCGGCTGGATTCGAA
>NZ_WELK01000005.1:22403-232973 GCF_009799925.1 Pseudomonas sp. R-28-1W-6
CCAACGCATGGCAGGATCAAAACCTGCTGCCTTACCGCTTGGCGACGCCCCTGTAGAGTTACAGCTAATGCACGATTTGGTTCACGAAACCTCTGGGAGGTTATGGCAGGGGCGGCTGGATTCGAACCAACGCATGGCAGGATCAAAACCTGCTGCCTTACCGCTTGGCGACGCCCCTGTATCGTATAACCGAATGCTAGGCATTCCCTTCCGTTGCTAGTTTTTCGAGCTGCAGATGCACCGGAGACCGATTGCAACCACGTGCGACGAAACTTGGCAGGGTGGCCGGAAGTTGGCGCGAGACTTTATCAGCATCGGCCCGATTTGGGAAGCTCCCAAATACACAAGCTCCGGTCCCGGTCATTCTGGCGTGAACAAAATTGTTCAGCAAGTTCAAAGCGTTACGCACTTCTGGGTAGCGCTTCTCGACAACCGGTTGGCAGTCGTTATGACCACCCCCCTCGGGAAGGCTGCGAACTGTAATGGCCGGGGTATTCCGTGTCAACTCGGGGTCGGCAAAAACTTCGGCGGTGCTGATGCTGACTTGCGGCACGGCCACCAGGTACCAGGGTTCGGGAAGCGTGACCGGCTGCAGGCGCTCGCCGACGCCTTCGGCAAAGGCCGCACGGCCGCGCACGAACACCGGCACGTCGGCGCCCAGGCCCAGGCCCAGTTGGGCCAGGCGCTCCTCGTCCCAGCCCAGCTGCCACAGGTGGTTGAGGCCGAGCAGGGTGGTCGCCGCGTCCGAGCTGCCACCGCCGATGCCGCCGCCCATGGGTAGCTGCTTGTCCAGCCAGATATCGGCGCCCAGCGTGCAGTTACTCTCGGCCTGCAGTCGCCTGGCGGCGCGTACTATTAGGTTGCTGTCGTGGGGCACGCCGGGAATCTCGGTATGCAGGCGGATCTCGCCGTCGCTGCGCGGCGAGAAGCCCAGCAGGTCGCCGTGGTCGATGAACTGGAACAGGGTCTGCAGCTCGTGATAGCCGTCGGCGCGGCGCCCGAGGATGTGCAGCATCAGGTTGAGCTTGGCCGGGGCCGGCAGGATCAGTTGCGCGTCATGCATGGCGGTGGTCTTACTGGCCGAGCTGGCGCGGCTGCCAGTCCTTGATCACCAGGGTCACGTCGAGGTTTTCGCCGTGCAGCTTGATGCGCTCGGGCAAGCTGTAGCCGTTCTGCTCGGCGTAGCTCAGGTATTCCACCTGCCAGCCATCCTGCTCCAGACGGGCCAGCTGGCTGTCGGCGTCGAGGGTCACCCGGCTCCGGCTGTCCGGAGCGGGCAGGCCGCGTACCCACCACAGCAGGTGCGAGACCGGCAGGCGCCAGCCGAGCTGTTCTTCCAGCAGGGCTTCCGGCGATTCGGCCTGGTAGCGGCCCTGGTTGGCCACTTCCAGCAGGATCGCCCCGGGGCGGCCGGTCAGGCGCGCGGCACCGCGGCCGAGCGGGCCGGACAGGCGGATGTCGTAGTAGTCCTGGCGCTGCAGCCAGAACAGCGTGCCGCTGCCGGAGTCCTTGGGTGCGCGAATGCCGACCTTGCCGTTGATTTGCCAGGCATCCAGGGCGCTGATCTGGGTCTTGTGGGCCTTCCACTGGGCGGCATTGCCCTGGCCTTCGATGGCTTCGCGGCTGGTGAAACTGGTGCAGCCGCCGAGCAGGGCGAGCAGGCCGATGGCGATGAGCTGACGGAGCATGGATCAGAGGGTCTCGGAACCGGTGAGGCGCAGCAGGGTGCTGCGCAGGATGGCGCTGTCGGGCTGGGCCTTGAGGGCGGCGCCCCAGACCTTGCGCGCTTCGCGCTGCTTGCCCTGGGCCCAGAGGACCTCGCCCAGGTGGGCGGCCACTTCGTGGTCCGGGTATTTCTCCAGGGCCAGGCGCAGGTAGCGCTCGGCTTCCTCCAGGTTGCCCAGGCGGAAGTTGACCCAGCCCAGGCTGTCGAGGGTGGCCGGGTCGTTCGGGTTGAGCTGGTGGGCCTTCTCGATCAGCGCCTTGGCTTCGGCGTAGCGCGTGGTGCGGTCGGCCAGGGTGTAGCCGAGGGCATTCAGTGCGGTGGCGTTGTCCGGCTCGCGCTCGATGATGCTGCGCAGGTCCTTCTCCAGGCCGGGCAGGTCGCCGCGTTTCTCGGCGAGCATGGCGCGGGTGTAGATCAGGTTGGTGTCGCCGGGGAACTGCTGCAGCGCCTGCTGGATCAGTTGCCAGGCCTTTTCCAGCTGGCCGCGGTCGGCCAGGGCCTCGGATTCGATCAGATACAGCTGGATGGCGTAGTCGGGCTGGCTTTCGCGGGCCCGGGCCAGGTGGCTGGCGGCTTCCTCGGCGCGCTGGCTGTCGAGCAGGATCTCGCTCTGCCGGGACTGGGCGGCGAGGTAGTCGTCGCCCGGGCCGACCAGGCCGTATTCGATCAGCGCGCTTTCCGGGTCGTCGTTGCGCTCGTAGATGCGGCCCAGGTTGTAGTGGGCGGCGTCGGTATGGCTGCCGCGGGCGACCAGTTCTTCCAGGTAGATGGCTGCCTCGTCCCAGGCTTCGGCTTCGAGGCAGACCAGGACCAGGGAGTAGCGCAGGTCGTCGTCGTCCGGGAACTGCTGGAGCAGGCCGGCGAACTCGGACTTGGCTTCGTCCAGGCGCTGCAACTCGACCAGCTGGCGGGCGTAGGCCAGGCGCAGGCGCTTGTCGTCCGGGTATTGCTTGATGCCCTTCTGCAGCAGCGGGATGGCTTCCTCGCCACGCTGCTGGCCTTGCAGCAGGCGCGCGCGCAGCAGCAGGGGCGGTACTTCCGTTTCGCTGGCGGAGTGGCCTTCGAGCAGCTCCAGTGCTTCCTGCGGGCGACCGTCCTGGTGCAGCAGCAGGGCCTTGCCAAACAGCAGCTGGCCGTTCTCCGGGTGCTTCAGCAGCAGGCGATCGAAGCTCTGTAGCAGGCCGCTGCGGGTGTCCGGGTCGGTTTCCGCCGCCGACAGGGCGAGGAAGTCGAAGTGGGTGTCGCCCCGGGCCTGCAGGACCTTCTCCATATATTGCATGGATTCGTCGTAGCGCCCGCTGCGGGCCAGCTGCACGGCGGCGGCGCGCTGGGCATCGAGGTTGTCCGGGGCATTCTTGGCCCAGATCAGCGCGCTATCCAGGGCTGCCTGCTCGGCGCCGAGGTATTCGGCGATGCGGAAGGCGCGCTCGGCAACGCCGGGGTCCTGGGTCGCATTGGCCTGCTGCACATAGTTGCCGAGGGCGATGTCGAAGCGGTTGCGCTGCCCGGCCAGTTCGGCGGCGAGCAGCGAATACAGGGTTTCCTCGTTGAACGAGGCATACACCTTGGGTTTTTCCGGGGCCGGGCTGGCAGCCGCGTCTTCGACCGGCGGAGCGCCATCGGGAGCGGAAGGGGCGAGGGTCTGGCAGCCGCCGACAAACATCAGGGCGGTCAGCAACGCTAAGGATTTATTCATGGGAAAGGGCGACTAACCTGCGGTGTCGGCATCATGACACAAGCGCTCTGGCAAGCCCAATGGGCCATGTCGGTTCCGCGATGCGCTGGGCACCAGGCTGATGGGGGCAATGACCTGCGACAGTTGTTCTCGCCCCGGTGACGTAGGACAATTGCGCGCTTCCCCTATCCATTAGCGACCCTGCATGGCCTTCATTGCCCTCGGCATCAACCACAAGACCGCCTCGGTGGACGTCCGCGAGCGCGTGGCCTTCACCCCCGAGCAGCTGGTCGAGGCCTTGCAGCAGCTGTGTCACGCCACGCCCAGTCGGGAGGCGGCGATCCTCTCCACCTGCAACCGCAGCGAGCTGTACCTGGAGCAGGAGCAGCTGTCGGCCGACGAAGTGCTGCAGTGGCTGGCCGATTATCACCAGCTGAACATCGCCGACCTGCGTGCCTGCGCCTATGTGCACCAGAACAACGAGGCGGTGCGGCACATGATGCGCGTCGCCTCCGGGCTGGACTCCATGGTCCTCGGCGAGCCGCAGATCCTCGGCCAGATGAAGTCCGCCTACGCCGTGGCGCGCGAGGCCGGCACCGTCGGCCCGCTGCTCGGCCGCCTGTTCCAGGCCACCTTCAGCACCGCCAAGACCGTGCGCACCGACACCGCCATCGGCGAGAACCCGGTGTCCGTGGCCTTCGCCGCGGTCAGCCTGGCCAAGCAGATCTTCGCCGACCTGCACCGCAGCCAGGCCCTGCTGATCGGCGCCGGCGAGACCATCAGCCTGGTCGCCCGCCACCTGCACGACCAGGGCATCAAGCGCATCGTCGTCGCCAACCGCACCCTGGAGCGCGCCAGCTCGCTGGCCGAGCAGTTCGGTGCGCATGCCATCCTCCTGGCCGATATTCCCGACGAGCTGATCAACAGCGACATCGTCATCAGCTCCACCGCCAGCCAGCTGCCGATCCTCGGCAAGGGCGCGGTGGAGCGCGCGCTGAAGAAGCGCCGGCACAAGCCGATCTTCATGGTCGACATCGCCGTGCCGCGCGACATCGAGCCGGAAGTCGGCGAGCTGGACGACGTCTACCTGTATACCGTCGACGACCTGCACGAGGTCATCGAGGAAAACCTCAAGAGCCGTCAGGGCGCGGCCCAGGCCGCCGAGGAGCTGGTCAGCGCCGGTGCCGACGACTTCATGCAGCGCCTGCGCGCGCTGGCCGCGGTCGATGTGCTCAAGGCCTACCGCCAGCAGGCCGAGCGCCTGCGCGACGAAGAGCTGGCCAAGGCCCAGCGCCTGCTGAGCAACGGTGCCCCGGCCGACGAGGTGCTGGTCCAGCTGGCCCGCGGCCTGACCAACAAGCTGTTGCACGCGCCCAGCGTGCAGCTGAAGAAAATCTCCGCCGATGGCCGCCTCGATGCGCTGGCCGTGGCCCAGGAACTTTTTGCCCTCGACGAGGGCGAGCCGAAACCATGAAAGCGTCACTGTTGAACAAGCTGGACATCCTCCAGGACCGCTACGAGGAACTCACCGCGCTGCTCGGCGACGGCGAGGTGATCAGCAACCAGACCCAGTTCCGCGCCTATTCCAAGGAGTACGCCGAGGTCGAACCGGTGATCCTCGCCTACCGCGAGTTCTGCAAGGTGCTGGGCGACCTCGAAGGCGCCCAGGCGCTGCTCAAGGACAGCGACCCGGACCTGCGCGAGATGGCCGAGGAGGAAGTCGCCAGCGCCCGCGCGCAGCTGGAGGAGCTGGAGGGCCGCCTGCAGCGCATGCTGCTGCCGAAGGACCCGAAGGACGGGCGCAACGTGTTCCTCGAAGTGCGCGCCGGCACCGGCGGCGACGAGGCGGCGATCTTCTCCGGCGACCTGTTCCGCATGTATTCGCGCTATGCCGAGCGCCAGGGCTGGCGGGTCGAGATCCTCTCGGAGAACCCCGGCGAGCACGGCGGCTATAAAGAAGTGATCGCCCGCGTCGAGGGCGACAACGTCTACGCCAAGCTCAAGTTCGAGTCCGGCGCCCACCGCGTGCAGCGCGTGCCGGAAACCGAGTCCCAGGGCCGCATCCACACCTCGGCCTGTACCGTGGCGGTGTTGCCCGAGCCCGACGAGCAGGTGGCGATCGAGATCAACCCGGCCGACCTGCGCGTTGACACCTACCGCGCCTCCGGCGCCGGCGGTCAGCACATCAACAAGACCGACTCGGCGGTGCGCATCACCCACCTGCCGACCGGCATGGTGGTCGAGTGCCAGGAAGAGCGCTCGCAGCACAAGAACCGCGCGCGGGCCCTGGCCTGGCTGGCGGCCAAGCTGCAGGACCAGCAAGACGCCGCCGCGCACAAGGAAATCTCCGAGACGCGCAAGCTGCTGGTCGGCTCCGGCGACCGCTCCGAGCGCATCCGCACCTACAACTTCCCCCAGGGGCGGGTCACCGACCACCGCATCAACCTGACGGTCTACGCCCTCGACGACGTGCTGGCTGGCGGCGTGGAGGCGGTGATCGAGCCGCTGTTGCAGGAATTCCAGGCCGACCAGCTGGCCGCCCTGGGCGATTGAGTCCTGGTGCCGGCCGTGGCGGCCCAGCCGCAGGCCCGTGCCACGTAGGGTGCGCCGTGCGCACCACCGGGAACCACCGATGGCCTCCATCGAGCAGTTGCTGAACCACGCCGACCTGCCGGATTCGCCCAGCGCCCGCCTGGATGCCGAGCTGCTGCTGGCATTCGCCCTGGGCAAGCCGCGCAGCTACCTGCGCACCTGGCCCGAGCGCGAGCCGAGCGCCGAGCAACAGGCGGCCTTCGCCGCCCTGCTGGTCCGTCGCCGCGGCGGCGAACCGGTGGCCTACATCCTCGGCCAGCAGGGCTTCTGGAGCCTCGACCTGGAGGTGGCGCCGCATACCCTGATCCCCCGCCCCGACACCGAGCTGCTGGTGGAAGCCGCCCTCGAACTGCTGCCGGCCACGCCGCTGCGTGCCCTCGACCTGGGCACCGGTACCGGCGCCATCGCCCTGGCCCTGGCCAGCGAACGGCCGGGCTGGCGGGTCACCGGGGTGGACCGGGTGGCCGAGGCCGTGGCCCTGGCCGAGCGCAATCGCCAGCGCCTCAAGCTGGACAATGCCGACTTCCGCCCGAGCCAGTGGTTCGACGCCCTGGCCGGCGAACGCTACGGGCTGATCGTCAGCAACCCGCCGTATATCGCCGCCGATGACCGCCATCTGGGCGAGGGCGATGTGCGTTTCGAGCCGGCCAGCGCCCTGGTATCCGGGGCCGACGGCCTCGACGACATTCGCCAGATCATCGCCCAGGCGCCGCAGCATCTCGAGCCGGGCGGCTGGCTGCTGCTGGAGCACGGCTATGACCAGGCCGCGGCGGTGCGCGAGTTGCTGGCCGCCGCCGGCTTCGCGCGGGTGCACAGCCGCCGCGATCTGGGCGGGCATGAACGGATTTCCCTGGGGAGCCTGGGCTCATGAGTGTGGAACTGAACGACGACGAACTGCTGCGCTACAGCCGGCAGATCCTCCTGCCGCAGATCGATATCGCCGGGCAGCTGCGCCTCAAGGGCAGCCGCGCGCTGATCGTCGGCCTCGGTGGCCTCGGCTCGCCGGTGGCGCTGTACCTGGCCGCTGCCGGGGTGGGCGAGCTGCACCTGGCCGACTTCGATACGGTCGACCTGACCAACCTGCAGCGGCAGATCATCCACGATGGCAGCCAGATCGGCGTGAGCAAGGTCGATTCGGCGCTCGGTCGGCTGGCGGCGCTCAATCCGCAGATCCGCCTGCTGGCCCATCGCGCCGCCCTGGACGCCGACTCCCTGGCCGCCGCCGTGAGCGCGGTGGACCTGGTGCTGGATTGCTCGGACAACTTCACCACCCGCGAGGCGGTGAACGCCGCCTGCGTGGCCGCCGGCAAGCCGCTGGTCAGCGGCGCGGCGATCCGCCTGCAGGGCCAGCTCGCCGTGTTCGACCCGCGTCGCCCGGAAAGCCCCTGTTACCACTGCCTGTTCGGCCACGGCGACGAGAGCGCGCTGACCTGCAGCGAGGCCGGCGTGGTCGGCCCGCTGGTCGGCCTGGTCGGCAGCCTGCAGGCGCTGGAGGCGCTCAAGCTGCTGGCCGGCTTCGGCGAGCCGCTGGTCGGCCGCCTGCTGCTGGTGGATGCCCTCGACTCGCGCTTTCGCGAGCTGCGCATCAAGCGCGACCCGGCCTGCAGCGTGTGTGGCGGGCGGCCGTGAGCAGCAACGCGCCGGTCGGCGTATTCGACTCCGGCGTAGGCGGCCTGTCGGTGCTGCGCGAGATTCGCTCGCGCCTGCCGGACGAGTCGCTGCTGTATGTCGCCGACAGTGGCCATGTGCCCTATGGCGAGAAGAGCGCCGAGTTCATCCGCGAGAGAAGTCAGCATATCGCCGCGTTCCTCCTGGCGCAGGGGGCCAAGGCGCTGGTGCTGGCCTGCAACACCGCCACCGCCGCGGCGGTAGCCGAGCTGCGCGAGCGTTACCCGCAGTTGCCCATCGTCGGCATGGAGCCGGCGGTCAAGCCGGCGGCGGCGGCGACCCGCAGTGGCGTGGTCGGCGTGCTGGCCACCACCGGCACCCTGAAAAGCGCCAAGTTCGCCGCCTTGCTCGACCGCTTCGCCCATGACGTGCGGGTGATCACCCAGCCCTGCCCGGGCCTGGTCGAGCAGATCGAAGCCGGCGAGCTGGCCAGCCTGCGCACCCGCGAGCTGCTGCGTGGCTGGGTCGAGCCGCTGCTGGCCGAAGGCTGCGACACCCTGATTCTCGGCTGCACCCACTATCCGTTCATCAAGCCGCTGCTGCGCGAGCTGGTGGGGGAGGGCGTGAGCCTGGTGGATACCGGCGCGGCGGTGGCACGGCGCCTGCAGCAGTTGCTCGACCAGCGCGAGCTGCGCGCCGAGTCGGGCCGTGCCCTGCCGACCCGCCTGTGGTCCAGCGGCGACGCACAGCAGTTGCAGCGGGTGCTGCCGGTACTGTGGGGCGAGGCCCTGAGCGTGCAGGCATTGCCAGTGGCCGGCAAAACTGAGTATTAATACTTAAGCCGCCTACCACTAATAACAGCTGTTTCTATACTTCTGAGTGAGCGTGGTTCCGCCCCATCATTCTTGGTTACAGGACGTGAGCATGAACAAGATCCTTACCCTGGCTGCCGCTGCAGCCCTTGGCCTGAGCAGCTTTGCTGCGCAGGCGGTCGATTTCACTGTCGCCGCCGGGCGCAGCGGCGAGTCCACCAATGTCTATCGCCTGGGGGCCCAGTGGAATTGGGATCGCAGCTGGGCACAGAGCGATGTCGGCCGCCTGACCGGCTACTGGGATGCCGGTTACACCTACTGGGACGGTGACAAGGCATCGAGCAACCACAGCCTGTCCTTCACCCCGGTGTTCGTCTACGAGTTCGCCGGGGAAAGGGTCAAGCCCTATATCGAAGCCGGTATCGGCGTGGCCTTCTTCGAGAACACCGAGCTGGAAGAGCACGACCTCGGCTCCTCCTTCCAGTTCGAGGACCGCCTGGGCGCCGGCCTGCGCTTCTCCGGCCAGGAAGTCGGCATTCGTGCGGTGCATTACTCCAACGCCGGCATCAAGGAACCGAACGATGGCGTCGAGGCCTACACCCTGCACTATCGCCTGAGTTTCTAACGGCTGGCGGGCATGAAAAACCGGGCGGATGGCCCGGTTTTTTTATGGGCACCCGCAGGGGTTAGCGGTAGATCGCGCCCATACCGCGGCGCTCGTCGACGCACTCGGGCGAGCCCATTTCGAACTCGCGGCAGATCAGCGGGCGCAGCTCGTAGATGGTGCAGCGCATGCTGTCGCGGTCCAGCGCGGCGCACCAGCCGTCGTCCAGACGGCGCATGACTTCGCCGCCCCAGTCGTCGGTGTCGATGAAACGCTGCGGCACGCCGGTATCGGTGATCAGCATGACCTCCAGCTGGCAGCAGCAGGCGGCGCAGTTGGAGCAGCTGACGCTGGATTGGTCGGGGAGTTGGGTGAGGGGGATCTGACTCATGCCGTGGAGTTTACGGCAGGCCGGGATGGATGGCGCGTCTGGCCGACCGACGCGGTGCTGGGCAACGTGGGGATTGGATTGTGTGCGCCAGGATCTGCGATCTGACGCAGCGCTTTCCTCGGCTTTGAACTACAGGTTTCGCCTCTCACGGCGAGTCACTTTTGCCAAACGCGGCAAAAGTAACCAAAAACGCTTGCCCCCTGCATCCGGGTCTCGCTGCGCTCGACTTCCCTCACTCCATCATCGCTCCAGGGGCCCGCCGCGAAGGGCCATCCCTGGCCCATCGCGGCTCTCGCGACATCCCTGCCGCTCAACCCCTTCCACGACGATTCCGCTCACCCTCCTGAAGGGGCGTTTGGCGCTGCCTGATAGTTGCTTCGTCTGTTATTGCACAACCTTCAAGCAGCTCGGAGCCCGATCCCCCGTCAGGAGGCCGAGCGTAGGTGTTGCGTAGGGGGACGAGTCGCAGGGATGCGGCGAGAGGCTTAAAGGGCCAGGGATGGCCCTTGTAAGCCGGCCCCCGGAGCGGCACCGGAGCGAGGGGAGTTTCGCGCAGCGAAACCCGGATGCCGGGCGCGCTTTCTCTTTGGTTACTTTCTCTTTGCGCGCGCAAAGAGAAAGTGACTCGCCGTGAGAGGCGAAATCTGTAGTCACAAGCCGAGGAAAGCGTGCCGAGAAAGTGCGCTGCTAGCGCCAATTTGATGGTTCCCACGCTCCGCGTGGTAACCCATCCTGAGATGCTTCGAGTGCCGCAGACGCGGGGTGTCTGTGGCTGCATGCCCACGCGGAGCGTGGGAACGATCAATAGCTAACTTATTTCTCGGCGCTTGGCTTTGTCCAGAGCCATGTTCAGGTCGTACGCTGAGCCCGATACATCCCCGCAAACCCATGCACCACCACCATCACCCCCGCCCAGATCGCCGCCAGCAACAGCAGGGTCGGCCATAGTCCCAGCGGCATGCCCACGCCTGCCAGTTTCGCTCCGCCCAGGTAGGACAACGGCCCGCTGACGGCGCCGAGCAGGCTGCCCAGCCACCAGGGGCGGGCCGTCCAGGCCAGGCTGTGATTGAGGGTGGTAGCGAACAGCGCCCACAGCAGCGCCAGCCAGGCGGGGAGCAGGCGGCCGTCACCGGCGAAGTCGAACACCCCGAGGTTGAGCAGGAAGCTGTCCAGCGCCGCACCGAACAGCATCACGCTGGCCACCAGGCGGCCTTCCTGGCGCCAGCTGGCGATCCAGAGGAAATGCGCCGCCAGGCACGCCAGGGCGATCAGCAGCAGCCAGGGCCGCTGCGCGCCGAACACGCAGGCGAACCAGCCGAGCTGGAACAGCGCGGCATTCAGCAGCAGCGAGTGGGTAGGTGACAGCGGCATGGGCAGACCTTGGGTTGGGGGCGGTTGTCCGTGCAAGAGACCGTAGGGTGCGCAGTGCGCACCAGGTGCACAGCGCGGGCATCGGTGCGCGCGGCGCACCCTACGGGTCTGCTCAGGCGTTGAAGCGGCCCAGCAGCGGCGCCGGCACGGCTTTCTCCTTGGCCAGCAGCAGTTGCGCGGTGCCGATGGTGCGTTCGAGGAAGCCACCTTCGCAATAGCACAGGTAGAACTCCCACAGACGATAGAAATAATCGTCGTAGCCCAGCTGCTCCAGGGCCGGACGGGCGTGGCGCAGGTTGTCGTGCCACAGGCGCAGGGTCTTGGCGTAGTGCAAGCCGAAGTCCTCCATGTGGTGCAGGTTCATGTCGGTCTCGCGGTTAACGATTTCCAGCATCTTGTGCACCGATGGCAGGGCGCCGCCGGGGAAGATGTAGCGCTGGATGAAGTCCACCGAGCGCTTGGCCTGCTCGTAGCGCTGGTCGCGGATGGTGATGGCCTGCAGCAGCATCAGCCCGTCGTCCTTGAGCAGGCGCGCGCACTGCTTGAAGTAGGTGGGCAGGAAGCGATGGCCGACCGCCTCGATCATCTCGATCGACACCAGCTTGTCGTACTGGCCGTTGAGGTCGCGGTAGTCCTCCAGCAGCAGGGTGATGCGCTCCTGCAGGCCCTGTTCCGCGATGCGTCGCTGAGTGTAGGCGAACTGCTCCTTGGACAGGGTGGTGGTGGTGACCTTGCAGCCGTAGTGGCTGGCCGCGTAGATGGCCATGCTGCCCCAGCCGGTGCCGATCTCCAGCAGGTGGTCGCCGGGCTTGAGTTGCAGCTTCTGGCAGATGCGTTCGAGCTTGTTCAGCTGCGCCTGTTCCAGGCTGTCGTCTTCGCGCTCGAACATCGCTGCCGAGTACATCATGGTTGGGTCGAGGAACTGCTCGAACAGCTCGTTGCCGAGGTCGTAGTGGGCGGCGATGTTCTTCTGCGAGCCCTTGCGGGTGTTGCGGTTGAGCCAGTGCAGGCCCTGGATCAGCGGACGGCCTAGGCGGGCCAGGCCACCTTCCATGGCATCCAGCACCTCGAGGTTGCTGACGAACACGCGGATCACCGCGGTCAGGTCCGGTGTGCTCCAGTAGCCGTGGATATAGGCTTCGCCAGAGCCGATCGAACCGTTGCCGGCGACCAGGCCCCACACGGCCGGATCGTGCACGTGGATCTCCGCATGCAGCGGCGAGCCGGCCTTGCCGAACAGCAGGCGTTCGCCATTTTCGAAGACGGCCAGTTGGCCATGGCGCAACTGGCCGAGCTGGCGCAGTACCGCGCTGCGCAGCAGGCTGGCGCCCAGGCCGCTGCCGGCGCGCACGCTGGATTTTGCAGAGGTCAGGCTAGGGGTTTTCATGGCGAGGCTCCTGATCAGAGGGGCTGGCCACGCGGTATTCACCTTGCGCGGCTTGATGGGAAAAAATCGGTATGCGTTTGAGCAGCAGGCGCAGGGCCTGCCAGTAGATGCCGAGCACGGTCTTGCCGGTCATCCAGGGAAAACTCATTAGGTGGCGGTGCAGGCTGGCGCGGCTGAGGGCCTGGCGCTGCAGGCCGAGGCTGGCGACGAACAGGCGCTCCTCACCCTGCCAGTCTTCCATCTGGATGCTCAGGCGCTCGTCCGGCTGATTGAAGCGCATGCGGTATTCCAGCTCGCGCGGCAGGAACGGCGAGACGTGGAAGGCCTTGGCCACGGCGAAGTGCTGGGTGCCTTCGCCGCCGGCCGGCAGTACGTAGTGGTAGCGCTCGCGCCAGGGCGTGTTGCTGACCTCGCAGAGAATCGCCGCCAGGCGCCCGTCGGCTTCATAGCAGTAGTAGAAACTCGCCGGGTTGAAGGCCAGGCCCCAGCTGCGCGGCTGGGTCAGCAGGCACACGCGCCCGCCCGGCACGCGGCCGAGGGCTTCGCCGATGCGCTGGCGCACCGCGTCAATCAGGCGCATGCCCTGGCGAGTGAACTGCGGCAGATAGTCGGTTTCGCGGAAGGCGAACGGCGCAAAACGCCCGCGACCGGCCAGGGGCGACAGGCCCAGCACGGCGTCCTGCTCGTCCAGATCGAGCAACAGCATGCCCATGCGATAGCGGAAGTCGTGGCCGCGCGGCAGAAAGCGCCGGTGGCCGACCCAGCCGCTGTACAGGGCACTGTTCACAGGCGCTCCCCGAAAGCCTCGGCGACGCGCAGGGCACTGACCACGCCGTCTTCATGGAAACCGTTGGCCCAGTAGGCGCCGCAGAAATGGCTGTGCTGCACGCCGCTGATCTCGTTCCAGCGGGCCTGCGCAGCGATGCCGGCCAGGCTGTATTGCGGATGGGCGTAGCGGTAGCGGCCGAGGATCTTCGCCGGTTCGATGGCGGCGGTCTGGTTGAGGCTGACGCAGAAGGTGTGCGGTGCCTGGATGCCCTGCAGGATGTTCATGTTGTAGGTGACCGCCGCCGGCTGCTCGCTCGGACCACCCAGGCGGTAGTTCCAGCTGGCCCAGGCCAGCGGCCGGTCGGGCAGCAGGCGGGTGTCGGTGTGCAGCACCACGTCGTTGTCGGCGTAGCGCAGGTCACCGAGGATCTCCCGTTCGGCCTGGCTCGGCTCGGCCAGCAGGGCCAGGGCCTGGTCGCTGTGGCAAGCGAACACCACCTGGTCGAAACGTTCGGCGCCGGCGGCGCTGTGCACGGTAACGCCTTCGGCATCGCGCTCGACGCGCTGCACCGGGCAGTTCAGGCGGATCTTCTCGGCAAAGCTGGCGCTCAGCGGCGCCACATAGCTGCGCGAGCCGCCGCTGACCACGTGCCACTGTGGACGATTGCTGACCGACAGCAGGCCGTGGTTCTTGAAGAAACGCACGAAGAACTGCAGCGGGAAACCGAGCATGTCGGCCAGCGACATGGACCAGATCGCCGCGCCCATCGGCACGATGTAATGGTCGATGAAACGCTGGCCGTAGCCACGTTCCTGCAGGTAGGCGCCGAGGGTGGTGTCGGCGGCGATGCGCTGTTCGGCGAGGTCGGCCAGGGCTTCCTTGTTGAAGCGCAGGATGTCGCTGATCATGCCCCAGAAACGCGGTGACAGCAGGTTGCTGCGCTGGGCGAACAGGCTGTTAAGGGTGTTGCCGTTGTACTCGCTGCCGGTCGCCGGGTCATGCACCGAGAAGCTCATTTCGGTGGGTTGTGAAGCGACGCCGAGCTGGCCGAGCAGCTTGATGAAGTTGGGGTAGGTCCAGTCGTTGAACACGATGAAGCCGGTGTCGATGGCGTAGTCACGCCCGTCGACCTGGACGTCGACGGTGTGGGTGTGGCCGCCGACCCAGTCGCTGGCTTCGAACACGCTGATGTCGTGCTGGCGATTGAGCAGGTAGGCACTGGTCAGACCGGCGATACCGCTGCCGATGATGGCAATTTTCATGCGTTGGATTCCGCGTTGGAGGTACGTGCCATGCGCTTGCCTAGGGCCAGTTGCAGGCCTTTGGGCAGGTGGGCGAGCAGCAGCAGGGTGGCGATGAATGGGCCGGGGAAGGCGATTTCGTAGGAGCGCTTGTCCAGGCGCTCGGCGATGTGCCGGGCGGCTTTCTCGACCGGCCAGCGCATCGGCATGGGGAAGTCGTTTTTCTGCGTCAGCGGGGTGTCGACGAAGCCCGGGCTGACCAGAGTGACGGCGATGCCCTCGGCGGCCAGGTCGATGCGCAGGGTTTCGAACAGGTAGCGCATGGCCGCCTTGGAGGCGCCGTAGGCTTCGGCACGCGGCAAGGGCAGATAGGTCACCGAGCTGCCGACGCCGACCAGGTGCGGCTGCGCGCTCTGCCGGAGCAGCGGCAGGGCGGCCTCGATGCAATAGCTGGCGGAGAACAGGTTGGCGCGCATTACCCGTTCGATCATCGCCGCCTCGAAGTGGCGGGTGTCCACGTACTCGCAGGTGCCGGCATTGAGGATCACCGTGTCGAGTACGCCCCACTGCTCGCGGATGCGCTCGCCGATGGCCTTGACCTGCTCGGCATCGCTGAGGTCGCCGGGTGCCAGCAGCACTTGCTGCGGGAAGCGTTCGGCGAGGGCGTGCAGGGCCGTGGCATTGCGCGCGCTGACGGCCAGGTAATGCCCCTGGTGCAGGAGGATTTCCGCCAGGGCAGCGCCAATCCCGCTGCTGGCGCCGGTGAGCCAGATACGTTTCATGCCAGTCTCCCTTTCAGCCAGGCAATCACTCGACCGAGGATCGGCAGGTGTTCATAGAGCAGGGCGCCGGCATCGAAGTAATCGCGATGCTGGTAGACCTTGTCGCGCCAGCGCAGGTGCGAACAGCCTTCGACGCGGATCAGCGCGCCGCCGCGCAGGCGTGGGTGGCGGTAGCTCATGGTCCAGCGCAGGTAGCCTTCGCCCTCGGCGCTCTGGTCGAAGCCATAGAAATCGAAGCGCAGCTCGCTGATGTTGGCGTACAGCTCGGCGAAGTAATCACGCACTGCCGGCAGGCCGTGCACCTCATGCAGCGGGTCGCGAAACAGGATGTCGTCGCTGTACAGCTCGCCCAGGCGGTCGAGGTTGCAGGCATCCAGGCCGGCGAAGCGTTCGGCGAACTGGCGCAGGAAGTCAGACATGCGCGGCCTCCCGTTGCGGCAGGTTCTTGAAGGCCGCCAGGGCACGGTCGCGCGAGCGGGCCAGGTCGACGATCGGCCGCGGGTAGTCGGCCAGGCCGAACAGGCCACCCATGGCCGCCGGGTTGTGGATGTCGCGCTTGTTCAGGCCGACCAGCTCGGGAATCCAGTGGCGGATGAAGCGGCCGTCCGGGTCGAATTTCTGCGACTGGCTGAGCGGGTTGAAGATGCGGAAGTAGGGCACCGAGTCGGTGCCGGTGGACGAGCTCCACTGCCAGCCGCCGTTGTTGGCCGCCAGGTCGCCGTCGATCAGGTGGCGCATGAACCAGCGTTCGCCCTCGCGCCAGTCGATCAGCAGGTTCTTGGTCAGGAACATCGCCACCACCATGCGCAGGCGGTTGTGCATCCAGCCGGTGGCCAGCAACTGGCGCATGGCCGCGTCGATGATCGGGATGCCGGTGCGACCCTCCTGCCAGGCGGCCAGCTCGTCCGGCGCGTGGCGCCAGGGCAGGGCCTCGGTGTCCGGGCGGAAGGCGCGATGGCGGCTGACGCGCGGGTAGCCGACCAGAATGTGCTTGTAGAACTCGCGCCAGAGCAGCTCGTTGATCCAGGTGATGACGCCCTGGCTGCCGCTGTCGAACTCGCCCCGGTTGTGGCGCAGCGCGGCATGCAGGCACTGGCGCGGCGACAGCACGCCGGCGGCCAGGTAGGCGGCCAGCTGGCTGGTGCCGGGCAGGGCGGGGAAGTCGCGCTGCTCGTGGTAGGCGTCGAGCTGCTCGGCGGCGAAGCGCGCCAGGCGCTCGCTGGCCGCCGCTGCGCCGGCCGGCCAGAGTTGGCGCAGGCTGTCGCTGGGGCTGGCAAAGCCTTCCACCGCACTCGGCACCGGGTCGCTGGCGAGGCCCAGCGGTGCCTGCGCCGGCGGGGTGCCGAGCAGGGCCGGCAGGGCCGTGTGCAGGCGCTGGTAACAGACCTTGCGGAACTGGCTGTAGACCTGGAAATAGCCGCCGGACTGGGTCAGCACGCTGCCGGGCTGGAACAGCAGCTGGTCGAGGTGGCTGCGAAACTGCACGCCCTGCTGCTGCAGGCGCGCGGCCACGGCCTGGTCGCGCTGGCTCTCATGGATGCCGTATTCCTCGTTGACCTGCACGCAGTCGATGCGCAGCTCGTGGCACAGCTCGGCAAGTACCGCGGGGGCATCGCGCCAGTGCGGCGCCGAGCGGATCAGCAGCGGCACATGGAGCGTCGCCAGCTCGGCGGATAGCTCGCGCAAGTTGCGCAGCCAGAAGTCGACCTTGCACGGCGCGTCGTCGTGCTCCAGCCACTGCTGCGGGCTGAGCAGGTACAGGGCGATGGTCGGCCCGGCCTGCAGGGCGGCCGTCAGGGCGGTGTTGTCCTGTACGCGCAGGTCGCTGCGTAGCCAGATCAGTTGGCGCATGGGCATTCCTTACTGGGGACCAAGCAGGCCCAGCAGCTGCAGGCTGTGCTGGGCGGCGAGGGGGTCGTTGACCAGGTGCAGGCCGCAGTGGCCGTGCAGTTCTTCGGCGTGGATCTGCGCCGCCGGCCCGGCCAGCAGCAGCGGCACACCGCAGGCCGTGTTCAGGCGCGGCAGTTCGCGGCGTACCTGCTGGCTGTCCAGGGCCTGACTGGAGTAAAGCAGCAGCCCGCGCGGGGCGATGGCTTCCACGGCCAGGGCCAGTTCGGCACTCGGCAGCGGCCAGTCGAACACTTCCACCGGGCAGTCGGCACTGCTGGCCAGCCAGGCGCACAGCCACAGGCCGGGCTCCATGGGTAGCATCGAGAGGTTGACCAGCAGCAGCGGCGCGCCGCTCTGCTGGCGGTTGTTGTGGTAGATGCGTGCGCCCAGCTTGCTGCGCAGCCAGGAATGGAAGAACACGCGCTCCAGCTGGTGGCCCAGGGCCGAGTGCTGCCAGCGCTGGTCGAGTTCGGCCAGCAGCGGCAGGATCAGCAGCTCGCACAGGGTCAGTGGCGGGTAGAGCGACAGGGCCTGGTTGAACTGTTCATCCAGCTGGCGCTCGGCTTGGCGGCTGATGGCCTGCAGCAGGGCCTGGCGCTGGCGCTGCCAGTCGTTGCCGGTACTGCTCGCCGGCGCGTTGCGGTTGTCGAGCAGCTCCTTGACCTGGCTGACCGCCACGCCGCGGCCCAGCCAGGTGAGGATGGCCTGGATGCGCGCCACGTGTTCCGGCGAGTAGAGACGATGGCCCTTGGGCGTGCGATAGGGCACCACCAGACCGTAGCGGCGCTCCCAGGCGCGCAGGGTCACCGGGTTGACCCCGGTGCTGCGGGTCACCTCGCGGATCGGCAGGTAGCCGCGGTCGATGGCCTCCAGGTAGGCGTCGAAACCATCGTTCATCAGATGGCGTTCCGCAGGCTGAGGTTTTCCGGGTGCGGCTGCAGGTAGGCCTGGCGCGCGATGTAGTGATGCGGATGACGGCGGAAGTGGTGCTTGAGCAGGGTCAGTGGCACCACCAGGGGGATGATGCCGCAGCGGTACTGGGCGATCAGCTGCTGCATCTCGTCGCGCTCCTCGCGGCTCAGGGCCTGCTTGAGGTAGCCGGACAGGTGCTGCAGCACGTTGCTGTGGGTGCCGCGGGTGGCGCACTTCTGCAGCGCGGCCATCAGCTGGCTGAAATAGCGCGGGCCGATCTGTGCCGGGTCATGGGCGCCGAGATTGCCCAGCAACTGGCCGAGGGCTTTGTACTGCAACGGGTTGCTGGCCATCAGCTGGTACTTGTAGCGGGCATGGAAGTCGATGATCGCCTTGCGCGTCAGGCCGGCGGCCAGCAGGCGGCGCCATTCGGCGTAGGCGAACACGCGGGTGAGGAAGTTCTCGCGCAGCACCGGGTCGTTGAGGCGACCGTCTTCCTCCACCGGCAGATCCGGGTGGCGGGCGCAGAAGGCGGCGGCGAACAGGCCGCGGCCACCGCCTTTCTGCGGCAGGCCCTTGGCGTCGTAGACCTTGACCCGTTCCAGGCCGCAGGACGGCGACTTCTGCATGAAGATGTAGCCGCACAGGTCATCGTGCTGGTCGCCCATGCGCTGGCCGTAGGCGCTCAGCGCATCGCTGACATCCAGCTCGGCGCGCAGGCTGCCGACCGCCCGGGGCGCCTGCGGGTCGCCGACCAGGCGGATCGGTTGGCGCGGAATGCCCAGGCCGATGGCCACCTCGGGGCACAGCGGGACGAACTCGAAGTGCTCGGCCAGCACCTGGCTGCACAGCTGCGATTCCTTGTGACCGCCGTTGAAGCGCACTTCGCTGCCGAGCAGGCAGGCGCTGATGCCGATTCTGGGTTTCTGGCCGCTGTTGTACATATCAGGCCTCGCGATGAATTAATTGTACAAATAGGTTTATTTGTACAGCTTGGGTTCATCATAGGTTTTGCGTTGTACAAGTCAAACTATTTGTACAGCTTCTGCGAGGGGTAGTTGGCAGGCGTGCGTGGGCCGTGGTCGCGCGGTGTGTCTGGGAAGGGGGGGGGCGTGGCGAGGGGCAGGCCCCACCCGGGCATGGGTGAGGCCGAAGTGCAGGCGGGTTCAGGGGTAGCCGAGCAGGCTCTTGATCTGTGGCAGGTGGCTGGCGACCCAGTGCTGGTCGATCGGGCCCCAGGCGCGGATCACATAATGCCCGGCGTTGTTGCGCGCGCCGTCGTGCTGGACGAAGTCGCAGAGGATATCCAGCTCGCCGAGGGCGGCCAGGGTGTCCTGGGCGGTACGCCGGGGCATACCGGTGGCGGCCATCAGCGCCGGCACCGTGGTGGCCGTGCCGCTGTCGATCAGCCAGGCCAGGTACAGGCGGCGGTAGAAACTGGTGCGGGTCTTGCTCGCTTCCACGCTTGGCGTGCTCATAGGGCGGTCATCCCGATATAGGTGGCGGCGCCGGCCAGGTAGCCGAGCAGGGCCAGCAGGCTGATCTTCTTCAGGTACCAGACGAAGTCGATCTTCTCCATGCCCATGGCTGCCACGCCGGCCGCCGAGCCGATGATCAGGCAGCTGCCGCCGGTGCCGGCGCAGTAGGCCAGCAGTTCCCAGAAGGTGCCGTCGATGACGAAGTGGCCCAGCCAGCCGGCATCGGTGCTGGCGGCCAGGGTGTCGGCGCTGACCAGCGGGTACATCTTCATCGCACCGGCCACCAGCGGCACGTTGTCGACCACCGAGGACAGCAGGCCGATGGAGATGTTGATGGCGTAGACGTTGCCCAGGCTGTCCTTCAGGGCACCGGCGACCTGGGTCAGGTGGCCGGCGGTGGCCAGGCTGGACACGGCGAGGAGGATGCCGAGGAAGAACAGCACGCTGGTGATGTCGATCTTGCGCAGCACGCCGACCACCGACAGCGGATGGCGGTCTTCGTCATTCTTGCCGCGATGCAGCCATTCGGTGACCACCCACAGCACGCCGAGGCCGAGCAGAATGCCCATGTACGGCGGCAGGTGGGTGATGGTCTTGAACACCGGGACGAACAGCAGCGCGCCGAGGCCGAGGGCGAACACCAGGTTGCGCTCGAACGGCGTGGTCGGCTCGCGCCGATCCTCGTCGTGGACCTTCGGTGCAGGGCGAGTGAACTCGCCCTGCATGGTCAGGCTGAGCACCAGCAGCGGCACCAGCAGGCAGACCAGGCTGGGCACGAACAGCTGGGTGACGATGCCGCTGGCGCTGATCTGGTTGCCGATCCACAGCATGGTGGTGGTCACGTCGCCGATCGGCGACCAGGCGCCGCCGGCGTTGGCGGCGATCACCACGATGCCGGCGTAGAACCAGCGCTCGTTGCGGTTGTCGATCAGCTTGCGCAGCAGCGAAACCATGACGATGGTGGTGGTCAAGTTGTCCAGCACGGCGGAGAGGAAGAAGGTGATGAAGCCGATCAGCCACAGCAGCGGCACGCGCCGTCGGGTGCGGATGCGCTCGGTGATGACCTTGAAGCCGTCGTGGGCATCGATCAGCTCGACGATGGTCATCGCACCCATGAGGAAGAACAGGATCTCGGAGATCTCGCCCAGGTGGTGGCGCAGCTCGCCGGTGATGCCGTGCTCGTCCGGGCTGGCCAGGTTGGGCAGGATGCTCTCGGCGCCGAGGACCAGCACGGTCCAGCAGAACACGGCGGTGAGGATGGCCGAGGCGGCCTTGTCGACCTTCAGCGGGTGCTCCAGGGCAATGCACAGGTAGCCGGCGACGAAGATCAGGGCCATGAGGACGTACATGGACGATTCCCTTGCGGTTGTTGTTATGGGCAGCCGGCGAGCATGCCTGATCGGGCCGCCAGCGGAAAGAGGCCGGCGCCGAGCCCGAAACGCCGGCGCCAGGGCGGCTGCGCCGAACATTGGAGGTACAAGCGGCTTTAGCGGCGAATGACGCTGATCCGAGCGACAACGCGCAAGCTGCCGTCCGCGCAAGAAAAAGGCCCGCGGTCTGGCGACGGCGGGCCCTGTTCATGGCGCTGGCTTAGAGGTTGGCGATCTTCTCGCGCTGCTCGACCAGCTTGCTCAGGGCCTGTTCGGCCTCGGCCAGCTTGGCGCGTTCCTTGTCGAGCACCTCGGCCGGGGCCTTGGCGACGAAGCCCTCGTTGCTCAGCTTGCCGCCGACGCGCTGCACTTCACCCTGCAGGCGCTGGATTTCCTTGTCCAGGCGCGCCAGTTCGGCGTCCTTGTCGATCAGCCCGGCCATCGGCACCAGCACCTGCATATCGCCGACCAGGGCGGTCGCGGACATCGGTGCCTCTTCGCCGGCAGCCAGTACGCGTACCGACTCCAGCTTGGCCAGCTTGCTGAGCAGCGGCTCGAAGTCGGCCAGGCGGCGCAGGTCTTCTGCGCTGGCGTTGGCGACGATGATGTCGATGCGCTTGGCCATGGAGATCTTCATCTCGCCACGGATCTGCCGTACGCCGAGCATCAGCTGCTTGACCCACTCGATGTCGCCTTCGGCGGCGGCGTCGATGCGGCTCTCGTTCGCCACCGGCCAGGCCTGCAGCATGATGGTCTCGCCGCTGACGCCGGCCTGGGCCTTGATCCGCTGCCAGATTTCTTCGGTGATGAAGGGCATGAACGGGTGGGCCAGGCGCAGGATCACTTCCAGCACGCGGATCAGCGTGCGGCGGGTGCCGCGCTGGCGCTCGGCCGGGGCGTTTTCATCCCACAGCACCGGCTTGACCAGTTCCAGGTACCAGGCGCAGTACTGGTCCCAGATGAACTCGTAGAGCGACTGGGCGGCCAGGTCGAAGCGGAAGCCGTCGAGGTGACGGGTGACGTCGGCCTCGGTGCGCTGCAGCTGGGAGATGATCCAGCGGTCCACCGAGGACAGTTCGACCGCTTCGCCCTGGATGCCGGTGTCCTGGCCATCGGTGTTTTCCAGCACGAAGTTGGCGGCGTTCCACAGCTTGTTGCAGAAGTTGCGGTAGCCCTCGACGCGGCCCATGTCGAACTTGATGTCGCGGCCGGTGGAGGCCAGCGCCAGGTTGGTGAAGCGCAGGGCGTCGGTGCCGTAGGCGGCGATGCCCTCGGGGAACTCGGCGCGGGTCTGCTTGGCGATCTTCTCGGCCAGCTTGGGCTGCATCATGCCGCTGGTGCGCTTGGCCACCAGGGATTCCAGGTCGATGCCGTCGACGATGTCCAGCGGGTCGAGCACGTTGCCCTTGGACTTGGACATCTTCTGGCCCTGGCCGTCGCGCACCAGACCGTGCACGTACACGGTCTTGAACGGGATCTGCCCGGTCAGGTGGGTGGACAGCATGATCATCCGGGCGACCCAGAAGAAGATGATGTCGAAGCCGGTGACCAGCACGTCGGTGGGGTGGAAGGTCTTGAGGAAGTCGGTCTGCTGCGGCCAGCCGAGGGTGGAGAAGGTCCACAGACCGGAGCTGAACCAGGTGTCCAGCACATCTTCGTCCTGGCGCAGGGCGATATCACCCAGGTTGTGCTGGGCGCGGACTTCCGCCTCGTCACGGCCGACATAGACGTTGCCGGCGTCGTCGTACCAGGCCGGGATGCGGTGGCCCCACCACAGCTGGCGGCTGATGCACCAGTCCTGGATGTCGCGCATCCAGCTGAAGTACATGTTCTCGTACTGCTTGGGCACGAACTGGATCTCGCCGCTCTCGACCACGGCGATGGCCTTCTCGGCCAGCGGCTTGGTGGAGACGTACCACTGGTCGGTCAGCCACGGCTCGATCACAGTGCCGGAACGGTCGCCCTTCGGCACTTTCAGGGCGTGGTCGTCGATCTTCTCCAGCAGGCCGGCGGCTTCAAACGCAGCGACGATCTGCTTGCGCGCGACGAAGCGGTCGAGGCCGGCGTATTCGGCCGGCAGACTGGCGTCGATCTCGCTGTTGACGCTGCCGTCGATGTTGAACACCTGGGCCTTGGCGAGAACTTGCGCATCTTTGTCGAAGATATTGAGCAGCGGCAGGTTGTGGCGCTTGCCGACTTCATAGTCGTTGAAGTCGTGGGCCGGGGTGATCTTCACGCAGCCGGTGCCGAACTCGGGATCGCAGTAGTCGTCGGCGATGATCGGGATGCGCCGGCCCACCAGGGGCAGCTCGACGAAGGTGCCGATCAGGGCTTTATAGCGCTCGTCGTCCGGGTGCACGGCCACGGCGGCGTCGCCGAGCATGGTTTCCGGGCGGGTGGTGGCGACGATCAGATGGTCCTTGCCGTCGGCGGTCTTATTGCCGTCGGCCAGCGGGTAGCGCAGGTTCCACAGGTGGCCCTTCTCGTCGTGGTTTTCCACTTCGAGGTCGGAGATGGCGGTGTGGAACTTGGTGTCCCAGTTGACCAGGCGCTTGCCGCGGTAGATCAGGCCGTCCTGGTGCAGGCGCACGAAGGCTTCCTTCACGGCTTCCGAGAGGCCTTCGTCCATGGTGAAGCGCTCGCGCGACCAGTCCACCGAGCTGCCCAGGCGACGGATCTGCCGGGTGATGGTGCCGCCCGACTGCTCCTTCCATTCCCAGACTTTCTCCAGGAACTTCTCGCGACCCAGGTCGTGGCGGCCGATGCCGTCGGCGGCCAGCTGGCGCTCGACCACCATCTGGGTGGCGATGCCCGCGTGGTCGGTACCCGGCTGCCACAGGGTGTTGCGACCCTGCATGCGGCGGAAGCGGATCAGGCAGTCCATGATCGAGTTGTTGAAGCCGTGGCCCATGTGCAGGCTGCCGGTGACGTTCGGCGGCGGGATCATGATGGTGTAGGGCTCGCCGGAACCTTGCGGGGCGAAGTAGTGGTTCTGCTCCCAGGTCTGATACCAGGAAGTTTCGATGGCGTGGGGCTGGTAGGTCTTGTCCATGGGTGCGGCGGGACCGTATTGGCAACTGAGCGGGAAAGCCGGCAAGTATAACGGCAAAGGCCAGGCGGCCAAAGGCCGAAGCGGCGATGGCCGTCTGGCGGGCGTTTGCGCGGTTGGCAGGCGGTTGCTGCGGGTTGCCTGAGGGGCGGTGCGTAGGGTGCGCCGTGCGCACCATAGAATCCCGCGCGGGCCCTCGGTGCGCACGGCGCACCTTGCGGGGTCAGGGCTTGCGCTGGGCCAGCAGGCGGTCGAGGCGGGCGTCGAGGCGGCGCTTGAGTTCGGCCTCGATCTGCGGCACGAAGTCGTCGATCACGTCCTGCAGCAGCAGTTGCGCGGCGGCGCGCAGTTCGCCGTCGAGACGGTTCAGCTCGCTGCTGCCCTGGGCGCCGAGGCGGCGCTGGATGGCGCTGCCGATGGTCGCGCTGGCGGGTGCGGCCGGGGGCGTCGGGGTGGCGGGCGCACGTGCGGGTTGCGTCGGTGCGGCACTTGGCAGCGGGGGCGGCAGGCTCACGGCCGGGCCGGGCTCGATGATGTCGGAGAGCAGGGGGATCTGCAGTTCGCCGTCGAGGCTGTCGGTGAGCAGCGGCGGCTCGAGCTGGTGCTCTTCCAGCAGCTGGCGGATCGACTCGAGGTCGTCCAGCAGATGGTCGGGCTTGGGTGGTTTCGGGGTGTCCATGATGCGAATCAGAGCTCTACACGCTGCGGATCATAGCCTTTCTGCCGGTACAGGCGGAAATTCTCGCGACACAAGGCCAGCAGCTGCGGCTCCTGGTTGACGATCTCGATGACCCGGGCGAACTGCTCCAGGTGCGGCGACAGGGCCGGGTTGAGGTTGATCAGCAGGCCCTGGCTGGCGGCCGGCGCGTCGTCCAGGCCTATCACCACCGGCGCCTGCGGATTGTCCTGGTGCAGGTCGTGGGGCATGAAGCTGTCGCCCTTGAAGCGCCACAGCAGTTCGTCCAGTTCTGCGCACTGGGCCTGGTCGGTGCCGCGCAGGAACACCGGCAGGCCGGCGCGCCAGGCCTTCAACGCCAGCTGGCAGGCCGCGCGCAGGCGGCCTTCCGGCGTGGTGGAGGAGAGAACGTAGAACTCGACTCTCACTTGACCCTGTCCAGCAGGTACTGGGTCAGCAGGGGCACCGGGCGGCCGGTGGCGCCCTTGTCCTTGCCGCCGCTGATCCAGGCGGTGCCGGCGATATCCAGGTGCGCCCAGTGGTACTTCTTGGCGAAGCGCGAGAGGAAGCAACCGGCGGTGATGGTGCCGGCCTTGGGCCCGCCGATGTTGGCGATGTCGGCGAACGGGCTGTCCAGCTGTTCCTGGTACTCGTCGTGCAGCGGCAGCTGCCAGGCGCGGTCGTCGGCGTGCTCGCCGGCCTTGAGGAGCTGCTTGACCAGGGCCTCGTTGTTGCCCATCAGGCCGGAGACCTGGCTGCCCAGGGCGACGATGCAGGCGCCGGTGAGGGTGGCGATGTCGATCACCGCCTGCGGCTTGAAGCGCTCGGCATAGGTCAGGGTGTCGCACAGCACCAGGCGGCCTTCGGCGTCGGTGTTGAGGATTTCCACGGTCTGCCCGCTCATGCTGGTGACGATGTCGCCGGGGCGGGTGGCGCCGCCGCTGGGCATGTTCTCGGCGCAGGCCAGCAGGCACACCAGGTTGATCGGCAGCTGCAGTTCGAGCACGGCCTTGAGGGTGCCGAACACGCTGGCGGCGCCGCACATGTCGTACTTCATCTCGTCCATGCCGGCGGCCGGCTTGATGCTGATGCCGCCGGTGTCGAAGGTGATGCCCTTGCCGACCAGGGTGAAGGGCGCCTCATCCTTGGCGCCGCCGTGGTAGTGCATGACGATCATGCGCGGCGGCTGCGCGCTGCCCTGGGCCACGGCGAGGAAGGCGCCGGCGCCGAGTTCCTTGAGCTTCTTCTCGTCGAGGATCTCGACCTTGAGGTTCTTGTGCGCCTTGCCCAGGGCCTTGGCCTCGTCGGCCAGGTAGCTGGGGTGGCAGAGGTTCGGCGGCAGGTTGCCGAGGTTGCGGGTGAACGCCATGCCGCTGGCGATGGCCTGGGCATGCAGGCTGCCGCGCTCGCTGTCGGCCTGCTCGGCCTTGTCGGCGATCAGGGTGATCTTCTTCAGCGCGCGGGCTTCGGCCTTCTGGCTCTTGAACTGGTCGAACACATAGTCGCCGTCGGCCAGGGTCTCCACCAGCAGGCGGGTCTTGCCGTAGGCGTCGCGGCCCTTGACCTTGAGTTCGCCGAGGGCCAGCACCGCATCGCTGCCGCCCAGGCCCTTGAGCACGCCGTGGACCGCTGCAACCAATTTGCGGTACTGGCGGTCGGATAGCTCGCCCTTGCCGCTGCCGACCAGCAGCACGCGCTCGGCCTTGAGGCCCGGCAGGCTGTGCAGGAGCAGGGTCTGCCCGGACTTGCCGGCGATATCGCCGCGCTTGAGCAGGGCGCTGATGGCGCCGGCGCTGGCCTCATCCACGGCCTTGGCGGCCAGGCCGAGCTTGCGGCCTTCGCCAATGGCGACCACCAGGGTGGCGGTCTTCAGGGTTTCCGGGCGGGTGCTTTTGACGAGGAATTCCATGCTGAGCTGTCCCCAAGACAAAGAGTCGGGTTTGGCGGATAATGGCCGCTATTTTTTCGAGGGCCTGCACGTGCTGCAGGCCGGCAAAGGTGCCGGCTAGTTTGAGCGTAGCCACCTGAGCCTGACAACCCTGGAGTGTCCGGTTTGATCGTCTTCCGTTACCTGTCCCGTGAAGTGCTGCTTACCCTCAGCGCGGTCAGTGCCGTGCTGCTGGTGATCATCATGAGCGGGCGTTTCATCAAGTACCTGGCCCAGGCGGCACAAGGCCTGCTCGACCCCAGCGTGCTGTTCATCATCATGGGTTACCGCCTGCCGGGCTTCCTCCAGCTGATTCTGCCGCTGGGCCTGTTCCTCGGCATCCTGCTGGCCTACGGGCGCCTGTACCTGGACAGCGAGATGACCGTGCTGTCGGCCACCGGCATGAGCCACAAGCGCCTGCTGACCTACACCCTGGCCCCGGCGCTGCTGGTCGCCCTGCTGACCGCCTGGCTGAGCCTGGGCCTGGCGCCGCAAGGGGTGGCCGAGGTGACGCGGATCTTCAACCAGCAGGATGCCCTGACCGAGTTCGACACCCTGGTGCCCGGCCGCTTCCAGGCGATGAAGGACGGCTCACGGGTGACCTATACCGAAAGCCTGTCGGCCGACCGTGGCCAGCTGGCCGGCGTGTTCATCTCCGAGAAGCGCCTGAGCCGCGACCAGGACGAGAAGAACAAGGAGCGCGGCATCACCGTGCTGGTCGCCGAAAGCGGACGCCAGGTGATCCAGGCCGATGGCAGCCGCTACCTGATCCTGGAGAACGGCTACCGCTACGACGGCAACCCGGGCCAGGCCGACTACCGGTCGATCCAGTACGAGACCTACGGCGTGCTGCTGCCCAAACCGTCGGTGAGCAACGAGATCGGCGAGCGCGAAGCCATCCCCACCCGTGAGCTGATCGGCAGTGACAACCCGCGGCACCAGGCCGAGCTGCAGTGGCGCCTGTCGATTCCGCTGCTGGTGTTCGTCGTCACACTGCTGGCCGTGCCACTGGCCCGGGTCAACCCGCGCCAGGGCCGCTTCCTCAAGCTGCTGCCGGCGATCCTCCTGTACATGGCCTACCTGGCGTTGCTGATCGGCGCCCGCGGCCAGCTGGACAAGGGCAAGATTCCCCAGGACCTGGGCCTGTGGTGGGTACATGGTCTGTTCCTGTTGATCGGATTGGGGCTGTTCCTCTGGACGCCCGTGCAACTCAAGCTGGCCAGCCGCCGCGCAGTGAAGGAGATGGCCCATGGTCAGGCTTGATCGTTACATCGGGACCAGTGTGTTCTTCGCCATCATGGCGGTGCTGGGGATCATCGTCGGCCTGGCGCTGCTGTTCGCCTTCATCGACGAACTGGGCGATCTCGGGGAGTCCTACGGCACCCTCGAGGCGCTGATCTACGTGCTGCTGACCCTGCCGCGGCGGATCTACGAGATGCTGCCGATGGCGGCGCTGATCGGCTGCCTGATCGGCCTCGGCAGCCTGGCCAGCAACAGCGAGCTGACCATCATGCGCGCCGCCGGGGTCTCGGTCGGGCGCATCGTCTGGGCGGTGATGAAACCGATGCTGGTGCTGATGCTGGTCGGCCTGCTGATCGGCGAATACCTGGCGCCCTGGAGCGAGAACCTGGCCCAGGCGCACCGTTCGATGGCCCAGGGTGGCGGCGAGGCGCAGAGCTCCAAGCGCGGCCTGTGGCACCGCCAGGGCCAGGAATACATCCACATCAACGCCGTGCAGCCCAATGGCCGGCTGTACGGGGTGACCCGCTACCAGTTCGACGACCAGCGTCACCTGCTGTCCTCCAGCTTCGCCCGCCGCGCCCTGTACCAGGGCGACCACTGGCTGCTGGAAGAGGTCAAGACCACGCATTTCCGCGAGCGCACCACCGAGGTGGTCGAGGAGCCGAGCCAGCGCTGGGACATCGAGCTCAATCCGCAGCTGCTCGGCACCGTGGTGATGGCGCCGGAGGCCTTGTCGGTGAGCGGGCTGTGGCGCTACATCCAGTACCTGGGCGAGCAGGGCCTGAACAACGGCAGCTACTGGCTGGCGTTCTGGACCAAGGTGTTGCAGCCGCTGATGACCGCCGCGCTGGTGCTGATGGCGATTTCCTTCATCTTCGGCCCGCTGCGTTCGGTGACCCTCGGCCA
Source organism: Pseudomonas sp. R-28-1W-6 (assembly GCF_009799925.1). Lineage (GTDB taxonomy): Bacteria > Pseudomonadota > Gammaproteobacteria > Pseudomonadales > Pseudomonadaceae > Aquipseudomonas. Next base: position 50,812 of record NZ_WELK01000005.1, read on the forward strand.
GCGCGTGTTCACCGGGGTGCTGGTGGGCTTCGTGTTCCGCATCGCCCAGGACCTGCTCGGCCCCTCCAGCCTGGTGTTCGGCTTCCCGCCGCTGCTGGCGGTGCTGGTGCCGACCCTGATCTGCGCGGGGGCGGGCTTCGTGCTGCTCAGGCGCGCCGCCTGACGCGGGCGGGATGGACAAAGGCCGGGCTTAGCCCGGCTTTTTTGTTGGCGCTGCAGCCGTTGCCCGCCGATGCCGAGTGCCGTTTCGCGGGAGCGACGTTAGCCGCGAAGGGTGCCTGGGGTTCGGAGAGTTATGGCGAATCAGGCCGCGGCTACTAGGGCCGGGGTGCTTGTGCGAGCGTGACCTGGCCTGCGGCATGCCGGGTGGCACTCGATCCGATCCAGGCGGGTGCGGATTGGTTGGCGCGCACGGCGCCCCCTAGGATGGGCCGAACGCAGCAGCCGTGCGGCGCCTGCCGGCTGCGCGGCGCGCACCCGGGCAAGCGGCTTACAGGGTGGCGATATTCAGGCGGCGGGCCTGCTTCAGGTACAGGGTCACTTCGCGCGCCGGCAGCGGCTTGCTGTACAGGTAGCCCTGACCCTCGTTGCAGCCCTGGGCGATGATGTAGGCCTCCTGCTCGGCCGTCTCCACGCCTTCGGCGATGACCTGCATGCCCAGGCTCTTACCCAGCTGGATGATGGCGCGCACGATGGTGGCGTCGTCCTCGTCCTCCAGCACGTCCTGGACGAAGCTGCGGTCGATCTTGATCTTGTCCAGCGGCAGGCTCTTCAGGTAGCTCAGCGAGGAATAGCCGGTACCGAAGTCGTCGATGGCGATCAGCGCGCCGGCGCGGCGCAGGCTGAGCAGGTGCTGGGCGGCGGTGGTGATGTCTTCCATCAGGCCGGTTTCGGTGACTTCCAGCTCCAGGCTGCGTGCCGGCAGGCGGTAGACCTGCAGCAGGTTGTTGACCATGCGCGGCAGCTCGGCGTGGTGCAGCTGCACGGTGGACAGGTTGACCGCCATGCGCAGGTTGCTGAAGCCCTGGTCGTGCCATTCGCGCAGCTGGCGGCAGGACTGGTCCAGCACCCATTCGCCGATGGCGATGATGGTGCCGTTCTGCTCGGCCAGGGGGATGAACAGGTCCGGCGGGACGAAGCCGTGTTGCGGGTGCTGCCAGCGCAGCAGGGCCTCGACGCCGACCACCTGGTGGTCGCGGTAGTCGATCTGCGGCTGATAGACCAGGTGCAGTTCGTTGCGGTTGAGGGCCTCGCGCAGTTCCTTCTCCAGCTCGCGGCGGCGGCGCATCTCGCTGTCGACGCTGGCGATGTAGAACTGGTAGCGGTTGCGCGAACGGCTCTTGGCCAGGGTCATGGTCTGTTCGGCTTTCTGCAGCAGCTTCTCGGTGCTGTCGCCGTCTTCCGGGAACAGGGTGATGCCGATGGTGGCGCGCAGGCGCACTTCCTGCTGCTCCAGGGAGAAGGCGGTGTCGAGGCTGTCGAGGATGCTCTGCGCCAGTTCGGCGGCCTCGTAGGGCTGTTCGATGTCGGCCTGGACCAGGGCGAACTGGTCGCCGCCGAGGCGGGCCAGGGCGCCGAGCTTGCCGCTGTGGCTGCGCAGGCGGTCGGAGAGGGCCAGCAGCAGCTGGTCGCCGGTCTGGTAGCTGAACTGTTCGTTGATGCCCTTGAAGTCGTCCAGGCCGACGCACAGCACGGCCACGCGGCGCTGCAGGCGCCCGGCATCCTCGAGGATCTGGTCGAGCTGCTGCTGCAGTTGCTGGCGATTGGGCAGGCCGGTGAGGAAGTCGTACTGCGACATGCGCAGCAGGCTGTTTTCCGCCTCGTGGCGCAGGTGGGTGTTGCGCTCGATGGATTCCAGCAACTGGTTGGCGGTGTTGATCCACAGCCCCAGTTCGTTCTTCTCGTTGCCGCGCAGCATCGGCAGCTTGTGCTCGCTGGGGCGGTCCGGGTTGATGCTGGTCAGGTGCTCGATGATCTTCGACAGCGGCTTGGTCAGCAGCCAGTGGTAGACCAGGTACAGCACCAGGCCCATGGCCAGGGCGCGCAGCACCCCGGAGATGAAGATGATCACCGAGGTGGTGATGAAGTTCTCGCCGTAGCTGGCGGTGTCCAGGGTGATGTTGAGGTCGCCGTAGTACTCGCTGTAGGGGCCTTTGCCCACCAGCTGGGTACTGAACATCTGTTCCTTGCCGAGGATCGGGTCGGTCAGCCAGCGGCTGGGGGCGTCGATCAGCTCGCGCGAGCGTTCGGCCAGCATCGGTTCGTTGGGGTGGCCGATGGCGGCATAGCGCACGGCTTCATGCTGGAACAGGCCTTCGATGACCTGCATGCCCATCTCCCGGTCCAGGCTGTAGACGGCCTGGGTCGAGGGGTCGCGGAACATGCCGAGGATGCGCTGGGCATCGCTGGCCACCGCCTGACGGGTCTTGTAGATATCGAAAACGATTTGTGCACAACTGAGGACCACGCCGACGACCAGGGCCGAGAGCAGGACAACACGGAGCAGTTTGAGCGACAGGCTGTTTTTCAATTCCAGCTTCAAATGCTTATTCCTTGTTCTCTGCCGGAGGCTGCTGACCGGTGTGAGTATTGGCAAATGCGCGTGTGCCGTCAAAGGGCCATTAGGTCATCGGCAGAACTTTTCGCGGCTGAAGCGTTCGGCGTGCGGTTGGTGTCGCGGAGCATGCCGTGGATGCGCTGGGCGGCTGTACACGGTTGATGGACAAACCGGCGGATCGCTTGCCGGCGCTGGCGCCTCGCCTGGCATGGGGCGTGGCCCAAAAGCAAGAAACCCGGCATTAGCCGGGTTTCTGGTGAACGCTGGGGGCGACTCAGGCGGCGAAGTTCTTCGCCACGAAGTCCCAGTTGACCAGGTTCCAGAACGCCTCGACGTACTTCGGACGCAGGTTGCGGTAGTCGATGTAGTAGGCGTGTTCCCATACGTCGCAGGTCAGCAGCGGGGTGTCGCCGCTGGTCAGCGGGCAGCCGGCGCCGATGGTGCTGGCCAGGGCCAGGGAGCCGTCGGCCTTCTTCACCAGCCAGCCCCAGCCGGAGCCGAAGGTGCCGATGGAGGTCTTGCTGAACTCTTCCTTGAACTTGTCGAAGGAGCCGAAGGTGGCGTTGATCGCGTCAGCCAGGGCGCCAGTCGGTTGGCCACCGCCGTTCGGCGACAGGCAGTTCCAGTAGAAGGTGTGGTTCCAGATCTGCGCCGCGTTGTTGAACACGCCGCCGGAGGAAGTCTTGATGATTTCTTCGAGGCTCTTGCCTTCGAATTCGGTGCCCGGCACCAGGTTGTTCAGGTTTACCACGTAGGCGTTGTGGTGCTTGCCGTGGTGGAATTCCAGGGTCTCGGCGGACAGGTGCGGCTCGAGGGCGTTCTTCTCGTACGGCAGCGGCGGCAATTCGAAAGCCATGGTCTATCTCCTACTCAGGTCGGGGGCGCGATGCGCTCATGGGCCGTTCACGGGCGGCCGGACTGGCGGCGGGGAGTTTGTACTCTTTGCGCCGCGAGCCCCGGATCATAGCACCCGAGCCGGGCCTTAACCACGCAGCAAGTGTGTGGGAAAGCCGGTGCCAGGGCCTTTGCCTAGGGTCTGTGGCCGGTTGGTGAACGAAACGGCAACAGCCCCTCAGATGGCGCGCAGCAGCTGGTAGGCCATGGTGAACATCATCAGCGCCACGCCGAGGTCGAGCAGGCGCCAGGTCGTGGGCCGGGCCAGCCAGGGGGCGAGCCAGGCGGCGCCCAGGGCCAGGCTGAAGAACCACAGCAGGGAGGCGCTGGCCGCGCCCAGGGTGTAGGCCCCGGGTTCCGGCTGCTGGGCGCCGAGGGAGCCGATCAGCAGCACGGTATCCAGGTAGACGTGCGGGTTGAGCAGGGTCACCGCCAGCGCGGCCAGCAGCACCGCGCGCCGCGAGCGCGGTCCCTCGCTCTCGCCCTGCTCCAGGGCCTGGGGCTTGATCGCGCGCAGCAGGGCCTTGGCCCCGTACCAGAGCAGGAAGGCGGTGCCGCCCCAGCGGGCGATGCCGAGCAGCAACGGGTTCTGCGCCAGCAGGGCGGCCAGGCCGAACACCCCGGCGGCGACCAGCAGGGCGTCGCACAGCACGCACAGCGCGGCGACCGGCAGGTGATGCTCGCGGCGCAGGCTCTGCGCCAGGACGAAGACGTTCTGCGCGCCGATGGCGATGATCAGGCCGGCGGCCACCAGCAGGCCGTTCAGATAGCTCTGCCACATCTCAGGCGGCTCCCTCGGCGAGTTGCCGCAGCACGGCCATGGCCCGCTCGGCATCGGCCGCGGCGACGAACAGATGGTCGTGGTAATAGCCGGCCACCACGTTGCAGCTGATCCCGGCGGCTGCCAGGGCGCCGGCGAAAGCGGCGGTGATGCCGACGGCGGACAGCGCCGAGTGCACGCTCAGGCTGATCCAGGCGGCAACGTAGTCGTAGCCGAGGCCGAGGCGGTCGGCTTGTTCCTGGGCGAGGATCAGGCTCAGGCCTTCGGCTTCGCGAATGCTGCCGATGATGTGCTGCGGCTCTATCGCCTGATCGGCCGTCAGGCTGCAGAACACATAGGTGCCGGGGTTGAGCTGCGGTGCCAGGCTGCCGAGCAGCGTGGCGAGGGCGGATTCGCCGGCCATGGGGCCTTCCTTATAAGAGTGGGAGGTGAACGATGGTGGGCAGTTTCCGGCCTGCTGTTGTATAAGAAAAACAAATCCTGCTGATCTCCCATTAGGAAAACTGATTTGTTCGATTACAAACTCCTGGCGGCCCTGGCGGCGGTGGTGGAGCAGGGCGGCTTCGAGCGCGCGGCGCAGTTGCTCGGCCTGTCCCAGTCGGCGGTGTCGCAGCGGATCAAGCTGCTCGAGGCGCGGGTCGGCCAGCCGGTGCTGGTGCGCGGTACGCCGCCGAGCCCCACCGAGATCGGCCGGCGTCTGCTCAACCACGTGCAGCAGGTGCGCCTGCTCGAACGTGACCTGCAGGGCCAGGTGCCGGCGCTGGACGAAGGCGGCCTGCCCGAACGGCTGCGCATCGCGCTGAACGCCGACAGCCTGGCGACCTGGTGGGCGCGGGCGGTGGCCGACTTCTGCGCCGAACACCGGGTGCTGCTGGACCTGGTGGTGGAGGACCAGGAAGTCGGCCTCAAGCGCATGCGTGCCGGCGAGGTGGCCGCCTGCGTGTGCGCCGCCGAACGGCCGGTGGCCGGGGCGCGCTCGCTGGCGCTGGGCGCCATGCGCTACCGCGCGCTGGCCAGCCCGGCGTTCATCGCCCGGCATTTCCCCCAGGGCGTCGAGCCCGCCCGGCTGGCCCGCATCCCGGCCATCGTCTTCGGCCCGGACGACCTGCTGCAGCATCGCTACCTGGCCGCGCTGGGCGTGGAAGGCGGATTCGCCCATCACCTGTGCCCCTCGTCCGAGGGCTTCGTGCGCCTGGCCGAGGCCGGCTTCGGTTGGGGCCTGGTGCCGGAGCTGCAGGTGCAGGCCGAACTGGCCAGCGGCGCGTTGTGCGAGATCATCCCGGGGCGGCCTCTGGACGTGCCGCTGTACTGGCACCACTGGCGCAGTGGCGGCGAGCTGCTGGCCGAGCTGACCCGCCATCTGCAGCGCCAGGCTCGCGGCTGGCTGGTGCCGCTGGCGGACTAGCCACATGGCTTGCACCCGGGCTCGCGGGTCATCGGCTTGGCGCGGGCGGTCAGGGCGCTGGGGCGGGTGGCCTGCTAGAGTCGCAGGCACAACAAGAACGCTGGGGGAGGCGGGGCAATGAAAATTCTGGTGACGGGCGCGAGTGGCTTCATCGGTGGGCGCTTTGCCCGTTTCGCCCTGGAGCAGGGGCTGCTGGTGCGGGTCAACGGACGCCGGGCGGAAGGCGTGCAGCATCTGATCAAGCGCGGCGCGGAATTCATCCAGGGCGACCTGGCCGACCCGGACCTGGCCCATCGCCTGTGCCGCGACGTCGATGCGGTGGTGCATTGCGCCGGCGCGGTCGGCGTGTGGGGCAGCCGCGAGCACTTTCACAACGGCAACGTGGTGCTGACCCAGAACGTCATCGAAGGCTGCCTGGGGCAGAAGGTGCGGCGCCTGGTGCACCTGTCCTCGCCCTCGGTGTATTTCGACGGCCAGTCGCATGTCGGCCTGAAGGAAGAGCAGGTGCCATCGAGGTTCGTCGACCACTACGGCGCGACCAAGTACCGGGCCGAGCAGAAGGTCTTCGAGGCCCAGGAGTTCGGCCTGGAGGTGATCGCCCTGCGCCCGCGCTTCGTCACCGGCGCCGGCGACACCAGCATCTTCCCGCGGCTGATCGAGATGCAGCGCAAGGGCCGCCTGTTCATCATCGGCAACGGCCTGAACAAGGTCGACTTCACCAGCATGCAGAACCTCAACGACGCCCTGTTCAGCAGCCTGCTGGCCGCCGGCCCGGCACTGGGCAAGGTGTACAACATCAGCAACGGCGCGCCGGTGCCGCTGTGGGACGTGGTCAACTTTGTCCTGCGCCAGTTCGACCTGCCGCCGGTGACCCGGCACATGCCCTATGCCGTGGCCTACGCGGCGGCGACCCTCAACGAGACGCTGTGCAAGCTGTTGCCGGGGCGCCCCGAACCGAGCCTGTTCCGCCTCGGCGTGGCGGTGATGGCGCGCGACTTCTCCCTGGACATCGGCCGCGCGCGGCAGTACCTGGATTACGACCCGCAGGTGCCGATCTGGACCGCGCTGGAGGAGTTCTGCACCTGGTGGAAGGTGCAGGGGCGCTGAGGCCGTAGAGGCGGCGTGGCGGTTATCAGGCTTGGCCGCCTTATACCCAGCCAGCCCAGCCAATCCCGGCGGCCTACCTATACTGGCCTGTAAAGCCAGCAAGGAAATCCGCATGTTCGCCATGATGGAAAGCGCACGGCTCGAAGCCTTGCACCTCGCCCAGGACCCGGTCACCGGCCTCAAGGCCATCATCGCCATCCACAGCAGCCGCCTCGGCCCCGCACTCGGCGGCTGCCGCTACCTGCCCTATGCCGATACCGACAGCGCCGTGCGCGATGCCATCCAGTTGGCCCGCGGCATGAGCTACAAGGCGGCGCTGGCCGGCCTGGCGCAGGGCGGCGGCAAGGCGGTGATCATCCGCCCGGCGCATGTCGACAACCGCGCAGCGCTGTTCGAGGCCTTCGGTCGCATGATCGAGTCGCTGGGCGGCGCCTACATCACCGCGGTGGACAGCGGCACCTCCAGCGCCGACATGGACTGCATCGCCCAGCACACCCAGCACGTGACCAGCACCACCGCCGCCGGCGACCCCTCGCCGCACACCGCCATGGGCGTGTATGCCGGGATTCGCAGCACCGCCCTGGCGCGCCTCGGCAGCGCCGACCTGGACGGCCTGCGCGTGGCCGTGCAGGGCCTGGGGCATGTCGGTTTCGCCCTGGCCGAGCAGCTGGCGGCGGCCGGCGTGGAACTGCTGGTCAGCGACCTCGATGGCGGGCGGGTGCAACTGGCGGTGGAGCAGCTGGGCGCCCGTGCGGTGGCGCCCGAGGCGTTGCTGGGCACGCCGTGCGACATCCTCGCCCCCTGCGGCCTGGGCGGCGTGCTCACTGCGCAGACGGTGGCCGGCCTGCACTGCGCGGCGGTGGCCGGCTCGGCCAACAACCAGCTGGCCAGCGCCGAGATCGCCGACGAGCTGGACGCGCGCGGCATCCTCTATGCGCCGGATTACGTGATCAATTGCGGCGGGCTGATCTACGTGGCGCTGCAGCATCGCGGCGAGGGGTTGCCGGCGATCACCGCCCATCTGGCGCAGATCGGCCTGCGCCTGAACGAGCTCTACGCCCACGCCCAGGCCGAGAAGCACTCGCCGGCGCGGGTCGCCGACCGGCTGGCCGAGCGCCTGCTTTACGGCGCCTAGGGCCGGGCCACCCAGAAAAACGCCCGTGGCATCACTGCCGCGGGCGTTCTGCATGGCGGGTGGTACGCACGGCCATGGGCGTGGCGGGCAAGTTCCGCCGCTAGGTTTTACGAAACACCAGCAGCAGGCCCAGCACGATCGCCGCCATGCCCATCAGGCTCAGCCCGCCCATGGCATTGCCGAGGAACAGGTAGTCCATCGCCGCCGTCACGCCCGGCACCAGATAGAACAGGCTGGTGACGTTGACCAGGTTGCCGGCCTGGATCAGGCGATAGAGCAGCAACTGCGCCACCACCGAGATCACGATGGCCAGCCACAGCAGCGGCAGCAGCAGGTCCAGCGACCAGTCCACCACGAATGGCTGGAACGGCAGCAGCGCGGCGCAGGCCAGCAGGCTTGCGGCGTATTGCAGTGGCAAGGTGTGCAGGGGCGTCTGCCCCAGGCCTTTCTGCAGGATCGCTCCGCCGGTCATGCAGGCCAGCGCCGCCAGGGCATAGCCCAGTCCCGTTGTGCTCAGCGTCGCCTGCTGCAGGCTGTGCCACGCCACCAGCACCAGGCCGGCCAGGGCCAGGCCGAGGCCGAGCAGGCGCAGTGCGGCGAAACGCCGTTCCAGCAGGAACAGGGTGAGGATCGGCTGCACGCCGAGCAGGGTGGCCAGCACGCCCGGCGTCACGCCGTGGTCCAGCGCCAGCAGGTAGCAGATGGAGTAACCGCCGATCAGCAGCAGGCCGGTCACGGCCGTGCGCCAGCGCTGGCCGCGCGCCGGCAGCCAGGTCCGGCTGAGGCTGCCGATCAGCAGCAGAACGCCGAGGGCCAGGGCGAAGCGCAGGGTCAGCAGGGCGAAGGCTGACGCATGGTCCAGGCCGAGCCGGGCGAAGATCGCGCCGCTGCTCCAGAGCAGGACGAACAGCGCAGTCGAGGCGCAGGCGCCCCAGAAGGTCTTGTCGAAATACATGGTGAATCACCTGTCGCAAAGGCTTAACAGGCTCCACGGGCTCGTCACGCGGGACGGGCCGGCCAGAAGGCGAAGCGGAGCCGGGAATCGGGCCGGGTATCAGCCCGCAGCGGAGCACGCAGGGGGCGGCGGGGGAGTGCCGGCCCGGCGTGCGGCGGGAGGTGCGACAGGTGGGGAAAGCAGCGACAGGCACGCGGCAGCACCCCGCTCAGCGCTGAGCTGAGGAGCCGAAAGAGAGCGGTGCGCGGGCTGGGTCATGGTTCGGCTATCGGTCGAGCTGAAGAACTGGGCAAGGCTGCGGCCCTGCCATGGGCAGCCCGAGTATGGCGCTTTCCTGGTCGCGGCTTCAAGCGCAGCTGGTCAGTGCCGGGCACCAAGGTGTAACGGGGGCCCGGCGGGCGTGGTTACTCGGCGGCTTCGGTGCCCAGTTCGGCCAGGGCCTCGGGCTGGTTCTTGAAGGCCTTGGCGAAGGTGTCGCGGTTCTTCGCCATGAAGATGCCGAGTTCCTCCACCTGCTGCTCGCTGAGCGAGGGCACGGCCTTGTGCAGCGCCTCGGCGAGCGCCTCGGCCAGTTCCAGCATCTTGTCGTAACGATCGGCTTCGGCCTTATCCATGAACAAGCGCTCCGGGTCGCGGCTGCTGCGGTACACCACTTCGACGGCCATTCATCACCTCATTCCTGTATCGGTTCAAGTTTGCTGTATGTGCATACAGTATTGGAAAGTGGCGGCCCAGCGCAAGCCCGGCTTCTCCTCCCATGGAAGCATTGCCTGTCGCCGCTGCGGGCGGCAGGCTGGCCTCCATTCTGCATAACCGTCATCTGTCGGGGCCAGCATGGCCTTTCCAAGCCAGTCAGGAGTGAACGCGTGAAACTGCAACAAGTCGATTCCCTGCGGGAGGGCATGCATGCCCTGGCGCAGTCCCTGGGCAATCTGCTGGTGGAGGCCTTCCACTACCTGGCGCTGTTCGGCATCGGCGCGATCACCGCCTGGGCCTCGGTGGTCGCCTTTCTCGGCATGCTGGAAAAGGGCCACATCACGGTTGACGACATCCTGTTGCTGTTCATCTACCTCGAACTGGGGGCCATGGTCGGCATCTACTTCAAGACCAACCACATGCCGGTGCGCTTCCTCATCTACGTGGCGATCACCGCGCTGACGCGCCTGCTGATCTCCGACGTGTCGCACCATAATCGCCCGGACATGGGCGTGGTCTACGTCTCCGGCGCCATTCTGCTGCTCGGCCTGGCGATCCTGGTGGTGCGTTTCGCCTCGGCGCGCTTCCCTTCGGTGCAGGTGCCGTCACGCCGGGGTCGCGAGCCGGAGGCCGGGGAGAGCTGAAGCCGGGCGCCCGGCTTCAGCCGGCGAGGGGCAGGCGCCGCTCCACCCGCAGCGGGCCGAACAGCTGCTGCGCCTGGTAGCTGCAGTAGTGCAGTTCAGTCACGGCCAGAGGCAGCGGCGGCAACTCGGCCAGGGCGGCCGCCCGTTCGCGCCAGGCCTCAGCGGCGATGCGCTGGCGGTACAGGCCGAGGGTCAGGTGCGGGCAGTAGGGCGCCTGGCGGACTTCCGTGGCGGCGCCGGCGAGCTGGCGGCGCAGCAGGGGCAGCTGCTGCCGCTGATCCGCGACCTGCAGGAAGGCGGCGCTGGCGAAGCTGTCCAGGCCGCCGATCTGCAGGCCGAAGGCGCGCGGGCGCAGTTGCGCCAGGGCCTGGCTTTGCCGCTCCAGCTGGGGCGCGGTGAAGTCGTCCGGGTGCTGGCGTTGTGAGGCGATGAAACCGCAGACGAACAGGGTGATATGCGCCTGGCGCTGGTAGGCCGGGTGCAGCCAGTCGCCGAGCAGCTCGCGCGCGGCCTGCATGCGCGCCAGCACGGCCGGGCAGTCGACGGCGATCGACCAGACGGCATAGCGCTGGCGCCCGCGGTGCCACTGCGGGTAGTCGCGCAGTTCGCAGGGCAGCGTGTGCGCCGGGCCGGCCTGGGCTTGCGACAGCAGCATCGGGCGTTCAGTCCGCGCGCCGGCCCAGGTGCAGGGCGAGCCCCAGGGTGATGGGGTAGGTCAGGTAATGCACGACGAAGATCAGCTGGCCCATGCGCCCGGGCTCGTCCTTCAGCCACATCAGCCCCCACAGGCCCAGGTACAGCACCCCGAGCACGCCGCCGTAGAGCAGCGCCAGGCCCCAGGCCTGGCCACGCAGCGGCAGATGGCCTTCAAGGTGGGCGAACAGCCAGCGCAGGCCGAGGGCGACGGCGATGGCCACCAGCAGGGTGGCGGGATAGCCGCCGAGCTTGAGCAGGCCGCGTACCAGCAGGTTGAGGACGAACACCGCCGCGGCGGCGCCCAGGGCGTAGCGATAGAGGGCGAAGTGCTGGAGCCTGAGCATGGTGTCGGTCGAGCCTGTGGTGGCGGCCGAAGCCTTTCTTCGGCGGGGCTGGCGCTAGTGTGCGCGGCAGCCGGCGAACCGGCAATGGCCGTCGCCGCGCCGGTGCCCGGCAGGGAACCCGCGCGGCGCCGCTGTGGTCAACCGCTAACTTGCCAAGAGGAATTTCGCCATGCTTACCCATGCCTTCATGCGTCGCCTGGCCGCCGTGCTGGTGGCCCTGCAGTTTGCCCTGTTCGCCCAGCTGCCGTTGGCCCAGGCGGCCATGCTCGGGACGCCGCAAGTCCTGCAGGAGCAACGGCAGCAGGTCGACCGACAACAGCTGCTGCGCATGCTCGATGACCAGCAGGTGCAGCAGAAACTGCTGGAGCTGGGGGTCGATCGGCAGCAGGTGGCGGAGCGCATCAACCGCCTGACGGCGGCCGAGCTGGCCCAGTTCAACCAGCAACTGGCGCAGGAACCGGCCGGCGGCATCATCGGCGTCATCGTGCTGTTGCTGGTGATCTTCATCATCACCGACATGCTCTGCGCCACGGATATCTTCAGCTTCGTCAAATGCGTGCGCTGAAGCCCGGTTACCTTGCCCTGGCGGGCCTGGCCCTGCTGCTCGCCGGCTGTGCCGGGCAGGTTCGCCTGCCGGCGCAGAGCGAGCGCCTGCCCGAGCGGGTGGAGCTGCGCGAGGTGCCGTTCTTTGCCCAGGATGCCTACCAGTGCGGCCCCGCCGCCCTGGCCACCCTGCTGGTGCAGCGCGGCGTGAACACCTCGCCCGAGGCCCTGCGCCCGCAGGTCTACCTGCCGGGGCGCAAGGGCAGCCTGAAGCTGGAGCTGGTCGCCGCCGCGCGCCAGCACGGCCTGCTGGTCTACCCGCTGCAGCCGCAGCTGGATGCCCTGCTGGCCCAGGTGGCGGCGGGCAACCCGGTGCTGGTGATGCAGAACCTGGGTTTCGACTGGTACCCGCAATGGCATTTCGCCGTGCTGGTCGGCTATGACCGGCCGCGCGGCGAACTGATCCTGCGCTCGGCGACGGTCAGGCGCTGGACCACCGACTTCAGCAGCTTCGACAAGACCTGGGCGCGCGCCCAGCGCTGGGCGGTGGTCACCCTGCCGGTGGAGCGGCTGCCGGCGGAGGCCAGTTTGCCGGCCTGGCTGCAGGCGGCCAGCGACCTGGAGGAAACCGGCCAGCGTGCCCTCGCCGAGCGGGCCTACCGCACGGCGGCGGCGCACTGGCCGAGCGAGCCGCTGCCGGCCTTCGCCCTGGGCAATGCGCGCTACGCCGCCGGCGATCGGGACGGTGCCGAGGCGGCGCTGCGCGACAGCCTGCGCCGCCAGGGGGATTTCGCCGTGGGCTGGTTCAACCTGAGCGAGCTGCTCAACGAGCGCGGCTGCCCGCAGCAGGCCAGTGCCGCGCGGGCCTGCGTGCGGCGCCTGGCGCCGGGTGACCCGCGCTTCGCGGTGCCGCTGGCACCGGCTCAGGCTGGCGCTGGCCGCTGCACCGAGTTGCCGAGCTGCCCGCAGCGCTGAGGCCGCGGATCGGCCGTATGTCGCCGTAGGGTGCGCCGTGCGCACCACAAAGCCCGCACAGTGCCCTGGTGCGCAGGGCGCACCCTACGGCCTCGATTCGGCCTTTGGACGGCGCGGCTCGAAGCGCGAACGGGCGGGCTCTACAGCCTGACGTCGAGGCCGAAGCGCTTCTTCAGGGTGGCGTCCAGCCAGCGCCGTGGCAGCCAGCGCGCCAGCAGCGGCAGGCTGTGGCAGCCATGGCCGAGGCGCAGCAGGGCGGGGCGCCTGGGGCGTTGCACGGCGGCCAGCAGGTCGGCGGCGAACTGGCTGGCCGGGGTCGGTTTGTCCTGGGAGGCATTGGCGCGGGCGCGGATGCCGTCGCGCAGCGGCCACCAGGGCGAATGCTCGCTGAGCAGCTGCTCGGCCTGGGCGCTGGCGTTGCTGCCGAAGCTGGAGGCGATGGCGCCGGGCTGCACTTCCATGACTTCGATGGCGAACGGCGCCAGCTCCATGCGCAGGGCATCGGACAGCGCGTGCACGGCCGCCTTGGAGGCACAGTAGGTGCCGGCGAAGGGCGTCACCAGCACGCTGGAGATGCTGCCGATATTCACCACCAGGCCGCGGCTGGCGCGCAGCAACGGGAAGCAGGCGCGGGTCAGTTCGACCAGGCTGAACACGTTGGTCTCGAACTGCTGGCGCATGGCCTCGGCGCCGCCATCGAGCAGCGGGCCCATGGCGCCGTAGCCGGCATTGTTGATCAGCACGTCGAGGCGCCCGGCTTCCTGCTGCACGCGGGCGACGGCCTGTTGCACGGCCCGGATATCGTTGACGTCCAGCGATACCGCGACGAAACCGGCCTCACTCAGCTCCGCCAGGTCGGCGGCTTTGCGCGCGCAGGCCCAGACCCGGTAACCGGCACCCTGGAAGGCGTCGGCCAGGGCGCGGCCGATGCCGCTGGAACATCCGGTGATCAGTACCACGGGCTGGCTCATGCGCGCTCCTTGTTGTTATGTGCGTTCGCATCCTACACAAGGGCGCTGTCGCCTGTACTTGCCTGGCGGGCCAGAGTGGCTGGCCCTGCGTGCCAACGTGGAGGGGCGCGGCAACTACTCCGCCGGCTGGTCGCGCAGGAACACCAGGCTGTCCGGCTTGGACTGCTCGGCGCTGTAGCGGTAGCCGGCATAGGCGAAGTCCTTCAGTCCGGCCGGGTCGCGCAGGCGTTCCTTGATCACGTAGCGGGCCATCAGGCCGCGGGCCTTCTTGGCGTAGAAGCTGATGATCTTGTACTGGCCGTTCTTCAGGTCCTTGAACTCGGTGTCGATGATCCGCGCACTCAGGGCCTTGCGCTTGACCGCGCCGAAGTACTCGTTGGAGGCCAGGTTGAGCAGCACTTCGTCGCCCTGTTCGGCCAGGGCGTCATTGAGCCAGCCGCTGATGCGCTCGCCCCAGAAATCGTAGAGGTTGTTGCCGCGGGCGTTAGCCAGCTTGGTGCCCATTTCCAGGCGGTAGGGCTGCATCAGGTCGAGCGGGCGCAGCACGCCGTACAGGCCGGAGAGCATGCGCAGGTGGGTTTGCGCGAAGTCGAAGTCGGCCTCGCTGAAGTCCTCGGCATTCAACCCGGTGTACACATCGCCCTTGAACGCCAGCAGCGCCTGTTTGGCGTTGGCCGGGGTGAATGCCGGGTGCCAGCTGCCGTAGCGGGCGACGTTGAGGGCGGCGAGCTTGTCCGACAGGTGCATCAGCTCGCCGATCTGCTGCGGGCTCATCTCGCGCAGCTGGCCGATCAGTTCCTGGGCATGGTCCAGGTGCGCGGGCTGGGTGAAGCGCGCGGTGGCCGGCGGCGTCTCGTAGTCCAGGGTCTTGGCGGGGGAAATCACCATCAGCATCGGATCGTCTCCATAAAACGTGGCGGCGATTCTAACAGGCCGTTGGAAAACTACCTGCGTTGGCAATGCGGGGCATGGCTCCAGCTATCGGGGCGATCAGTCACAGACTGTGGGTCGGGCAGCGGTTATAGTGCTCGCCGCGCGGCCGATCGGCCGCGTCTTCCATTCATCGCTCTGACAAGGAGGTCGCAGTGAGTCTTCTCCCTCGCGCCGTGTTATCCCTGCTGTTCGCATCCACCGCTGCCCTGGCCCAGGCCGAGCAGCTGCCCATCGAAGTGCTCAGCGCCGTGGTCAAGGACCAGCGCATCGCCGACGCCGAGGTGCTGGTACAGAAGAACGGCGCGCAGACCGTGGTCGGCAAGACCAACGCCCAGGGCCAGGTCAGCCTGACCACCGCCTTCGCCGATGACGCCGCCAGCCTGCTGATCATCAAGAAGGCCGGCTACTCCAATCTGGTCGCCAAGTGCCCGTGCAAGGGCATGACCTACGCCATCAGCCCGGTGATGCAGAGCCTCGACGGCATGCGCGTGGTGCTCAGCTGGGGCCGGGCTCCGGCCGACCTCGACTCGCATATCGCCTACCCGGGCAACCATGTGTTCTTCGGCGAGAAGCAGGGCCAGCAGGCCAACCTGGATGTCGACGACACCGACAGCTACGGCCCGGAAACCATCACCCTGCAGAAGAAGCGCTTCGGCGAGACCTACGTGTACGCCGTGCATGACTTCATCAACAGCACCACCCCGTCGGCCAATGCCCTGAGCACCAGCCAGGCCAAGGTGTTCGTCTATGTCGGCCAGTCGCTGGTGCGCACCTACTACGTGCCCCAGGGCCAGCGCGGCAACCTGTGGACGGTGTTCCGCATCACCGGCAACGGCGACTTCCAGGACATCAACCAGCTGCAGGGCATCAGTGGCGAAAGCGCCGCCATCGGCGGCATCCTCCAGCCGCTGCAGAACGAAGGGCAGAGCATTGCCAGCCTGACCGCCACACAAGCCGCCCAGGGCGACGCCAAGGCGCTCAACCGCCAGGGCGAGACGGCCTACCATGCCGGCCAGCTGGACCAGGCCATCGACTTCTACCGGCAAGCCATCGAACTGGACGCCAACTACGGCCAGGCCTACGGCAACCTCGGCCTGGCCTACCAGAAGGCCGGGCGCACCGCCGAGGCAATCTGGGCCAACCGCAAGGCCATCGCCCTGGCCAGCGGCGCCAGTGCGGCCACCGTGCGCGCCGGCTCCTACTACAACATCGCGCGCATCTACGAGGCGGCCGAGCAGTATGACGACGCCCTGCGCCACTACCACCTGGCCAAGGAACAGAAGGCCAACCCGGTGTACGACAAGGCCATCCTGCGCGTGCAGGATCGCAGCTGATCCGGCGCCGACCCAGACAACGCGCTCCTCAGGGGCGCGTTTTTCATTCAAGGAAGAATACTCATGCTGATCAGAACCCTGTTGCTCGGTCTCGGCCTGCTGGCCGGCAGCGCCCAGGCCGCCGGCCCCGCGACCTTCGCCACCCTCGATCGCGGCACCTGGCCCGAGCCGCTGCACAGCCAGGCCGCCTTCGATAGCGCCTCGCGCGCGGAAATCCTCATGTTCGCCCAGGCCCTGCAGGCCAGCGAAGGGCTCGACGAAGCAGGCTGGAAAACCCGCCTGGGCCTGAAATCGGCCAACCTGCAGTCGATCGCCCAGGTGCGCGAACGTTTCTGGCAGCGCCTGCTGGAGAACTATCGTTTCGCCCGGCAGAGCTGCACGCCGGCCAGCGATTTCTGCGCTCCGGCGGAAGATGTCGCCGGGCTGCGCGAGCAGGCCAGGCAGCTGGTGATCGCCCCGGACTCGCGCTACTTCGCCTGGGCCGAGGCCAGCCAGCGTTTCCACCTCGGCTACCTCAACGAGCAGATGCGCCTGGCCGCGCTGTTCCCGCGGA
The DNA here is from genome assembly GCF_009799925.1 of Pseudomonas sp. R-28-1W-6. Classification (GTDB taxonomy): domain Bacteria; phylum Pseudomonadota; class Gammaproteobacteria; order Pseudomonadales; family Pseudomonadaceae; genus Aquipseudomonas. The sequence goes on from NZ_WELK01000005.1 coordinate 67,335, forward strand.
TCAGCAGCGAGATCGCGCTGTTCTCCGACCAGGAGCGCAACGGCGACGAGCTGGCCGACAGGCAGTTCCTCCTGACCTTCGACGACGGCCCCACGGCGCTCGGCGGCCACACTGACAAGCTGGCGGCTTGGCTGCGCGAGCAGGGCCTCAACGGCACCTTCTACGTGCTCGGCAGCAACCTGCAGCAGCGCCTGCAGAAAACCTCGGCCGCGGCCCTGAACCAGCTGTATGCCGGCCAGTGCGTGGCCTCCCACGGCTGGGAGCACAAGGCCCACACCAGCTGGGCCGACTGGCAGGGCTCGGTGAGCCGCACCCGTGAGCTGTTGCAGCGCGAACTGCCGGCGCTTTACCTGCCGCTATTCCGCCCGCCCTATGGCCAGCGCCAGGCCGACAGCCAGGCTTTCTTCGCCAGTCAGGGGCTGCAGGTGGCGCTGTGGCAGATCGACTCGCAGGACTGGAGCAGCAAGGTTGGCGCCGAGGCCGCCGGCCAGCGCGTGCTGACCCTGATGCTGCTGTGGCGCCGTGGTGTCGTGCTGTTCCACGACATCCACAACAAGGCCGCCGGCGCCTTGCCCTGGCTGCTGCAGGCCAGCAACGGGGCCGGGGTGAACTGGCTGGATTGCCACGACTACCGCTGAATCGAGCGCTGAATCGGGGGCGTATTCTGGGCGTGCCGAGGGGGCTTGGCAGGCGGGCCGCAGTGGGCTCGCCGAGGGGCATGACTTCCGACTTTAACGGGGGCGTTCGGGTACGCCAAGGGTTATTCGTCGAGCCGATAAAAAAGTCCGGCAGCGATGAAAAAGTTCTTTTTTCTGTCATCCCGAATGGAGTATTAACGAAGACAGACCGTCGAACCCTGCAGCACAGGTGGCGGCTTAAGGCCATCACCTTTGCGTGCATTTTCCGGCTCTGGCCGGGAGGCCGACGGCCCTTCGTCGGAGCGCTTTGCCGGCTCCGCATGGCCCGCAGATAAGGTGACCGAGTATGGATGATCACGGACACAGCCGTTCCACCCAGCCCACCCTCTACGTCCTCGACACCAACGTCCTGATCCACGATCCCAACGCGCTGCTGAACTTCCAGGAACACCACGTCGCCATCCCCATGACCGTGCTCGAGGAGCTGGACAAGCTCAAGGCCGGCAAGCACTCGGTCGCCGCCGAGTGTCGCCAGGCCATTCGCCTGATCGACCAGGTGCTCGGCGATGCGATTCCCGAAGACGTCGAGAAGGGCGTGCCGATCCAGCGGGGCAAGAGCGGGCCGAAAGGCAGCCTGTCGATCCTCATGAGCAAGCGCGCCGAGCCGATCACCTGGCTGCCGGAAAACCTCAACGACAACAAGATCATCAACCAGCTGGTCGACCTGCGCAGCAGCAACCCGGGCATGCGCGTGGTGCTGGTGACCAAGGACATCAACATGCGCCTGAAGGCGCGTGCCTGCGGCATCTCCGCCGAGGACTACCACACCGACCAGCTGGTCGACGACGTGTCCCTGCTGTCACGCGGTTACCACAACATGGCGGGCTCGTTCTGGGACCGCGTGAGCAAGGTCGAGACCCGTCAGGGCCACGGCCGCACCTGGCACCAGGTGCAGCTCACCGACAACCTGCCGGCCGTGCATGTCAACGAGTTCATCATCGACGAGCAGGGCTTCGTCGGCTGGGTCAAGGGCATCGAGGGACGCACCCTGACCATTCTCGACCTGCACCAGGAGCCGCTGCTGCATCAGGAAGCCTGGGGCCTCAAGCCGCGCGACATCTACCAGTCGCTGGCGCTGTTCGCCCTGCTCGATCCGGACATCCACCTGGTCAACCTGTCCGGCGCCGCCGGTTCGGGCAAGACCATCCTGGCGCTGGCCGCGGCCATCGAGCAGACCATGGTCAGCAAGCGCTACCGGCGGATCATCGCCACCCGCAGCGTGCAGGGCCTGGACGAGGACATCGGCTTCCTGCCCGGCACCGAGGCGGAGAAGATGGAGCCCTGGCTGGGCGCCATCACCGACAACCTGGAAGCGCTGCACATGGACGACGAGAGCACCCACGGCAGCGTCGACTACATCCTGCAGAAGGTGCCGCTGCAGTTCAAATCGCTCAACTACATCCGCGGGCGCAGTTTCCAGCACAGCCTGATCCTGATCGACGAGTGCCAGAACCTCACCCCGCACCAGATGAAGACCATCATCACCCGCGCCGGTACCGGCTCCAAGGTGATCTGCCTGGGCAACCTGGCGCAGATCGACACGCCTTACCTGTCCGCCACCAGTTCCGGCCTCACCTACCTCACCGAGCGCTTCAAGGACTTCGAGCACGGCGTGCACATCACCCTGCAGGGCGTGCCGCGTTCGCTGCTGGCCGAGTACGCGGAAACCCACATGTAAATCACGCGGTATTCCCCTCTCCCATTCGGGGGAGGGGAAGCGCGCTTCGGCTGCCGGCGGCGTTACAATGGCCGTATCTCTCCCGGAGCAAGACCGTGCTGACCCATCTCGATTCCCAAGGCCGCGCCAACATGGTGGATGTCACCGACAAGGCGTCGACCTCCCGCGAGGCCGTGGCCGAAGCCCGCGTGCGCATGCTGCCCGCCACCCTGCAGCTGATCGCCAGCGGCGGCCATCCGAAAGGCGACGTGTTCGCCGTGGCGCGCATCGCCGGCATCCAGGCGGCGAAGAAGACCTCTGATTTGATCCCGCTGTGCCATCCGCTGCTGCTGACCAGCGTCAAGGTCGAGCTGGAAGCCTGTGGCGACGACTGCGTGCGCATCCAGGCGCGCTGCAAGCTGGCCGGGCAGACCGGGGTGGAGATGGAGGCGCTGACCGCCGCCAGCGTCGCCGCGCTGACGATCTACGACATGTGCAAGGCGGTGGACCGCGGCATGGTCATCGAGTCGGTGCGCCTGCTGGAGAAACTCGGCGGCAAGAGCGGCCACTTCGTGGCGGGGGAGCAGGCATGATCCGCGTGCAGTATTTCGCCCGTTACCGTGAGGTGCTCGGCATCGATGGCGAGCAGCTGCAACCGGCCAGCCTGGCCAGCCTGGACCAGCTGCGCCGGCACCTGCTCAGCCGTGGCGGCGTGTGGCAGGTGCTGGCCGAGGCGAACCTGATGTGCGCGCGCAACCAGGAGCTGTGCAGCCTGGAAACCGAACTGGCCGATGGCGATGAAGTGGCGTTCTTTCCCACGGTTACCGGAGGTTAGGTCATGAGCGTGCGCGTCGAACCTGCGGCCTTCGATCCCGGCGTCGAGCTGAATGCCCTGCATGCGGCCCAGCTGGGCATCGGCGCGGTGGTCGGCTTCGTCGGCTACGTGCGCGACTTCAATGACGGCCAGGACGTGCGCGGCATGTTCCTCGAGCACTACCCGGGCATGACCGAGAAGGCCCTGCAGCAGATCGTCACGGAAGCCGAGCAGCGCTGGCCGCTGCTGCGGGTGGAAATCGTCCACCGCGTCGGCCAGTTGCCGCCGGGCGAGCCGATCGTCTTCGTCGGCACCGCCAGCGCCCACCGCCAGGCGGCCTTCGACGCCTGCAACTTCATCATGGATTACCTCAAGACCCGCGCGCCGTTCTGGAAGAAGGAAGACACCCCCGAAGGTGCGCGCTGGGTGGAAGGACGCAGCAGCGATCAGGATGCGGCCGGGCGCTGGGCCAAGCGCTGAGCGTCTGTTGACGACCTCTCGGATTTATCGGTGGCAATGTAGTCGCTACCTGTTGCATCCGTCCTCGGCTCTAGTGGGAGCGGATTTATCCGCGATAAGCAGGCCACTCGGAGCCGGCCCCGATCGCGAATGAATTCGCGACCAGGAACAAGCCGATCCGCCGCAAGCACCTACCCCGTACGCACCCTACGGCATCAGGCCGGGTTGGCCGCTTCTTCCGCGGCCAGGCGCTGGATGTAGCGGGCGAAGCCTGGGTCCTCGCCGCGCAGCAGTTCCGGCAGGCGCTGGCGGAAGTCCTCGCGGCGGCTCCATTCGCGCATGTAGTCCTCCCAGGAGTGCCAGCGGCGCAACTTCTTCTCGTCCATGCCCTCTTCGTAGACCAGCAGGTAGGCGCGCTCGAACAGCGAGATGAGCATGTCGAAGATCACCCACATGCGCTCGCGCTGCTCGTCGGTCAGATCGGGGGTGGCGCGCTGGCTGCGCAGGCGCAGGTCGGGGTTGTTCAGCACCACTTCGAGGAAGTCGATGTAGGCGTCGGAGATCTGCTGCCAGGTGGCTTCTTCCTCGTTCTCGCGCTCCTTGCGCTGTTCGAAGATGAACACGCCGATGGCGAAGGGCAGCGCCACCACGGTGACGATATAGGACAGCAGTTCCCAGGTTTCGATAGGCATGGCGGGCTCGCGGGGCTGTGTGGCGCGGGTAGGCAGCGGGGATCGGCTTTCTGCGCGGGGATACTGGCTGTCGCCCCCTTGCGCTGGTGCGCAGCGAGTGTGCCGCATGGCGGGCGCGGCGTCGATGTCGCGGGGGCTCTGTTGCCCGTTGCTGCAGGCATCCCGGCGAGAGCAGGACGGCGCTCGGGCGGCAGGCGACAGCGGCTGCTCGTTGCGCCGTTTGCCATCGGCGATTTTGCCGGGCTCATACATAGCCATGGGATATGCATAACATAATAAATATGCATTTGATAAATGCCTGGAGCGAGCGGATTCTTGGATCGCGGCGGTGACCGGGTGGTCATCCAGTGCGATGTGAAGTGGGCTTGCAACTGACGGCCAGCTTCACAGCGAACCCCGATTCCAGAGGAAAACAAGATGAATAAGACTCTCCGCTCCCTGTTGTTCTGTGCCAGCCTCGGTGCCCTGCCGTTCGCTGCCGCTCAGGCCGCCGAAGGGCCGACCCTGCGTATCGCCACTGAAGGCGCCTACCCACCCTTCAACTTCTTCACCGCCGATGGCCAGCTGGGCGGTTTCGACATCGAGATCGGCCGCGCCCTGTGTGCCCAGATGAAGGCCCAGTGCGAGTTCGTCGCCCAGGACTGGGACGGCATCATCCCGGCGCTCTTGGCTGACAAGTACGACTTGATCATCGCCTCCATGTTCATCACCGAGGAACGCAAGCAGAAGGTCGCCTTCACCAACCCCTACCAGAAGTCGGCCATGAGCTTCGTGGTGCCCAAGGATTCCGACCTGAAGGACTTCTCGCCCAAGGGCCTGGCCGGCAAGACCATCGGTGCACAGGGTTCCACCACCCAGGGCGACTACCTCTCGGCCATGTTCCCGGACTCCGACGTGCGCCTGTACCCGACCCAGGACGCGGTCAACCTGGACTTGGTCTCCGGCCGCCTGGACGCCCAGGTCGGCGACATGATTCCGATGCTGGAGTGGACGGGCAAGAGCGAGGACGGCGCCTGCTGCGTGCTGGCCGGCGCGCCGATCAGCGAGGCCAAGTACGTGGGCGAGGGCGTCGGCATCGCCCTGCGCAAGGAAGACGCGGCCCTGCGCGACCAGCTCAACCAGGCGCTGGCGGCGATCATCGCCGATGGCACCTACAAGACCATCAACGACAAGTACTTCTCGGTCAACCTGCTGACCCTGCAGAAGTGATCCACGGCCGCCTGCCGGTGAGCCCACGCGGGTTCGCTGGCGGGCGGCTGGGTTCGCATTTTTCTTCCTTCTGATCGAGAAGAGGCTGTTCTATGGAGTGGCTCTCCTACCTGAGTTTTACCGGTGGCGGCTGGGGCGACGAGTTGCTGCGCGGCCTGGGGGTGACCCTGGCGCTGGCGGCGGCCAGCCTGCCGGTCGGCCTGGCCCTGGGGCTGGCCGTGGCGGCACTCGGCCTGTGCCGGCGGACGCTGTGGCGCGGCCTGTCGGTCGGCTTCAGCACCACCATCCGCGGTCTGCCGGAATTGCTGACCCTGTTCATCATCTACCACGGCGTGGGCCTGGCGCTTAACAGCCTGCTCAAGTGGTTCAGCCCGGGGGCCGCGTCCTTCGAGCTGAGCCCCTTCCTGGCCGGGGTGATCGCCCTGGGCCTGGTGTTCGCCGGTTACTCCAGCGAGGTCTGGCGCGGTGCCTGGCAGTCGCTGGACCGGGGCCAGCTGGAAGCGGCCCAGGCCATCGGCGTGCGCCGGCTGACCATCTTTCGCCTGATCGAGCTGCCGCAGCTGCTGCGCCTTGCGCTGCCGGGGCTGGGCAACCTGTGGATCAGCCTGATCAAGGACACCGCGCTGGTGTCGGTGATCGCGCTGAACGACCTGATGCGCATGGCCAACGTGGCGGTGGGGGTGACCAAGAAACCCTTCCTGTTCTTCGCCGTGGTGTGCCTGGTCTACTGGGCCATCTGCCTGCTCTGCGAGTGGGGCCTGGCCCGCCTGGAGCAGCGCGCCAACCGGGGCTTCGAACGTGAGGGGCGCGCAGCATGATCGACATCCTCGAACGTTTCGGCGGCCAACTGCTGGCCGGCGCCGGGCTGACCCTGCAGATCACCCTGATCGCCTCCCTGCTGGCGTGCTGCCTGTCGCTGCCGCTGGCGCTGCTGCGGCGCAGCCCGAGCGTGGCCTGGCGCTGGCCGGTGCGGCTGTACGTGTCGTTCTTTCGCGGTACGCCGCTGCTGGCCCAGTTGTTCCTGGTCTATTACGGCTCCGGGCAGTTCCGCGTGCCGCTGACCGAGGCGGGGCTGTGGTGGTTCTTCCGCGACCCGTACTACTGCGCGCTACTGACCTTTGTGCTCAATTCCACCGCCTACCAGGTGGAAATCCTCCGTGGCGGTCTGCGCGCGGTGCCCAGCGGGCAGATCGAGGCGGGCATCGCCCTGGGTCTGCGCAAGTTTGAGCTGTACCGCCGGATCATCCTGCCCAACGCCTACCGCATCGCGTTCCCGGCGCTGGGCAACGAGATCATCCTGCTGCTCAAGGGCAGCGCAGTGGTCAGCGTGATCACCGTGCTCGACGTGATGGGCCAGACCCGCCGCGCCTTCTCGCAGACCTTCGACCTGTCCGTGTACTTCTGGGCCGCCGTGCTCTACCTGCTGATGACCACGATCTTCGTGCTGCTCTGGCGGCGCCTGGAGCGCTGCCTGACCCGCCATCTGCACTGCCGCAGCGCCCAGCCGGGCAAGCGTCGCGGCCTGTTCACCCGCCTTTCCACAGGAGTGGCCCCATGACCACCATGCACCATCCGCAGGCCGCCCTGGAGGTGGAGAACCTGCACAAGTCCTACGACGGCACCGAGGTGCTCAAGGGCGTGTCGCTGACCGCCCACAAGCATGAGGTGATCAGCATCATCGGCTCCAGCGGCTCGGGCAAGAGCACCTTCCTGCGCTGCATGAACCTGCTGGAGTTTCCCGACAGCGGCACCCTGCGGGTGCACGGCGAGGAGCTGGAGCTGGCCGCCGACTCGCGCGGCAACCGCTCCAAGCGCTTCCAGCGGCAGATCGAGCGGGTGCGCACGCGCCTCGGCATGGTGTTCCAGTCGTTCAACCTGTGGCCGCACATGAGCGTGCTGGAGAACGTGATGATGGGCCCCTGCATCGTCCTCGGCCGCCCGCGCGAGGAGGTGGAGGCCAAGGCGCGCAGCCTGCTGGCGCGGGTCGGCATGCTGGAGAAGTGCCACGTCTACCCCGAGTGCCTGTCCGGCGGGCAGAAGCAGCGCGTGGCCATCGCCCGTGCCCTGGCCATGGACCCGGAGGTGATGCTGTTCGATGAGCCGACCTCGGCGCTCGACCCCGAGCTGGTCGGCGAGGTGCTCCGGGTGATCCGCGAGCTGGGCGAGGAGGGCCGCACCATGATCATGGTCACCCACGAGATGCGCTTCGCCCGCGAGGTGTCCTCGCGCGTGGTCTACCTGCACCAGGGCCGCATCGAGGAGCAGGGCACGCCCGAGCAGCTGTTCGGCGATCCGCAGTCGGCCAACCTGCGGCGCCTGCTGGCCACCCAGCACTGATTTCCCCTTTTCCTACTGCCACTTTTTACTGAAAGAGTACCGACATGACTTCAGTCGTCTCCCTGCACCCGTGGAAACGCGAGGCGCACCTGACCAGTGCCGACAACCAGCTGCTGATCGATGGCGTCAATGCCGTCGAGCTGGTCGAGCGCTATGGCTCGCCGCTCTACGTCTATTCCGAGGCGCGCCTGCGCAAGAATGCCCGCGACATCCTGGAGAACTTCCGCCGCGAGCACGCCAACACCCGCGTCTGCTTCGCCAGCAAGGCCTGCGCCAACCTCGCCGTGCTCAAGGTGTTCAAGGACTGCGGCCTGGCCCTGGAGGTCAACTCCGGCGGCGAATTCCACAAGGCCTGCGTGGCGGGCTTCGCTCCCGGCGAGCTGGTGTTCAACGGCGTGGCCAAGCAGGTGCAGGAGCTGCGCGAGGTGATCGAGGCCGGCATCGGCTCGATCAACGTCGACTCGTTGTCCGAACTCGACCGCATCATCGCCGTGGCCGCCGAGCTGGGCCGCCAGGCCCGCGTGGCGCTGCGCATCATCCCGGAGATCCGCGGCGGCGCCGCCGCCGGCTGGCAGACCGGTACTTCCAGCTCGAAGTTCGGCATGACCGCCGATGAGCAGGCCGAGGCCATCGAGCGCATCCTCGCCCAGCCGCAGGCGGTGAAGATGGTCGGCGTGCACGCCCATATCGGCACCCAGATCACCGACATCGCGGTGTACCAGGCCGAGGCCGCCTTCCTCATCGACTACGTGCGCGAGGTGAGCGAGCGCCTGCCCTATGCCCTGGAACATGTGAACCTGGGCGGCGGCTTCGCCAAGAACTACAGCAGCGCCGAGGAAAACTTCGCCACGGTGGCGCCGCACTATCGCGACAACTACCGCACCGACATCGACTTCGCCCGGCTCGCCCAGCAGCTGATCCGCCCGATCAGCCAGGCGCTGGGGCAGGGCATCCAGATCATCGTCGAGCCGGGGCGCAGCATGGTCAGCGACACCGCCATCCTGCTGACCCGCATCGAGGCGCACAAGGCGCGCCAGACCCCGGTGTGCTACCTGGACGCCGGCTACAGCGTGCTGTTCGATCTGTACAACGGCTGGTACTTCCACATGCTCAACGCCTCGCGCAGCGACGACCGCGACACGGCGCTGTTCCGCATGGCAGGCCCGCTGTGCGACAGCAGCGACACCTACTACGACATCGAGGGCGAGGGCGCGGTGGCCGAGCTGATCGCCGAGCAGCCGGCGCTGGCCGAGCATCGCGCGGTGCTGGAGCAGGTGCTGGTGCACCAGCCCAACCTGCGCGAGCTGCCGGCGGCCACGGCCCAGGGCGATGTGATCGCGCTGCTGGATGTCGGCGCCTACGCGCTGGAGATGATGAGCCAGTACTGCGGCCGGCAGGCCGCCGCCGCCGTGCTGGTCGATCAGCGTCAGGGCAGCCGGCTGATCCGCCGCCGCGCCGAGTACGCCGACCTGCTCAGCCATGATGTCGACTGAACGCAACGGCGTGTCGCCTGAGGGGCAGCCCCGCGCTGCCCCTTGGGTGGTCGGCAATGCTAAGGTCTGCCAGGAGCCGCCACCATGACGGCCTGCCTGGGAGAGCCATCGATCATGCTGTCGCCCCGCGAGCGCCTTATGCGCAACCTGGACTGGAACCTGCTGTACACCTTCCTGGTGATAGTCGAGGAAAGCAGCATCACCGGCGCGGCGCGCAAGCTGTCGCTCAGCCAGCCCAGCGTCAGCAATGCCCTCAAGCGCCTGGAAGAACACCTGGGCATGCGCCTGATCCAGCGCAAGAAGGGCATGTTCTCCCTGACCGAGCAGGGCTTGCGGGTCTACGAGTACATTTCCTCGGCCGGCAGCATCATCGGCAAGATGGCCGAGCAGTACGCCGGCGAGGCCGGTGCGGTGCTTGGCGAGCTGCATATCCAGGTCGCCAGCCATGTCAGCTGCCAGCCCTTCGACGACAGCCTGGCGCAGTTCCACCGTCTCTATCCCAATGTGCTGATCAGCCTCAGCTCCCAGCCCAGCGCCGATATCGTCGACGCGGTGGCCCGGGATGATCTGCATATCGGCATCAGCAACAAGAAAACCGCCCAGACCGGCCTGCACTTCGACCTGCTCGGCTACGAGCAGATGGCCTTCTATTGCGGCCCGCACCACCCGCTGTTCGGCCGCGCGGACCTGACTGCGGCGGACCTGCGCGGCCTGGCCTATGTCTCCTTCGAGAGCGACCAGCCTGGCGAAGGCCTCAGTGCGGTCAACTCGGTGCGCACCGAACAGCAGTTCTGGGGCCGCCTGGTGGCGGTGTCGCCCAACGAGGAGGAGGTGCGCCGCCTGATCCTCGCCGGCCTCGGCTTCGGCGCCCTGACCGTGGAGGGGGCCAAGCCCTTCGTGGCGCAGAAGCTGCTGTTCCAGCTGCCGCCCTATGACCAGCTGCCGGTCAACGAGGTGTACCTGGTCACGCCGGAGAACCAGCTGCTGAGCGACGTGGAGCAGCTGTTTATCGGCCTGCTGCGCGAGGCCACCGTGGCGGCGGTCAGGGGGCGGTATTTCAAATAGGCGGCACCCTACAGATAGATCAGGGTGCCAGACCTCAGGCCATGCCAGCCATGCGGCGTCGCTGAGTCTACGTGCCGTCCCGGTTCAGATCGCCTTGCTGCGGCGCAGCTCGTCGATCTGCTCGGCGCTGTAGCCGAGGCGGCCCAGCACCGCCGCGTTGTGCTCGCCCAGCTCGGGGCCGGTCCATTCCACGCCGCCCGGCGTCTCGCTCAGCTTGGGCACGATGCCGGGCATCTTGAACGGCTTGCCGTCCGGCAGCTTGGCGGAGAGGAACATCTCGCGGGCGAGGAATTGCGGGTCCTTGAACATGTCTTCGGCCGAGTAGATGCGGCTGGCCGGCACCTCGGCGCGCACCAGGGTGGCTTCCACCTCGGCCAGCGGCAGGCTGGCGGTCCAGCGGTCGATCACCCCGTACAGCTCATCGCGGCGGGCATCGCGGCCGGCGTTGTCGGCCAGGTCTGCCGCTTCTGCCAGATCATCGCGGCCGATGGCGCGCATGAAACGCTGGAAGATCGCATCGCCGTTGGCGCCGATCTGGATGTGCTTGCCATCGGCGCAGGTATGGATGGAGGAGGGCGTGATGCCGGGCATGATGTTGCCGGTGCGCTCGCGGATGAAGCCGAACACGTCGAACTCCGGCACCATGCTTTCCATCATGGCGAAGATCGCCTCGTACAGCGCCACGTCGACCACCTGGCCGGTGCCGCCGTTGACCTCGCGGTGCCGCAGCGCCATCAAGGCGCCGATCACCCCCCACAGCGCGGCGATCGAGTCGCCGATGCTGATGCCGGTGCGCACCGGCGGGCGGTCCTCGAAGCCGGTGATGTAGCGCAGCCCGCCCATGGACTCGCCCACCGCGCCGAAGCCGGGCTGGTCCTGCATCGGCCCGGTCTGGCCGAAGCCGGACAGGCGCACCATCACCAGTCTGGGGTTGAGCGCATGCAGCACGTCCCAGCCGAGGCCGAGCTTTTCCAGCACGCCAGGGCGGAAGTTCTCGATCAGGATGTCGGCCTCGCCGAGCAGCTTCTTCAGCACTTCGCGGCCGGCCTCGTGCTTGAGGTTGAGGGTGATCGACTGCTTGTTGCGCGCCTGCACGAACCACCACAGCGAGGTGCCCTCGTACAGCTTGCGCCACTTGCGCAGCGGGTCGCCGCCATCCGGCGACTCGACCTTGACCACCTCGGCACCGAACTCGGCGCAGATGCGCGAGGCGAACGGCCCGGCGATCAGGGTGCCGAGTTCGACCACTTTCAGGCCGGCGAGGGGTTTGCTGGGGATCATGGCGGCTCCGGGGCAGAAGGGGAGCGCATAAGCCTATGCCATTGCGCGCCGGCTGGGGAGCGTGGGGCGCATGGCGAGGCTGTTGCACGCCGGCATTGTGCGGTTAAATCGCCGGCGCACGCACAGATAGCCTGGATCATGGAGCACAACGGAAGGTGAAAGCCTGGATAGTCCCGCGCCTGCAGCTGCTGCTCGGCATCGCCGCCTTGATGCTGGCGCTGCAGCTGGTCAACAGCCTCAGCGGCAATGCCTTGAATGTCTGGGGCGTACTGCCGCGCGAGTCGGCCAGCCTGCCGGGCATCCTCGCCGCCCCCTGGTTGCATGCCGGCTGGCTGCACCTGCTCAACAACCTGCCGGGGCTGCTGGTGCTGGGCTGGCTGGTCAGCCTGGGCTCGTTGCGCCGCCTGCTCGGTGCCAGCGCCTTCATCATCCTCGGCAGCGGCCTGCTGGTCTGGCTGTTCGCCCGCCCGGGCATGCACCTGGGCGCCAGCGGCTGGCTGTTCGGCCTGTGGGGCCTGCTGCTGGCCCAGGCCTGGTTCCAGCGCAGCCTGGGCAACCTGCTGGTCGCCGTGCTGGTGCTGTTCTACTACGGCGGCTGGTGGTTCGGCCTGTTGCCGAGCCAGGGCGTGTCCTTCGAGTACCACCTGTTCGGCGCGCTGTGCGGGGTGCTGTTCGCGGCCCTGGAGCAGCGTCTGGCCGGTCGTGGCGAGCAACCCTAGCCGGCGGCCTGTGGCGGCAGCAGGCCGTTGCTCAGGGTATGGAGCAGTTTCTCATGCAGCTTGCGAGCGCGTGCTGGTGCTTGTTGCTGTTCGATGGCTTGGCGCAGAGGCGTCAGGAGGTTGCGGCCGCCGATCAGAATGCTGCAGTCAAGCGCATCGATTGCATCGGTCAGGCGCTGGTGGCGAATGTGGTTAAGCACGATGCCCTGTGATAACTCATGGCTGCAGGCTCCCTGGGTGTTCAGCTCATCGCGCAGGGCAATGGCGGGCAGGTGCTGGTCGATACTCAGATAGGTATGCGCGACATCTTCCAAGTTCAGCTGATGGCCGTATTCATCGTCATCCTCGTTGGGATGGTCCTTGAGTTGTTGCACCAGCTCGTCCAGCAGTTTCCCGGCCGCCGTATTCTGGCCGAGCGCATGCAGCAGCTTGGCCTGAGCGCTGTAGCGCGGCAGCTTGTCTGACGTGCTCAGTTGGCTGTTGAACCGGGTGATCTGTTCCAGGCTGGTACGGATCAGTGTCTGATCGCGGCGGGGGGCAGACAGCTGGGTTTGAGCTTGCAGTCGGGCTTCCAGAGTCAGCAGGTGATACCAGCCCTCGTGCTCCTTGCCACGTAGTTGCTTTAGATGGCGTTCGGCCTGCTGCAGCTGCGCAGCACTCCAGCTCGGTTGCTGCTCATGGTTGTAGGTAAATAGCCGGAGTCGCAACTCGATGTGCTGTTCGGGGCTCTGCACTCGCTTCTGCAACAAGGCATCGACCGCCGCAGTTTCGCCACGTTGCAGGTGCCACTGCATAAGACTCAGGAGTAATTCGTCGGCGGCATGAGTGGCCACGAAGTCAATCAGGCGCAAGGCCTTGTCTGGCTGATTGGCGTTGAGGGCAATGTTCAGCAGTTTGTCGTAGGTGTCGACGGGAATGTCGCTGCCGCTTTCGCTCAGCAGAGCAAAGGCCGGCTCTAGTTCGCCGGCCTCGAACAGCACGCTGGCGGCGCTGGTTTTGTAGGGGGCGGGCAGTTGCTCGGCTAGCTCTATGACCCGGACGCTGCCGTCCTGTTGGAAAAACTCCTGGAGAATGGCGCGCAACTCATCCCACGACAGTTCACCGTCCGCTCCCAGAGTGGACCAGGCCCAGGCAATGCTCAAGGCCGCGGCTTTATTCATGTTGAAGCGGCGCTGCAGGCGGGCAACCTCCAGGCTGTGGGCACGGGAAAGCGTGTAGGCCCCGGCGACTTCTTGCATTTCGCTGAGGAGTTTGAGGAGTTTCAGGGCTTCCTGCTCTTTGCCGTTAGCCAGATCCAGCTGGATGCTGACGACATGCCCATCGATCGGCAGCTGCGCATTGGCATTTTGCAGCAGCGTTTTGGCCGCCTGCGACTCGCCCTGTTGCAGCATCACTTCCAGGATGGTTTTCAGCGGTTCGGATTTGTTGGCTTTGCTCAACTCGGCCAAGGCTTGCTCGCCTGCCGAACGGTGGCCGGCCTTGATCAGCTCCGGCGCAACGATTTGCATGGCCCGCTGCCGTGCGGGACCGTCCAGGCGTTGGGCAATCTCCAGTGCCAACAGGGGCTCGCTCATGGCGACCAGGGTGACACGGTTGATCTGCGCAGACTCTTGCGGGGTAAGCCGCAAGGCCAGGGCTTTTCTGTGGCGATAAAAGAGGTAGATCGCCAGTACGGCAACCCCGATGACCATCCCTGCATACACTTCCATGTGCTTCCTTTCCATTCGTCGCTGGCCGGTACGCGGGTTGCGCATCGCCTTGGATCGCGCGGGTTATAAGTGCCGGGCGCGGGTGTGGCAACCCTGATCGGCAGTTTGTGGGACTCCTGCCGCAGTCGCCGATGTGCCGAACGGGCGCATGGCAGCCGGGCAGGGCGAGATGTTTCGGGGTAGACTTGGCGGCTTTCCAGAACATCAAGAAGCCTGCCCATGGCCCTGCAAGCCACGCCCTACAAAGTCGACCTGAACCTCACCGATATCGATCGCAGCATCTACGAGAGCCTGCGCTTCACCGTGGCCAAGCACCCCTCGGAAACCGAGGAACGCCTGTGCGTGCGGCTGATCGCCTATGCGCTGTGGTACCACGAGCAGCTGGCCTTCGGGCGCGGCCTGTCGGATATCGACGAGCCGGCGCTGTGGGAGAAGAGCCTGGACGACCGCGTGCTGCACTGGATCGAAGTCGGTCAGCCGGACGCCGAGCGCATCACCTGGTGTTCGCGGCGCACCGAGAAGTTCAGCCTGGTGGCCTACGGCAACCTGCGCGTGTGGCAGAGCAAGGTGCTCGACAGCGTGCGCAACCTGAAGAACATCAACGTGGTCGGCGTGCAGCAGGAAGCCCTGGAAAACCTCGCCCGCGACCTGCCGCGCACGGTCAGCTGGAGCGTGATGATCAGCGACGGCGAGCTGTTCGTCACCGACGAGCGCGGCCAGCACGAGATTCCCCTGGAGTGGCTGGTCGGCGAACGCTGAGTTCAGCTTCTGACGTAGCCCGGATGCTATCCGGGCAACTGTGTCGTGATGATCCCGGATTGCATCCGGGCTACGTATTGCCGCCAGCTTGCATAGAACAACCGGAATACCCATGCGCATCGAACCCCGCCCGCTTCCCGCCAGCCTGCCCGACCTCGGTGACCTGCCGCCGCTGCTGACCCGCCTGTATGCGGCGCGTGGCGTGCAGTCCCAGGCCGAGCTGGACAAGGGCCTGGCGCGGCTGATCCCGTATCAGCAGCTCAAGGGCATCGACGCGGCCGTCGACCTGCTGGTGCAGGCCCTTGAGCGGCGCCAGCGCATCCTCATCGTCGGCGACTTCGATGCCGACGGCGCCACCGCCAGCTCGGTCGGCATGCTTGGCCTGCGCATGCTCGGCGCGGCGCATGTCGACTACCTGGTGCCCAATCGCTTCGAATACGGCTACGGCCTGACCCCGGAGATCGTCGCCGTGGCCCTGCAGCGCCAGCCCGACCTGCTGCTGACCGTGGACAACGGCATCTCCAGCGTCGAGGGGGTGGCCGCGGCCAAGGCCGCCGGGCTGACCGTGCTGGTCACCGACCACCACCTGCCGGGCCCGGAACTGCCGGCGGCCGATGCCATCGTCAACCCCAACCAGCCGGGCTGCGAGTTCCCGAGCAAGGCGCTGGCCGGGGTCGGGGTGATGTTCTATGTGCTGCTGGCCCTGCGCGCCAAACTCCGCGAAATCGGCTGGTTCGCCAGCAGCGGTATCGCCGAGCCGAACCTGGGCGAACTGCTCGATCTGGTCGCCCTGGGCAGCGTGGCCGACGTGGTGCCGCTGGATGCCAACAACCGCATCCTGGTGCACCAGGGCCTGGCGCGCATCCGTGCCGGGCGTGCGCGTCCGGGGTTGCGCGCGGTGCTGGAAGTGGCCGGGCGGCAGCATGGGCGCATCACCTCCACCGACCTCGGCTTCATCCTCGGCCCGCGCCTGAACGCGGCCGGGCGCCTGGACGACATGAGCCTGGGCATCGAATGCCTGCTGTGCGACGACGAAGCGCTGGCCCGCGACATGGCCCAGCAGCTCGACGAGCTGAACAAGGACCGCAAGGCCATCGAACAGGGCATGCAGCGCGAGGCCCTGGCCCAGCTCAAGGACCTGCCGCTGGCCGACATGCCGTTCGGCCTGTGCCTGTTCGAGCCGGACTGGCACCAGGGGGTGATCGGCATCCTCGCCTCGCGCCTGAAGGAGCGCTACCACCGCCCGGCCATCGCCTTCGCCGATGCCGGCGAGGGTGTGCTGAAAGGCTCGGCCCGTTCGGTGCCGGGCCTGCATATCCGCGATGCGCTGGACGCGGTCGCGGCCAGGCATCCGGGGCTGATCAGCAAGTTCGGCGGGCATGCCATGGCCGCCGGCCTGTCGCTGCCCCAGGAAAACTACGGCGCCTTCGCCGCCGCCTTCGATGCCG
This sequence comes from Pseudomonas sp. R-28-1W-6, assembly GCF_009799925.1. Classification (GTDB taxonomy): domain Bacteria; phylum Pseudomonadota; class Gammaproteobacteria; order Pseudomonadales; family Pseudomonadaceae; genus Aquipseudomonas. The sequence continues at coordinate 83,675 of NZ_WELK01000005.1, forward strand.
AGGTGCGCCGCCAGCTGAGCGAGGACGACCTGACCGGACGCCTGCTGTCCGACGGCCAACTGGGCGTCGAGGAATTCCACCTGGAACTGGCCAAGGCCCTGCGCCATGCCGGGCCCTGGGGCCAGCATTTCCCCGAGCCGCTGTTCCACGGCGTGTTCCAGATCGTCCAGCAGCGCCTGGTCGGCGACAAGCACCTCAAGCTGGTGCTGAAGACCGAATGCGGCGGCCAGACCCTGGATGGCATCGCCTTCAATATCGACCGCGAGGTCTGGCCCAACCCCAACGTGCGCTGGGTCGAGCTGGCCTACAAGCTGGACGTCAACGAGTACCAGGGCCGCGAGAGCGTGCAGCTGATGGTGGCGCATCTGGCGCCGCGCTGAGGTTCGCCGCTGCGTGGGGTGCGCCATGCGCACCGGTCAGGCTCTGGTGTGCTCATGGTGCGCATGGCGCACCCTACGGTGAAGGGCCGGCGCGTTTAGCCTTGTGGCATCGGCGGCGTCGAGCCATCGACCAGCGCCCGTGCGCTGACGTCCTGCCAGCGCGACAGCAGCTGCGGCGACTGTTTGGACTGGCGCTGCGGCGCGCTGCCGAGAAAGATCCCGTGGTTGTTGAAGGCATATACCGGCAGCAGGTCGTGGCGCTGGCCGGCCGGGCTGATCTGCTGTTGCAGGTTGTCGAGGATCAGCGGCTCGGCGCTCGGGCTCGGATAGTAGGCCAGCACCATATGCGCCTGCTGGCGCTGCAGGGCCTTGACGAAGGTCAGGCGCAGCTTGGCGCTGGGCACGCCCAGGCGTACCAGGCTGAAGTACTTGGCGATGGCAAAGTCTTCGCAATCACCACGGCCGCGGCTGAGGGTTTCCTGCGGCGTGGCCCAGTAGTCGGCCTCGCCCCAGACCTCGGCGTCTTCGCCATGCACGATGCTGCGGTTGATGAAGCGGTTAACCCTTTGCAGGCGCTCACGTTCGCTGCCGCTGGTCTGCATCAGCAGGCCTTGCCAGGCGTCCAGTCGACTCTGGCTGAGGGCCGACGCCAGTGCCGAGCCGCTGCTGACGGTGCTTTCGTCGGCCGCGCTCAAGCCAGCGTTCAGGTAGAGCAGCAGGGCGCAGGCAGCACCCAGCGTGCGGCGCGCGAGGAGTCGGGTGGTTGCAAGCATGGAGGGGCGTTGGGCCAGGGTGCGGTTCGCCAGGACGGCAGCCGCTTCTCGTTATGGGCTTGATCCTAGGGGGCCAGCCGCCCGGCAGCTAGGGCCGTGCTGTGATGGCCCGCACCCTTTGCACGCAAGGCAAGCCTCGGGGCCGACGAACGGTCGCTAGCGTGGCGGCAGGTGCATCAGCAGCGCCCAGGGTGCATTGCAGTTGCCGACGAAGATCGGCTGCAGCAGCTGTACCTGGCCATCGCGCTGGCGCTGGCACAGCGGCTTGCCGTCGCGGATGGCCTGGCGCAGCTCGTTGTTCAGCTCGCCGGCCTGGCTGCCCAGGCGGCTGGCGTCGGGGTGGGTGACGTAGGTGGCCTGGTTCGACAGCAGGGCGAAATGGCCGTGGCCGAACGGCTTGTGCTGGGCCAGGCGTTCCTGCAGCTGGGCCAGGGTGTAGTCGGCGCCGAGGATGCCGAGGAACTGGCTGCCGAGAAACATCGGGGTCATGAACGAGGTCATCAGCACCGTGCGCCCGCCAATCGGATAGTCGTAGGGCTCCATGAACACGTCGCGGGCCTTGCGCTTGGGCAGCTGGTACCAGTCGTCTGTCTCGTAGCCGACCAGGCACTCACGCTGCGGCAGGCCGCTGCCACGGTTCCAGTAGGCCAGGATGCGGCCGCTGGCGTCATGCCCGGGCTGGCCGGCGAAGGCGCTGTCACGACCATCCAGCACGTTGCTTTCGCAGGCGCAGGCGAAGGCCAGCAGGTCCGGGTTCTGTACCAGGTACTGCTGCATCACCGCATCGATCTGTTCGCGCTGCGGGTCAAGTCCCTTGGTCTTCATGCCGACGATGAAACTCTTCAGGCCATACAGGGCGGTGGCCATCACGCTGAACTGGCCCTGCAGCTGCAGGGCCTCATGGGCCAGCAGCACCTGGGCCTGTTCCAGCAGGCTGGCCTGCTCGGCCTGTTCCACATCGGCCAGGGCCTTCTGGCTTTCCTGGCGGATGGCGCCGACCACAGTGCCGATCTCGCTGGTGGCCTCGGCAGACTGGCTGGCCAGGCGCCGCACTTCGTCGGCGACCACGGCAAAGCCGCGACCCTGCTCGCCGGCGCGGGCGGCCTCGATGGCGGCGTTGAGCGCCACCAGGTTGGTGTGCTTGGCGATCTGGCGGATCACGTCCGCGACCTTGCCGATTTCGCCCCAGCGGGTATTCAGGCCGGCGATCAGCTGCTTGACCTGATCGATGGTGGTACGGGTGCTGTCTTCCTGGGCCAGGGCGTTACTGCGGGAATCTGACATCTGACTTAGTCCGAGCGGGGTGGGGCAGGAGAGAGCGGCCAAGGTGGTCGCCGAGCCGGCAGTAAAGGCGTTGCCGGAGAGGCGGCACAGGTCTGACGCCTGTGCCGCGCAGGTCTTACCAGCCGAGTTGCTTGTTGAAGCCCAGCGCGTCGTAGTAGTCGCCCTGGTAGGCGATCTTGCCGTCCTTGATGCGCACGAAGCTGACCCCTTCGAACTTCACCGGTTTGCCGGTAGCCGGGGTTTCTGCGCTCCAGGCGCCGGTGTTGGTGCCGCTGAATACCCACTGGAAGGCGATACCGTCGGCGCTGATGATCGGCGCGCCGGTCATTTCCCACTTGAGGTCGGGAATGGCAGTGACGAATACCTTGATCACGTTGTCGCGGGCGGCGGCGCGGCCTTTCTGCGCGGTGCCGACGGTGACGTCGTAATACTCGGCGTCTTCGGCGAGAAACTCGCCGGCCTTGTCGGCATCGTGGGCATTCCAGGCGGCCATGTAGCCATCGACTATGGCCTTGGCGTCATCCGCCGCCTGGGCCAGGCCGGCGAGGGCGAACAGGGCGAAGAAGCTGATAGTGCGCAGTGCGTTTTTCATTGTTATTGCTCCAGCTCGTTGTGGGGATTCGTAGGGTGGATGTCGCTTTGTACATCCACCATGAGCGCGCTGTGGTGGATCGATGAAGCGCGATCCACCCTACGCAGGCCTTCGTCAGTGCTTGAACATCACGTGGCGGATGGCGGTGTAATCCTCGAGGCCATACATCGACATGTCCTTGCCGTAGCCGGACAGCTTCATGCCGCCGTGGGGCATCTCGCTGACCAGCATGAAGTGGGTGTTGACCCAGGTGCAGCCGTACTGCAGGCGCGCGGCCATGCGATGGGCGCGGCCGACGTCGCGGGTCCACACCGAGGAGGCCAGGCCGTAGTCGGAGGCGTTGGCCCAGGCCAGGGCCTGCGCTTCGTCGTCGAACGGGGTGACCGAGACCACCGGGCCGAACACCTCGCGGCAGACGATTTCATCGGTCTGCCGGGCGCCGGCCAGTACCGTCGGCAGGAAGAAGAAGCCGTTGCCGGCCGGGGCCTTGCCGCCGGTGACCACTTCGATGTGCGACTGCGCGCTGGCGCGTTCGACGAAGCCGGCCACGCGCTGGCGATGCGCATCGGTGATCAGCGGGCCCAGCTCGGTGCCGGCGTCGTCCTGCAGGCCGTGCTTGATCGAACCGACCGCGGCGCCGAGGGCGGCGACGAACTTCTCGTAGACGCCCTTCTGCGCGTAGATGCGGCAGGCGGCGGTGCAGTCCTGGCCGGCGTTGTAGAAGCCGAAGGTGCGGATGCCTTCCACGGCGGCGTCGATGTCGGCGTCGTTGAAGATGATCACCGGGGCCTTGCCGCCCAGCTCCATATGCATGCGTTTCACGCTGGCCGCCGTGCTGGCGATGATGTTGGCGCCGGTGGGAATGGAGCCGGTTAGCGACACCATGCGTACCTTGGGGTGGGTGACCAGCGGCTCGCCGACGCTGGCGCCGCGGCCGAAGACGATGTTGACCACGCCGGCCGGGAAGATCCCGGCAATCAGCTGGCCCAGGCGCAGGGCGGTCAGCGGGGTCTGCTCGGACGGCTTGAGCACCACGCAGTTGCCGGCGGCCAGGGCCGGGGCCAGCTTCCAGGCGGCCATCATCAGCGGATAGTTCCACGGTGCGATGGAGGCGACCACGCCGATCGGGTCGCGGCGGATCATCGAGGTATGGCCGGGCAGGTACTCGCCGGCGGCGGAACCCTGCAGGCAGCGCGCGGCGCCGGCGAAGAAGCGGAATACGTCGGCGATCGCCGGCAGCTCGTCGTTACGGGCGGCGGCGTAGGGCTTGCCGCAGTTCTGCGACTCCAGGCGGGCCAGTTCGTCGGCGTTGGCGTCGATGGCGTCGGCCAGGGCCAGCAGCAGGGCGGAGCGCTGGCCTGGGGTGGTCTGCGACCAGCCGTCGAAGGCGGCGTCGGCGGCGCGCACGGCGGCGTCGATCTGCTCCGGGGTGGCTTCGGGAATCTGGATCAGGGGGCTGCCCAGGGAGGGGTTGAGCACCGGCTGCGCGGCACCGAGGCCGTCGACCAGTTCGCCGTTGATCAGCAGTTTGGTTTGCATCGCATAAACCTCGCTATGGGGGCTGCATGAATATTCCCGTAGGGTGGATCGGGGCGCGTAGCTGGCGCTTTTTCCATCCACCCTGGGCATCTCTACGGGCTGTGGTGGATCGATGAGGCGCGATCCACCCTACTTTTTGCTCTGTGTCTCTACTTGCCGCTGCCGGCCACGCCTTCGCCGCCCTTGGTCAGGTAGTAGGCGCCGAGGATCGGCAGCATGGTCACGATCATCACCAGCATCGCCACCACGTTGGTCACCGGCACATCGCGCGGGCGCGACAGTTGGTTGAGCAGCCACAGCGGCAGGGTGCGTTCGTGGCCGGCGGTGAAGGTGGTGACGATGATCTCGTCGAACGACAGGGCGAAGGCCAGCATGCCGCCGGCCAGCAGGGCCGAGCCGAGGTTGGGCAGGACGATGTAGCGGAAGGTCTGCCAGCCGTCGGCACCCAGGTCCATGCTCGCCTCGATCAGGCTGTGGCTGGTGCGGCGAAAGCGGGCGATGACGTTGTTGTAGACGATCACCACGCAGAAGGTGGCATGGCCGATGACGATGGTCAGGAAACCCGGCTCGATGCCGAAGCTCTTGAACGCCGCCAGCAGCGCCAGGCCGGTGATGATGCCGGGCAGGGCGATCGGCAGGATCAGCAGCATGGAGATGCTCTCCTTGCCGAAGAAGTCGCGGCGGTACAGCGCGGCGGCGGCCAGGGTGCCGAGGATCATCGCCACCAGCGTGGCCAGGGCGGCGATCTGCGCCGACAGCTCGATCGCCTCCAGCACGTCCGGGCGCGCCAGGGCCACGCTGAACCAGTTCAGGGTGAAGCCCTGGGGCGGAAAGCTGAAGCCCGCGCTCTCGGTGTTGAAGGCGTACATGAAGATGATCAGGATCGGGAAGTGCAGAAACACCAACCCGCCCCAGGCGGCCAGTTTCAGGCCGAGGGAAGCTTTCTCAGAGTGCATCGAAGGCCCCCAGGCGTTTGACGATGGACAGGTAGATGGCGATCAGCACGATCGGCACCAGGGTGAAGGCGGCGGCCATCGGCATGTTGCCGATCGAGCCCTGCTGCGAATACACCATGTTGCCGATGAAGAAGCCGGGCGGCCCCACCAGCTGCGGCACGATGAAGTCGCCCAGGGTCAGGCTGAAGGTGAAGATCGAGCCGGCGGCGATGCCGGGGATCGACAGCGGCAGGATCACCTGCATGAAGGTCTGCCGGGGCTTGGCGCCGAGGTCGGCGGAAGCCTGCAGCAAGGAGGGCGGCAGGCGCTCCAGCGACGCCTGGATCGGCAGGATCATGAACGGCAGCCAGATGTAGACGAACACCAGGAAGCGTCCCAGGTGCGAGGTCGACAGGGTATTGCCGCCCACTCCCGGCACGCCCAGGATGAACTCCAGCAGCGGTTGCAGGTGCAGTTGCTGGATGAACCACATGGCCACCCCGCCCTTGGCCAGCAGCAGGGTCCAGGCATAGGCCTTGACGATGTAGCTGGCCCACATCGGCAGCATCACCGCGATGTAGAAGAACGCCTTGGTCTTGCCCGTGGTGTAGCGCGCCATGTAGTAGGCGATGGGGAAGGCCACCAGGGCGCTGGCGATCGACACCGCCACCGCCATGCCGACGGTGCGCAGGATGATGTCGAAGTTGGCGGCCTGGAACAGCGCCAGGAAGTTGGCCAGCGTGAGGGTCGGGGTGACCGTCATGCTGAAGTCGTCGAAGGTGTAGAAACCTTGCCACAGCAGGGTCAGCAGCGAACCCAGGTACACCGCGCCGAACCACAGCAGCGGCGGAATCAGCAGCAGCGACAGGTACAGCGTCGGCTTGCGGTAGAGCAGGTCGGACAGCCGGCGCATCGGGCCGCCGCCGGTGCTGTCGAGGGCGAGAGTCTGGCTGCTCATGTCACACGTCCTCGCGCAGGCCGACCATGGCGCCACGGGCCCAGCGCGCGCTGACCCGCTGGCCCGGCTGCACCGGCGCCTCGCCCAGTTGCCATTGATTGTTGGCCTGGCTGACGGAGAAGTTCTGGCCGTTCTCCAGCTGGATCTCGAAGCGGGTGGCGGCGCCCTGGTACTGGATGTCGTGGAGCAGGCCGCTGACTTCCACCTCGTCGCTGCCCAGCGCCTCGCCGTTGCTCAGGCGGGTGTGTTCCGGGCGGATCGACACCGGCAGCGGCGAGCCGTTGATGCGTGCGGCCAGCTCGCCCTTGAGCACGTTGGAAGTGCCGACGAACTCGGCGACGAACGGGGTGGCCGGCTTCATGTACAGGTTGCGCGGGGTGTCGACCTGCTCGATGCGGCCCTTGTTGAACACCGCCACGCGGTCCGACATGGACAGCGCTTCGCTCTGGTCGTGGGTGACGAAGATGAAGGTGATGCCGAGTTGGCGCTGCAGCTTCTTCAGCTCGCTCTGCATCTGCTCGCGCAGCTTGAGGTCCAGCGCCCCCAGCGGCTCGTCGAGCAGCAGCACCCGCGGGCGGTTGACCAGGGCGCGGGCCAGGGCCACGCGCTGGCGCTGGCCGCCGGACAGCTGCGCCGGTTTGCGCGCGCCGTAGCTGCCGAGGGCGACCATGCCCAGGGCGTCCTCGGCGCGGGCCAGGCGTTCGGACTTGCCGACGCCCTTGACCTTGAGGCCGTAGGCGACGTTTTCCAGCACGTTCATGTGCGGGAACAGGGCGTAATCCTGGAACACCGTGTTGACGTCGCGCCGGTAGGGCGGCAGGCCCGCGGCCTCCACCCCATGAATACGAATGGAGCCAGCACTGGGCTGCTCGAAGCCGGCGATCAGGCGCAGGCAGGTGGTCTTGCCCGAGCCGGAAGGACCGAGCATGGAGAAGAACTCGCCATCCTGGATGTCGATGGACACCCGGTCGACGGCTTTGACGTCGCCGAACGCGCGGGACACATCGGTAAATTGCACTGCAAGGGTCATTTCAAGAACTCCAGGATAAAAGCCATCCACCACCGTCTCGCCCGGGTTGGGTTTGCCGACACAAGACGGGAGAGTCGGTGGTGGATGTATAACGGTGAACAGCTACGGCGTGCCTCGGCGTAGGGTGGATGGCGCTTTATTCATCCACCGGCGGTGCCGGTTGGTGGACGAAAAAGACGTCGTCCACCCTACGAGTCTGCCGAGCCGAGGTGTTCCTTAGCGGCCGCCCATGATGGCGATGTAGTCCTGGGTCCAGCGGCTGTAGGGCACGTACTTGCCGCCCTCGGCCTGCGGGGTTTTCCAGAAGGCGATCTTGTCGAAGTTGTCGAAGCCGTTGGTCTTGCAGCCTTCGGCGCCGAGCAGGGCGTTGTCCTTGCAAGCCGCCGGCACCGCCGGCACCGAGCCGAACCAGGACGCCAGGTCACCCTGCACCTTGGGTTGCAGCGACCAGTCCATCCACTTGTAGGCGCACACCGGGTGCTTGGCTTCGGCGTGCAGCATGGTGGTATCGGCCCAGCCGGTGGCTCCTTCGGCCGGCACGGTGGAGGCGATCGGCTGTTTCTCCAGCTGCAGCGCGTTGACCTGGTACGGCCAGGCGCCGGAGGCGACCACGCCTTCGTTCTTGAAGTCGTTCATCTGCACGGTGACGTCGTGCCAGTAGCGGTGGATCAGCGGCTGCTGGGCGCGCAGCACCTTGAGCACGGCGGCGTACTGGGTTTCGTCGAGCAGGTAGGGGTCGGTGATGCCCAGCTCCGGCTGGGTCGCCTTCAGGTACAGGGCGGCGTCGGCGATGTAGATCGGGCCGTCGTAGGCCTGCACGCGGCCCTTGTTGCTCTTGCCGTCGGCCAGGATCTGCTCCTCGAACACCACTTTCCAGCTGGTCGGCGCTTCCTTGAACAGCTTGGTGCTGTACATCAGCACGTTCGGGCCCCACTGGTAGGGGGTGCCGTAGTGCTTGCCGTCGACCATATGCCAGGGCGAGTTCTGCAGGCGGCTGTCGACGTTCTTCCAGCTGGGGATCAGGTCGATGTTGACCGGCTGCACGCGCTTGCCGGCGATCAGGCGCAAGGAGGCGTCGCCGGAGGCGGTGACCAGGTCGTAGCCGCCCTTGGCCATCAGGCTGACCATCTCGTCGGAGGTGGCGGCGGTCTTGACGTTGACCTTGCAGCCACTGTCCTTCTCGAACTGGGTCACCCAGTCGTAGTTCTTGTCGGTCTCGCCGCGCTCGACGTAGCCGGGCCAGGCGATGATATCGAGCTGGCCTTCGGCCTTGCCCAGGGTCTTCAGCGGTTCGGCGGCCTGGGCTGCGCCTGCGGCGAGCAGAGCGGTGGCCAGTGCGCTGAACGCAGTCATTTTGGGGGCGCTGAGCGCTGTGGTTTTGTGCGCGGACATCGGAATTCCCTCTTGTTGTGAGCTGTTATCGGGGCAGTGGAATGTCGTTCGGCGATACGGCTGCCGAGCCGGCGGTGTTACTCAGTCTAGTTGTAGTCCGTGGCGCGCCATGATGTGGCGCACCACGCTGTAATCCTGCAATGAGTCGCTGGACAGGTCCTTGCCGTAGCCGGAGCGCTTGAGGCCGCCGTGGGGCATTTCGCTGGCCAGCATGAAGTGGGTGTTGATCCAGGTGCAGCCGTACTGCAGGCGGGCGGCCACCTGCATGGCCTTGTCCAGATTCTGCGTCCACACCGAGCTGGCCAGGCCGTACTCGGAGTCGTTGGCCCAGTCCACGGCCTGGCTCAGCTGGTCGAAGCGGGTGACGGTGACCACCGGGCCGAACACCTCGCGCTGGACGATCTCGTCGCCCTGCTTGCAGCCGGCCAGCAGGGTCGGCTGGTAATAGAAGCCGGCGCCGGAGTGCACGGCGGCGCCGGTGACCCGCTCGATATGCGGCTGGCCGAGGGCGCGCTCGACGAAGCTGGCCACCCGGTCGCGCTGGCGGGCGCTGATCAGCGGGCCGATCTCGTTGTCCGCGTCCTTCTTGCGGGCGAAGCGCAGGCCGGCCACCGCCTCGCCCAGTTCCGCCACCAGGCGGTCGTGGATGCCGGCCTGGGCATAGATGCGGCAGGCGGCGGTGCAGTCCTGGCCGGCGTTGTAGTAGCCGTGGGTGCGGATGCCCTGGACCACGGCGTCGAGGTCGGCGTCGTTGCAGACGATCACCGGCGCCTTGCCGCCCAGTTCCAGGTGGGTGCGCTTGAGGGTCTTGGCCGCGCTCTGCAGGATCTTCTGCCCGGTGACGATATCGCCGGTCAGCGACACCATGCGCACCCGCGGGTGGCCGACCAGCTGGCTGCCGACCCCTTCGCCGCCGCCGCAGAGGATGTTGATCACCCCCGCCGGGAGAATCTGCGCCAGCGCCGGGGCCAGGGCCAGGATCGACAGCGGGGTGTGTTCCGAGGGCTTGAACACCAGAGTGTTGCCGGCGGCCAGGGCCGGGGCGATCTTCCACGCGGCCATCATCAGCGGGTAGTTCCACGGCGCGATGGAGGCGACCACGCCGACCGGGTCGCGGCGCACCATGCTGGTGTGGCCGGGCACGTATTCGCCGGCCAACTGGCCCTGCTGGCAGCGCACGGCGCCGGCGAAGAAGCGGAACACGTCGGCACAGGCGGGAATGTCGTCCTGGCGCGCCAGATGCAGCGGCTTGCCGCAGTTCAGCGCTTCCAGCTGGGCCAGGGCCTCGGCGCGCTGCTCGATGGCCTCGGCAATGGCCAGCAGGACCGTGGCGCGCTGCGCCGGGGTGGTGCGGGCCCAGGCGGGGAAGGCGCGGTGGGCGGCCTGCACGGCGGCCTCCACCTGCTCCAGGGAGGCCTCGGCGATGGCGGTGAGGGTTTCGCCCGTGGCCGGGTTGATGATCGGCTCGGCCAGGCCTTCCCCGGCGACCAGTTGGCCGTCGATCAGCAGTGCGCTGTACAGGGGAGTGGTGGCGGACATCTTCGACCTTGTTGTTCTGTTCGATGCGCTTGGCATGACGGCTCCATGTACTGCCCGGAGCGCCCGCGTCTCTGTGCAACTGAGACTAGAGCCCGGTGCAGGGGTCGACAAATTCTAAATATTGAAAGTAGCGTTCTATTAAATAGATAGCTTGCGGTTATGCGGCTGTTCGCGGGCCAGGGTCAGGAACGGATCGACCAGCGCTGGCCGTGAACTGCCGCGGCGCCAGGCCAGGCCGACGTCGAGGGTTTCGCCGAGATCGGCCAGCGGGCGCGCCTCGATGATGTCGCCTTCCAGGGACCAGGGCCGGTAGGTCATGTCCGGCTGGATCGACAGGCCGAGGCCGGCGGCGACCAGGCTGCGCACCGCTTCCACCGAGGCGGTGCGCAGGGTGACGTGCGGGCTCATGCCGGCGCGGCTCCAGATGCGCTGGGTGTGCAGGCCCATCTCGTCGGCGTTGAGCTGGATCAGCGGCTCGCCGGCGATATCCGCCAGGGCGATGCTGTCGTGCTCCAGCAGCGGGTGGCGGGCCGGCAGCCACAGGCGGTGCGGCGAATGGGTCAGTACCTCGGTCTGCAGGGCGTGGCGATCCTCCAGATTGGACAGGATCAGCACGCCGACATCGATCTCGCCGGCCACCAGCAGGTGCTCGATGTAGGGGCGCTCGTCCTCGACCACGCGGGTCTGCACGTTGGGGTAGGCGCGCTGGAAGCGGGTGATCAGGTCGGCCAGGTAGTAGCCGGCGACCAGGCTGGTGACGCCGATGGTCAGGCAGCCGGCGATCTGCTCGGTGCTCTGCTGCAGGCTGCGCTTGGCGTTGTCCACGGTGGCCAGGATCAGGTGCGCCTGGCGCAGGAACTGGTGGCCCTGGTGGGTCAGGCTCATGCCCTTGGCGTGGCGGTTGAACAGGCTGACGCCGATCTCCTCCTCCAGCTGCTGGATGGCCAGTGTCAGGGTCGACTGGGAAATGAACACCGCCTGGGCGGCGGCGGAAATCGAGCCGGTCTCGGCGACGGCGATGAAGTGGCGAATCTGGCGCAGGGTCATCATGGCGGGAATCCGGGGCGGGCGCAGGGCTGTCAGCATTATGATTAGTCGATAATGGTGGAATACGTTCTTTTTTGTCGAAATTAAAGCGCTTTCCCCTGCTGTGGCCGGTCGCCGGCGGCCTGGCCAGGGTCGTTCGCAATATCTCGAAGCATTCTGTACCCCGCAGCGTGGCAACCTGCGCGGCTAGAATCGGTCGCACCAAGGAATGGCTACACCTCAGAGGAGACGCTTATGAATACCCGTGGTTTGCTCGATCAACTGCTGAAATCCGGCCAGGACCTGCTGCAGCAGAAGTCCGCTGGTTCATCCGCTGGCGGCCTGAGTGGCGGCCTGGGTGGTGCGCTGGGCGGCCTGCTCGGTGGCGGCAAGGGAGGGCAGGGCGGTGGCGACCTCGGCACCCTGCTCAAGGGTGCCGGCGGTGGTGCCCTGGCGGCCGGCGCGCTGGGCCTGCTGCTGGGCAACAAGAGCGCGCGCAAGCTGGGCGGCCAGGCGCTGACCTACGGCGGCCTGGCGGCCCTCGGCGTGATCGCCTACAAGGCCTACGGCAACTGGCAGGCCCAGCAACAGCAGGGGGGCGCGGCGCAACCGGCCCACGAGCCGCAGACCGTGGATCGCCTGCCGGCGCCGCAGGCCGAGCTGCACAGCCAGGCCATCCTCAAGGCGCTGGTGGCGGCGGCCAAGGCCGACGGCCATGTCGATGCCAAGGAGCGCCAGCTGATCGAGGAGCAGATCGGCCAGCTGGCGGGCGACCCGCAGCTGCTGCGCTGGCTGGATGCGGAGCTGAACAAGCCGCTCGACCCGGCCGAGGTGGCGCGCGCCGCCACTACCCCGGAAATGGCGGCGGAGATGTACATCGCCAGCGTGCTGATGGTCGACGAGGAGCACTTCATGGAGCGCGCCTACCTGGAGGAGCTGGCCCGTCAGCTCAAGCTGGAACCGGGCCTCAAGGCCGAGCTGGAAGCCCAGGTGCGCCAGACGGTGGCGGTCAACTGATGGCGGGGCAGGCTTTGCCTGCCTGCCCCCACCTCTGACAAGCGCCGACCGGCCAGTTTTGCGTAGGGTGCGCCGTGCGCACCAGGAGCTCGTGCATGGCCTGTGGTGCGCACGGCGCACCCTACGCAAGAACCATTCAATTGCTACTCAGGGCGTCCAGTCGACCTGGTAGTCGGCCAGGTAGGCGTCGACGGCGGCGCCGACCGTGGGGTGGATGCGCTGTTCCTCTTCCGGCTTGAGCAGGCCGAAGCGGCGCAGCTTGTCCTTCACCGGCCCCTTGACCTCGGCGAAGTGGAAGTCGATGCCGGCGCTGGCGAGGATCTGCCCCAGTTCGCCGAGCATGTCGGCCGAGGTCACGTCGATGCTGGTCACCGGCTCGGCCGCCACCACCAGGCGGCGCACGCGGGTGGGCGATTGCGCCAGGGTCTTGAGCACGCATTGCTGGAACAGCTCGGCGTTGGCGAAGAACAGCGGGGCGTCCCAGCGCAGCAGCACCAGGCCGGGCACCAGGCGGGCATCGGGGTGCCGGGCGATATCGTGGAAGCCGCGGATGCCTTCGACCCGGCCGAGCACGGCGTAGTAGGGGCGCCAGCCGTCCCAGAGGAATTCGATCACCGCCAGCACCACGGCGATGCCGATGCCGGGGATGGCGCCGAATACCGCGACGCCGGCGAAGCAGGTCATCGACAGCCAGAACTCCCACTGCTGCACCTTGAAAATGCGCTTGAGGTCGGCGAACTCGAACAGGCCGATGGCGGCGGCGATCACCACCGCGGCCAGAGCGCTGTTGGGCAGGAACTGCATCAGGTTGGGCGCCACCAGCAGCAGGATGGCCACGCAGAGGGCGCCGACCACGCCGGTGAGCTGGGTCTGCGAGCCGGCGGCTTCGGCCACCGGGGTGCGTGAGGAGCTGCTGCTGATCGGGAAGCCCTGGAACAGGCCGCCGATCAGGTTGGCCGCGCCCAGGCCGAGCATTTCCTGGTTGGGGTCGACGTAGCTGCGCGTGCGTGCGGCATAGGTGCGCGACAGCACGCTGGTATCGGCGAAGGCCACCAGTGCCGCCGCCACGCCGCCGAGGGCCACGGTGGCCAGGTCGACGCCGCTGAGCCAGGGCAGGACGAAGCTGGGCAGGCCCTGGGGCAGCTCGCCGAGGACCTTGACGCCCTGCGCACCGAGGTCGAACAGGCCGACGGCGACGGTGGCCAGGACCACCGCGATGAGGATGGTCGGCAGCTGCTGGAAACGCTTGAACGCGAGGATCAGCGCCAGGGTGCCGCCACCGACGGCGAAGCTGTACCAGTTGGCCTGGCCATCCAGCAGCGCCTGGCCGAGCAGCCAGACATCCCGGACCGGGCCGTCGCCGTCGACGGAAATGCCGAACAGCTTGGGTGCCTGGCTGATCAGCACGGTCAGGGCGATGCCGTTCATGTAGCCGTAGCGGATCGGCTTGGACAGCAGTTCGGTGATGAAGCCCAGGCGCAGCAGGCCGGCGAGGATGCACACCAGGCCGGCGACCACCGCCATCATGCTGGCCAGGATCACCGCGCGCATAGGGTCGCCGCCGGACAGCGGCAGCACCACGGCGAGGATCAGCGCCGCCAGTGCCGAGTCCGGGCCGAGTACCAGGATGCGACTGGGGCCGAACAGGGCATAGGCCAGCAGCGGCACGATGGTCGCGTACAGGCCGTAGATGCCGGGCACGCCGGAGGCCTCGGCATAGGCGATGCCCACCGGCACCAGCATGGTGGTCAGCACCAGGCCGGCGGCGATGTCCTTGGGCAGCCAGGCCAGTTGATAGTTTTTCAGCATCAGCAGGCCCGGCAGCCAGCGCAGCCAGCCGCTCGGCGGGGTGACGATGGGCAGCTCGGGGTTCTGCGGGCTTGGCGATTCAGTCGGCATGGGCGAACGCTCGCGGGTCAGGGGGCTGAGGTGACGGGGATGAAGAAGAAGGCCATGCCGAACACCAGGTAGACGGCCAGCAGCTGCACGCCCTTGAGCCAGTCGGAACGGCCATCGCCAGCCACCTGGCTGGTGATCAGCACGGACAGCATCACGGTCAGGGTCAGGCCGGCGGTGAAGGCCAGGTCCATCGGTTGCGGGCCGATGACCAGGCTGGCCAGCACCAGAACCGGGGCGACGAACAGGGCCACCTGCAGGCTGGAGCCGATGGCGATCGACAGGGCCAGGTCCATGCGGTTCTTCAGGGCGGCGGTGATGGCCGTGGCGTGTTCGGCGGCGTTGCCCAGAATCGCCACGACGAACACGCCGATGAACAGGTTGCTCAGGCCGAAGGCCTGGGCGCTGGGTTCGATGGCGCCGACCAGGATTTCGCTGACCCAGGCGATCAGGCCGGTGGCCACGGCGAGGATGGCGATGGCCTTGCCCATCGGCCACAGATCCACGGCCTCGCTGTCATTCTCGCGACTGCCGGCGAACAGCGCCTTGTGGGTGACCAGCGAGTAATAGAGAAACAGGCCATAGGCGAGCAGCAGCACCACCGAGATCGCGTTGCTCAGGTGCTGCACCTTGCCCAGCAGCTCCGGCACTTCTTGGGCGCGCGTCATGTACACCGCCGGCAGCACCAGGGCGATGGCGGCCAGGGTCAGCAGGCTGGCTTCGGCCCGTGCGCCTTCGGAGTTGAAATGCTGTTCCTTGAAGCGCAGGCCGCCGCAGAACATGGCCGCGCCCAGCACCAGGAGGATGTTGCCGATGATCGAGCCGGCCAGCGAGGCCTTGACCACGTCATGCAGGCCGGCGCGCAGGGCGGCGATGGCGATGATCAGCTCGGTGGCATTGCCGAAGGTGGCGTTGAGCAGGCCGCCGATGCCTTCGCCGCAGCGTTCGGCCAGTTGCTCGGTGGCTTTGCCCAGCCAGCCGGCCAGGGGAATGATCGACACGGCGGCGGCCAGGAAGATCAGCAGGTGTTGCTGGGGTGCCAGGTATTCCAGCGCCAGAGTTAGCGGGATGCACAGCAGCAGCCAGTTGAGCATGGTGGCCAGCCTCCAGGGGTGAGGGGCGGGGATGACTCTCGATCAGCATGGTGTATCGACCAGGGTCTGGCAATTGACCGGGGTCCATGTTCGCCTTGGTGGTGGTTTCTGCGGCAAGCGTTGCGCTTGCAGGGTTTTCAATCGGTCATCAGGCTGCCGATTGCTGCTGGAGGTTGGAACTGTGCGCGATTCTTGCCGGCATGCTTGGCCCGGTACAGTGACTGGTCGGCCAGCTCCAGCGCCGCGCCGAGGTCGGCGTGGTCCAGCGGCCAGAGGGCGCCGCCGATGCTGCAGCCAACCTGCGCCTGCTGCCCATTCAGCTCCACCGGGGCGGCCAGGGCCTGCAGGGTGCGCTCGGCAATCTGCCGGGCCTGCTGCCGGGCCTCGTGCTGCGGCACCTGGAGGACCATCAGGAATTCATCGCCGCCCAGGCGCGCCACCAGGTCGCCGTCGCGCAGGCCGGTGCGCAGGCGTCTGGCCACCTCCTTGAGCAACAGGTCGCCGGCGGCATGGCCGAAGCGGTCGTTGATCGGCTTGAAACCGTCCAGATCGAGGTAGAGCAGGGCCAGGCAGTCATGCCGGGCCTGGCTGCGTTGCTGTGCCTGTGGCAGGTACTTCTCCAGCGCGGCGCGGTTGGGCAGGCCGGTCAGCGGGTCGCTATGGGCCTTGTCTTCCATCAGGTCGAGGGCGGTCTGCTGGTGGGTCAGGCTTTCCACCAGATGGCGGATCGACTGGCTGAGCAGGGCAATTTCGCTGGGGCTGCGCAGGTCCGGAATCACCGTGATTTCGCCAGCGCTGAGGCGGTCGGCAGCCTGTGCGATCTGCCGCAGCGGGCGGGTGAAGTAGCCGGTCAGCAGCCAGCCGATGGCGGCGAACAGCAGGGCCAGGGCGCTACCCCAGAGCAGGATGCCGTGCATCAGCGCGCGGGCCGGCGCATAGGCTTCGGCGAGGGGCTGGCGCGCCAGCACGATCCAGCCCAGGCCGGGGTAGTCCAGATGGCCCTGGCTGCGGGCGAAGCCGGTGAGGTAGTGCTGGCCGTCGGGCCATTGCTGTACCGCCCAGAAGTCGTCCTCGCGTTCATCGCTCAGGGCGGGCAGCTGCAGGGTCTGGCCGAGCAGTTCCGCAGGGCCGAGCAGCACGCTGTGGTCGCGGCCGAGGACGAGGAACTCGACATCGCGCCGTTGCTGCAGCGGCTCCATCAGCGAGCGGCGCACGTCTTCCGCCCAGCCCCAGGACAGGTGGCTGGCCAGCACGCCCACCGACGTGCCGTCGGGGCCGTGGATCGGCAGGCTGATATCGACGAACTTCATCGCTTCGCCGCTGGGGTTGGGCAGCAGCTTGGCCAGCAGCACGGCCTCGTGCACGTCACCGATGAACAGCCCCTTGCTGCCCTCCAGGTAGACCGGGCGCTGGGCGATGCTGGCGCCTTCGAGGATGCCGTTGCTGGAGGCCAGGACCTGGCCGTGGGTGTCGGTGTAGCCGATCCAGGCAATGCTGGGGATTTCCTGCTGCAGGCGGTCGAGCAGGGCGCGTATTTCGCCGATGGCATCGGGCTGGCGCAGCACCCGCAGGCTGGCGAGCACTTGCAGGTAGTCGGCGCGGCCGGCCATGTCGCGGTCCAGGCGGTCGACCATCTGGAACGAGGCTTCGGCCAGGTCGCGGCCGACTTCTTCGCGGATGCGCTTGCTCGCATCCTGGCCGATCAGGGTGCCCAGCAACCAGCTGAGCAGGGTCACCAGCAGGGCGATGAGCAGGGCGAAACGGCTGCGCAGGCTGTGCGGGAACGGCATGGCACTAAAGCTCCTGGGACAAAACAACAGATGGTCGTGACGATTTCCCGGGTGCGGTTAGCCGTGCCGACGCGAGGGCGGCGGCCATTGCACACAATAGTGAGGGCGACTGCAATCTCCGCAGTCGTGCGGGTTTAGAATCCACGGATCGCCAAGGGAGCCTGTCGGTATGCCAGCCCGTTCCAGCATTGCACTGTTGATCACCCTGCTGTTCCTGGGGGCGGGTGCACAGGCGGCCGAATTGCCGCTCAGCCAGCGCCGCCTGCTGCTGGACGACAGCCGCCTGCCGCGCGAGGCGGCGCTCGATCGCATGCAGCAGATCCGTTTCGCCTTCCGCGAGCGGCCGCCGCCGACCGGTCAGCTGCAGGGCTGGTCGCGCGCCCATGGCGGTTATGGTTCCTGGGATGGCAGCAGTGACTCGGCCCGACTTGAACGGCGCAGCGCCGGGCTGCTGGTCGGCGTCGACCGGCCCCTGGCGGGCATGTGGATGGCCGGCGCGCTGGCCGGCGTCAGTCGCAGCGAGTTGCAGGCGGATGGGGGCGGCGGCAGCGATGTCGACAGCTATCACCTGGCGACCTACGCGACGACCCGCTATTACCAGCTGGGCTTCAAGCTTGGCGCCGCCTACAGCTGGCATGAGCTGGACAGCCGGCGCCGCAGTGCCGGGCAGCGCCTGCAGGGCGACAGCCAGGCCGCCAGCGCCCAGCTGTTCGGCGAAGCCAGCTATCCCCTGGATTTTCGCGACTTCACCCTGGAACCCTTCGCCGGCCTGGCCTACGTCCATCTGGATGCCGACAGCCTGCGCGAGGTGGGCGGTGTCGCTGCCCTGCACCTGAGCGGCGCGCAGCAGGATGGCGCCTACCTGACCCTCGGCTGGCGCCTGGCCAGTGCCTGGCAGCTGCGTGAGCGGCGCCTGGTCGGCCGCGCCAGCCTGGCGGCGCGGCATGGCTTCCTCGATGACCGGGCCGAGGCGCAGGCCTGGCAGCCGGCGACCGGGCAGACCTTCGAGCTGCGCGGGCGCGAATTCGAGCGCGATCAGCTGCGCCTGGACCTGAGCCTGGACTACCAGCTGAGCGAGCAGCTTTATCTGGGCCTGACCTACGCCGGCCAGTACGCCGAAGACGCCCGCGACAACCAGCTGGGTGGGCGCCTCAGCCTGCAATTCTGAATGGTTCCGCCGGTCAGGCCGGGCCTCGGCAGCACGGCACCGACTGGGGTATACTCGCCGGCTTTTCTGAAACTTCGGGGTCACGGCCTGTCGCCGTGCCCGGTCAGCGGCCGTTCCGGCTGGCTCGCCGGGCCGCACAGGGCCGCTGCGTCCCTCTTCGCCTGCGAGTGCTGACAGCCATGGAAATCAACCCGATCCTCAACAGCATCAAGGACCTGTCCGAGCGGACCCAGACCATTCGGGGGTATCTTTGACTACGATCACAAGCATGATCGTCTGGTCGAAGTAAACCGCGAACTCGAAGACTCCAACGTCTGGAACAACCCCGAATACGCGCAGAACCTGGGCCGCGAGCGCGCCATGCTGGCGCAGATCGTCGAAACCATCGACGACCTCACCGGCAGCCTGGCCGATTCGCGCGACCTGCTGGACATGGCGGTCGAGGAGAACGACGAAGGCGCGGTGAGCGACATCGTCAGCGAAGTCGAGCGCTTGCGCGACATCCTCGAGAAGCTGGAATTCCGCCGCATGTTCAGCGGCGAAATGGACATGAACAACGCCTACCTGGATATCCAGGCCGGCTCCGGCGGTACCGAGGCCCAGGACTGGGCCAACATCCTGCTGCGCATGTACCTGCGCTGGGCCGACAAGCGCGGTTTCGATGCCGAGATCGTCGAACTGTCCGCCGGCGAAGTCGCCGGGATCAAGGGTGCCACCGTGCACATCAAGGGCGAATACGCCTTCGGCTGGCTGCGTACCGAGATCGGCGTGCACCGCCTGGTGCGCAAGAGCCCGTTCGACTCCGGCAACCGTCGCCACACCTCGTTCTGCGCGGTGTTCGTCTCGCCGGAAATCGACGACAACATCGAGATCGAGATCAACCCGGCCGACCTGCGCATCGACACCTACCGCTCCTCCGGTGCCGGCGGTCAGCACGTCAACACCACCGACTCGGCGGTGCGTATCACCCACGTGCCGACCAACACCGTGGTGGCGTGCCAGAACGAACGCTCCCAGCACGCCAACAAAGACACCGCGATGAAGATGCTGCGTGCGCGCCTGTACGAGCAGGAAGTGCAGAAGCGCAACGCCGCGTCCCAGGCCCTGGAAGAGACCAAGTCGGATATCGGCTGGGGCCACCAGATCCGCTCCTACGTACTGGATGCCTCGCGGATCAAGGATCTGCGCACCGGCATCGAGCGCAGCGACTGCGACAAGGTGCTGGACGGCGATATCGACGAATACCTCGAAGCCAGCCTGAAGCAAGGCCTGTAATACCTTTCGATTCCGCTCTCCAGAGGAGGGCGGCAACGACACCGTGACGGAAACCGATGACCATGAGCGACCAACAACTCGACCAACACGAACTGCAGCAGGAAGAAAACAAGCTGATTGCCCAGCGCAAGGAAAAGCTTGCTGCCATCCGTGAGCAGGGCAACGCCTTCCCCAACGACTTCCGCCGCGACAACTACTGCGCCGACCTGCAGAAACAGTACGCCGAGAAGACCAAGGAAGAGCTGGAAGCCGCTGCCATCCCGGTCAAGGTTGCCGGGCGCATCATGCTCAACCGTGGCTCGTTCATGGTCATCCAGGACATGACCGGGCGCATCCAGGTCTACGTCAACCGCAAGACCCTGTCGGAAGAGAAACTCGCCGAGGTCAAGCACTGGGACATGGGCGACATCATTTCCGCCGTGGGCACCCTGGCCCGTTCCGGCAAGGGCGACCTGTACGTGGAAATGACCGACGTGCGCCTGCTGACCAAGTCGCTGCGCCCCCTGCCGGACAAGCACCACGGCCTGACCGACACCGAGCAGCGCTACCGCCAGCGCTACGTCGACCTGATGGTCAACGAGGAAGTGCGCGAGACCTTCCGCGTGCGTTCGCAAGTCATCGCGCATATCCGCAGCTTCCTGATGCAGCGCGACTTCCTCGAAGTGGAAACGCCGATGCTGCAGACCATTCCCGGCGGCGCCGCGGCCAAGCCGTTCGAGACCCACCACAATGCCCTGGACATGCAGATGTTCCTGCGCATCGCCCCGGAGCTTTACCTCAAGCGCCTGGTGGTCGGCGGCTTCGAGAAGGTCTTCGAGATCAACCGCAACTTCCGCAACGAAGGCGTCTCGACCCGGCACAACCCCGAGTTCACCATGCTCGAGTTCTACCAGGCCTACGCCGACTACGAAGACAACATGGACCTGACCGAGGAGCTGTTCCGCGAGCTGGCCCAGCTGGTTCTGGGCACTACCGACGTGCCGTACGGCGACAAGGTGTTCCACTTCGGCGAGCCGTTCGTGCGCCTGTCGGTGTTCGACTCGATCCTCAAGTACAACCCGGACATCAGCGCCGCCGACCTGACCGACATCGACAAGGCCCGCGAGATCGCCAAGCAGGCCGGCGCCAAGGTCCTCGGCTTCGAAGGCCTGGGCAAGCTGCAGGTGATGATTTTCGAGGAGCTGGTCGAGCACAAGCTGGAGCAGCCGCACTTCATCACCCGTTACCCGTTCGAAGTCTCGCCGCTGGCCCGCCGCAGCGACGACGATCCGAGCGTCACCGACCGCTTCGAGCTGTTCATCGGTGGCCGCGAAATCGCCAACGCCTACTCCGAGCTCAACGACGCCGAAGACCAGGCCGCGCGCTTCCTGCAGCAGGTGGCCGACAAGGACGCCGGTGACGACGAGGCCATGCACTACGACGCCGACTTCGTCCGCGCCCTGGAATACGGCATGCCGCCGACCGCCGGCGAGGGTATCGGTATCGACCGCCTGGTCATGCTGCTGACCAACTCGCCATCGATTCGCGATGTGATTCTGTTCCCGCATATGCGTCCGCACGCTTGATTGCAGTGCCCGCAACGGGCACTGTGCGGAACTCGCGGCATGGCACATGGCTATCACCGTGTGCCGCTGCCGAAAAAGGAGGGTCTGCCCATGGCAGGCCCTGTTTTTTGTCCGCAATTCGTGGGGGATTCCGCCGTAGTGACTCTCAGCTCCGTCCTTGCGTGCCCGGCCCGGCTGGCCGGTGAACTCGCCGACAGTGTCCAGTATCAGGGCCGCAAGGCCAGCCGCCAGGGCAGCGAGCAGCGCCGCCTGAGCATCCTCGACGCGGCCCTGCGCATCATCGTGCGCGACGGCCTGCGTGGCGTGCGCCACCGCGCCGTGGCCGCCGAGGCCGGCGTGCCGCTGTCGGCCACCACCTACTACTTCAAGGACATCCAGGACCTGATCAGCGACAGCTTCGTGCTGTTCGTCGAGCGCAGCTCGGCCAGCCTGGCGCTGCTCTGGGCCGATATCGCCCGCGACTTCCAGCGCATGGCCGGGGAAATCGGCGCTAATCCACAGCTGCGCCAGCAGATGGCCGAACAGCTGATCGAGCTGACCGTCGCCCATGTCCAGGCCAAGGTTCGCGACGGCAATGCCGAGCTGCTCGCCGAGCTGGCCTTCCGCCAGGAGGCGCTGACCAACCCGACCCTGACCCCGCTGGCCATGGCCCACCAGCAGCTGCGCCTGCGGTTCGCCGAGCTGGCCTTGCGCACCCTGGGTTCTGCGGCAGCGGTCGAGGATGCGCAGGTGTTGACTACGCTTATTTTGCGGATGGAATATCATGCCCTCGTCGATGGCGCGGATAAGCTGGACATGCCGGGCCAGAGCGCCGTGCTGCGGCGCTTTCTGAACCTGGCCATAGGGCTGTAGGATTGGCAGGCCAAGCCCCGCTGTTGCGGGGCTCGCTGTTTCTGCAGCCGGCAAAGCCAGCGCGACGTTGGCCCAACGGATCTCACAAGGAGTGCGTAATGAATGCCTGGCGCTTTGCGGTAGCTGCCTTCGCCTGTCTGCTGGTGAGCGGCTGTCTGGTCACCTTCAAGGACCCGATTCCGGCCAACGAGGCCGCGCCGATACCGCTGCTCGGCGACTGGGAGCGCCAGGACGAGTGGGGCGAGCGCCAGCTCCTGGCGATCAGCCGCGCCGGCTCCAATGTCTACAAGGCGCGCACCTGGGTCGACAGCGAGGACAACCTCAAGAGCCTCGAGGAATACGGCTTCACCGTGGCCCACCACGGCCGCCGCTGGTACATCTCCGCCGGGCTGCCCAAGCGCCTGGGCGCCAACTTCGCGATTGCCGGCTTCGAGCTGACTGCCGGCAACGAGCTGGTGATCTACAACCTGGATGTCGAGCGCATCCTGCAGGACATGCAGAACGGCACCCTGCAGGGCCAGCCGGTGGAAACCCCGGAAGGCGAGGGCGTGCTGGTCAGCAGTTCGCTGGATCAGGTGTTCCGCTACCTGGACGACCAGGCCAATGCCGACGTGTTCGTCGAAGTCGCGCGCTACCAGCGCAGCAGCGGGCAGTAACGGAGCAGGCCGATGAGCAGACGCAAGACGCTGGACGACTACCACGCCACCATTCGCGCCCTGTCCGATCGCCTGGTCGAGGCGCAGACGCCGATCCGCGTGCTCGATGCGATCAAGTGGGACGACAGCATCCGCCAGGGCTTCCTCAAGGCCAAGGGCAAGGCCATGCCGGCGGTCGACCGCAGCTACTACGACAGCCGCCCGCTGAGCTTCGACTCGACGGCGAAGAAGCTGGAATTCCAGAACATCGAGCGCGACATCACCCGCCAGCTCGGCCAGTTCAACCCGGTCGGGCAGATCATGCGGCGCATGTGCAAGGAGTACCGCATGGTCATCCGCATGCTCGAGGCGCGCGGCACCGCGGATTTCGGCCTGATCTCCCAGGAGCTGTACGGCGCTGCCTCCGACGCCTTCCATGCCGGCGACCCGACCTTGGCCGACCTCGGCCTGATGCTGTCCGACTACCTGAACAACATCGCCGCCCGCGGTGACCTGGAGGACGAGGCCAAGACCCTCACCGCCAAGGACGCCGTGGCTATCCTGCAGGAACGCCTGGCCGCGGTGTTCGGCGACGACACCATCCGCGTGTTCGAGTCCGACGGCATCGTCGCCGACGCGGCGGCCGGTGCCGACTACATCAAGGTGCGTGCCGATGCGCTGTTCAACCAGCGCGATGTGCGCGCCCTGGAAGTGCACGAGGGCATGGTGCATGTCGGCACCACGCTGAACGGCCTGAGCCAGCCGATCTGCACCTTCCTGGCCAAGGGGCCGCCCTCGTCGACCGTGACCCAGGAAGGCCTGGCGATCCTGATGGAGGTGATCGCCTTCGCTTCCTACCCGACCCGCCTGCGCAAGCTGACCAACCGCACCCGCGCCATCCACATGGCCGAGGAGGGCGCCGACTTCCTGCAGGTCCACGCGTTCTACCGCGAGCAGGGCTTCAGCCTGGAGGAAAGCTACGGCAACGCCAGCCGCGCCTTCCGCGGTTCGACCCCGGACGGCCTGCCGTTCACCAAGGACCTGTCCTACCTCAAGGGCTTCATCCTGATCTACAACTACATCCAGCTGGCCGTGCGCAAGGGCAAGCTGGAGCAGATCCCGCTGCTGTTCTGCGGCAAGACCACCCTAGAAGACATGCGCACCCTGCGCCAGCTGGTCGACGAAGGCCTGGTCACGCCGCCCAAGTACCTGCCGCCGCAGTTCCGCGACCTCAACGCGCTGTCGGCCTGGATGTGCTTCTCCAACTTCCTCAATCACCTCAGCCTGGACCGCATCGAAGCGGACTACGCCAACATTCTCTGACCTTCGCGTTGGGCTTCGCTGCGCTCAACCGCAACCTACAGATACGGGTTGTAGGTTGGGTTGAGCCGCGCAGCGGCGAAGCCCAACCTCGGCAGCCAAGGAGCCCCGCATGCCCAGCCACAAACTCGACTACGAAATCCTCGGCGCCTCGGCGCAGACCGTGGAAATCATCCTCGACCCGGGCGAGACGGTGATCGCCGAAGCCGGGGTGATGAACTACATGACCGAAGGCATCCGCTTCGAGACGCGCATGGGCGACGGCTCGGCCAGCGGCGTGCTGGGCAAGCTGTGGGGCGCCGGCAAGCGTTTGCTCACCGGCGAGTCGCTGTTCATGACCCACTTCAGCAACCAGGCCCAGGGCCCGCAGCGGGTCGGCTTCGCCGCGCCCTATCCGGGCAGCGTGGTGCCCATCGAGCTGAGCCAGGTCGGCGGCAAGCTGATCTGCCAGAAGGACGCCTTCCTCTGCGCGGCCCACGGCACCGAGATCGGCATCAGCTTCAACAAGCGCATCGGCGCCGGCTTCTTCGGCGGCGAGGGCTTCATCCTGCAGAAACTGGAGGGCGACGGCCTGGCCTTCGTGCATGCCGGCGGCACGGTGATCCGCAAGGAGCTGAACAACGAGACCCTGCGCCTGGACACCGGCTGCCTGGTGGCCTTCACCAGCGGTATCGACTACGACATCGGCCTGGCCGGCGGGCTGAAAAGCATGCTGTTCGGCGGCGAGGGCATCCTCCTGGCCACCCTCAAGGGCACCGGCACGGTGTGGATCCAGAGCCTGCCGTTCTCGCGCCTGGCTGAACGCATCTACGACGCCACCTTCAAGGCGCGCGAGGAAGTCCGCGCCGGCGGCAAGTCCTGAGTTACAACTTTGTGTAATCCGTAGGGTGCGCCGTGCGCACCTGAATGTCTGTATGGGGGTTGTGGTGCGCACGGCGCACCCTACGGGAGATCGTAAAAAGGTCTAATGACCGCAGCGGCTATCGGTCGCGCCCTCTTGCCAATGGCGTACGCCTATATCAGGCTGCGCCGCCATTGGCTGCCGGCAGCCAAGTCCCATTTCAGCCAGTTCGAGCAGTGAACAACGCCATGAGTGAAGAACGTAACGCCATCCCCCTGATCCTCACCGGTATCGCCAGCATCGTCGGCACCATCGCGGTGCTGTGGTTCTACGGCTACCTGCATTTCGCCAAGGAAGAAGACGCCCTGCTGCTGGCCGAGTTCACCATGCTCAAGACCATTCCGGGCGAGGACTACAAGCTCTCGGTGAAACCGGCCAACCAGGTGGCGCACTGCATCGACGGCGTGCTGGTGCTGTTCGACACCCAGCAGAAGGGCCTGACCGGCGTGCTGGTGGACGACAAGAAGCAGGCCGTGCGCTGCATGGGCGAGGAAACCCCGCCGGCCCCGGCGGCCCAGTAAGACCGGGCAAGGCCATGCAGATAGACGTCTGGCAGGGCGACATCACCCGCCTGGCGGTGGACGCCATCGTCAATGCGGCGAATGGCTCGCTGCTCGGCGGCGGAGGCGTGGATGGCGCGATTCATCGCGCCGCCGGCCCGCAGCTGCTGGCCTTCTGTCGCGGCCTGGGCGGTTGCCCGACTGGCGCGGCGAAGCTTTCCCCTGGGTTTCGCCTGCCCGCGCCGCATGTGATCCACACGGTCGGGCCGATCTGGCAGGGTGGCGATGCGGGCGAGGCCCGGCTGCTGGCGAACTGTTACCGCAACAGCCTGGCCCTGGCCGAAAGCGCCGGGTTGAGCAGCATCGCCTTTCCGGCGATCAGTTGCGGCGTCTACGGCTATCCCCGGGAGGCCGCCGCGCAGGTCGCCGTCGGCGAGCTGCGCCGTCCGCGTGCGGCCGGCAGCAGCCTGCAACGGGCCGTGCTGGTGGCCTTTTCGGCCGAGATGGCCGGCTTGTACCAGCGTCTGCTCGATTCTGCTTAGAGCCCGTTCACGATCTTTTCGAGCCGCACAATGCGAGTACCGCAGGGTACCCTGCGGCCGCACTTCGATAGCTTATCGATGCCTCCACGTAGGGGGCGTTGTGCGCACCATGGTCCTGTGCGGGCTTGCTGGTGCGCATGGCGCACCCTACGGAAGATCCGAGTCAGGCTCTTAGTGCTTGGCGCCGTCCTGCTTGGCGCTGAGTGTCTGCAGGTAGCGGCGTGACAGGGCGAGAAAGCGCGGCGTCGGGCCGATGTCCTCGTACAGCGGGTCGCCCTGTTCGT
Source organism: Pseudomonas sp. R-28-1W-6 (assembly GCF_009799925.1). Classification (GTDB taxonomy): domain Bacteria; phylum Pseudomonadota; class Gammaproteobacteria; order Pseudomonadales; family Pseudomonadaceae; genus Aquipseudomonas. Next base: position 109,962 of record NZ_WELK01000005.1, read on the forward strand.
CGGTGGCCACCACCTTGCTGCCCTTGACGTAGGGCAGGCTGGCTTCCAGCTCTTCCAGGGCGGCGCTGATCAGTTCGCCGATCAGCTCCTCGCTGCTGCGTTTGGGGTACATCTCGGCCAGCGCGGCCAGGCGCGCGGCGGACTCCAGGTCCAGGTGGATCTGGTAATGGCTGGGAGTCAGGCGGCCCTTGGCGTTCTGTTCCCAGTGGCGGGCAAGCTCACGGATTTTCATAAACACCTCTACAGGCCCATTCGTGGTGGGCGACGGTACTGGCCGGGAGCGGCGCAGGCCGGTCGGCGGGCGCTTTTGACGACCGCTATGTTCAGCCTAGCTCGCGCTCGCCGGCTGTATCGCCATTCGTCGTGGACTTGTCAGAAATCGCCATGCTGGGCAAGCTGAAGCCTCTACCCCAGGGGAGTGCTCGGCCATGGCGGAAATCGATGCGCGCCTGCGCGAAGAAGTGCACCTGCTCGGCGAGTTGCTCGGCGACACCATCGGCAACCAGCGCGGCGCGGCGTTCGTCGACAAGATCGAGCTGATCCGCCAGGGCGCCAAGGCCGGGCGCAAGGGCTCGGCCGCCGGCGAGCAGCAGCTGCGCGCCACCCTCGACGGCCTCAGCGACGACGAGCTGCTGCCGGTGGCGAGGGCCTTCAACCAGTTCCTCAACCTGGCCAATATCGCCGAGCAGTACCACCGCATCCGCCGGCGCCGGCCGGGCGAGGCCGAGCCGTTCGAGAATCGCGTGCTGGCCGAGCTGTTGCAGCGCCTGCAGGGCGACGGGCACAAGCCCGAGCAGCTGGCCCGCCAGCTGGCGCGGCTGGATATCGAACTGGTGCTGACCGCCCACCCGACCGAAGTGGCGCGGCGCACCCTGATCCAGAAATACGATGCGATCACCGCGCAGCTGGCGGCGCTGGATCACACCGACCTGTCCGCCAGCGAGCGCGGGGTGCTGCAGCAGAAGCTGCGCCGGCTGATCGCCGAGGCCTGGCACACCGAGGAAATCCGCCGCAGCCGGCCGACCCCGGTGGACGAGGCTAAGTGGGGCTTCGCCGTCATCGAGCATTCCCTGTGGCAGGCCGTGCCGAGCTTCCTGCGCCGCGCCGATCAGGCCCTGCAGGCCGCCACCGGGCTGCGCCTGCCGCTGGAGGCGGCGCCGATCCGCTTCGCCTCGTGGATGGGCGGCGACCGCGACGGCAACCCCAACGTCACCGCCCAGGTCTCGCGCGAGGTGCTGCTGCTGGCGCGCTGGATGGCCGCCGACCTGTACCTGCGCGACATCGAGCAGCTGGCCAGCGAATTGTCCATGCAGCAGGCCAGCGACGAGCTGCGCCGGGTGGTCGGCGTGCATCCGGAACCCTACCGGGCCCTGCTCAAGCAGTTGCGCGAACGTCTGCGCGCCACCCGCGCCTGGATCGAGGCGGCGCTGGCCGGCGAAGTCGCCCCCGGCCCGGAGGTGCTGCACGACAACCGCGAGCTGCTCGAACCCCTGGAACTCTGCTACCACTCGCTGCACGCCTGCGGCATGGGCGTGGTCGCCGAGGGCGCGCTGCTCGACAGCCTGCGCCGGGCGGCCACCTTCGGCCTGTTCCTGCTGCGCCTGGACATCCGCCAGGATGCTGCGCGGCATGCCGCCGCGCTCAGCGAAATCACCGATTACCTGGGCCTGGGCCGCTATGCCGAGTGGGACGAGGACACCCGTCTCGACTTTCTCCTGCGCGAACTGGACAACCGCCGCCCGCTGCTACCGCCGCAACACCGGCCTTCGGCGGAGACCGCCGAGGTCCTGGCCACCTGCCGGGTGGTGGCCGGCGCGCCAGCCGCGGCGCTGGGCTCCTACGTGATCTCCATGGCCGGTGCGCCCTCGGACGTGCTGGCCGTGCAACTGCTGCTCAAGGAGGCCGGCCTGCAGCGGCCGATCCGCGTGGTGCCGCTGTTCGAGACCCTGGCCGACCTGGACAACGCCGCGCCAGCCATCGACCGCCTGCTCGGCCTGCATGGCTACCGCGCGCGCCTGCACGGCCCGCAGGAGGTGATGATCGGCTATTCCGACTCGGCCAAGGACGCCGGCACCCTGGCCGCCGCCTGGGCCCAGTACCGCGCCCAGGAGGCGCTGGTCGAGGTCTGTCGCCAGCACGAGGTCGAGCTGCTGCTGTTCCATGGTCGCGGCGGCACGGTCGGCCGCGGCGGCGGCCCGGCCCATGCGGCGATCCTCTCGCAGCCGCCGGGCTCGGTGGCCGGGCGCTTCCGCACCACCGAGCAGGGCGAGATGATCCGCTTCAAGTTCGGCTTGCCGGACCTGGCCGAGCAGAACCTCAACCTGTACCTGGCGGCCGTGCTGGAGGCCACCCTGCAACCACCGCCGGCGCCCGAACCGGCCTGGCGCGCGGCCATGGATCGGCTGGCCACCGACGGCCTGGCCGCCTACCGCGCGGTGGTGCGCGAGCATCCGCAGTTCGTCGAGTATTTCCGCCAGGCCACCCCGGAGCAGGAGCTCGGCCGCCTGCCGCTGGGCAGTCGCCCGGCCAAGCGCCGGGCCGGCGGGGTGGAGAGCCTGCGGGCAATCCCGTGGATCTTCGCCTGGACCCAGACCCGCCTGATGCTGCCGGCCTGGCTGGGCTGGGAAACGGCACTGGGCAACGCCCTGCAGCGTGGCGAAAAGGCCCTGCTGACGCAGATGCGCGAGCAGTGGCCGTTCTTCCGCACGCGCATCGACATGCTCGAGATGGTTCTGGCCAAGGCGGACGGCAGCATCGCCGCGCTCTACGACCAGCGTCTGGTCGGTGACGATTTGCGACCGCTGGGTGCGCATTTACGCGACCTATTGTCGCAGTCGTGTGCCATCGTCCTCGGCCTGACCGCCCAGTCGGAGCTGCTTGCCCACAGCCCGGAGACCCGCGAGGCGATCACCGTGCGCAATATCTACCTGGACCCGCTGCACCTGCTGCAGGCCGAGCTCCTGGCCCGTTCCAGGCAGCGTCAGGGGCCGGTGGACAGCCCTCTGGAACAGGCTTTACTGGTGACTGTCGCGGGCATCGCCGCGGGCCTGCGCAACACCGGCTAAGGCCTTTCGGACTGCTACTTTGGGTGGCTTGTGTGGCAGGGGGCTGCTGTGTATCTTGGTCAACCTTTTGGCCGCTCAGTGACGCCGAAACCCGAATATTGAGATTGGCCCCATGAGGCGAATCCGACGATTTCTAGTCATTTCTTGAGGAGCACATCGATGCGCGTGATTCTGCTGGGGGCGCCCGGTGCCGGCAAAGGTACCCAGGCTGGTTTCATTACCAAAAAATTTGGTATTCCACAGATCTCCACCGGCGACATGCTGCGTGCAGCGGTCAAGGCCGGCACCGAGCTGGGTCTGAAGGCCAAGAGCATCATGGAAAGCGGTGGTCTGGTCTCCGATGACCTGATCATCAACCTGGTCAAGGAGCGCATCGCCGAGGCCGACTGCGCCAAGGGTTTCCTCTTCGACGGTTTCCCGCGCACCATTCCCCAGGCCGAAGCCCTGAAGGAAGCCGGCGTGATCATCGACAACGTGGTCGAAATCGCCGTCGACGACGAAGAGATCGTCCAGCGCATCGCCGGTCGTCGGGTGCATGAGGCCAGCGGCCGCGTCTACCACATCGTCTACAACCCGCCGAAAGTCGAGGGCAAGGACGACGTCACCGGCGACGACCTGGTGCAGCGCAAGGACGACACCGAAGAAACCGTGCGCCATCGCCTGTCCGTGTATCACTCGCAGACCAAGCCGCTGGTGGACTTCTACCAGAAGCTGGCTGCCGTCGACGGCACGCCGAAGTACAGCGCCATCGCTGGCGTCGGTTCGGTGGACGAGATCACCGCCAAGGTGCTGGCCGCTCTGAGCTGATCGGCTGCGCGTCGGCCATGCGGCGTTGGAATAGGGCCTCGGGTGCTCATTTACTGCATGTAAACTCCGCGCCCTCGGCCCTTTCCCGCCTAGCCTGGCTCTAGCTCGCTCGATCATTGGTTAGTTGTCCAACGGCCCGCTTGCGGGCCGTTGGCGTTTATACTGCATGCCCTTTTTGCCTGACCGGATTGCCCCGATGACCACCCTGCTGGCCCTGGATACCGCCACCGAAGCCTGCTCCGTTGCCCTGCTGCATGAGGGCAGGGTGCTCAGCCATTACGAGGTGATCCCGCGCCTGCACGCCCAGCGCCTGCTGCCGATGATCCGCAGCCTGCTCGACGAGGCCGGGGTCGAACTGGCGGCGCTGGATGCCATCGCCTTCGGTCGCGGGCCGGGCGCGTTCACCGGCATCCGCATCGCCATCGGCGTGGTCCAGGGCCTGGCGTTCGCCCTGGACAAGCCGGTACTGCCGGTGTCCAACCTGGCCGTGCTGGCCCAGCGCGCGTTGCGCGAGCAGGGTGCTCGGCAGGTGGCCGCGGCCATCGACGCGCGCATGGACGAGGTGTACTGGGGCTGCTACCGCGAGGAGCAGGGGGAAATGCGCCTGCAGGGCGTCGAGGCGGTACTGGCGCCGGAGCAGGTGAGCCTGCCACGCGGCGCCACGGGCGACTGGTTCGGCGCCGGTACCGGCTGGGGCAGCTACGCCGCGCGTCTGGCGGTGACGCCGGCCGGCCAGGACGGCGGCATGCTGCCGCACGCCCAGGACCTGCTGCAGCTGGCTCGCTTCGCCTGGGCCCGCGGCGAGGCGCTGCCGGCCGACCAGGCGCTGCCGGTCTATCTGCGCGACAAGGTGGCGACCCCCAAGGCGGCGCCATGACCCCGCGTCCGCCGGCAATTGCCAATTGCCGGCGGCGTCGTTAAATTGCCCTTATGTAGTTCGAGCAGTAACCGATGCGCATCGATGGCTTCACCTCCTCTTATTCGCTGGACCGCACGCCCCGCCCGGGCAGCGCGGTAACGCCCTATCGCGAAAGCCAGCGCGAAGTCGAGGTGCGCCGCGAGCTGCCCGCCAGCCCGGCCAGCAGCCAGGGCTTCGAGCAGACGCCGCAGCTGCGCCGGGTGCAGGCCGGCAGCGCCAGCAGCGACAGCCTGCCGGTGCGCAGCCAGGACGTACTCAGTCAGCAGCGCCCGCCGAATGCCAAGGCCAGCCAGGCCCTGGCCGCCTACGGCAGCACCGCCAGCTTCACCAGCGAGCGGGATGCCGCCGAAGTGCTCGGCCTCGATCTCTACGCCTGACCCCGTGCTGCCCTATTTCCTCGGCTGCCCGTCCTGGAGCGAGCCGGCCTGGCGCGACTCCCTGTATCCCGATAGCGCCCGCAGCAGCGACTTCCTTGTCCACTATGCGCAGCTGTTCAATGCCGTGGAAGGCAACACCACCTTCTACGCTCGGCCTTCGGCGCAGACCGTGGCGCGCTGGGCCGAACTGATGCCGATGGACTTCCGCTTCTGCGCCAAGCTGCCGCGCGATATCAGCCATGGCGGCGATCTGCGCGAGCAACTGAGCGCCGCCGAGGCCTTCGTCGGCCTGCTGCGGCCGCTGGGCGCGCGCTGTTCGCCGTTCTGGCTGCAGTTGCCGGCCAGCTTCGGCCCCGCGCGCCTGCCCGAGCTGCCGGCGCTGCTCGACACGCTGCAGGGCAAGGTGGCGGTGGAAGTGCGCCACCCGGCGTTCTTCGCCAGGGGCGAGGAGGAGCGGGCGCTCAATCGCCTGCTCCACGAGCGGCAGGTGGAACGCATCTGCCTGGACTCGCGGGCCCTGTTCAGCTGTGCTTCCAGCGAGCCGGCGGTGCTGCATGCGCAGGCCAAGAAGCCGCGCCTGCCGCCACGCCCCACCGCCTTCAGCGGGCAGCCGCAGCTGCGCTTCATCGGCCACCCGGAGCTGGCGGCCAACGATGCGTTCATGGCGCCCTGGCTGGATAAGGTGGCGGCCTGGATCGAGGCGGGGTTGCAGCCTTTCGTGTTCCTGCATACCCCGGATAACCTGCGGGCGCCGCACCTGGCGCTGCGTTTTCACCAGCAGCTGGGCGAACGCTTGCCGGGCCTGCCGAAGCTGGCATTTGCCGACAGGCAGGCGCAGGAGGGGCAGCTGGGATTGCTCTAGCGGGCTTGCGGTTTCAGCGCCGCGCCAGGAGCAGGTCGGCGGCCTGGCCGCGGCGCCCGTCGGTAAAGTCGAAACTGCCGAGCTGGGCGATTTCGTCATAGGCGCCGAGGGCCTGCTGGACATCGCGCGCCTGCAGCTGGATGGCGCCGACCCCGGCCTCGCTCAGGCTCTGTTGCTGCTGGCGGCCTTGGGCGTCGAAGCGCAGCAGGCTGAGGCGTTCGAAGATGGCGTCCTGGGCATCGATGCGGCCATCACGGTTGTCGTCGTGCTTGGCCAGCTCGGCGAAGCCGTTGGCGGCGCCATGCTGGTCGCCGAACAGCTCGCGGCCGTCGTCGATGCGGCCATTGCCGTTGCGGTCCAGGGCCAGCAGGGCGTCGTCGCCGCTGGGCGCGCTGATGCGGTCGGTGCGACCGTCGGCATCCAGGTCGAAGCGCACGGCATCGTTCAGGCCGCGGGTGCTGAAGCCGTTGCCGGCCAGGTCCAGGGCCAGCGGGTCGCTCTTCTGCGGCGGCGGGTTGGCGCTGACGTTCAGCTCCAGCTCGCGCTGCTGCAGGACCTGCCGGAAGCTGGCGACCCGCGCGGCTGCTTCGACTTCCGGCGGCGCCGCGCTGGCCTGGGCGCTGCTGGGCTGCGCGGCGGCGCTGGCTGCGGGCGACGCGGCCGGCAGCGGTTCGTCGAGCATCAGGGTGCGCCGCAGGATCTGGTAATCCAGCGAGTCGCGCAGGCCGGCATCCAGGCTTTCGTCCAGATTGTCGCGGCGCGGGTGGTGGGCGGCGCCATGGGGCGCGGAAACTACGTCAAACATGATCAACTCGATGCGGCTGGCGGCCACTGCGTCTGGCAAAATACGGCGTTACGCCTGTATCGGCTGCCGAGCGGTCGAATTGAACATTTTTTGAGCATATTTCCCGATGAGCGACGAGCGGCATATAGCCAGAATCCGCGCCGAGGCCCTGGCGCCAACCTACCAGGCGGCCTGTGCCGAGTGGGCGCAACGCCTGGGCTTGCCTCTGGCGGGCGAGGCCGAGTTCGCCCTGCAGCTGGGCGGCGAAGGCCTGCAGCTGGCGGAGCTGGGGCCGCAGGCGCCGGGGCCGGTACGGGTCGATTTCGTCGAGGGGGCGGTGGCGCACCGGCGCCTGTTCGGCGGCGGCAGCGGGCAGATGATCGCCAAGGCGGTCGGCGTGCAGCCCGGGGTGCGCCCCGTGGTGCTGGATGCCACGGCGGGCCTGGGCCGCGATGCCTTCGTCCTGGCCAGCCTGGGCTGCCAGGTGAGCCTGATCGAGCGCCAGCCGATCATCGCCGCCCTGCTCGAAGATGGCCTGGCGCGCGCCAGGCAGGATGCCGAGGTGGGGCCGATCGCCGCGCAGATGCGCCTGCTCGGCGGCAATGCCATCGAGCTGATGGGGCAGTGGCAGGGCGAACCGCCGCAGGTGATCTACCTCGACCCGATGTTTCCCCATCGCGACAAGAGCGCCCTGGTGAAGAAGGAGATGCGCCTGTTCCGCCCGCTGGTGGGCGACGACCTGGACGCCCCGGCGCTACTCGAGGCCGCGCTGGCCCTGGCCAGCCACCGGGTGGTGGTCAAGCGCCCGCGCAAGGCGCCGGTGATCGAGGGGGCCAAGCCCAGCTACGCGCTGGAGGGCAAGTCCAGCCGCTATGACATCTACCCCAAGAAAGCACTGAAACCTTGAGTGGTTGCTTGCTCTCCAGCCCACTCCCGTAAACGGGCGTGGGGGCAGAAGCCTGTACTGCGCGCGCTCAGGGCCGGTAGGCGCGCAGGAACAGGCTGACGATCTCGCGCACGTGCTGCTCGGCCGCCGCCTCGTCGGCAAAGGTGGTGCCACAGCCGATCAGCTGGCGGAAGTTGCAGCCGCCCTTGACCAGGCTGAAGAAATGCTCGGCGGCATGCTGCGGATTGTCCACGCGCAGCAGCTGGAGGGCATTGGCCTGTTCCAGCAGATGCTGCATGGCGTCCAGCATGCGCTGCGGCCCGGCGTTGTAGAACAGCTCCGAGAGGCGCTGGTTCTGCGTGGACTGGGCGATCATCAGGCGCAGCATGGCCACGGCTTCCTGGCTGTTGATCAGGGTGTTAAAGCCGCGGCCGATGGCCAGCAGGGCCGCCTCGATGGGGGTATCCGGCTGCAGGGCGAAGAACAGCTGCGGCAACTGCTCCTCGCATTTCGATTCCACCGCGCAGGCGAACAGCGTCTCCTTGTCTGTGAAGTGGCTGTACACCGTGAGTTTGGAAACCCGCGCCTCGGCGGCGATCGCATCCATGCTGCTGCCATCGTAGCCGTGGCGCATGAACAGGCGCTTGGCGGCTTCGAGTATGGCCAGACGTTTGGCCGGGTCCTTGGGCCGTCCCGGGCCGCTGGATGACTGCAACAGTTTGTCGGACATTTCGCGTTTTAATACTGGACTGGTGAGTTTGCTATTTTTACTATACCGCTCAGTATAAGTATTCCAAGCGTTTCTTTGCGAAAGGTCACTCTCCATGTTCCGCCATGCCTTGTCCCTCGCTGTGCCCGTGTGCCTGATCCCCCTGCTGGTTGCCTGCGGCAACGGCGAGCCTGTCGAGGCGCCGGCGCGCCCGGCCATGGTGGTGCAGCCACTGCCGGCCGGCGATGCCGTGGAGACCTACCCGGGCGAGGTGCGCGCGCGCTTCGAACCGGAGCTGGCCTTTCGCATCGGCGGCAAGATCAGCAAGCGCCTGGTGGATGCTGGCGCGCGGGTGAAGAAGGACCAGCCGCTGGCCGAGCTGGACCCCGAGGACGTCAAGCTGCAGCTGGAGGCCGCTCGCGCCCAGGTGGCTGCGGCCGAGGCCAACCTCAAGCTGGTACGCACCGAGCGTGATCGCTACAAGACCCTGCTGGCCCGCCAGCTGATCAGCCAGTCGCAGTACGACAACGTGGAAAATCAGTACCGCGCCGGCGAGGCGCGGGTCAAACAGATCCAGGCCGAGTTCAACGTGGCCAACAACCAGGCCGGCTACTCGGTGCTGCGTGCCTCCCAGGATGGCGTGGTGGCGCGGCGCCTGGCGGAGGTCGGGCAGGTGGTGGCCGCCGGGCAGACGGTGTTCACCCTGGCCACCGATGGCGAGCGCGAAGTGCTGATCAGCGTGCCGGAGCATGCCTTCGAGCGCTTCCGCATCGGCCAGGACGTCAGCGTCGAACTGTGGTCGCAGCCGGGCAAGCGTTTCCCCGGACGCATCCGCGAGCTGTCGCCGGCCGCCGACGCGCAGTCGCGCACCTTCGCCGCGCGGGTGGCCTTTGCCGGTGGCGCGATGAAAGCCGAACTGGGGCAGAGCGCCCGCGTGGCGATCAAGGCCGAGGGCGAGGTGCCGCTGTCGGTGCCGATGTCGGCGCTCAGCGCGGAGAAGGACGTGCCCTTCGTCTGGGTGGTCGATCCCAAGGAGTCCAAGGTGGTACGCACCTCCGTGCGCATCGGCCGCTACGGCCAGGAACGCGTGTCGGTGCTCGAAGGGCTGAAGGAGGGCGACTGGGTAGTCGCCGCCGGTGTGCAGATGCTGCGTGACGGGCAGAAGGTCAAGCCGGTGGACCGCGACAATCGCACCGTCCAGCTCGTCGCCGGGGAGTAAGCGCATGTCCTTCAACCTCTCCGAATGGGCGTTGCGCAACCGCGCGGTGGTCCTCTACTTCATGCTGGTGATCGCCGTGGTCGGCGCCATCTCCTACACCAAGCTGGGGCAGAGCGAGGACCCGCCCTTCACCTTCAAGGCCATGGTCATCCGCACCGACTGGCCGGGCGCCACCGCCGAGCAGATCTCGCGCCAGGTCACCGAGCGCATCGAACGCAAGGTCATGGAAACCGGCGACTACCAGCTGGTCATGTCCTACTCGCGTCCCGGCGAGTCGGTGGTCACCTTCATGGCCCGCGACAACATCCTGTCGAAGAACATTCCCGATCTCTGGTACCAGATCCGCAAGAAGGTCGGCGACATCCGCCACACCCTGCCGCCGGACGTCCGCGGGCCGTTCTTCAACGACGAATTCGGCACCACCTTCGGCAACATCTACGCCCTGACCGGCGAAGGCTTCGACTACGCCGTGCTCAAGGACTACGCCGACCGCCTGCAACTGCAGCTGCAGCGGGTCAAGGACGTGGGCAAGGTCGAGCTGATCGGCCTGCAGGACGAGAAGATCTGGATCGAGCTGTCCAACGTCAAGCTGGCCACCCTAGGCCTGCCGCTGGCGGTGGTGCAGCAGGCGCTGGAGGAGCAGAACGCAGTGGCTTCCTCGGGTTTCTTCGAGGCCACCACCGACCGCGTGCAGTTGCGCGTGTCCGGCAGCTTCGAGACGGTCGACGAGATCCGCGACTTCCCCATTCGCGTCGGCGACCGCACCTTCCGCATCGGCGACGTGGCCGAGGTGCACCGCGGCTTCAATGACCCGCCCGCGCCGCGCATGCGCTTCATGGATCAGGACGCGATCGGCCTGGCCGTGTCGATGAAGGCCGGTGGCGACATCCTGGTGCTCGGCGAAGCGCTGGAGCAGGAGTTCGCCCGCCTGCAGCAGACCCTGCCGGTCGGCATGGAGCTGCGCAAGGTCTCCGACCAGCCTGCGGCGGTGAAGACCGGGGTCGGCGAGTTCATCCAGGTGCTGGTCGAGGCGCTGATCATCGTGCTGCTGGTGAGCTTCTTCTCCCTCGGCCTGCGCACCGGCCTGGTGGTGGCGTTTTCGATCCCGCTGGTGCTGGCGATGACCTTTGCCCTGATGCACTACTTCGGCATCGGCCTGCACAAGATTTCCCTCGGCGCCCTGGTGCTGGCGCTCGGCCTGATGGTGGACGACGCGATCATTGCCGTGGAGATGATGGCGATCAAGATGGAGCAGGGCTACGACCGGCTCAAGGCGGCCAGCTTCGCCTGGACCAGCACGGCCTTCCCGATGCTTACCGGCACCCTGATCACCGCCGCCGGCTTCCTGCCGATCGCCACCGCGCAATCGGGCACTGGGGAGTACACCCGTTCGATCTTCCAGGTGGTGACCATCGCCCTGCTGGTGTCCTGGGTCGCCGCCGTGGTGTTCGTGCCGTACCTGGGCGACCGCCTGCTGCCGGACCTGGCCAAGCTGCATGCGAAGAAGCATGGCGGCAGCGTCGGCGGCCATGATCCGTACTCGACCACCTTCTACCAGACGGTGCGCGAAGTGGTGGAGTGGTGCGTGCGCCGCCGGCGCACGGTGATCCTGGTCACCGTCGGCCTGTTCGTCGCCTCGGTGGTGTTGTTCCGCTTCGTGCCGCAGCAGTTCTTCCCGGCATCCGGACGCCTGGAACTGATGATCGACCTCAAGCTCACCGAGGGCTCGTCGCTCAAGGCCACCGAGGAGCAGGTCAAGCGCCTGGAGGCACGCCTCAAGGAGCACGACGGTATCGAGAACTACGTGGCCTATGTCGGCACCGGTTCGCCGCGCTTCTACCTGCCGCTGGACCAGCAGCTGCCGGCGACCCGTTTCGCCCAGGTGGTGGTGCTGGCCAAGTCGATCGAGGACCGCGAGGCGCTGCGTGTCTGGCTGATCGATGTGCTCAACGACGAGTTCCCGACCTTGCGCACCCGCGTCTCGCGCCTGGAGAACGGCCCGCCGGTGGGCTACCCGATCCAGTTCCGCGTCTCCGGCGAGCATATCGACGAGGTCCGCGCGATTGCCCGCCAGGTGGCCGACAAGGTGCGCGAGAACAGCCATGTGTCCAACGTGCATTTGAACTGGGAAGAACCGAGCAAGGTGGTCTACCTGAACATCGACCAGGAGCGCGCCCGCGCCCTGGGGGTGAGCACCGCCGATGTCTCGCGCTTCCTGCAGAGTTCGCTGTCCGGTTCCAGCGTCAGTCAGTTCCGCGAGGGCAACGAGCTGATCGAGATCCTCCTGCGCGGCACCGTGCGCGAGCGCCAGCAGCTGGAGCTGCTGCCGAGCCTGGCGGTGCCGATCAGCAACGGCAAGAGCGTGGCGCTGTCGCAGATCGCCACCCTGGAATACGGCTTCGAGGAAGGCGTGATCTGGCACCGCGACCGCCTGCCGACCGTCACCGTGCTGGGCGACATCTACGGCGGCGAGCAGCCGGCCGGGCTGGTCAAGCAGATCCTGCCGACCCTGCAGCCGATCCGCGATGCGCTGCCCAGCGGCTACCTGCTGGAGGTCGGCGGCACGGTCGAGGACTCGGCGCGCGGGCAGAAGTCGGTGAACGCCGGGGTGCCGCTGTTCATCCTGGTGGTGATGACCCTGCTGGTGCTGCAGCTGAAGAGCATCTCGCGCTCGGTTATGGTGTTCCTCACCGCGCCGCTGGGGCTGATCGGCGTGACCCTGTTCCTGCTGGTGTTCCAGCAGCCGTTCGGCTTCGTCGCCATGCTCGGCACCATCGCCCTGTCGGGGATGATCATGCGCAACTCGGTGATCCTCATCGACCAGATCGAGCAGGATATCGCCGCCGGCCAGGACCGCTGGCACGCCATCATCGAGGCCACGGTGCGGCGCTTCCGCCCCATCGTGCTGACCGCCCTGGCGGCGGTGCTGGCGATGATCCCGCTGTCGCGCAGCGTGTTCTTCGGGCCTATGGCGGTGGCCATCATGGGCGGCCTGATCGTCGCCACGGCGCTGACCCTGCTGTTCCTGCCGGCGTTGTACGCGGCCTGGTTCAAGGTCAAGGAAGTCGAGGCGTAAGCCAGACAGGCAAGAAAAAGCCCCGCCAGAGTGCGGGGCTTTTTTGTCGGGGCTCAAGCGATCAGAGCGCGCCGAACACCTTCTTGGCCAGGCTGGTCGCCGCTTCGGCCGGGTTCTCGCGGATGCTCGCTTCCTGTTCGGCGATCATCTTGAACAGGCCGTCCAGCGCCTGCTCGGTGACGTAGTTCTCGACGTTGGCGCTCTTCGCATCGACCACGCCGAAGGCGGCGGCCTGGCCGGCGAAGCTGTTGTACTGCTTGACCAGGCCGACCTGGTCGGTGGCCTGCTTGACGATGGGCAGGAACTTGGCGCGGATCTGCTCGCGGCTGGTCTTGTTCAGGTACTGGGTGGCGGCATCGTTCGGCCCGGCGAGGATGCTCTTGGCATCGGTCACCGTCATCTTCTTCACCGCATCCACCAGCAGCGCCTGGGCCTGCGGCACGGCCGCCTCGGCGGCCTGGTTCATGCTGGCTTCGAGCTGGTCGACCTGCTCGCCCATGCCCATCATCTTCATGGTCTTGGCCGCCTTGCCGAGCTTGCCCGGCAGTTCGATGCGCACTTCCTCGTTGTCGCTGAAGCCGCCGGGCTTGCCCAGTTGCTGCACGGCGGCCTGCGCGCCCTGGGTCAGGGCATCCTTGAGCCCGCTGCTGGCGTCGGTCTGGCTGAGGTCGGCGAGGGACAGGGCGAAGGCATTGGCGGACAACAGCAGGCCGGCGGCCAGGGCGGTGAGGCGGAGCATGGGGATTTCCTTATGGCGGTGGGAATCGGGCGAGCTTAGCGGACTGGGGCAGTGACGCCAAACCGCTTGGCTCAGGGGGCGGCGGCCTCGGCAGGCGGCTGGCGGGTGAACACCAGGGCCTTCAGGGCGCTGTCGGCGCTGATGTCGGCGAACTCCGGCGGGTTGTCCAGGCGTTCGGCGAAGCGCAGGTCCGGTGCCGCGCTGGCCATGCCGTCGATCAGGAAGTCGGGGCCGATGCTCGGGTCGTTGAAGCAGGCCAGTACGCTGCCACTGGCGCCGAGCAGGTCCGGCAGGCGGCGCAGGATCTTCTGGTAGTCCTTGGTCAGAACGAAGCTGCCCTTCTGGAACGAGGGCGGGTCGATGATGATCAGGTCGTAGGGTGCGTACTTCTTCACCTTGCTCCAGGACTTGAACAGCTCGTGGCCGAGGAAGCTGACGCGGCTGAGGTCGTGCCGGTTCAGCCGGTGATTGTCCCGGCCGCGGCTGAGGGCTGCCTTGGCCATGTCCAGGTTGACCACCTGCTCGGCGCCGCCGGCGATGGCGGCGACGGAGAAGCCGCAGGTGTAGGCGAAGAGGTTGAGCACGCGCTTGCCCGCCGCCTGTTCCTGGACCCAGCGCCGGCCATGGCGCATGTCGAGGAACAGTCCGGTGTTCTGGAAGCGGCCCAGGTCCAGCTGGAAGCGCAGGCCGTTCTCGACCACCACGCAGCCCTCCAGCGGCTCGCCCAGCAGCCATTGCGCGCCGTTGTCCTGGCGGTAGCGGTGCTGCAACAGCAGGCTGTGCGCCCCGCACTGTTGCCAGGCGGGGGAGGCGGTCAGCGCCAGCAGCATGGCCTCCAGGGCGTTCAGCTCCTCCGCCTCGGGCTGGCGAAACAGCGCCACCAGCAGCACGCCCTGCAGCCAGTCGAGGGTCAGGTGTTCGAGCCCCGGCCAGCAGCGGCCGCGGCCGTGGAACAGGCGCCGCACTTCGTCGGGCGGCGGGCTCAAGGCCGAGAGCAGGTGCTGGTGCAGGGTGGCGAGGGCTGCTGGGGTCATGGCTGAGCGTTACCGGTGGCTAAGGGGCTGTGAAAGCGACAAGGGCCGCATCGGCGGCCCTTGTCTCTGCAGGCGCTGGCGGATCAGGCTGCGTCCTCGGCATCCTCGCCGCGTTCCAGCGCGACCTGGCGGATCGACAGGCGGATCTCCGCCGGCAGCACGCGCTTGGCCGCGCCCTCGGCCAGTTCGGCCAGTTGCGGGTGGTGGCTGAGCTTGCCGGCGCTGTCCTGGCGCAGCACGCCCTCGTCGAGCAGGGTCTGGATGAAGTGGCGGAACAGGCTCTTGTCGAAGAACTCCGGGGCATTCAGGCCATGCAGGATCGACAGGCGCTGGGCCATGACCACGCAGAGGTTCTCCAGCTCCTCGGCCGACAGCACGTTCTGCCCGGCGTTGCTCAGCAGGGCGGTGGCCATGTAGAAGCGCTGCAGGGTCTGCACGATGGCGCGGGCCAGCAGGGTGAGCAGGACGAACTGACGCGAGCTCGGTGCCGGGCGGATGTACACATCGTCTTCCTGACGCAGCAGGCCCTGTTCGACGAAGGCCGCCAGCCACTGGTCGACCACGCCTTCCAGCTCCTCGCGCGACCAGCGGATGAACAGCTCGGACTGCAGGTACGGATACAGCGCCGTGGTGTAGCGCAGGATCTGCTCGCGGCTCATCCGCGAGCTGCTCTGGAAGAAGCTCGCCAGCAGCGCCGGCAGGGCGAAGATGTGCAGTACGTTGTTGCGGTAGTAGGTCATCAGGACAGCATTCTGCTCGTCCAGGTAGAGGATCTTGCCCAGCGCGTCCTTCTGCTCGGCCAGCAGGTCCATGCTCTGCACGTAGCGGATCAGCGCGGCGCCGTCGCCTTCCGGCAGGGTCGCGTGGGGCGAGTAGGGCACCTGGCGCAGCAGGGCCAGGTACAGATCGAGCACCCGCACCAGGCTCTTCTCGTCCAGCGCCAGCTTGGCTGTCGAGAGCAGGGCCAGGCCGACCAGGTTGACCGGATTGACCGCCGCAGCCTCGTTGAGGTGCTGCGCCACGCGCTCGCCGAGGCGGTTGGTGGTGCTGTTCAGCCAGTCCGGGCGAAACTGCGGGCCATGGTCCTGGCTGCGCCAGTCCGGCTGCTCCGCATCGAGGAACTCGGCCAGCTTGATCGGCTCGCCGAAGTTGACCCAGACGCTGCCGAAGCGCTGTTTGCGGATGGCGCTGATGACCTTGAAGATGTCGAAAATCGACTCCTTCTTCTTCGCCGCGCCGCGCAGCTCGCCCAGGTAGGTGCGGCCTTCCAGCACGCGCTCGTAGCCGATATACACCGGCACGAACACCACCGGCAGGCGGCTGGAGCGCAGGAAGCTGCGCAGGGTGATGGCCAGCATGCCGGTCTTCGGCTGCAGCATGCGCCCGGTGCGCGAGCGGCCGCCTTCGACGAAGTACTCCACCGGGAAGCCGCGGCTGAACAGGGTGTGCAGGTATTCGTTGAACACCGCGGTGTACAGCGGGTTGCCCTTGAAGGTGCGGCGCATGAAGAAGGCGCCGCCGCGGCGCAGCAGGCCGCCGATCACCGGCATATTGAGGTTGATCCCGGCGGCGATATGCGGCGGCGTTAACCCATTCCTGAACAGCAGGTAGGACAACAGCAGGTAGTCGATGTGGCTGCGGTGGCAGGGCACATAGATCACCTCGTGGCCGTGGGCCACTTCACGCACGGCGTCGATATGGTTGACCTGGATGCCTTCGTACAGCTTGTTCCAGAACCAGCTGAGTACTAGTTCGAGGAAGCGGATGGCGGTGTAGGTGTAGTCCGAGGCGATCTCGTTGCCGTAGCGCAGGGCCTGGGCCTCGGCCTTGTCCAGGCTGATCTTCTCGCGCTCGACTTCGTCGAGGATCGCCTGGCGTACCTGCGGGCCGTGGATCAGGCCCTTGACCAGGTTGCGCCGGTGCGACACGTCGGGGCCGATCACCGCCGCCTTCTGATTGCGGAAGTGCACGCGCAGGATGCGCTGGGCCATGCGCTGGGTGCGCTGCAGGCCCTTGTCCTGGGCCAGCAGCTCGCGCAGGTGGATCGGCGCGGAGAACTGCACGCGGGTCTTGCGGCCGAGGATCAGGATGCTCACCAGCTTGCGCAGGCGCCCGGTGACCGCCCAGCTGTCGGCGAACAGCAGTTTCCACGGGCTGGTCTCGCGGTCCGGCGACTGGCCCCAGAACACGCTGACCGGGATGATTTGCGCGTCTTCTACCGCGTTGCGTTCGAGGGCGGCCAGGGTGCGTACCAGCGCCGGCGGCGCGCCGCGCTTGTCATGCCCGCCGAACCAGCCCGGCTCGGGGGTCAGGTAGAAGAACGCGGCGGGTTCGATCTGCTCGCCGATCGCTACCGGCAGCACCGGGCGTGGCAGGCCGGCCTTGCTGCATTCCGTGTCGACCACTGCCAGGTCGCTCGCCGAAGGCTGCTGCAGCACGTAGAACACCGGCTTGCTGCGGTCGAGCTTGAGAGTGAAGGCGGACTGGTTGATGGTTTCCGAGCGCACCCAGAGGTACAGCACACGGCGTAGGGCACCAAAAACGAGACGGCGGAAGGGCGAGCGGGTCATACGGACTCTGCGGGGCAATCAAGCGAGCATTTGCTCGGGGGCGCTAGTTTGCCGCATCACCCGCCCCGCGGCAAAACCGATATGGCGCCGGCAGGCGGGAAAAAACCGGCAACTTTTCGCGAACAATGCGGTCTTGCATTGCCGACGACCGACTCCTTATAGTCCGGCCGGCATTTATCGGGCCCGTTTCACGCGCGGCGTGGCGCGGCGGGCCTTTATCGCGATGGTGAGAGGCCATGATCGAAATAAGAAACCTGACCAAGCGTTTTGCGGGACACACGGCCGTCGACGGCCTGTCGTTCACTGTCCAGCAGGGGGAAGTGCTGGGCTTTCTCGGTCCCAACGGGGCCGGCAAATCCACCACCATGAAGATGTTGACCGGCTTCCTCGCGCCGACTTCCGGCACGGCGAGCATTCTCGGCTGCGACATCCAGCGCCAGACCCTCAAGGCCCAGCAGCAGATCGGCTACCTGCCGGAAGGCGCGCCGTGCTACGGCGACATGACGGTGCGTGGCTTCCTCGAATTCATCGCCGAGGTCCGCGGTTTCCGTGGCGCCGAGAAGAAGCAGCGGGTCAGCCGTGCGGTCGACCAGGTGGAGCTGGACAAGGTCCTCGGCCAGTCCATCGACACCCTGTCCAAGGGTTTCAAGCGCCGCGTCGGCCTGGCCCAGGCGATCCTGCATGACCCCAAGGTGCTGATCCTCGACGAGCCCACCGACGGCCTCGACCCGAACCAGAAGCACCAGGTGCGCGGGCTGATCCAGAGCCTGGCCCACGACAAGATCGTCATCATCTCCACCCATATCCTCGAAGAAGTCAGCGCCGTGTGCACCCGCGCCGTGGTGATCGCCTCCGGCAAGCTGGTTGCCGACGGCACGCCGCTGGAGCTGGAAAGCCGCTCGCGCTACCACCAGGCCGTCACCCTGGTCAGCCGCGGCGAGTTGGACCAGGCCGCGCTGGCCGCCCTGCCGGGCGTGGCCGGGGTCGAGGAGAATCGCAGCGAGCACAGCCTCACCGTGCTGGCCCAGCCGGGCCAGGTGATCTTCCCGCAGGTCAATGCGCTGATTCACCAGCGTGGCTGGCACGTGGAGGAGCTGGACGTGGAGCGCGGCCGCCTCGATGAAGTATTCCGCAGCCTGACCCGGGGAGAAGCGGCATGAAGCAGCTACCGGTGGTATTCAAACGCGAGCTGGCCAGCTACTTCGCCACCCCGCTGGCCTATGTGTTCATCCTGATCTTCCTGGTCCTGTCGGGGGTCTTCACCTTCTACCTGGGCGGTTTCTATGAGGGCGGTCAGGCCGACCTCAAGGCCTTCTTCGGCTTCCACCCCTGGCTCTACCTGTTCCTGGTGCCGGCTTTGGCCATGCGCCTGTGGGCCGAGGAGCGCAAGTCCGGCTCCATAGAGCTGCTGATGACCCTGCCGATCACCCGCTTCGACGCGGTCACCGGCAAGTTCCTCGCCGCCTGGGTGTTCGCCGGCATCGCCCTGCTGCTGACCTTCCCGATGGTGCTCACGGTCAACTACCTGGGTGAACCGGACAACGGCGCGATCGTCACCGCCTACCTGGGCAGCTGGCTGCTGGCCGGCTCCTACCTGGCCATCGGCTCGTGCATGTCGGCCCTGGCGAAGAACCAGGTGATCGCCTTCATCCTCGCCGTCAGCGCCTGCTTCCTGTTCATCGTCAGCGGTTTCCCCATGGTGCTGGATGCCTTCACCGGCTGGGCGCCGCAGTGGCTGCTGGATGCGGTGGCCTCGCTGAGCTTCCTGACCCGCTTCGACGCGATCAGCAAGGGCGTGATCGACCTGCGCGACCTGCTCTATTTCATCACCCTGATGGCCGCCTGGCTTGCCGCCACCGCCATCGTGGTCGATCTGAAGAAGGCTGACTGAAGATGAAAAAACTGATGTATTCCGGCGCCGGCCTGCTGCTGATCGCCGCGGCCTTCCTGGCGTTCAACCTGTTCGCCGGGCTGACCCTGAACAACGCCCGTCTCGACCTGACCGAGCAGAAGCTCTACACCATCTCCGCCGGCACCGAGCAGATCCTCGGCGAGCTGAAGGAGCCGATCGACCTGTACTTCTTCTACTCCGACAAGTCGGCCCGCGACCTGGCCGTGCTGCGCAATTACGCCACCCGCGTGCAGGAGCTGCTCAAGGCCTACGAGCGCGCGGCCAAGGGCAAGATCACCCTGCACGTGGTCGACCCTGAGCCGTTCTCCGAGGACGAGGACAAGGCCGCCAGCTTCGGCCTGCAGGCCGTGCCGGCGAACCAGGACGGCGCGCAGATCTACTTCGGCCTGGCCGGCACCAATGGCCAGGATGGCAAGCAGATCATCCCGTTCTTCCCGCTGGACCAGGAAGAGCTGCTCGAATACCAGGTCAGCCAGCTGGTGCAGACCCTGGCTACCCCGCAGCGCCCGGTGGTCGGCGTGCTGTCCGGGCTGCAGATCAACGGCGGCTTCGACATGGCCAGCCGGCAGCCGACGGCGCCCTGGATGGTGATGGAGGAAGTGCGCCAGCTGTTCCAGATCGAGAGCCTGAAGATCGGCGTCGACCAGATCCCGGAGAAGGTCTCGGTGCTGTTGCTGGTGCACCCCAAGCAGCTGCCGGAGCAGACCCTGTACGCCATCGACCAGTTCGTCCTGCGCGGCGGCAAGCTGATGGTGTTCGTCGACCCCTACAGCGAGGCCGACACCGGCATGCCGATGCTGCCGGGCGATGGCGCCGAGAAGTCCTCGGATCTCGAGCCGCTGTTCAAGGCCTGGGGCCTGCGCCTGCAGCCGGGCAAGGTACTCGGTGACGGTTCCTACGCCATGGCCGTGGGCATGGGCCAGGGCCAGCGCCCGGTGCGCCATGCCGGCTGGCTGGGCCTGCAGGCCCGGGCGCTGAACCAGGACGATGTGAGTACCGCTGGCCTGGAAAGCATCAACGTCGCCACCAGCGGCATCCTCGAACCGCTCGAAGGCGCCAAGACCCAGTTTGTGCCGCTGCTGCAGAGCTCGGAATACGCCATGCCGTTCGATGCCGCGCGTTTCGCCATGCTGAATAACCCGGAAGAGCTGCTGCGCGATCTGCAGCCGACCGGCGAGCGCTATGCCATCGCCGCGCGCATCAGCGGTCCGGTGCAGAGCGCCTACCCGAACGGCATCGAAGGGCGCAAGGACGGCCTCAAGGCGGCGGACAACATCAACGTCATCGCCGTGGCCGACACCGACCTGCTGAGCGACCGCATGTGGGTGCAGGTGCAGGACTTCTTCGGCCAGCGCGTGCCGCAGCCGTTCGCCGACAACGCCGGTTTCGCCATCAATGCCCTGGACAACCTGTCCGGCTCGGACGCGCTGATCAGCGTGCGTTCGCGCGGCCGCTTCAGCCGCCCGTTCGAGGTGGTCGAGGCGCTGCAACGCGAGGCCGAGGCGCAGTTCCGGG
This sequence comes from Pseudomonas sp. R-28-1W-6, assembly GCF_009799925.1. Lineage (GTDB taxonomy): Bacteria > Pseudomonadota > Gammaproteobacteria > Pseudomonadales > Pseudomonadaceae > Aquipseudomonas. The sequence continues at coordinate 130,436 of NZ_WELK01000005.1, forward strand.
TCAAGGAAGAAGACCTGCAGAAGCGCCTGGGCGAGACCGAGCAGAAACTCGCTGCCCTGCAGCAGAACCAGGACCCGAGCAAGGCCATGGAACTGACCCCGGAACAGCAGGCCACCGTGCAGCAGTTCCTCGCCGAGAAGGTGCGCATCCGCAAGGAACTGCGCGAGGTGCGCTTCCAGCTCAACTCGAAGATCGAGGAACTGGGGCGCACCCTGAAGTTCGTCAACATTGCCTTGGTGCCGCTGCTGCTGACCCTCGGCGTGCTGGCCCTGTGGCTGTGGCGTCGGCGCAAGGCCGCCTGAGAGACCGTTAGGGGCTCGTGAGCCAGGCGCCTCGCCGGCTCACGTACTAACCACGCCATGTTCGCCTAGGCCCTGTAAGGCACCTGCCGGTGCGCGCGGTGCTCCCTACAGAATTGCCAGGCGGGCCTGTTGATCGGAGCCGCAACAGTACTGGCGGCTGGCGAAAAAGCTGACCGATCCGCTCGCCGCGGTGCCGGTTTAAATGGCTGCAGGCCACGCCGCGCGTGGCTTGCGGGCTGTTTTAAAAAGTCCTTGGCAGCCTCTTAAGTTGTTTTATACTCGCGAAGCGGTCGCATTAGGAACGCCATTCGCGTGGCCCTGGCCCTGCTTGTCGGGCCGGAGCTGCGCGTAGCCGAGGGACGTTCTTGCTGAACCGTCGAGGCCCATGCGGGCAATAAAAACAATGAGAGTCGAGGGAAGTGGCAATGGCTGATCGTGAGACCGGAACCGTCAAGTGGTTCAATGATTCCAAGGGCTATGGCTTCATTCAGCGGGGCAGCGGCCCGGACGTGTTCGTCCACTACCGCGCCATCCGCGGAGAGGGGCATCGCTCGCTGGTCGAGGGCCAGCAGGTCGAGTTTTCCGTGATCCAGGGGCAGAAGGGCCTGCAGGCGGAAGACGTCTCCCAGCTCTGATCCAGGCCACTCGCCGCATGCAAAAGGCCCGTCAATGACGGGCCTTCTGTTTTCCGGGCGGCGACTCAGTCGGTGCGCCAGATGATCTCTTCCTCGCCGTCGGCGCTGATGCGGATCCAGCGGTCGGCGGTCTCGATGCTTTCCTCCTCGTCCCAGCCGCCGGGTGCGCAGCGCACTTCCACGTTGAGCGCGGCGAAGGCGGCGCGGGCGCAGGCCAGGTCGTCGTCCCAGGGTGTGGCGTCGCTTTCCAGATACAGGCTGTGCCACTTGCCCACCGCCTTCGGCAGCCAGGTCACCGGCACGTCGCCGGCGCGGCACTTGAAGGTCTGGCCCTGCTGGTGCCATTCGCTGACCGGGCCGATGGCCTGGCCCAGCCAGGCGGCGATGGCCTTGTGATCGGCGTCCTTGAGGTAGATCTCGATATCGGGTTGGCGCATGAGGGTGTCCCTAGAGTTTCTCGATCCAATCGTAGCGAATGGCGACGGTAACTTCGAAGTCTTCGGCAATCACCGCCGCGCGGCGTTCGGCGCTGGCGCGCCAGCCGTGCGGGGTCATGGCCAGCAGGTCGGCGCGGGCCTGGCTGCTGGTCAGGTTCAGGGCAAAGCGCAGGGTTTCGCTGTGGGCCAGGCGCATGCCCGGCGGAATCAGGCCGAGGTGCTTCTGCTCGTCATAGTCGCGCACCTCGTCGTACAGCTTCTGCCGCAGCTGCATCAGGTGCTCGGCGGTCGGCCCCATGCGCAGCAGGCCGCCGCCGGGAGCGAGCAGGCGCAGCGCTTCCTGCCAGTCGAGCGGGCTGAACACGCTGGCCAGCAGGTTGCAGCTGGCATCCGCCAGGGGCACGCGGGCCATGCTCGCCACCAGCCAGGTCAGTTGAGGCGCACGTTTGCAGGCCCGTTTGACCGCCTCGCGGGAGATGTCCAGGGCATAGCCGTCGGCGTCAGGCAGCAACTCGGCGAGCTGGGCGGTGTAGTAGCCCTCGCCGCAGCCGATATCCAGCCAGCGCTGTGGGGCGCGCTCGGCGGCCAGTTCGGCCAGGCGCCGGGCCAGCGGCGCGTAGTGGCCGCCATCGAGGAAGCGTCGACGGGCCTCGACCATGGCGGCGTTGTCGCCCGGGTCGCGGCTGTTCTTATGCTGTACCGGCAGCAGATTCAGGTAACCCTGGCGCGCACGATCGAAGCGGTGGTTGGCCGGGCAGGCCACGCCGTTGTCGACGAGGCTCAGCGCCTGCTGGCAGATCGGGCAGGTCAGACTCATGCGAGCAGATTGACCAGGGTTTGATAGTAGATTTCGGTCAGCACATCCAGGTCGCTGGCCAGCACGCGCTCGTCGATCTGGTGGATGGTGGCGTTGACCGGGCCCAACTCGACCACCTGGGTACCCAAGGTGGCGATGAAGCGTCCGTCCGAGGTGCCGCCGGAGGTGGAGGGCGTGGTTTCGCGGCCGGTGACGCTCTTGATGCTGGCGGCCACAGCGTCGAGCAGGTCGCCCGGCTGGGTGAGGAACGGCAGGCCGGACAGCGCCCAGTCCAGCTCGTAGTCCAGGCCGTGCTTGTCGAGGATGGCGCGCACGCGCTGCTGCAGGCCTTCGACGGTGGATTCAGTGGAGAAGCGGAAGTTGAACACCGCTTTCAGCTCACCGGGAATCACGTTGGTGGCGCCGGTGCCGGAGTTGAGGTTGGAGACCTGGAAGCTGGTCGGCGGGAAGTAGGCGTTGCCGTTGTCCCAGTGCTCGGCGGCCAGCTCGGCCAGGGCCGGCGCGGCCAGGTGGATGGGGTTGCGGGCCAGGTGCGGGTAGGCCACGTGGCCCTGCTTGCCGCGCACGGTGAGGGTGCAGCCGAGCGAGCCGCGGCGGCCGTTCTTGACCACGTCACCGACCAGGGTGGTGCTCGACGGTTCGCCGACGATGCACCAGTCCAGGCGCTCGCCGCGTTCGCGCAGGCGTTCGACCACGGCCTTGGTGCCGTGGTGGGCCGGGCCTTCCTCGTCGCTGGTGATTAGGAAGGTGATCGCGCCCTTGTGCTTCGGGTGGTCGGCGACGAAGCGCTCGACGGCGATGATCATCGACGCCAGGCTGCCCTTCATGTCCGCCGCTCCGCGGCCGCAGAGCATGCCCTGGGCGTCGATCAGCGCATCGAACGGCTGGTGCTGCCAGGACTGCAGCGGGCCGGTCGGCACCACGTCGGTATGCCCGGCGAAGCACAGCACCGGGCCGTCACCACCGCGGCGGGCCCAGAAGTTGTCCACCTCCTCGATGCGCATCGGCTCCAGCGCGAAGCCGGCGGCGGCCAGGCGGCGCATCATCAGCTCCTGGCAGCCTTCGTCGACCGGGGTCACGGACGGGCGGCGGATCAGGTCGCAGGCAAGCTCGAGGGTGGGGGAGAGGGCGGTCATGGATAACACTCAAGGCGCGGAAAAGGCGCATATCTTAAAGCAAAACGGCGGCCCAAGGCCGCCGTTTCGACAGGCAGAAACGACTCAGACCGGGGCCGTGGCCTCGTCCTCGCTCGCTTCCACCGGCTTGGGCAGGGACGACAGCAGAGCCATGATCAGCGCGGCCAGGTACGGCAGCGACTGCACCAGGAGCATGGCCACCCAGAACTTTACGTCGGCGCTGGGCAGGCCCTGGACGATGCCGATGCCCAGTGCCGCGCCCCACAGCAGGAGCATGATGAACACTTCCTCGCGGGCCTCGGCCAGGGCCACCAGGATGCCGTGGTTGCTGGCCATCTTCGGCGTGCGGAAGAACGGGATGGTCTTGGTGAACGCCCCGTACAGCACGGCCTTGGCGATGGTGTGCGACAGCGCCAGGCCGGCGATGGCCGCCTGGAACGAGCGCACCAGATCGACACCCACCGCGCGGCGGTAGAGGAACAGGATCTTGCCGAACTTGAAGAAGAACAGCGCCAGCGGCGGGATGGCGAAGATCATCAGCGGCGGGTCGACCCGCTGCGGCACGATGATCATGGCCGCCGACCAGAGCAGGGCGCCGATGGTGAAGAAGATGTTCAGGCCATCGGCGACCCACGGCAGCCAGCCGGCGATGAAGTGGTAGCGCTGGCCCGGCTGTAGCTCGGAGCCCTTGCCGAGGAACAGGCTGCGCGCATGGCCCTTCATGATCTGGATGGCGCCATAGGCCCAGCGGAAACGCTGTTTCTTGTAGTCGATGAAGGTGTCCGGCATCAGCCCCTGGCCGAAGCTCTGGTGGGCGTAGGCGGCGGCGTAGCCCTTCTCGAACACGCGCAGGCCGAGCTCGGCGTCCTCGCAGATGGTCCAGTCGGCCCACTGCAGCTCGTCCATCACCGTGCGGCGGATCATGGTCATGGTGCCGTGCTGGATGATCGCGTTGCGGTCGTTGCGGGTGACCATGCCGATGTGGAAGAAGCCCTTGTACTCGGCGTAGCAGAGCTTCTTGAAGGTGCTTTCGTTGCCGTCGCGGTAGTCCTGCGGCGACTGCACCACGGCGATCTTCGGGTCGGCGAAGTGCGGCACCATGTGCTTGAGCCAGTTCTTGTCGACGCAGTAGTCGGAGTCGATCACCGCCACCACTTCGGCATCCGGTGCGGTGTGCGGCAGGATGTAGTTCAGCGCGCCGCCCTTGAAGCCGTGCAGCGGCGCCACGTGGAAGAAGCGGAAGCGCGGGCCGAGCTGCTCGCAGTAGGCCTGCACCGGCTCCCACACGGCCGGGTCCTTGGTGTTGTTGTCGATGATCAGGACTTCGTAGTCCGGATAGTCGAGGGCGGCCAGGGCGTCGAGGGTCTGTTTGACCATCTCCGGCGGCTCGTTGTAGCAGGGCACGTGGATCGACACCTTGGGCCGGTAGGCGGTGTCGGTCAGCACCGGCAGGAACGGCCGGCGGCGGGTGCGGGTCCAGGCGGTCTCGGCCAGCTCGTGGGCCTCGGTGATCAGCACGATGAACACGCCGAAGGCGCCGATGCCCAGCAGCAGGCCGACTATGGTGCTGAACCAGGTGCTGTACTGCTGGCTGTAGTCGTAGCCGATCCACACCAGCACCGAGCCGCCGGCGAAGGCGACGAAGGTCAGGAAGGTGCGCCCGCGCTGGCGCAGGGCGCTGCCGTCGATCAGCATCAGGGCCAGGGTCAGCAGGGCCAGGACCACCGAGGCGATGGCCAGCAGGCGCCATTGCGGAATGGCCACCACCGGGCCTTCGAAGGCGAACTTGGCCTGGCGGTCGAGGTTGTACACGCCCCAGTAGGCGCCCACCGAGCCTTCGTCGCTGGCCTTCCACGGCTGGTCGAAGGCCTCGATGACGAAGTAGTTGTAGCCCTTGGCGTTCAGCGCGTTGACCAGGGTGCGCAGGTAGATGGCCTGGTCCGCCTGGGAGGCGTCGGCGCCGCCACGCATGCGGCCGTTGCTCGGCCAGCCCACTTCGGAGAGCAGCAGGGGTTTCTTCGGGAACAGCTTCTTAAGGTCCTTGGCGCGTTCGAGGACGAACTCGGTGGAGTCCTCCATCGGCACGAACTCCCAGTAGGGCAGCACGTGGGCAGCGATCAGATCGGTGTGCTTGGCCAGCTCGGGGTATTCCTGCCAGATGTGCCACTGCTCGGAGGTGGTCACCGGCACCTTGACCGCGGCGCGCACCCGGTCGAGGTAGGCGATCAGGTTCTCCGGGGTCACTTCGCGGCGGAACAGGGCTTCGTTGCCGACCACCACGCGAACCACGCTGCGCGAGTCGTTGGCGATCTCGATGGCCTTGGCGATCTCCCGTTCGTTGCGTTCCAGATCGGGGCTGATCCAGATGCCGAGGGTCACGCGCAGGCCGAACTCTTCGGCCAGGTAGGGGATCTTGGCCAGCTCGCCATCCACCGAATAGGTGCGGATGTTGTCGGTCTGGCTGCTCAGCAGTTCGAGGTCTGCGCGGATCTGCGCATCGCTCGGGTAGGTGTTCTGCTGGGGATTCTGCCCGGCACGGAAGGGCGAGAAGGAATAGCCGGAGATCTGCTCGGGCCAGTCCGGTGCGCTGACCGGGCGGTTGTAGAGTGCCCAGATGCCAGTGAACAGGGCGGCGACCGCCACGAAGACTGCCAGATTGAGTCCGAATTTACGCGTTGGCATAGCTGTTTTCAGGTTCCGCAGGGTGGAACAGGGGAGTTTCCGGCGAACGCCGGTCGGCGCGCATGCTACTCCGCCGCCTGTTACCTGTATAGCATCGGCCGGGCCCGCTGTTGGCGGGGCTTTGCCGTTGGGCAACAGCCGTCCGGAAATATTCGCCGGGCACGGCGCGCACCGCACTCGCACAGCGTTGCGGCGCAGGTGAGTCTGGCGCCCGGGGCCCTTATAATGCCGGCCGGTTTGCGAGGGTGGTGGCATGGCTACAGATGATCAGCGTTTCGGCGGAATTGCCCGGCTCTACGGCCTGGAGGGGCTGCAGCGCCTGCAGGCGGCGCATGTGGCCGTGGTCGGCATCGGCGGTGTGGGCTCCTGGGCGGCCGAGGCGCTGGCGCGCTCGGGGGTGGGCGAGATTTCCCTGTTCGACCTGGACGACGTCTGCATCACCAACACCAACCGCCAGGTACATGCCCTGACTGGCGCGGTGGGCAAGGCAAAGGTCGAGGTGATGGCCGAGCGCATCCGCGCCATCAACCCGGCCTGCGTGGTGCATGCGGTGGCCGATTTCGTCACTCGCGAGACCATGGCCGAGTACATCACCGAGGAACTGGATGCGGTGATCGACTGCATCGACAGCGTGGCGGCCAAGGCGGCGCTGATCTCCTGGTGCAAGCGGCGCAAGATCCAGATCGTCGCCACCGGGGGCGCCGGCGGCCAGGTCGACCCGACCAAGATCGAGATCGCCGACCTGAACAAGACGGTCAACGACCCGCTGATCGCCAAGGTGCGCTCGCTGCTGCGCCGCGACTACAACTTCTCGCGCACCCCGGGGCGCACCTACAGCATCACCTGCGTCTACTCGCGCGAGCAGCTGCGCTACCCGTTGCCCGACGGCAGCGTGTGCCTGAGCAAGGTCATGCCGGGCGACGGCACGCGCCTGGACTGCGCCGGCGGCTTCGGTTCGGCGATGATGGTGACCGCCAGCTTCGGCATGGTCGCCGCGGCGAAAATCATCGACAAGCTGGTGGCCGGGGCCCGGCGCCCGGCGGAACGGGCGGGCAAACCGGCCTGACCCGCGGTTTTTCTGCCGCGCGGGGCGGCGCCAGGCCCTATAATCGCCGCTTGCCCGCCTGCCGGATTCCCCGCGCCCAGCCCGCCGATGTCGGCTGCGGCCTGAACGAGATGCTCCCATGATCAACAACGATGTGCTGCGCAGCCTGCGCTACCTGCTGGATGTCAGCGACGCCAAGCTGGTGGAAATCTGCCAGCTGGCCGACTACCCACTGGCCGAGGCCGATGTGGCGGCCTTCCTGCTCAAGGATGACGAAGAGGGCTACGCGCCGTGCAGCGACGAGGTGCTGGCGCATTTCCTCGATGGCCTGGTGTTCTTCAAGCGCGGCAAGGACGACAGCCGCCCGGCCTTGCCGGTGGAGAAGCGCCTGACCAACAACACCATCCTGAAGAAGCTGCGCGTGGCCTTCGAGCTGAAGGACGACGACATGCACGCCATCCTCCAGGCCGCCGACCTGCCGATGACCAAGGCCGAGCTCAGCGCGCTGTTCCGCAAGCCGGGACACAAGAACTTCCGCCTGTGCGGCGACCAGGTGCTGCGCAACTTCCTCCGTGGCCTGACCCAGCGCCAGCGCGGCTGAGGCGCGGTAGGGTGGATGACGCCGTGTTCATCCACCATTAACAGGCCGTTGAAAAACTACCTGCGTTGCCGATACTGCGTTAAAAACGGCCTCAAAATGCTCATTTACACTAGGTAAACTGCGTTTTTCGGTCGTTATCGCCTTGTCTCGGCTGCCTCGCCAACATTTTTCAACGGCCTGTTAGCCCGCTTGGTGGATCGATGAAGCGCGATCCAGCCTACTTCTGGGTCAGCTCGCGCATGCGCTGCAGCACGGCGTTGAGGCCGTTGCTGCGCGACGGTGACAGTTGCCGGGCCAGGCCCAGCTGGTTGAACCAGTCGGCCAGGTCGACGCCCTGCAGTTCGCCGCCGTCCAGGCCATTGACCCGCGCCAGCAGCACGGCCAGCAGGCCGCGGATGAGGCGGGCGTCGCTGGCGGCGCGGAACTGCCAGTGGCCGTCGCTACAGGCGCCGACCAGCCAGACCTGGCTGTCGCAACCGTGCACGCGGTGGCTTTCCTGCCGTTCCTCCTCGCTCAGCGCCGCCAGGCGTTCGCCCCACTGCATCAGCAGGCGCGCGCGCTGTTCCCAGCCGGGGCACTGACCGAAGGCGTCCAGCGCTTCGCGGGCGGCGGCGGGCAGGCTCATCGCAACAGCTCCAGGCTTTTGTCCAGGGCAGAGAACAGCCGTTCCAGGTCCTCGCCGTCGTTGTACAGGCCCAGGGACACGCGGATCGCCCCGGGCAGGCCGAGGCTTTTCAGCAGCGGCATGGCGCAGTGATGGCCGGCGCGCACGGCGATGCCCTGCTCGCTGAGCAGGTGCGCGAGGTCGGCGCTGTGCACGCCGTCCACCACGAAACTGGCCAGGGCCACCTGGGGCGCGCCGAGCAGGCGCACGCCTTCGCGCGCGTTCAGGCCGGCCAGCAGCTTGGCGTGCAGGGCGGCCTCATGGCCGGCGACGGCGGCGCCATCCAGGCCGGCCAGGTAGGTGAGGCTCGCGCCCAGGGCGATGACGCTGGAAATCGCCGGGGTGCCGGCCTCGAAGCCCAGCGGAGCGGGGCGGAAGCGCGCGTGCCGGTAGTCGGCCTCCAGCACCATTTCCCCGCCGAACTGCCAGTGGCGCAGCTGCGCCAGGGCCTCCCGGTGGCCGTAGAGCAGGCCGACGCCGTCCGGGCCGTACAGCTTGTGGCTGGAGCAGGCGTAGAAGTCGCAGCCCAGCGCCTGCACGTCATGCCGGCCATGCACCACGCCCTGGGCGCCGTCGACCACCGTCAGCGCGCCCTGTGCCTGGGCCAGGGCGATCAGCTCGCGCACGGGCTGCCAGCAGCCCAGCACATTGGACAGCTGCGACACCGCCAGCAGGCGGGTGCGCGGGCCGATCAGCGTGGCGGCCTGGGCCAGGTCGATCCGTCCGTCGCGGTCGAGGGGCAGCACCACCAGCTTGAGCCCACGGCGCAGGGCCAGTTGCTGCCAGGGCAGCAGGTTGGCGTGGTGCTCCAGGGCGCTGATGGCGATTTCGTCGCCGGCGGCGAACCGATGCTCCAGGCCATAGGCCAGCAGGTTGAGGGCTTCGCTGGTGCCGTGGGTGAAGACGATCTCTTCGCTACTGGCCGCATTCAGCCAGTGCGCCGCCAGGCTGCGGCTGGCCTCGAAGGCGCGGGTGGCGCGCTCGCCCGGCTGGTGCTGGGCGCGGTGCACGTTGGCGGCGCCGCCGGCGTAGTAGCCCAGCAGGCTGTCGAGCATGGCCTGCGGCTTCTGCGCGGTGGCGGCGCTGTCCAGGTAGGTCTGGCCTGCGCCGTCGAGGGCCAGGATGCCGGGGAAATCGGCGCGCCAGGGGGAAATCAGTGACATGGGCTTCGGCACCGCAGAAATGTCCGCTGAGTATAAATAGACAGGCCGGGCATGGGCCCGGCCTGTTCACCGCGACACGCGCTTAGTTATGTGCGTGCAGGGCTTCGTTGAGCTCGATCGCGGTCTTGTTGGTCTTGCACTCCACCGCGCCGGTCTGCGAGTTGCGGCGGAACAGCAGGTCCGCCTGGCCGGCCAGTTCGCGGGCCTTGATCACCTTGACCAGGTTGTTCTGCTCGTCGAGCAGGGCGACCTTGGTGCCGGCGGTGATGTACAGGCCGGATTCCACGGTGCTGCGGTCGCCCAGCGGGATGCCGATGCCGGCGTTGGCGCCGATCAGGCAGCCTTCGCCGACGCTGATGATGATGTTGCCGCCGCCGGACAGGGTGCCCATGGTCGAGCAGCCGCCACCGAGGTCAGAGCCCTTGCCGACGAACACGCCGGCGGAGACGCGGCCTTCGATCATGCCCGGGCCGGCGGTGCCGGCGTTGAAGTTGACGAAGCCTTCGTGCATCACCGTGGTGCCTTCGCCGATGTAGGCGCCCAGGCGCACGCGGGCGCTGTCGGCGATGCGCACGCCGGCCGGCACCACGTAGTCGGTCATTTTCGGGAACTTGTCCACCGAGAACACTTCCAGCAGCTCGCCCTTCAGGCGCGCTTCCAGCTGCAGTTCGGCCAGCTCGGCCAGGTCCACGGCGCCCTGGCTGGTCCAGGCCACGTTGGGCAGCAGCGGGAAGATGCCGGTCAGGTTGAGGCCGTGCGGCTTGACCAGGCGGTGCGACAGCAGGTGCAGCTTGAGGTAGGCCTCGGGCGTGCTGCTCAGGGCGATGTCGGCATCGAGGAAGGTCGCCACCAGCGGCTTGTGGCTCTCGGCCAGGCGGGTGAGCAGGGCGGCCTGGGCGGCGTCGATGCCTTTCAGGCTTTCGGCCAGTTCGGCGGCCTGCTGGGTGGTGAAGGCGATGGCCTGGTTGCCGCCGGTGTAGCCGAGCTTCTGCGCGACCTTGTCGGAGAGGGCCGCGGCCGGGTGCAGCAGCGGCTGGGCGTAGAAGACTTCCAGCCAGTTGCCCTGGCGGTTCTGGGTGCCGACACCGAAGGCGATGCTGAACAGTTGGGTAGACATGGCAATTCCTCTTGCTGAATCAGGTTGGGACAGGCCGGCGCACAAGCAGCCAGGCGAATTCGGGGGTGGATCAGGCCAGGGCGGCGGCGTACAGCTCGGGCTTGAAGCCGACCAGGGTCTTGCCGCCCAGGTCGAGGACCGGGCGCTTGATCATCGACGGCTGGGCCAGCATCAGTTCGATGGCGCGGGCCTGGTCGAGATCGTTCTTCTGTGCCTCGTCGAGCTTGCGAAAGGTGGTGCCGGCACGGTTGAGGACGGTTTCCCAGCCGTGTTCGGCACACCATTGCTGCAGGCTGGCGCGGTCGATGGCGGCGGTCTTGTAGTCATGGAAGCCGTAGCTCACGCCGTGCTCGTCGAGCCAGGTGCGCGCCTTCTTCATGGTGTCGCAGGCCTTGATGCCGTAAAGGGTGATGCTCATGCGGGCTGTCCTTGAAGGTAGGCGCGGATGCGCTCGGCGGCCTCCACGCACTCGGCCAGTGGCGCGACCAGGGCCAGGCGCACGCGGCCGGCGCCGGGGTTCTCGCCGGCCACTTCGCGCGACAGGTAGGAGCCGGGCACCACGGTCACGTGCTGCTGGGCGAACAGCTCGCGGGTGAAGTTCTGGTCGTCGCCCGGGGTCCTGGCCCACAGGTAGAAGCCGCCGTCGGGGCGCTGCACGTCCAGCACCGGGCCGAGGATGTCGAGCATGGCGGCGAACTTCTCGCGGTACAGGTCGCGGTTGGCGCGCACGTGGGCCTCGTCGTTCCAGGCGGCGACGCTGGCCAGCTGGGTCTGCACCGGCATGGCGCAGCCGTGGTAGGTACGGTACAGCAGGAAGGATTTCAGGATGTCGGCGTCGCCGGCGACGAAACCGGAGCGCAGCCCCGGCAGGTTGGAGCGCTTGGACAGGCTGTGGAATACCACGCAGCGCGCAAAATCGCTGCGGCCCAGCTCCGCACAGGCGGTCAGCAGGCCTGGTGGCGGGTTGTCTTCGTCGAAATACAGCTCGCTGTAGCACTCGTCGGCGGCGATGACGAAATCGAATTTGTCGGCCAGGGCGATCAGCTTCTTCAGGGTTTCCAGCGGGATCAGCGCACCGGTGGGGTTGCCCGGCGAGCACAGGAAGAGGATCTGGCAGCGCTGCCAGACGTCGTCGCTGACCGCGTCGAAATCCGGGTTGAAGCCATGTTCCTGCAGGCACGGCAGGTAGTGCGGGGTGGCGCCGGCGAGCAGGGCCGCACCTTCATAGATCTGGTAGAAGGGGTTGGGGCTGACCACCAGGCCCTTGCTCTCGCGGTTCACCACGGCCTGGGTGAAGGCGAACAGCGCCTCGCGGGTGCCGTTGACCGGCAGCACGTGGCGGGCGGCATCCAGCCAGCCGCCGGGCACGCCGAAGCGGCGCTCGCACCAGGCGGCGATGGCTTCGCGCAGCGCCGGGATGCCCAGGGTGGTCGGGTACACGGCCAGCTGGTCGAGGTTGTCCGCAAGGGCCCGGGCGACGAAGTCCGGCGACTTGTGCTTGGGTTCGCCGATGGACAGGGCGATCGGGCGCTTGTCGGCCGGCGGCTGGGCGCCGGCCAGCAGGGCGCGCAGTTTCTCGAAGGGGTAGGGCTGCAGTTGGGTCAGGGCGTGGTTCATAACGTCTCTTGGTCGCGTGCGGGCCGGGCGGCGCTGGGCCCGGCCGGGTTCATATGCTGATCGAGCCGAGGCCGACGGTTTCCCCATTGGCCTGCGACAGCTGCTGGACGATGGCGTCCTGCAGGCGCGCGCACAGCTCGGGGTCGGACAGCGGCTGGTTGTGGGCGTCGGTGATGAAGAACACGTCTTCCACCCGCTCGCCGAGGGTGGCGATCTTGGCGTTCTGCAGGGACAGGTCGAAATCCAGGAAGATCTTGCCGATCCGCGCCAGCAGGCCGGGGCGATCCGGCGCGGTGATATCGAGCACGGTCACCGGGCGCTGGGCATCGTTGTGGATGGTCACCTGCGGGGCGAAGGCGAAGTGCTTGAGCTGGCGCGGCACGCGGCGCTGGATGATCGCCGGGTACTCGTCCGGGTTCTTCAGCGCTTCGACCAGGCCGTCGCGGATCTGCTTGATGCGTGCCGGGCTGTCGCCGATGCGCCCGCCGTCGGCATCCAGGACGATGTAGGTGTCCAGGGTGAACTGGCTGGTGGAGGTGATCACCCGCGCATCGTGGATGTTCAGGTTGAGCTGGTCCATGGCGGCCACGGTCACGGCGAAGAAGTCGTGCTGGTCCGGGGCGTAGATGAAGATCTGGGTGGCGCCCTCGAACTCGCGCTGGGCGGTTTCCCTGATCAGCACCAGCGGGTCCTTGCCGGCCGGATGCTGGAGGATCGCCTCGGTGTGCCAGGCCACGTCGGCGGCGGTATGGCGCAGGAAGTAGTCGTCGCCCAGTTGCGACCAGAGCTGCTCGGCGTCGTCCTGGTCGGTACCGCCGCGCACCAGGATGTCGATGGCCGAACTCTGGGTCTGGCGGATCTGCTCCTCGCGGTCCAGTGGGTTTTCCAGGCCGCGGCGCAGGGCACGCTTGGTCTCGGTGTAGAGCTGGCGCAGCAGGCTGGCGCGCCAGGAGTTCCACAGGCTGGGGTTGGTGGCGTTGATGTCGGCCACGGTCAGCACGTAGAGGTAGTCCAGGCGGGTCTGGTCGCCGACCTGCCGGGCGAAGTCGAAGATCACCTGCGGGTCGGACAGGTCCTTGCGCTGGGCGGTGGTCGACATCACCAGGTGGTTCTGCACCAGCCAGACGATCAGCCGGCTGTCCCAGTTCGGCAGTTGGTGGCGGGCGCAGAAGGCTTCGGCATCCACCGCGCCGAGTTCGGAGTGGTCGCCGCCACGGCCCTTGCCGATGTCGTGGTAGAGCCCGGCCAGGTAGATCAGCTCCGGCTTGGGCAGCTTGTCGATCAGCTTGCTGGCCAGCGGGAATTTCTCCGCCAGCTCCGGGCGCTTGAGTTTGCGCAGGTGCTTGATCAGGTTGAGGGTGTGTGCATCGACCGTATAGATGTGGAACAGGTCGTGCTGCATCTGCCCGACTATATGGCCGAACTCCGGCAGGTAGCGGCCGAGAATGCCGTAGCGGTTCATCCGCCGCAGATTGCGGTGGATGCCCTGGGTCGACTTGAACAGCTCGATGAACAGGCTGGTGTTGCGGATGTCGCGGCGGAAGTCGTCGTCGATCAGGTGCCGACTGTCGCGCAGCAGGCGGATGGTGTCAGCGCGCACGCCCTTGATCTCGGGATGCTGGGCCATCAGCACGAAGACTTCGAGGATGGCGAACGGGGTGCGCTTGAACACCTTGGCATGGGTGACTTCGAGGTAGCCGTCGCGCAGCTGGAAGCGGCTGTTCAGCGGCAGCGCCGGGCCCAGCTCGCCGGCGCGCAGGATCACTTCCTCGAAGTGCTGGTTGATCAGGTCGCTGAGTTCGGCGACGCCCATCACCACCCGGTAGTACTTCTGCATGAAGTTTTCCACCGCCAGCTTGCCGTCGCCGTCCTCGAAGCCGAGCAGGGCGGCGATCTTGCCCTGGTGGTCGAACAGCAGGCGGTCTTCGGCGCGCCCGGCCAGCATGTGCAGGGCGTAGCGCACCTTCCACAGGAACTCCTGGCTGGAGGCGAGCATGCCGTACTCGCTGTCGACCAGGAAACCCTGCTGCACCAGTGAGTGCAGGTTGAGGCTGCCGAACTGGCGGCGCGCCACCCAGAGGATGGTCTGGATGTCGCGCAGGCCGCCGGGGGAGCCCTTCACATTGGGCTCCAGGTTGTACTCGGTGTCGTTGTACTTGGCGTGGCGCGCCTGTTGTTCCTTGCGCTTGGCCAGGAAGAAGTGCTTGCTCGGCCACATGCACTCGGCGCTGGTGACCTCCTGCATGCGCAGGCGCAGGCGCTCGGGACCGGCGATGGTGCGGCTTTCCATCAGGTTGGTGATCACCGTCAGGTCGGCGCGCGCCTCTTCGGCGCATTCATCCACCGAACGCACGCTCTGCCCGACTTCCAGGCCGATGTCCCAGAGCAGGGTGAGGAAGCCTTCGATGGGGCTGCGGAAGACTTCGTGGTCGGCGCTGTCGAGCAGGATCAGCAGGTCGATGTCGGAGTTGGGGTGCAGCTCGCCGCGGCCGTAGCCGCCGACCGCCAGCAGGGCGATGTCGGCGTCTTCGCTCCAGTCGAAGCGATCCCAGGCGCAGCGCAGGATCTGGTCGACGAACCAGGCGCGGTCCTCGATCAGGCGGCGAATGTCGCGGCCTTCGCGAAAGCGCCCGTCGAGCACCTCGCGCGCCTGCTTGAGGGCCTTCTTGAACGCGGCGATGGGGCTGGACTTGAGCGCCAGTTCGGCCTGGAACTGGCCGCGATCAAACAACTCCGGATCCATCTGCGGCATGCGGCCTACCTTCTATATGCTCAGGCTGAGGTGCGCGCGATGGTGTCGTCGCTGCGCAGGGTGAGGATCTCGTAGCCGTCTTCGGTGACCAGCACGGTGTGCTCCCACTGCGCGGACAGCTTGCGGTCCTTGGTGATGGCGGTCCAGCCATCGCCGAGTAGGCGGGTTTCCGGGCGACCCTGGTTGATCATCGGTTCGATGGTGAAGGTCATGCCCGCCTTGAGTTCCATGCCGGTGCCGGCGCGGCCGTAGTGCAGAACCTGCGGCTCTTCGTGGAACACCGCGCCGATGCCGTGCCCGCAGTATTCGCGGACCACGGAGAAGCCGTGCTTCTCGGCGTGCTTCTGGATCACTTCGCCGATGTCGCCCAGGCGTGCGCCCGGCTTGACCAGGGCGATGCCCTTGTACATCGACTCCTGGGTGACCTGGGCCAGCTTGACCGCCCACTCGGCGACCTTGCCGACCATGAACATCTTGCTGGTGTCGCCGTGGTAGCCGTCCTTGATCACGGTGACGTCGATATTCAGCACGTCGCCGTCCTTCAGCGGCTTGTCGTTGGGGATGCCGTGGCAGACCACGTGGTTGAGCGAGGTGCAGATCGACTTGGGGAAGCCCGGGCGGCCGGGAGCTGCGCCATAGTTGAGCGGTGCCGGGATGGCCTTCTGCACGTTGACGATATAGTCGTGGCAGATGCGGTCGATCTCTTCGGTGGTGACGCCGGGCTTGACGTGTTCGCCGATCATTTCCAGCACTTCGGCGGCCAAGCGGCCGGCGATGCGCATTTTTTCGATTTCTTCCGGCGACTTGATGGTAACGGTCATATGGGCTCTCGGGCGCAGGCAGGACAAGGGCGCATGTTAACAGCTTCGGGCTGCAAGCCATAAGCGCCATGCGCGCGGCGAGTCGAGGCGGGTAGCTTGTGGCGCCGTTCTGTGATATAAAATGCGCCGCTTTACGGGCTGTGGGCTCGTGAAGCTTTAATCCGCACACGTATCGACACGTTATCCTGGGTGCCTGCAAGGGTTGGATAGCGGGATGCGTGGAGGCCTAACCCGACTTATCAAGGAACTATCATGTCCCAAGTCAATATGCGCGATATGCTGAAGGCCGGTGTGCACTTCGGCCACCAGACCCGTTACTGGAACCCGAAAATGGGCAAGTTCATTTTCGGCGCGCGCAACAAGATCCACATCATCAACCTGGAAAAAACCCTGCCGATGTTCAACGAGGCTCTGTCCTTCGTTGAGAAGCTGGCTGCGGGCAAGAACAAGATTCTGTTCGTGGGCACCAAGCGTTCCGCCGGCAAGATCGTGGCTGACGAAGCCGCACGTTGCGGTTCGCCGTACGTCGATCATCGCTGGTTGGGCGGCATGCTCACCAACTACAAGACCATCCGTGCCTCGATCAAGCGCCTGCGCGAACTGGAAGTCCAATCCCAGGACGGTACCTTCGCCAAGCTGACCAAGAAAGAAGCCCTGATGCGCACCCGTGATCTGGAAAAACTGGATCGCAGCCTGGGCGGTATCAAGGACATGGGCGGTCTGCCGGACGCCCTGTTCGTGATCGACGTCGACCACGAGCGCATTGCTATCACCGAAGCCAACAAACTGGGCATCCCGGTCATCGGCATCGTCGATACCAACAGCAGCCCGGAAGGCGTTGACTACATCATCCCGGGTAACGACGACGCCATCCGCGCCATCCAGCTGTACATGGGTGCCATGGCCGACGCCGTGATCCGTGGTCGCAACAATGCTGCCGGCGGCGCCGACGAGTTCGTCGAAGAAGCTTCCTCCGAGGCCAGCGAAGGCTGATAGCGGGCGACCGAGGTCACCCGTTGCGCAAGAAGGGGGCTAGGCCCCCTTTTTGCCACTTACGAATTTGTACCCGGTATCCGGGTTGATTGGTTGACTACCGATTCAAGAGGATCAAGAACATGGCAGAAATTACTGCAGCCCTGGTTAAAGAACTGCGCGAGCGCACCGGCGAAGGCATGATGGATTGCAAGAAGGCCCTGACCAAGGCCGGCGGCGACATCGAGAAAGCCATCGACGACATGCGTGCCTCGGGCGCCATCAAGGCCGCCAAGAAGGCTGGCAACATTGCCGCCGAAGGCGCCATCGCGATCAAGGACGACGGCAAGTCCGCCGTTCTGCTGGAAGTCAACTCGCAGACCGACTTCCTGGCTCTGCAGGACGACTTCAAGGCCTTCGTTGCCGCCAGCGTCGACCAGGCTTTCGCCGACAAGCTGACCACCGTCGAGCCGCTGATCGAAGCCCGTGAAGCCGATCGTCTGATCCTGGTCGGCAAGACCGGTGAAAACGTCAATATCCGTCGTCTGGCCCGTGTCGAGGGCGACGTGCTGGGTTCCTACCTGCACGGCAACAAGATCGGCGTGGTCGTGGCCCTGAAGGGCGGTACCGTCGAGCTGGCCAAGGACATCGCCATGCACGTGGCTGCCAGCAACCCGGAATTCCTGCTGCCGACTCAAGTCTCCCCTGAGGCCATCGAGCGCGAGAAGAACGTGTTCCTGTCCCTGAACGAAGACAAGATGAAGGGCAAGCCGGCTGAAATCGTCGAGAAGATGATTGCCGGTCGCATCACCAAGTTCCTGGCCGAAGCCAGCCTGGTTGAGCAGGCGTTCGTCAAGAACCCGGAAGTCACCGTCGGCGCCCTGGCCAAACAGGGTGGTGCTGAAATCGTTTCCTTCACCCGTTTCGCCGTAGGTGAAGGCATCGAGAAGCCGGTCGACAACTTTGCTGACGAAGTTGCTGCTCAAGTGGCTGCCGCCAGCAAGCAGTAAGACGGTTCCGCACTGTCGTACCGAAGAGGCTGCCCGCTTACGCGTGCAGCCTCTTTTGCAAAGCGCGGCATAATCGTTGCTCGCGCCGCACCAATTCACCGGGCAGTTGTCTGACTGCCGGGTAAAAATATGAAGCCGCAGTGCTTCGACTAGAAAGCAACGCCGCAGGAGAGATACGCATGGCTCAGCAGGTGAGTGGTCGCCAACCTCGCTATAAACGCATTCTGCTCAAACTTAGCGGCGAGGCCCTGATGGGCTCGGAAGAGTTCGGCATCGACCCGAAGGTGCTGGACCGCATGGCGCTGGAAGTCGGCCAGCTGGTCGGCATCGGCGTGCAGGTCGGGCTGGTGATCGGCGGAGGCAACCTGTTCCGCGGTGCGGCGCTGTCCGCTGCCGGCATGGACCGGGTCACCGGCGACCACATGGGCATGCTGGCTACCGTGATGAACGCCCTGGCCATGCGCGACGCGCTGGAGCGCTCGAACATCCCGGCCACGGTGATGTCGGCGATTTCGATGGTCGGCGTGACCGATCACTACGACCGGCGCAAGGCGCTGCGTCACCTGGCTACCGGGGAAGTGGTGATCTTCGCCGCCGGCACCGGCAACCCGTTCTTCACCACCGACTCGGCGGCCTGCCTGCGCGCCATCGAGATCGATGCCGATCTGGTGTTGAAAGCCACCAAGGTCGATGGCGTGTACACTGCCGATCCTTTCAAGGACCCCAATGCGGAGAAATTCGAGCGTCTGACCTATGACGAGGTGCTCGACCGCAAGCTGGGTGTGATGGATCTGACGGCCATCTGTCTGTGCCGCGACCACAAGATGCCGCTGCGGGTCTTCAATATGAACAAGCCGGGCGCCCTGCTGAATATCGTGGTGGGCGGCGCGGAAGGAACCCTGATCGAGGAGGAAGCACAATGATCAACGAGATCAAGAAAGACGCTCAGGAGCGCATGGTCAAATCCCTGGAGTCCCTGGGGCGCAACCTGGCCTCCATTCGTACCGGCCGGGCGCATCCCAGTATCCTGGACAGCATCAAGGTCCCGGCATACGGCAGCGAGATGCCGCTGAATCAGGTCGCCGCGATCAGCGTGGAAGATGCCCGTACGCTGAAGATCGTCGCTCACGACAAGGCGCTGGGCGCTGCGATCGAAAAGGCCATCATGACCTCCGATCTCGGGCTGAATCCGAGCAGCGCCGGTACCACTATTCGGGTACCGATGCCGGCCCTGACCGAAGAGACGCGCAGGGGCTACACCAAGCAGGCACGTGGCGTTGCCGAGGATGCCAAGGTGGCCGTGCGCAACGTGCGCCGCGATGCCCTGGCCGAGCTGAAGAAGCTGTCCAAGGACAAGGAAATCAGCGAAGACGAAGAGCGTCGCGCCGCCGACGAGGTGCAGAAGCTGACCGACAAGTTCGTCGCCGAGGTGGAAAAGGCGCTGGAAGCCAAAGAAACCGATCTGATGGCGGTGTGACGGTCCTCTAGCCATGGTCAAGAACAAGCAGGAAGCCCCGGCGATAGTGCCGCGTCATGTGGCCATCATCATGGATGGTAATAACCGCTGGGCGAAGAAGCGCCTGCTGCCTGGCGTGGCCGGGCACAAGGCCGGCGTCGACGCCGTGCGTGCGGTAATTGAGGTGTGTGCCGAGGCGGGGGTCGAGGTGCTGACCCTGTTCGCCTTCTCCAGCGAGAACTGGCAGCGCCCGGCCGAAGAGGTCGGCGCGCTGATGGAGCTGTTCCTCGGGGCGCTGCGCCGCGAGGCGAAGAAGCTCAAGGAAAACGGCATCAGCCTGCGCATCATCGGGGATCGCTCGCGCTTCCATCCGGAGCTGCAGGCGGCCATGCGCGAGGCCGAACAGATCACCGCCGGCGAGAAGCGCTTCGTCCTGCAGGTGGCGGCCAACTACGGCGGCCAGTGGGATATCGCCCAGGCCGCGCAGCGCCTGGCGCGCGATGTGCAGGCCGGGCACCTGCAGCCGGAGGACCTGACTCCGGAGCTGCTGCAGGGCTGCCTGGCCACCGGCGATCTGCCGTTGCCGGACCTGTGCATCCGTACCGGCGGCGAGCACCGCATCAGCAATTTCCTGCTGTGGCAGCTGGCCTATTCCGAGCTGTATTTCTCCGACCTGTTCTGGCCGGACTTCAAACACGAGGCCATGCGCAAGGCGCTGGCCGATTTCTCTACCCGCCAGCGTCGCTTCGGCAAGACCAGTGAACAGGTGGAAGCCGAGGCGCGTCGCTGATGCTCAAACAACGGATCATCACGGCGCTGCTGATGCTGCCCGTCGTACTGTGCGGTTTCTTCCTGCTCGACGGCGGGCTGTTCGCCCTGTTCATCGGTGCGGTGGTGACCCTGGGAGCCTGGGAGTGGGCACGCCTGGCCGGTTTCGCCGGGCAGGCGCAGCGCGTGGCCTATGCCGCCGCCGTGGCGGCGCTGCTCTACGGGCTGTATCGCGCCCCGGGCCTGGCACCCTGGTTGCTCGGCGCGGCTGTGCTGTGGTGGGTGCTGGCCACCCTGCTGGTGCTGAGCTATCCCGCCAGTAGCCGCTACTGGGGCGGCCTGCCCGGGAAGCTGCTGATCGGCCTGCTGATCCTGTTGCCCGCCTGGCAGGGCCTGGTCCTGCTCAAGCAGTGGCCGCAGGCGAACCTGCTGATCATCGCCGTCATGGTGCTGGTGTGGGGGGCCGATATCGGTGCCTATTTCGCCGGCAAGACCTTCGGCAAGCGCAAGCTGGCGCCGCGGGTGAGCCCCGGCAAGAGCTGGGAGGGGCTGTATGGCGGCCTGCTGGCCAGCCTGCTGATCACCGCGGCGGTCGGCCTGCAGCAGGGCTGGCAGGGCAAGGGTTTTGCCCTGGCCCTGGCGGGCGCGGCGCTGGTGGTGCTGATCTCGGTGGTCGGTGACCTGACCGAAAGCATGTTCAAGCGCCAGTCCGGGATAAAGGACAGCAGCAACCTGCTGCCCGGTCACGGTGGCGTGCTGGATCGCATCGACAGCCTGACGGCGGCCGTGCCGGTATTTGCCGTGCTGCTGTGGCTGGCTGGCTGGGGCACGCTGTGAGTCGGGTGCAACAGATCACCGTGCTGGGGGCGACCGGCTCCATCGGGCTCAGCACCCTGGATGTGATCGCGCGTCATCCTGAGCGCTACCAGGTCTTCGCCCTCAGTGGTTTCACCCGCCTGGCCGAACTCCAGGCCCTGTGCGTCAAGCATCGGCCGCGCTATGCCGTGGTTGCCGATGCGGCGGCCGGCGAGGCATTGCAGGCGGCGCTGCAGCAGGCCGGGCTGCCGACCCGGGTGCTGGTGGGCGAGGGTGGTCTGTGCGAAGTGGCGGCGCATCCCGAAGTCGATGCGGTGATGGCGGCGATCGTCGGCGCTGCCGGTCTCAAACCGACCCTGGCGGCGGTCGAGGCCGGCAAGAAGGTACTGCTGGCGAACAAGGAAGCGCTGGTGATGTCCGGCGACCTGTTTATCCAGGCGGTGCGGCGCAGCGGTGCCGTGCTGCTGCCGATCGACAGCGAACACAATGCGATCTTCCAGTGCCTGCCGGGTGACTATGCCCGCGGTCTGGGCGCTGTCGGGGTGCGGCGCATCCTGCTGACGGCCTCCGGCGGCCCGTTCCGCGAAACCCCGCTGGCCGAGCTGGAGCGGGTCAGCCCCGAGCAGGCCTGTGCCCACCCCAACTGGTCGATGGGGCGCAAGATCTCGGTGGACTCGGCGAGCATGATGAACAAGGGCCTGGAGCTGATCGAGGCCTGCTGGCTGTTCGACGCCAGGCCGAGTCAGGTCGAGGTGGTGATCCATCCGCAAAGCGTGATCCATTCGCTGGTCGACTATGTCGATGGCTCGGTGCTGGCGCAGTTGGGCAATCCGGATATGCGCACGCCGATCGCCCATGCCCTGGCCTGGCCGCAGCGCATCGACTCCGGCGTGGCGCCGCTGGACCTGTTCGCCGTGGCGCGCCTGGATTTCCAGCGTCCGGACGAGCAGCGTTTCCCCTGCCTGCGCCTGGCGCGACATGCCGCGGAGGCGGGTGGCAGTGCGCCGGCGCTGCTCAATGCGGCCAACGAGGTGGCGGTGGCGGCCTTCCTCGAGCGGCGCATCCGCTTTCCCGAGATCGCGCGTATCATCGATGAAGTATTGAATCTTGAGGCGGTCGCGCCGGTCGAAAACCTCGATGCGGTGCTGGCGGCCGATGCCCGGGCGCGGGTGCTGGCCGGTGAATGGTTGAGTCGCCACGGGCGTTGAGCCCGGAGGAATAGGATGAGCGCGCTATACATGTTCTTCGGCACCCTGATTGCGCTGGGCGTGCTGGTGACTATCCACGAGTTCGGCCACTTCTGGGTGGCGCGGCGCTGCGGGGTCAAGGTCCTGCGCTTCTCCGTGGGCTTCGGCAGCCCCCTGCTGCGCTGGCACGATCGCCAGGGCACCGAGTTCGTCGTGGCCGCCATTCCGCTGGGTGGCTACGTGAAGATGCTCGACGAGCGCGAGGGCGATGTTCCGGCCGAGCAGATCGAGCAGTCCTTCAATCGCAAGTCGGTACGGCAGCGCATCGCCATCGTCGCCGCCGGGCCGATTGCCAACTTCCTGCTGGCCATCCTGTTCTTCTGGGTCCTGGCCATGCTCGGCAGCCAGCAGGCCAAGCCGGTCATCGGCGCCGTGCAGGCGGACAGCCTGGCGGCGGCGGCGGGCCTGCAGGCCGGGCAGGAGATCCTGGCCGTGGATGGCGAGCCGACGGCCGGTTGGGGGGCGGTCAATCTGCAACTGGTGCGGCGTCTCGGCGAGAGCGGCACGCTCGAGCTGTTGTTGCGCGAGCCTGATTCGACGGCGCAGAGCACTCGTCAGTTGGCACTGCGTGATTGGCAGAAGGGTGTCGAGCAGCCAGATCCGCTGCAGTCGCTGGGTATTCGTCCGTGGCGTCCGGCCATTGCTCCGGTTCTGCAGGAAATCGATCCCGAGGGGCCGGCGCAGGCGGCGGGCGTGCGCAAGGGTGATCGCCTACTGTTGATCGGCGAGCAGCGCATCGCTGACTGGCAGCAGGTGTTGGATGTGCTGCGCGAGCTGCCGGGGCAGCAGGTGCGCCTGCTGGTCGAGCGCGAGGGGCGCGAGCTGGCGTTCACGGTGAACCTTGCCGTGCGTGGCGAGGGTGAGGCGCGCGGCGGTTACCTCGGCGTCGGCGTCGGCGCCGTCGAGTGGCCGCAAGAGATGCTGCGCGAAGTCCGCTACGGGCCGCTGGATGCGCTGGGCGAGGGGCTGCGGCGCACCTGGCACATGACCCTGCTGACCTTCGATTCGGTGCGCAAAATGCTGGTCGGTGAGCTCTCGGTAAAAAACTTGAGTGGGCCGATAACCATTGCTAAAGTGGCGGGCGCTTCAGCCCAGTCGGGAGTGGGGGATTTCCTGTATTTCCTGTCCCTGCTGAGCATTAGTTTGGGGGTTCTCAACCTGTTGCCCATTCCTGTGCTGGATGGGGGGCATCTGCTGTTCTACCTGATCGAGTGGGTGCGGGGTCGCCCGCTGTCCGAGCGGGTGCAGGGTTGGGGCATGCAGGTGGGCATCAGTCTGGTGCTCGGGGTGATGTTGCTGGCCCTGATCAACGACCTGGGTCGTCTGTAAACAAATCGCTGAATTGCGAAGCTGCCGCCTATTGCGGCGGCTTCTTTATTGTCAGTTGGAATAAGAAAGGACTTCATGAAACGTCTGCTGCTACCTGCGGTGCTCGCCGCATTGATGATCGCCGAAGTTCACGCCGAGTCCTTCACCATCTCAGATATTCGCGTCAACGGCCTGCAGCGGGTTTCCGCGGGCAGCCTGTTCGGCGCCCTGCCGCTCAACGTCGGTGAGCAGGCGGATGACGGTAGCCTGGTCGAGGCTACTCGTGCGCTGTTCAAAACCGGTTTCTTCCAGGATATCCAGCTCGGTCGCGATGGCGATGTGCTGGTGATCACCGTGATCGAGCGTCCGTCGATCTCCGGCGTGGAGATCGAAGGCAACAAGGCGATCAGCACCGAAGACCTGATGAAGGGCCTGGAGCAGTCCGGCCTGGCCGAGGGCGAAATCTTCCAGCGCGCCACCCTCGAAGGCGTGCGCAACGAACTGCTGCGCCAGTACGTGGCCCAAGGCCGCTATTCGGCCAGCATCGAAGCCGAAGTGATTCCGCAGCCGCGTAACCGCGTGGCACTGAAGATCGACATCAACGAGGGCTCGGTTGCCGCCATCCAGCACATCAACGTGGTGGGCAACACGGTCTTCTCTGATGAGGACCTGGTCGGCCTGTTCGAGCTGAAGACCACCAACTGGCTGTCCTTCTTCAAGAACGACGACAAGTACGCCCGCGAGAAACTGTCCGGTGACCTGGAGCGTCTGCGCTCCTACTACCTGGACCGCGGCTACATCAACATGGATATCTCCTCCACCCAGGTATCCATCACCCCGGACAAGAAGCACGTCTACGTCACCGTCAACGTCGACGAGGGCGACAAGTACAGCGTCAGCGAAGTCAAGCTCTCCGGTGACCTGAAAGTGCCGGAAGAGGAAGTCAAGAAGCTGCTGCTGGTCAAGCAGGGCCAGGTATTCTCGCGCAAGGTGATGACCACCACCTCCGAGCTGATCACCCGCCGCCTGGGCAACGAGGGCTACACCTTCGCCAACGTCAACGGCGTGCCGCAGCCCAACGACGAAGACAAGACCGTCGCCATCACCTTCGTGGTCGATCCGGGCAAGCGTGCCTATGTCAACCGCATCAACTTCCGTGGCAATACCAAGACCGAAGACGAAGTGCTGCGCCGCGAAATGCGCCAGATGGAAGGCGGCTGGGCTTCGACCTACCTGATCGACCAGTCCAAGACCCGCCTCGAGCGCCTGGGCTACTTCAAGGAAGTCAACGTTGAGACTCCGCAGGTACCCGGTACCGACGACCAGGTCGACGTCAACTACAGCGTCGAGGAGCAGGCTTCCGGCTCGATCACCGCCAGCGTCGGCTTCGCTCAGAATGCCGGCTTGATCCTCGGCGGCTCGATCAGCCAGAACAACTTCCTCGGTACCGGCAACAAGGTCAGCCTCGGCCTGACCCGCAGCGAATACCAGACCAGCTACAACTTCGGCTTCGTCGACCCCTACTGGACCGCCGATGGCGTCAGCCTGGGCTACAACGCCTTCTACCGCGCCACCGACTACGATGACCTTGATGTCGACGTATCCAGCTATGCGGTGGATAGCTATGGCGCCGGGGTGAGCATCGGTTACCCGATCAGCGAGATCTCGCGTCTGACCTATGGCCTGACCATCCAGCAGGACAGCATCGATACCGGCTCCTACACCGTCGACGAAATCATGGATTTCCTCGAGGAGGAGGGCGAGGACTACCTGAACCTGAAGGGCTCGATCGGCTGGTCGGAGTCCACGCTCAACCGTGGCGTGCTGGCCAACCGTGGTCATTCCCAGAGCCTGGTGCTGGAAAGCACCGTGCCCGGTAGCGACCTGTCGTTCTTCAAACTGGACTACCGTGGCCAGCTGTTCAAGCCGGTGACCGACAACTACACCCTGCGCTTCCATACCGAGCTGGGCTATGGCGACAGCTACGGCTCTACCTCCGACCTGCCGTTCTACGAGAACTACTACGCCGGTGGCTTCAACTCGGTGCGGGGTTTCGAGGACAGCTCGCTGGGCCCACGCAGTACGCCCAGCGTGGCGCGTGACGCCAGTGGCAAGGTCATCACCGACGGCAGCATCGGTGCCGATGGTCGCTATACCGACCCGGACCAGGATCCGCTGCCCTTCGGTGGTAACGTGCTGATCCAGGGCGGGGTGGAAATGCTGTTCCCGATGCCGTTTGTCAAGGATCAACGTTCCCTGCGCACCTCGCTGTTCTGGGACGTGGGCAACGTCTACGACACCAATTGCTCCACCGCCCAGAAAGAGAATGGCAACACCTGCGACCTGGACATTGGCGAGTTGGCCAGTTCCGTCGGCGTCGGCGTGACCTGGATCACGGCCATGGGCCCGCTGAGCTTCAGCCTGGCGGCGCCGATCAAGAAACCGGATGATGCGGATACCCAAGTCTTCCAGTTCTCTCTGGGTCAGACCTTCTAATTGCTTGATAAATGACAACAGTCTTTGTTGCGGGAGTGCATCGTGCGTAAGTTGACTCAATGGGTACTGATCACCATGGCCTTGGTGGCGACTCCGGCGTTTGCCGAGATGAAGGTGGCGGTACTGAACTATCAAATGGCCTTGCTTGAGTCTGACGCAGCGAAGAAATACGCGGTGGATGCCGAGAAGAAGTTCGGGCCGCAACTGAACAAGCTGAAGCAGCTGGAAACCGATGCCAAGCGCATCCAGGACCGTCTGGTCAAGGAAGGCGAGCGCATGCAGCAGGCCGAGCGCGAGCGTCTGGAACTCGAATTCAAGCAGAAGGCGCGCGATTTCCAGTTCCAGTCCAAGGAACTCAACGAGGCCAAGGCGATTTCCGATCGCGACATGCTCAAGCAGCTCAAGCCGAAGCTGGACAAAGCGGTCGAAGAAGTGATCAAGGGCGGCAGCTTCGACCTGGTGCTGGAGCGCGGTGCGGTGATCGATGTCAAACCGCAGTACGACATCACCCGCCAGGTCATCGAGCGCATGAACAAGCTGCGCTGATCATGAGCGCCGTGTCGTTTACCCTCGGCCAGCTGGCTGAGCGTCTGGGTGCCACCCTGCGTGGCGCCGCGGACAAGCCGGTGCGTGGCCTGGCCTCCCTGCAGGATGCCGCCGGCGATCAGCTGAGCTTCCTGGCCAACGCCCAGTACCGCAAGTTTCTCGCTGCCACCGAGGCGGCGGCGGTACTGCTGACGCCCGCCGATGCGGAAGGCTACGCGGGCGATGCCCTGCTGGTGGCCAACCCCTACCTGGCCTATGCCCAGCTGTCCCATCTGTTCGATCGCAAACCCGTTGCCGCTGCCGGGGTGCACCCGACGGCCGTGGTGGCGGCCGATGCACAGGTCGACGCGAGCGCCAGCATCGGCGCCTACGCGGTGATCGAAAGCGCTGCGCAGATCGGTGCTGGCGTGACCATCGGCGCCCATTGCGTGATCGGTGCGCGCAGCTCCATCGGCGAAAATGGCTGGCTGGCGCCGCGCGTGACCCTGTATCACGACGTGCATATCGGCAAGCGCGTGGTCATCCAGTCCGGTGCCGTACTCGGTGGCGAAGGCTTCGGTTTTGCCAACGAGAAGGGCGTCTGGCGCAAGATCGCGCAGATCGGCGGCGTGACCCTGGGCGATGATGTCGAGATCGGGGCCAACACCACCATCGACCGCGGAGCCCTCGCCGATACGCAGATCGGCAATGGGGTCAAGCTGGATAACCAGATCATGATCGCGCACAACGTGCAGGTCGGTGACAACACCGCGATGGCAGGCTGCGTGGGCATTTCCGGCAGTACCAAGATCGGCAGCAACTGCATGATCGCCGGCGGTGTCGGCATGGTCGGGCACATCGAGGTGTGCGACAACGTGTTCGTTACCGGGATGACCATGGTCACCCGTTCGATTACCGAGCCCGGGGCCTATTCCTCGGGCACGGCGATGCAACCTGCGGCCGACTGGAAAAAGAGTGCCGCGCGCATTCGCCAGCTGGACGATATGGCACGACGCCTGCGCGATCTGGAAAAGCGCCTGGCTGCCGTGACCCCGGGCGCCGATGCCTCATCAGATGCCTGATCCGCGTCTGACGCACGTCCCCATTCTTTAGAACAGGCTTTCCGTACATGATGGACATCAACGAAATTCGCGAGTATCTGCCGCACCGCTATCCCTTCCTGCTGGTGGATCGGGTGGTGGACCTGGATGTTGAAGGCAAGAAGATTCGCGCCTACAAGAATGTCAGCATCAACGAGCCGTTCTTCAACGGCCACTTCCCCCAGCACCCGATCATGCCCGGTGTGCTGATCATCGAAGCCATGGCCCAGGCCGCCGGCATCCTCGGCTTCAAGATGCTCGACGTGAAGCCGGCCGACGGCACGCTGTACTACTTTGTCGGCTCGGACAAGCTACGCTTTCGCCAGCCGGTGCTGCCGGGCGATCAGCTGATCCTGGAAGCGCGCTTCCTCAGCTGCAAGCGCAGCATCTGGAAGTTCGAGTGCCGGGCCAGTGTCGATGGCAAGGAAGTCTGCTCGGCGGAAATCATCTGTGCGGAACGCAAACTATGAGTTTGATTGACCCTCGCGCCATTATCGATCCGTCGGCCAGGCTGGCGGATGACGTTCAGGTCGGCCCCTGGTCGATCATTGGGCCCGATGTGGAAATTGGCGAGGGCACAGTGGTCGGCCCGCACGTGATCGTCAAGGGTCCGACCAAGATCGGCAAGCACAACAAGATCTACCAGTTCTCCTCGGTCGGTGAAGACACCCCGGACCTGAAGTACAACGGCGAGCCGACGCGCCTGGTGATCGGCGACCACAACGTGATCCGCGAGGGGGTGACCATCCACCGCGGCACCGTGCAGGACCGTTCGGAAACCACCATCGGCGACCACAACCTGCTGATGGCCTATGTGCATATCGGCCACGACAGCGTGCTCGGCAACCACTGCATCCTGGTCAACAACACCGCCCTGGCCGGGCATGTGCAGATGGACGACTGGGCGATCCTCTCCGGCTTCACCCTGGTCCACCAGTTCTGCCGCATCGGCGCGCACAGCTTCTCCGGCATGGGCACGGCCATCGGCAAGGATGTGCCGGCCTATGTCACCGTGTTCGGCAACCCGGCCGAGGCGCGCAGCATGAACTTCGAGGGCATGCGCCGGCGCGGTTTCAGTGCCGAGGCCATCGCCGCCCTGCGCCGCGCCTACAAGGTGGTGTATCGCCAGGGGCTGACCGTCGAGCAGGCCCTGGCCGAGCTGGCCGAGGCATCGGCGCAGTTTCCGGAAGTGGCGGTATTTCGCGACTCGATCCAGGCCTCGACCCGCGGCATCACCCGCTAAGTCATGGCCCGTCCCCTACGCATAGCGCTGGTCGCCGGTGAGGCTTCCGGCGACATCCTCGGCGCCGGCCTGATGCAGGCGCTCAAGGCGCGGCATCCTCAGGTCGAATTCATCGGTATCGGCGGCCCGCGCATGCAGGCCGAAGGCCTGGCCTCCTACTTCCCCATGGAGCGTCTGGCGGTCATGGGGCTGGTCGAGGTGCTCGGCCGCTTGCCGGAGCTGCTGGCCCGGCGCAAGCGCCTGATCCATACCCTGATCGAGGCCAGGCCCGATGTCTTCATCGGCATCGATGCGCCGGATTTCAATCTGACCCTCGAGCTCAGGCTGCGTCAGGCCGGCATCAAGACCGTGCACTACGTCAGTCCGTCGGTCTGGGCCTGGCGGCAGAAGCGCGTGCTGAAGATTCGCGAAGCCTGCGACCTGATGCTGACCCTGTTTCCCTTCGAGGCCAAGTTCTACCTCGATCATCAGGTTCCGGTGCGTTTCGTCGGGCATCCGTTGGCCAATACCATTCCCTTGCAGGCCGATCGCCAGGCGGCTCGGGCAGCCCTGGGCGTGCCGGCCGAGGTGCCGCTGGTGGCGCTGTTGCCGGGCAGTCGTGGCGGGGAAGTGGCGCGCCTGGGCGAGCTGTTCCTCGATACGGCGCAACGCCTGCGCGCACTGCGTCCGGGCGTGCAGTTCGTGCTGCCCTGCGCCAGCGCCGAGCGGCGGACCCAGCTGGAGGCGCTGCTGGCCAGCCGCGACCTGCCGTTGCTGCTGCTCGATGGCCAGTCCCACGAGGCCCTGGCGGCCTGCGATACGGTGCTGATCGCCTCCGGTACGGCGACCCTGGAAGCGCTGCTGTACAAGCGCCCGATGGTGGTGGCCTACCGCGTGGCGCCGCTGACCTACCGGATTCTCAGGCGCCTGGTGAAAAGCCCGTACATCTCCCTGCCCAACCTGCTGGCCGAGCGCATGCTGGTGCCGGAACTGATCCAGGATGCCGCCACGCCCGATGCCCTGGCCCAGGCCCTGGTGCCGCTGCTCGACAATGGTGTGGAGCAGACGCAAGGCTTCGATGTGATTCATCGCGCATTGCGCCAGGATGCCTCGCAGCAGGCCGCCGATGCGGTGCTCAAACTGGCGGGGCAGGCCTGATGCAGCTGGGCCTGGATTTCAGCCTGGTCGAGGAGCTGGTCGCCGGTGTCGACGAGGTCGGTCGCGGGCCGCTGTGCGGCCCGGTGGTCACCGCGGCGGTGATTCTCGACCCGTTGCGGCCGATCCTCGGCCTCAACGACTCGAAGAAACTCAGCGAGGCGCGCCGCGAGAAGCTGTTCGACGAGATTCGCGAGAAGGCCCTGGCCTGGTGCATTGCCCGCGCCGAGGTGGAGGAGATCGACCGCCTGAACATCCTGCATGCCACCATGCTGGCCATGCAGCGCGCGGTCGAAGGCCTGCAGGTGACGCCGCGCCTGGCGCTGATCGACGGCAACCGCTGCCCCAAGCTGGCGGTGCCCAGTGCGCCGGTGGTCAAGGGCGACAGCCAGGTGCCGGCGATCGCCGCCGCCTCGATCCTGGCCAAGGTCAGCCGCGACCGCGAGATGGCCGAGCTGGATGTGCGCTACCCGGGCTATGGCATCGCCGGGCACAAGGGCTATCCCACGCCGGTGCACCTGGAGGCGCTCAAGCGCCTGGGTGCCACGCCGATCCACCGGCGCTCCTTCGCCCCGGTGCGCAATGTGTTGGGTGAGTAGGTAGGGTGGATCACGCTTCATCGATCCACCGAGCGGCGCCTTGGTGGATGTAAGAACGACATCCACCCTACGCCTCGATCACCGATCCGGGCCGTGCTGTTGTTTGAGTCGAGGCCCGGTACAATCCGGGCCTTATTGTTTTTGTGTTCTGTACAGGATCGTCATGACCGCCACCTTCGTCCATCTGCGTCTGCACACCGAGTTTTCCCTGGTCGATGGACTGGTGCGGGTCAAACCCTTGGTCAAGGCGGTGGCCGCTGCCGGCATGCCTGCGGTGGCGGTGACCGACCAGAGCAACATGTGCTCGCTGGTGAAGTTCTACAAGGCCTCCATGGGCGCCGGGATCAAGCCGATCTGTGGTGCCGACATCTGGCTGGCCAGCGCCGAGGACGACGGCCCGCTGACCCGCATGACCCTGCTGGCGATGAACCCCAAGGGCTATCGCAACCTCACCGAGCTGGTTTCCCGCGGCTGGAGCGACGGGCAGAGCAACGACCTGGTGATCATCCAGCGCGACTGGGTCAAGGAGGCGGCCGAGGGCCTGATCGCCCTGTCCGGCGCCCGTGATGGCGAGATCGGTCATGCCCTGCTGGCCGGCGAGCAGGCCCGCGCCGAGGCGTTGCTGGCCGAGTGGCAGGCGGTGTTCCCCGAGCGTTTCTACCTCGAACTGCACCGCTGCAACCGGATCAACGACGAGGAGCATGTGCATGCCGCCGTGGCCCTGGCCGAGCGCTGCGGTGCACCGCTGGTGGCGACCAATGACGTGCGTTTCCTCAAGCAGGGCGACTTCGAGGCCCACGAGACCCGCGTGTGCATCGGCGAAAGCCGCACCTTGGACGATCCGCGCCGGCCGCGTACCTATTCCGACCAGCAGTACCTGAAGACCCCGGAGGAAATGGCCGAGCTGTTCAGCGACATCCCCGAGGCGCTGGCCAACACCGTGGAGATCGCCAAGCGCTGCAACATCGAGGTGCAGCTGGGCAAGTACTTCCTCCCCGACTTCCCGGTGCCGGCCGGCATGACCATGGACGAGTACTTCCGCAAGGTCTCCTTCGACGGCCTGGAGGAGCGCTTGCAGGTCCTGCTGCCCAAGGACACCCCGGACTACGAGGCGAAGAAGCAGGTCTACATCGACCGGCTGAATTTCGAGCTGGATATCATCATCCAGATGGGCTTCCCGGGTTACTTCCTGATCGTCATGGACTTCATCCAGTGGGCCAAGAGCAACGGCGTGCCGGTCGGCCCGGGTCGGGGCTCGGGCGCGGGTTCGCTGGTGGCCTACGTGCAGAAGATCACCGACCTCGACCCGCTGGCCTACGACTTGCTGTTCGAGCGCTTCCTCAACCCCGAACGCGTCTCCATGCCCGACTTCGACGTCGACTTCTGCATGGACGGCCGCGACCGGGTGATCGACTACGTGGCCGAGAAATACGGCCGTAACGCGGTGAGCCAGATCATCACCTTCGGCACCATGGCCGCCAAGGCGGTGGTGCGCGACGTGGCGCGGGTGCAGGGCAAGTCCTACGGCCTGGCCGATCGCCTGTCGAAGATGATCCCCTTCGAAGTCGGCATGACCCTGGAAAAGGCCTACGAGATGGAGGAGCCGCTGCGCGACTTCCTCAAGGTCGACGAGGAGGCGGCGGAAATCTGGGAGATGTCGCTCAAGCTCGAGGGCATCTGCCGCGGTACCGGCAAGCACGCCGGCGGCGTGGTGATCGCGCCGACCAAGCTCACCGACTTCGCCCCCATCGCCTGCGATGAGGAGGGCGGCGGCCTGGTCACCCAGTTCGACAAGGACGACGTGGAGGCGGCCGGCCTGGTCAAGTTCGACTTCCTCGGCCTGCGCACCCTGACCATCATCAAGTGGGCGATGGAGACGATCAACCGCGAGCAGGCGAAGAAGGGCCTGCCCGACGTCAACATCGACTTCATCCCGCTGGATGACAAGAAAACCTACGACATGCTGCAGAAGGCCGAGACCACCGCGGTGTTCCAGCTCGAGTCGCGCGGCATGAAGGAGCTAATCAAGAAGCTCAAGCCGGACTGCCTGGAAGACATGATCGCCCTGGTGGCGCTGTTCCGCCCCGGCCCGCTGCAGTCGGGCATGGTGGACGACTTCATCAACCGCAAGCACGGCCGCGAGCAGCTGTCCTACCCGCACCCGGACTACCAGTACGCCGGCCTGGAGCCGGTGCTCAAACCGACCTACGGCATCATCCTGTACCAGGAACAGGTGATGCAGATCGCCCAGGTGATGGCCGGCTACACCCTCGGCGGTGCGGACATGCTGCGCCGCGCCATGGGCAAGAAGAAGCCCGAGGAGATGGCCAAGCAGCGCGGCGGCTTCATCGAGGGTTGTGCCAACAACAACATCGATGCCGACCTGGCGGGCAACATCTTCGACCTGGTGGAAAAGTTCGCCGGCTACGGTTTCAACAAATCCCACTCGGCCGCCTATGGCCTGGTTTCCTACCAGACCGCCTGGCTCAAGGCGCACCATCCGTCGCCGTTCATGGCCGCGGTGCTCTCGGCGGATATGCACAACACCGAGAAGGTCGTGACCCTGATCGAGGAGTGCCGCAGCATGAAGCTGCGTATCCTCGCCCCGGACGTGAACAACTCCGAGTTCAAGTTCACCGTCGACGACGACGGGCGCATCGTCTACGGCCTGGGTGCGATCAAGGGCGTGGGCGAGGGGCCGGTGGAGGCCATCGTCGAGTCGCGCCAGGACGGGCCGTTCAAGGACCTGTTCGACTTCTGCTCGCGGGTCGACCTCAAGCGCATCAACAAGCGCACCCTGGAAGCGCTGATCCGTGGCGGCGCGCTGGACCGCCTGGGACCGTACTTCCATGACGAACTCAAGGCCTACCAGGCCGGCATCGACCGCAACCGCGCGGTACTGCTGGCGGCCATGGAGGAGGCGGTGCAGGCCGCCGAGCAGGCCGCGCGCAGCCACGACAGCGGCCACGCCGACCTGTTCGGCGGGCTGTTTTCCGAGCCCGAGGCGGACGTCTACGTCAACCACCGCAACGCCCGCGAGCTGTCGCTGAAGGAACGCCTGAAAGGCGAGAAGGACACCCTCGGCCTGTACCTCACCGGCCATCCGATCGACGAATACGAGGGCGAGGTGCGCCGTTTCGCCCGCCAGCGCATCATCGACCTGCGCCCGTCCCGCGAGAGCCAGACCATCGCCGGCCTGATCGTCAACCTGCGGGTGATGAAGAACAAGAAGGGCGACAAGATGGGCTTCATCACCCTCGACGACCGCTCCGGGCGGATCGAGGCCTCGCTGTTCGCCGACGCCTTCGCCAGCAACCAGGCGCTGCTGCAGAGCGATGCGCTGGTGGTGGTCGAGGGCGAGGTGAGCAACGATGACTTCTCCGGCGGCCTGCGCCTGCGTGCCAAGCGGGTGATGAGCCTGGAGGAGGCGCGCACCGGCCTGGCCGAGAGCCTGCGTCTGCGCCTGAGCCGCGAGGCGCTGCAAGGCGATCGCCTGCGCTGGCTGGGCGAGCTGCTCGGCAAGTACCGTGGCGCCTGTCCGCTGACCCTGGACTACAGTGGCAGCGAGGCCAAGGCCCTGCTGCAGTTCGGCGAACAGTGGCGCATCGACCCGGCCGATGGACTGATCCAGACCCTGCGTGACCAGTTCGGCAAAGACAACGTCTTCCTCCAATACCGCTGAGCGGCAGGCCACAGGCTTGCCTTCTCGGCCTCGACCCTGGGCGCCTTATCCCTTAAGGTAATGCGCCAGATGGAACCAGCCCGGCCGCCCGGCCGCCGACGCAAGACGGACGCCTATGAACCCGAACTTTCTCGATTTCGAACAGCCGATCGCCGACCTGCAAGCCAAGATCGAAGAGCTGCGCCTGGTCGGTAACGACAATGCGCTGAACATCAGCGACGAGATCTCCCGTCTGCAGGACAAGAGCAGCACGCTGACCGAAAGCATTTTCGGCAATCTCAGCAGCTGGCAGATTTCCAAGCTGTCGCGCCATCCGCGCCGGCCCTACACCCTCGACTACATCGAGCACATCTTCAGCGAGTTCGACGAGCTGCATGGCGATCGCCACTTCTCCGACGATGCGGCCATAGTCGGCGGTGTTGCCCGCCTGGACGACCAGCCGGTGATGATCATCGGTCACCAGAAGGGTCGCGAGGTGCGCGAGAAGGTGCGTCGCAACTTCGGCATGCCGCGCCCGGAAGGCTACCGCAAGGCCTGCCGCCTGATGGAGATGGCCGAGCGCTTCAAGCTGCCGATCCTCACCTTCATCGACACGCCCGGCGCCTACCCGGGCATCGACGCCGAGGAACGCAACCAGAGCGAGGCCATCGCCTGGAACCTGCGGGTGATGGCGCGCCTGAAAACCCCGATCATCGCCACCGTGATCGGCGAGGGCGGTTCCGGCGGGGCGCTGGCCATCGGCGTCTGCGACCAGCTGAACATGCTGCAGTACTCCACCTATTCGGTGATCTCGCCGGAAGGCTGCGCCTCGATCCTGTGGAAGACCTCCGAGAAGGCGCCGGAAGCGGCCGAGGCCATGGGCATCACCGCCGAGCGCCTGAAGGGCCTGGGCATCGTCGACAAGGTGATCGCCGAGCCGCTGGGCGGCGCCCACCGCGACCCGCAAGCCATGGCGGCGAGCATCCGCAAGGAGCTGCTGTCGCAGCTCAAGGGCCTGCAGAAGCTGGATACCGACAAGCTGCTGGAGCGTCGCTACCAGCGCCTGATGAGCTACGGCATCGCCTGAGCCATCCGGCAATGGATGCACAACGGGCCTTCGGGCCCGTTGTTGTTTTAAGCTAGGCCGATGATCTCTCTCGAAAACCGACTGCGCGAAGCACTGCAACCCTGGCTGGCGGCACCGGCCTGGCGGGTGGCGCTGTCCGGCGGCCTGGACTCCACCGTGCTGCTGCACCTGCTGGTACGTCTGCGTGCGCACGAGTCACTGCCTGCGCTTGGCGCCATCCACGTCCATCATGGGCTGCAGGCGGCGGCCGATGCCTGGCCGGCGCACTGCCGGCAGCTGTGCGCAGAGCTGGATGTGCCGCTGCACATCGAATACGTCCAGGTCGAGGCCGGGGCCAGTCTCGAGCGGGCCGCCCGCGAGGCGCGCTATGCCGCGTTCGAACGCCAGCTGGGCGTGGGCGAGCTGCTGCTCACCGGCCAGCACCGCGATGATCAGGCCGAGACCCTGCTCTTCCGCCTGTTGCGCGGTGCGGGCGTCCGCGGTCTGGCCGGCATGCCGGCGCAGCGGGCGCTGGGCAGCGGCCAGCTGCTGCGGCCGCTGCTGGGCGTGTCGCGCGCCGAGCTGCAGGCCTATGCCGAGCAGCAGGGGTTGCGCTGGGTGGAGGACCCCTCCAATGCGGATAGCCGCCTGGCGCGCAACTTCCTCCGCCGCGAGGTGCTGCCGCAACTGCGGCGGCACTGGCCGCAGGCGCAGCAGAATCTGGCGCGCAGCGCCGCCCACCTGCGCGAGTCGCAGGGGCTGCTGGATGAGCTGGCGGTCGGCGACTTGGCGCCTGCGCGGGGGGCGGGCGAGTTCGTCTGGCTGAACCTGCCCGCGTTGCGGCTGGCGCCGCTGCGCGAGTTGTCGCC
The DNA here is from genome assembly GCF_009799925.1 of Pseudomonas sp. R-28-1W-6. Classification (GTDB taxonomy): domain Bacteria; phylum Pseudomonadota; class Gammaproteobacteria; order Pseudomonadales; family Pseudomonadaceae; genus Aquipseudomonas. Next base: position 166,495 of record NZ_WELK01000005.1, read on the forward strand.
GCCGCGCCAGCGCAATGCCCTGCGCCACTGGCTGGCGCCCCTGACGCCCTTGCCGGACAGCGACCACTGGGCCGGCTGGGACACCTTGCGTGATGCCGCTGGCGCTGCCGCACCGATCTGGCGCCTGGCTGCCGGCGAACTCAGGCGCGCCGACGAACGGTTGTGGTGGTTGGCTGGCGACTGGCTGCGCCAGCCATTGGCGCCGGGGAGCTGGGCGGCGCCGGCTCAACCCCTGGCGTTGCCCGGCAATGGCTGGGTCAGCCTGCAGGGCTGCGGGCCGCAGCAGGGGTTGCAGATTCGCTATCGCGTCGGCGGCGAAGTGCTGGCGCTCCCCGGGCGCGGCCATCGCGACCTCAAACGGCTGCTCAACGAGCGCGGCGTACCGGCGTTTGTCCGCGGCCGTTTGCCGCTGCTCTATCGCGGCGAGGAGCTGCTGGCCGTGGCCAACCTGCCGGGAATCGATGGTTCGCAGCTGGGCGACTGGCGCTTGTGCTGGCAGCCACCGACGAACGCGCAAGGTTTGAGCTGAAAGGGCCTTTCCGGTAGACTACGCTCCCGTCTTGTTACTGCTTTCTGCGGATTCCCTCGGAACCCGCAGTGGCTTGCTTATTTCAGGTTGGCCGAGTGTGCCGACCTCGCTTTCACCCCGGCGGCGCTGACCGCTTGAACGCAGACTTCTAGGATTTTTCATGACGCGCTACATCTTCGTCACGGGTGGTGTTGTTTCTTCATTGGGGAAAGGCATCGCTTCGGCTTCACTGGCGGCCATCCTGGAGGCGCGGGGCCTGAAGGTCACGATGCTCAAGCTGGACCCCTACATCAACGTCGATCCGGGCACCATGAGCCCGTTCCAGCACGGTGAGGTGTTCGTCACCCACGACGGCGCCGAGACTGACCTGGACCTGGGCCACTACGAGCGCTTCATCCGCACTCGCATGACCCAGAACAACAACTTCACCACCGGCCGCGTCTACGAAGACGTGCTGCGCAAGGAGCGCCGTGGCGACTACCTGGGCGCGACCATCCAGGTGATCCCGCACATCACCGACGAGATCAAGCGGCGCATCATCAAGGGCGCCGGCGATGCCGACGTGGCGATGGTGGAGGTCGGCGGTACGGTGGGCGACATCGAGTCGCAACCCTTCCTCGAGGCGATCCGCCAGCTGCGCGTGGAAGTCGGCGCCAAGCGCGCGATGCTGATGCACCTGACCCTGGTGCCGTACATCGCCACCGCCGGCGAAACCAAGACCAAGCCGACCCAGCATTCGGTCAAGGAACTGCGCTCCATCGGCCTGCAGCCGGATGTGCTGGTCTGCCGCTCCGACCACGAGATCGACCTGTCCTCGCGACGCAAGATCGCCCTGTTCACCAACGTCGAAGAACGTGCGGTGATCAGCCTGCCGGACGCCGACACCATCTACCGCATCCCCGGCATCCTGCATGCCCAGGGTCTGGATGATTTCGTCGTGGAGCGCTTCGGCCTGAACTGCGAGGGTGCCGACCTGTCCGAATGGGAGCGCGTGGTCGACGCCAAGCTGCACCCGGAGAAGGAAGTCACCATCGCCATGGTCGGCAAGTACATGGAGCTGCTGGATGCCTACAAGTCGCTGATCGAAGCGATGAGCCATGCCGGCATCCAGAACCGCACCAAGGTCAACCTGCGCTACATCGACTCCGAGGACATCGAGAACAAGGGCACCGGCCTGCTCGAGGGCGTCGATGCCATCCTGGTGCCCGGCGGCTTCGGCCTGCGCGGCGTGGAAGGCAAGATCACCACCGTGCAGTACGCCCGCGAGAACAAGATTCCCTACCTGGGCATCTGCCTGGGCATGCAGGTGGCGGTGATCGAATTCGCCCGCAATGTGCTGGGCTGGAAGGACGCCAACTCCACCGAGTTCGACCAGGCCAGCGCGCATCCGGTGGTCGGCCTGATCACCGAGTGGGAAGACGCCACCGGCGAAGTGGAAAAGCGCAGCGAGAACTCCGACCTCGGCGGCACCATGCGCCTGGGCGCCCAGGATTGCCAGCTGGAAGCCGGCTCGCAGGTGCGCGCCTGCTACGGCCAGGACGTGATCGTCGAGCGCCATCGCCACCGCTACGAGGTCAACAACAAGCTGCTGCCGCAACTGCAGGCCGCCGGCCTGAAAGTCTCCGGCCGCTCTGGTGACGGTGCCCTGGTCGAAGTGGTCGAGGCGCCGGATCATCCGTGGTTCGTCGCCTGCCAGTTCCACCCGGAGTTCACCTCCACCCCGCGCGACGGGCATCCGCTGTTCAGCGGCTTCGTCAACGCGGCATTGGCCCAGAAAGCGAAGAAGGCATAAGGACATGGCACAGAAGATCATCAAGGTTGGCGGCATCGAGATCGCCAACGACAAGCCGTTCGTGCTGTTCGGCGGCATCAACGTCATGGAGTCGCGCGACCTGGCGATGAAGGCCTGCGAGGAATATGTACGGGTCACCGAGAAGCTCGGCATCCCCTACGTGTTCAAGGCCAGCTTCGACAAGGCCAACCGCTCCTCGATCACCTCCTTCCGCGGCCCGGGCCTGGAAGAGGGCATGAAGATCTTCGAGGAAGTGAAGAAGACCTTCGGCGTGCCGGTGATCACCGACGTGCATGAGCCTTACCAGGCCGCTCCGGTGGCCGCGGTGTGCGACATCATCCAGCTGCCGGCCTTCCTCTCGCGGCAGACCGACCTGGTGGTGGCCATGGCCAAGACCGGCGCGGTGATCAACATCAAGAAGGCCCAGTTCCTCGCCCCCCAGGAAATGAAACACATCCTGGCCAAGTGCGAGGAGGCCGGTAACGACCAGCTGATTCTCTGCGAGCGCGGCTCCTCCTTCGGTTACAACAACCTGGTGGTGGACATGCTCGGCTTCGGCATCATGAAGCAGTTCGAGTACCCGGTATTCTTCGACGTCACCCACGCCCTGCAGATGCCGGGCGGGCGTGCCGACTCCGCCGGCGGCCGCCGCGCCCAGGTCACCGACCTGGCCAAGGCCGGCATGAGCCAGGGCCTGGCCGGGCTGTTCCTTGAGGCCCACCCGGACCCGGACAACGCCAAGTGCGACGGCCCTTGCGCCCTGCGCCTGGACAAGCTGGAACCCTTCCTCACCCAGCTCAAGCAGCTGGATGATCTGGTCAAGAGTTTTGCACCGATTCAGACGGCTTAAGCCTCGCTTGCGGATCGCATCTTTCAACTGTTGGAGCTAACAAGAATGGCAAAAATCGTCGACATCAAGGGCCGTGAGGTTCTCGACTCCCGTGGCAACCCCACCGTAGAAGCCGATGTAATCCTCGACAACGGCATCATCGGCAGCGCCTGCGCGCCGTCCGGTGCTTCCACCGGTTCGCGCGAAGCGCTGGAACTGCGTGATGGCGACAAGAGCCGTTACCTGGGCAAGGGCGTGCTGAAGGCCGTGGCCAACATCAACGGCCCGATCCGTGACCTGCTGCTGGGCAAAGACGCCCGCGAGCAGAAAGCCCTCGACCTGGCCATGATCGATCTGGACGGCACCGAGAACAAAGGCAAGCTGGGCGCCAACGCCATCCTCGCCGTGTCCCTGGCCGCCGCCAAGGCTGCCGCGCAGGCCAAGGGCGTGCCGCTGTACGCGCACATCGCCGACCTCAACGGCACCCCGGGCGTCTACTCGATGCCGGTGCCGATGATGAACATCATCAACGGCGGCGAACATGCCGACAACAACGTCGACATCCAGGAGTTCATGGTCCAGCCGGTTGGCGCCAAGACCTTCTCCGACGCGCTGCGCATGGGCACCGAGATCTTCCATCACCTGAAAGCCGTGCTCAAGGCCCGTGGCCTGAGCACCTCGGTCGGTGACGAAGGCGGCTTCGCGCCGAACCTGGCCTCCAACGAAGACGCCCTGGCCGCCATCGCCGAAGCCGTGGCCAACGCGGGCTACAAGCTGGGCAGCGACGTGACCCTGGCCCTGGACTGTGCTTCCTCCGAGTTCTTCGAAGACGGCCAGTACGACCTGGCTGGCGAAGGCAAGGTATTCAGCGCCGAAGGTTTCGCCGACTACCTGGCCGGCCTGACCCAGCGCTACCCGATCATCTCCATCGAAGACGGCATGGACGAGTCCGACTGGGCTGGCTGGAAAGTGCTGACCGATAAAATTGGTGAAAAGGTGCAATTGGTCGGTGACGACTTGTTTGTAACGAATACCAAAATTCTCAAGCGCGGCATCGACGAGAAGATCGGCAACTCGATCCTGATCAAGTTCAACCAGATCGGCTCGCTGACCGAGACCCTGGAAGCCATCCAGATGGCCAAGGCCGCCGGCTACACCGCGGTGATCTCGCACCGTTCCGGTGAAACCGAGGACAGCACCATCGCCGACCTGGCCGTAGGCACTGCCGCCGGCCAGATCAAGACCGGCTCCCTGTGCCGTTCCGATCGCGTGTCCAAGTACAACCAGCTGCTGCGCATCGAAGAGCAGTTGGGTGGTAAAGCCCCGTACAAGGGTCGTGCCGAGTTCCGCGGCTAAGCCGGGAATGGTAAAAGGGCAGCGCAAGCTGCCCTTTGCTTATGGATGCTGAGTTCGATGGCTAAAGCTCCCTACTGGTTGTTCCTCGCTCTGCTGCTGGTGCTTTCCGGCCTGCAGTATCGCCTGTGGGTGGGCGATGGCAGCCTGGCCCAGGTGGCCGAGCTGAAGCGCCAGATCGCCGATCAGAAAGGCGAGAACGAGCGCCTGCTGGAGCGCAATCGCATTCTCGAAGCCGAGGTCATGGAGCTCAAGCAGGGCACCGAGACCGTCGAGGAACGCGCGCGCCACGAGCTGGGCATGGTCAAAGAGGGCGAGACCCTCTATCAGCTGGCCGAATGAGCACCGCGACCCTGCCGCCGTTCTGGGTGGTGATACCCGCCGCCGGCATCGGCTCGCGCATGCGCGCCGACCGTCCCAAGCAGTACCTGCAGCTGGCCGGGCGGAGCATTCTCGAACACACCCTCGATTGTTTTCTCGATCATCCGCAGCTCAAGGGCCTGGTGCTCTGCCTGGCGGCGGACGATCCCTATTGGCCGGCACTGCCGGGCGCCCTTGATCCGCGCATCCAGCGGGTCGCGGGCGGCGCCGAACGGGCCGACTCGGTACTCAATGGCCTGCTGCAGCTGCTCGAACTGGGCGCGCAGGAGGGCGACTGGGTGCTGGTGCACGATGCGGCGCGGCCCAACCTGGCGCGTGCCGACCTCGACCTGCTGCTGGCCGAACTGGCCGACGACCCGGTCGGCGGCCTGCTGGCGGTGCCGGCCCGCGATACCCTCAAGCGCGCCGGAGCGGATGGCCGGGTGCAGGAGACGGTCGATCGCCGCGTGATCTGGCAGGCCTTCACCCCGCAGATGTTCCATTTCGCCGCCCTGCACCGCGCCCTGGCCGATGCCCTGGTCGCCGGCGTGGCGGTGACCGACGAGGCCTCGGCCATGGAGTGGGCCGGCCTGGCGCCGCGCCTGATCGAGGGGCGCGCGGACAATCTGAAGATCACCCGCCCGGAAGACCTGGACTGGCTGCGCCAGCGCTGGGCGCACAAGGCCTGAGAGCGATCCCGCGCGCTAGGCCCCAATGTTGACGGCAGGGCAGGGCGCCCCGCCCATCGCCTCGCTTACACGCGGAACTGATTGATCAGCCGGCGCTGCTGCTCGGCCAGCTTGGTCAGCTCGGCGCTGGCCTGGCTGGCCTCGTCGGCGCCGCCGGCCACTTCCCCGGCCACCTGGCCGATGTTGGTGACGTTGCGGTTGATGTCCTCGGCCACTGCGCTCTGCTCCTCGGCGGCGCTGGCGATCTGGGTGTTCATGTCGTTGATCACCGACACCGCCTGGGTGATCGATTCCAGCGCCTGGGCGGCGGCGGCGGCCTGCTGCACGCTGTCGTCGGTGCGCGCCTGGCTCTGCTCCATGACGCTGACCACTTCGCGGGTGCCGTGCTGCAGCTGCTGGATCATCGCCTGGATTTCTTCGGTGGCCTGCTGGGTCTTCTGCGCCAGGTTGCGCACCTCGTCGGCGACCACGGCAAAGCCGCGGCCCTGCTCGCCGGCCCGGGCCGCTTCGATGGCGGCGTTGAGGGCGAGCAGGTTGGTCTGTTCGGCGATGCCGCGGATGGCCACCAGGATGGCGTTGATGTTCTCGCTGTCCTTGGCCAGGGTCTGCACCACGCCTGTTGCGCGGCTGATCTCGGTGGCCAGCGAGGCAATCGCGCTGGAGGTCTTCTGCACGATGTGCTTGCCGTCGTTGGCCGAGCGGTCGGCGTGGTTGGCGGCTTCGGCGGCCTGGGTGGCGTTGCGCGCCACATCCTGGGCGGTGGCGGTCATCTCGTGCACGGCGGTGGCGACCTGGTCGATCTCGGCCATCTGCCGCTGCACGCCCTGGTTGGTGCGGATGGCGATATCGGCGGTGTGTTCGGACGAGTCGCTGACCTGCTGCACCGAGGTGACCACGTCGCGGATCATGTGCTGCAGCTTGTCGAGGAAGGTGTTGAAGCCCTTGGCGATCTGCCCCAGCTCGTCGGCGCGGTCCACCTGCAGGCGCTTGGTCAGGTCGCCGTCCCCCTTGGCGATATCGTCGAGCATGCCGACCATCTGCCGCAGCGGGTGGGCGATGCCGTAGCCGACGAACCAGATCACCAGCAGGCCGAGGCCGGCGACCAGCAGGCCGACCAGGGTCATGCCCAGGGTGTCTTCCCGAGCCTGCTCGGCCAGGCCGGCCTGCAGCTTCTGCAGGTCGGCGAATACCGCCGCGGTCGGCAGCTCGATGGCCAGTGTCCAGCGCGTGCTGGTGCCGGCCACCTTGAATGGCAGCAGCAGCTGGAACTGCTGCTGGTCGTCGTCGAGGTGGAGGATCGGCTGTTCGTCGCTGCTCTGCTTGAGCTTGTCCAGCAACTCGCCCTGCAGGGCCTTGCTGGCGGGCTGGCCGATCAGGCCGGCATCCTTGGTCGCGGCGATCAGGGTGCCGTTGGCGGCGATCAGCGCCAGCTCCCCGGCGCCCTGGTAGAGCCCATTCTTGGCCTGGCCGAGCAGGCCCTGGATGAAGTCCAGGGCCAGGTCGTTGCCCACCGCGCCCTTGAACTGGCCGTCGACCAGGATGGGGGCGTTGAAGGAGGCGACCAGCACCTGCTTGCCGCCGAAATCGTAGGCGGCCGGGTCGACCACGCAGGGCTGCTTGCTGGTTTTCGGGCACAGGTAGTATTCGCCTTCGCGCACCCCGGTGGGCAGCATCTTCTCGCTTTCCATCAGGCCGACGGTCAGCGGCTCCAGCTTCAGGGCGTTGCCGTCGCGGTACCACCAGGGCATGAAGCGGCCGCTCTCATCGTAGCCGCTGTCCTTCTGCCCGGCGTACAGGTCGTCGTCCTGGTCGAAGGCGTCGGGCTCCCAGCCGATGTACAGGTCGATCAGCTCGGGGTGCTCGCCCAGGTAGACGCCGACCAGGGCGGACAGCTCTTCCCGGCTCAGGCTGACGGCGGGTGTGCCGTCGGCGCTGGCGCCCATCTGGCTGTTGAGGGTGGCCAGGGACTTGGACAGGTTCATCGGCGCTTCGAACTGTTGTTGCAGGCTGCCGACCTGGGCCTGCGCCAGGGCGATCAGGCGCTGGTCGATCACCTGTTCGAGCAATACCCGGGTGCGTTCATGCACCAGTTCCTGAGTGCGCGAGCCGGCGAACAGGGCGTACAGCACCAGGGCGATGACGACGGCGAGCACGCTGGCACCGGCCAGCACGACCACGGAAAACTGGATGGACTTGAAGCGCATGGGGACTCCACAACGGTCGAGTTGTAACCTGTCCCTGGCTTATCGGCCGTCTTGGGTTAAAGCATTAGCGCGGCCATGCAACTAGCAAAGATCGCCGAGGGTCATAGTGCAAGCGGCGCTGGTTGTTCTTGGGCCGAGGCCGACCTAGCATGCCCCACCTGTAATGACGGAGGAACACCATGAATACCCCATTGCGCCTGGCTGGAGTGGCTGTTTGCGGATTGCTCGCAGCCTGTCAGGCAGTCAGCACCACCAGCGGCGGTGCCGTGGGTGTCGAGCGCAAGCAGTACATGTTCAGCATGCTGTCGACCCAGCAGGTCAACCAGATGTATGCGCAGTCCTACCAGCAAACCCTGGGCGAGGCCTCGAGCAAGGGCGTGCTCGACAAGAGCAGCCAGAACGCCCGGCGCCTGCAGGCGATTGCCGGCCGCCTGATCCGCCAGGCGCCGATCTTCCGCGCCGATGCGGCGCAGTGGCAGTGGGAGGTCAACCTGATCGACAGCCCGGAGCTGAACGCCAACTGCGGCCCCGGCGGCAAGATCATCTTCTACAGCGGCCTGATCGAGAAGCTGCGGCTGTCCGATGACGAGATCGCCGCGGTCCTGGGCCACGAGATCGCCCACGCCCTGCGCGAGCACAGCCGCGAGGCGATGTCCAAGGCCTACGGCATCGAGCTGGCCAAGCAGGGCGCCGGTGCCTTGCTGGGGCTGGGTTCCAACAGCATGGTCCTGGCCGATGCCGCGGTGGAGTACGGCATGACCCTGCCCAACAGCCGCGGCAACGAGAACGAGGCGGATATCATCGGCCTGGAGCTGGCGGCGCGCGCCGGCTTCGACCCGAATGCGGCGATCAGTCTGTGGCAGAAGATGAGCAGTGCCGGTGGCGGCGCGCCGCCGGAGTTCATGAGCACCCACCCGTCCTCCGGCAGCCGCATTACGGCCTTGCAGGCGGCGATTCCCAAGGTCATGCCGCTGTACCAGCAGGCCAGGGGCCGGCAGTAACAGCACCGCGGCGCCTCCGGGCGCCGCTGTCGTCAGGAGCGGGTCGCAGGCTCAGGGCAGGGCTTTTTCGGTGAACGGCTGGGTCTGCAGGCCGAGCTGGGAGCGGAAGCTTTCCATGTCGAACATGGTGCAGATCTCGCGGATATCGCCGGTCGAGGTCAGGCACCAGAAGGCCATGGCCGAGATGCTCATCACCTTGTCGCTCGGCGGATAGCCCAGGGCGGGCTTCTGGATGGTGCCGATCAGGGTGCTCCAGGTCACCACCTTGTTGCCTTCGGCGATGCATTCCTCGAGCACGACCTCCAGGTCCGGCATGGCGCTGCGGATGTCCTGCACCATCTGCACATAGGCCGCGCTGTCCAGCGGCCGGCCGATGAACGAACTCTTGTAGAGAAAGTCCGGGCTGTGCAGTTGCTCGGCCAAGGCCAGCCGACCCTTGTTCCATGACAGGTCGATGTGCTGGCGCACGCGCTTCTTCATCTCTTCCAGTGACATGTACTGCTCCTCAGTCAGGCGGGGACTGTGCAACTCCTTGCACAGTTTACCAGCCTGATTCGGGGCGATGACTGGCCCTGCCGGCGGCTACCGGTGCGGCTTTTTCTCAGAGACCGCCGACCAGGCCCAGTGCTTGACAGGCTGCGTAGATCGCCAGGGCCAGGAAGCAGGTGGCGGCGAGGCGATGAATGAGCGTCAGCGGCAGACGATCGGCAGCGAAATGCCCGGCCAGGACCACCGGCACGTTGGCCAGCAGCATGCCCAGCGTGGTGCCGGCGACCACCATGAACAGGTGCTGGTACTGGGCGGCCAGCATCACGGTGGCGATCTGCGTCTTGTCGCCCATTTCGGCGATGAAGAAGGCGATCAGCGTGGTGAGGAACGGGCCGTAGCGCTTGAGGGCAGAGGTTTCGTCGTCGTCCAGCTTGTCCGGAATCAGGGTCCACACGGCCACTGCGGCGAAGCAGGCGGCGAGGATCCAGCTCAGGGTGGTCGGCGAGAACAGCCCGGCGACCCAGTGGCCCACCGCGCCGGCGACGAAATGGTTGGCCAGGGTGGCGATGACGATGCCCCAGATGATCGGCCAGGGCCGGCGGAAACGTGCGGCCAGGACCAGCGCGAGCAGCTGCGTCTTGTCGCCGATTTCGGCCAGGGCAACGATTCCAGTGGAGACGAACAGGGATTCCAGCATCAGGCATTCCTAAGGGGCGGGTTCGACGGTTAGCTATGACACGTACGACCTCCCCGCCCCGGGTAAGGTGTGCGTGTCATAGGTCTTGTCAAACCCAGGCCTGCTGCAGGCCGGAGGTCGCATGCGCCATGCTCTGTGGAGCAAGTGTGTTGACGCATGCCGGGTGAGCGGGCGCTCACGGGAGACTACTCCCCTAGGACGGGCGGCATTGTGCCGAACCGCACCGGCCAGGGCAAGCCCGGGCGTCGGAGTCGCCTAGCGCCGCCGGGCGCGGTAGATGCGGAAGCCCTCGGCATCCTTGAGCGTCTGGCAGGCGCCCAGGTGCTGCTCGATCAGCGGCGGGTATTTGAGGAAGCTGTTGGCCACCAGGCGCAGCTCGCCGCCCGGTTGCAGGTGCTGGGCGGCCTGGCGCAGCAGCTGCTCGGTGGCCTGGTAGCTGGTATGCACGCCCTGGTGGAACGGCGGGTTGCTGAGGATGGCGGCCAGCTCGCAGGGCGCCGCATCGATGCCGTCGCCGGCGATGACCTCGGCCTGCAGGCCGTTGGCGGCCAGGGTCAGGCGGCTGCTGGCGACGGCGAAGGCGTCCACGTCCAGCAGGCTGACCTGGCTGTGCGGGTAGCGGCGCTTGAGCGTGGCGCCGAGCACGCCGGCGCCGCAGCCGAAGTCGAGCAGGTGGCCGGCCGGCAGCTCGCCGAGCTGTTCTAGCAGCAGGGCGGTACCGCGATCCAGGCGGCCATGGCTGAACACGCCGGGCAGGCTGACCACCTGCAGCGGGCCGTCGCTGAGTTGCAGCTGGTAGTGCCGGGCCAGGCCTTCCAGGTCGGGGCTGGCCGGCGCCCGGGTCACGCTGACCTGCCACAGCTGGCAGTGGCGGGCGCTGTCCAGCTTGCGCGCATGGCCATAGGCCGCCAGCTGCTTGGCCGCCCGTTCGATGCCGGCGCGTTTCTCGCCGACCAGGAACAGCTCGCGGCCGTCCAGGCGGGCGGCCAGGGCCTGCAGCAGGTAGTCGGTCAGCTCGCGCGACTTGGGCAGGAACAGCACGGCCGCGCCGAAGTCGCCCTCCGGTGTGCCGGTGCCGAACTGGCAGCGCCCGGCGAAACGGGCCTGCAGCAGGGCCTGTTCGCCGGCGTGCCAGCTCCAGCCGCGGGCGTTCGGCAACCGGTCGAGCAGGTCGTCGGCCGGCAGCCCGGCGAGCAGCAGCGGGCCTTGGAACAGCTCCGCCTGGCGCAGCAATACTTCGCTTCGTGGGTCCATGGGCGGCTCTCCGCTCGGGAAAAAGGGCGCGTAGCTTAGCCGACCACTCGCCGCGCTGCACCGGCGAAGAAGGCCTGGGCATTCTCCGCCAGCTGGCCGACGATGCGCTGGCGCGCCTCGCGGCTGCCCCAGGCGTTGTGCGGGGTGACGATCAGGCGCGGGATGTCCGCCGCCAGCAACGGGTTGCCGTGGCGCGGCGGCTCCTCGCTGAGCACGTCGCAGGCCGCGCCGCCCAGGTGGCCGGCGCGCAGGGCATCGGCCAGCGCCTGCTCGTCGACCAGGCCGCCGCGGGCGGTATTGATCAGTAGCGCCTGGGGTTTCATCAGGGCCAGCTCGGCGGCGCCGATCAGGTTGCGCGTGTGCTCGGTGAGCGGGCAGTGCAGGCTCAGGGCATCCACCTGCGGCAGCAGTTCGGCCAGCGCCAGGCGATCGGCGCGGGCCGGGCGGCCGGGCAGGGCGCCGAGCAGCACGCGCATGCCGAAGGCCTCGGCCAGACGGGCCACTGCGCCGCCCAGTTCGCCATGGCCGAGCAGGCCGAGGGTCTTGCCCTGCAGCTCGATGATCGGAAAGTCCAGCAGGCAGAACTGGCTGGCGTGCTGCCAGGCGCCGTCGCGCACGGCGGCCTGGTAGTCCGGCAGGCGGGTGGCCAGGGCGAGCAGCAGCATCAGGCAGTGCTGGGCGACCGAGGGCGTGCCGTAGCCCTGGCAGTTGCACGCGCGGATGCCCAGCCGGCGCGCCGCGTCCAGGTCGACATTGTTGGTGCCGGTGGCGGCGATCAGGATCAGCTTGAGTTGCGGGCAGGCGGCGAGGGTCTGGGCGTCCAGGCGAACCTTGTTGCTGATCACCACCTGGGCGCCCTGCAGGCGTTCCACTACCTGCTGCGGGGTGCTGCCGTCATGCAGGGTCAGGCTGGCGAAGGCCTGGCGCAGGGGCGTCAGGTCGAGGTCGCCGAGGTCGAGCGAACGGTGGTCGAGAAAGACTGCGTGGCTGTTGTGCATCAGCTGTACCTGTCGTCGGCAAGGGGGATTGGCGTAAGGTTGCCAGTCTGACGCGGTCTTTCCCACTATTCGGAGGTTTCATGTACTGGGCGGAGTTTCTCACCGTGGCCTTGATCCATCTGCTGGCCGTGGCCAGCCCGGGGCCGGATTTCGCCATCGTGGTGCGCGAGAGCGTGGCCCATGGCCGGCGTGCCGGCACCTGGACGGCGCTGGGCGTCGGCACGGGGATCTTCGTGCATGTCGGCTACTCGCTGCTGGGCATCGGACTGATCGTGTCGCAGTCGATCGTGCTGTTCAACGCACTGAAGTGGCTGGCCGCGGCCTACCTGTTCTATATCGGCATCAAGGCCCTGCGTGCGCGCCCGGCGGCCCCGGGAGCGCTGGAGGCGTTGGGCGCGGCTGGCGAGCGCTCGCCGCGTTCGGCCTTCATGACCGGGTTCATCACCAACGGCCTGAACCCCAAGGCCACGCTGTTCTTCCTCTCGCTGTTCACCGTGGTGATCAACCCGCACACGCCGCTGTCGGTGCAGGCCGGTTACGGACTCTACCTGGCAGCCGCGACGGCGCTGTGGTTCTGCCTGGTGGCGATGCTGTTCAGCCAGGCACGCGTGCGCGCCGGCTTCGCGCGCCTGGGCCACTGGTTCGACCGGCTGATGGGTGCGGTGCTGGTGGGCCTGGGCGTGAAGCTGGCGTTTACCGAACTGCGTTGATTCGGCGCCCAGAAAAAAGCCCCGCCTAGGCGGGGCTTTTCGTTACTGCTGGTGTTACAGCAGTTCGATGGCGATCGCGGTGGCTTCGCCGCCGCCGATGCACAGCGAGGCCACGCCGCGCTTGCCGCCCTTCTTCTGCAGGGCGTTGATCAGGGTGACGATCAGGCGCGAGCCGGTGGAGCCGACTGGGTGGCCCTGGGCGCAGGCGCCGCCGTAGACGTTGACCTTGGCGTGGTCCAGGCCGTGTTCGCGCATGGCCAGCATGGTGACCATGGCGAAGGCTTCGTTGATCTCGTACAGGTCGACGTCGTCCTTGCTCCAGCCGGTCTTCTTGAACAGGTTGGTCATGGCGCCGATCGGGGCGATGGTGAATTCGCTCGGGTCCTGGCTCTGGGTGGCGTGGGCAACGATCCTGGCCAGCGGCTTGTGGCCGCGCTTGGCCGCTTCCTCGGCGGTCATCAGGACCAGGGCGCTGGCGCCGTCGGAGATCGAGCTGGCGTTGGCGGCGGTGATGCTGCCGTCCTTGCGGAACGCCGGCTTGAGGTCGGGGATCTTGTCCAGGTTGGCGTTGAGCGGCTGCTCGTCGTCCTTGACCACGACCTCGCCCTTGCGGCTGGTCACGCTGACCGGGACGATTTCGCTGACCAGGGCGCCGTCCTTGATCGCCGCCTGGGCGCGTTGCAGCGACTCGATGGCGTAGGCATCCATCTGTTCACGGGTGATGCCGTACTGGTCGGCGGTTTCCTGGGCGAAGGAACCCATCAGGCGGCCGGTGCGGGCGTCTTCCAGGCCGTCGAGGAACATGTGGTCCTTGATCTCGCCATGGCCCATGCGCAGACCGCTACGGGCCTTCTCGAGGATGTAGGGGGCGTTGGACATGCTTTCCATGCCGCCGGCGACCATCACGCTGTTGGTTCCGGCCTTGAGCAGGTCGTGGGCCAGCATCACGGCCTTCATGCCGGAGCCGCACAGCTTGTTGATGGTGGTGCAGCCGGTGGCGGCCGGCAGACCGGCATTCAGCGAAGCCTGGCGCGCCGGGCCCTGCTTGAGGCCGGCGGGCAGCACGCAGCCCATGATCACTTCCTGCACGTCGGCCGGCTGGATGCCGGCGCGGGCCACGGCTTCGCGAATGGCGATGGCGCCCAGCTCCACGGCGGGAACGCTGGACAGGCTGCCTTGGAAGCCGCCCATCGGGGTGCGGGCGCCACTGACGATGACGATATCGGACATCGGTATTACCTCTTGCTGGTGAAGCCAAGTACGGCCAGGTGAGGTGATTCTACTCCGTGACCAAAAGAGGCCAAAGAGTCACGAGGAAAATCATTCTTTGGGCTGATTAATGCACTGCCTGCGCCGCTCTAGATTGAGCGCCATAGAAAAACTCCAAGAAAAGGACCCCGCCATGCTGCAGACCCGTGTCATTCCACCGGCTGACAACGCGCACGAAGCGCCACTGCTGATCAAGCGCCTGTTGCTCTCCGGCATCCGCTACGAGAAGACCCGCGAGATCGTCTACCGCGACCAGTTGCGCTACAGCTATGCCACCTTCAACGAGCGTGTGGCGCGCCTGGCCAATGTGCTGAGCGCGGCGGGGGTGAAGGCGGGCGACACCGTGGCGGTGATGGACTGGGACAGCCATCGTTACCTGGAATGCATGTTCGCCATTCCGATGATCGGCGCGGTGCTGCACACCATCAACATCCGCCTGTCGGCCGAGCAGATCCTCTACACCATGAACCATGCCGAGGACAGGTTCGTGCTGGTCAACAGCGAGTTCGTCCCGCTGTATCAGTCGGTTGCCAGTCAGCTGACCACTGTGGAGAAGACCCTGCTGCTCACCGATGGCGCCGAGAAGAGCGCCGAGCTGCCCAACCTGCTGGGCGAGTACGAGCGCCTGCTGGCCGCGGCCAGCGCGCAGTACGACTTCCCGGATTTCGACGAAAACTCGGTGGCCACCACCTTCTACACCACCGGCACCACCGGCAATCCCAAGGGCGTGTACTTCACCCATCGCCAGCTGGTGCTGCACACCCTGGCCGAAGCCAGCGTGCTGGGCAGTCTGGACAGCGTACGCCTGCTCGGCACCAACGACGTGTACATGCCGATCACCCCGATGTTCCACGTGCACGCCTGGGGCATTCCGTACGTCGCCACCATGCTTGGCATCAAGCAGGTCTATCCCGGTCGCTATGAGCCGGACATGCTGTGCCGGCTGATTCGCGAGGAGAAAGTGACCTTCTCCCATTGCGTGCCGACCATCCTGCAGATGATGCTCAACGCTCCCAGCGCCCAGGGCTATGACTTCGCTGGGTTGAAGGTGATCATCGGCGGCAGCGCACTGAATCGCGCCCTGTACGAGGTGGCCAAGGCGCGTGGCATCCAGCTGACGGCGGCCTACGGCATGTCCGAGACCTGCCCGCTGATCTCCTGCGCGCATATCAACGACGAGCTGCTGGCGGGTAGCGAGGACGAGCGCACCACCTACCGGATCAAGGCCGGCGTACCGGTACCGCTGGTCGAGGCGGCTATCATGGCCGCGGACGGGCGCCTGCTGCCCGCCGATGGCGAGACCCAGGGCGAGTTGGTGCTGCGCGCGCCTTGGCTGACCATGGGCTACTTCCGCGAGCCGGAGAAGGGCGCCGAGCTGTGGCAGCACGGCTGGCTGCACACCGGTGACGTCGCCACCCTGGACGACTTCGGCTTCATCGACATCCGCGATCGCATCAAAGATGTGATCAAGACCGGTGGCGAGTGGCTGTCCTCCCTGGAACTGGAGGACCTGATCAGTCGTCACCCGGCGGTACGCGAGGTGGCGGTGGTGGGTATCCCCGATCCGCAGTGGGGCGAGCGTCCCTTTGCCCTGCTGGTGCTGCGCGAGGGACAAAGCCTGGATGCGCGTGGCCTCAAGGAACACCTGAAACCCTTCGTCGAGCAGGGGCATATCAACAAGTGGGCGATACCCAGCCAGATTGCACTTGTTACCGATATTCCCAAGACCAGTGTCGGCAAGCTGGACAAGAAACGCATTCGCCTGGATATCGCCCAGTGGCAGGCCTCGGGGAGTGCCTTCCTGTCGACCCTGTGACCGCTATTTCGTACCTTTTCATGCTTTTACCGGAGCCAAGCAAACGCTTGGCTTATAAATTGCTGTCGCAGAACGGGCTTTCAACCTGCGCCAGATTTTGTGACTCAGCGGTCTAGAGAGGTTGGCGCCCGGAAATCACACTTTCGGGGGATCAAGCCGAGAAGGCCGCTGGCTATAGTCCGCACCATCCATAACAAAAAACACATGGAGTAGCGTCGATGACAACAACTCAACCGTTCTGGCGGATGGCCAAGCTGCCGCTGGCCGTAAGTCTTGCCTCCACACTCGCTGCCCCGGCATTCGGTGTCACCTTCAATGTCGGTGAGATCGAGGGTCAGCTCGATTCTTCTCTGTCTGTCGGTGCCAGTTGGTCGGTGCGCGGCGCGGATCGTGATCTGATCGGGGTCAACAATGGCGGTGACGGTCTATCCCAGACCTCAGATGACGGTCACATGAACTTCAAGAAGGGCGAGACCTTCTCGAAGATCTTCAAGGGCATCCATGACCTGGAGCTGAAGTACGGCGACACCGGCGTCTTCGTTCGCGGCAAATACTGGTACGACTTCGAACTGAAGGACGAGAGCCGTCTGTTCAAGGACATCGACGATTCCAATCGCAAGGAAGGTGCTCAGGCTTCCGGGGCGGAGATCCTCGACGCCTTCGTCTACCACAACTACTCCATCGGCGAGCAGCCAGGCTCGGTGCGCTTGGGCAAGCAGGTGGTCAGCTGGGGTGAAAGTACCTTCATCCAGAACAGCATCAACGCCATCAACCCGGTTGACGTCTCCGCTTTCCGCCGCCCAGGCGCCGAAATCAAGGAAGGCCTGATCCCGGTCAACATGTTCTACGTCTCCCAGAGTCTGACCGAGAACCTGTCTGCCGAGGCCTTCTACCAGCTCGAGTGGGAACAGACCGTAGTCGACAACTGCGGTACTTTCTTCTCCCAGGCCGACATTGTTGCGGATGGTTGCGACCAGAACCTGGCGGTGCTGAGCAACAATCCTTCCTCGATCGCCCTCGTGAACACCTTCCTGGAACCGGCTGGCTATGGTATCCAGAGCTCCCCTTGGAATGAGGGCATCGTGGTCCGTCGTGGTGGCGATCGTGACGCTCGCGACAGCGGCCAGTTCGGTACGGCCCTGCGTTATTTCTCCGAGCCGCTGGATACCGAGTTCGGTGCCTACTTCATGAACTACCACAGCCGCACCCCGGTGTTCAGTGGTGGTGGTCCTTCCCAGGGGGCGGTTGACACCATTAACTCCGTTGCCACTATGGCTGCCGGTCTTGTGGGTGTTTCCACGGCCGCTCGTTTGGCGGCGGCTGGCATGGCAGGCAACGGTAGCTACTTCATGGAGTACCCGGAAGATATCCGTCTCTATGGTCTGAGCTTCTCCACCACGCTGCCCACTGGTACGGCATGGGCTGGTGAGGTGAGCTACCGCCCGAATGCTCCGGTGCAATTGAACACCACTGACATCCTTTATGCTGGTCTGGCTCCAATCAGCATTGGTGGCACCCCGGTTTACGCAAATGCGTCGTTGCTGGATGGTCAGGCGGACAGCGATCTGCATGGCTATCGTCGCAAGGAAATCACCCAGTTCCAGACCACTTTCACTCACTTCTTCGATCAGGTCATGGGGGCGTCCCGTCTGACTCTGGTGGGTGAAGTCGGTGTGGCTCACGTTGGCGGTCTTGAGGACAGCAGCGAAGTTCGCTATGGCCGCGATCCGATCTATGGCCCGGGCGAGCTGCCAGGCACCCTTAGCGGTCGGCCGACCTGCGAGGCCCTGAACGTGGGTACTCTGGGCAACGCGGCAGCTGAGAATGTCAGCAAGTACTGCAATGACGACGGCTTCGTTACCTCCACTTCCTGGGGCTATCGAGCTCGTGCCATCTGGGATTACCCGGACGTGTTCGCCGGTATCAACCTCAAGCCGAGCATTGCCTGGTCCCATGATGTGGACGGTTATGGTCCGAACAACCTGTTCACCGAGGACGCGAAGGCCGTCAGTCTGGCGGTGGAAGCCGAATACCAGAACACCTACACCGCCAACCTGTCCTACACCGACTTCTTCGGTGGCGACTACAACACTTCGATCGACCGTGACTTCGTAGCGCTCAGCTTCGGCGCGAACTTCTAAGCGCTCAGGATCATTGAGGAAAGACATGCAAATGAAAACAACCAAGTTCTTGCTGCAATCCGGTGCTCTGGCCTTGTCTCTGCTGGCCTCCAGCGTGATGGCCGCCGTATCGGCCGACGAAGTCGCCAAACTGGGCAACAGCCTGACCCCGCTGGGCGCGGAAAAAGCCGGCAATGCCGATGGCAGCATTCCGGAGTGGACCGGCGGCCTGCCGAAGAACGCCGGCACTGCGGATGACCGCGGTTTCCTGTCCAACCCGTTCGCTGGTGAGAAGCCGCTGTTCACCATCACCGCGCAGAACGTCGATCAGTACAAGGACAAGCTGACCCCCGGCCAGCTGGCGATGTTCAAGCGCTACCCGGACAGCTACAAGATTCCGGTGTACACGACCCACCGTTCCGCCACCGTGCCGCAGAACGTGCAGGACGATGCCAAGTTCAACGCCGCCAACACCAAGCTGGTCGAGGGTGGCAACGGTCTGGAGAACTTCAAGTCCGCGTACCCCTTCCCGATGCCGCAGAACGGCCTGGAAGCGATCTGGAACCAGATCACCCGTTACCGCGGCGGCAGCGTGCGTCGTCTGGTCACCCAGGCCACTCCGCAACAGAACGGTTCCTACAGCCTGGTGTACTTCCAGGACGAGTTCAGCTTCCCGACCAGTCTGACCGACTACGACCCGAGCAAGCCGAGCAACATCCTGTTCTACTTCAAGCAGCGTGTAACCGCGCCGTCGCGTCTGGCCGGTAACGTGCTGCTGGTGCACGAGACCCTCAACCAGGTGAAGGAGCCGCGTCTGGCCTGGCTGTACAACGCCGGTCAGCGTCGCGTGCGCCGTGCCCCGCAGGTTTCCTATGACGGCCCAGGCACCGCTGCCGACGGCCTGCGTACTTCCGACAACTTCGACATGTACAACGGTGCTCCCGACCGTTACGACTGGAAGCTGGTCGGCAAGAAGGAAATCTACATCCCGTACAACACCTACGACCTCGATTCGCCGAAGCTGAAGTACGCCGATATCGTCAAGGCCGGTCACATCAACCAGGACCTGAGCCGCTACGAGCTGCACCGCGTGTGGCACGTGACCGGTACCCTGAAGTCCGGCGAGCGTCACATCTACGCCAAGCGTGATGTGTACATGGATGAGGATACCTGGCAAGCCGCGGTGATCGACCACTACGACGGTCGTGGCGCCCTCTGGCGTGTTGCCGAAGCCCACTCGCAGTACTACTACGACAAGCAAGTACCGTGGTACACCGTGGAAACCCTGTACGACATCATCTCCGGTCGTTACCTGGCCCTGGGCATGAAGAACGAGGAAAAACAATCCTACGACTTCAACTACAAGGCCGGTACCAGCGACTACACCCCTGCCGCCCTGCGTCAGGCTGGCGTGCGTTAATCCGCGACCCGCTCCAGGAAAAAGCCGGCCTTGTGCCGGCTTTTTTCTTTGTGGATACGCAGCGGGCTTCAAATGCGCGGAACAAGGGGATAGGCTGCGGGCACATAGTCTGCCAAGAGCCACCCTCTGCCCCGTGTCCGATCTGTCCCGCTCGCCCAGCCTCGCCTGTTTCCCTGTCAGTTCGGGGGATGGGCGCTTCTTCCGTCCGCCACTGCCCGCCGGCCATGTGCTGCGCCCGCGCCTGTGCGAACGGCTGGCCGAGGGCATGAGCGGGCGCCTGCTGTTGGTCTGCGCTCCGGCGGGGTTTGGCAAGAGTTCCCTGGCCATCGAATTCTGCGAGCGCCTGCCCGCGCATTGGCAAAGCCTGTGGCTGGGTCTGAGCCGCCGTGATAGCGACCCCGGGCGTTTTCTCGAACGCCTGCTGGATGGCTTGCGCCAGTCGTTCCCGGGACTCGGCGAGGAGGCGCTCGGCCTGCTGAAGATGCGCCAGCGCCATCAGCCGTTCGCCTTCGAGGAGCTGCTCGACGGCCTGCTCGACGAGCTGGGCCAGCGCCTGGATCCGGCGGCGCCGCTGCTGCTGGTGCTGGACGACTACCACCTGGCCCAGGGGCCGGTGCTGGATCGCTGCCTGCAGTTCTTTCTCAACCATCTGCCGACCGGCCTGCTGTTGCTGGTCACCAGCCGCCAGCGTCCGGACTGGCATCTGGCGCGTCTGCGCCTGTCGCGGCAGCTGCTCGAGCTGCAGGAGCAGGACCTGCGCTTAACTCCCGAGGAAACCCATGAGCTACTCAGCAGCCAGGGCTCCAGCCTACCCGGCGAGGCTCTGCACAACCTGCTGCAGCGCAGCGAGGGCTGGGTGGCCGGCCTGCGTCTCTGGCTGCTGGCCAGCGACGAGGGCGGTACCGAGGAGCTTGCGCAGGACCTGCACGGTGCCCAGGGGCTGATTCGCGACTACCTGCTGGAAGAGGTGATCGAGCGCCAGCCGGCCGAGGTGCAGGGTTTTCTGTACGACACCGCCTGCCTGGAACGCTTCTGCGTCGAGCTCTGCGATGCGCTGCGCGACAGCCATGACAGTGCCGCGATCCTGCAGCACCTGCAGGCCAACCAGGTGTTTCTGGTGCCGCTGGATGAGCAGGGCCGCTGGTTCCGCTATCACCACCTGTTTTCCGATCTGCTGCGCGCCAGCCCGGCGCGGGGCATGTCCATGCCACAGTCCAGCCTGCACCTGCGGGCTTGCCGCTGGTTCAGCGCCCAGGGTCTGCTCGACGAGGCGGTGGAGCAGGCTTTGCGTGCCGGCCAGCCGGATGTGGCGGCGAGTCTGGTGCAGAGCCTGTCCGAGGAGCACCTGCTGGCCGAGCAGAATGTCGCCATGCTGCTGCGTTGGAAGATGGACCTGCCCGACAGCCTGCTGAGCAGCACGCCGCGCCTGATCGTGCTGTACAGCTGGGTGCTGGCCCTGGCCTGCCAGCTGGATGCGGCAGAAGATCTGGCCGGCCAGCTGATGCGTTTCCTGCCGGCGCCGACGGCCCAGGAACAGCAGTCGCTGCTGGCCCAGTGGCTGGCCGTCAGCGGGGTGATCGCCCGCGGTCGCGGTGATAGCCAGCGTGCCGAGGAGTACTGCACGGCTGCCCTGGCGACTCTGCCGGCCACGCGCTTCGGTCCGCGTCTGCTGTGCCTGTCGACCCTGGCCAACCTGGCCGTGGTCAAGGGCGATCTGTGGCGCGCGCGCGGGCTCAACCGCGAGGCCCTGGAGCTGGCGCAGCGCCAGGGCAATCCGCTGTTCGAAGGCTTCTGCCACTACGAACGGGCGCGGGTGCTGGTGGCGCGCGGGGAAGCGACCCGGGCCCTGGACGAGGTGCGCCATGGCCTGGGTCGCCTGCAGGAATTGCCGGCGCAGCGCCTGTATGCCGTGCGTGCCCGCCTTACCCTGTATCAGGGTTTGCTGCTGACCTTGTTGCTGCAGCCGGAGGAGGCCAGGCGCTACCTGCTGCAGGGGATCGCCGAGGCGCGTGGTTGCCGCGACATCAGCCTGCTGATCGGCTATTGCGTACTGGCCAGCCAGGAAGGCCGCGCTGGCCGCTTTACCGAGGCCTTCGCCCAGTTGGCCGAGGCCGAGCGTCTGATGCACATCTGGGATGTGCCACCGGTGTATTACCTGGCGATGATCACTCTGGCCAAGTGCGAGCTGTGGCTGACCCAGGGCCAGGTCGAGCTGGCCAGCGCCTGGCTGCTGCGCCTGGCCGACACCTACGGTGGCGAGCACGCGGCGGCGGCGCCGGAGTTCCACCCTCAGCTGCCCCTGCATATCGAGATTCACCGGGCCGCCCTGGAGCGTCGCCAGGGTCTGGTGGACGACGCCGAGCGGCGCTTGCGTGCGCTGATCGTGCGGGCCCAGAGCTGTGGCGGGCAGCTGATCGGCGGTTTCGCCCAGGTCCAGTTGACCCTGCTGCTGCATTCGACCGGGCGTGAGCGTGAAGCCCAGCAGCAGTTGCTCGGCTGCCTGGAGGCCGCTGCCGGTGGTTGCGTGCTGCCGTTCCACGAGCTGTTGTCGCATCAGCCTGGGTGGTTGCAGGAGCAGTTGCAGGCGATGCCCGCCAGCGCCCTGAGTGAAGCCCTGCAGTTGCACCTGCCGCAAGCCGAAGAGGTCGCCGAGGACTTCGCCGCCCTGGGCGTGGCGGAGACCCTGAGCAGTCGCGAGCTGGCGGTGCTGCGCCTGATCGCCCTGGGCTGTTCGAACCAGCAGATCAGCGAGCGCCTGTTCATTTCCCTGCACACGGTCAAGACCCACGCCCGGCACATCAACAGCAAGCTGGGCGTGGAGCGCCGCACCCAGGCCGTGGCCCGGGCGAAAAGCCTGGGGCTGTTGCGCTAGAGCGCCTCGGCCGGGGTATCGAACTCGCGGCGGTAGTCCAGAATCAGCTGCAGGTTGTCGTGCTGCCAGGGGTGGAAGTCGGCCTTGTAGAAATCCAGATAGGTACGCACCAGCGGCCGCAGGATGCCGCGACTGCCCCACAGCCAGCCCAGGCCGTCGCGCCAGATTCGCCAGTTCCACAGCAGGCCGTCGCGCTTGAGCATGTGGACCAGACCCTTGAAGGTATCCAGGGAGAAGTACAGCGTGCTGTGCAGCATGGCGCGCCGTCTCAGCCAAGGGCTGCCGTGCACCTGCTGGTAGAGATCGAAGGCCACGGCCTTGTGTTCGCTTTCCTCCAGGGCATGCCAGCGCCAGAGTTTTGCCATGTCCGGATCAGCGCCGGCCAGCCACTGCGGATTCTTCAAAATTGCGTCGGCCATGATCGCGGTGAAGTGCTCAACCGCCACGGTCGAGGCCAGGTGCACCTTGGCTGGCAGGTGCTTGCGCACGAAGGCCAGGCGCCGTTTCAGGCGGTGCTCCAGGTAGTCGAGGTCGTAGCCGCACTGGCGCAGAGCCAGGCTGTAGCGATCATGCTCGCGGCTATGGTGGGCTTCCTGGCCGATGAAGCCGCCGATCTGCTTTTGCAGTTGCGGGTCGGTCACCTGGTCGCGGTAATGGCGCACCGAGTCGATGAAGAAGCGTTCGCCATCGGGAAATAGCAGCGACATGGCATCGAAAAAATGGCTCTTGAAGGCATCGCCACCATGCCAGTGGCGGGACCAGGGCTGGGGCAGGGTGAAGGCCGGTTGGCGCGGCTTGATCTGCAGGTCCGGCGGGGTTGGGCTGGGCATTTCGTTCCCCATCTGGTTGTTATTGTTTGCCCAGACTATGGGCTTGCCGGTCTTCAGCGGACAAGGTTATCTTCTGCCAATCTTCGGGTCATTTCCGGCCATTGGCCCAGTGGTGACGCTTTCATGACCAAGCGCCTTGCCCTCCATGCCGAACTGGTGCCACTGGCCTATGCCGAGGCCTTGCTCGAGCTGGCCGCCAGCCTCGCGGTGCCGCGCGAGCGGCTGCTGGCTGCGGCGGGCGTGTCCCTGCCGGTGCTGCAAAACCCCACGGGGCGCCTGTCGCTCGCCGACTTCCACCAGCTGGCCAGTGCTGCCCTGGTGGCAACCGCCGAGCCGGCGCTGGGGCTGCTCCTGGGCCAGCGCCTGAATGCCTCGGCGCACGGCATCCTCGGTTATGCACTGCTCTCGAGCGCGACCCTGGACAAGGCCATCCACTTTGCCTTGAAGTACTACCGGGTGCTGGGGCTGACCTTCGACCTGCAGCTGGTCGAACGTGACGAGTGCCTGGAGTTGCGGGCCAGCGAGTCGATTCCCCTGGCCGGTCTCAGCCGCTTTGCCGCCGAAGGGCTGTTCGCCAGCCTCTATGGCATTGCCCGGTTCCTGCTTGGCGAATTGCCACAGGGCGTGGCCGTGGGCTTCGCTTATCCGGCGCCCGAGCATGCCTGGCGCTATGCCGAGGTGTTCGGTTGTGCCGCGGCCTTCGAACAGCCCTGGCACTGGCTGACCCTGCCCAAGGTCTATCTCGAACGGCCCATGGCCCTGGCCAACCCGGCCACCATGCAGATGTGCGAGCAACAGTGCGAGGCGCTGCTGGCCACCCTCGATGTGCAGGATGGCTTGCTCAGCCGGGTGCGCCGCCTGCTGCTGGCGCGCCCCGGCGACTTCCCGGATCTGGACAGCGCGGCCCGAGCCCTGCACATCAGCGGGCGCAGCCTGCGCCGCCACCTGGCCACCGCCGGCACCAGCTACCAGCAGGTCCTCGACCAAGTCCGCAGGAGCCTGGCCCTGCAATACCTGGGCACCACGCACCTGCCGCTCTACGAAATCGCCGTGCTGCTAGGCTACAGCGACCCCTCCAATTTTCGCCGGGCCTTTCGCAAATGGACGGGGCGGCAGCCGAGCGATTATCGTGCCGGCCCCGCTCACCGATGAGGACTGCCAGATGACCACCAGCCCAGCGCCCAGCCTGATCCGCGAAACCTTCCCGGTCGGGCCGTTGCAGTGCAACTGCACCCTGATTGGCGATCCGGTCAGCAAGAAGGCCATAGTGGTCGACCCGGGTGGCGAGCCCGAGCTGATCCTGGCGCGCCTGCAGGCCCACGGTCTGCAACTGGTCAGCATCATTCACACCCACGCCCACCTGGATCACTTCCTCGCTTCCGGGCAGCTGAAGGAGTTGACCGGTGCGACCCTGCACCTGCACCAGGAAGACCAGTTCCTCTGGGACAACCTGGAGATGCAGTGCCGCATGTTCGGCGTGCCCTACCGTCCGGTGCCGGCCCCGGATCAGTGGCTGGCCGACGACGAAGAGCTGGCCTGCGGCTGTGGCGTGGCGTTGCATACTCCCGGGCACACCCCGGGCTCGATGAGTTTCTGGTTTCCCCAGGACAAGCTGCTGATCGCCGGCGACACCCTGTTCCGTCGTGGCATCGGCCGCACCGACCTGTGGGGCGGCGATTACGCCACCATCGAGCGCTCGATCAGGCAGCGCCTGTACTGCCTGGATGAAGAGGCCACCGTGATCACCGGGCATGGGCCGCAAACGCGGCTGGGCGACGAGATGCGGGAAAATCCCTTTATCCGCGCCTGATTACGGGAATCTTTCTCCCCGCGCGCTGTTCTAAACTTCGCCAACCAGAAGACTGGCAAAGCCAATTGCCTCAGGAGCTGCAACCATGTTCACCCCTTCACGCCTGATCCTCACTGCCACCCTGGTCGCCTTGGTGAGCGGCTGTGCCTCGCAAAACCCCTACGACAGCCAGACCTCCACCGGCTCCGATGGCATGAGCAAGACCGCCAAGTACGGCGGCCTCGGTGCTCTGGCGGGGGCGGTTGCCGGTGCGGCGATCAACCATGACGACCGCGGCAAGGGCGCGCTGATCGGTGCCGCGGTGGCCGGTGCCGCCGGTGCGGGCTACGGCTACTACGTGGACAAGCAGGAGGCCGAACTGCGCCGCAGCATGGAGGGCACCGGTGTGCAGGTCGAGCGCCAGGGCGACAACATCCAGTTGATCATGCCCGGCAACATCACCTTCGCCACCGACTCGGCGGACATCGCCAGCAACTTCTATACCCCGCTGAACAACCTGGCGACCTCGTTCCGCCAGTATGAGCAGAACAGCATCGAGATCGTCGGCCACACCGACAGCACCGGCAGCCATGCCTACAACATGGGCTTGTCCCAGCGCCGGGCGCAGAGCGTGGCCAACTACCTGCTGGCGCAGGGCGTCAACGCCGCCCGGGTGACGACCCGTGGCGCCGGCCCGGACCAGCCCATTGCCAGCAATGCCAGCGAGGCGGGGCGCTCGCAGAATCGCCGGGTGGAAATCAACCTGCGGCCGCTGCCCGGCCAGCAGTAAACCCGGTTCAGACAAAAGGCCCCGTTCAGGGGCCTTTTGCATTTCGGCTGCCGTCCGTCGAGAGAGTCGTACGCCTTAAAATCCTGACTAAACTGCTCAACATATGCCTTGCGTGTGCAGGTTGCAGCGGCCCGGCTCGCCTTCTTGAGCCCGTGCCGATAATGGATCAGGAGAGCTCATGGACGACATCGCCTCTACTAACCCCGCGCGAAAACCCTGGATTCCCCTGCTGGTCACCCTGCTCCTGCTGGTCGTCTTGAGCGCGCTGGTGACCTGGCAGTGGCTGGTGCTGGGGGCCAACAGCCGGGAAGAGCAGGACGGCCGTTTCGCCCTGGCGGTGGATGGTGTCGAGCAGAGCGTGCGCGAACGCATGCTGGCCTACGAGCTGGTGCTGCGCGGCATGTCCGGGCTGATGGCGGGCAGCAGCGACGTGTCACACGAGGAGTGGCAGCGGGCGACCGACCAGCTGCAACTGCAGGAACGCTACCCGGGCATTCAGGCCCTGAGCTGGGGGCGCTACCTGCGCGGCGCCGAGCTGGAGCCCTACATCCAGCAAACCCGCGCCAGTGGGCGTACGGGGTTTCAGGCCTACCCGCCGGGACCGCGCGACGAGTACCTGATCGTCGACTTCATCCACCCGCTGGACTGGCGCAACCGCCGCGCCCTGGGTTTCGACATGTTCAGCGAGGCGACTCGCCGGCAGGCCATAGTGCAGGCCCGTGACAGCGGCGAGGCGGTATTGACCGGGCCGCTCAAGCTGCGCCAGGAAACCGAGCAGGACGTGCAGGCCGGCCTGCTGCTGTATCTGCCGGTGTACCGGCAGAACGCGCCGCAGGCCAGCATCGAGGAGCGGCGGACGGCGGTGCAGGGCATGGTTTCCGGCACCTTTCGCATGGCCGACCTGATGCGCGGCATCCTCGGCAGCAGCAGCGAGCTGTTCGGCATCGAGCTGACCGACAGCCAGAATGCCGCCAATCCGCTGCTGCGCGAGAGCACGGCGCAGGGCCATGTGGCGCGCTTCGAAACCCAGCGCACGCTGAACATCTATGGCCGCACCTGGCTGCTGAAGGTCAGCAGCACGCCGCGCTACGAGCAGGCGGTGCACAACAGCAGCCTGAGCATCGGCCTGGGCACCGGCCTGCTGGCGGCCCTGCTGCTGTCCTTGCTGGTCGGCGGCTACCTGTTCCTGCGCGAGCGCGCGCTGGCCAACGCGGAGCGCCTCAATCAGGGGGTGCGCGAGCGCGAGGAACGCTTCCGCCTGGTGGTCGAGGCCTCGCCCAATGCCATCGTGCTGGCCGACAGCCGCGGGCATATCGCCATGGTCAACCGGCAGACCGAGCTGATGTTCGGCTATAGCCGTGCCGAATTGCTGGGCCAGGCGGTGGAGAAGCTGCTGCCCGAGTCCATGCGCATGGCCCATGCCGGCCTGCGCGAGGACTACCAGAGCGCACCGGAGCCGCGCCGCATGGGCGGCAACCGCGAGCTGTTCGGCCAGCATCGCGATGGCCGGCTGATCCCGCTGGAGGTGGGGCTGTCGCCGATCCGCGCCGGCAACGAGACGCTGGTGCAGGCGGTGATCATCGACATCAGCGAACGGCGCGCCGCCGAGGAGCGTTTTCGCCTGGTGGTCGAGGCCTCGCCCAATGCCATCGTGCTGGTCGACGGCCAGGGCCTGGTGGCCATGGTCAACCGGCAGACCGAGCTGATGTTCGGCTACGCACGCGACGAGCTGCTCGGCCAGCCGGTCGAGCAGCTGTTGCCGGAGTCCCTGCGCAAGATGCACCCGCACCTGCGCGAGGGCTTTCTCAATGACCCGTCGCCACGGCGCATGGGTGGCAACCGCGAGCTGTTCGGCCAGCACCGCGATGGCCGGCTGATTCCCCTGGAGGTCGGCCTGTCGCCTTTGCGCAGCGGTTCCGACATGCTGGTGCAGGCGGTGATCATCGATATCAGCGAGCGCAAGGCCGCCGAGCAGCGCCTGCGCGAGCAGGCCGAGCAGCTGGCGCTGGCCAACCGTTACAAGTCCGAATTCCTCGCCAACATGTCCCACGAGCTGCGCACGCCGCTGAACAGCATCCTGATCCTCAGCGAGCAGCTCAAGCAGAATATGGCCGGCAACCTCACCGAGAAGCAGGTCAAGCATGCGGACATCGTCTACAAGGCCGGCAACGACCTGCTGCAGCTGATCAACGATGTGCTCGACCTGGCCAAGATCGAGGCCGGCCGGGTGCAGCTCAAGCTGGAGCCGCTGAACGTGCACGACATGCTGGTGGAGCTGGACGCCAGCCTGCGGCCGATGGCCGAACTCAAGGGCCTGCGCCTGCTCAACAGCATGGAGCCCGGGGTGCCGCGGGTAATCCACAGCGACCGCGGGCGCCTGCACCAGATCCTGCGCAACCTGCTGTCCAATGCCCTGAAGTTCACCGAGGCGGGGGAGGTGGAGCTGTCCATCAGCCGTTCGCCGACGCCCCTGGACGATGAGCGCGAGACCCTGCAGATCGTCGTCCGCGATACCGGCATCGGCATCGCGGCGGAGCAGCACGAGCGGATCTTCCAGGCCTTCCAGCAGATCGACGGGTCGACCAGTCGGCGCTTTGGCGGCACCGGCCTGGGCCTGGCCATCACCCGCCAGCTGGTCGAGGTGCTCGGAGGCCGGATCAGCCTGCAGAGTACCCAGGGCCAGGGCTCCAGCTTCATCGTGCAGCTGCCGGTGGTGGCCCTGGCCCAGGTGGAGAGCGACGAGCCGCTGAGCAGCGCACCGGTGCGCAGCGGCCATGGGCCGGCCCTGCTGATCGTCGAGGACGATGCCAACTTCGCCTCGGTGATTGCCGAGGAGGCCACGGCCCACGGTTTCTCCAGCGTGCTCTGCCGCAGCGGCAAGCAGGCCATCGGCCTGCTGCAGAACGAGCGATTCGTCGCGGTGATCCTCGACATCCTCCTGCCGGACGTCAGTGGCTGGCAGATCTACCGGCGCCTGCGCAGCCTGGTGCACTACCGCGACGTGCCGGTGCACATCATCTCCTGCGTGCCGCAGCCGCAGGACTGGCAGGACGGCGGCACGCGCTACCTGGTCAAGCCGATCGGCCGCGGCGACCTGGAACAGGTGTTCCATGACCTCGCCGGGCTGGGCCAGGCGGTCCGCCCGCTGCTGCTGGTCGAGGATGTCGAGGTGGAGCGCGAGCACTACCGCGAGCACCTGAGCCAGCTCGGCTTCAGCGTGACCGCGGTGAGCAGTGCCCAGCAGGCCTGCCAGGCCTATGCCGCACAGGGGTTCAGCGCGCTGGTGATCGACCTCGACCTGCCGGACCAGGACGGCTTCGACCTGCTCGAGACCCTGCACCGGGAGCGTCCGCTGCATTCCACCCTGGTGGTGATCAACACCGGCCTGGATGTCGCCCGCCAGGACCTGCAGCGCCTGCGCCGCTATTCGGCGGTGGTGGTGCGCAAGAACGGCGACGACCTGCGTCCGCTCAGTGCCGCGTTGCAGGGCTTCCTGTCCCTGGTGCGCGAACCGCCGGCCGACAGCTCGAGCCTGGCGGGCCAGCGCGTGCTGCTGGTGGACGACGACGTGCGCAATATCTATGCGATGACCGCGCTGCTGGATGAGGTGGGCCTGGTCGTGACCCCGGCCAAGGATGGTGTCGAGGCCCTGGAGTGCTTCGCCCGCCAGCCCTTCGATCTGGTGCTGATGGACATGGCCATGCCGCGCATGGACGGCTACACCGCCACCCGCCTGCTCAAGGAGGAGCACGCCTGCCATGTCCCGGTGATCGCCCTGACCGCCCACGCGATGAAGGGTGACCGGGAGAAGTGCATCACCGCCGGCGCCGACGACTACCTGGCCAAGCCGGTCAGCCGCCAGGACCTGCTGGAGATGCTGCACCGCTGGCTGAGCAGTGCCCCGGAACCCCTGCGGCGGGCCGAGGGTGGTGCATGAGCCCATTCATGTCGTCGATGCCGGTGGCCGGTTGGGCTGCCGGGCAATCATCTGGAATGGCGCCGGCTGACGCCGGAGGAGGGCAGCATGGCCCAGATGCAGGTTGATACGCAGGTGGAGCAGCAGGTGCTGCTGGTGGTCGACGACCGCGAGGAAAACCTGGTGGCGATGGAGGCCCTGCTCGGCGATGGCGAGTGGGACGTGCGCACGGTCAGCTCCGGCGAGGCGGCCCTGCAATGCCTGCTCAGCGAGGCGGTCGGTCTGGTCCTGCTCGATGTGCAGATGCCGAAGATGGACGGCTTCGAGGTCGCCCGCCTGATGCGCGGCAGCCCGCATACCCGGCACACGCCGATCATCTTTCTCTCGGCCATCGCCCACACCGAGGACTCGGTGCTGCATGGCTATGCCATCGGCGCGGTGGATTTCATCCTCAAGCCCTTCGACCCCAAGGTGCTCAAGCACAAGATCAGCGCGCTGCTGGAGCACGAGCGCCACCGCCATGAGCTGCTCATGCTCAGCCAGCAGCTGGACAGCGCACGGGCCTTCAATGCCTCGGTGCTGGAGAACGCCTCGGAGGGCATCCTGGTGCTGGACCGGGACGGCCTGATCAGCTTCGCCAACCCGGCCATGGCGCGCATGCTGCACGGCGAGGTGGTCGACCTGCAGGGTACCCAGCTGTTGTCCTACCTGAAGGCGCCGAGCATGCCGGACGACTGGCAGGCATCCGAGTTCTACCGGCAATGGCGCGCCGGGCAGACCTACCGCCTGCACGATGCGGTACTCAATACCTTCAGCGGCGGCTTCCTGCCGGTGGCGCTGTCCTGCTCGCCACTGCCGCAGTACCAGGACGCCATGGTGCTGATCGCCCTGGACATGTCGGTGGTCAGCGACCTGCACGCCCAGCTCGAGTCGCAGGCGATCACCGATGCCCTGACCGGCTTGTACAACCGCCGCGGCTTCAACCAGGCGCTGGAGGCGGCGCTGTCACGCATCGATCGCAGCGGCAAGCGCATGGCCGTGCTGTATCTCGACCTGGACGGCTTCAAGCGGGTCAACGATTCCCTCGGCCATGCCGCCGGCGACCAGATACTGCGTCGCGTGGCCGAACAGCTGAAGACCTGCCTGCGCCCCTACGACATCCTCGCGCGCATGGGCGGCGACGAGTTCACCGCGCTGCTCGACTCGCTGGATCATCCGGAGGATGCGGCACGGGTGGCGGAGAAGCTGATCGAGCTGGTGTCCGTGCGGCATGCCATCGACGGCCTGGAATTCACCCTCGGCGCCAGCATCGGTATCGCCTGCTTCCCCGAATGCGGGCAGAGTGTGGATGGCCTGCTGCGCGCGGCCGACATGGCCATGTACGAGGCCAAGCGCGCCGGCCGCCAGCAGTACCGCTTCTTCTCCCCGGAAATGAACGGCCGCGCGCGTTCGCGGCTGATGCTCGAGGAAAGCCTGCGCACGGCCATCGAGCAGGACGATTTCGTCCTGGTCTACCAGCCGCAGATCGACCTGGCCAGCGGCCGCCTGCGCGGCTTCGAGGCTTTGCTGCGCTGGCAGCACCGGGTGGCGGGCACCATCTCGCCTGGGGTATTCATCCCCTTGCTGGAGGAAACCCGGCTGATCAATCGCCTGGGCGACTGGATCTTCCAGAGCGGCATCCAGCAGTGCCGGGCCTGGCGCGAGGCGTTCGGCGAAGGGCTGCTGCTCAGCCTCAACGTCAGCCCGGTGCAGTTCAGCATGCCGCAGCTGGTCGGCGACCTGCGCCGGTTGCTGGAGGTGCATCAACTCAAGGCGTCGCAGCTGGAGGTGGAGGTCACCGAGAGCGCGCTGATGCAGGACCTCGACACCACCCGCGAGCAGTTGCGGCAGCTGCGCGAACTGGGGGTGCGCATCGCCATCGACGACTTCGGTACCGGCTATTCGTCGCTGGCCTACCTGCGTCATTTCGAGCTGGATACGCTGAAGATCGACCGCCTGTTCATCGCCAACATGCTCGATTCGCGCAAGGATGCGGCGATCGTCAGCACCATCATCGACCTGGGCCACCACCTGGGCCTGGAGGTGATTGCCGAGGGGGTGGAAACCATCGCCCAGCGCGACTGGCTGATCGCCCATCGCTGCACCACCATGCAGGGCTTCCTGGTGGCGCCGGGGCTGGCGGTGGACAAGGCCGCGGCCTTCCCGCCGCGGCTCGACTGGGATAGCTGGGCGCCCGAGGCCTGACCGGCCGCCGGTTGAGCAACCCGCGGTGGTGCCGAGCCCAGGTCAGGCCCGCCCCGGTTAGCGGCGGCGGCCGAGGAACTCCTGGTGCAGGCGCTGCAGTTCGGCATCCTTGGCTTGCCACAGCTGGTTGACCCACTGCTGGAAGGCCAGGCGGTAGCCTTCGTCCTGGTCGTAGTTCTGGCCGATGAACTCGGCCGGGATCGGCAGTTCCTCGAAACGCACCACCACCTCGTCCAGGCGCCCGCACAGCAGGTCCCAGAAGCCCGGGTTGCCGCCGGGGTAGTGCAGGGTGACGTTGATGATCGAATGCAGCTGCTCGCCCATGGCATCCAGGACGAAGGCGATGCCGCCGGCCTTGGGCTTGAGCAGATGCTGGAACGGCGAGTCCTGCTGGTCGTGCTTGTGCTGGGTGAAGCGGGTGCCTTCGAGGAAGTTGAACACCGACACCGGATTGGTTTTGTAGCGCGCGCAGGCCTTGCGCGTGGTGGCGAGGTCCTGGCCGAGTTTTTCCGGGTGCTTGGCCAGGTAGGCCTTGGAGTAGCGCTTCATGAAGGGGAACTCCAGCGCCCACCAGCACAGGCCGATCACCGGCACCCAGATCAGCTCCTGCTTGAGGAAGAACTTCAGCAGCGGCATGCGCCGGTTGAGCTGGTACTGCAGCACCAGGATGTCGACCCAGCTCTGGTGGTTGCTGGTTACCAGGTAGGAGTGCTGGTTGTCGAAACTCAGGTCGCCGGCGACATCCCAGCGGGTGCGGCACACCAGGTTCATCCAGAACTTGTTCACGCCGATCCAGAACTCGGCGATGCCGTGCATGACGAAGCGCAGCCCGCGCTGCAGCGCCGGCACCGGCAGGAGCAGCTTGAGCAGGGCCACGGCGAACAGCGGCCAGCAGCAGATCAGGGTATTCAGGGCCAGTAGCAGGCCGGCAATGACGCCACGCAAGGGCGCCGGCAGGAAATGCAGCATGGGGGCAAAAGCCTCCTGGCAGGGGGACATTCTGAGGTCCCGGATCGGTCGAGGTACCTGTGGCAGTTCCCTTGCACGAGGCGGTCGGCTGCCAAGGTTAACGCTTGTACACTGACCGGCAAGCGCTGCGACTGACTTGCGGGTCAGTCGGCCGGGCGCATTTCGCCGCTTTCAGGCGTGGCGAATTCTAGCGCAAGCGTGCCCGCCCAGGCCCGCACCGCGGCGTGGCGCCGGGGTGCGGGTGGCGGCTTCAGCCTCTGGCCGCGGCCTGGATCGCGGTGAGGGCGATGGTGTAGACGATGTCGTCGACCAGGGCGCCGCGCGACAGGTCGTTCACCGGCTTGCGCAGGCCCTGCAGCATCGGCCCCACGCTGACGCAGTCGGCGCTGCGCTGCACCGCCTTGTAGGTGGTGTTGCCGGTGTTCAAGTCGGGGAAGATGAACACCGTGGCGCGCCCGGCCACCGGGCTGTCCGGCGCCTTCTGCCGGCCGACGCTGGCGATGGCGGCGGCGTCGTACTGCAGCGGGCCGTCGATCAGCAGTTGCGGGTTCTGCGCGCGGGCCAGGCGGGTGGCCTCGCGGACCTTTTCCACCTCGGCGCCGCTGCCGGAATCGCCGGTGGAATAGCTGATCATCGCCACCCGCGCCGGCACGCCGAAGGCCTCGGCCGAGGCGGCGCTCTGCAGGGCGATCTCGGCCAGTTCGTCGGCCGTCGGGTCGGGGTTCACCGCACAATCGCCGTAGACCAGCACCTGGTCCGGCAGGAGCATGAAGAACACCGAGGACACCAGGTTGTAGCCGGGCGCGGTCTTGATCAGCTGCAGGGCCGGGCGAATGGTGTTGGCGGTGGTGTGGATGGCCCCCGAGACCAGGCCGTCGACCTCGTCCAGGGCCAGCATCATGGTGCCCATGACCACCGTGTCTTCCAGCTGCGCGCTGGCCATCGGCGCGTTGAGGCCCTTGCCCTTGCGCAGCTCGACCATCGGCCCGACATAGCGTTCGCGGATCAGGTCCGGATCGAGGATCTCCAGGCCCGGCGGCAGCTCGATGCCCTGGGCCTTGGCCACCGCCCGCACCGCTTCCGGCTTGGCCAGCAGCACGCAGCGGGCGATGCCGCGTGCCTGGCAGATGGCCGCGGCCTGCACGGTGCGTGGCTCGCTGCCCTCGGGCAGGACGATGCGCTTGTTCGCCGCCTGGGCGCGGCGCATCAGCTGGTAGCGGAACGCCGGCGGCGACAGGCGCGGCTCGCGCGGATTGCCGCAGCGCTGCTTGAGCCACTCGTGGTCGATATGGCTGGCGACGAACTCGGTGACCATCTCCGCGCGCTCGCGGTCGTCGATGGGGATTTCCTTGTTCAGCCGGTTGAGGTTGGTCGCCGTGTCGTAGGAGCCGGTGCTCACGCTGAGGACCGGCAGGCCGCTGTCCAGGGCGCCGCGGCACAGCTCCATGATCCGCGGGTCCGGCGCGAAGTCGCTGCACAGCAGCAGGCCGGCCAGAGGCACGCCGTTCATCGCGGCCAGGCTGGCGGCGAGGATGATGTCGTCGCGGTCGCCCGGAGTCACCACCAGCACGCCCGGCTTGAGCAGCTGCACGGTGTTGGGCACGGCGCGCGCGCACAGCACGATCTTCGCCACCCGGCGCTGCTCGTAGTCGCCGGCGTTGATCACCCGCGCGCCGAGCAGTTCGGCGATGTCGCGGGTGCGCGCGGCATTCAGTTCCTCCTGCCAGGGAATGCAGCCGAGCAGGCGGAAGGTCTCGCTCTTCAGCAGGGTGGAGTGCTCGGCCAGGCGCGCGGCGAAATCATCGCTGCGCACCTTGTTGAGGATGGTGCCGAGCACTTTCGGCTCCTGCGGCCCGCCGAACAGCTGGGCCTGGATCTCGATGCGATCAGACAGCTCGATCATTTCCTGCACCGAGTCGCCTTCCGGCGCCGAGACCAGGATGATCTCGGCGTCCAGGCTCTTGGCCAGGTGCACGTTGACCCGCGCCGCGTAGCTGGCGTGGCGGGTCGGCACCATGCCCTCGACGATCAGCACGTCCATGCCGGCGGCCGCCTGCTGGTAGAGGCTGATGATTTCCTCCAGCAGCTCGTCCAGCTGGCCGTCGCCGAGCATGTGCTCGACCCGCGCCAGCTCCAGCGGCTTGGGCGGCGTCAGGCCGAGGGTGCGGGCGATCAGCTCGGTGGAGCGCTCCGGGCCGTCGTCGCCCGGGTGCGGCTGGGCGATCGGCTTGAAGAAGCCGACCTTCAGGCCGGCGCGCTCCAGGGCGCGGACCAGGCCGAGGCTGATGGAGGTGAGGCCGACACCGAAGCCGGTGGGGGCGATGAAGAAGGTATGCATGTTCTCTCCAGGTGCGGCGAACTGTGGCGCTGCAGGAATCAGGGCTTGAGCAGGGCCAGGGTGTCGAGGGCGATCTGCCGCTCCTCGTTGGTCGGCACCACCAGCACGCGTGGACTGCCCGGGGCGTGGATCGCCCCGGCGGCGCCACGGATGCAGACGGCGTTGGCCGCTTCGTCGAGGGCCAGATTGAACAGCTTCAGGTGCGCCACCGTCTTGCTGCGGATCAACGGCGAGTTCTCGCCGATGCCGCCGGTGAAGATCAACCCGTCCAGGCGCGGCAGGGCGCAGCTCATGGCGGCCAGGGACTTGGCCAGGCGGTAGCAGAACACCTCGATGGCCAGGGTCGCGCCGACATGGCCCTGGGCGCGCGCCTGCTCCAGGCTGCGCATGTCGTTGGACAGGCCGGACAGGCCGAGCAGGCCGCTTTCCTGGTTCAGCAGCTGGTCGATGCGCTCCAGGCTCCAGCCCAGGGTGCGCGCCAGGTGACCGTGCAGGTTGGGGTCGACGTCGCCGCTGCGGGTGCCCATCACCAGGCCCTCCAGCGGGGTCAGGCCCATGCTGGTGTCGCGGCTCTGGCCGTCGACTATGGCGCAGGTCGAGCAGCCGTTGCCCAGGTGCGCCGACAGCCAGCTGCTGGCGTCCACGGCCAGTTCGCTGAGCTGCGCCGCGCGCTGGCTGACATAGCGGTGGCTGGTGCCGTGGAAGCCGTAGCGGCGCACGCCGTGCTGGCGATAGAGGCTGTCCGGTACGGCGTAGCGGTAGGCGTGTTCCGGCAGGCTCTGGTGGAAGGCGGTGTCGAACACCGCCACCTGCGGCAGCTGCGGGTGCAGGCTCAGCGCCGCTTCGATGCCGTGCAGGCTGGCCGGGTTGTGCAGCGGCGCCAGGGGCGCGATGGCGCGGATCGCGGCGATCACCTCGGGCTCCAGCCGGCGCGCGGCGGTGAAGTGCTCGCCGCCGTGGACCACGCGATGGCCGATGCCGTGCAGGGTGCCGCCGGCAGCCTCCTGCACCAGCGGCAGCAGCAGGGCGAGGGCGGCACGGTGGTCGCCGCCGGGCAGTGGCCGGCTCTCCTGGCCGGCGTCGCCTTGCCAGTGCAGCACCGCCTCGGCCGTGCCGAGGCGTTCGGCCAGGCCGCTGAGGATGAAGGCCTCGCGGGCCTCGTTGACCAGGGCGAACTTGATCGACGAGCTGCCGCAGTTGATTACCAGGATGTTGCGTGCCGGCATGTCTATTCCTTATCCGGTGCCTGCACCGGGGCTGTGCTGTCCGCCTGGGCCGCGGCGCACCAGCCGCAGGCGAAGGGTTGGCCGAGCTGGCGCTGGCGCTGCTCGGCATCGACGACCCAGGGGCGACTCTGCCAGGGCGGCAGGTGGCGCAGGTGCTGAGTATGCCCGCAGGACAGCACGGCCACCCAGTGGCCTTCTTGGTCCTGGCGAAAATCCACCAGGCGGCTGGGTGGGGCGCCCCGTTTGTCCGGCTGCCGGTCGCTTTCGGGCAAGCCCACAGGTAAACTCGCGCGTTCTTCAATCTTTTGCAAAAGGTCCCACCTCATGCTGATCGCCGCTAACAAGGCAGTCTCCATCGACTATACCCTGACCAACGATGCCGGTGAGGTGATCGACAGCTCCGCCGGTGGCGCGCCGCTGGCGTACCTGCACGGTGCCGGCAACATCATCGTCGGCCTGGAAAAGGCCCTCGAAGGCAAGCAGGCCGGCGACGAGCTGACCGTGGCCATCGAGCCGGTGGATGCCTACGGCGAATACAGCGCCGAGCTGGTGGCCACCCTCAACCGCAGCATGTTCGAAGGCGTCGACGAGCTGGAAGTGGGCATGCAGTTCCACGCCTCCGGCCCGGACGGCGGCATGCAGATCGTCACCATCCGTGACCTCGACGGCGACGACGTGATCGTCGACGGCAACCACCCGCTGGCCGGCCAGCGCCTGCACTTCCAGGTCAAGGTGGTCAGCGTGCGCGAGGCCCTGGCCGAGGAACTGGCCCACGGTCATATCCACGGCGAAGGTGGTCATCACCACTAAGAACCTGCCGAGTATCTC
Source organism: Pseudomonas sp. R-28-1W-6 (assembly GCF_009799925.1). GTDB lineage: Bacteria > Pseudomonadota > Gammaproteobacteria > Pseudomonadales > Pseudomonadaceae > Aquipseudomonas. The sequence goes on from NZ_WELK01000005.1 coordinate 203,827, forward strand.
TTGATCGTCGGCCATGCTGCGTTGAAATTGGGCTCGGAAAGCGGCTTGCCGCTAACGCGCTTCAGCGCGACCCGGAGGGCGAGTGGAACGAGTACTGCTCATTTACAGCTCGTAAACTCCGCGTCCTCGCCCAATTTCGCCTTGCCTGGCTCTAGCTCAAAAGATCCTCAACTGGTTCTGATAAACAGCCTGATTGGTAACCCTGCAAAACGACTTATGGTCGTTCCACGGGCGATCCTGGCTGCTAAGCTGAGTGAACCGAAAAGGCGCCTACGGGCGCCTTTTTTGTCCCCTGCGCAGAATTGTTTGCATGCTCAAGGAGTTAGTCATGAGTGCATTTCACGACCTGAATCTGCGTGCGCTGGATGGCCAGGATCTGCCATTGGCGCCCTACAAGGGCCAACTGGTGCTGGTGGTCAACGTGGCCTCCAAGTGCGGCCTGACCCCGCAGTACGCTGCCCTGGAAAAACTGCACCAGGACTACCACGCGCGCGGCTTCACCGTGCTGGGCCTGCCGTGCAACCAGTTCGCCGGCCAGGAACCGGGCACGGAAGAGGAAATCCGCGAGTTCTGCAGCCACAACTACGGGGTGACCTTTCCCCTGGGCAGCAAGCTGGAGGTCAACGGCCCCGGCCGCCATCCGCTGTATCGCCTGCTGGCGGGCGAGGGCGCCGAGTTTCCCGGCGACATCACCTGGAACTTCGAGAAGTTCCTGGTCGGCCGCGACGGTCGCGTGCTGGCGCGCTTCTCCCCGCGCACCACACCGGATGATCCGGCGCTGCTGCAGGCCATTGAGAAAGCCCTGGGCTGATGGCCCGGATGCATTTGCCCAATAGCGGGCAAATGCGCCAATGCTCCGGCTGTTTCACGCCCCCTGCTTGTCGAGCCGATTCGCGCCCTGCTTAATCGGCTGACTTGCCGAGGAGCGCCGCGATGACCAGTTTTCCCCAGGATGATGCCGTGGCCCATGCCTCGCCGGCGGCCTTGCGCGCGCTGATCGAGAGCCGCCGTGCGGTGCGCCGCTTCACCGACGAGGCGGTGCCGGAGGCGGTGATCCGCGACTGCCTGGAGCTGGCCGTGCTTGCGCCCAACTCCTGCAACCTGCAGCCCTGGAGCTTCCAGGTGATCCGCGATCCGGCGCTGCTGGCGCGCCTGCATCCGGTGTGCATGAGCCAGAATGCGGCCAGGGCGCCGCTGATCATCGCCGTGCTGGCGCGCCCGGATACCTGGCGCCAGGCCTGCCGGAACATCGTCGACTACTGGCCCGAACCCGAGGTGCCGGCGCGCATCCGCCGCTTCTACGCCAAGACTGCGCCATTCCAGTACAACCAGGGCCCGCTGGGCCTGCTCGGCCTGTTCAAGCGCCAGCTGGTGCGCCTGCTGGCGCTGCGCAAGCCGCTGATGCGCACCCCAAACAGCCGGGCGCAGATGCGCCTGTGGGCGGTGAAATCCACCGCCCTGGCCGCCGAGAACCTGATGCTGGCCTTCCACAGCCACGGCTACGCCACCTGCCCGATGGAGGGCTTCGACGAGGTGCGCCTGCGCAAGGTGCTGGACATCCCGCGCCAGGCCCTGCCGATCATGTTGCTGGCCGTGGGCCGCCAGGGCGAGAAGGGCGTGTACAACCCGCGCCTGCGCTTTCCCTTGGAGCAGCACGTCACCTGGCTGTAAGAATCTATTTAGGATCTTTTGATCGTCGGCCATGCTGCGTTGAAATGGGGACTCGGACTGCTCATTTACACCTCGTAAACTCCGCGTCCTCGTCCCCATTTCGCCTTGCCTGGCTCTAGCTCAAAAAATCCTAAACAGATTCTGCGAGTGTTCGCTTCTGTTGCTAAATCACCAGAATCAATAGTGCTGGGCGAAGCGAGACGACCGGTCATATGCTCGTCGCCATGAACACCAGCATCCGATTCGACAAGCGTGACCTGATCCTGGCCAAGGGCTCGGCGGTGATGACCCGCCGCGGCTACCACGGCACCGGGGTGCAGGAAATCGTCCAGGCCGCGGGCATCCCCAAGGGCTCCTTCTACCACTACTTCGCCAGCAAGGAAGACTTCGCCCTGCAGGCCCTGGAGTTCGTCTACCAGCCGCGCCTGCAGCGTTATGCCGAAGCCCTGGGCAACCCCGAGCTGAGCCCGCGGGCGCGCATCCTGGCTTACTACCGCGAGCTGCAGGCGCACTTCCTGCGCCAGGAAAAGGCCGAGTACCACTGCTTCATCGGCAGCCTGAGTTTCGAGATGAGCGAGCTGCTGCCGGCCATCGGCGCGCAGGTCGAGGCGATTCAGCAGGCCTCGGTGGACATCCTCCAGCGCTGCCTGGAGCAGGCCCGCCAGGCCGGCGAGCTGAGTGCCGAGGAAGACTGCGCCAACCTCGCCAGCTTCATCGCCAATGCCTGGCAGGGCGTGCTGGCGCGACTCAAGGTCGGCCGCAGCACCCAGGCCCTGGATGCCTTCATCACCCGTCTGGAGCTGCTGCTGCAGCCCTGATTTTTTAACACCCGATTAACGAGACGACCGGTCGAGCGACCGGCTTGAGGAGTCCCCATGACCGCCCCCGTACAAGCCCTGTTCCAACCGTTCCGCCTGGGTAACCTGGAATTGCCGACCCGCGTGGTGATGGCGCCGATGACCCGTTCCTTCTCCCCGGGCGGCGTGCCCAATGCCCAGGTCGTCGAGTATTACCGTCGCCGCGCCGCTGCCGGTGTCGGCCTGATCGTCACCGAAGGCACCACCGTCGGCCACAAGGCTGCCAACGGCTACCCGCACGTGCCGCGCTTCTACGGCGCCGACGCCCTGGCCGGCTGGAAGCAGGTGGTCGACGCGGTGCACGCCGAAGGTGGCAAGATCGTCCCGCAACTGTGGCACGTGGGTAACGTGCGCAAGCTGGGCACCGAGCCGGACGCCAGCGTGCCGGGCTACGGCCCGAGCGAGAAGATCAAGGACGGTAATGTCGTCGTGCATGGCATGACCAAGCAGGACATCGCCGAAGTTATCGCCGCCTTCGCCCAGGCTGCCCGCGATGCCCAGGCCATCGGCATGGACGGCGTGGAAATCCACGGCGCCCACGGCTACCTGGTCGACCAGTTCTTCTGGGCCGGCAGCAACCAGCGCAGTGACGAATACGGTGGTGACCTGGCCCAGCGTTCGCGCTTCGCCATCGAGCTGATCCAGGCCGTGCGCGCCGCCGTCGGCCCGGACTTCCCGATCATCTTCCGCTTCTCGCAGTGGAAGCAGCAGGACTACACCGCGCGCCTGGTGACCACTGCCGAAGAGCTCGGCGCCTTCCTCAAGCCGCTGTCCGACGCCGGTGTGGACATCTTCCACTGCTCGACCCGCCGCTTCTGGGAGCCGGAGTTCGAAGGTTCCGACCTTAACCTGGCCGGCTGGACCCGCCAGCTCACCGGCAAGCCGACCATCACCGTGGGCAGCGTCGGCCTGGACGGCGAGTTCCTGCAGTTCATGGTCAACACCGACAAGGTCGCCGAGCCGGCCAGCCTGGAAAACCTGCTGGAGCGCCTGAACAAGCAGGAATTCGACCTGGTGGCCGTGGGCCGCGCCCTGCTGGTCGACCCGGACTGGGCGGTGAAGGTGCGCGACAACCGCGAGCAGGACATCCTGCCGTTCAGCCGCGAAGCCCTCAAGCAGCTGGTCTGATCAGCCTTTTTTACCCCTGTGCGCCGGCTTGCCGGCGCACCCTTCGAGCCCCGGCACACCGGGGCTTATTTATGTCTGCGCGGTGACGGCACGGGGGTGTTGCGGGATCGGATTTATCCGCGCTGCCGCTGGCCTTGCCCGCATCGCGGCAGAAGCCGCTCCTACGCAAGCCGCGCCTGCAGCAGATGGCCCTCGAACTGCTCGACGATCGCCGCCCAGCCCTGCTTGCCGGCGTGCTGGCGGGCGTTGAGGCGTACCCGGCGCAGGGTTTCGCGGTCTTCCAGCAGCCACTGCGCCGCCTCGATGAAGGCCTGCTCGTCGCCGGGCATGGCCAGCGCGCCGTTGTGCCCGTGGCGGATGTGCTGGGCGGCGGCGGCCTGGTCGTAGGCGACCACGGCGAGGCCCGAGGCCAGGGCTTCCAGCACCACGTTGCCGAAGGTTTCCGAGAGGCTGGGAAAGAGGAACAGGTCGCCGCTGGCATAGTGCGCTGCCAGGCTCTCGCCGCGTTGCAGGCCGCAGAACAGGGCATCCGGCAGGGCGCTCTGCAGCTGGGCGCGCTGCGGGCCGTCGCCGACCAGCACCAGGCGCAGGCGTTGCTGCGGGTAGCTGGCCTGCAGGACGCGGAAGCTGCGTTGCAGCAGCGCCAGGTTCTTCTCCGGGGCCAGACGGCCGACATGCAGCACGGCGATATCCTGCTCGCCCAGGCCCCAGCTGCTGCGCAGTTCGGCCGAGCGCCGCGCCGGGTGGAACAGCTGGCTGTCGACCCCGCGGGCGAGCAGCTCCAGGCGCTGGAAGCCGCGGCGCTGCAGCTCCAGCCGCTGGCTGGCGCTGGGCACCAGGGTGGTGCGGGTGCGGTTGTGGAACCAGCGCAGGTAGTGGGTGAGCAGGCGCGTCAGCAGGCCCAGGCCGTAGTGGCCGCTGTACTGCTGGAAGTTGGTGTGGAAGCCGCTGACCACCGGAATCCCCAGGCGCCGCGCCGCGCGAATGGCGGACAGGCCCAGCGGGCCTTCGGTGGCGACGTACAGCACGTCCGGGCGGTTGCGCCGCCAGCGCCGCAGCAGCTTGTGCAGCGACGACTGGCCCCACTGCAGGCCGGCATAGCCGGGCAGGGGCCAGCCGCGGGTCAGCAGCAGGTTGTCGTCGCTCTGCTGTTGCAGGTCGCCGGCCTGGCGCGGGCGGATCAGCTGCAGGCGATGGCCGCGCTGTTGCAGGCCCTGGCACAGGCGGCCGAGGGTATTGGCCACGCCGTTGATTTCCGGCGGGAAGGTTTCGCTGATCAGGGCGATATGCAGGGAGGTGACAGTCATGGCAGCAGTGTCGACCGCTGCCATGTAGCGCAGATGACGCCGCGGTTACCGGCTGGTGACAGCGTTCGGCTGGCGTTCGCGCACCCAGAACAGGGTGGCCCCGGCCACCGCTGCCGGCATCACCAGGATGTTGACGAAGGGGATCAGCAGCGCCACGTACACCGCACCGCCGAAGCCGAGCGATTGCCAGCGCTTCTCGCGCAGCCAGGCGAGCATCTCGTCCCAGCTGACCTTGTTGTTGTCGCAGGGGTAGTCGATGTACTGCACCGCCATCATCCACACGCCGAACAGCAGCCACAGCGGCGCGGCGATCAGGTTGAGCACCGGCACGAAGCTGAGGATCAGCAGCGGGATGGCGCGGGGCAGGAAGTAGGCCAGCTTGCGCAGTTCGCGGCCGATGGTGCGCGGCACCATGGCGCTCAGCTCGGCCCAGCTGAAGGACGGGAAGTCGTCGCGCCCGCGCAGCACCACCTCGACCTTTTCCGCGAGGAAGCCGTTGAAGGGCGCGGCGATGATGTTGGCCAGCAGGGTGAAGCTGAAGAACATGATCAGCAGCACCAGCAGCACGAACAGCGGCCAGATCAGGTATTCGAGGAAGCTCAGCCAGCTCGGCAGGCTGGGCATGAAGGCGTCGACCCAGCCGCCGAACTGCTGCACCGCGAGGACGATCAGGCCGACGAACAGCAGCAGGTTGACCGCCAGCGGCAGCAGCACGAACAGGCGCAGGCCGGGGCTCAGGATCAGTTTCAGGCCTTCACCCAGGTAGTGCGGGCCAGAGAGGGCGGGAGTGGGCATCGGGGGCTCCGGTCGGTGGCAAACGCGCCGACCTTACCGGCTTTACGAAGGCGAAGAAAGCGCCGGGGGGCGGTGCAGGTGGGCGCAGTTGCGCGTGCGCTTGGCTTCGTACATGGCGCTGTCGGCCGCCTTGATCAGGCTTTCCGCGTCCTGGGCATGCTCGGGGAACAGGGCGATGCCGATACTCGGCGTAACAAAGTCGATGCACAGGCCGTTCAGCTCGGCCGGCGTGGCGAGGGCGGCGAGCAGGCGTTCGGCGAGTTTCTCCGCAATCTCGGCGCCGGCGTCCTGCAGCAGCAGGGTGAACTCGTCCCCGCCCAGGCGGTAGACCCGGTCCGGCTGGCGCATGGCGCCGCGCAGGCGTTCGGCGATGTTCTGCAGCAGGGCGTCGCCGACATCGTGGCCGAAGCGGTCGTTGACCTCCTTGAACCGATCCAGGTCGAGGTACAGCAGGGCCAGCCGGCCGTGCTTCTGCTGCGCCTGCTCGAGGGCGCTCTTCAGCTGCTCGGCGAAGGCCTTGCGGTTGCCCAGGCCGGTCAGCGGGTCGCGATAGGCCATGTCGAGCAGCTGGTTCTGGTAGGCCACCTGGTCGCTGATGTCGATCAGGATGCCGCGGTAGCCGCTGAGCTGGCCCTGGCTGTCGCGCATCAGCGAGAAACGCGTTTCGTAGTAGCCCAGGCTGCCGTCGCCGCGCCGGAAGGGTGCGGCGAAGCTGGTGCTCTTGCCGCTTTCCCGGGCCTGGAGGAACAGTTGCCGGGCACGCTGGCTGTCTTCGAGGCTGAGCAGCTGGGCGAAGGAGTGTTGCAGCAGTTCCTGGCTCGGGTAGCCGAGCATCTGGCACAGGGCGCGGTTGGTGGCGAGGATGATGCCCTGCGGGTCGAGCTCGTAGTAGCCGTCCTGGATGGTGTCGAGGATCTGTCGGTCGCGGGTCTCGCTCTGCTCCAGGCGCTCGAGCATGCGATTGGCCTCGCGGGCCAGCTGGCCGATCTCGTCATGGTTGCTGTCGCTGAGGCGCTGGGTGCTGGAGTTGGGGGCGATGGCGGCGATTTCCTGGTTCATCCGCGAGACCCGGCGCAGGATCCAGTGGTCCAGCCCCAGGTAGATCAACAGCAGAACCAGCAGCCCGGCCGTGCTGCTCAGGGCCAGGAACACCCCGATGGCCTGGCGTCCCTCGCGGTACAGGCGGCGCTCGGTGGTCAGCTCCAGCAGCAGCTCGGGTTCGCCGAGGTTGTTGCCGAGCAGCAGGAGCATCTGCTGGCGCTGCCCGTCGAGCACCCGGCGCGGGCTGATCTGGATCTCGGTGAGGCTGCTGTCGTTGCCGGGTGCCAGCCGGCGCCAGTCGGCCTGGGCGCCGTCGGGCGGGAGCAGGCGCAGGCTGCCGTTGATCTCGGACTGGATCTGTTCGGCGCGTTCGCCGTCGATGAAATGCCCGGCGATCAGGTTGCCCAGCGGCGGCATGCTGCCCTGGCTGTTGCTGATCGGCCCCATCGCCAGCACTACCGGAACACCCTGCACGACGACGACCTGGCCCTTGATGGCGTCGATCCCGCTGCTTTGGCGCAGGCGCTGGCCCAGCTGGATGATCCCGTCACGCAGCACCTGGTGGCTGCTCGGCCGCTGCTGGCCGAGCACCAGCAGGTCGGGCAGGTCGGGCGGCAGCCATTGCTCGGCGTAGACCCGACCCTGCAGGTCGAGGTAGATCATGAAGTCGAAATTCATCTGGCGCAGGGCTTCGGGGTCCATGTTGCGCCGCATGAACTCGGGGTGCAGGCCCTGCATGAAGTCGTAGCTGTCGTCCCATTGGGCAAAGCTTAGCAGCAGGTCGAGGTTGCGCTTGAGGCTGTGGTCGAGTTGGATGCGCAGGCGTTCGGCCTCGGCGCTGAGCAGGGCATGGTCCTGACGATCGAAGCGACTGAGGATGAGCTGCTGCGAGAGGATGAAGGCGATGCCCAAGGCCAGCGCAAGGAGGGGGACGAACAGCCAGAACAGACGTTTGCGCAAGGTCATGCGGAATTACTGCAGGGGCCTGGAATGAGCCCAGTATAGCAATCCGACCAGTGTGTCCGGCGTCACATAGCGGCTGGCTATCGGCGGGATTGAGAATCGGCACTGTCTTCTCCCCGTCACGCTGGGTAGCCTTGCCGGCAGTTCACCTTGCTTGGCTTGTCCGTTTCCGCCCGGCCTGGCCCCGGGCGCTGGCTTGCCCTTTTCCCTTCTGGAGTCGCTCATGTCCGCCATTCGCCATTCCCGCGTGATCATCCTGGGTTCCGGCCCCGCCGGTTACAGTGCCGCCGTGTACGCCGCGCGCGCCAATCTCAAGCCGCTGCTGATTACCGGCATGCAGGCCGGCGGCCAGTTGACCACCACCAGCGAAGTCGACAACTGGCCAGGCGACCCCCACGACCTCACCGGCCCGGCGCTGATGCAGCGCATGCAGGCGCATGCCGAGCGCTTCGAGACCGAGATCGTCTTCGACCATATCCATGCCGTGGACCTGGCCGCTAAGCCCTTCACCCTGATCGGCGACGGCGCCAGCTACAGCTGCGATGCGCTGATCATCGCCACCGGCGCCAGCGCGCGCTATCTCGGCCTGCCGTCCGAGGCAGCGTTCATGGGCAAGGGCGTGTCCGCCTGCGCCACCTGCGACGGCTTCTTCTACCGCAACCGCGAGGTGGCGGTGGTCGGCGGCGGCAACACGGCGGTGGAGGAGGCGCTATACCTGGCCAATATCGCCAGCAAGGTGACCCTGGTGCACCGCCGCGAGACCTTCCGCGCCGAGAAGATCCTGCAGGACAAGCTGCAGGCACGGGTGGCCGAGGGCAAGATCGTGCTCAGGCTGAATGCCGAAGTGGAGGAAGTGCTGGGCACCCCGATGGGGGTGAATGCGGTGCGGATCAAGCGCCAGGACGGCCAGCGCGAGGACCTGGCGGTGGACGGGCTGTTCGTCGCCATCGGCCATACCCCGAACACCGCGCTGTTCGAGGGCCAGCTGGCGCTGAAGGACGGCTACCTGGTGGTCAACGGCGGGCGCGACGGCAATACCACGGCGACCAGCGTGCCCGGCGTGTTCGCCGCCGGTGATGTGGCCGACTCGGTCTACCGCCAGGCGATCACCTCGGCCGGCGCCGGCTGCATGGCGGCGCTGGATGTGGAGCGCTACCTGGACGCGCTCTGAGGCGCGCCCGGAACCGGAAGCCCCGCTCCGGCGGGGCTTTTTCATGGGGCGGGCGGCTCAGACCAGGGTATTGAACTGCAGGGTGCGCGAGCTGATGCGCTGGTATTCGGCGCTGGCGCTCATCAGCAGGGCGTGCTGGTCGACCAGCAGCTCGCTGGGTGCATGGCCTTCGGCTTCGCTGCGGTACAGCGTCTGCCCGTCGCCCTGGCGCAGGCACTGGTAGCGCTGGCTACGGGCCTCGACGCGCAGGCTGAGCAGGTCGACATAGGCCACGGCGAGCTGCTCGCTCTGCCCGGTTTCCAGGGCGCAGCGCTGCAGGGCGGGGGTGTGGGTGAACGGCGAGGCGGAGAGCATCACCTGCTGGCACTGGCTGAGGTCTTCGCGCAGTTCGCCATTGAGGAACCAGTTGCCGCGGATGTCGCGGCGCAGGCTGAGGCTGCGCTGGCCCTGATTGTCGACCTTCAGCCAGAGGCGGCGAAATCGCCAGCGTTCGTCGCACTTGAGCACGTAGGTGGCGGCAATGCTGCTGCCACGGATGCTCTGCATCAGGTGGCTGCTGGCATTGATGCCATCGCTGCCGATATCCAGGTTGAGGTGCTCGACTCCCGGATGGTTCCAGGGTTTCCAGACCAGGCTTTGTTGCATCCTTGCACTCCACGGATCAAGGTCCGGGGGCATCGCGCCGGCATCATGCTGGCGTCTTCCTGATGGCATCCCGGCGTTCAGGCGGGTGCAGGATAGAGCGCTTGGCGCGGCTTGTCTGTCAGCCAAAGCTGACAATTGCGCCGGTTTTTGCGCAGTTTGCCCGCCATTTCGCTGCGGATCGGCTCCAGGCGCCTGGAGCCGGGGCCAGGCAGCGGTCTTGCCGGACTCAGGCCTTGCGGCTGAGCGGTTGCCGGTCGAACTGCACGCCGTTCAGGCCGCTGTTCTGCAGGGCGCGGATATTGCCGTGGTCGTCGCCGTGCGGGTTGGCCAGCACGGCGCGGTAATGCTCGCCGAAGGCGCGCAGGGTTTCTTCCAGGCTGAGGCCTTCGAGCAGCGCCAGGCCGAGGGTCTTGCACGAGCCTTCGTTCTGCCCGCTGGCATTCTCCACACTGCCGTTGCGAAAGGCGCTGGGCTGGTAGTCGTAGTGCTGGGCGATGAAGGCCAGGGTCTCGGCAAACAGGAACTGCTCGTTGTGCAGGCGGGCGCGGAAGTCTTGCAGCTGGCTCATCAGTGTTTTCCCTTGGCGAAGGCAGCCTGTTGTTCGGCGCTGGCTTCTTTCTGGTATTTGCCTTTCCACTCGGCGTAGGGCATCCCGTAGACCTCTTCGCGGGCCTGCTCGACGCTGACTTCCACCTCGAGGTCGTCGGCGGCGGCCTTGTACCACTTGGACAGGCAGTTGCGGCAGAAGCCGGCCAGGGTCATCAGGTCGATGTTCTGCACATCGGGGCGCGAGCGCAGGTGCTGCACCAGGGTGCGGAAGGCGGCGGCCTCGAGTTCGAGGCGTTGTTGATCGGTCATGGCGGGCTCCCGGACGACGGTGGAGGCGCAGATGATAGAAGGCCGGGGCAGGGCCGGCAACGCCCGGCGCCAGAGCGGCGGGCGCCGGAGTTTAGCGTTCGGCGGCGAGGGTGATCGACACCGACTCGGCGAAGCGCAGGGCGTGCAGCTTGTCGACTTCCACCTCGGCGTAGTGCACGGCCGGGTTGCTCATCACCAGGTCGAGGAGTTCCTGGGTCAGGCGCTCGAGCAGGGCGAAGCGGTTTTCCTCGACGTGGCGGATCACCGCCTTGGTGATGGTGCGGTAGTTCAGTGCGTGATCGATGTCGTTGTCACGCACCGCTTCCAGGGCCGGGTAGAGGATGGTCAGGTTGATCAGCACATCCTGCTTGTTGAGGATTTCCTCCTCCTTGATGCCGATGAAGGTACGCAGGCGCAGATCCTTGACGCGGATTCGCGCCATGCCGGGGTCCAGTCGTGGCATTTACTTGCTCCGTATCAGTTGCAGGAATTCATGGCGAGTGTTGCACGACTCGCGGAAGGCACCCAGCATAACCGAGCTGCTCATCACCGAATTCTGCTTCTCCACCCCGCGCATCATCATGCACATGTGCTTGGCCTCGATCACCACGGCCACGCCGGCGGCGTTGGTGACGCTCTGGATGGCGTCGGCGATCTGCTTGGTCAGGTTTTCCTGGATCTGCAGGCGCCGGGCAAACATGTCGACGATGCGCGCCACCTTGGACAGGCCGAGCACCTTGCCGGTGGGGATGTAGGCGACATGCGCCTTGCCGATGAAGGGCAGCAGGTGGTGCTCGCACAGCGAGTACAGCTCGATGTCCTTGACGATCACCATCTCGTCGTTGTCCGAGGCGAACAGCGCGCCGTTGACGATTTCCTCCAGGGATTGCTGGTAGCCGTGGCAGAGGTACTGCATGGCCTTGGCGGCACGCTTGGGCGTATCCAGCAGGCCCTCGCGCTCGGGGTTCTCACCCAGGCCGAGGAGGATTTCGCGGTAGTGGTGGGGCAGTTGCGGATTCATTGATCGGTCCTCGCGGGCCCCTCAGACGAGGTGGCGACCGCCATTGACGGCAAGCGTGGTGCCGGTGACATAGGGGTTGTCCAGCAGGTAGCGCAGGCTCTGGTAGATGACTTCGGCGCCGGGTTCGATGCCCAGCGCGGATTCGGCCAGGCGCCTGGCGCGGTAGGCCGCGTCGTCGCCTGGGTTGAACAGGATCAGGGCCGGGGCGATGCCGTTGACCTTGATCGCCGGGGCGAAGCGCGCGGCGAACGACAGGGTCAGGCTGTCCAGGCCGGCCTTGCTGGCGCAGTAGGCCGGGCGCTTGGCGCTGCCGGTACGCACCACGTCATCGCTGACATGGATGATGTCGGCCGGCGTGCTGCGGCGCAGCAGCGGCTCGCAGTGCAGGTTGATCAGGTAGGGCGCGAGCATGTGCACGGCAATCATCTGCTGGAACACCGCGGCTTCGTTGCCCGGGGTTTCCGTGTGCCAGTCCGAGGCGTTGTGCACGATGGCGCGCAGGCAATCGGTGTGGGCTTTCAGGTCGTCGATGAAGCCGAGGATGCCCGCTTCGCTGGCGAAATCGGCCGCCAGGGTGATGGCGCCGCGCTCGCGCAGCTGCTGCACGCCCTCGCGCTCGCTGCGATAGCTGACAATCAGCGGCTGGCCTGCGTCGAGCAGGCGCAGGGCGCAGTGCAGGCCGACACGCTGGCTGGCGCCGGTGATCAGGATGGGGGCAGTTGCACCGCTCATGGCGCCTCGCATGCGGAAGGTGGAGCGGTGGCCGGGTGGGCAAGGGGCACCGCCTATGTTGCATAAACTTATACCAGTGATTGGCTTTGTACAACCATGCGCCGTCTGTGGGAATAGCGCTGTTCATCTTGTGTTTATCATAAGTTACTGTTTTATATAGGTATTTATCTTATGTCGAGAAGGTTTTTTCGATTCTCATATGTACAGCTCTTGGAGTTATGTACAGGTTTTGTAGAGCGCTGGGCCGGTAGCGGTCCGGGCTTCGCCGGGGTGCTGCGCCTGGTCGGTGAGCGGATGCCGGGCTGTCCGGCGGGTGGCGAGTGCGGCGGTTGGCAGCGGATTTCAAGGCGGGGCACTGCCTGGGGTACACTCAGGCATCATTTTTCGGCGATCCACTCCATGACCGAATGCGCCAGCACCCCTCCAGCCTCCGATTCCTTGAAACAGGAAGAGTTGTTCCCCATCCGCGAAGTGTCGCGGGTCACCGGGGTGCATCCGGTGACCCTGCGCGCTTGGGAGCGGCGCTACGGGCTGATCCAGCCGACCCGCACCGACAGCGGGCACCGTCTCTACTCGGCGGCGGACATCGAGTCGGTACGCAGCATCCTGGCCTGGATCGAGCGTGGCGTGTCGGTGAGCAAGGTCGGCAAGATCCTCGCCCGCAGCAGCGCGATCAAGATGCCGGCGCCGGTGTATGTGGAAGTCACCTCCAGCGAGTGGAGCGAGTGGCAGGCGCGCATCCGCACGGCCGTGGCGGCCTTCGACGGCGCCCAGCTGGAGCGCCTTTACGGCCAGGTGTTTTCCACCTATCCGCTGCTGGTGGTGTTCCAGGACATCTTCGTGCCGGTCTGGCAGGAATTGCTCCTGCACCGTGATGAAGTGGGGCGCAGCAGCGAGTGGCTGTTCCTCGATGCCTTCTTGCGTGCCCGTGCCCTGCAGCGCCTGCAGCTGGCGACCACGGGGCGCGGCGATGTGCTGCTGGCCGCGCTGCCCGGGCACTGCCGCGAACTGGAGCTGCTGGTGGCCGGCCTGCTGCTCGGCAGTGCCGAGATTGGCGTGCAGGTGCTGGCGCTGGGCCAGCCGCTGGAAGAGCTGGCCTTGGTCTGCGAGAAGATCCAGCCGCAGGCGCTGGTGCTGTTCTCCAACCAGCCGCCGGCCGATGCCCTGCCTGCGCAGCTCACCCGCCTGGCGCTGGAGCTGCACTGTCCGCTGCTGCTTGCCGGCGATGCCGCCGACCTGATCGAGGATGACCTCAGGGGCTCGCCGATTGCCTGCCTGGGCAATGAGGGGCGCCTGATGCAGCAGCGTCTGCAGCAGTTCCTCGCCGGCCACCTGGATACCTGAGCCGGCACTTCTCGCCCGCCGCCAGGCGGTCTCGCTTGTACAACTTTGCCTCGTCGCTGGTGTGGCGCGGTCATTGTTCGCCTGTCTCCCGAAAAAGTTTGCAGCAGGCTGAGTTTTTGATGTACAAAAGCTGTACATCAAATTTACTTGTACAGCTTAAGGGTTCAGTCAATGCCTGCTTACCGTGCTCCCTTACGTGACATGCGCTTCGTCTTCGACGAGGTGCTCGACGCTTATGCCACCCTGCAGTCGCTGCCCACGCAGCGCGAGTTCGGCAACGATCTCGGTGGCGCCATACTCGAGGAGGCCGCCAAGCTGGCGGAAAACGTCCTCGCTCCGCTCAATGGCCCCGGCGACAAGCAGGGCTGCCAGTACGACCCGCAGAACAAGGCGGTGAAGACTCCGGACGGCTTTGCGGCGGCCTACAAGCAGTTCGCCGAGGGCGGCTGGACCGCCCTGGCCTGTACCCCGGAGTTCGGCGGCCAGGGCCTGCCCCATGTGCTGAACATGATGGTCGAGGAGATGGTCTGCTCGGCCAACCTGTCGCTGGGCATGTACCCGGGCCTGACCCATGGCGCGATCAACGCGCTGACCGAGCACGGCACCCGCGAGCAGCAGGACCGGTACCTGCCCAAGCTGATCAGCGGCGAGTGGACCGGCACCATGTGCCTGACCGAGCCGCAGTGCGGCACCGACCTGGGCCTGATCCGCACCCGCGCGCTGCCCCAGGCCGACGGCAGCTACGCCATCAGCGGCACCAAGATCTGGATCACCGGCGGCGAGCATGACCTGGCCGACAACATCGTCCACCTGGTGCTGGCCAAGCTGCCGGATGCCCCGGACAGCGTGAAGGGCATTTCGCTGTTCCTGGTGCCCAAGTTCCTCGAAGACGGCGCGCGCAATCCGGCGTTCTGCGGCGGCCTGGAACACAAGATGGGCATCAAGGGCTCGGCCACCTGCGTGATGAACTTCGAAGGCGCCCGCGGCTGGCTGATCGGCGAGCCGAACAAGGGCCTCAAGTGCATGTTCACCATGATGAACTCGGCGCGCCTGATGGTCGGCATGCAGGGCCTCGGCATTGCCGAAAGCGCCTACCAGATCAGCCTCGGTTTCGCCAAGGAGCGCCTGCAGAGCCGTTCGCTGTCCGGGCCGAAGGCGGCCGACAAACCGGCCGACCCGATCATCGTGCACCCGGATGTGCGGCGCATGCTGCTGCGGCAGAAGGTGATGATCGAGGGTTGCCGCGCCCTGGCCTATTTCACCGGCATGCACCTGGACGTGGCCCATGACCATGAAGATGCCCAGGTGCGCCAGCAGTCCGACGACCTGGTGCAGCTGCTGACGCCGGTGGTCAAGGCGTTCCTCACCGACGAAGGCTTCAACTGCGCCAACGATGGCCTGCAGGTACTCGGCGGCTCCGGCTTCACCGAAGACTGGGGCATCGAGCAGCTGGTGCGCGATTGCCGCATCACCCGCATCTACGAAGGCACCAACGGCATCCAGGCCCTCGACCTGGTCGGGCGCAAGTTGGCCCTGGGCGGTGGCCGTGCGGTGCGCAGCTATTTCGCCCTGGTCGAAGGCTGGCTCAAGGCCAATGCCGATGCGCCGCATGCCGCTGGCGTGGGCAAGGCGCTCAAGCAGCTGCAGCAGGCGACCCTGTGGATCGCCAGCGAAGGCATGAAGGATCCGGAGCAGGCCGGCGCCGCCTCCGTGCCCTACCTGCGCCTGTTCGCCCTGACCACCCTGGCCTGGTTCTGGTCGCGCATGGCGCTGACCGCCCGGCACAAGTTGGCCGCAGGCAGCAGCGAAACCGCCTTCTACGGCGCCAAGCTCAAGTCGGCGGATTTCTACATGGCGCGCGTGCTGACTGAAACCGACAGCCTGCTGGCCGAAGTCCTGGCCGGCAAGGCGACCCTGATGGCCTTCGGCGACGAGGAGTTCGCCGCCTGACCTCTGCGCAACCGGTAGCCACGTTTGCCCACGTCCCTTTCGGCTGCCGGTTTTTTATCCCTGAGCATGACCCGTTATCCGGTCTGCTTTTTATGACCCGCTCCCGGCGGGTCTTTTTTTGCCCATGAAAAAGCCCGGCGCTGGGCCGGGCTGTTCCTTGCGGTGCGGTGTTACTTGATTTCCACCGCCAGGTTGTCGTGGATCTTCTTCTGCCAGATCGCCGGGCCGGTGATGTGCACCGACTCGCCCTTGGTGTCGACCGCCACGGTCACCGGCATGTCCTTCACTTCGAACTCGTAGATGGCTTCCATGCCCAGTTCGGCGAAGGCCAGCACCTTGGACTTCTTGATCGCCTGGGCGACCAGGTAGGCGGCGCCGCCGACGGCCATCAGGTACACGGCCTTGTTGTCCTTGATCGCCTCGATGGCGATCGGGCCGCGCTCGGACTTGCCGATCATGCCCAGCAGGCCGGTGCTTTCGAGGATCTGCCGGGTGAACTTGTCCATGCGGGTCGCAGTGGTCGGGCCGGCCGGGCCGACCACTTCGTCACCGACCGGATCGACCGGGCCGACGTAATAGATGAAGCGACCTTTGAGGTCCACCGGCAGCTCTTCACCCTTGTTCAGCATGTCGACCATGCGCTTGTGCGCGGCGTCGCGGCCGGTGAGCATCTTGCCGTTGAGCAGCACGGTTTCGCCCGGCTGCCAGCTCTGCACTTCTTCCGGGGTGATGGTGTCGAGGTTGACGCGGCGCGCGCTCGGGCCGGCTTCCCAGACGATTTCCGGGTAGGCGTCCAGCGGCGGCGGAGTCAGCTCGGCCGGGCCGGAACCGTCCAGCACGAAGTGGGCGTGGCGGGTGGCGGCGCAGTTGGGGATCATGCACACCGGCAGGGAGGCGGCGTGGGTCGGGTAGTCCATGATCTTGACGTCGAGCACCGTGGTCAGGCCGCCCAGGCCTTGGGCACCGATGCCCAGCTGGTTGACCTTGTCGAACAGTTCGAGGCGCATTTCCTCGATCTTGTTCTGCGGGCCGCGGGCTTTGAGCTCATGGATGTCGATGGACTCCATCAGCACTTCCTTGGCCATCACCGCGGCCTTCTCGGCGGTGCCGCCGATGCCGATGCCGAGCATGCCTGGTGGGCACCAGCCGGCGCCCATTTCCGGGACGGTCTTGAGCACCCAGTCGACGATCGAGTCGGACGGGTTGAGCATGGCCATCTTCGACTTGTTCTCGGAGCCGCCGCCCTTGGCCGCGACGTCCACTTCCACCTTGTCGCCGGGGACGATGGAGTAGTGGATCACCGCCGGGGTGTTGTCCTTGGTGTTCTTGCGGGCACCGGCCGGGTCGGCCAGGATCGAGGCGCGCAGGACGTTTTCCGGCAGGTTGTAGGCGCGGCGCACGCCCTCGTTGATCATGTCGTCGACGCTCATGGTGGCGCCGTCCCAGCGCACGTCCATGCCGACGCGGACGAACACGGTGACGATGCCGGTGTCCTGGCAGATCGGCCGGTGGCCGGTGGCGCACATGCGCGAGTTGATCAGGATCTGCGCCATGGAGTCGCGCGCGGCCGGCGACTCTTCCTTCAGGTAGGCCTCATGCATGGCCTGGATGAAGTCGACGGGGTGGTAGTAGGAGATGAACTGCAGGGCGTCGGCGACGCTCTGAATCAGGTCATCCTGCTTGATCACGGTCATGCAAGCGCTCCTCTAATACGGGAACATCGGTAGGGAAGCGCCGGACCACGACCCGGCGCACTGCGACAAAAAAGGCGCCGCAGTATAGCGCGGCAGAGGCCCCGGGCACAGCCGCCGGCAGTCGACGCAGGTCGTATGGACGGCGGCTTTTATTCCGTTGGGCCGCGGCAATCTCCCTAGGTTTTTTGTGGCCGCGGGGGTAGAGTGAGGCCAGGTGCCAGTACGGGACGGAGCCCATGAGCACAACCACTCCCCGGGCAACACAAAGAAGCCTGCAAAGCCTGTTGTTCAAGCGCTTTGGCATGGCGGTGGCGACCTACGCCCTGGCTCTGCTGCTGTTCTGGGTGGCGGTGCTGAACGACCTGTTCACCGGCGGCTGGCCCGGCGCGATCCTGTTCAGCACCCTGCTGGTCGGCACCCAGTTGGTCTTCCTGGCCCTGTTCCGCAGCAATTTCAACCTGCGTTTCCGCGACCCCAGCCTGACCGAAGCGCAGATCCTGGTGGCCCTGCTCCTGCACACCCTGCTGCTGGCCAACCTCGACAGTGCGCGCGGCAGCCTGCTGCTGTTCTACGTGATCATCCTGCTGTTCGGCGTGTTCCAGTTGCAGCCGCGGGTCTTCGTGCGCTGCGCCGCCTTCGCCTTCTTCGCCTTTGCCAGCCTCAACCTCTGGGAAGGCTATCACCTGCGCCTGGCCGACCCCGGCCTGGCCCTGCTGCAGAGCAGCGCGCTGTTCGTCGCGCTGGTCTGGCAGAGCCTGTTCGCCAGCTATGTGCAGGCCCTGCGCCAGCGCATGCGCCAGCGCCGCTATGCGCTGCAGGCGCACCAGGACACCCTGCGCGGGATGATGCGCCAGCTCGAAGACCTGGTGGCCACCGACGAGCTGACCGGGCTGTTCAACCGCCGGCACTTCCTGCGCCTGGCCCTGCGCGAGTTGGACAACCTCGGCCCCGGCCGCCAGCATGGCCTGGCCCTGATCGACCTGGATTACTTCAAGCGGATCAACGACGTACACGGGCACGCCGCCGGTGACCGCGTGCTGCAGACCTTCGCCGCGGTGGCGCGGGCCTGTGTGCGCGATGGTGACGTGCTGGCGCGCTACGGCGGCGAGGAGTTCGTCCTGCTCCTGCCGCATGCCGATGCCGATCGCCTGACCAGCTGCTGCGAGCGCCTGCGCGAAGCCTTCGCCAGCGCCGAGCCGGTCGGCGTGCAGGTGTCCAGCCTGAGCCTGTCCGCCGGGATGACCCTGCTCAACCCGGGCGACGACCTCGACGAAGCCCTGCAGCGGGCCGACCAGGCGCTCTACCGGGCCAAGCGCGGCGGGCGCAACCGTTGCGATGCGGCCTGGGAGGGTGCCGGTGCCTGAACTCCATGTGGCCGGCCAGTCCTGGTCGGTGCCCAGCGGTAGCAACCTGCTCGATGCCCTCAACGGCGCCGGCCTGCGCGTGCCCTACAGTTGCCGCGCCGGCAGCTGCCATGCCTGTCTGGTGCGCTGCCTGCACGGCGAGGTGGAAAATGCCGCGCCGGATGCCCTGAGCCCCGAGCGCCTGGCCGCCGGCTGGCGCCTGGCCTGTCAGTGCCGGGTGCTGGATGATCTCAGTGTGGAAGTCTTCGACCCCGCCCGCGACGGCCTGCCGGCCAGGGTCGTGGCCTGCGACTGGCTCAGCCCGACGGTGCTGCGCCTGCGCCTGCAGCCGGACAAGGCCCTGCGCTACAGCGCCGGCCAGCACCTGGTGCTGTGGACTGCCGCCGGTGTGGCGCGGCCCTATTCGCTGGCCAGCCTGCCGGGCGAGGATGCCTGGCTGGAGTTCCACTTGGACTGCCGCCACCCCGGCGCATTCAGCGATGCGGCGCGCCGGTTGCAACCCGGCGATAGCCTGCGCCTGGGCGAGCTGCGCGGCGGTGCCCTGCACTATGACCCGGACTGGCAGGCCCAGCCGCTCTGGCTGCTGGCGTCCGGCACCGGCCTGGCGCCGCTCTGGGGCATCCTGCGCGAGGCCTTGCGCCAGCAGCACCAGGGGCCGATCCGCGTGCTGCACGTGGCCCACGACAGCGGCGAACATTACCTGGCCGAACCGCTGCGGGCCCTGGCCGCGCGCCATCCGCAGCTGCAGGTGGAACTGCTGACGGCGACCGAGCTGGCGGCGGTTTTGGCGGAACTGAAGCTTGTTTCCCGGCAAACCCGCGCCTTACTCTGCGGCTCTCCCGCCAGCGTGGAAAGCTTCGCGCGCCGCCTGTACCTGGCCGGCGTGCCGCGCAACCAGGTGCTGGCCGACGTCTTTCTGCCCCGCGCATAACCTGCTTGCGTTCGGGGCGCCCCGAATCTGCGAGGAGTTGTGATGAGCGAGCATGTACTGGTCGAGCGCGAAGGCGGCCTGCTGACCCTGTGCCTGAACCGTGCGGACAAGATGAATGCCCTGACCCGCGCCATGTACAGCCAGCTGGCCGACCAGCTGGATGCCGCCAACGAGGACCGCAGCGTGCGCGCGGTGCTGATCACCGGCGGCAGCGAATGCTTCACCAGTGGCAACGACGTGGCGGATTTCCTCCAGGCGCCGCCGACCGGGCCGGACAGCCCGGTGTTCCAGTTCATGCGCGCGCTGTTCGACTTCGCCAAGCCGGTGATCGCCGCGGTCAACGGCCCGGCCGTGGGCATCGGCACCACCCTGTTGCTGCATTGCGATCTGGTCTATGTGAGCCGCACGGCCAAATTGAAGATGCCCTTCGTCAATCTCGGCCTGTGCCCGGAGTTCGGCTCCAGCCTGATTTTGCCGCGCCTGCTCGGCCAGGCCCGCGCCGCTGAATTGCTGCTGCTCGGCGAGAGCTTCAGCGGCGAGCAGGCGGCCCAGTGGGGCATCGCCAATGCGGCGCTGGAAGGTGGCGCCGAGGTGCTGGCCAAGGCCCGCGAGATGGCCCAGCGCTTCCTCGAGTTGGCCCCTGCGGCGCTGGCCGACAGCAAGCGCCTGATGCGCGCACCGGGGCGCGCCGAGCTGCGCCAGGTGATCGAGGAGGAGGGCGCCCTGTTCGGCCAGCGCCTGCGTTCGCCGGAAGCCATCGAGGCGCTGTCGGCCTTCATGCAGCGGCGCAAGCCGGACTTCTCCAAGTTCGCCTGAGAGCCTGTTTACGGTCTCCTGACTCGCGGCCATACCGCGTTAAAAGTGGCCTCAAAATGCTCATTTACAGCTCGTAAACTGCGCTTTTTCGGCCCTTTGATTCGCTGGCGCTCACCCTTCGGGCCAGCCGCTGGCTGTTACTCCCGTTGGTCGTAGCGCCTTGTCTGGCTCTAATTCAGAAGATCGTGAACAGGTTCTGAGGCCTCAGGCGTTTTCCCAGGGCGGGTTGGCCAGACGTTGCTGAAGGAAGTCGCACAGCGCCAGTACCTTGCGCGAGGCTCGGCTGGAGCGCGGGTACATGGCG
Organism: Pseudomonas sp. R-28-1W-6; assembly: GCF_009799925.1. Lineage (GTDB taxonomy): Bacteria > Pseudomonadota > Gammaproteobacteria > Pseudomonadales > Pseudomonadaceae > Aquipseudomonas. The sequence goes on from NZ_WELK01000005.1 coordinate 224,419, forward strand.
TAGATGGCATAGCCCTGGGGGCGAGCCTGCGGCAGTACCTCGATCAGCGAGCCATCGCGCAGGTGGCGGTGCACGATGAAGCTCGGCAGTAGCGCAAGACCCTGGCCCGCAAGCGCCATTGCGCACATCACTTCCCCGTTGTTGCTGGCGAACCGCCCGCGTGGCGCAATGCTCAGCAGATCACCCGCAGAGTCGCAGGTCTCGAATGACCAGAACTGCCCGGAGGTGACGTTGCTGTAGCCGATGCAGTCGTGTGCCAGGAGTTCCTCTATCTGGTTTGGCACTCCATGCAGGGCGGCATAGTCAGGGCTGCAGCAGAGCACTCGCGCGCTCGTGGCGAGCTTGCGGGCGATCAGCGCGCTGTCTCCGATGCGCGAGATGCGCACGCACAGGTCGTAGCCCTCGCGTTCGAAGTCACTGATGCGGTCATCGAGGTGCAGGGTGACTTCCAGTTCCCGGTGCAGGCACATGAACTCGGCGATGAGCGGTGCCAGCCAGAGTGTGCCGAAGCTCATTGGCGCCAGCATCTGCAGGCGCCCGCGCAGACCGCTGTCGTTGAAGGTTGCCGCTTCGGCGGCCTCATGCAGTTCGCGCAGGGCGCCCTTGGCCTGCTGGTAGAAGCGCTGGCCGTTCTCCGTGGGGGCCACCTTGCGCGTGGAGCGGTGCAGCAACTTGGCCCCCAGGTGCTGTTCCAGATCGCTTAGGCGCTTGCTCACCACCGATTTGGACAGTGCCAGGGCCTCTGCGGCACGGCTCACACCGCCCAGCTCCACCACACGCAGAAAGGTTTCGATTTCCTGCAGGTCCAGTTTCATCGGGCCGCTCCCAGGCTTCAAATAGGGCAAGAATAGCGCTCGCAAGTAGCGGGATTGTTCGGTTTTTCCGAAAAGCCATTTTTCCAATTGCTGGGACGTCAGGTGACCCGCCAGCGGCTAGGCTGGGAGTCTATCGAGGTGCTAGAGAGCCTCGATAGCTATCCGCCGCAATCCCAAGGGAGGTTTGCCCCATGTCCTTTACCTACAAGCGCTTGAACAAGGATGATGCCGTCGTGCTGCTGGTCGACCATCAGGCCGGTCTGCTGTCGCTGGTGCGTGACTACAGCCCGGACGAGTTCAAGAACAACGTGTTGGCGTTGGCCGATATCGCCAAGTTCTTCAAACTGCCGACCATCCTCACCACCAGCTTCGAGCAGGGGCCGAACGGGCCCATTGTGCCGGAGCTCAAGGCCCTGTTCCCCGATGCGCCCTATATCGCCCGGCCTGGTCAGATCAATGCCTGGGATAACGAGGACTTCGTCAATGCAATCAAGGCCACCGGCCGCAAGCAGCTGATCATTGCCGGTGTGGTGACCGACGTGTGCGTCGCCTTTCCGACCCTGTCGGCACTGGCGGAGGGCTACGAGGTCTTCGTGGTGACCGATGCTTCCGGCACCTTCAATACCTCGGTGCGGGATGCGGCGCTGACGCGCATGGCCCATGCCGGTGCGCAGTTGCTCAACTGGTTCAGCGTCGGCTGTGAGCTGCACCGCGATTGGCGCAACGACATTGAAGGCTTCGGCGGCATCCTCGGCGGCCATCTGCCGGCCTACGCCAACCTGATCCAGAGCTACAACCAGAAGTAGGTTAAGCGCAATGCAAAAGGCCGCTCAGTGAGCGGCCTTTTTCATGCAGTTTTCCGCATCACACCAGCGGATCGCCGACATGCAGGATCTTCATGGTGTTGGTGCCGCCGGTGCCGTGGTAGCTGTCGCCCTTGGTCAGGATCACCCAGTCACCGGGCTCGACCACGCCGCGCTTGAGCAGCTCGTCCACCGCCGCCTGGCTGACCTTGTTGGCCGGCAGGGCGGCCGGGTCGAACGGCACGGTGTAGACGCCGCGGAACAGCGCCACGCGGGCCTGCGCCTCGCGGTGCGGGGTGAAGGCGTAGATCGGGATCGACGAGCGGATGCGCGACATGATCAGCGGGCTGTAGCCGCTCTCGGTCAGGCTGATGATCGCCTTGACGCCGGGGAAGTGGTTGGCGGTGTACATGGTCGCCAGGGCCACGCTCTCGTCGCAGCGCTCGAAGGTGCGACCGATGCGGTGGCTGGACTTCTGGCTGGTCGGGTGCTTCTCCGCGCCCAGGCACACGCGGGCCATGGCCTGCACCGCTTCCAGCGGGTACTCGCCGGCGGCGCTCTCGGCCGAGAGCATCACCGCATCGGTGTAGTCCAGCGCGGCGTTGGCTACGTCGGAGACCTCGGCGCGGGTCGGCATCGGGCTGTGGATCATCGACTCCATCATCTGCGTGGCGGTGATCACCGCCTTGTTCAGGCGCCGGGCGTGGGCAATGATCTTCTTCTGGATGCCGACCAGCTCGGCGTCGCCGATTTCCACGCCGAGGTCGCCGCGGGCCACCATCACCGCGTCGCTGGCGCGGATCAGGCCGTCCAGGGTGACGTCGTCGGCCACCGCTTCGGCGCGCTCGATCTTCGCCACCAGCCAGGCGGTGCTGCCGGCCTCGTCGCGCAGGCGGCGGGCCAGCTGCATGTCGGCGGCATCACGGGGGAAGGACACGGCCAGGTAGTCCAGATCCATCTCGGCGGCCAGCTTGATGTCGGCCATGTCCTTGTCGGTCAGCGCCGGCGCGGTCAGGCCGCCGCCGCGGCGGTTGATGCCCTTGTTGTCGGACAGCGGGCCGCCGATGGTCACGCGGCAGTGCAGCTCGTCGGCGCCCTTGAGTTCGACGCGCATGACCACGCGGCCGTCGTCCAGCAGCAGTTCGTCGCCGACGTTGCAGTCCTGGATCAGCGCCGGGTAGTCGATGCCGACCACCTCCTGGGTGCCCTCGGTGCGCGAGTGGCTGGAGGACAGGCGGAACAGCTCGCCTTCCTTGAGTTCGATGCGCTTGTTGGTGAACTTGGCGATGCGGATCTTCGGCCCCTGCAGGTCGCCCAGCAGCGCCACGTGGCGGCCATGCTTGGCGGCCAGGTCGCGGACCAGTTGCGCGCGGGCCTTGTGGTCTTCCGGCGAGCCATGGGAGAAGTTCAGGCGGGCCACGTCGATGCCGGCGAGGATCAGCTGTTCGAGGACTTCCGGCGAGTTGCTGGCGGGGCCGAGGGTGGCGACGATTTTGGTACGGCGCAAGGTCATGCAGGGACTCCAGTTTCAAGGCGTGCCGCGAGGCTACTACGGGCAAACACTGTAGTCATTGTTCCGTTGCACTACCTTGAGATTGCCCGGCTTCTGCAGAAATTGCCGCGCCGGTCGATACACTGCGCAGTGGAGGAGAACACCATGCGTACCCTGATCCTGCTTTCTACCCTGGTTGTCCTGGCCGGCTGCAGCCGCATGGCGCTGGACGGCCACCTGAACGATGCCTACCGTAATTACGACCAGGGCAACTGCGAGCAGGCCCTGCTCGACCTGTCGCAGGCCGAGCGCACCAGCCGGGCCCGGCGTTACGTGCAACCGGAGATTTCCCTGCTGCGCGGCCAGTGCCTGGAACGGCAGAACCTGTTCGTCGATGCGGCGCAGACCTATCGTTTCATCATCAACCAGTACCCGACCAGCGAATATGCCTACCGCGCGCGGGCGCGCCTGGAGACCCTGGAGCAACTCGGGCATTATCGGCAGCATGAGCCGGCCAAGGCCTCGCCCGCCAGCCTCTAGCGGGAGCGCGGTCGGGCCCCATACATGGACTGTGCGCCGGCAGCCCTGCCAGTCGAAGGAGTGAACCATGCGTCTATTGCTGTTGTGTGCCCTGTTGCTGCCGGCCCTGGCCTCGGCGCAAATCTACCGCTGGACCGATGCCCAGGGTCGCGTGCATTTCGGCGAGCAGCCGGGTGGCAGCAATGCCCAGCCGGTGGAAGTGAAGCCGCAGGTGGTCGAGCGTGACGCTGCTACCCGCGAGCGCGAGGCGCGTACCGAGCAGTTCTACGACGCCCGGCGCGAGGAGCGCGCCCAGGCCCAGGCGCAAGCCGCCGAAGCCCAGGCAAAACGTGCCAGCGAGTGCCGCGAGCTGCGCAACAACCTGGCGCAGATCCAGCGCGGCGGGCGTTACTTCGTCGGCGATGAGCAGGGCAATCGCACCTATATCAGCGACGAGGAGCTGGACAGTGCGCGCAGCCGTCTATCGACCCGTATCGCCGAGCGCTGCAGCTGAGCCTGGCGTGAGCCGGGGACTGCGCCCATACTCAAACATCCTTCCGTAGCGACTGGCCATCATGCAGATTCAGCGCCACATCGAACGCCACCAGTTGCCGTATTACCTCAAGGTGTTCAACCGCATCACCGACAAACCGATGGGCTACATCGGCAATGTCTCCCTGGACGGCCTGATGCTGATCAGCCAGCTGCCGATGCTGGTCAATGCGCGTTTCGACATGCGCCTGAAGATCCCCGGCCGCGATGGCCAGGTCCATCACATCGACTTCTACGCCACCTGCCAGTGGAGCCGCGAGGATGTCACCCCCGGCAGCTATGACTCCGGTTTTTCCCTGGTGGCGCCGCCGGCCGAGTACGTCGAGATGGTCGATGCGCTGCGCCACTACTTCAGCTTTCGTCCCTTGCAGGCCTCCGCCTGACGCCTGAACGCCTCACCCGTTGATCGACACGGCGCCGCGCGGGCACCGGCGCGGCGTTGTGCCTTGTCCTGCGCGCGGCCGTGCCTTCGGCTCGCCCCTCAGGCGATCGGCGGCAGGATGATCTCGTCGCTGCGGTTGATCCCGGCCGTCAGCTCCCGGCACAGTTCGAGAAACTCGCGCATGGCGGCGGTCTGGTACTTCTGCCGGTGCCAGATGAAATAGAACTGCCGGGTCAGGTCCAGTTGCGGCGTTTCCACCGGCACCAGGCTGCCGCGGCGGAAGGCATCGCGCAGCGCGAGGCGCGAGATGCAGCTGATGCCCAGGCCCGACTCCACCGCGCGCTTGATCGCCTCGGTATGCTCCAGCTCCAGGCGGATATTCAGCGGCGCCGGGTGATGGCGCATGGCCTGGTCGAAGGTCAGGCGCGTGCCCGAGCCCTGTTCGCGCAGCACCCAGGCCTCGCGGGTCAGCTCCTCCAGGCTGGCCCGGCCGCTGCGGGCAAAGGGATGCTGGGGCGCGCAGAACACCACCAGCTCGTCTTCCACCCAGGGCTGCACTTCGATGTCCGGGTGCTGGCAGTCGCCTTCGATCAGGCCCAGGTCCAGCTCGTAGTGCGCCACCTGCTGCACCACGTGGGCGGTGTTCTGCACATGCAGCTTCACCCGGCACTCCGGGTGGCGCTGCATGAAATTGCCGATCAGCAGGGTGGCCAGGTAGTTGCCGACGGTCAGCGTCGCCCCCACTGCCAGCGAGCCGAAGCCACTCTTGCCGTTGAGCAGCTGGGCGATCTCGCGGGCCTGGTCGAGCAGCGCCACCGCTTGCGGCAGCAACTGCTTGCCGAGGGCGTTGAGACTCAGGCGCTTGCCGGCGCGGTCGAACAGCTGGCAATTGGATTGCCGCTCCAGCTCACTCAGTGAGGTGCTGGCCGCCGACTGCGACAGGGCCAGGGACTGCGCGGCCTGGGAGACGCTCTCCTGCTTGGCCACGGCGACGAAGACTTCGAGTTGACGCAGAGTAAATCGCATATCGATATAACCGATAAACCATATCTTGATAATCCACTTAACAGATATTGTCGCCTTCACTAGAATGGCGCGCAATGCTGCCGACCCCAGGCAGACCGAACATTTGTCCGCCGCTTCCCCATACAGGCCGTGCTAGAGGCCTTGGTGTTGACCTGCCTCAACATGCACAAGCGGCTTTGCTGGCAACCTGAACAGAGTATTTTGAGGAACCCACGCATGAGCAACCTGAACGTCGAGCGCGTAGTCAGCGTGCATCACTGGAACGACACCCTGTTCAGCTTCAAGTGCACCCGTGACCCGGGCCTGCGCTTCGAGAACGGCCAGTTCGTCATGATCGGCCTGCAACAGCCCAGCGGCCGCCCGCTGATGCGCGCCTACTCGATCGCCAGCCCGAACTGGGAAGAACATCTGGAATTCTTCAGCATCAAGGTGCCGGACGGCCCGCTGACTTCTCAGCTGCAGCACCTCAAGGAAGGCGACGAGATCATCATCAGCAAGAAGCCTACCGGTACCCTGGTGCTCGATGACCTCAACCCGGGCAAGCACCTCTACCTGCTCAGCACCGGCACCGGCCTGGCGCCGTTCATGAGCGTGATCCAGGACCCGGAAACCTACGAGCGTTTTGAAAAGGTCATCCTGGTGCACGGCGTGCGCTACGTGAACGAAGTGGCCTACCGCGAGTTCATCACCGAGCACCTGCCGCAGAACGAGTTCTTCGGCCAGGCGCTGAAAGACAAGCTGATCTACTACCCGACCGTGACCCGCGAGCCGTTCGAGAACCAGGGCCGCCTCACCGACCTGATGCGCAGCGGCAAGCTGTTCGCCGACATCGGCCTGCCGCCGATCAACCCGCAGGACGACCGCGCCATGATCTGCGGCAGCCCGAGCATGCTCGACGAGACCAGCGCAGTGCTCGACAGCTTCGGCCTGAAAGTCTCCGCACGCATGCGCGAGCCGGGCGACTACCTGATCGAGCGCGCCTTCGTCGAGAAGTAAGCGCCCCCCGTCTGGGAAAAACCCGCCAATCGGCGGGTTTTTTGTTGAACTGTGCGTCGTACCGGGACAACCGTAGGTTGGGTTGAGGAGCACCGCGACGAAGCCCAACCAACCCTGTCCTGGTTATTGGGCTGCGCGGTGCTCAACGCCAACCTGCGAGTGTGCCGAGCCGCGAAAACGGGTGGGCCAGCGCTCGCAAAACCCAGGCAAAACGGTCCGGTCCGGTACCTTTGGCTGGTCCGCGCAGGCGTGCGTGCGCTAGTCGCGCACCACCTCCAGCACGCGGATCAGTCCCGGCTGCGGATAGTGCCAGCGCACCTGCACATCCCAGAACAGCACGCCATAGCGCCGCTCCGCATCGGGTACCTGATAGGCCGGGCGCGGGTCCTGGGCCAGGCACTGCTCGATCAGCTCGACCAGCGGCTCGTTCAGGCGCAAGGCGTGCTGCCGGGCCTGGGCCAGGGCATCGGCGCTCCACTGCACCGGGATAGGCACTGGCGCCGCCTCGGCAATCTCGTTGCGCGCCTCGGCGAGGCTGTCGGCATAGGGCACGTAGGGCTTGATATCCAGCACGGGCGTGCCGTCGAGCAGGTCGATGCCCGACAGCCACAGCCGCCCGGGCTCGACCCTGTCCAGGCGCACCACCGACTGGCCGATGCCATTGGGCCGGTGGGTCGCGCGGCTGGCGAACACCCCGATCGACGTATTGCCGCCAAGCCGCGGCGGGCGCACTTTCAGGCGAGGCTTGTCTTCCAGGGCCTGGTGAAAGAGAAACAGCAGCCAGACATGGCTGACCCGCTCCAGTCCCGCAACGGCCGCACCCTTGTCGAACGGCGCCACCAGCTCCAGCACCCCGCGGGCGGCCGGCGCCAGTTGCGGCTGTCGAGGAATGGCGAACTTCTCCTTGAAACAGGAGCGGACAAAACCAACGGGGGTGACGGAGTAGGGCATGGCAGGACAGGGCGGTTAGGGCGTGCGCGCATGGTAGCCGATAGCGCCGGCGGCCGGACTGTTTGCGGCTATTCCGAAGGCCTCTGCGGTGAAGCAACGTTTATGTATGCACCCTACTGATCCAGGCTTGCTGGCGGAGAATCGCAGCCAGGCACGCCCCCTGGAACGCCTGAGGGCCTTGCAGCGCTTGGCCCCGCTGCGCGAACTACAGAATGGCCAGGGTGGTAAAGCCCAAAACAGGCCGGATATACGAATGCAACCGCGCTGACGACAGGTGCAAAAGCAAAGCTTTGCTCACTACTTGTGGGGAGAGTCCATATACGTTGTTAGGTGCGCTCACTGACTAAATTATGATGGTGCCTTTCTATTGTATGGTTCACTTCGCGTAGTTTTGTGTCTAACTCCGCTAATGCTTCACCTGCCGCCTGAGTGCCGCTTGCGGAGCTTTTAAGAAGTTCGGTGAGCTTGGCTTGATGATTCATTAATTCGAGGTAGTGCTGGCGTAGCGCGAGCAGAGCATTTAGGCGGCTAATATTGTTTGCTCTCTTGGCTTCGCGCGCGGACCAGCCTGCGTAAATTGCTGCAAACCCAGAAATTATAGCTGCGGCGGCGGATATTAATTCTTCCATGGTTGCTTTGGCCTACCTTGAGCACCTAACGTTTGGCTAAGGGGCCGGCTTCGCCGGTCCCGAGTGAGCGAAGCGAACGACTTGAGCCAATTGTTAGATTGCCCAGCCGTACGCTGCAAGTGAGGCCAGCGCTGCGCTTGACCGGCGGTGCGCACGGCGTGTCGATTTTGGCCCGGACAGTTATTTGTGATTTGCACATTCTTTGAACGCAACTCCTTTGCTGGCCACAAATAACGGCCTCTACTGCCAGGCGACCATTCGATTCAGGAACACCGCGACGGTGCGGTGATTGTGTTTCCTGGCTCGGTGCTCAAGAACCAATATTGCCCTTGCGCCTAACGTTTGAGATGAGAGGCTTGACCCGGCTTGCCGGGGCAAGTCCTCTCGATT
>NZ_WELK01000006.1:0-184796 GCF_009799925.1 Pseudomonas sp. R-28-1W-6
CCCGGAGCAGCGCACTGGGCCCGGCTCTGCTCGGCCAAAAATCCGGATTTAATTCTATGGTCGCCACTCAATCCTGGGCCCGGAGGCTCCAGTGCATTTGTCTGGTCGTGGTGTGGCGTTGTCGGTGGCGGCGTCGGTGCTGTTCGTGCTGATTCCGGGCTACGTGCGCGAGCTGGCGCCGCTGGATGGGCTGCAGGTGTTCGCCCAGCGCATTCTCTGGTCGATTCCCGCGGTCCTGCTGCTGGTCGCCCTGGCGCGCCAGTGGGCGGTGCTGGGGGCGGCGCTGCTGCGCCTGCGGCGCGAGCCGCTGCTGCTGCCGGCGCTGTTGCTGGCGGCGGCGCTGATGGGCGTGCAGTGGCTGCTGTTCGTCTGGGCGCCGCTGGCCGGGCGCATGCTCGAAGTCTCGCTCGGCTACTTCCTCCTGCCGCTGGCCATGGTCCTGGTCGGCCGGCTGTTCTACGGCGAGCGCCTGCGCCCGCTGCAGCGTCTGGCCGTGGCCTGTGCGCTGCTCGGCGTGGTCCACGAGCTGTGGCTGACCCAGGCGTTTTCCTGGGTGACCCTGGTCGCCGCCCTGGGCTATCCGCCGTACTTCATGCTGCGCCGCTGGATGCGCCTGGATGCACTGTCCGGCTTTGTCCTGGAGATGCTGGTGCTGGCGCCGTTGGCGATCTGGCTGATCCATGCCCATGGCCCGCTCGGCGTGTTCGGCCAGGCGCCGCAGCTGTGGTGGCTGCTGCCGGGGCTGGGCCTGCTCAGTGCCCTGGCCTTCGGCGCGATGATGGCGGCCAGCCGCCTGCTGCCGCTGGGGTTGTTCGGCATTCTCAGCTACGTCGAGCCGGTGCTGCTGTTCGCCCTGGCGGTGCTGTTTCTCGGCGAGACCTTCGATCCCCGGCAGCTGTGGACCTACGCGCCGATCTGGCTGGCGGTGCTGTTGACCGGCTGGGACAGTGCACGCCTGCTGCGCAGGCAGGCGCGCCAGGGCTTCTGAGCGGCTATTGCAGGAGTGGTGGCGAGCGCCGCTGGACAAGCGGCGCGGTTCCCGCGACTCAGTCCAGCACGTTCTGCAGCACTTCGTAGATCAGGCCGGTGGCGATGGCGACCAGCACCACATCGGTGCCGGCCTGCTGCCATTCGTAGCCGTCGTAGTGCGGCAGCTGGCTCTGCAGGCGGCTGTCGAAGCGCTTGGCGATCCCCGGTGGCAGCGGCTTGCCGCGCGCCAGGTTCTTGCGGATGCCCGGCGGCAGGGCCTGGGTCGGGCCGATCAGCTCGCGGTTGTTGCCGAGGGTGATGCGCACCTGGCCGATATCGATGCTCGGTCCGTGCAGGTCGACCTGCACTTCGTCATTGCCGCCGCCGTGCTTGTCCTGCTTGTCGTTTTTGGGGGCGGCCAGTGCGCTGTTCAGGCCGATGGCCAGGGCCAGGCCGGTGACTGCGAAAAGCAAGGAACGGGACATGGAATTACTCCGCAAAGAAGCAGGGGCGAGTGGTGGCGCGCAGAGGCTGCGCCCCTGCAGTGTGGCTGAAAACCCGCTGCGCTGCGACGCCGGCGATAACGGCTTTTGGCGCTGGTTCACGAACGGGCTGCCGGCCTGCTCAGGCGGCCACGCGAGCCCGCCCTGCCAGCAGGCGCAGGATGGCGTTGAGCAGCAGGCCGTAGAGCGGCACGAACAGCATCAGGCTGACGGCCAGCTTGACGCCATAGTCCACCGTGGCGATTTCCACCCAGTGCTCGGCCATGAAGGCGTTGCTGCTGCGCCAGAACGCCACGGAGAAGAAGGCGAAGGTATCCAGCAGGTTGCCGACCATGGTGGACAGGGTGGGGGCGATCCACCACTGCGGCAGGCGGCGCAGGCGGTCGAACACCTGGATGTCGAGCACCTGGCCGAGCACATAGGCGAGGAAGCTGGCCACGGAAATGCGCAGGACGAACTCGTTGAACTGGCCCAGTGCTGCCAGGCCATGGAAGGCGCCTTCCTGGAACAGCACCGAGACCACATACGAAGCCAGCAGCGCCGGCAGCATGACCCGGGCGATCACCTGGCGCGCCGGGCCCTTGCCGAGCAGGCGCACGGTCAGGTCGGTGGCCAGGAAGATGAACGGGAAGCTGAAGGCGCCCCAGGTGGTGTGCCAGCCCAGCAGGGTGATCGGCAGCTGCACCAGGTAGTTGCTGGCGATGATGATGAGGATGTGGAAGGCGATCAGCACCGCCAGCGCGGAGCGCCGACGCTGCTCGGGAAGCAGGGACATGGGGCAGACCTTTTTAGTCAATGGGGTTAGGGAACCCATGCCCGCCGGGATTGGCAGGCGGCGCGCATTCTATCCGCTTGTTCAGCTTTGTACAAAAAACAGACAGTCTCCGGCGTGGCCTGGCCTACCGGCAAACTGCCGTTCGGCCGGTGCTGGGTGGCTTTTTGCATAACAGAGGCGGTCATTTACCCTGACAACCGGTAATCTATGCGGCTGTTTTGCTGATTTTTTGTCGAGGTATGCCCCGTGTTCGCCCAATTCGCCCTGCATGAACGCCTGCTCAAGGCCGTCGCCGAGCTCAACTTCACCGAGCCGACGCCGGTACAGCAAGCGGCGATTCCGCCGGCACTGGAAGGACGCGACCTGCGGGTGACGGCGCAGACCGGCAGCGGCAAGACCGCGGCCTTCGTCCTGCCGCTGCTCAACCGCCTGATGGGCGATGCCCTGCCGCGGGTGACCATCCGTGCGCTGATCCTGCTGCCGACCCGCGAACTGGCGCAGCAGACGCTCAAGGAAGTCGAGCGCTTCTCCCAGTTCACCTTCATCAAGTCGGGGATGATCACCGGCGGCGAGGACTTCAAGGTCCAGGCCGCCATGCTGCGCAAGGTGCCGGACATCCTCATCGGCACCCCGGGGCGCCTGCTCGAGCACCTCAACGCCGGCACCCTCAAGCTCAACGACGTGGAAGTGCTGATCCTCGACGAAGCCGACCGCATGCTCGACATGGGCTTCGCCGAAGACGTGCAGCGCCTGGCCAAGGAGTGCGCGAACCGCCAGCAGACCATGCTGTTCTCCGCCACCAGTGGCGGCAATGGCCTGCGCGAGATGGTCGCCAGCGTGCTGCGCGAGCCGGTGCACCTCAAGCTCAACAGCGTCAGCGAGCTGAACGAGGGCACCCGCCAGCAGATCATCACCGCCGACCACAACTACCACAAGGAACAGCTGGTCGAGTGGCTGCTGGCCAACGAGACCTACCAGAAGGCGATCATCTTCACCAACACCCGGGTCCAGGCCGATCGCCTGTGGGGCAAGCTGGTGGCGGCCGAGCACAAGGTGTTCGTCCTGCACGGCGAGAAGGACCAGAAGGACCGCAAGCTGGCCATCGACCGCATCAAGCAGGGCGGCGCCAAGGTGCTGGTCGCCACCGACGTGGCCGCCCGTGGCCTGGATGTCGACGGCATGGACCTGGTGATCAACTTCGACATGCCGCGCTCCGGCGACGACTACGTGCACCGCATCGGCCGCACCGGGCGTGCCGGTGGCGAGGGCCTGGCCATCTCGCTGATCACCCACAGCGACTGGAGCCTGATGTCGAGCATCGAGCGCTACCTCAAGCAGCGGTTCGAGCGGCGCAACATCAAGGAGCTGAAGGGCATCTACCAGGGGCCGAAGAACCTCAAGGCCTCCGGCAAGCCTGTCGGGCCGAAGAAGAAAAAGGTCGACAAGAAGGACGCCAAGAAGACCGGCGCCAAGGCCGCCGCACCGAAGCGCAAGCCGACTGCGCGACCGAACAACGCACCGTCGGCGGTGGTCAGCCAGGACGGCCTGGCGCCGCTCAAGCGCAAGAAGCCGGCGGCGGAGTGAAACCAAAGAGGGGGCCCGAAGGCCCCCTCTGTGTTTCTGCGTGGCGCGATCAGGGCACGATCAGGATCTTGCCGTCGCGCTCGCCGCTGGCCGCTGCGGCGATGGCCTGCTTGATCTGGCTGATATTGAAGGTGGCGGCGACGCGTGCCTTCAACTTGCCGGCGGCGATCAGCTGGGTCAGTTCGCCGAACACCTTGAACTGCTCGGCCGGGGTGGCCTTCTGGAACCACTTGGCCAGCCAGAAGCCGCGCAGGGTCACGTCGCGGAAGACGAACGAGGCGGCCGAGACCTGGCACGGCTGGCCGCTCATCAGGCCGTAGTTGACCAGCACGCCGCCCTCGCAGAGGGACGCGGCCAGGTGGTCGGTGGCCTCGCCGCCGATGGCATCAATGCCCAGGCGCACCGGCGCGCCGCCGGTGGCTTCGCGCACGCGCTTGAACAGGTCGGGGCCGTCGACCAGCACCACGTCGCCGCCTTCGGCCTGCACCCCGGCAATCGCCGACTCGCGGCGCACCACGTTGATGGTCTTGAAGCCGCGCAGCTTGGCCAGCTGGATCAGGTAGCCGCCGACCCCGGAGTTGGCGGCGTTCTGGATCACCCAGTCGCCCGGCTGCAGGTCGACGAACTGGCTGAGCAGCAGGGAGGCGGTCGGCGGGTTGATGGTCATCATCGCCAGTTGCTGCGGGTCGGCGTCCGGCAGCGGGATCAGCTTGTCGGCCGGGGCGTGCAGGTGGGTCACCCAGGTGCCGCAACCGACCGGCAGCAGCACGGTCTGGCCGACCTTGAGGTGCTTCACCCCATCACCCAGCTGTTCGATCCGGCCGACGCCCTCGTTGCCGCCGATCGCCGGCAGCGGCGGCAGCATGCCGTATTCGCCGGTGAGGGTGAGCACGTCGGAGGGGTTGATCGGTGCCGCCAGCACCTTGACCAGCGCCTGCCCGGCCGGCAGCGGCGGCAGGGTCAGTTCGACCGCTTCGATGACGTCCTGGGGCACCTTGCCGCGGTGCTGGTATTCGGCTTTGAGCATGGGGATTCTCCAAGGGGACACAAGGCAGTTAAGACCTCTGAGTCTAGCCCCTGGCGACCGCCTGCGGATGAATCGCCTGGCATACGTATGGCTGATGGCATGTTGTCGGCCAGGCAGCCTATTCTTGGCCGTGGATCGGGGGGTGGGCATGCGTTGTTGTGGCTGGCTGGCGGGGTTGATGGTGTTGACGGGCGCTGCGGCGGCCGAGCCGCTGCATATCGGTTTCGGTACGCACAAGCCGCCCTATGTGTTCGAGGGCGAGGCGCGGGGCCTGGAGTACGACCTGGTGGCGGCCGCGGCGCGGGAGGCCGGTTTTACCCTGCACGCGCATTACGCGCCGATGGAGCGCCTGCACCTGGCGCTGCGCCGCGGCGATCTGGACGGTATCGCCACCACCAACCCGCGCAGCGGCATACCGGCGCACTACTCGGCGACCTATATCCATTACCACAACGCGGCCGTGGCCCTGAGTTCGCGCGGCTACCGGATCAGCAGCATCGACGATCTGGCCGGCTATTCGGTGAGCACCTTCCAGCGCGCGCGTTACCTGCTCGGCCCGCAGTTCCAGGCCATGGCCGCCGCCAATCCGCGCTACCGCGAGGAGGCGCAGCAGATCAATCGCAACCGCCTGCTGTACAGCGGGCGGGTCGAGGTGGTGGTGGGCGATCCGCGCATCCTGGCTTACTTCAATCGCGAGGTGGCGGGGCAGGTGGACACCCACCAGGCGCTGACCTGGTACCAGGTGCTGCCGGCCACGCCCTACAGCGTCGGCTTTCGCCTGGATAAGCAGCGCGCGCGTTTCGACCGCGGCCTGGCGGCGATTCGCGCCAGTGGCGAGTACCTGCGGATCGAGCAGCGCTACGCCGATTACTGACGACGGGGCCTCAGAACCTGTTCAAAGTCTCGCGAGCTAGAGCCAGGCAAGGCGAAATCGGGCGAAGAAGCGCAGTTTACGAGTTGTAAATGAGCATTCTGAGCCCGATTTCAACGCAGCATGGCCGACGCGCAGCAGACTTTAAACAGGTTCTCAGAACTTCTCGTTCGGCCCCAGGTAGCGCCACTGCCCGACCGGCAGCTTGGCCAGGCCGGTGCGGCCGATCCGCAGGCGGCGGATGCCCACGACCTGCAGGCCGACGCTTTCGCACATGAAGCGGATCTGCCCTGGTTGCACCGCCTTGATGGCGAAGCGCAGGCGGTTCTCGCTCTGCCAGCTGACCTTGCACGGCGCCAGCGTCACGCCCTTGTAGCTGAGGCCGAAGGCCAGGCGCTTGAGGCCGTTGCCGATCATCTCGCCGCCGACCTCGACCACGTATTCGTGTTCCAGCTGGTCGGCATCGTCCTTGAGCAGGCGGATCACCGAGCGGTTCTGGCTGAACACCAGCAGGCCGCTGGCATCGGTTTCCAGCGGGGTGAGCATGTCCAGGCGGGTGAAGTGGCGCTGCAGCGGACGAATGCCGCTGGCATCGTTCTCCATCTGGTTGGCCCGGGTCAGCAGCTGTTGCACCGAGTTGGCGCCCAGGCCGCAGCCCATGCCGGCCGGCTTGTGCAGGATGAGGGTAACCGGCGGCAGGGTTTCCGCCACGGCCCCCGGCAGCAGGGCGATCTGCTCGTCGCGCACCTTGAACTGCGGCTCTTCCACCACGCGGCCGTCGACGGTGACCCAGCCGTTCTCGATATACAGCTCCGCCTCGCGGCGCGAGCAGGGCAGCTGTTGGGTCAGGCGTTTGGACAGACGCTCGGGTTCGCTCATGGTGGCTACAGTCACAAAAGGAAATGAACCGTGATTGTAACCGGCCTGGGCCTGCCGCCGGGACTGTGCGACAACAATGCTGCCATTGAGGAGGAAAACCCATGCTCAAGCACCTGTTGCCTGCGGGCCTGTGCTGCCTGCTGCTGGGCCTGCCGCTGCCGGCCTCGGCGGCACCGGAGAACAGCGAACTGGGCGAACTGACCCTGGAGGTGCTGGTGGGCGGCCTGGAGCACCCCTGGGGCCTGGCGTTCCTGCCCGATGGCCAGGGCAGCCTGATCAGCGAGCGGCCCGGACGCCTGCGCCGGCTGGATGGCCAGGGCCGCCTGTCGGCGCCGCTGCACGGCGTGCCGGCGGTGTTTGCCCAGGGCCAGGGCGGGCTGCTGGATGTGGCGCTGTCGCCGGATTTTACTCGCGATCGCCTGGTCTACCTGAGCTATGCCGAGGCGGATGCCAGCGGCGAGCGGGCCGGCACGGCGGTCGGCCGCGGCCGGCTGAGTGACGACGGGCGCAGCCTGGAGGGTTTTACGGTGATCTTCCGTCAGCAGCCCAAGCTGTCCACTGGCATTCACTTCGGCTCGCGCCTGGTGTTCGATCGTCAGGGGCTGCTGTTCATCACCCTGGGCGAGAACGGCCAGCGCACCGCGGCCCAGCAGCTGGACAAACTGCAGGGCAAGCTGGTGCGCCTGCATGCCGATGGCCGCATCCCGGCGGACAACCCCTTCGTCGGCCGGGCCGGGGTGCGCGGCGAAATCTGGTCCTACGGCCATCGCAATGCTCAGGGCGCGGCGCTCAATCCCTGGAGCGGCCAGTTGTGGCTGCATGAGCACGGTCCGCGCGGCGGCGATGAAATCAATATTCCCCAGGCCGGCAGGAACTACGGCTGGCCGCTGGCGACCCACGGCATCGACTACAGCTTCCTGCCGATCCCCGAGGCCGAGGGCGAGCGGCTGGCTGGCACCGAGCCGCCCCACCATGTGTGGGAAAAGTCGCCGGCGCTCAGTGGCATGGCGTTCTACTCGGCCGAGCGCTTTCCGGCCTGGCGGCACAGCCTGTTCATCGGTGCCCTGGCCGGGCAGGCACTGATCCGCCTGCAACTGGACGGCGACGAGGTGGCGCACGAGGAACGCCTGCTGGCCGAGCGCGGCTGGCGCATCCGCGATGTGCGCCAGGGGCCCGACGGCTATCTCTACCTGCTGACCGACGAGGCCGACGGCAAACTGCTGCGCCTGGGGCTGCGACAGCCCTAGGGTGCGCCGTGCGCAGCAGGGTCTGGCTTGTGGTGCGCACGGCGCACCCTACGGGGCGGCGGCGCCTGGCGCTTAGTGCGCCAGGGTTTCCAGCGTGTCTTCCGGGGCCTGCACGGCGATCAGTTCCGGCGGCAGCGGCTCGGTGACCACGCTGAAGTCGCTGATGCGGATGGCGCCGCGGCCTTCGCCGAGCAGGTGGAAGGAGAACGCCTTGCGCGTCTTGGGGTTGTCGAAGTCGAAGCTCAGCGTCACCGTCTTGCCGCGCTGCAGGGCCGGCAGTTCGGGGATGCTCAGTTGCACGTCGCGGTCGAACTCCTTGGTCTTCAGGCGCAGGCTGGCACCGTGGCGGTCGAGGCGCACGGCCTCGATCTTCAGGGTCACGCGGGTGCGCGTGCCTTCGGGCATTTCCAGGTATTGCGCGCCGATCAGGTTGTCCGCCCAGTCATCGCGCGCCTCGGTTTTCAGGTCGATGCGCTCGCGGTTGGCGAACTGGTAGCGCTGGCCGACCTGGCCACCGCTGATGGACTGGTCGAGCAGGGCCGCGCGCTGGCTGACCAGGCGCGCCTGCTTGCCGCTGATGCGCCCGAGGTACTCGGCCTGCTCGGCTATGAAGCCCTTGCTGGCATAGCGCCGGCAGACCTGCTGGAAGTTGCACTCGGTGAACACGGCGCCATCGTGCTGGCGCAGCATGCCGTTGGTGTAGGACATGATTTCGCGGCTGGTGGTGTAGTCGCGAAACAGCGAGCGCCCGGCGATGTTGTCCGGCACCGGCAGGGCGAAGTAGTCGAGCACCGAGGCGGTCAGGTCGACGTGGCCATAGACGCCGGGCTTGACCTTGGGCAGCGCGGCCTGGTCGGGCGCCAGCACCAGGTTGAAGCCCCAGGCCGAGGCCAGGCGCACGTTTTCCAGGCCGTGGGACTCGTCGGAGGTGACGATCACCAGGGTGTCCTTGAGCACGCCCTGTTTTTCCAGCCCGGCGAGGAAGTCGGCCACCGCGTCGTCCAGGTAGCCGATGGCGGCCTGCTTGGCGGTGGGGTAGCGCTCCAGGTATTCCTTGGGCGCGGAATAGGGCTGGTGGGTGCCGACGGTGAGCAGGGTGAGCATCCACGGCTGCTTGTGCTGGCGCAGTTGCTTGACGTATTTCAGCGCACCCTCGAAATAGGCCTTGTCGTCCATGCCCCAGGGGAATTCCAGGTAGGGCTTGTTGCGGAACCACTCGCGGCCGTGGGTCTGCTGGAAACCCATTTGCGGCATGATCTGGTCCTTGGCCATGAAGCGCAGCCCGGCGCCCTGCAGGAAGTGGGTGCTGAAGCCCTGGGAACGCATCTGCGCCGGCAGGCACTGCTCGCTGCGCGCCGGGTTGTTGAGCAGCTCGACGCCCTTGGGCGTGCCCGAGTCGAGCTTGCTGTAGTCGCCGCAGAGCATGGCGTACAGGCCGCGGATGGTCTGGTGGCTGTGCAGCACGTAATCGGGGGTGGTCATGCTGCGCTCGGCCCACTGGCTCAGGCGCGGCATCAGGTCTTCGCTGTAGCTGCTGCCGATCGCCGCGCGGTTGGCGGCGATATAGGCGCCGGGAATGCCTTCCAGGGTGACGATCAGCACGTTGCGCGCCTTGCCGGCGCCGGCCAGCAGCGGCGTCCCGCTGAGGTCCAGCCTGGCCAGACCGGCGATATCCGGCGGGCTGTTGGCGTCGTCGCCGTCGAGCCAGTCCTCGAGGCCGTGCTGGGCGCGGTTGAGGCTTTCCGCCAGGAGCTTGTGCGGCAGGTTGAACTGCTGCCACTGGTCGGCTTCGCTGGGGTTGAAGCGCTGGTCGGCGGCGTGCCCCAGCAGCAGGGCCAGCGGCACGGCCAGGCTGTAGCGCGGCAGGGCCGGCCAGCGCTGGCGCCCGCTGAACAGGCAGGCCAGGGCGACGCCGATCAGGGCGACGGCCAGCCCCGGATAAGTGATCCCGGCGCCCTGGGTGGAGCGGCCGACGAACTGCGGGTCACTCAGGTATTTCAGGTCGCCCGGCTCGGGCATGCGGCCCACGGCCGTGACCAGCTCGGCGTTGCCCAGCAGCATCAGGCCCCAGGCCAGTATCAGCGGCACCGCGAGCAGCGGGCGGCGGTAGCTGAGCAGCAGCAGCAGGCTGCCGATGCCGAGGTCGGACAGGTAGCCGGCCAGGCTCGACCAGCCCAGCCAATAGCGGCTGGCGACTGGCAGGATGATGAACAGCAGGCCGAGGGCGCAGAGCGACACGGCAGGGTACGGCAGCCAGCGGCTGAAAGGACGCACAGGGGCTCCTGAGATCGGACAGCGAGAATCCGTGTAGCTATGACCAGTTCGGCGAGCCGAAGTTGCTGCCTGCCATGATTCTGAAACATGACCGTGCTATGCGCCAGTGGCGAATGCAAACCGGCCGCAGGCGAGGAGCGGGCATGCCAGGCGATGAAGGGACGCCGGCCATTCGCCCGCCGGGGCAGCGCGCGGCAGTGGCAACGGGTAGAATGCCGGCCTTGCAGACAAGGTGGTGAACATGGCTCTGATCGGGCGCTACAACTCATTGCAGGTGGTCAAGCAGGCCGATTTCGGCCTCTATCTCGACGGCGGCGCCGACGGTGAAATCCTCCTGCCCAACCGTTACGTGCCCAAGGGCGAGCCGAGCGAAGTCGGCGACTGGCTCAACGTGTTCGTCTACCTGGACAGCGAAGACCGCATCATCGCCACCACCGAACGGCCCAAGGTCCAGGTGGGCGGCTTCGCCAGCCTCAAGGTGGTGGAGATCAACCGGGTCGGCCTGTTCCTCGACTGGGGCCTGCCCAAGGATCTGCTCCTGCCGCATTCGGAGGAGAAGCGTCCGCTGCAGGTCGGCGACTACTGCGTGGTGCATGTCTACCTGGACAAGCGCACCAAGCGCATCACCGCCACCGCGCGCCTGGACCGCTACCTGGATAACACGGCGCCGCGCTACAAGGTCGGCGAAGCCGTGGATCTGCTGGTGGTGGAGCAGACCGACATGGGCTTCAAGGCCATCATCAACAACCAGCATTGGGGCCTGATCCACAAGAACGAGGCATTCAAGTTCCTGCGCAGCGGCATGCAGGAGAAGGGCTTCATCAAGGAACTGCGTGCCGACGGCAAGATCAGCCTGAGCCTGCAGCCGGTCGGCCAGGCCGCCGCCAGCAGCCTCAGCGAGCAGATCCTGGCCCGCCTGCGCGAGCAGGGCGGCAGCCTGGCGTTGAGCGACAAGAGCGAGCCTGCGGCCATCAGCCAGGCGTTCGGGGTGAGCAAGGGCAACTTCAAGAAGGCCATCGGCGGCCTGTTCAAGCAGGGGCTGATCGTCATTCACGACGACCGCATTGAGCTGGTCTGAGTTCGGGCTTCTTGTGGGGGGCGCCGCGCGCGCCAGAGGCCTTGCGCGGGTGTTACCGAAGCCCTTGAGCCTTCCCTAACCCCTGCTCAGGGTTTGCGCGCCACCAGCACGGCGCGGGTCGGTGCCGGCAGGCCTTCGACGGTGCGGCCGTGGTCGGCCGGGTCGAGGAAGTCCGGCAGCGACTGGAAGCGCATCCAGTCGGTGGCGCGCTGTTCCTCGACGCTGGTCACCGACACGTCCACGCACTGCACGTCGACGAAGCCGGCGCGCCGCAGCCACAGCTCCAGCGCCGGCACCGAGGGCAGGAACCAGACGTTGCGCATCATCGCGTAGCGGTCCTCGGGCACCAGCACCTGCTGGGCGTCGCCTTCCACCACCAGGGTTTCCAGCACCAGTTCGCCGCCCTTGCGCAGGCAGTCCTTGAGCTCCAGCAGGTGGTCGATGGGCGAGCGGCGGTGGTACAGCACGCCCATGGAAAACACCGTGTCGAAGCCTTCCAGTCTGGCCGGCAGCTCTTCCAGGGCCAGCGGCAGGTGCCAGGCCGGCAGATCCGGCAGGTAGCGTTTCACCGCGAGGAACTGGTTGAGGAACAGCCAGTTGGGGTCGATGCCCACCACGCTGGCGGCGCCGGCGCCGAGCATGCGCCACAGGTAATAGCCGTTGCCGCAGCCGACATCCAGCACGCGCTTGTTCTTCAGGTCCAGGTGCGGGGCGACCCGCGCCCATTTCCAGTCCGAGCGCCATTCGGTGTCGATGTGCACGCCGAACAGCTCGAACGGCCCCTTGCGCCAGGGGATCAGGCCCTGCAGGGCACCGAGCAGCTGGGCACGGGTGGCTTCATCGCAGGGGCCGTCAAGCCGCAGCTGCTCGCGCAGTTCCTGGTGTTCGGCCTGCAGCGCCGGCAGGCTCTGCACGGCGGCGTACCAGCGCTGCAGGTCGCCGTGGCCGACGGCCAGTTTGGCGTCGATCTGCGCCGGCAGGTCGGCCGCCCAGTCCTGCAGCGGGCTGCCGGCCAGGCTCTGTTGCAGGGCGTCGAGGTCGAGGGCGGCGATCACGGCAGGGCCACCAGCGAGGCGAAGTTGAGGCACTGGAACCACGGCACCACCTGGCTGAAGCCGGCGGCGAGCAGGCGTTCGCGGTGCTGTTCCAGGCTGTCCGGCTTCATCACGTTTTCCAGGGCGCTGCGCTTCTGGGCGATTTCCAGCTCGCTGTAGCCGTTGGCGCGCTTGAAGGCGATGTGCAGGTCGGTGAGCAGGGCGTTCTGCTGCTGGTCCTCGAAACGCAGCTTCTCCGAGAGGATCAGGGCGCCGCCCGGCAGCAGGGCCTGGCGGATGCGCGTGAGCAGCGCCAGGCGCTGCTCGGGGGCGATGAACTGCAGGGTGAAGTTGAGCGCCACCAGGGACGCCGGCTGAAATTCCAGGGCGAGGATGTCGCCTTCCTGCACCTCCACCGGCAGCAGCTCCTGGAACATCGAGTCCTGGGCGTGCAGGTACTCGCGGCAGCGCTCGACCATGGAGTGCGAGTTGTCCACCGCGATCACCCGGCAGCCTTCCGTGCGTACATGCCGGCGCAGGGCCTGGGTCACCGCGCCCAGCGAGCTGCCCAGGTCGTACAGTGCCGAGTTGGGTTGGGCGAACTGCGCGGCTAGCACGCCGATGTTCTCGACAATGGTCGGGTAGCCGGGCACCGAACGCTTGATCATGTCCGGGAACACCCGCACCACGTCCTCGTTGAAGGTGAAATCCTGCAATTCGGCATGGGGCTGGGCGAAGAGGCGGTCGGGCTGGGTGGTCACGGCAATTCCGGGCGTTGGGGCGAAAAGGCCGGCATTTTAGCCAAGTGCCGGCCCCGGCCCAACCACCATCACTTCAACTGGTCGGAAAAGAACTCGCCGGCGCCCTGCAGCGGGCCCAGCGGGTTTCGCTTGACCTCGTAGCGACGGATGTTCGGTTCGCCGTTGCTGACCTTGTGCACCAGCATGTCGTCGACCAGCACGAACACCGCGCGGAAGGTCCAGCCCTGCAGCTCGCGTTGCTTGCGGAAGTTCAGCACGTCGGCCCAGAAGCTGCCGACCCGCTGGGTGTCGGTCTTGTGGAACTCGAAGGCGTAGCCGATGCAACGGTCCTTGGCCTCCAGGCACTGGATCAGGCTGGCCGGCAGGTAGTCGATGGGCACGTTGGGCTGCACGAACATCAGGCGCAGGTCGATGAACGAGAGCATCTTGCCGTTGCCCTGGGCCAGTGGGTCGAAGCCCAGGGAGAACAGCTCCGTGCGCGTGGTCTTGCCGGGCACGGCCTGGGCGTAGCGGACTTCCGCATCGAGATAGTCGCTGAACGGCGAAATCGCCTCGGCGCGCTCGCTGGGCAGCAAGCTGCTGCAACCTGCCACGCACAGCAATGGGAACAACATGATGACCCATGTGTGGCCGCGCATCATCCTCTCCTGAATAGCCCCTATCTCTCTCTATAGACGATTTGGCGAAGGCCTGCCGTCTCAAAATTTGGACACTGGGTAAGGGCTTGTTACACCCGCGCCGCGCTCAGGCTGGCGAGGGCCGCGGGGCCGGCGCTGCGGATGGCGGGGGCTCGCCTCAAGGGCCTAGGCCGGCCAATGGATGCTCGTCCTGGAGCGCTGGCGAGCGGCTGGCGTGGCTTGCTCGGCAGGGCCGTCGAGAGCTTGCCCAGCGTCCTTGTCGGGGGAGGCTTTCCCGACGAACGGGGGCGCGGGGCTACCCTTGGCCACCGGTTGTCGAGCAGCTCGCTACAGCCGCGGGCTGGCCGGCAGCGCCGCGGCGTCGGCCGTGCGAGGCTGGTTCGGCGGCAGGGCGAGTACCGAGGCGGCGATGCCCCACTGGCCCAGCCAGTAGCTGAGGATGATGGCGTAGCGGGCGCCTTCGAAGGGGGCGACGAAGCGGTTGAGGCCGATCAGGCTGTCCGACAGCACGAACAGCAACGCGCCGCCTGCGGCCAGCCAGCTCGAGCGGGCGCTGCCGGCCATGCCCAGGCGGGCCAAAGCGCGCCAGAGCATGCAGCCGATGGCCAGGCTGTAGAGGGCGACCGGCAGCAGCAGTTCGCCCAGGCCGCTGCTGGCCAGCAGGGTGAACATGCCGCCGGCGACCAGGCCGGCCAGCAGCAGGGCGACCGGGGCCGGGCGCCGGCAGGCGCCGAGGTAGGCGAGCAGGTAGGCCAGGTGGGCGAGCAGGAACGCGCCGAGGCCGAAGACGAACAGGTCGGCCGGCCACTCCAGCAGCAGGTCGCCGGCCAGGGACAGCAGCAGGCCGCTGCCGATCCAGCGCCGGTAGGTACTGGCTGGCGCGGTGCGCAGCCACAGCAGCAGGGCGATCATCGGCAGGGGCTTGCTCAGCAGGCACAGGGTTTCGAGTTGCAGTTGCAGGCCGAG
This sequence comes from Pseudomonas sp. R-28-1W-6, assembly GCF_009799925.1. Classification (GTDB taxonomy): domain Bacteria; phylum Pseudomonadota; class Gammaproteobacteria; order Pseudomonadales; family Pseudomonadaceae; genus Aquipseudomonas. Next base: position 14,607 of record NZ_WELK01000006.1, read on the forward strand.
CAGGAACAGGGCAACGCCGCCGAGGGCGAGCAGGCAGACAGACAGGCGCATGGGTGGGCTCTCGTTTTTGCCTATTATTGCCGCTGGGCACCGGGGGCACAGGGCATTGCACGCCAGGGCGAGCGGCCAATGGCGTCAGCGCGCTGCCGGCGCATCCAGCCGGCTCAGCGCACCTCGATCCGGCAGTCGAGGGTCTTGGCCGGTGCCACCCCGGTTTCCCAGGGCCGCTGGTAGTACATCAGCAGGCGCCCGCTGCCGCTCTGCTGCACCTGGTAGCGCCAGGTCGACTGTCCGGCGCTGCCAACCAGGCCGGCGTCTTCCGGAGTGGTGTAGACCTCCGGGCCGAGGCTGCGCAGCACGCCCGGCGCGGCATCGGCCACCACCCAGCGGAATCCGGTGGTCGGGTTGCTGGGCAGGCGCACGGTCAGGGTCTGGCCGCTGCGCAACTGCATCGGGCACTGGCCCAGCTGCTTTTCCTCCAGGCTGACGCTACTGGGTTGCTGCTGGGCGCAGGCGGCCAGGAGGATGAGGGCGGCGGGCAGCAGCAGGCGCAGGGGGCGGTTCATGGCGGGGCTCCGGTCGAAACGAAAACCCGCACAGCATAGCGGTAATGGGCCGGCGCTGGCATGGCCCCGCTGTGCGGGGCGGCATGCCGGGCGCGGCGGTCAGTCGAAGAGCAGCTTGGCCACGTCGGCGAAGCGCTTGGCGAAATGCACGCTGAGCCCTGCCTTGAGGTAGTCCGGCAGCTCGGCGAAGTCGCCGCGGTTGGCTTCCGGCAGGATCAGTTCGAAGATCTTCTGCCGCCGCGCGGCGATGACCTTCTCGCGTACCCCGCCGATTGGCAGCACCTGGCCGGTGAGGGTCAGCTCGCCGGTCATCGCCACGCCTTTCTTCGGCGCCTGGTTGCGCGCCAGGGAGAGCAGCGCGCTGGCCATGGTGATGCCGGCGCTGGGGCCGTCCTTCGGCGTGGCGCCTTCCGGCACGTGCAGGTGGACGAAGGCCTGGTCGAAGAAGCCGGGGTCGCCGCCGAATGGCTTGAGGTGCGAGCTGATATAGCTGTAGGCGATCTCTGCCGACTCCTTCATCACCTCGCCCAGCTGGCCGGTGAGCTTGAAGCCGCGATTGAGGGTGTGGATGCGCGTGGCCTCGATCGGCAGGGTGGCGCCGCCCATGCTGGTCCAGGCCAGGCCGGTGATCACCCCGACCCCCGACAGCAGCAGCTCGCTGCGGAACACCGGCATGCCCAGGTAGTTTTCCAGGTCCCTGGGGCCGATCTTCACCTTGCGCTCCGGCTGCTCCAGCAGCTGGACCACCGCCTTGCGCACCAGCTTGCCGAGCTGCTTCTCCAGCTGGCGCACCCCGGCTTCGCGGGCGTAGCCGTCAATCACCGCCTTCAGCGCCGCGTCGCTGATGCTCAGCTGGGTCTTGCGCACCCCGGCTTTCGCCAGTTGCTTGGGCCACAGGTGGCGCTTGGCGATGGCCAGTTTTTCCTCGGCGATATAGCCGGACAGGCGGATCACTTCCATGCGGTCGAGCAGCGGGCCGGGAATCGAGTCCAGGGTGTTGGCGGTGCAGACGAACAGCACCTTGGACAGGTCCAGGCGCAGGTCCAGGTAGTGGTCGAGGAATTCGACGTTCTGTTCCGGGTCGAGGGTTTCCAGCAGCGCCGAGGCCGGATCGCCCTGGAAGCTGGTGCCCATCTTGTCGATCTCGTCGAGCATGATCACCGGGTTCATCACCTCGACGTCCTTCAGTGCCTGCACCAGCTTGCCCGGCAGGGCGCCGATGTAGGTGCGGCGGTGGCCCTTGATCTCCGCCTCGTCGCGCATGCCGCCCACGCTGAAGCGGTAGAACGGCCGGCCCAGGCTCTCGGCGATGGACTTGCCGATGCTGGTCTTGCCCACCCCCGGCGGCCCCACCAGCAGCACGATGCTGCCGGCGATCTCGCCCTTGAAGGCGCCGACGGCGAGGAATTCGAGGATGCGCTCCTTCACGTCATCCAGGCCGGCATGCTGGGCATCCAGCACCCGGCGTGCGCGCTTGAGGTCGAGCTGGTCTTCGACCAGCACCCCCCAGGGCACGCTGGTCGCCCAGTCCAGGTAGTTGCGCGTCACCGCGTATTCCGGCGAGCCGGTCTCGAGGATGGCCAGCTTGTTCAGTTCCTCGTCGATGCGTTTCTGCGCCTGGGGCGGCAGGCTCTTGCCGTTGAGGCGGGCGCGGAACTCGTCGACGTCGGCGCTCTTGTCGTCCTTGGTGATGCCCAGCTCCTGCTGGATGATCTTCAGCTGTTCCTTGAGGAAGAACTCGCGCTGGCGCTCGCCGATCTGGCGATTGACCTCGGCCGACAGCTCGTTCTGCAGGCGCGCCACTTCCACCTCCTTGCGCAGCAGCGGCAGCACCTTCTCCATGCGCTTGAGGATCGGCACGGTGTCCAGCACCTCCTGCAGCACGGCGGCCGGGGCGGTGGTCAGGGTGGCGGCGAAGTCGGTCAGCGGCGAGGGCTGGTTGGGGCTGAAGCGGTTCAGGTAGTTCTTCAGCTCCTCGCTGTACAGCGGATTGAGCGGCAGCAGTTCCTTGATCGCATTGATCAGCGCCATGCCATAGGCCTTGACCTCGTCGCGCGGGTCGTCGGCGTTCAGCGGGTATTCCACCTCGGCCAGGTAGGGTGGGCGATGGCGCTTGAGCCAGCCGCGAATGCGCACCCGCGACAGGCCCTGGGCGACGAACTGCAGCTTGCCGTCGACGCGGCTGGCGTGGTGGATGCGCACCAGGGTGCCGTGCTCGGGCAGGCTGGTGGTATCGAAGTGGCGCGGGTCATCCAGCGGCTGGTCGACGTAGAACAGCGCCAGGCATTTGTGCTCGGTGTTGGCTACCAGGTCGAGGGTTTCGGCCCACTGCTCTTCGCTGACGATGACCGGCAACACCTGCGCCGGGAAGAACGGGCGATTGTGGATCGGGATGACGTACAGCTTGTCCGGCAGGTTCTGCCCCGGCAGGGCCAGGCGGGTGCCCGGGGCCGTGATGATTTCCGCGTGGTTGTCTTGCTCGCTCATGGGACCTTCCAGATCATTCGCTCTGCAAGGATAGATGGGGCGAGCCCGCCGGCTTTTCAATCCGCCATTCAGTTCAGGCGCTGGCGCAGCTGGCCGAGCTGCTCGTCGATCAGCGGGGTGAGCAGGCTGAAGCACTCGGCCGGGGCGATCAGCACCCGCGGCGGGTCGATCAGCTGTCGCTGCAGGCTGTCCAGGGCCCGCGCCAGGCTGCTCTGGCGGGCCGCACGCGGTTGCAGGCGCAGGCTCAGGTAGCGCAGCTGCACCTGCAAGGGCAGCGGGCAGCGCGCGGCCCCGGCGCCGCGTACGGCCAGGCCGCGCAGGCGCGCCAGTTCCTCCAGCTCGCGGCAGTCGCGGGCGATGCCGGTGGGCTCGGCGTGCAGGCCGACCAGCTGCAGCTCGAGCAGCTGGATGTGCTCCAGCAGCTGCTCGATCAGCTGGCAGTGGCCGTCGAAGTCGTCGGCCTGCTGGCGCAGCGGCAACCAGTGCCGGCGCAGTCCGTCCAGGGCCGGCTCGGCCGGGGCGTCGCGCCAGAGCGCGTCGATTTCCGCAGCCAGGGCCTGGCATTGCTGACGGGCCGGCGCACCGCTCTGGCCGCCGAGGCCGCGGTGCTTTTGGATCCGCTGGAGCAGCTCCAGGCACAGCAGCAGGCCTTGCTGCAGGGCCTGGCGGCGCTGCTGCGTGCGGCCGCGCTTGCGCCAGCGGAACAGGCCGGCGCCGAGCAGCAGGGCGGCACTGGCGGCGCCGGCGAGCAGGAGAGTGGGGCTCATGGCGCGGTGCCTCCGGTCAGGCGGGTGAGGTACAGGGTGAGGTCGTGCAGCTCGTGGTTCTGTGCGCTGTGCTGTTGCAGGGCGCCGCCGATCTCATGCAGCTGCTGGTTGAGCGACTGGTTGGCCTGGGTGTGCTCGGCCAGGGCCTGGCGCATGGCGCCGAAGCGCTGCAGGGTGTCCTGGCTGAACTCGGCCTGGGCCTGCAGCTGCTCCGCCAGCTGGCTGCTCTGCCGGCTGCTGGCGTCCAGCAGGTCGCGGTGCTCGTCGACTTCGCCGTGCACCTGGCCGACGGCCCGGGTGATCGCGCCGACCACGCCGGTGATCTCGCTGGCCGCGCTGTCGGTGGATTGCGCCAGGTTGCGCACCTCCGCGGCGACCACGGCGAAGCCGCGGCCATGCTCGCCGGCGCGGGCCGCCTCGATCGAGGCATTCAGGGCCAGTAGCTGGGTCTGCTTGGCCAGCGCCTGGATCAGCTGCACGGCGCGCTCCACCGCGCCGGTGTGCTGCAGCAGCTGGCCCACCGCTTCGGCGGTGCGGCCCAGGCTGAGCTGGATGCCGTGCATGGTGGTGCCCACATGTTGGGCGTCCTGCCGGCCGTCCTCACTCATTTGGTGCATCCGGGCGAAGGCCTGCAGCGCCTGTTCGGCCAGGCCCTCGATGTGCAGCAGGGTCTGGCTGATTTGCTCGCTGGCGGCGGCGATCATGTCGACCCGCTGGCTCTGCTGCTCGCCCTGTTGCTCGGTCTGCCTGGCCATGCGTTCCAGCGCGGCGCTGGCGAACTGCACCTCGCTGCGCAGGCGTTCGGCACTGCGTTGCTCGCCGCTGCAGCTGACCAGCAGCTGCGCCGCTTCGGCCTGGCCGCCGAACAGGCCGGCGAGCTGCTGCAGGATGCGCTGCTGGTCGCGCTGCAGGCGCCGCCAGAGCAGGTGCTGGGCGCCGCCGAGATAGAGCAGCAGGAACAGCAGCGCGGCGGCCGGGTAGGGCTGGCCGAGCAGGGCCAGCAGGGTGGTGGCGAGGGCGAGCAGGGCGAGCAACCAGGCCCGCACAGCGCCGCAGCGTTCCAGGCAGTAAACGCCGAGTTCCAGCATAGGGGCATCCAACTTCAGACAGGGCAGTAATGCCTGGGGCGTAGCAAGATGCTGGCCAGCCGGGCAGATTTGCCTGCCGCCTGTCGGTAGCCCTGTCGTCGGGCGGCCCGACTGGGTAAAGTGCAGGCTTCCCCCCGACCTGTGCCCGCACATGCTCAAAGCCCGCCTGCTGCGCCTGGACGACCAGGCCCACGAACATGCCCACGACTATCACCAGCTGGTGATGTCGCTGTCCGGGCGCGCGGAATTCGAGGTCAATGGCCGCGGCGGCGAGGTCTGCCGCATGCGTGCCTGCCTGGTGCCGGGCGATGCCGACCACCAGTTCGCCGGCATGGGCGACAACCGCATGCTGATTCTCGACCTGAACGAGCAGGATACGTCCGCGGAAGACCTCAGCCTGCTCGCCGAGCTGTTCGAGAGCCCGCGCTACCCTGCGCTGGATGCCGACTTCCAGAACCTGCTGAGCTACGCCGGGGCCGAGCTGGCGCGCTATGGCAGCGACCCGCACCTGGCCCGCGCCCTCGGCGGCGTGCTGCTGCGCGCCCTGCACCTGCGCCTGTTCGGCGCGCAGACCGCACCGGGGGGCGGCGCGCTGGATGTCGAGCGGCTCGACCGCTACATCGCCGAGCACCTGGCGCGGCGCATCACGGTGATCGAGCTGGCCCAGGTCGCCTGCCTGAGCCCGAGCCACTTCCACGCCCAGTTCAAGGACAGCCTCGGCCTCACCCCGCACCAGTACCTGCTCAAGACCCGCCTCGACCGCGCCGCGCGCCTGCTGCGCGAGAGCCCGCTGCCGCTGGTGCGGATCGCCGAGGAGTGCGGGTTTTCCAGCCAGAGCGCGCTGACCACGGCGATGCGCCGCTACCTCGGCCTTACCCCCAAGCGTCTGCGCAACCAGTAAGAGTCGGGCCTGCGACGAACCCGCCAGGCGGGTTCGCGGCGCCATCCAGCGTTAGCGCAGACTCAGTCGCCGGTCGCCACCGGGCGGGCCGGGTCGGTGATCCATTCGCTCCAGGAACCGGCATACAGCTGCGCCAGCGGGTAGCCGGCCAGGCACAGGGCGAACAGGTTGTGGCAGGCGGTGACGCCCGAGCCGCAGTAGGCCACCAGTTCCTGCACCGGGCGCTCGCCGAGCAGGGCGGCGAAACGCTGGCGCAGCTCGGCGGCGGGCAGGAAGCGCCCGTCGCTGTCCAGGTTGTCGGTGAACAGCGCGCAGCGGGCGCCGGGGATATGCCCGGCGACCGGGTCCAGCGGTTCCACCTCGCCGCGAAAGCGCGGCAGGGCGCGGGCGTCGAGCAGGGTCAGGGCCGGGCTGTGCAGGTCCTGCTGCAGCTGCGTGGCATCGCGCAGCAGGCTGGCGTCGGCCTGGCCGCTGAAGCTGCCGGGGCTGACCGCCGGGGTGGCGGTGTCCAGCGCCAGGCCGGCGGCCTTCCAGGCCTTGAGCCCGCCATCGAGCAGGTACACGCCCTCGCGCTTGCCCAGCCAGGCCAGCAGCCACCAGGCGCGTGCGGCGAAGGCACCGGGGCCGTCGTCATACAGCAGCACCTCGCTGTCCTGGCTGATGCCCCAGGCGCGCAGGCGCGCGAGCAGTTGGGTCGCGTCCGGCAGCGGGTGGCGCCCGGTCACGCCCTTGTGCACCGGGCCGGACAGGTCGCGTTCCAGGTCGGCGAACTGCGCGCCGGGGATATGCCCCTCGGCGTAGCTGCGCGCGCCATAGCCCGGGTCGTCGAGGGCGAAGCGGCAGTCGAGGATCACCAGGTTCGGCTGGTGCAGGCGGGCCTGCAGTTGAGCGGGGCTGAGCAGTTGCGCGAGCGGCATGGGAACTCCGTTGGCGGATGCGGGACGGTAATCAGCATAGGAACAGGGCGAGGCGCTGTCGCCCTGCTCCGGGGTTCAGCGGTACTGCAGCTTGCCGATGCGGTCGTTGTTCAGGCTGCCGAAGTAGAGAAAATTGCCCACCGGCTTGACCGAGGTGACCATGCGCAGGTGGCTGCCGCTGGTGTCGTGCAGGCTCTGCACGATCTGGCCCTGCTCGTTGAGCGCGATGACCAGGCCGTAGTCCTGCGGCTTGGGCCACATGGAGCGCGGCAGCTTGGCCAGCTGGGCCTTGAGCCACGGCTGGTTCTGCAGGAAGTCGGCGTCGGCCTTGCGCGGGGTCGGCAGGGCCACCCAGAAGGTGCCGGCGCGGTCGCCCTGCAGGTTGTCCGGCATGCCCGGCAGGTTGTCGATGAATACATCGTGGCTGCCGGCCTTGTCGCCCTTGAGCCAGTAGCGGGTGATGCGGTAGCGGTAGGTCTCGTTGACCAGCACGAAGTCCTCGTTCTGCGACAGCGTCACGCCGTTGGCGAAGTACAGGTCCTTGAGCAGGGTCTCGCTCTTGCCGGTGGCCGGGTCGTAGCGCAGCAGACGGCCGTAGGGGCGGCCTTCGAGCAGGTCGAGCAGGTAGTCCGGCTGCTGGAACTTGCTGGAGGCATCGCTGAAATAGATGCGCCCGTCGCTGGCGATGTCGAGGTCGTCGGTGAAGGCGAACGGCACGCCGTCGGCTTCGCGGCTGAGCACTTCGATCTGCCCGGCGGGGCTGATGCGCAGCAGGCCCTTGTAGGCGTCGGCGACGATCAGGTTGCCCTGGGCGTCGAAGTCCATGCCCAGCGGGCGGCCGCCGGTGGCGGTGAGCACATCGAGGCTGCCGTCCTCGGCGATGCGCACGATGCGCCCGTCATGCAGGCCTGCATAGACGCGGCCCTGGGCGTCCACCGCGGTGTCTTCCGGGCCGTGGATCTGGCCCTGGGCCAGCAGCTCGGCCTTCATCAGGGTGTCGTTGGGTTCCAGGGCGCCGGTCATCAGCGGGGCCACCGGCGGTTGCCAGGCCAGCGGCTCGATGGTGTTCGGGGTGAGCGCCAGGTAGCCCGCCGCGCCAGCGATCAGTAGGGCCAGCAGGCCGAGGAGTTTTTTCATCGTGATTCTTCCCTGTGCTGAGGTGGGCGGCAGTGTAACTGGTTAAGCGCTGCAGAAGCGGGCAACGCCAAGGCAGCGGAATAACGCGCCATAACCCGGGCGTAGGCGCGGGCAAATGCCCGGCCGGCGTGCCGGGCATATATACTGCCCGGCATTGCCCAAGGAGTGCCGCGTGGCTATCGATATTCAGTGGATCCTCGACGACGCCAGCCTGGCCCGTCACTGCGCCGACTGGCGGCGTCTGCCGTTCGTTGCCCTCGACACCGAGTTCATGCGGGTCGACACCTTCTACCCGATCGCCGGCCTGCTGCAGGTGGGCGATGGCGAGCGCGCCTTCCTCATCGACCCGCTGAGCATCGGCGACTGGTCGCCCTTCGCCGAGTTGCTCGAAGACCCTGCCCTGGTCAAGGTGCTGCATGCCTGCAGCGAAGACCTGGAGGTGTTCCTGCGCCTGACCGGCAGCCTGCCCAGCCCGCTGTTCGACACCCAGCTGGCCGCCGGCTACCTCAACCTGGGTTTCTCCATGGGCTATTCACGCCTGGTGCAGGAGGTGCTCGGCATCGAGCTGCCCAAGGGCGAGACCCGCTCCGACTGGCTGCAGCGCCCGCTGTCGCCGACCCAGATCAGCTACGCCGCCGAGGATGCCCAGCACCTGGCCGAGGTCTACCGCGTGCTGCAGCCCAAGCTGAGCGCCGACAAGCTGGCCTGGGTGCTGGAAGACGGCGCCGAGCTGATCGCCAACCTGCGCCGCGAAACCGACCCGGACCAGCTCTACCGCGAGGCCAAACTGGCCTGGAAGCTGTCGCCCCAGCAGCTGGCGGTGCTGCGTGCCCTGTGTGCCTGGCGTGAGCGCCAGGCGCGGGCGCGCAACCAGCCGCGCAACCGCATCATCCGCGAGCATTCGCTGTGGCCGCTGGCCAAGACCCAGCCGGACAACCTGGTCGACCTGGCCCGCATCGAAGACATGCACCCCAAGACCGTGCGCCAGGACGGCGAGACCCTGCTCAAGCTGATCAAGCAGGCCGCCAGCCTGCCCCCGGCCGAATGGCCCGAGGCGCTGCCGGCGCCGCTGCCGCTGGAATCGACGGCGCTGCTGAAAAAGCTGCGCGCGGTCGGCCAGCGCGAGGCCGAGCGCCTGCAGATCGCCCCGGAACTGATGCTGCGCAAGAAATCCCTCGAAGCCCTGCTGAAAAGCGGTTACCCGGATGGCCCCTACCAGCTGCCGGACAATCTGCGTGGCTGGCGCCGTGAACTGATGGGCGAGGCTCTGCTGGCCGCCCTGGAAGCCTGATATGAAGAAAATCTGTTCGATCTACCGCAGCCCGCGCAAGAACGAGATGTACCTCTACGTGCTCAAGGCCGACGAGCTGAAACGCGTGCCGGAAGGCCTTCTGGCCGCCTTCGGCCCGCCGCAGCTGGCGTTCAGCCTGGTGCTGTCGCCGGACAAACCGCTGGCCCGCGAGGATATCCACAAGGTGCTGGAGAACCTCGAGACCCAGGGCTATCACCTGCAGATGCCGCCGCCGGAAGAGGACTACATCCAGCACCTGCCGGAAGAGCTGCTGCGCCGCAACGACCCGGTCTGATGCGGGTTCTCCTCGCCGAACAGGGCGCGCCGCGCTACGCCGAGCTGCTGCACGCCGCCGCGCCGCAGCTGCTGCTGGTGTGTGGCGATGAGCAGGAGCTGGCTCGCCAGGCCGCCAGCTGCCCGGTCTGGCTGGGCCAGCCGGACCGCCTGGCGCCCCTGCTGCGCCAGGGCCAGCGGCCGCAGTGGCTGCAGTCGACCTGGGCCGGCATCACGCCGCTGCTGGCGGCCGAGCTGCCACGCGACTACGCGCTGACCCGCGCGGTCGGCATCTTCGGCCAGGTCATGGCCGAGTACGTGCTGACCTACCTGCTGGCCCATCGCCGACGCCTGCTGGCGCGCCTGGTCAGCCAGGTGGAGCAGCGCTGGGACGCCTTGCCGCCGGCGAGCCTGCGCGGGATGAAGGTGCTGATCGTCGGTGCCGGCGACATCGGTTGTGCGGTGGCGCGCTTTCTCGCGCCGTTCGGCGTCGAGCTGCGCGGCATCGCCCACTCGCCGCGGGCCATCGCCCCGTTCGCCGAGGTGCACGGCCTGGCCGCGCTGGGCGAGCAGGCGGCCTGGGCCGAGGTGCTGGTCAACCTGCTGCCGGATACCCCGGCGACCCGCGATATCTACGACGCCGCGCTGTTTGCGCGGATGCCGGCACAGGCCCTGTTCATCAATGCCGGGCGCGGCGTGGCGGTGGTCGACGCCGACCTGCTGGCGGCCCTGCACGGCGGCCTGCTCGGTGGCGTGGTGCTCGATGTGTGCCGCCAGGAGCCGCTGCCGCCGGGCCATCCGTTCTGGGAGGCGCCGCGCCTGCTGCTCACCGGGCACAGTTCGGCACCGACCGAACCGGCGGCCATGGTCGAGCTGTTCCTCGACAACCTGCAGCGCTGGCAGGCCGGGCAGGAGCTGCGCGGTCGGGTGGATTTCGCCCGCGGTTACTGACCATCAGTCGCCAGCGCTTGGCCCCTCCCGGGCTTGGGGCTAGACTGCCGGCCTTTTCCGCCCAGCAGTCCGAGTCATGGCCGCCAAAGTCGAACCCTTCTGGAAACGCAAAACCCTCGCCCAGCTCGACCAGGACGAGTGGGAGTCGCTGTGCGACGGCTGCGGCCTGTGCTGCCTGCAGAAACTCGAGGACGAGGACGACGGCAGCGTCTACTACACGCGCATCGCCTGCAAGCTGCTGGACCTGAAGACCTGCCGCTGCACCGACTACGCCAATCGCCGCGCCCAGGTGCCGGACTGCATCCAGCTCACCCCGGCGCAGGCCGACCAGTTCCAGTGGCTGCCGCCGACCTGCGCCTACCGCCTGGTCAGCGAGGGCAAGGACCTGCCACTCTGGCACCATCTGGTCTGTGGCGACCCCGACGCGGTGCACCACGAACGCATTTCCCAGTCCGGCCGCATGCTCAGCGAAAACAGCGTGGCCGAGGACGACTGGGAGGAGCACCTGATTTTCCGCGCCGGTTGAGCGTTTCGCGCCAGGGCTGGTCCCAGGTCTACACCTATTCACGCATGGAGCCTGCACAATGCCCGCCCGTCTCAAACTGTTGTCCGCCGCCATCCTGCTGGGCCTGAGCGCGCCGCTCTGGGCGGCGAAGAAAGTCGACCTGGACTACCTGGTGCGCTTCCTGCCCGAGAGCGACCAGGCCGAGGTCAGCCTGATCCTGGAAAACAGCGACCTGGTGCGCAACCTGACCTTCGACCTGGGCGACAAGGGCTACTACAGCGACTTCCAGGCCGACGGCAGCTGGCAGCAGGACAGCGCGCAAAGCGGCACCTGGCAGCCGGGCAAAGGCAAGAGCACGCTCAGCTACAAGGTGCGCATCAGCCATCCCCGCCAGTCCGGCAGTTTCGACGCGCGGATGACCCAGGACTGGGCCCTGCTGCGCGGCGATGACCTGGTGCCCAGCGCGCACCTGGTCAAGGACGACCAGATCGAACTGGTCTCGCGCCTGCAGTTCGAGCTGCCCAAAGGCTGGAAAGGCGTGGAGACCGGTTGGCCGCGCATCGGCGCGAACCGCTTTCGCATCGACAACCCGGCGCGCAAGTTCGACCGCCCGACCGGCTGGGTTCTCGCCGGCAAGATCGGCAGCCGCCGCGCCCGGCTCGGCGATACCGACGTGACCGTGGCCGCGCCGGTGGGCGAGGGCATGCGGCGCATGGATATCCTCACCCTGCTGACCTTCGTCTGGCCGGAAGCCCAGGCGGTGTTCCCGCGCGACCCGGCCAAGCTGCTGATCGTCGGCGCCGGCGACCCGATGTGGCGCGGCGGCCTGTCGGCACCCAATTCGCTGTTCATGCACAGCGACCGCCCGCTGATCAGCGAGAACGGCACCAGCTCCCTGGTGCATGAGCTGGTTCACGTGTTCAGCCGCATCCGCGACACCGACAGGAGCGACTGGATCAGCGAAGGCCTGGCCGAGTACTACGCCATCGAACTGATGCGCCGCGCCGGCGGCATGAGCGAGGACCGCTACCAGGCGATCCGCAAGAAGCTGATCGGCTGGAGCAAGCCGGTCGAGACCCTGCGCACCGAGGAGTCCAACGGGCCGGTCACCGCCCGCGCGGTGCTGCTGCTGCAGGAGCTGGACCGGGAAATCCGCAAGCACACCAACAACCAGCGCTCGCTGGACGATGTCACCCGCGGCCTGATGCGCCTGGACAAGGCCAGCACCAAGGACCTCATCGAAATCAGCGAAAACGTCATGGGCCGCGCGTCGGATGTGCTGGACAGCCCGTTGCTGCGTTGAGCCCGCGGTGGGCTCTCGGTGTGGGAGCGGCTTCAGCCGCGAGCAGGCCGGGCAGCGAGTTGCCTGCGTTCGCGGCTGAAGCCGCACCTACGCAAAGCCCCGTGTGCCTCAGAACAACGGCCCCGAGCGGGTGTTGTTGCCCTTGGCCAGGCGGTCGTAGAGCACCACGTTGACCGTGGCCGCCAGGTTCATGCAGCCATTGGTGGGGATGTACACCACCTCGTCGCCGCACCAGTCGCGGATTGCCTTGTCCAGCGAGCCGTCTTCGGGGCCGAAGATATACAGCGCGCGGTCCGGGTGGGTGTAGTCGGGCAGGGCGCGGGCGCCTTCCACCAGCTCCACCGCCACCGGCGTGCAGCCCAGCGGCACGATGCGGCGCAGGTCGTCGATGTTGATCAGCGGAATGTCCTGGTGGACCTTCTTGGTGTCGGTGACGAAGTCCTTGGCGCGGTCGTAGCGGGTGCCGGTATAGAACACCGAGCTGACGCCATAGCAGCCGGCGGCGCGCATGATCGAGCCGACGTTTTCCGGTGACTTGGGGTTGAACAGGCCGATGCAGCTGTATCGTTTGTTGGCCACGGGGAAGCTCGCGCAAAAAAAGACGCGATTATACGGCTGCGTCCGGCGCTGTGATCGCCGTCAGTCCTTTTTCAGCAGGCTGGCAAGGTCGCCGAAGGCCTTGTAGGTGGTCTTCGCCGCTTGCGGGCTGGCGGTGGAGCCTTCGGCGAAGTACTGCTGGTCGGTGTAGCGCGAGTGCTCGTTGTCGTGACAGAACAGGCACAGCAGCTCCCAGTTGGAGCCATCCGCCGGGTTGTTGTCGTGGTTGTGGTCGCGGTGGTGCACGGTCAGCTCGCTCAGACGCTTGCCGCTGAACTCGCGGGCGCAGCGCCCGCACACGTGCGGGTACATCTTCAGGGCTTTCTGCCGGTAGTCTGCTTCGGCCTTGGCCGACAGGGTGTAGCTGGGATTGGTGCTCATGGCAGGACCTGTGGTCGGGTGGTGAACGCGGTGGTTGCGATGCTGCCAGAATAAAGCCAAAGCCCGCGCAGCTGGAGCCCCCGATGCGACTTTTTCCCTGCATGAGCCTGATCCTGCCGTTGCTCCTCGTTTCCACCCTCACCGTGGCCGGGCCGCCGCCGGGTTCGCCGGGCACGGCCACGCCGCAACCCTATGGCCAGCCGCAGGCTCGCCCCCTGGGTGGCAGCCAGCGCCACCCACCCCTGCTCAACAGTCCCGCCCAGCCGCGGCCGTTGAGTCAGCCGCGACCGGCGCCGAAGGACCAGCCCTTGCCGCAGCTGGAACAGCCGCGAGTGCCCAGCCCGGCGCCGGCCAAGCCGGCCGGGCAGCGCTGAGCCTCAGGCGCGTCCCAGCACCTTGAGCAGGAAGGCATATTCCAGCGCCACGTCCTTCAAACCCTGGTAGCGCCCGCTCATGCCGCCGTGGCCGGCGCCGAGGTCGGTCTTGAGCAGCAGCAGGTGGTTGTCGGTACGCGTGGCGCGCAGCTTGGCCACCCACTTGGCGGCTTCCCAGTACTGCACGCGGCTGTCGTTGTAGCCGGCCACGGCGAGCAGCGCCGGGTAGGCCTGGGCGCTGACGTTTTCATAGGGCGCGTAGCCCTTGATGCGCTCGTACACCTCGGGCTGGTGTGGGTCGCCCCATTCGTCGTACTCGGTGACGGTCAGCGGCAGGTCGGGGTTCTGCATGGTGTTGAGCACGTCGACGAAGGGCACTTCGGCGATGGCCGCGGCGAACAGGTCGGGGCGCTGGTTGAGCACCGCGCCGATCAGCAGGCCGCCGGCGCTGCCGCCGCTGATGGCCAGCTGCGCGGGCGAGGTCAGGCCGGCGCCGATCAGCGCCTCGGCGCAGGCGATGAAGTCGCCGAAGGTATTCTGCTTGTGCTCCAGCTTGCCGGCACGGTACCAGGCCTCGCCCAGCTCGCCGCCGCCGCGCACGTGGGCGATGGCGAAGACGAAGCCGCGTTCCAGCAGGGACAGGCGCGCGTGGGAGAACCAGGGGTCGAGGCATTCGCCGTAGGCGCCGTAGCCATACAGGTAGAGCGGCGCGGCGGTTCCGGCGGCGAGTACCTCGCGGCGCGCCACCAGGCTGACCGGTACCTGCGTGCCATCGGCAGCAGTGGCCCACAGGCGGCGGCTCTCGTAGGCGTCGGCATCGAACGGGCCTTCCACCGGGGTCTGCTTGAGCACCTTCTGCTCGGCGCTGCGCAGGTCCAGCTGGCGTATCTGCGCCGGGCGGTTGAGCGCCTCGTAGCGCAGGCGGATCACCGGGCTGGCGAACTCCAGGTTGTCCTGCACGTGCAGGCTGTAGGCGGCATCCGGCAGTTGCACCGGGTAGGGCGCGGCGTCCTGCGGGTGCACCTCGATCACCGGCAGACCGCCCTGGCGCAGGCTGAGGATGAAGGCACCGGCATTCAGGCTGACGCCTTCGAGCATGCGCTGCGGGTCGTGGCCGATCAGCTCCTGCCAGTGCGCGCGGGTCGGCTGCTGTTCACTTGCCTCGCTCTCCTTTATGAAAAACAGGGCGAAGTTGATGCCGCTCTGGTTGCTGCGGATCAGCCAGGCCCAGGCACCGTCCAGCTGGCCGTGGTCGACGTAGTACTCGTGGCCTTCCTCGCGCGGCGCCAGGCAGGCGAATTGGCCCTGCGGGGTGTCGGCATCCAGCACCCAGCTTTCACTGGTGGTCTTGCTGCCGAGCAGCAGCACCAGCTGGCGTTCGGAGCTGGCGCGGTAGCAGCTGAGGAAGAAGCGCCCGTCGCTTTCCTCGAACACCAACTCGGCGCTGGGTTCACCCAGGCGGTGGCGGTGCAGGCGGTGGGGGCGATGGGTGTCGTCGAGGGTGGTGAAGAACAGGGTCTGGCTGTCGTTGGCCCAGGTCAGGCTGCCGTCGCAGTCGTCGAAGGGCAGGGCGGTGACGGCGCCTGTGCGCAGGTCCTTGACGAACAGCCGGTAGACCTCGTCGCCCGCGGTATCCAGGCTGTAGCCGAGCAGGTGGTGGTCCGGGCTGGTGGTGAAGGCGCCCAGCGACAGGTAGCCATCGCCGGCCAGTTCGTTGGGGTCGAGCAGCAGCTGTTCGGCGCTCTCGTCCACCGCCAGGCCGCCGTCGGCCGGCAGCGGGCAGCGGTAGTGGCGCGCGTATTCGTCGCCGGCGGTGGTGCGCTGGTAGTACAGCCAGGGGCCCCAGGGCGTCGGCAGCGACAGGTCGGTCTCGCGGATGCGGCCCTTGATCTCCTCGAACAGCGCCTCGCGCAGCGGCGCCTGTTCGGCCAGCTCGGCCTCCAGGTAGGCGTTCTCCGCCTTGAGGTAGTCCAGTACCTCGGCGGCGTCGCGCTCCTGCAGCCAGTGATAGGGGTCGGCAGCGGCTTCGCGGCGGGCAATCGGGGCGTTGGGCATGGGGCTTCTCATACAAGAGGGCGGAGAGTCTGCTGACGATGCGGCTTCGGCCGGCCTGATCGTGAACGGACTCTGACGGCAGGGGCGCCGGGGCGCTTAAAAGCCGTTATCATAAGCGCCCCTTTGCCGGCCAAGCCATTAACCCGCATGACTGAACAAGACTATCTGCTTGCCTGGGCCATTTACGCCGTTGCGGCACTCGGCTGCCTGCTGGTCTGGTTCCAGCTGACCGGCTGGATCTGGCGCTGGCTGCGCGAGCCGCTGCGCCTGCTGGTGGCCGTGCTGTTGCTGACGCCGACCATCGTCGATCCGGCCCGCGAGCTGTTCGCCCCGGCCATCGCCATCACCGCCATGGACCTGCTGCTCAAGGTCGGCAACAACGCCTGGCGCGCGGTGGCAGATCTGGCCCTGTACGGGCTGATCGCCTTCGGCGTGTGGCTGGCCTTCGCCGCTTTGCGCTGGCCGATCGAGCGCTGGTGGCAGGGTCGTCGTGGCACGCCGCCAGCCGAGGCGGCGGAAGACGAGCCGACCCTGCGCGAGATGATGGCCCGCGACGAGGGCATGCACGGCGATACCCGCCTGGATGCCAACGGCGACCGCCGCCTGCGCATCGAGCCGCGCCTCTGACGGCGCCCTTGCGCGCGCGATGCCAGGCGTTCAGCATGGCGGGCAGACCCAAGGAGTGGCCATGAGCTGCGTTTTCTGCGCGATCGCCGCCGGCCAGCAGCCGGCCCACACCCTCTACGAAGACCGGCACTTTCTGGTGCTGCTGGACATCTTCCCGCTGCGCCCGGCCCATGTGCTGATCGTCAGCCGCGAGCACGCTCCGCTGCTGCAGGATCTGAGCAGCGCGTCGCGCGATGCCCTGCTGGGGCTGGCCGCGCGGGTGGCCAAGGCGCTGTATGGCAGCGGCCTGGGTGTGGCCGGAATCAACTTCCTGATCAACGACGGCCCGCTGGCCAACCAGCACGTGCCGCACCTGCATCTGCACCTGTTGCCCCGCCGGCCGGGCGATCTGCCGGCGCTGTGCTGGCGCATCCTCACGCGCTTTTTGCCGCTGGGCCGCAAGCGCATCGAGGCGCGCCTGCAGCAGGAGGCGCAGGTGTTGCGCCGCGCCCTGCAAGCTGAGGTTTGAGTCATGTGTGAATTGCTCGGCATGAGTGCCAACGTCCCCACCGACATCGTGTTCAGCTTCACCGGGCTGATGCAGCGCGGCGGCGGCACCGGCCCGCACCGCGACGGCTGGGGCATCGCCTTCTATGAGGGGCGCGGCCTGCGCCTGTTCCAGGACCCGGCCGCCAGCGTCGAGTCGGAAGTCGCGCGCCTGGTGCAGCGTTACCCGATCAAGAGCGAAACGGTGATCGGCCATATCCGCCAGGCCAACGTCGGCCAGGTCGCGCTGGCCAACACCCACCCCTTCGTGCGCGAGCTGTGGGGGCGCAACTGGTGCTTCGCGCACAACGGCCAGCTGGCCGATTTCGCGCCCTCGACCAGCTTCTACCGGCCGGTCGGCGACACCGACAGCGAAGCGGCCTTCTGCGACCTGCTCAACCGCGTGCGCCACGCCTTTCCCGAGCCGGTGCCGGTCGAGGCGCTGCTGCCGGTGCTGATCCAGGCCGCCCAGCATTACCGCCGGCATGGCGTGTTCAACTGCCTGCTGAGCAACGGCGACTGGCTGTTCTGCTTCTGCAGCAGCAAGCTGGCGCAGATCACCCGGCGCGCGCCGTTCGGCCCGGCCCGGCTGAAGGATGCCGAAGTGGTGGTGGATTTCCAGGCGGAAACCACGCCGAACGACGTGGTCACGGTGATCGCCACCGAGCCGCTGACCGAAAACGAACGCTGGACCCTGTTCCAGCCGGGCGAATGGAGCCTGTGGCGGCGCGGTGAGCGCATCGCCCACGGGCAGATGGGGGAGTAGGGCCATGTTTCGGGGTTATCTGCGTCTGGTGCTGTTCGGCCTCGGCCTGCTGGTTGGCGTGCAGGTGCCGGGCTTCATCGACGACTACGGCAAGCGCGTGGCCGCGCACCGCGCCGAATCCGAGGAAAGCCTGAGCGGCTTCCGCGAGACCGCGGCGCGCTTCTTCAACGGCGATCTCAACGCCCTGGTCAGTCACTACCGGGCCAGCAACGACGAGGTGATGCGCAGCGACGCGCAGAGTGTCGAGCATCTGGTGCGCCGCGCCGAGCTGCTCGAAAGCGAATGGCTGGCCATGCAGGGGCCCTGGTACGCCCAGGCCTGGCACCTGGCCAGCGCGGCGGACCGCGAGCTGCTCGATGAAACCATCGCGGCCTACAGCTATCAGGTGCTGCTGGCGCCCCAGGCGATTGCCTGGGGCCTGAGTGGCGGGCTGTTGCTGGCCTGGCTGGTGGAGCTGCTGGTGCTCGGCGCCGGCTGGACCCTGGGCTTCGGCCGCAAGCACAAGATCATTGCCCACGAGCAGCGCCACTGGCGCTGAGCCAGCGGTTACCCGAGGTTGTTGCAAAAGATTGCGCTGGCTCGCCGAAATGCCTGGGGGTGCATGCTAGGCTGGCGTTTCCCATTTACCCCCGTTGTCATGGAGTTGTTATGTCGATCAAGGAATTGATCCTGGCCGCCTTGCTGGCTGCCGCCGTACCCGCCGCCCACGCCGTGGTCGTGGCCCCCGATGCCCCTGCCGCCGCACCCGAAGCCGCTGCACCGGAGGAGGAGAGCGCCGCGGTCGTTGAGGGCGAAGTCGAGGAGTTCGACGAAGAGGCCTTCATCGCCAGCCTGAATTTCCAGACCGGCCAAGTGGTGATCGGCGACAACCTGGCCACCCTCAACCTGCCGGACAACCTGGTGTTCCTCAACGGTGCCGACGCCGAGCGTCTGCTGGTCGAGGCCTGGGGCAACCCGCCGGATGCCGAGCTGCCGCTGGGCATGGTGCTGCCGGCCGGCATCTCGCCGCTGGCCGCCGAGTCCTGGGCGGCGACCATCGAATACGAGGAAAGCGGCTACGTATCCGATGAGGACGCGGCCGACATCGATTACGCCGACATGCTCAAGGACCTGCAGGAAGAGTCCGCGGCCGACAACCAGTGGCGCACCGAGAACGGCTACGAGCCGGTCGAGCTGATCGGCTGGGCTTCCCAGCCGCACTACGACGACCAGGGCAAGAAGCTGCACTGGGCCAAGGAACTCAAGTTCGGCGACAGCGAGAGCAACACCCTCAACTACAACATCCGCGTGCTCGGCCGCAAAGGCGTGCTGGTGCTGAACTTCATCGCCAACATGGACCAGCTGGCCGATATCCAGCAGCACGTGCCGACCGTGCTGGCCATGACCGACTTCAACCAGGGCCATCGCTACGCCGAGTTCGACCCGGACATGGACGAAGTGGCGGCCTATGGCATCGGTGCGCTGATCGCCGGCAAGCTGGCGGCCAAGGCCGGCCTGTTTGCCACCCTGCTGATCCTGCTGAAGAAGCTGTGGATCGTGCCGCTGCTGGTCATCGGCTGGCTGGGCAAGCGCCTGTTCGGCAAGAAGCAGGTGGAGGCGCCGGTGGCATCTGTCGAACCGGTAGCCGAACCGGCTGCTGTCGAGGCCGTACAACCGCCGGCGAGCACTGTGCTGGATCTGAACAAGACGGACGGCGATAAGCCCTGAGCCTGATCGAACGTTGCACCGACAAGGGCCCCACTGGGGCCCTTGTCGTTTCTGCCGGCGCCTGCCGGCCTCCCCGCTTGGGCGATCGGCCAGCGTCACCAGCCTGGTCAATGCAGCAAAGTCGGGCCGATTGACTAGGCTGAAGACAATCGCGGCGCCGGCCTGGCTCTGCGCTCGATCCTCAGGACTCGGTCACGCTGGCGGCAGTCATGTGGCCCTGCATCCAACCCCGCTTTTCTTCGCTATGGAGAAGCGCCATGCGTGTGTGCCATCGCTCCACCATCCTGCTTGCCGTGCTGGTCTTGTCCGGCTGCCCGGATGAGGAACCCGCCAAGGCGCAGGCTCCTGCTGCCGAGGCGCCGGTAACGGTTGCCGCCGCCGTCCCCCCCTCCGTAGCACCAGCACCGGCTGCGGTCAGCAATGCCGTATTCACTCCGGAGGAGCTGGACCAGATGATGGCGCCGCTGGCCCTGTACCCGGACGCGTTGCTGGCCCAGGTGTTGATGGCCTCGACCTATCCGGGCGATGTCGCCGATGCCGTGGTCTGGTCCAAGGCGCATCCGGACAGCAGCGGCGATAGCGCGGTGCGCGAGGTCGCGGATCAGCCCTGGGACCCGAGCGTGCAGTCGCTGGTCGCCTTCCCGGCGGCACTGGCCACCCTGGGACAGGATCCGGCCTGGGTGCAGCGGGTGGGCGATGCCTTCCTGGCCCAGCCCGATGCCGTGATGGACTCGGTGCAGCGCCTGCGGCGACAGGCGAAAGCCGCCGGCAACCTGGAATCCAACGAGCAGCAGCGGGTGACCGAACAGCCCGCCGCCCCAGCTCCAGCCTCGGCCGAGTCGACCGTGATCGTGCAGCAGCCGGCCGCCGCACCGACCATCATCATCGAGCCGGCCCAGCCGCAGACGGTCTACGTGCCCAGCTATAACCCCAACCAGGTCTACGGCACCTGGGCCTACCCATCCTCCCCGCCGGTCTATTACCCGCCACCGCCGGGCTACTACTTCGGCAGCGCGCTGGCTACCGGCCTGGCCTTCGGCGCGGGGGTGGCGATCATCGATTCGCTGTGGGGCGATTGCGACTGGGACAATGACGACATCGACCTCGATGTCGAGCACTACAACAACATCAACAGCAACCGGCAGATCAATGCCAACCAGAACAACTGGCAGCACAACTCGATCAATCGCGACGGAGTGCCCTACCGCGACAGCGCCAATCGCGAGCAATACAGCCGGCGCCTGGAGGGCAGCGCGCAGCGCGATGCCTATCGCGGGCGCGATACGGCGCGGGTGGCCGAGCGCGAGCGCGCGCGCCAGTCGCTGGAGCAGCGGGGCATCGACTCGCCGGCCATCAGCAACCAGCAGGCCCGCGAACGGGCCCAGAGCGCGACTCGCGAACTCGACCGGGATCCGCAGGCCCGTGAGCGGGCTCAGGCCGGGGCCCGCGATATTAGCCGGGATCCGGCCCGCGAGCGCGCCCAGGCCGCCACCCGCGACGCGCAGACTCGCGAGCGAGCCCAGGCCTCGACCCGCGATGCGCAGGCCCGCCAGCGTGCGCAAAGCAACCCGCAGGCTCGTCAGCAGGTGCGCCAGCAGAGCAGCCGCGCACGCGGGAGCCGCGACAACGCCTTCGCGGGCGCGCGCAGCCCCTCGCAGTCGCGTGCGCAAGTCAGCCGTGGTCAGACCAGCCGGGCCACCGCCAGCCGGCCGCAAACGGCCCGCGCGAGCGGCCAGACCGTGCAACGCGCCTCCCGGGCACCGTCCCGGAGCGGCGGCGGCCGCCGGCGCTGACAGGAGAATCACCATGATTGCTGGATTCCGTTTGATCTCGATGCTGTTGCTGGGCGTTCTGGCCCAGGCCGCGCAGGCGCAGCAGGCTTACCCCACTCCAGATGCCGCCGCCGAGGCGCTGGTGGCTGCACTGGGAAGCGAAAAGGGCGATGCCGAGCGCCTGGCGGCCTTGCTGGGCGCCGACTGGCAGGTCTATATCCCGAGCGGCGACATCGTGCGCGAGGACGTCGATGCCTTTCTCGCGCTCTATCGGCAGAAGCGCGTGCTGCAGCCCGCTGCGCCCGGGCGCGCCGTGTTGGTGGTGGGCAACACCCCCTGGACCTTCCCCCTGCCGCTGGTCCAGGGCAAGGAGGGCTGGGTCTTCGATACCAAGGCCGGCGGTGAGGAAATCCGGGTGCGGCGCATCGGTCGCAACGAGCTGGCCACCGTGCAGGCGGCACTGGCTTACCACGATGCGCAGATGGACTACGCCGAGGTCGACCGCGACGGCGACGGGGTGCTGGAGTACGCGCAGAAATTCGTCAGTAGCGATGGCCAGTACGACGGGCTGTACTGGGCCGAGGAGCCTGGTATCGAGGAAAGCCCGCTCGGTCCGCTATTCGGCGACGAACTGCCCGATGGCGAGTGGCACGGCTACCACTACCGCATCCTCAGCGCCCAGGGCGCCTCGGCACCGGGGGGCGCCTACGACTACCGGCTCGGCGACAACATGAGCCGCGGCTTCGCCCTGATCGCCTGGCCGGCCGAGTATGGCGACAGCGGCGTGATGAGTTTCATGATCAGTCACGACGGCCAGGTGT
The DNA here is from genome assembly GCF_009799925.1 of Pseudomonas sp. R-28-1W-6. Classification (GTDB taxonomy): domain Bacteria; phylum Pseudomonadota; class Gammaproteobacteria; order Pseudomonadales; family Pseudomonadaceae; genus Aquipseudomonas. Next base: position 36,418 of record NZ_WELK01000006.1, read on the forward strand.
TCGAAAAGGATCTGGGCCCGGACGGCGCGAAACTGGCGGCGGGCATGAGCCGTTTCGACCCGGACAGCAGCTGGCACGAGGTTGAGGCCGGGGCCGAGGACGCCACATTGGCCACCCCCTGAGCGGGAGCACGGGCGCTAAAACAGAACGGGCCCATGCGGGCCCGTTCTGTTTACTTGCTGAGAAAGCGCATGCCTTCTTCCAGGCCACGCAGGGTCAGCGGGTGCATCTGGTCGTTGATCAGCTCGCGGACGATGTTGGTGGAGGCGGTGTAGCTCCACGCATCCTTCGGGTAGGGGTTGATCCAGATGAGCTTCTTGTACTTCTCCATGAAGCGCTTCATCCACACATAGCCGGCTTCCTCGTTCCAGTGCTCGACGCTACCGCCGGCCTGGGTGATCTCGTAGGGCGCCATGGCCGCGTCGCCGATGAAGATCACCTTGTAGTCCGGGCCGTACTTGTGCAGCAGGTCGAGGGTGGAATAGCGCTCGGAGGTGCGGCGCAGGTTGTTCTTCCACACCGACTCGTAGATGAAGTTGTGGAAGTAGAAGTACTCCAGGTGCTTGAACTCGGTCTTGCACGCCGAGAACAGTTCCTCGCAGACCTTGACGTGGGCGTCCATCGAGCCGCCGATGTCGAACAGCAACAGCAGCTTCACCGTGTTGCGCCGTTCCGGGCGCATCTGGATGTTGAGCAGGCCGCCGTCCTTGGCCGTGTGGTCGATGGTGCCGCCGAGGTCGAACTCTTCCGCCGCGCCTTCGCGGGCGAACTTGCGCAGGCGGCGCAGGGCCACCTTGATGTTGCGCGTGCCCAGTTCGACCTGGTCGTCGAGGTTCTTGTACTCGCGCTGGTCCCACACCTTGGCGGCCTTGCCCTGGCGCTTGCCGGCGTCACCGACGCGGATGCCTTCCGGGTTGTAGCCGCCGGAGCCGAACGGGCTGGTGCCGCCGGTGCCGATCCACTTGTTGCCGCCTTCGTGGCGTTCCTTCTGCTCCTCGAGGCGCTTCTTGAATTCCTCGATCAGCTTGTCCAGGCCGCCGAGGGACTGGATCTGCGCGCGCTCCTCGTCGGTCAGCAGGCGCTCGAACTCCTTGCGCAGCCATTCATCGGGGATCAGCGCCTCGATGTGCTGGTTGAGGTTCTCCAGGCCCTTGAAGTAGGCGCCGAAGGCGCGGTCGAACTTGTCGAAATGACGCTCGTCCTTGACCAGGATGGTGCGCGCCAGGAAGTAGAACTCGTCCATGTCGGCGAACACCACGTTGTGTTTCAACGCGTTGATCAGGTCGAGCAGCTCGCGTACCGAGACCGGTACCTTGGCTGCGCGCATTTCATTGAACAGGTTGAGCAGCATGGTGGATTTCTCCCGATTACCCGTAGGGTGGATGACGCTCTTCTCATCCACCGGGCCTGTACGGCGTAGGTGCTGGATCAGGTGGAAAACGCTTCGCGGTTTTCCACCCTACGGCCTGCAACACCTCGCTGGGGTATGGCTCAGCGACTGGCGCGACGGCTCATGAAGGCCAGGCGCTCGAGCAGCTGCACGTCCTGCTCGTTCTTCACCAGGGCGCCGGCCAGCGGCGGGATGGCCTTGGTCGGATCGCGCTCGCGCAGCACCGCCTCGCCGATGTTGTCGGCCATCAGCAGCTTCAGCCAGTCGACCAGTTCGCTGGTGGACGGCTTCTTCTTCAGGCCCGGCACCTTGCGCACGTCGAAGAACACGTCGAGCGCCTCGGCCACCAGCTCGCCGCTGATCTTCGGGTAGTGCACGTCGACGATCTTCTGCAGGGTGTTGCGGTCCGGGAAGGCGATGTAGTGGAAGAAGCAGCGGCGCAGGAAGGCGTCCGGCAGTTCCTTCTCGTTGTTCGAGGTGATGATGATGATCGGGCGCTGCTTGGCCTTGATCGTCTCGTTGGTCTCGTAAACGTAGAACTCCATCTTGTCGAGTTCCTGCAACAGGTCGTTGGGGAACTCGATGTCGGCCTTGTCGATCTCGTCGATCAGCAGGATCACCCGCTCCTCGGCTTCGAAGGCCTCCCACAGCTTGCCCTTCTTGATGTAGTTGCGCACGTCGTGGACCTTGTCCGAGTCCAGCTGCGAGTCGCGCAGGCGGCTGACCGCGTCGTACTCGTAGAGGCCCTGGTGGGCCTTGGTGGTGGACTTGATGTGCCAGGTGATCAGCTTGGCGCCGAAGGCCTCGGCCAGCTGCTCGGCGAGCATGGTCTTGCCAGTGCCCGGCTCGCCCTTGACCAGCAGCGGGCGCTGCAGGGTGATGGCGGCATTCACCGCGAGTTTGAGATCGTCGGTGGCGACGTAGGACTGGGTGCCTTCGAACTTCATCGTTTAATCCTCGAACGGTAACGCCCCGGAATCTGCGACCGGCGCTGTTGTAGCGTGAAAAACCGACTATACCGCGCTGTCTGCCAGGCTGTGAACGCAGACGCGGCATTCAGTCACTGAATGGCGAGTCAGCCGATCCGCGGTTCAGAGAACGAGTCCGTTGCGCCGTGGCGGTCCGCTGTCGGCCAGGGCAGCGGGGCGTGGCCTGTACTCGGGCGCTGGACTCGCTCTGGTTGGCGGCATAGGCTTGTGAGTCTCGCCTCTGCCTGTCCAAGGACCCTGCCATGAGCCGCATCTATTCCGACAACGCCCAATCCATCGGCAATACCCCGCTGGTGCAGATCAATCGCCTCGGCCCCAAGGGCGTGACCATTCTGGCGAAAATCGAGGGACGCAACCCGGGCTATTCGGTCAAATGCCGGATCGGCGCGAGCATGATCTGGGATGCCGAGTCGCGCGGCGTGCTCAAGCCGGGCATGACCATCGTCGAGCCGACCTCCGGCAATACCGGCATCGGCCTGGCCTTCGTCGCCGCCGCCCGTGGCTACAAGCTGGTGCTGACCATGCCGGCGTCCATGAGCCTGGAGCGGCGCAAGGTGCTCAAGGCCCTGGGTGCCGAGCTGGTGCTGACCGAGCCGGCCAAGGGCATGAAGGGCGCCATCGAGAAGGCCAACGAGATCGCCAATTCCGACCCGGCCAAGTACTTTCAGCCCGGGCAGTTCGATAACCCGGCCAACCCGGCGATCCACGAGAAGACCACCGGTCCGGAAATCTGGAACGACACCGACGGCGCCATCGACGTGCTGGTGGCCGGGGTCGGCACCGGCGGCACCATCACCGGGGTGTCGCGCTATATCAAGCACAGCCGGCACAAGCCGATCCTCTCGGTGGCGGTGGAGCCGGTCAGCTCGCCGGTGATCAGCCAGGTCATGGCCGGCGAGGAGCTCAAGCCGGCGCCGCACAAGATCCAGGGCATCGGCGCCGGTTTCGTGCCGAACAACCTCGACCTGTCCATCGTCGACCGGGTCGAGCAGGTCACGGACGAGGAGTCCAAGGCCATGGCCCTGCGCCTGATGCAGGAGGAGGGCATTCTCTGCGGCATCTCCTGTGGCGCGGCCATGGCGGCGGCGGTGCGCCTGGCCGAGCGGGCGGACATGCAGGGCAAGACCATCGTGGTGATCCTGCCGGACTCCGGCGAGCGCTACCTGTCGAGCATGCTGTTCAGCGACCTGTTCACCGAGCAGGAACTCCAGCAGTAACCCGCTCCAGCGCATGAAAAAGCCGCCCTCGGGCGGCTTTTTCGTTTTCGCGCTCAGGCCTTGGCCGGCGCCGTGCGCGGCGCGCTCGGCCGCACCACCAGCCACAGGGCCACGGCGATCAGCCCGCAGCCCGGCAGGTAGGCCCAGCTCAGCGGCTCGCCGAGCAGCAGGGCGCCCCACAGCACGCCGAAGGGCGGAATCAGGAAGGTGGTGGTGGAGGCCTTGATCGGGCCGATATCTGCCAGCAGGCGGAAGTACAGGACATAGGCGAACGCGGTGCATAGCAGGCCCAGGCCGGCCAGGGACAGCCACACCTCGATGCCGCCCCAGCTGGCCGGTGGCTGCAGGGCCAGGCTGCCGGCGAACAGCGGCAGGAGGAATAGACTGGCGCCGCACAGGCTGGCGAAGGCGGTCAGGCGATTGTCCAGGCCGCCCTGCTGGCCGATCCATTGACGCGTGAGAAAGCCGGCGAAGCCGTAGCAGGTGGTGGCCACCAGGCAGGCACCGGCGCCGAGCAGCAGTTCCAGGTCGAAGGCCACCGGCCCGGTACGGGTCAGCACCGCCACGCCGAACAGGCCGAGGGCCACACCGGCGGCCTTGCTCGGGGTCATCGCCTCGCTGAAGAACAGCGCGCCGATCAGCACACCCATCAGCGGCGTGGTGGCGTTGAAGATCGCCGAATAGCCGGCCGGCAGGATCAGCGCGGCCAGGCAGTACATGGCCGAGGGCAGCCCGGCGTTGATCACCCCGAGCAGCAGGCATTGCCTGAACTTGCCGCGAAAATCCCAGCTCGGGCGTACCAGCAGGAGAAACAGCAGCAGGCCAATGGCGCCCAGGGTGGCGCGGAAGAAGGCGGTGGGCATGCTGCCGAGCACCGGCACGGCCACCCGCATGAACAGGAAACTGGCGCCCCAGATGGCGGCAAGCAGCAACAGGCGGAGCAGGTCGGCGGGTTTCATGGCGCGGCACGCTTGGACAGAGCCGCTCAGGGTACGCCAGCCAACGCCTCATGCAATGCGCAGCTGACTTGCAAATCGACCATACAGTTGTCCGAGGGGCCCACAGGGTGGGCCGTGCGCACCAGAAGCCCCGGGTGAGGCCATGGTGCGCGCGGCGTACCCTACGGCACGTGGGTGATCAGAACACCTTGCTGGCGCTGGCCACCACGCCAGCGCTGCACAGGTCGTCGTAGCCGCTGAAGCTGGCGCACTCGGCGTCCGACAGGTCGGTGTCGACGTAGCTCAGGCCCCAGGTCACGCCCAGCAGGTCGCGGGTCAGCTTGACCTCCCAGTTGTCGTAGTCCTGGCGGGCCTGGCTCCAGTCGCTGTTGAAGAACACATCGTCCTTGTAGTCGACGTTCTCGTAGCGCAGCTCCAGGCCGACCTCCAGCGGCAGCTGGGTGCGGTAGCCAGCATACTGGCTGACGGCGGTGTCGTCGGTGTCATGGGAGTGCTTGCCGCCGATGAAGAAGCCGTAGGCCTCCAGGGTCAGGTAGATGTCGGCACCGTTGAACTGGCCTTCGCCCGGGTAGGTGTACTTGTTGTAGTAGGCGTCCAGGCTGACGGCATCGCTGATCTGCCAGTAGTAGCCGGCGTAGTAGTCGACTTCCTGGCGGGTGCCGTAGTCATCGTCGTTCTCCCAGTCGTAGCCGTACTCGACGTTGCTGGTCCACACCCCGGCATACAGGCCGCTGGCGTGGCTGAGCATCACATCGAGCTGGGCGGCGGGGTCGCCCAGGGTCTGGGAGATGCCGCTGTTGCGGTAGTCGCTGAGTACGCTGGGGGTGACGACCAGAGCGAACTGCTCGTTCAGCTCGATGGCGCCGGCCTGCAGGCTGCAGGTCAGCGCGGTAATGGCCAGTGTGAGGCGGTTGAGTCTGTGCATGAAAAAGCCCTGTTGTGCTTGTTGTTCGGCAGTCGATGCAGGGCCGCAGCCGGCCGCTGCGCACTGAAAACCAGGCGCAGGGCAGGCCGCGGGACGGGCGTTAGTGCGTCTGGGCGACGTCTGGGGTGGCGGAGGCCTGGTACACCGGCTTGCCGGCGAAGTAGGTGGTCAGCACCTGGGTGTCGAACAGCTCGGCGTCGCTGACCTTGAACACGTCGCGGTCGAGGACGATCAGGTCGGCCTGCTTGCCGGGGGCCAGCGAGCCGATCTGCTGCTCCAGGCGCAAGGCCTTGGCGGCGTTGATGGTGTAGGCGTGGAACATGGTTTCGCGGTCGATGCTTTCGGCGCTGTTGAGCACGCCGAGCGGGCCCTTGCGGGTGCTGGCCTGGGCGATGGCGTTCCACGGGTTGGGGCTGGACACCGGCCAGTCGCTGGCGCCGGCGATGGTCGCGCCGGCCTTGTGCAGCGAGCGGGCCGGGTACTGGTAGCGGTAGGTGAAGGCGCTGACGTAGGGCTTGACCAGTTCCTCGGTGTAGCTTTCCGCGGTGGCCCACAGCAGCTGCATGGAGGCGATCACGCCGAGTTCCTTGAAGCGCGGGAACTCCTTCGGGTTGACCAGCTGCAGGTGGCTGATGCTGTGCGGCACGGGCGCGGGCTTGAGCGAGCGGGCGTACTGCACGGCGTTCAGCGATTCGCGCACCGCGCGGTCGCCGACCGCGTGGATGTGGGTGATCCAGCCGCGCTGCTCGGTGGCGGCGATCAGCTTGCCGAAGCCCTGTGGATCGATCAGCAACTGGCCCTGCTGGTGGCTGTTGTTATAGGGGTCGATCACCGCGGCGGTCTGCCCCGGGAATTCGAGCACGCCGTCGGCGAACACCTTGATGCCGGGGAAGGTCAGGTTCGCCACGCCCTGGAACTGTTGCATCACATTGGCCTGCACCTCGAGGTCGTCCGGCTTGCTCTGCGGATGGGCCAGCAGCAGGGCGGCCACGTGCACGGTCAGCTCGCCCTTCTCGGCCAGTTGGCGGTACAGCGGCAGCACGCCGAGGTCTTTTTCGGTGGGGCGCATCTCGAACAGCGACTGCTCGCCGCCGCCGTTGGCCGCGGCATCCATCCAGGCGGTCACACCGACCTGCAGGTTGACCCGCACCGCTTCGCGCGCGGCCTTCAGCATCAGCTCGGCGGACGGTGCCGGTAGTTGGCCGCGTACTCGGTCCCAGCCGGTTTCGCTGAGGAAACCGGTGGGCGTCAGGTCGGCCTCGTGCTCGATGAAGCTGGCTTCCTTGGCCGCCAGGCCCTTGACCAGCCTGGCGTCGATGCCGACGCGCTGCAGCATGGCGTTGTTGGCCCAGCCGGTGTGCCCGTCGATGCCATCCAGCACCAGCGGCTGATTGGCCCAGCGGCCCTGGTTGAAGCGCTTGGCCAGCTCGCGGCTGTGTTGCCAGTACGCCGAGCTGACCCCGGAAATCACCACGATTTCGCCCAGGCGCGCAGTGCCGGCCGCATCCTGCTGGATGATCCACTGTTCCAGCTCGGCCAGCGGCTTGACCTCGTCGTACAGGTTGGCGCGCAGGCTGGCCAGGGCGCCCATGATCGGGTGGCTGTGGGTGTCAATCATGCCGGGCATCAGTACCTTGCCGCCCAGGTCGACGCGCTGGGTGTCGGCATCGGCCAGGGCCAGGATGGCGCGGTCGGAACCGACCTGCAGCACCTTGCCGTTTTCCACGGCCACGGCCTGGGCCAGCGCCTGGCCCGCCTCGGCGGTGAACACCTTGCCATTGAACAGAACCAGGTCGGCCGCCGCCATGGCTTCCAGGGAGGAAAAAGCGATAGCGCTTGCCAGCAGGCTCGGGATGAACCTTTTCATGTGTGCCCCTTGTTTTTATTGGACTGCAGGCGAGACTAGCGACTGCAGTGCGGGGCCAGAACGCCCTGGCCGTGCAAAACCCTTTTGCCTGATTGGAATAGATCCGATGGACAAGCTCGGTGCCCTGAACATGTTTGTTGCCACGGCCGAGTACGGCAGTTTCAGCCGCGCCGCCGAGCAGCTGGGCAAGACGCCCTCGGCCCTGACCAAGGCGGTCAGCCACCTGGAGACCGAGCTCGGCGCGCGCCTGTTCGAGCGCAGCACCCGGCGCACGGTGCTAACCGAGGCCGGGCGGGTCTACCTGGAAACCGCGCGCCAGGTGTTGCAGCGCCTGCACGAGGTGGGCGAGGAGATCGGCCAGCTGCAGCACGGCCTGTATGGCAACCTGCGCATCACCGCGCCGCTGGCCTTCGGCCGCGCCTTCCTCGACGAGGTCTGTGCCGGCTTCCTCATCCAGTACCCGCAGATCAAGCTGCGCATCGACCTGTGCGATGCCTTCGTCGATCTGCTGGAGAGCGGCTACGACCTGGCCCTGCGCGAGGGCCGCAGCGACCTGCCCGGGTTGATCGCCCGGGTGGTCGGGCAGAACCGCATCGCTCTCTGCGCCAGCCCCGCCTACCTGGCGCGGCGGCCGCAGCCGCTGGCCCCGGACTGCATCGACGAGCACGACTGGCTGGTCTACCAGCACCCGGCGCTGGGGCGGGGCGTCTGGTGGGTGGAGCGCGAGGGCCAGCGCATCGGCCTGCCGCAGCCGCGCCAGCCGCGCCTGGAAAGCGACAACTACGACCTGCTGCTGGCCGCGGCCCTGGCCGGCGGGGGCGTGCTGCACACGCCGCTGTGGAGCGCCGCGCCCTACCTGGCCGATGGCCGCCTGGTGCAACTGATGAGCGACTACCGGATCGACCCGGACGCCTTCGGCCCGCACATCCTCGCGGTCTACCCGAGCCACCGCCGCGCCACGGCCAAGGTGGTGGCCTTCATCGACTACCTGCAGGACTGCTTGCGCGAGCGTGGCATCGCCTGAAAACCATCGCCACTCTGTTCGTTCGCCGCTGCCGAATTGGTGGTCAAGCCAGGCGCTATCCAGTCTGCAGGGCTCGGTAGCCCGCGCCGGGTGGAAGGCCACCCCGTGGAAAACTGCGCAGGGTTTTCCTCCAGTGGCATCGCCAGATAGCGAACGGGCCCCGGGATGGGGAGCTGGCCGATTGGGTCAATCGCCCCGAGCGCTTGGGTCATTGAGCTCGCGCGGGGGGCTGCCTAACCTGCCTCGATGCCTGGCTCGAAGCAGGAAAAGTGGCTATGTCTGTATGGCCGGTCGCACGGCCAGCCCGCTTTCGGGGTGCGGCTTGAGCCGCGCAAGCCGGCAACGGCGGAGCCCCTTTCGCGGCTCAAGCCTGGCGGCATGGCTGCTGTGCCGAGCGACCATACGTGGCTCCAACAAGAACAAGAGAGTGCCCGATGAGCGAACAACTGCCCCTGCAACGCTTCAATCACTGGCTGGTCGCACAGCCCGAGCGGGTCTGGCTGCGCCAGCCGGTCGATGGCCAGTGGCACGACTTCACCTGGCGCCAGGTCGACGAGCAGGCGCGGCGCCTGGCCAGCGCCTTGCTGGCCCTGGGCTGCGTGGCCGGCGACCGGGTCGCGCTGCTGGCGAAGAACTGCGCCGAGTGGTTTATCAGCGACCTGGCCATCCAGCATGCCGGGCTGGTCAGCGTGCCGCTGTACCCGTTGCAGGCGCCGGAGCAGATCGCCTACGTGCTGGAACATGCCGGCTGCAAGGTGATCCTGGTCGGCAAGCTGGACGATCCGGACAAGCTGGCCGGCGGCATCGGCGCGCACATCACGCGCATCGCCATGCCCTATCCGACCATGGCCGCGGCCCATGACTGGCATAGCCTGCTGGCCCGCCACGAACCGCTGCAGGGCACCCGCGCGCAGCAGCCCGACGAGCTGCTGTCGATCCTCTACACCTCGGGCACCACCGGCCTGCCCAAGGGGGTGATGCTGTCGGCCCTGGCCATGGCCTTTTCCGGTAGCCATGCCACTGCCGAGCTGGGCATCGGCCCGCGCGACCAGTTCTTCTCCTACCTGCCGTTGTCCCATGCGGCCGAGCGTTTCCTGGTCGAGTTCAACAGCCTGTACAGCGGCGCCCCGGTGGCCTTCGTCGAGTCGCTGGAAACCTTCGCCAGCGACCTGCGCCATATCCGTCCGACCGTGTTCTTCTCGGTGCCGCGCCTGTGGACGCGCTTCCAGCAGGGCGTGCTGGAGAAACTGCCGGCGCCGACCCTCGAGCGCCTGCTGCGCATCCCGCTGCTCGGCGCACTGCTGGCGCGCAAGATCCGCCGGGGGCTGGGCCTGGACCGGGCGCGCATTCTGGTCTCCGGCGCGGCGGCCATCTCCATCGGCCTGCTGCAGTGGTACCGGCGCCTGGGCCTGAACATCTGCGAGGGCTACGGCATGACCGAGCACTTCGCCTACGGCTGCTTCAACCGGCCGGGGCAGGTGCGCCTGGGCACGGTGGGCCGGCCGATGCCGGGGCTGCAGGTGCGCATCGACGACAGCGGCGAGATCCTCCTGCGCAGCGTCACCCTGATGCAGGGCTACTACCGCGACCCGCAGAAGACCGCCGAGACCCTCCGGGACGGCTGGCTGCACACCGGCGACAAGGGCCAGCTGGATGCCGACGGCTATCTGCGCATCACCGGGCGGGTCAAGGACATCTTCAAGACCAGCAAGGGCAAGTACGTGGCGCCGGCGCCGATCGAGGGCGAGATCGCCAAGAGCAACTGGGTCGAGCAGGTCTGCCTGATGGGCAGCAACCTCGACCAGCCGCTGGCGCTGATCGAGCTGTCGCCCGCTGCGCGCCAGCAGCCCGAGGCACAGGTCGGTGCCGACCTGCAGCGCGACCTGGCCGAGCTGAACGGGCGCCTGGAGCCGCACGAACGCATCAGCCACTTCGTCCTGGTGCGCGAGCCGTGGACGGTGGACAACGGCTGCATGACGCCGACCATGAAGATCCGCCGCAATGTTCTGGAAAGCCGCTATGCCGAGCTGATCGCCAGCCTGCCGGCGCGCCAGCCGCTGGTCTGGGAGCACTGATTGTCACCGGCCGGCTTGCCCCGGCCCTGCAGAGGTAATTCGATGAAAGGCCCGTTGTCGTCACTCAAGGTTCTCGATTTCTCCACCCTGCTGCCGGGGCCGTTCGCCTCGCTGCTGCTGGCCGACATGGGCGCCGAGGTGCTGCGCATCGAGTCGCCGACGCGGGTGGATCTGGTCCGCGTGCTGCCGCCCTTCGATGGCGACAGCAGCACCAGCCATGCCTACCTCAACCGCAACAAGCGCTCGCTGGCCCTCGACCTCAAGCACCCCGAGGCGCTGGCGGTGGTGTATCGGCTGGTGGCCGAGTACGACATCGTCCTGGAGCAGTTCCGCCCCGGGGTGATGGACAAGCTCGGCCTCGGCTGTGAGGCGCTGAGGGCGATCAACCCACGGCTGATCTACGTCTCCATCACTGGCTACGGCCAGACCGGGCCGTACAAGGACCGCGCCGGCCACGACCTCAACTACCTGGCCCTGAGCGGCCTGGCCAGCTACACCGGGCGCCGCGACACCGGCCCGCTGCCGCTGGGCGTGCAGGTGGCGGACATCGCCGGCGGCTCGCTGCACGGGGTGATCGGCCTGCTCGCCGCGGTCATCGCCCGGCAGAGCACGGGGCAGGGCCAGCACGTGGACATCAGCATGACCGACTGCGCCTTCAGCCTGCACGCCATGGCCGGCGCCGGTTACCTGGGCGCCGGGGTGGAACCGGCGATGGAGAACCAGGCGCTCAATGGCGGCAGCTTCTACGACTACTACCGCACCCGCGATGGCCGCTGGCTGTCCGTGGGCAGCCTGGAGCCGCAGTTCATGCAGCAGTTCTGCGCGGTCATCGGCCGCCCGGAGCTGGCCGGGCGCGGCCTGTCGCCCAGGCCGGAGGAGCAGAAGGCGCTCAAGCGCGAGATCGAGATCGAGATCGAGAAGCACGACCTGGCCGAGTGGCAGCAGCGCTTCGCCGCGGTGGATGCCTGCGTCGAGCCGGTGCTGAAGCTGTCCGAGGCGGTCGAGCACCCGCAGCTGCAGGCGCGCGCGCTGCTCACCGATGTGCCGCGTCCGGGCCAGCCGGCGCAGCGGCAGATCGCCTGCCCGATCAAGTTCTCGGCGGGGCTGGAGGCGCCGCGCCACACCGGCGCGGCGGTCGGCGCGCACAGCCTGGAGGTGCTGCGCGAGCTGGGCTATAGCGAAGAGCAGATCGCCGAACTGAAGGCGCAAAAGGTGCTGGGCTGAGGCCTTATTCGACCCGCTGTTCGCCGCTGAACACCAGGGTCGCCCGGCAGCGCCGGCACAGGTAGCTGCGGCCCTGGCGCACCAGGCTGTGGCGCTGGGCGGAGAAGGGGAACTCGCCGTTCGGGCACTGGCACTGGTAAACGTAGCGGGTGCTCTTGCGCCGGCTGATGGCATAGGTGTGGCAGCGATCCGGCGGCAGCTCGTAGACCCCGCGCATGATCAGCTGCCATTCCTCGCCGTGGGGCTGGATGCGCCCGCCGAACATCTGGTGGGCGACCAGGTGCGCCACTTCGTGGGCCACGGTCTGCTGGAGGAAGTGCTCGCGGTTTTCCGTGTACAGCTTGGGGTTGAAGCGCAGCAGGTTTTCCGTGAGGTGGGCGACGCCGGCCTTCTGCCCGCGCAGCTTGAAGCTGACCTCGGGGCGGGGGAAGCGGCGCTTGAAGAAGTCTTCGGCCTGCCGGTAGCAGGCTTCGACGCGGGCGTGGATAAGTTCGGGCATGGGGTGATTATGCCCGTGTGCCCGCAGCCCGGAAAACACAAAGCCGCCAGATGGCGGCTTTGTCGGCGGCAGGCCGGGGGTTACCTATCTATTGTCTCAGCTGGTGTACACCGGACCCACACCGAAGCCCCAGAGGATCACCGATGTGGCGATCATCGCCACCAGCACCACCAGGCCGACGGCCAGGACCGAGCTGGAGAACATGAAGCCTTCGTCCTCGGGGATATTCATGAAGGTCGGCAGGCCCGCATACAGCAGGTAAACCGTGTAGCAGATGGCCGCGGTGCCGATGAACATGGCCAGCCACAGGTTCGGGTAGAGCGCCGCGACTCCGCCGATGAACAGCGGGGTGGCCGTGTAGGCGGCAAATACCACGCACTGGGTCATGCTCGGGCTGGAGTCGTAGGTGCGCGCCATCCAGTGGATGAAGGCGCCCATCACGGCGACCCCGGCGAGCATGGCCAGGTAGGACATGATGGTCATCTGCAGCGCGCTGGCCGCAGTCAGCTTGACCGGGTCGCCATCGCCGATCGTCCAGCCCACCTCGGTGGTGCCGAAGTAGGCGCAGAGCGCCGGGATGGCCGCGAGAATCAGAACGTGGGTCAGGTACATGTGGCTGATGCTTTCTTCTTCGCCACGGATTTCTTGCCATTCTTGATCGGGATGGGTGAAAAGCCCCCAGACGTGGTTAATCATGCAGTCACCTCCGCTTTATTATTGTCGATCGCCCCGTGCGTAGCGCCCGGGGCGCATAGGCAGCGCCGCCGGGTGCAGGCCGAATCACTGCGACCGTATGTCGCAGTATAGGCAGAGGCTGGAAGCCGCGTGAGCCGTGGCTTTAGAGCGAATTGCTCTCTGTGGCTCAGCTGTAATAGCGCTGTAGTATTTCCATTGCCAGGTTGATCGACTGCAGGCGGCTGGTGCTGCCGCCGCGATCCGGGTGGTGCTGGCTCACCAATTGCCGGTAGCGCAGCTTGATGGTGGCGAGATTGAGCGTCTGCTCGTTGCTTAACTCGAACAGTTCGAGGGCCGCGCGCTTCTCGTCGCCGCCCTGCATGCGCGTCCAGAAGCTGGCCAGCAGCTTCTCCACATCGGCTTCGGCGGTGTCGCGCAGATGCTGCAGATCGAGATAGTAGTCGCGCAGCCGATCATGCTCGGCCAGCTCGCTGCTGCCTGGCTGCCAGGGCAGCAACTGCATGCACAGCGGGTTGATCTGCAGATGCGCGCTCTGTGCCTGCCACAGGCGGTCGCGCAGCCGATAGAGGGCGTTGAACAGCAAGAAGTGGGTGCGAAACAGCACCAGCTTGTCGGTCAGCTCGAGGTGCGGAATATGCGTGGAATGGCGTTGCTTGAGCTGCTGGATCAGCTGGAATTCGCTGATCCCGGCCGGCGCGGCGCGCAGCAGCTCGTGCAGCTGGTCGGCCAGGTCGAGGGCGGGGTTGAGTTCGCTATTCATCGTTTGAGCCTAACACGGGCTGCCGCCGCCGGCCTTTGTGCGTAAAATAGCCAGCTTTTCGCCTGCCCCGGATTCCTCAGCGCCATGTCCACCAGCCTTTCGGTCAACCAGAACAAACTGCAGAAACGCCTGCGCCGCCTGGCCGGCGAAGCCGTCACCGACTTCAACATGATCGAGGATGGCGACAAGGTGATGGTCTGCCTGTCCGGCGGCAAGGACAGCTACACAATGCTCGACATCCTGCTGTACCTGCAGAAGGTGGCGCCGATCCAGTTCGAGATCGTCGCGGTGAACATGGACCAGAAGCAGCCGGGCTTCCCCGAGCACGTGCTGCCGGCCTACCTGGAGTCCATCGGTGTGCCGTACCACATCATCGAGAAGGACACCTACTCGGTGGTCAAGGACAAGATCCCGGAAGGCAAGACCACCTGCTCGCTGTGCTCGCGCCTGCGCCGCGGCACCCTCTATACCTACGCCGACGAGATCGGTGCGACCAAGATGGCCCTCGGTCACCACCGCGACGACATCTTGGAAACCTTCTTCCTCAACATGTTCTACGGCGGCACGCTCAAGGCCATGCCGCCCAAGCTGCTGTCCGACGACGGCCGCAACGTGGTGATCCGCCCGCTGGCCTACTGCAGCGAGAAGGACATCGAGGCCTATTCCGAGCTCAAGGCGTTCCCGATCATCCCGTGCAACCTGTGCGGCTCCCAGGAAAACCTGCAGCGCCAGGTGGTCAAGGAGATGCTGCTGGAGTGGGAGCGCAAGTCGCCGGGGCGTACCGAGATCATGTTCCGCGCCCTGCAGAACGTGGTGCCCTCGCAGCTGGCCGACCGCAACCTGTTCGACTTCCACAGCCTGAAGATCGACGACAGCGCCACGCCGCGCTTTCTCGATGTGATGAGCCTCTAATCCCGTAGGGTGCGCCATGCGCACCTGAATCCCCTGCAATCCCCCCGGTGCGCACGGCGCACCCTACGGCCGGATCACGCCTGGCGCATGATCAGCTCGGCCACCTCGCGGCCCTCGACGAACTGCTCCTGCACCAGGCGCCGCACATCGGCCTCGCTGCTCACCCGGTACCAGGCACCGGATGGATAGACGCTGAGGGTCGGCCCCTGGTCGCAGGGGAACTGGCACTGGGTGCGGGTGAGATGCACGCCGCCCGCGCACTCCAGCTTGCCCGCCGCCTTCAATTGTTCGCGCAGCATCTTCCACAGTGGCAGGGCGCCGCGTCGGGTGCAGCGCGGGCCGTTGCACAGCAGCACGCGGTAGTGGTGTGGCGGAATGCACGACCAGGCGTGGGCGGCCGGCAGTTGCGGCACCTGCAGGCAGTCCAGATGGCGTTCGGGCTGCTGGATCAGCGCGGCCAGCGCCGGCACATCCTCGGCGTCACCGCTGCAGACGAAGACCCGCTCGGCCTGGGTGCCGGCCAGGCTCTTGAGCTGGTCGCGCAACCAGTCCAGCTGCTGACTGCCGCCCAGCGGGTCGAGATCGACCAGCAGCAGCGGCAGCTCACCGGCTGCCAGGCAGTTGCGCAGCCGCGCCCACAGCTCGTCGTGGCCGGCGCCCGTATCGCACAGAGCGTCCAGCACGGCGGCGCCCAAGCGCTCGACCAACTGGCGGCGCAGCAGCTCGGCAAAGCTGCCTTGGTTGAGGTCGGGGCCGGCGAACAGCACGCGAGCGTAGTGGGCGGTCTTCATGGCGTTTCTCGTAGCAGGGGTTGCAGCGCTTGCCACAGGGATTCGGGATCGGCGAAGGCGCGCTCCACCGCCGGCAGTTCGGGGCGCGCCAGCAGCAGCACCGGCAGGCCCCGTTCGCGGGCCACCTGCAGCTTGGCCTCGGTGGCCGCGCCGCCACTGTTCTTGCTGACCAGCACGTCGAAGTTCGCGGCGGCGAACAGCTCGCGCTCGCCCTGCAGATCGAACGGGCCGCGGTTGGCGATGATTCGCGCGCGTTGATTGCCCGGATGGGCGTCGAGCAGGCGCAGGGTCCAGAACTGTTCGGCGGGAATCGCATCGAGGTGTTCCAGCGGCTCGCGGCCGAGGGTGAAGAAGGGCCGGCGAAATGGCGCCAGGGCGGCGTGCAGCTCGGGCCAGTCGGCCACCTCGCGCCAATCGTCACCGGGTTGCGGATTCCAGCCGGGGCGGCGCAGGGCCCAGCAGGGAATGCCGGCAAGTTGCGCGACGCGGGCGGCGTTGGCGCTGATCTGCGCGGCATAGGGGTGGGTGATGTCCAGCAGCAGGTCGATGTTTTCGCTGGCGATGAACTGCGCCAGGCCTGCCGCGCCGCCGAAACCGCCGACCCGCACCTGGCAGGCCAGATCGCTTGGCACCTTGCCCAGCCCGGCCAGGCTGTAGACATGCGGCGGGCCGAGGCGGCGGGCGATGGCCAGGGCGTCGCCGACCCCGCCGAGCAGGAGGATGCGCGGGCTCACGGCTTGCGCACCTGCAGCAGGGTGATCGGCAGGGCGCTGCGCCAGGTGTCGAAGTCGCCCAGCGGCTGGGCCTGGGCCACGCTGATGCGGGTCAGCTCGCCGCCGTGCTGCGCGCGGAAGGCCACCAGCATGGCCTCGCTCTGCAGGGTCACCGCGTTGGCGAGCAGCCGGCCGCCGGGCTTGAGCGCCTGCCAGCACTGCTCCAGCACGCCGGCTAGGGTGACGCCGCCGCCGATAAAGATCGCCTCGGGTGGCTCCAATCCATCCAGCGCCTGCGGTGCGCTGCCGGCCACCAGCTGCAGGGCCGGCACGCCGAGGGCGTCGCGGTTGTGCTGGATCAGCTGCTGGCGGCCGCTGTCGGCCTCGATGGCGATGGCCCGGCAGCTGGGGTGGGCGCGCATCCACTCGATGCCGATCGAGCCGCAGCCGGCGCCCACGTCCCACAGCAGCTCGCCGGGAGTCGGCGCCAGGCGGGCCAGGGTGATGGCGCGCACGTCGCGCTTGGTCAGCTGGCCATCGTGGCGGTAGGCCGCATCCGGCAGGCCGCAGGTCAACGGCAGGCGCACGGCGTTTGCGTCGGCCAGGCATTCGACCGCCAGCAGGTTGAGGGCGGCGACTTCGTCGATGCTCCAGCTCTCGGCCAGGCCGTCGATACGCCGCTCCAGCGGGCCGCCGAGGTGTTCCAGCACCGTCAGCCGGCTCGGGCCGAAGCCGCGCGCGCGCAGCAGGGCGGCGATGGCGGCGGGGCTGCTGCCATCGTTGCAGAGGATCAGCAGGCGCTGGTCGGCATGGATCTGCGCCTGCAGCGCCGCCAGCGGCCGCGCCACCACCGACAGCAGGGTCACCTCCTGCAGCGGCCAGCCCAGGCGCGCGGCGGCCAGGGAGTAGGAAGAGGGCGCCGGCAGCACGCACATCTCGCCTTCATCGACCTGGCGAGCCAGGCTGGCGCCGACGCCGAACAGCATGGGGTCCCCGCTGGCCAGCACGCACACCGCTGTGCCGCGCTGCTCTAGTACCGGTGCCAGGCTGAACGGGCTCGGCCAGCTCTGCCGCGCCGCGCGGATGCACGGCGGCAGCAGCTCCAGCTGGCGCGGCGCACCGACTATCCGCTCGGCCGCCAGCAGCGCCCGGCGCGCGGCCTTGCCCAGGCCGGCGTAGCCGTCCTCGCCGATGCCCACCACCGTCAGCCAGGCTGTCATGCGCGTCTCCTCGATGCCTTGCGGGCGGCGCGCGGGCTTGGCCCGGCGCCGGAAAAAGCGGGCATAATAGCGCCTTCGTCGGTGCCCGGCGTTCTCACGGACGTCACCAAGGGCCTAAGAGGGAACACGGACCAACCGTGGCTGCCCCCGCAACTGTAAGCAGCGAGTCTGTCGCCCGAATGCCACTGGGAAACCGGGAAGGCCGCGACCGATGCCGACCTGCCAGCCAGGAGACCTGCCGACGACGCTAGTCGCGAGTGCCAACATCGGGCGGGGTGTACCGATGCCAAGGAATCCCTGTTTGCGGATTCCGCTGGTTCGGTCGCCGCGTCGTTGCTTGTCGGTGACCGCTTGAAACCTGATCCCTGCGTTTCTGCCGCCTCCCTGCCCAGGCCGTCTGCCTGCCCGGGGCTGTGGCGCATCGTGTCGGCGCTGGACGGTGGCATCTGCCGGGTCAAGCTGCCCGGCGGCCGCCTCTCCAGTGCCCAGGCCCGCGCCGTAGCCGGAGCCGCGCGGCTGTGCGGCAGCGGTGTGCTGGAGCTGACCAACCGCAGCAACCTGCAGATTCGTGGCGTGCGCGAGGCTGAGCACGCCGCCCTGGTGCAGCACCTGCTGGCCGCCGGCCTCGGCCCAAGGGTTGCCGCCGCCGACGATGTGCGCAACCTGCTGCTCAGCCCCGCCGCCGGGCGCGACCCGGCCGCCTGCCTCGACAGCCGCCCGCTGGCCGAGCAGCTGTTGGCGTTGCTGCAGGACACCCCCGCATTCCACGGCCTCTGCGCCAAGTTCGCCTTGCAGCTGGACGGCGGCGAGACGCTGGCCATGCTCGACCACCCCCACGACCTCTGGCTCAGCGCCTTGCCCGGCGGCACCCAGCTGGCCTTCGGCCTGGCCGGCTGCCCGCGTGATCCGGCCCTGGGCGTGGTCGAGGTGGAGCAAGCCCCTCTATTCGTGGAGGCGATTTTGCGACTGTTCCTCGAACTGGCCGGCGAACACAGCCGCATGCGCCAGCTGCTCGCCGAACTGCCGGTGGCGGATTTCATCGCCCGCCTGCCGTTCAGCCTGGATCGCAGCGTGCCGCGGCCTACGCGCCCTGAAGCAGCTGTCGTACCGCTCGGCATGCACCCCCAGGCCCAGGCTGGCTTGGTCATGCTGCTGGCCGGAGCGCCGCTGGGCCGGCTGGAGGCCGTCCAGCTGTGGGCCCTGGCCGATCTGGCCGAGGCCGAGGGCAGCGGCGAGCTGCGCCTGACGCCCTGGCAGGGCGTGCTGCTGCCGGATATCCCCAGCGCCCGCGAAGATGCCGTGGCAGCCGCCCTAGGCGAGATCGGCCTGCTGCTGGATGCCCGCGAACCGCTGAGCCAGTTGCTCGCCTGCAGCGGCTCGGCGGCCTGCGCCAAGGGCCTGGCCGACACCAAGGCCGACGCCCTGCACTTGGCCGAGCTGCTGCGCGCCGGCAATGCGCGCCCTCCAGTGCACCTCAGCGGCTGCCCGCGCTCCTGTGCCGCCGCGCATACCGCTCCCTTCACCCTGCTAGCCCAGCCCGGCGGGCGTTATCAGCTCTATCAGCGCGCCGCGGGCGTGGCCGGTTTCGGCCGCCTGCTGGCGCCTTCCCTCAGCATCGAAGAAGCCGGCGCCTGGTTCGCTGCGCATCACGAGTCAGGAACTTCCGCATGATCGATTACATCCGCGACGGCCAGGAAATCTACCGCCAGTCGTTCGCCGCCATCCGCGCCGAGGCCGACCTGTCGGCCATCCCGGCCGACCTGGAAAAGCTCGCCGTGCGCCTGATCCACGCCTGCGGCATGGTCGACGTGGTGGCCGACCTGCGCTTCTCGGCAGGCGCCGGCGCCGCCGGGCGTGCCGCCCTGGCCGCCGGCGCGCCGATTCTCTGCGATGCGCGCATGGTTGCCGAGGGCATCACCCGCGCGCGCCTGCCGGCAAACAACCCGGTGATCTGCACCCTGCACGATGCCGGCGTGCCCGAGCTGGCCCGCGAGCTGGGCAACACCCGCTCGGCGGTGGCCCTGGAGCGCTGGCGCGAACAGCTGGCAGGCAGCGTGGTGGTGATCGGCAATGCGCCGACCGCGCTGTTCTACCTGCTGGAAATGCTCGACGCCGGCGCGCCCAAACCGGCGCTGATCCTCGGCATGCCGGTGGGTTTCATCGGCGCGGCGGAGTCCAAGGACCTGCTTGCCGCCGACAGCCGCGGCGTGCCCTATGTGATAGTGCGCGGCCGGCGGGGCGGCAGCGCGATGGCCGCCGCGGCGGTCAACGCCCTGGCCACGGAGGTGGAATGATGACCGCTATGGCGCGCCCCGGCATCGGCCGCCGCGACAAAGGACGTTTGCTCGGCCTCGGTGTCGGCCCCGGCGACCCGGAGCTGATCACCCTCAAGGCCCTGCGCCTGCTGCAATCGGCGCCGGTGGTCGGCTACTTCGTGGCCAAGGCCAAGGCGAATAAAGGCCAGGGCGGCAACGCCTTCGCCATCATCGAGCAGCACCTCGGCGAAACCCAGCAGCGCCTGCCGCTGGTCTACCCGGTGACCACCGAGAAGCTCGAGCCGCCGCTGAGTTACGAGGATGTGATCAGCGCCTTCTACGACACCTGCGCGGTGCAGATCGCCCAGCACCTGGACGCCGGCCGCGACGTGGCGGTGATCTGCGAGGGTGACCCGTTCTTCTACGGCTCCTACATGTACCTGCACGACCGCCTGGCCGCGCACTACCAGGTCGAGGTGGTGCCCGGCGTGTGCTCCATGCTCGGCTGCGCCTCGGTGCTCGGCACCCCGCTGGTGTACCGCAACCAGTCCTTGAGCGTGCTCTCCGGCGTGCTGCCCGAGGACGAACTCAAGCGCCGCCTGCAGGACGCCGAAGCCGCCGTGGTGATGAAGCTCGGGCGCAACTTCGACAAGGTCCGCCAGGTGCTACGCGAGCTGGGCCTGGACCGGCGCGCGCACTACGTCGAGCGGGCGACCATGGGCAGCCAGCGCATAGTTCCGCTGGACGACGTGGAGCCAATGTCCTCGCCGTATTTCTCGATGATTCTGGTACCGGGAGAGAAATGGCGCGGGTGAGCAGGCTCCCTGTGGGAGCGGCTTTAGCCGCGATTCCAGTCAACAACACAGCATCGCGGCCAAGGCCGCTCCCACGGATTGAATGGAAGACTCCATGAGCAGATCCCCGGCCATCGTCATTCTCGGCCCCTCCGCCCTGGCCACCGCCCGCCGCCTGCAGGGCCTCTACCCGCAGGCCCCGATCCACGGCCTGCGCGGGCGGGTGGCGGGCGTCGAACAAGCCTATGACGACTTCGGCGCCACCCTGCGCGGGCTGTACCGCGCCGGCACGCCGATCATCGCCCTGTGCGCCGCCGGCATCGTCATTCGCAGCCTGGCGCCGCTCCTGGCGGAGAAGGGTGCCGAGCCGGCGGTGCTGGCCGTGGCCGAGGACGGCAGCGCCGTGGTGCCGCTGCTTGGCGGGCTGAGCGGGGTGAATTTGCTGGCCCGCGAGATCGCCGCGCTGCTGGCCGTGGCGCCGGCCATCACCACCAGCGGCGAACTGCGCTTCGGCACCTGCGTGCTCAACCCGCCGCCCGGCTACGTGCTGTCCGACCTCGAGCAGGGCAAGCGCCTGGTCAGCGACCTGCTCGGCGGCGAGTCGCTGCGCATCGATGGCGCCGCGCCCTGGCTGGAAGCGGCAAACCTGCCGCTGGATGCGCAGGCCAGCCGCTGCATCCGCATCAGCCCGCAGCGCGCGGAGCAGGGCGGCGCGCTGCTGATCCACCCGCGCCTGGTACTGGCCCGCTGCGGCGCGCTGGACGGCGATCTGCCCGCTGCCGTGCGCGCTGCCCTGCAGCAGGCCGGCCTGGCCGAGGCGGCGCTGGCCGCGCTGCTGGTCGATGCCGCCGCCATGGCCCATCCGCAACTGGCCGCCGCAGCCGCCGAGCTGGGCGTGCCGCTGCGCTTTATCGACGCTGCAAGCGCCTTGCCCGCCGCTGTCTATGCAGAGGCGGGCGTTAGCCTGCATCTGGCCGCCACTCCAGAAGTTGCGGCACAAATCGGCCGGCCGCGTGGCCGCCTCAGCGTGATCGGCCTCGGCCCCGGTTGCGCCGAACTGATGGCCCCGGCCGTGCGCCAGGCGCTGGACCAGGCCGAGGACGTGCTCGGCTACGAGACCTACGTCAGCATGGCCGGGCCGTTCCGCGCCGATCAGCTGCTGCACGCCAGCGACAACCGCGAGGAACTGCAGCGCGCCGCCCATGCCTTTTCATTGGCCGCCCAGGGCCGGCGCGTGGTGATGGTGTCGTCCGGCGACCCCGGCGTGTTCGCCATGGCCGCCGCCGTGCTGGAAGCGCTAGAGGCATCCTGCGATGCCGCCTGGCAGGCGGTGGAACTGCAGGTGCTGCCGGGCATCTCCGCCGCCCTGGCCACCGCGGCCAAGGCCGGCGCGCCGCTGGGCCACGACTTCTGCATGCTGTCGCTGTCGGACAACCTCAAGCCCTGGGCCATGATCGAGAAGCGCCTGGACCACGCCGCCGCCGCCGACCTGGCCATGGCCTTCTACAACCCGATCTCCCGCGCCCGCCCCTGGCAGCTCGGCCGCGCCCTCGACATCGTCCGCCAGCACCGTACGCCACTGACCCTGGTGGTGCTCGGCCGCGACATCGGTCGCCCGGCCGAGGCGCTGCGCGTGCTGCCCCTCGGCGAACTGACGCCGGAGCTGGTGGACATGCGCACCCTGGTGATCATCGGCTCCAGCCAGACCCGCCGCTTCCCGCGGGCCGAGGGTGGCGAGTGGGTGTATACGCCGCGAAGCTATCCGCAGCTGTAGCTCCGCTGAGTGGGTTGAGTTGCACTTCCCCTGCTGCGAGCTGGACATCCGCCTGCGCCGCATCGCAGGGTGCAGGCTGCCGCTGGGGCAACTGTGGGTGGCTCGTCGCAGCCGCCGGTGCAGAGTGTCGCTGTTGCGATTTTTCTGCAGCGCACTTGGTGCTAAATAGAATGGCTAAAACCCTATCGCGTAATGCCGTGCAACGAGAACCGCTATGAGCATCCATCCTGAGACGAGCCGTGAGCATCCAGTCAGCCAGCGCGCGGCGGTGAGCCTATGATCGAAGTCACCGAGGTTTCCATCGCCGAACTGCGCGCCGCCCTCGAAGCCGGCCGCACCACCGCCGTCGAGCTGGTCCAGGCCTACCTGGCCCGGATCGATGCCTACGACGGCCCCGCCACGCCCACCGCGCTGAATGCCGTGGTGGTGCGCAACCCCGACGCACTGGCCGAGGCGCAGGCCTCCGACGCCCGCCGCGCGCGTGGCGAGACCCTCGGCCCGCTGGATGGCATCCCCTACACGGCCAAGGACAGTTACCTGGTCAAAGGCCTCACCGCCGCCTCCGGCAGCCCGGCCTTCAAGGACCTGGTCGCCTACCGCGACGCCTTCACCGTCGAGCGCCTGCGCGCCGCCGGCGCCATCTGCCTGGGCAAGACCAACATGCCGCCCATGGCCAACGGCGGCATGCAGCGCGGCGTCTATGGCCGCGCGGAAAGCCCGTACAACGCCGCCTACCTCACCGCGCCCTTCGCCTCGGGCTCGTCCAACGGCGCCGGCACCGCCACAGCGGCTAGCTATGCCGCCTTCGGCCTGGCCGAGGAAACCTGGTCGAGTGGCCGCGGCCCGGCCTCGAACAATGGCCTGTGTGCCTACACGCCGTCGCGCGGGGTGATCTCGGTGCGCGGCAACTGGCCGCTGACCCCGACCATGGACGTGGTGGTGCCCTATGCGCGGACCATGGCCGACCTGCTCGAAGTGCTCGACGTGGTGGTGGCGGACGACCCCGACAGCCGTGGCGACCTGTGGCGCCTGCAGCCCTGGGTGCCGATCCCCAAGGCTTCGGCGGTGCGCCCCGCGTCTTACCCGCAGCTTGCCGCGCCGCCCGCCGCCCTGGCCGGCAAGCGCTTCGGCGTGCCGCGCATGTTCATCAACCAGGATGAGCTGGCCGGCACCAGCGAAAAGCCCGGTATTGGCGGCCCGACCGGCCAGCGCATCCATACCCGGCCTTCGGTGATTGCCCTGTGGGAGGCGGCGCGCCAGGCCCTCGAAGCGGCTGGCGCGCAAGTGATCGAAGTGGACTTCCCGCTGGTGTCCAACTGCGAAGGCGATCGCCCCGGCGCCCCGACCGTGTACAACCGCGGCCTGGTTTCCAAGGAGTTCCTCCATGATGAGCTGTGGGAGCTGTCAGGCTGGGCATTCGACGATTTCCTGCGGGCCAACGGCGATCCCAAGCTGAACAAGCTCGCCGACGTCGACGGCCCGCTGATCTTCCCGCACGACCCCGGTACGCTGCCGAATCGCGAAGACGACCTGGCCGCCGGCATGGACGAATACGTGAACATGGCCAAGCGCGGCCTGAAAAACTGGAGCGAGATCGCGACGCTGCCCGACGGCCTGCGCGGCCTGGAAAAGACCCGCAAGATCGACCTGGAAGACTGGATGGACGGCCTCGGCCTCGACGCGGTGCTGTTCCCCACCGTGGCCGACGTCGGCCCGGCGGATGCCGACGTGAACCCGGTGTCGGCGGATATCGCCTGGAGCAACGGCGTCTGGGTGGCCAACGGCAACCTGGCCATCCGCCACCTGGGCGTGCCCACCGTGACCGTGCCGATGGGCGTGATGGCGGACATCGGCATGCCGGTGGGGCTGACCTTCGCGGGGCGCGCCTACGACGACTCGGCGTTGCTGCGCCTGGCGGCGGCGTTCGAGGCGACGGGCTCGAAGCGCTTGGTGCCGCCGCGGACTCCGCCGTTGGGGCGGGGGTGATAGGGGGCTTTGCCTGACTCGCCGGGCCTGCGTCTGCGACCCTAGGGTGGACAACCGCGCAGCGGTGTCCACCAGCTTGGTTGTCCGTGCCGCTGCTGGTTGTCGCGCTGGCTGAGGCATTGGTGTGGGTCCCTTTTGGCAGTCGCCCCAAAGGAACCAAAAGGTCTTGTCCCGGCATCCGGCCTTGCGCTGCGGAGGCGTTACTCGCTCCGCTCACCCTCCTGAAGGGGCGTTTGGCGTTGCCTGACCGTTGCGTACTTTTCGTGGGAGCGGCTTCAGCCGCGATAGCAAGCCAGAAGGTGCTGTCCGTTATCGCGGCTAAATCCGCTCGGGTTCAGCGTCACTTGGTCTGACTCGACGGATAAAGTCCGGCGAGCCGCGCGATCACAACCCCAACGTAAAATACCCCTGAAAATTCTTCGACCATCACCAGTGAGCGGGCGTGATTGGTCAACGGAAGAACATCACCGAAGCCGGTGGTGGTGAGCGTCGTCAGGCTGAAATAGATCAGTTTGAAAAAAGTGCCGGGCTGGGAGAAATCGAGGTGTCCGGGGCCGAATGAGCCAGCGCTGGATATCTCGACCAAGGCATAGATGAAGGACCATACGAAGGCCAGCATGATGTAGCCCGCGAGTGCGCCATGCAGCTTGTCGGCTGTAATTGGCCCGCGCTTGAGGATATAGCGCAGCACTCCGCTGAACGAGACTGCAAGAGACGTTGCATAAGTTATCCCGGCAAGTTCAAGAATCGCGATATTCGCAGTCGACAATGCCGTCCATTGAAGGCCAACCCCAAGCAATGCCAGGCCCAGTTTGAGGCTGAACCCCCACCGAGTCTGCCTGGTGGCAAAGGCGCCGACGAACAGCACGATTGAAAACAGAATGCCGAGCAACGTGCGAGCGAATATGCCTTCCTCAAGATAGGGAAACAGGAGGATCAAGCCCAGCAAGAGCAGCATTAGATAAGTGCAGGGCCCATGGCCTATTACCAGCTGTGCTAAATCCTCGTTGGATTCAGCTTTATCCTGTGGATTTGTCATACCAGTATCCTAGAGATCGAACTTACGCTCGTGACCTGACGTTGCATGGTGAAATCCGACCTGGCTCTAGAAGAGTCGGCAGCGAAACTCCAGTCGCGAATGCGTGAGAGGGGATCCAGTCTGGCAGACAGCCAAGGGGCGATCCATAGGGCCGCGCCGTAGATGCGTTCCTGGCCGATTTCTGCCGGACATCACCGGCAGCTTCGAGTCGCAGCAGCCTTGCTCGA
The DNA here is from genome assembly GCF_009799925.1 of Pseudomonas sp. R-28-1W-6. Taxonomy (GTDB): domain Bacteria; phylum Pseudomonadota; class Gammaproteobacteria; order Pseudomonadales; family Pseudomonadaceae; genus Aquipseudomonas. Next base: position 61,754 of record NZ_WELK01000006.1, read on the forward strand.
GTTGTTCACTTCGCCGCTGACTCGCTCTTCCTCAGCAAATAGCTATCCATAATCCACCCATTCCTCTCCCGTGCCTGCGCGCGGGTGGCAGCAATCCGCTCCGCAACCTCGTCCAGCGGCCCGGCAATCAGAATCTCGTCCGCCGTGCCCACATACGCCCCCCAGTAGATCTGCAGCCCCTGCCCGACCAAGCGCAGGTAGCTGTCCTTGGCGTCGAGCATCACCGCCACGCTGTCCACGCCTTGCGGCCAGCCTGCGGCGAGCAGGCGGCCGGTGGTGATTTCCACGGCGCGGCCGATGCTGTTGAGCGGCACGCGGTGGCGGGCGGTGAGGGCCTGCAGGCTGGTGATGCCGGGGATCACCGCGTAGCGCAGGTCGCTGCGTGCGACGGCGATGGCCTCGACGATGCGGATGCTGCTGTCGTACAGCGAAGGGTCGCCCCAGACCATGAAGGCGGCCACTTCGCCATCGGCCATCTGCTCGTCGATCAACTGCTCGAACACCGCCTGCTTGTCGCGGTTCAGCTCGTCGACGCTGGCGCGGTAGTCGGCGGCCTCGCGCTCGCGTTCCGGCTGCAGGCCTTCGGCGAAACGAGGCGTGTGGCCGCCGAGGAAGCGCGCGCAGATTTCCCGGCGCAGGGCGTTGAGCTTGTGTTTGGCCGGGCCCTTGTCGAGCAGGAAGATCACGTCGGCGCGGCGCAGGGCCTTGAGCGCCTGCATCGTGATGTAGTCGGGGTCGCCGGCGCCGATGCCGACCAGCAGCAGTTCTTTCATGGTGTGTTCCAGGTTGGGGAGCGGGCGCGCAGCGCCAGCTCGTCGATATGCTGGTAGTCGGCGCCCAGCTCGCTGGCCAGCTGGCGGGCGCGGCCGAGGCGCACGGGCGTGCGTTCGATATCCACCAGCAGCGCCGGGCACTGGCTGGCGGGCAGGGCGGGCCAGTCGCGCAGGCGGCCGTCGGTGAGGATCAGCAGGCGCTGCTGTTCGCCCGGTTGCAGGTTCTGGCGCCGCGCCTGCCACTGCGCGGCCTGCTGCAGGGCCTCGATCAGCGGGGTGCCGCCGCCGGCGCCGAGTTGGTCGAGCCAGTCGCGCAGGGCGCTGGCGCTTTTCTGTCCCTGCCACAGCCAGCGCGGCTGCGTGCCGGTGGCGTGCAGCAGGGCCAGGCGTGCGCGCTGGCGGTAGGCCGCGTCGAACAGTTCGGCGAGCAGGCCCTTGGCCTGGCTCAGGGCGCCACCGCGGCGGGTCGAGGCCGAGGCATCCACTATCACCAGCCAGAGTTCGCTGGGTTGCGCGCTGCGTGGGCGGCGCAGCAGGTCCTGGCGGCTGCGCGGGTGGCCCTTGAGCAGGGTCGCCGGCCAGTCTATGCCGCCCAGCAGGCCGCTGCGGCTGGCGCCGTTGCGTCCGCCACTCAGGCTGCCCGGTTTGGCTCTGGCATCCGCACCCAGGGGCTGGCGCGGGCGGATGCTCAGGGCTTTTTTGCCCAGCGTGGTGGTTCGCGCCGTTCGCCCATGGCCTGGGCCTGGGCCGGCAGTTCGCCCCACTGGCCTTCGCCCTGGGCCGGTGCGCTGGCGGTGGACGGGCTGGGCGCGGGTTGCTGCTGTTGCGGGGGTTGTGGGTGCTGGGCCGGCGGCGCAGGGCGGCGGCGATGGCGTAGGACGAAGTCTGCCACCGTGTCGATATCGCCTGCCTCTATTCGCTCGGCCCCGCGCCAGGCCGCATGGGCGCGGGCGGCGTGCAGCCAGACCAGGTCGGCGCGCAGGCCGTCGACGCCGGCGGCGAAGCAGCGTTGGGCGATGGCCTCCAGCGCGGCGTCGTCCAGGGGAATCGCGGCCAGGCGCGCGCGGGCGTTCAGGCAGCGGCTGCGCAGTTGGTCCTGGGCGGCGGCCCAGCTGTGCAGGAAGGCCTGCGGATCGCTGTCGAAGGCCAGGCGCCGGCGCATGATCTCGGCCCGTTGCGCCGGTTGCGGCTGGCCGTCCAGGGCCAGGTTGAGGCCGAAGCGATCCAGCAGTTGCGGGCGCAGTTCGCCTTCCTCGCCGTTCATCGTGCCGATCAGCACGAAGCGCGCGCTGTGGCGGTGGGAGATGCCGTCGCGCTCGATATGGTTGACCCCGCTGGCGGCGGCATCCAGCAGCAGGTCGACCAGGTGATCGGGCAGCAGGTTGACCTCGTCGACGTACAGCACGCCGCCGTCGGCCTTGCTCAGCAGGCCGGGGCAGAACTGCGCGCGGCCTTCGCCCAGCGCCGCGTCCAGGTCGAGGGTGCCGACGATGCGTTCCTCGCTGGCGCCCAGCGGCAGGGTGACGAAGTGGCCGCTGGGCAGCAGCTCGGCCAGGCCGCGGGCCAGGGTCGACTTGGCCATGCCACGCGGGCCTTCGATCAGCACGCCGCCGATGGCGGGGTCGATGGCCACCAGGCACAGGGCCAGTTTGAGGTCGTCGGCGGCGACGACGGCGGCGAGGGGAAAGGAGGGCTGCATGCCGTTACCTCGTGACAAGGGTTGAAAGGGGGCGGGGCGATGGGGTAGCGTGGGTGCCATCGTTTTGGAGAGCAGCATGCCGTCTCGTCCCGTCCTGAACCGTCTCGTTCGCTGCGCCGCCGTCGGTGTGGCAGGCGTGCGCGCGCAGGTGCTGGCCGCGGCGGCCGGTTATTTCTTCTATGGGTATTGGTTTAGCCAACGGCGCGCCTGATACCCCACAGGCGCCCCAGAGCACAGGGTCGCCACCAGCGCGTTTCACGAAACCCCGGTCGGCCTCCCGACCGGGGTTTTTGTTTTTCCGGCCCACGAGGCCAACAACCAACGCCAACGCAGCCTGGCCGACGCGCAGCCATCCAGCGCAGGCGAGAACACAGAGGATCGAAACATGACCGCATACACCGCCTATTACCGTTCTTACCGCCCTTACGCCTGGCGATTTAGCAGCGCTGCCGCGCACCTCCGAGACTCCAGTCGAACACCCAGATAGCGCACCGCGCGTGGCATCAGGCCACGCCGGGCAAGGAAAACCGCCATGACTTCTTCCGTTACCGCCCTGCTGCACCCCGAACGCGCACAGCCCGTGCCGCCCCTCAATGCCCGCCGCCGCGAACTGCCGCTGCCGAGCCCGCTCGATCTGCGCCAGCGCCTGCCGCTGCCCGCCGGCCTCGCCGCCCAGGTGCAGGCCCAGCGCGCGGCCATCCGCGCCGTGCTCGACGGCCATGACCCACGCCTGCTGGTGGTGGTCGGTCCCTGTTCCCTGCACGACCCGTTTTCCGCCCTGGAATACGCCGACCGCCTGGCCGAACTGGCGCCGCAGGTGAGCGACCAGCTGCTGCTGGTGATGCGCGCCTACGTCGAGAAGCCGCGCACCACCATCGGCTGGAAGGGCCTGGTGTACGACCCACAGCTGGACGGCAGCGGCGACATGGCCGAAGGCCTGGAACTGTCGCGGCGGCTGATGCTGGCCATGCTCGAGCGCGGCCTGCCGCTGGCCAGCGAGCTGCTGCAGCCGCTGGTGGCCGGCTACTTCGACGACCTGCTGGGCTGGGCGGCGATTGGCGCGCGCACCAGCGAGTCGCAGGTGCACCGCGAGCTGGTCAGCGGCCTGGACCTGCCGGTGGGTTTCAAGAACGGCACCGACGGCAGCCTGGCCATCGCCTGCGACGCCATGCGCTCGGCGGCGCACCCGCACCGGCACTTCGGCGTGGACGGCCTGGGCCGCCCGGCGCTGGTTGAGACCGAGGGCAACCCGGACACCCACCTGGTACTGCGCGGCGGCCACGCCGGGCCGAACTTCGCTGCGGCCAGCGTGGCGGTGGCGCGGGCGAGCCTGGAGAAGCAGGGCATCGCCGCGCGGATCCTGGTCGACTGCAGCCACGCCAACAGCGGCAAGGACCCGCTGCGCCAGCCGGCGGTACTGGCCAGCGTGCTCGACCAGCGCCTGGCCGGCGACACCAGCCTGCGCGGGGTGATGCTGGAGAGCCATCTGCAGGACGGCTGCCAGGCGCTGGCCGCCGAGTTGCGCTACGGCGTGTCGATCACCGATGGCTGCCTGGGCTGGAACGGCACCGCGGCGATCCTGCGCGAGGCGGCGCAGCGGCTGCGTATGGGGCACTGAAGGCATCAGGACTCCTCCGCATCCAGTAGCAGGTTTTCCAGGGCCGCGCGGTACTCGCCGGGGTTCTGCCAGAGGCCGCGCTGCTGGGCTTCCAGCAGGCGTTCGAGGATGTCCTGCAGGGCGCCGGGGTTGTGCTGCTGGATGAAGTCGCGGGTGTCCTTGTCGAGCAGGTAGGCATCGCTGAGCAGGGCGTACTGGTGGTCGTCGACCAGTTCGCTGGTGGCGTCGAAGGCGCACAGGTAGTCGATGGTCGCCGCCAGCTCGAAGGCGCCCTTGTAGCCGTGGCGCTTCATGCCCTCGATCCACTTGGGGTTGGCCGCACGGGCGCGCACCACGCGGCTCAGCTCCTGCTTGAGGCTGCGGATGCGCGGGCTCTCCGGCTGGCTGTTGTCGCCGTGGTAGCTGGCCACCCTGGCCCCGCGCAGGGTTTCCACCGCCGCCAGCATGCCGCCCTGGAACTGGTAGTAGTCGTTGGAGTCGAGGATGTCGTGCTCGCGGTTGTCCTGGTTGTGCAGCACCGCCTGCAGCTGCTCCAGGCGTTCGGCGAACTGCGCCCGCGCCGGCGTGCCCTCGGCGTCTTTGCCATAGGCGTAGCCGCCCCAGTTGAGGTACACCTCGGCCAGGTCGGCGCGGCTCTGCCACAGGCGTTCCTCGATGGCGTTCTGTACCCCGGCGCCATAGGCCCCGGGCTTGGCGCCGAAGATCCGCCAGCCGGCCTGGCGCCGCGCCTCGGCCTCGTCCAGTCCGCCGTCCTGCAGCGCCAGGGCTTCCTGCCAGACCCGCGCCGACAGCGGGTTCAGCTCCGCCGGCTCGTCCAGCTCGGCCACCGCCTGCACGGCATCGTCGAACAGGCGAATCAGGTTGGCGAAGGCATCGCGGAAGAAGCCGGACACGCGCAGGGTGACGTCCACCCGCGGGCGGCCGAGCTGCTCCAGCGGCAGCACCTCGAAGCGCTCCACGCGCTGGCTGCCGGCCTGCCACACCGGGCGCACGCCGAGCAGCGCCAGGGCCTGGGCGATGTCGTCGCCGCCGGTGCGCATGGTCGCCGTGCCCCACACCGACAGGCCGAGCCGGCGCAGGTGGTCGCCTTCGTCCTGCAGGTGGCGTTCGAGCAGGCGCTCGGCGCTCTGCACGCCGATGCGCCAGGCAGTCGGGGTGGGCAGGTTGCGCACGTCCACCGAGAAGAAGTTGCGCCCGGTCGGCAGTACGTCCAGGCGCCCGCGACTCGGCGCGCCGCTGGGCCCGGCGGGGACGAAGCGACCGTCCAGGGCGGCGAGCAGGCCGGCCATCTCCGCCGGGCCGCAGGCATCCAGCAGCGGGGCGATGCGCTGGCGCAGCTCGCTGAGGATCAAGGCGCTGGCCGGGCCGACGGCCGGGTGGTCCGGGTTGCCGATCAGCTGCAGGGTCAACAGCTCCAGGCGCTCGCGGGTGTCGCCCAGGCTGCGCCAGGGCTCGTCGCTCAGCTCGGCCAGCACGGCCGGGCGCGGGCCGGTCCAGGGCTCGGCCATCGGGCAGTCGAGCGGGTCGAAGGCCAGAGCCAGGTCCTGGGCCAGGGCGCGCAACAGGCTGGCGTTGCCGCCCTGGCCATCGCCGCGGGGAATGCGCAGCAGGGCCAGCAGGGTGTCGCGGCGCAACGGGCCGGCCGGCGACTCGCCGAACACGTGCAGGCCGTCGCGGATCTGCGATTCCTTGAGGTCGCACAGGTAGGCGTCCAGCTGCGGCAGCCAGCTGTCCGCGTCGTCGTTGAGCTGCAGGCCCAGTTCGCGGTCCAGGCTGGCCTCGCGCACCTTGAGCAGGATCTCGCCACGCAGCTCGATGGCGCGGCGCGGGTCGAGCTGGCTGGCCTCGTAGTACTCGTCGGCCAGGCGTTCCAGGTCGCGCAGCGGGCCGTAGCTCTCGGCGCGGGTCAGTGGCGGCATCAGGTGGTCGATGATCACCGCCTGGGTGCGCCGCTTGGCCTGGGCGCCTTCGCCGGGGTCGTTGACGATAAAGGGATAGATGTTCGGCAACGGGCCGAGCAGGGCGCTGGGCCAGCACTGCGCCGACAGGCCGACGCTCTTGCCCGGCAGCCATTCCAGGTTGCCGTGCTTGCCGACATGGATCACCGCGTTGGCGGCGAAGCTGTGGCGCAGCCAGAAATAGAAGGCCAGGTAGCCATGCGGCGGCACCAGGTCCGGATCGTGGTACACCGCGGCGGCGTCCAGCTGGTAGCCGCGCGCCGGCTGGATGCCGACGAAGCACAGGCCGAAGCGCAGGCCGGCAATCATCAGGCGGCCGCCGCGGAACATCGGGTCCTGCTGCGGCTCGCCCCAGCGCTCGAGCACCGCCTGCTGGTTGGCGGCGGGTAAGGTGGCGAAGCAGCGCCGGTAGTCGTCCAGCGCCAGGCTCTGCGCGCAGGGGCGTGCATCCAGGTTGTCCAGGTCGTTGGTCACTCCGCCGAGCAACTGGTGGATCAGCGCGGTGCCGCTAGCGGGCAGGCCCTCGACCGGGTAACCCTGCTGCTGCAGGGCGCGCAGGATATTCAGCGCCGCGGCCGGGGTGTCCAGGCCGACGCCGTTGCCGATGCGGCCGTCGCGGGTCGGGTAGTTGGCCAGCACCAGGGCGATGCGCTTGTCGGCGTTGGGCCGGCGCGCCAGCTCGCACCAGCGGCGTGCCAGCGCGGCGACGAAATCCATGCCCGGCAGGTGCGCGTGGTAGCAGACCACGTCGCTCTGGCTGCGCTCGCTGCGCCAGGCCAGGCCCTTGAAGCTGATCGGCTGGGTGATCAGGCGGCCGTCCAGCTCCGGCAGGGCGATATGCATAGCCAGGTCACGCGAACCGAGGCCCTGGGCGCTGGCCTGCCACTGCTCCTGGTTGGCCAGGGCGCAGATGGCCTGCAGTACCGGGATGTCGCGCCTGAAAGGGCGTAGCTCCGGCGCCTCCGGATTGCTCATGGCGAAACCGGTGGTGTTGAGGATCACCCCGGCCTCGGCCTGATCCAGCCAGTCCTCGACCTGGGCCAGGCAGGCCGCTTCCTTGAGGCTGGCCACGGCGATCGGCAAGGGATTCAGGCCCTGGGCCTGCAGGCGTGCGCAGAAGCTGTCGACGAAGGCGGTGTTCGCCGCCTGCACATGGGTGCGGTAGAACAGCAGCGCCGCCACCGGCCAGCCCGGCTGCCAGTCGGCGCGCCAGCGCTCCAGGCTGGCCGCGGCCTGCTGCGGGTGGTAGAGGGCGACGCGGGGCAGGGCGCGCGGCTCCTGCCAGGGGTAGTCGCGCCCTAGGTAGAGGCTGGCGAGGCAGTGGAAGAACTGCCGGGCGTTGTCCACCCCGCCCTGGCGCAGGTACTGCCACAGGCGCTCGGCGTCGGCCGGTGCGACATTGCCCAGGCCGCTCAGCTCCGGGTCGGGGCTGTCGTCGCCGGGCACCAGGATCAGCTGGGCACCGCGCCCGGCCAGTTCGACCAGGCGCTCGATGCCGTAGCGCCAGTAGCTGACCCCGCCGTGCACCGAGATCAGGATGACCTTGGCGTGGCGCAGCACCTGCTCGACGTAGAAGTCCACCGAGGCGTGGTTGTTCAACTGCGCCGGGCTGGCCAGGCGCAGGCTGGGGAAATCGTCCGGCAGGCTGCGCGCCACCTCGGCCAGCAGCGACAGGTGCGAGTCGCCGGTGCAGAGGATCACCAGCTCGGCCGGGGTCTGCTGCAGGTCGGCGATGCTGTCGGCCGGCAGTTGGGCGCCGGGCTGGGTGCGCAGCAGGTGCATGGCTAGCAGTCCGCCGAGGAGGAGTGGTGTGGGAGCGGCTTTAGCCGCGAAGCCCTTATCGCGGCTGAAGCCGCTCCCACGACGAGGTTGGGCATGGTCAGGCCAATGCCGCCTGCAGCTCGCCGGCGATGGCGGCCTGGTCCAGCGCCTGGCCGATCACCACCAGGCGCGTGAGGCGCGCTTCGTCGGCCTGCCAGGCGCGGTCGAAGTGCTTGTCGAAACGCTGGCCGACGCCCTGCAGCAGCAGGCGCATGGGTTTGCCGGGGATGGCGGCGAAGCCCTTGATGCGCAGGATGCCGTGCCTGGCCACGGCCTCCTTCAGGGCCGGCAGCAGGTGTGCTTCCTCGGCTGGCGGCAGTTCCACGGCGAAGGAGTCGAACTGGTCGTGGTCGTGGTCCTCGTCTTCCTCGTCGTGGTGGGTGCGGCGCTGGTCGATATGCAGTTCGGTCGCGCAGTTCAGGCCCAGCAGCACGTCCAGCGGCAGCTCGCCGCCGTGGGCCTCGATGACCTTCACCGCCGGCGGCAGCTCCTCGGCCACCTCGGCGCGCACCGCGGCCAGGGCGGCGGCGTCGAGCAGGTCGGCCTTGTTGAGGATGACCAGGTCGGCGCTGGCCAGCTGGTCGGCGAACAATTCGTGCAGCGGCGATTCGTGGTCCAGATTGGGGTCCTGCTGGCGCTGCGCATCGACCTGCTCGGGGAAGGCGGCGAAGGTGCCGGCGGCCACGGCCGGGCTGTCGACCACGGTGATCACCGCGTCCACCGTGCAGGCCGTGCGGATTTCCGGCCAGTTGAAGGCCTGCACCAGCGGCTTGGGCAGGGCCAGGCCGCTGGTCTCGATGAGGATGTGGTCGAGCTCGCCGCGGCGCGCCACCAGCTCGCGCATCACCGGGAAGAACTCCTCCTGCACGGTGCAGCACAGGCAGCCGTTGGCCAGCTCGAAGATGCGGCCGTTGGCTTCTTCCTCGCTGCAGCCGATCGAGCATTGCTTGAGGATTTCGCCGTCGATGCCCAGCTCGCCGAACTCGTTGACGATCACCGCGATGCGGCGGCCGTCGGCATGGCCGAGCATGTGCCGCAGCAGGGTGGTTTTGCCGGCGCCGAGAAAGCCGGTGACGATGGTGACGGGAAGTTTGGCGAGCGTTTGCATGGAGGGCCCCGGAGCGTCGGTGAAGTCGACGGACGGGCAGGGGCAGGCCGGCGTCCGGGCGGACGTGGGCCTTGCACCACCGGATCACCCCGCCCGGACAGTTAGCGTGTTAGTCGAGGCAGGTCTCCTGGCTCACGGTGTGCGCTGGGCGCGTCCCCTTCACCTTCCCGCCGTTGGCAGTGGTGTATCGAAGGGGCTTGAACCGTTCACAGTTGCGGGGGCAGCCAGGGCGTTGACCCTGTTCCCTCTTAGCTGCACCCGCGCGGGTGCAGAACCTCGAAAGGGCGGAAGGCTACGCAGTGCCCGCGGGCCGGTCAACCTTGGCGGTTGACGCTGGGCCGGGCTTCGTGATGTTCTAGAAAAGCTGTTTCAGGTGTCTCGCACCGGCGTGTGCGAGGTGAAACGGGAAGCCGGTGGGTCTCTTGCGAGACGAGTCCGGCGCTGCCCCCGCAACGGTAAGCGTACGTAGGGTTGTCGTAGTCACTGTGCCTTGGCATGGGAAGGCTGACCCAGTCACTGTCGAAGCCGACAGTCGTCGCAAGCCCGGAGACCGGCCTGAATCCTCGTTTGGCAACCCGCGGTGGGCGGGTGCGCGCCGGATTCAGGCCCCCGGATGGGCCTGCACGTGCTGCGTCCTTCTGCCCCGTTTTCACATCACCAGAAGGTCAGCTCATGTCCAGCAGCGCACTGTTGTCTTCCGCATCCGTTACCCGTCCTCTCTCGCAACGCCTGTTCCTGGCCGTTGGCAGCTGCCTGCTGGGCGGCGCGCTGATCTTCGTCGCCGGCTTCTCGCACATCGAGGCGATGCACAACGCCGCCCACGATACCCGGCACAGCGCCGCGTTTCCCTGCCACTAAACCGCCAGTTCGCCTGAGCGTTACCGCCCCGTGTGGCGGCGTCGCCGCCTTGCCGCTGTTTCGAGAAGTCCCGAGATGATCAAACGTATCGCCCAGACGGCCGGTTTCGCCGGCCTGCTCGCCGCCATCCTGCTGACCCTGCTGCAGAGCCTGTGGGTCACCCCGTTGATCCTGCAGGCGGAAAGCTACGAGAGCGCCGCGCCGGCAGAACAGGTGGTGGCCGAGCACGGCCATGCCGTCGCCGAACCGGCTCATGAGTATGCCCAGGCGCAGGCCGCCGGTCACAGCCACGATGGCGAGGCCTGGGCGCCGCAAGACGGCTGGCAACGCACCCTGGCCACCGGTCTGAGCAACCTGGTGGTGGCGGTCGGTTTCGCCCTGATGCTGGCCGGCCTGTTCACCCTGCGCGCGCCGGGCCGGACCTGGCAGGGCCTGCTCTGGGGCCTGGGCGGTTTCGCCACCTTCTCCCTGGCGCCATCCGCCGGCCTGCCGCCGGAACTGCCGGGCACCGCCGCCGCCGACCTGCTGCTGCGCCAGTACTGGTGGATCGGCACTGCCGTGGCGACGGCCGCGGGCCTGGGCCTGCTGGCGTTCGGCCGCCACTGGGCGCTGCGGGTGGCCGGCCTGGTGCTGCTGGTGCTGCCACACCTGATCGGCGCGCCGCACCCGGAAGTACACGAGAGCCTGGCGCCGGCCGAGCTGCAGGAGGCATTCATCCTCGCTTCTCTGCTGACCAACGCACTGTTCTGGGCGGCCCTGGGCCTGGCGGCTGCCTGGTTCCATGGTCGTGACGCCCGGCAGGATGCCTGAGTCGGTGATCATCGCCGGCCTCGGCTGCCGGCGTGGTTGCACAGCGCTCGAGCTGGCTGAGCTGCTGTTGGCCACGCTGCACCAACTGCAACTGCCGCTGGCGGCGCTCAGCGGCCTGGCCAGCAGTGCGCGCAAGCGTGACGAGCTCGGCCTGCTGCAGCTGGCGGCCGAGCTCGATCTCCCGCTGACCTTCTGTGCGGCCGAGCAACTGGCGTCCTACGAATCGCGCCTGAGCGAAAGTTCGGCGCTGGCGCGTGAGCTGACCGGCAGCGCCGGGGTGGCCGAGGCCAGTGCCCTGGCCCAGGCCGAAGCCCTCGCCGGTCGTTCCGCCACGCTGCTCTGCACCAAGCAACGCAGCGCCTGCGCTACCCTGGCGCTCGCCCGCGCCTGAATCGGAAATCGCCATGACCGTCTATTTCATCGGCGCCGGCCCCGGCGACCCGGAACTGATCACCGTCAAGGGCCAGCGCCTGATCCGCAGTTGCCCGGTGATCCTCTACGCCGGCTCGCTGGTGCCGGCAGCGGTGCTGCAGGGGCATAGCGCCGAGCAGGTGGTGAACACCGCCGAGCTGCATCTGGACGAGATCATCGCGCTGATCCGCGCGGCCGCCGAGCGTGGCCAGGACGTGGCCCGCGTGCATTCCGGCGACCCGTCGCTGTACGGCGCCATCGGCGAGCAGATCCGCCATCTACGGGCGCTGGGCATCGCCTTCGAGATCGTGCCCGGAGTGACGGCCACTGCCGCCTGCGCGGCCCTGCTGGAAAGCGAGCTGACCCTGCCGGAGGTGTCGCAGACGGTGATCCTCACCCGCTACGGGCACAACTCGCCGATGCCGGCGGGGGAGGAGCTGGCGGCCCTGGCCAGCCACCGCGCGACCATGGCCATCCACCTGGGCGTGCAGCACCTGGCGCAGATAGTCGCCGAGCTGCTGCCGCACTACGGCGCCGACTGCCCGATCGCCGTGGTCCACCGCGCCAGCTGGCCGGATCAGGACTGGGTCGGCGGCACGCTCGCCGATATCGAGGCCAAGGTGCGCGCCAAGGGCTTCCGCCGTACCGCGCTGATCCTGGTCGGCCGGGTGCTGGGCGCCGAGGAGTTCGCCGAATCGGCGCTGTACCACGCCGACACCCGTCACCTGTTCAGAACCTGATTAGCGCCTGGTTCTAGCTTGCGAGACATTAATCTGGCTTTCGGAAGCTGCTTGCGCTCTTTGCGGGCTACGCAATGCCAGCCCGCAGGCCCTGTTGCAGCCTCGTTTGGGCGCCTGACTTAGGGTGCGCTGCGCGCACCGGGACAATCTGCGGGCTTTCTGGTGCGCATGGCGCACCCTACGGAAGGTTCGCGACAGGTTCTCGGAACGGTAGGCGACGCAGGCAATACAGGCTCGCACTGACCTTGCCCCGGTTGTCGGCGATGGCGATCTGCGCGCCGTGCTCGCGCAGCTGCTGGTTGATCGAGCTGGCGAACAGCTGCTGGACGAAGGTGCGGTATGTCAGCGGCGGCTCGGTCGCCAGTCGCGGGGCGAGGAAGCCATGCAGGGCGGGGAGGGTGAAGCACCACTCGGCCGGCGCGCAGGCGAAGCCCTGGGCGTGCAGCTGCTCGATCAGCACGCCGTCGCCGCGCAGGACGCGTGCGCAGCAGTCGAGGAAGAGCGGTACCGCTGCGCTCATGGCATCCACATCATCGGGGCAAGGGGCGGGCAGTGTTGCAGATCGCCGCGCGGGCTAACAGCCGGCAGGCTTGCCTGATACCGCGCTTGGCGGGCACCCTGTTGCCTCTGTTGAGCCCGCCCTCCGTACCGGGCCACACAAGATTTCGTAAGGACGACAGATGCGCGACTACCAATGGCTCCACGAATACTGCCTGAACCGCTTCGGCTCGGCCGCGGCCCTGGAGGCCATGCTGCCGCAGCCGCGCCCTGACGCCGAGCTGCGCGCCCTGGGCGATGACCGCTACCTGTCGCTGATCGCCCTGCGCGTGTTCCGCGCCGGCCTCAAGCACAGCCTGGTGGATGCCAAGTGGCCGGCCTTCGAGGAAGTGTTCTTCGGCTTCGTCCCGGAGAAAGTCGCGCTGATGAGCGCCGAGCATCTGGAGCGGCTGATGCAGGACGCGCGCCTCATCCGCCACCTGGGCAAGCTCAAGAGCGTGCCGCGCAACGCCCAGTTCGTACTGGATGTGCAGAAGGAAAAAGGCAGCTTCGGTGCGTTGATCGCCGACTGGCCGGTGACCGATATCGTCGGCCTGTGGAAGTACCTGGCCAAGCACGGCAGCCAGCTCGGCGGGCTGTCGGCACCGCGCCTGCTGCGCATGATCGGCAAGGACACCTTCATTCCCACCGACGATATGGTCGCCGCGCTCAAGGCCCAGGAAATCATCGACAAGGCGCCGACCAGCCTCAAGGAACTGGCCGCCGTGCAGGCGGCCTTCAACCACTGGCATGCGCAGAGCGGCCGGCCGCTGTGCCAGCTGTCGGTGATGCTGGCTCATACGGTCAATCATTAGGAGCCTGTAGGGTGCGCCGTGCGCACCAGCAGTCCGTGCAGGGTTGGCGGTGCGCGCGGCGCACCCTACGGGTCGGCAGGATCATCAGGAGAGTGCGATGGAGCAGGACATCATCCGCGTCGCCCAGGCCATCGAACGGGCCGAGCGCATTCTGATCATCACCGGCGCCGGCCTGTCCGCCGACTCGGGGCTGCCGACCTATCGCGGCCTTGGCGGCCTGTACAACGGTCTCACTCCGGAAGGCCTGCCGATCGAGGCGGCGCTGTCCGGGCCGATGCTGCGGCGCGACCCGGCGCTGTGCTGGAAGTACCTGGCCGAACTGGGCAAGGCCTGCCTGGGCGCCCGACCGAATGCCGGGCATGTGGCCATCGCCGAGCTGCAGCGGCGCAAACCCGGCTGCTGGGTGCTGACGCAGAACATCGACGGCTATCATCGCCAGGCCGGTTCGCCGGCGCAGCGCCTGATCGAGATCCACGGCCAGCTGGCGCCGTTGTACTGCCAGTCCTGCGGCGCCGAAGATCCCGAACTGGCTGCGCACCTGCAGCGGCCCTTGCCGCCGCGCTGTGCCCAATGCGGGGGCATCCTGCGCCCGCCGGTGGTGCTGTTCGAGGAAATGCTGCCGGAGCAGGCCATCGGCAGACTCTACGACGAACTGCACAAGGGCTTTGAGGTGGTGCTGGCGGTGGGCACCACGGCGAGCTTCCCCTACATCGTCGAGCCCCTGGCACAGGCCCGCAGGAACGGGGGTTTCACCGCGGAAATCAACCCTGCGACAACTGACCTCAGCGGCTGGGTGGACGCCCACATAATGCGGGGGTCTTTAGATGTTTTGCCTGAACTACTGAGTCACATTTCTCGGCATTGAATTTGCAATCCTGGTCTTCAGCGGGCATAGTCGCCCCCTTATAAAAACCAGACAAACACGGTCGTGCCCATGCTAAAGCGCTTCGCACCCCTCGTGCCTCTTGCACTGATTACCCTCCTGGCGGCCTGTGCCGGCCAGGTTTCGCACCAGCCGGTCGAGCAGGTTGCGGTCGAGCCGGAACCCGTCGAGTTCATCAGCGACGAGCAGATGATGGCCGACATCACCGACGACAAACCTTATGCGCTGCCGCAGCTGGCAGACAGCATCCTCAGTCAGGGCCTGTCCCTGGTCGGCACCAAGTACCGTTTCGGCGGCACTTCGGTGAAGACCGGTTTCGACTGCAGCGGTTTCATCGGCTTCCTGTTCCGTGAAGAAGCCGGCATGCAGCTGCCGCGCTCGACCCGCGAAATGATCAACCTGGATGCCCCGCTGGTGGCCCGCGCAGAGCTGGAGCCGGGCGACATCATCTTCTTCAACAACCGTGGCCGTGGCCGCGTCAGCCATGCCGGCATCTACCTGGGCGATGACCAGTTCATCCACTCCAGCAGCAGCCGCAGCGGTGGCGTGCGCATCGACAGCCTGGATGACAGCTACTGGAACCGCAGCTACATGGAAGCCAAGCGCGCCCTGGCGCTGGCCCCGCAGCTGCAGGCCGCGCGTTCGGTTCACCGTTGAGCCTGCCTGGGCACAGGGCTTGCGCCTGTGTCCGGCACGCGGCAGAGTAGGGCGCATTCCGGCCAGGATCGCCCGCCATGCATGTAACGGCTCGCTTCGCCCTGCTAGCCCTCGCCGCGCTGCTCACCGCCTGCGCCGGCAACCCGCCCTCTCCCGATTACCCCGTCGCCCCCTTTCCCATCGTTGGCAACGAAACGGCCGACGATGTGCTGATGAGTGCCATCGGCCTGGTCGGCACGCCCTATCGCTATGGCGGCAATACCCCGGACGGCGGCTTCGATTGCAGCGGCCTGATCGGCTACGTGTACCGCAACTCGGCCGGCATCCAGCTGCCGCGTTCGACCCGCGAGATGATCAACCTGCGTGCACCCACGGTCAGTCGCAGTGCCCTGCAGAGCGGCGACCTGCTGTTCTTCGCCACCAATGGCGGCGGCCAGGTCAGCCATGCCGGCATCTATGTCGGCGAAGGGCGTTTCGTCCATGCGCCGTCCAGCGGCGGCACGGTGCGCCTGGACAACCTCGCCACGGCCTACTGGCAGAAGACCTACCTCAGCGCCAAGCGCGTGCTGGCGCCGGCGCAACTGGCGCGCCAGCCATGACCAACCGCACTCTCAACCTCGACGACAGCCTCTACCAGTACCTGCTGGATGTCTCCCTGCGCGAGACCCCGCTGCTCAAGCGCCTGCGCGACGAGACGGCGCAACTGCCCAGCGCGCACTGGCAGATCGCCCCCGAGCAGGGCCAGTTCATGGCCCTGTTGGTGCAGCTGAGCGGTGCCAAGCGCATCCTCGAAATCGGCACTTTCACCGGCTACAGCGCCCTGTGCATGGCCGCCGCCATGCCGGCGGACGGCCAGCTGATCTGCTGCGACCTGCCCGGCGACTACAACGCCATCGCCCGTCGCTACTGGTACGAAGCCGGCCTGGCCGAGCGTATCGAGCTGCGCCTGGCGCCGGCCCTGGAAACCCTGAACGCCCTGGAACGCGGCGGACAGGGCGAAAGCTTCGACCTGATCTTCATCGACGCCGACAAGGCCAACTACCCGGTGTACCTGGAGCACGCCCTGGTTCTGGCGCGCCAGGGCGGGCTGATCCTGTTCGACAACGTGCTGTGGAGCGGCCGGGTGCTCGAGCAGAACCCGGACAGTGCCGACACCCGCGCGATCCAGGCGCTCAACCGCACGCTCAAACGCGACCGGCGTGTCGACCTGTCCCTGCTGCCGCTGGGCGACGGCCTGACCCTCTGCCGCAAGCGTTGACGCTCCACCCCCAACCTTCTACCCTGCGCCCCTTGCTACAGGTGCCCCGGCCGCGCAGCGTCCATGGGGTGAAACAGGGAAGCCGGTCCATTCGTTCGCGAAGAATCCGGCGCTGCCCCCGCAACGGTAGGTGAGTCAACGAGTGCATCCAGCCACTGTGTCATTCGGCATGGGAAGGCGCGCCCGAGGAGCCAGAGGCTCCGCTCACAAGCCCGGAGACCGGCCTGAAGCGATCCACGGCATTGCGGCGGGCTTTGCGGGTGGGGTGGGCCTGCTCGGCCTCCCCGCGTGTTGTCCTGCTGCTGCCCCCATTCTGTTTCGCTGCCGCGCCTGGTGCAGGGCGTGGCGCTGGTGCATTGGCGCGCCACAGCCGGTCGCGAGGAGTTGTAGATGAGCGAGTCCGCCGCGCGCGACGAACGCCACAAGGCGCGCATGCAGCGCAAGAAAGCGCTGATCGATGAAAAAATCGCCCAGGCCCAGGACGAATACGGCCTGCTGCTGGTGCACAGCGGCAACGGCAAGGGCAAGAGCAGCTCGGCCTTCGGCATGGTCGCCCGCGCCCTCGGCCACGGCATCCGCGTCGGCGTAGTGCAGTTCATTAAGGGCGCTGCCAGCACCGGCGAGGAAAGCTTCTTCCGCCGCTTCCCCGAGGAAGTCAGCTATCACGTGATGGGCGAGGGCTTCACCTGGGAGACCCAGGACCGCCAGCGCGACATCGACAAGGCCCGCGCGGCCTGGGCAGTGGCGGCGCAGTTGCTGAGCGACCCGCAGATCGGCCTGGTGGTACTCGACGAGCTGAATATCGCCCTCAAGCACGGCTACCTGGAGCTGGACGCAGTGCTCGCCGACATCGAGGCGCGCCCGCTGCTGCAGCACGTGGTGGTGACCGGCCGCGGCGCCTTGCCGGGGATGCTCGAGGCGGCGGATACCGTCACCGAGATGAGCCTGGTCAAGCATGCCTTCAAGGCCGGGGTTAAAGCGCAGAAGGGTATTGAGTTTTGACCCCGCGCAGCTGCCCGGCCCTGCTGATCGCCGCCCCGGCGTCCGGCCAGGGCAAGACCACCGTTACCGCCGCCCTGGCGCGCCTGCACACGCGGGCCGGCAAGCGCGTGCGGGTGTTCAAGTGCGGCCCGGACTTCCTCGACCCGATGATCCTCGCCCGCGCCTCGGGCCAGGCGGTGTACCAGCTCGACCTGTGGATGGTTGGCGAGGACGAATGCCGGCGCCTGCTCTGGGAGGCGGCGGGCGAGGCCGACCTGATCCTCATCGAAGGGGTGATGGGCCTGTTCGACGGCAGCCCGTCCGCGGCCGACCTGGCGCGGCGTTTCCAGGTGCCGGTGCTGGGGGTGATCGACGGCAGCGCCATGGCGCAGACCTTCGGCGCCCTGGCCTATGGCCTGGCCAACTTCCAGCACGACCTGCCGTTCGCCGGGGTGCTGGCCAACCGTACCGGTAGCGCGCGGCATGGCGAGATCCTGCGTGACAGTCTGCCGCCGGCGATCCGCTGGTACGGCGCCTTGCCGCGCAGCGCCGCGCTGGAGCTGCCCAGCCGCCACCTGGGCCTGGTCCAGGCAGACGAATTGGCCGACCTGGATGCGCGCCTGGATGCGGCGGCCGATGCACTGCTGGCCAGTGCCGGCGCTGTCCTGCCAGACCCGGTGCGTTTCGCCGCGCCGGTGGAGGAAGCACTCGAGCCACTGCTGGCCGGCGTGCGCATCGGCGTGGCGCGCGACACCGCGTTCGCCTTCCTCTACCAGGCCAACCTCGACCTGTTGCGCCGCCTCGGCGCCGAGCTGTGCTTCTTCTCGCCGCTGCGCGAGCGCCAGTTGCCGGAGGCGGACAGCCTCTACCTGCCCGGCGGCTACCCGGAGCTGCACCTGCAGCAACTGGCCGATAACCTGGCGATGCGCGAGGCGATCCATGTCCATCAGGCCGCCGGCAAGCCGATCCTCGCCGAGTGCGGCGGCATGCTCTACCTGCTCGACCGCCTGACCGACAAGGCCGGCCACAGCGCCGAACTGCTCGGCCTGCTGCCCGGCCACGCGCAGATGCAGCCGCGCATGGCCGCCCTCGGCCTGCAGCAGGTAGCGCTGCCGGAAGGCCTGCTGCGTGGCCACACTTACCATCACTCGCAGCTCGACTCGGCCGTCGAACCGCTGGCGCGTGGCAGCAGCCCGAACCAGCGCCCGGCCAGCGAGGCGGTCTATCGCATCGGACGGCTGACCGCCTCCTATATCCACTTCTACCTGCCGTCCAACCCGCAGGCCGCCGCCGGGCTGCTGTTGCCATGAGCGAGCATGCCTTCAGCCCCGCCGAACGTGCCGCGGTGTACCGGGCGATTGCCGAGCGTCGCGACATGCGCCACTTCGCCGGCGGCGCGGTGGCCCCGGAGCTGCTCGCGCGCCTGCTGGAAGCCGCGCACCAGGCGCCCAGCGTCGGCCTGATGCAGCCCTGGCGCTTTATCCGCATCACCCGCCCGCAACTGCGCGACGCCATCCATGCCCAGGTCGAGGCCGAGCGGGTGCGCACCGCCGAGGCCCTGGGCGAGCGCAGCGACGAGTTCATGCGGCTCAAGGTCGAGGGCATCCGCGACTGCGCCGAGCTGTTGGTGGTGGCACTGATGGATCTGCGCGAGAAACACATCTTCGGCCGCCGCACCCTGCCGGAAATGGACCTGGCCTCCCTGGCCTGCGCCATCCAGAACCTCTGGCTGGCCTCGCGCGCCGAAGGCCTGGGCCTCGGTTGGGTCTCGCTGTTCGAGCCGCAGGCGCTGGCCGAGCTGCTGCATATGCCGGTCGGCAGCAAGCCGCTGGCGATTCTTTGCCTGGGCCCGGTCACCGAGTTCTACCGCGAGCCGATGCTGGTCCAGGAAGGCTGGGCCACGCCGCGACCCTTGCAGGAGCTGCTGTTCACCGACAGCTGGGGGCAACACGAATGAGCCTGCTGCTGGCCACCCTGGCTGGAGTGACCCTGGACGGCCTGCTCGGCGAGCCCAAGCGCTGGCACCCGCTGGTGGCCTTTGGCGGCCTGGCGCAACGCATCGAACAACGCCTCAACAGTGGTGGCCACGGCTGGCGCAGCCACGGCGTCACCGGCTGGTGCCTGGCGGTGCTGCCGCTGACCCTGCTCAGCCTGCTGCTGGCGCGCTTGCCCTATCTCGGCTGGCTGGTGGAGGTGCTGACCCTGTACGCCGCCCTCGGCCTGCGCAGCCTCGGCGAGCACGCGCTGCCGGTGGCCCAGGCGCTGCGCCTGGGCGATCTGCCCGAGGCACGCAAGCGGGTGGGCTATATGGTTAGCCGGCAGACCGCCGAGCTGGACAGCGAGGGTGTGGCCCGCGCTGGCACCGAGTCGGTGCTGGAGAACGGCTCGGACGCGGTGTTTGCCGCGCTGTTCTGGTTCCTCGTCGCCGGTGCGCCGGGCGTGGTGCTCTATCGCCTGAGCAACACCCTGGACGCCATGTGGGGCTACCGCAACGAGCGCTTCGAACGCTTTGGCTGGGCCGCGGCGAAGATCGACGATGGCCTCAATTACCTCCCCGCGCGCCTGGTGGCGCTGACCTATGCGCTGCTCGGCAAGACCGCTCTGGCCCTCCGCTGCTGGCGCCAGCAGGCGCCGCAGTGGGACAGCCCCAACGCCGGCCCGGTGATGGCCGCCGGTGCCGGCGCCCTCGGCGTGAGCCTGGGCGGCGCGGCGACCTATCATGGCGAGCTGCATGTGCGCCCCGTGCTGGGTGCGGGGCCGCAGGCGCGGGCGCGCGATATCGAGCGCGCGCTCAATCTGGTGAATGGCGGCGTGCTGCTGTGGCTGGCGCTGTTGCTGATCGGGAGTCTTTACCTTGCTTGAACATGGTGGCCGCCTGCGTGCGGCGGCGCAGCGCTATGGCATCGCCCTGGCCGACTGGCTCGACCTGTCCACTGGCATCGCGCCCTATGGCTGGCCGCTGCCGGCGATTCCGGCGACGGCCTGGAGTCGCCTGCCCGAGTCGGACGATGGCCTGGAGGCGGCGGCGCGCGACTACTACGGCGTACCCGCCTTGCTGCCGGTGGCCGGCTCCCAGGCGGCGATCCAGGCCCTGCCGCAGCTGCGCAGGCAGGGGCGGGTGGGGATCGTTTCGCCGGCCTATGCCGAACATGCCGAGGCCTGGCGCCGCGCGGGGCATCAGGTCAGCGAACTCGGCGAAGGGGCGGTGGGTCGCGCCCTGGAACGCCTGGATGTGCTGCTGCTGATCAACCCCAACAACCCGACCGGACGACTGCTCGCGCCGCAGCAACTGCTCGACTGGCACGCCCGCCTGGCCGAGCGCGGTGGCTGGCTGGTGGTGGACGAGGCGTTCATCGACTGCACGCCGCAGCACAGCCTGGCGGCCTTCAGCCAGTTGCCGGGGCTGATCGTGCTGCGCTCGTTCGGCAAGTTCTTCGGCCTGGCCGGCATCCGCCTGGGTTTCGTCCTGGCCGAGCCGACGCTGCTGGAGCGCCTGGCTGAGCGCCTTGGCCCCTGGACCATCAGCGGCCCGACGCGGGCGGTGGCCACCGCCATCCTGCAGGACGGCGCCGGCCAGCAGGCCCAGCGCGAGCGCCTGCAGGCCGACGGCCTGCGCCTGGCCGTGCTGCTCAGCGCCCATGGCCTGGCCCCGGCGGGCGGCACCGCGCTGTTCCAGCTGGTCGCTCAGCAGCAGGCGGTCGGCCTGCACGGCTACTTCGCCCGTCGCGGCATCCTCGTACGTCTGTTCGCCGAGACCCGCTGCCTGCGCTTCGGCCTGCCTGCCGACGAAGCAGGCTGGCAACGGCTGGAGCAGGCCCTGCAGGAGATGCCGCGATGACCGCCACCTTGATGGTGCAGGGCACCACCTCCGATGCCGGCAAGAGCACCCTGGTGACTGCCCTGTGCCGCTGGCTCAAGCGCCAAGGCGTCGCGGTGGTGCCGTTCAAGCCGCAGAACATGGCACTGAACAGCGCGGTTACCAGCGACGGCGGCGAGATCGGTCGAGCCCAGGCGGTGCAGGCCCAAGCCGCCGGCTTGGCGCCGCACACCGATATGAACCCGGTGCTGCTCAAGCCCAACAGCGACACCGGCGCCCAGGTGATCATCCACGGCCGCGCCATCGGCAACATGCACGCGGTGGCCTACCACGACTACAAGCAGACCGCGCGCGCCGCCGTGCTGGAGTCGCACCAGCGCCTCTGTGCGCAGTATCCGATGGTGATGGTCGAGGGCGCCGGCTCGCCGGCGGAGATCAATCTGCGTGCCGGCGACATCGCCAACATGGGTTTCGCCGAGGCGGTGGACTGCCCGGTGATCCTGATTGCCGATATCGACAAGGGCGGCGTGTTCGCCCACCTGGTCGGCACCCTCGAATTGCTCAGCGCATCCGAGCAGGCGCGCGTGCAGGGCTTCGTGATCAACCGTTTCCGCGGCGACCTCAGCCTGCTGCAACCGGGCCTGGACTGGCTGGAGGAACGCACCGGCAAGCCGGTGCTCGGCGTGCTGCCGTACCTCATGGATTTCCACCTGGAAGCCGAGGATGCGGTGGCCACGCGCCAGGTGACCCAGGCCGGGCCACAGCTCAAGGTGCTGGTGCCGGTGCTGCCGCGCATCAGCAACCACACCGACTTCGATCCGCTGCGCCTGCACCCGCAGGTCGACCTGCAGTTCATCGGCCCCGGCCAGGCCATTCCGCCGGCCGACCTGATCATCCTGCCAGGCTCGAAAAGCGTGCGCGCCGACCTGGCCTTCCTCCGCGAGCAGGGCTGGCCGGCGGCCATCGAGCGCCACCTGCGCTACGGCGGCAAGCTGCTCGGCATCTGCGGCGGCCTGCAGATGCTCGGCACACAGATCGACGACCCCCATGGCCTGGAAGGTGCGCCCGGTAGCAGCGCCGGCCTTGGCCTGCTGGACTTCGTCACCGTGCTGGAACCGGAGAAGCAGCTGCGCAATGTGCAGGGTTTGTTGTGTCTGGAGCAGGCGGCGGTGAGCGGCTACGAGATCCACGCCGGGGGCAGCACGGGCGCCGGGCTTAACGGCGCGGTGCAGCTGAATGACGGTCGCCCGGATGGCGGTATGAGTGGCGATGGTCAGGTGCTCGGCACCTACCTGCACGGCCTGTTCGAATCGTCTGCGGCATGTGGCGCGCTGCTGCGCTGGGCCGGCCTGCGCGAGGTGCAGACGGTGGACTACCATGCCCTGCGTGAACGCGATATCGAGCGCCTGGCCGATCTGGTCGAGGCGCATCTGGATACCGGTAAATTGCGCGAGCTGTGTGGCCTGTAGCCTGCACTGGCAGAACCCCTGAATGAGGCAAACATGCTTGAACTGATCCTCGGCGGCGCCCGTTCCGGCAAGAGCCGCCTGGCCGAGACGCTGGCTGGTGAATCCGGCCTGGCGGTGACTTATATCGCCACCAGCCAGGCGCTGGACGGCGAGATGAGTTTGCGTATCGCCCAGCACCGCGCGCGGCGTCCGGCTGGCTGGGCGCTGGTCGAGGAGCCCGTCGAACTTGCCAAGGTGCTGCGCGAGCAGGCGGGCGAGGGATGCTGCCTGCTGGTCGATTGCCTGACCCTGTGGCTGACCAACCTGCTGATGCTGGACGATGAAACACGTCTGCAGGCCGAGCGTGTGGCGTTGCTGGAATGCCTGGCCGAGCTGCCGGGGCGGATCATTCTGGTCAGCAACGAAACCGGCCTGGGCGTGGTGCCGCTGGGTGAGCTGACTCGGCGTTATGTCGACGAGGCCGGCTGGTTGCACCAGGCCCTGGCCGAACGCAGCCAGCGGGTGGTGTTCACCGTCGCCGGGCTGCCCATGATCCTGAAAGGAGAACGCCTGTGAGTGCATTCTGGTGGCAGGCGAGCTGCCGACCGCTCGACCAGCAGGTGGCTGCCCAGGCCCTGCAACGCCAGGCCGAGCTGACCAAGCCGGCCGGTGCCCTCGGCCAACTGGAGCCGCTGGCGGTACGCCTGGCCGCCCAGCAGGGGCGCGTGCGTCCCGAGCTGGAGCGGGTGTGGATCAGCATCTTCGCCGGTGACCACGGGGTGGTCGCTGAAGGCGTGTCGGCCTATCCGCAGGCGGTGACCGTGCAGATGCTCGGCAACTTTGCCGGCGGTGGCGCGGCGATCAGCGTACTGGCCCGCCAGCTCGGCGCGACCCTGGAAGTGCACAACCTCGGCACGGTCGAACCGGCGCCGGCCATGCTCGGCGTCTGCCAGCATCAACTGGCGCCGGGCACGGCCAATTTCACCCAAGCGCCGGCGATGAGCGGCGAACTGTGCCTGGCGGCGCTGCAGGTCGGCCGTGCGGTGGCCGAGCGCGCCGCGGTTGCCGGCTGCCAGCTGTTCATCGGCGGCGAGATGGGCATCGGCAACACCACGGCGGCCAGCGCGCTGGCCTGCGCGCTGCTGGACAAGCAGCTGAGCGAGCTGGTCGGCCCCGGCACCGGGCTGGACAGCGCCGGTATGGTGCGTAAGATCCGCGCCGTCGAATCTGCCCTGGCCCTGCACGATCAGGCCCGCGCGCCGCTGGATTGCCTGCAGCGCCTGGGTGGCCTGGAAATCGCCGCGCTGACCGGCGCCTACCTGGCCTGTGCGCAGCAGGGCGTCAGTGTGCTGGTCGATGGCTTCATCTGCAGCGTCGCGGCCCTGCTGGCGGTGCGCCTGAATCCGGGCGTGGCCGACTGGCTGCTGTTCAGCCATAGCGGCGCCGAGCCGGGCCATCGCCACGTGCTGGCCGCCCTGGCGGCCGAGCCTTTGCTGCAACTGGGCCTGCGCCTGGGCGAGGGCAGTGGTGCGGCGCTGGCGGTGCCGTTGCTGCGCCTGGCGTGCGCGCTGCACGGGCAGATGGCGACTTTTTCTGAAGCAGCAGTACAGGAGCATGGTTGATGAGTTTGCAGCTGGATCTTTTGCGCCACGGTGAGACCACCGGCGGCAACGGTTTTCGTGGCAGCCTGGACGACGCCCTCAGCGAGCGCGGCTGGCAGCAGATGCATGCGACCCTGGCCGAACAGGGTGGCTGGGAGCTGATCATCAGCTCGCCGCTGCAGCGCTGCGAGGCCTTCGCCCGCCAGCTGGCGGAGACCCAGGGCCTGCCGCTGCGCATCGAGGCCGATCTGCGTGAGCTGCACTTCGGCGACTGGGAAGGGCGCAACGCCGCGGAAATCCTCCTCGAGGACACCGAAGCGCTGGGCAGCTTCTGGAACGATCCGTTCAACTTCACCCCGCCGAATGCCGAGCCGGTGCGCGACTTCGCCGCCCGGGTGATGGCCGCCATCGCGCGCCTGCAGCAGGAGCTGGCCGGCCAGCGCGTGCTGCTGGTGACCCACGGCGGGGTGATGCGCCTGCTGCTGGCCCAGGCCCGCGGCCTGCCGCAGCAGCAGATGCTGCAGGTCGAGGTCGGCCATGCCGCGCTGCATCGCCTGCAGGTCGCGGCCGACCTGAGCCTGCGCGAAGCCTGAGCATGCGACCGCTGCTGATCGCCCTGCAGTTCCTCACCCGCCTGCCGGTGAGCCTGGCGGGCATGCCGGCACCCCAGCAGCTGGGCCGTTCGCTGCTGTGGTACCCGGCGGTCGGGCTGCTGCTCGGCGGCCTGTTGTGGCTGGCGCAGCTGCTGCTGAGCGGCGCGCCGGCCTTGCTGCAGGCGGCGCTGCTGCTGGCGCTGTGGGTCGGCCTGAGCGGCGGGCTGCACCTGGACGGCCTGGCCGACACGGCGGATGCCTGGGTCGGCGGCTACGGCGACCGCGAACGCACCCTGGCGATCATGAAGGACCCGCGCAGCGGACCGATCGCCGTGGTGGTGCTGGTGCTGCTGCTGTTGCTCAAGTTCGCCGCCCTGGTCGCGCTGCTGCAGGCCGGGCAATGGAGTGCGCTATTGCTGGCGCCGTGGCTGGGGCGTTGGCTGTTGCCGCTGCTGTTCCTCACCACGCCCTACGTGCGCGCCGGCGGCCTGGGCCAGGCGCTCAGCGAGCACCTGCCGCGCCAGCAACTGCCGCTGGTGCTGGCCGGCAACGCCCTGGCCATGCTGCTGTGCGGCTGGGCCGGGCTGCTGGCCATCGGCGCTGCGCTGCTGAGCTTCTTCCTGCTGCGCCGCGCCTTCGTCACCCGCCTGGGCGGCACCACCGGCGACACCGCCGGGGCGCTGCTGGAGCTGGCCGAGTGTGCGGTGCTGCTGGTGCTGGCGCTCGCCCTGGCTTGAGTGCCTGGATTCGACCTGTGCCCTAGGGTGCGCCGTGCGCAGCGGAACGCCTGCGCGGGGCATTGGTGCGCACGGCGCACCCTACAACTGTGCTGCCGGTTTAGTGCTTAGCTGTGTTTGGCGCGCTGCGCGTTGCCGGTATATACAGCCTGTAGCTTGCCGCCTGCATGCGTCCGGCGGCAGGGCGCCAACACTCTATTTCGCGAACCGGCGGGAATCACCCGCCCACAAGGATCAAGCATGACTTCGGTATGGCGTACCAGTGGCTGGGTGTTGCTCGGCGCATCGCTGATCCTGGCGCTGTCGCTGGGTATCCGCCACGGCTTCGGCCTGTTCCTCACGCCGATGAGCAGCGAGTTCGGCTGGGGTCGTGAGGTGTTCGCCTTCGCCATCGCCCTGCAGAACCTGATCTGGGGCCTGGCGCAGCCGGTGACCGGGGCCATCGCCGACCGGTTCGGCGCGCGCCGGGTGATCGCCGTCGGCGGATTGCTGTATGCCGCCGGCCTGCTGCTGATGGGTTATGCCGACTCGGCCGCGTCGTTGTCGCTGAGCGCCGGGCTGCTGATCGGCATCGGCCTGTCCGGCACCTCGTTCTCGGTACTGCTGGGCGTGGTCGGCCGCGCCGTGCCGGTGGAAAAACGCAGCATGGCCATGGGCATCGCCGCGGCGGCCGGCTCCTTCGGCCAGTTCGCCATGCTGCCGGGCTCGCTCGGCCTGATCGGCTGGCTGGGCTGGTCCGCCGCCCTGCTGGCGCTGGGCCTGCTGGTGGCGCTGATCGTGCCGCTGGCGCTGCTGGTGCGCGACCAGCCGCTGCCCTCGCTGGGCGCCGAGCAGAGCCTGGGCGAGGCGCTGCGCGAGGCCTGCGGGCACTCCGGGTTCTGGCTGCTGGCGCTGGGCTTCTTCGTCTGCGGCTTCCAGGTGGTGTTCATCGGTGTGCACCTGCCGGCCTATCTGGTCGACCAGCACCTGCCGGCCACGGTCGGCACCACGGTGCTGGCATTGGTCGGCCTGTTCAACGTGTTCGGCACCTATATCGCCGGCTGGCTCGGCGGTCGGTTGTCCAAGCCGCGCCTGCTGACCGCGCTGTACCTGGCGCGTACGGTGGTGATCGTGGCCTTCTTCTACACGCCGCTGAGTGCGTGGAGCGCCTACGCCTTCGGCATTGCGATGGGCCTGCTGTGGCTGTCCACGGTGCCGCTGACCAATGGCACGGTGGCCACCCTGTTCGGCGTGCGCAACCTGTCGATGCTGGGCGGCATCGTCTTCCTCTTCCACCAGCTCGGCGCCTTCCTCGGCGGCTGGCTGGGCGGCTACCTGTACGACCACACCGGCAGCTACGACCTGGTCTGGCAGATCGCCATTGCCCTCGGCCTGCTCGCCGCGGCGCTCAACTGGCCGGTGCGCGAGCAGCCGGTGGCGCGCCTGCAGGCGGCGCACGGCCTGGCATGAGCCGGCGCCAGCTGACCCTGCTCGGCGTGCTGGCCGGCGCCGGCCTCCTGCTGCTGGCCTGGTGGGGCTGGCAGCAGGTCGGCCTGGCGGCGCTGCAGTTGGGCATGGGCCTGTGCTGAGCGTTGCCGAAGGCTATCAAGGCGCGTAGCGTGGCCTGAGGATTCAGTGCAGAGGTTGTCATCATGAGCATGTCGCGTAGTGCCCTGGCGTTGCTGGTCGGGCTGTTTAGCGGGTCGCTGCTGGCGGCCGAATGCCCGCCACTGTTGCAGGGCGAGCTGCAGCAACTGCGCTCCAAGGAGCGCATCGACCTGTGTCAGCGTTTTGCCGGCAAGCCGCTGCTGGTGGTCAACACCGCCAGCCACTGCGGCTTCGCTCCGCAGTTCAAGGGGCTGGAGGTGCTGTACCAGCGCTACAAGGGCCAGGGCCTGGAAGTGCTCGGCGTACCGTCCAATGACTTCAGGCAGGAAGCGGACAACAGTGAAGAGACGGCCACCGTGTGCTTCGTCAACTACGGCGTGACCTTCGCCATGAGCGAGCCGCAGGTGGTCAGCGGCGACGCGGCGCTGCCGCTGTTCCGCGAGCTGGCGGCGCAGAGCAGTGCGCCGCGCTGGAACTTCTACAAGTACGTGGTCGGCCGCGACGGCAAGGTGATCGCCAGTTTCTCCAGCCTGACCAAGCCGGATGATGAAGATCTGATCGCTGCCGTGGAGCAGGCCATCGCCAGCCAGCCGTGAAATGAAGGCATGAAAAAGCCGGGCAATGCCCGGCTTTTTCATGTGCGCCAGATGGCCCGTCAGAAGCGGTAGGTCAGCTGCATGCCCACGCCGTGGGCGCTGTTCTTGTAGGTGGCGCTGTAGCCGGGGCCGACGTCGACGCCGGCGATCTTGGTGGCGTGCTGGTCGACCTTGGCATCGCTCTCGTGCAGGTAGGAATAGGCCAGGTCGAGGGTCATGTCGGCAGTGGGGGACCAGCCGGCGCCGACGGCGAAGACCTTGCGGTTGCCCACCGGGATGCGCACGGTACGGTTGTCGTTGGCGGCCGGCGAGGCGTCCAGGGCGAAGCCTGTGCGCAGCAGCCATTGCGGGTTCAGCTGGTAGGCCGCGCCGATGGCGTAGGACCAGGTGTCCTGCCAGTTCATCTCTTCGCTGACTTCGCCAATCGGCTGCATGCCCAGCAGGCTCGGCGTGCCTTGGTTGTGCACGGTGATGGCCTGCAGGCGGCTCCAGCGGGTCCAGGTGGCGCCACCGTAGAGGGTCCACTGTTCGTCCAGCTGGTAGGTCAGCGAGCTGTCGAGCATTTCCGGGGTGGTGAAGTCCAGCTGGGCGTCATAGTCGCCGTTGAAGCGGCCGAAGACCGGGCCTTCGCCGCCGGTGACGCGGGTACGGCCTTCCAGGGTGTAGTCGACCTTGGAGTGGTAGGTCAGGCCCCAGGCCAGTTGCTCGGTGATATCCACCAGCACACCGGCATTGAAGCCCAGGGCGGTGTCGTCGCCCTTGATATCGATTTCGGTGTCGCCGTTACCACCGACGGCGCCATCGTTGAGCTTGCTGACCAGCTTGCCCTTGATCTTGTTGAAGGTCGGGCCGAAGCCGACGGAGACGCGCTCGTTGATCCGGTAGCTCAGGGTCGGTTGCAGGGTGACCACTTCCACCTTGCTGTACTGGCCCTTGTAGCGGCCGCCGAAACCTTTCTCGTAGTCGCTGATCAGGGCGAACGGCACATACAGGCCGATGCCGTAGTGCCAGTCATCGTTCAGCGGGCTGGCGTAGTAGGCGAACGGCACGCCAGCGGTGGGCACCATGTCGCCTTCGCTGGAGTCGGCGCTGGCATCGTCGATGTCGACATTGGCCTTGACCACGCCCAGGCCGCCGACCGCTTCGGCGCGCTTGAGCTTGCTCAGGCCGGCCGGGTTGCCGAACAGGGTGGTGGCATCCTGGGCCGATGAGGCGCGCCCGGCGAAGGCGGTACCCATGCCGCTGACGCTTTGTTCGTTGATGGCAATTCCGTTGCCCAGGCTGTGAGTGGAAATGGCGCCGATGGCCAGAGCGAGGGTGGTTTTGAACCAGGTGTGTTTCATCGGGAACTCGTCGACAGCAAAACGGGGGCGGCAAGCTACCCATTTTGTCGACCCTTGCCAACCGCTCTACTACGGTATTTACAAGGATATTCGTCGGATTAATCCGCGGTGTTAATCTGACTGTTCGGTCATGTATTTTCAGGCGGCGTGGGGCTGGCTGTCGACGCACAGTTGCCAGGCCTGAAGGAAGTCGCGCAGGCGCCCGTGTGGCTGGAATACCTGGCGCCAGATGCGCGCCAGCGCCGGCAGATCGTCGGCCGCGGGCAGGCGGCTGCCCTGGGCCTCGACCAGCATCCAGGCGATGGCGGTGGCATAGCGCAGGTTGACGATCAGCTCGAGGTGGGGCGCGCAGAGGAAGGCGTGCTGGCTGGCCAGGCCGCGCACCAGGCTGGCCAGGTCCGGGTCGCGCGCCAGGTGCTGGTCCCAGAGCAGTTGATGGCGGCGGGTGCTGATGCGATAGAGGCCGTGACCGTGCGGGTCGTCGAGGGCTGAGCCTAGTGCCGATTGGCTGGCCGCGGCGCCCAGCAGCAGGGCTTCGGCAGTGGGAGAGTGGCGCCCCAGGTAGAGCAGGGTGGGGCGGATGACATGCTGGCACAGCTCGCTGGCGGCAATTCCCATGAGGCCCTCGCGAAGGGTGCCGGCGGGGGCCGTGTTTGGCAGCTGTTCTTGGTTTTAATAAAGCCCCCGCCGGGAGCGGGGTTAGCCGCTCGTTTTGAAGTGTAGTGCGATAAAGCTGTTGTAAAAGGCTGTTTTTAAACTGTTTAAGGATTTTGGTAAGGCTGCATATATCAACCAGCACTTACGCAGCCTGTGTTTGGTGCTAGGCGTGGCAATGCCTGGCTCGGGCGCTGGAGCAGGCGCAGAGGGTGTCAGTGCCATTGGCTTGGGCCGGGTGTTGCAGCAGCCCGAGGCTGGGGCGGGCCTGGGCTGGGAGGCGCAGGCGCTGCTGCGCCTGGGGCGGCGCCCCGGCCGGGGGCGCCGGGGGCTTCAGAGGTGTTCGATCAGCAGGTTGGTGAAGTTCACCGCGCCGGCTTCGCTGGCATCGCCGAGGTTGTCCTGCACGTAGGAGCCGGCCTTGAAGTAGAGGTTCTGCGTGGCCCAGCTGGGGTCGAGCTTGGCCGTCCACTTGCTGGTGGTGCTGCTCGGCGTCTTCACATTGACCACCAGGGTGCCGCTGGGGGTCAGGCGGATGGTGTAGGAGAAACTCTGGTTCAGCGGCACGTCGCGGAACACCGTCACGCTGGTGGTGTCGATGCCCGGCTTGAGGCGGTAGATGGCGACGATGTTGCCGGTCCTGGTGTCGCTCTTGTACTGGTAGGACAGCTTGAGCGGCGGGTCGTCGCCTTCCAGGTTGTGGATCTGGCCAATCACGATCTTGCCGGTGGAGGGCACCTGGGTGACCTTCAGCGAGGCGCGCAGGTAGTTGTCGGCCGCGTTGTATTTCCAGTTGCGCAGGCTGCCATCGGCATAGGTTTCGCGCAGTTCGCTGCGCGGGTATTTGGCGTTGGGGGTGGTCGAGCCGCTGACCGGGGTCCAGAAGAACAGCGCACCGTTGATGTTCTGGAAGTAGTCGTCCTGGTAGCCGCCGACCAGCAGCGGCGTTTCGATGGTGGTGGCCGGTTCGCCGACGGGGATGGTGAGGTTCCAGGTGTTGAGGTCGATCATGATGGTTACAGACTCCGAGAAAATGCCTAAATCATTCGCGGTGCCTATCGATCCCGAATCTGAAACTATCCAGCTGCCCTGCCGGTAACTTACGCGCCGAATGAAGCCCTAGCAGTTCGCCTGGCCAGCGGCCGTGCGGCGAACATGGGCGCTTTATAAGGCCTGGCGGCGGCTGCGGTAATCACCGTTTGTCGTTTTCTTGGCGTCATTAAAATGGCTTTATATGGAATTGGAATTCCGCTTCCTACCTGGATTTGCTGATGGCAAAGCATTTTTTTCACGGAACCTGACCGTGCGCCCATGGGCAGCGGCCGATGCGTCTCTGTGTGGTTTTGTGAGGGCTCGCACGTTTCGCACAGGCATGAAAAGGGCGCCAGAAGGCGCCCCTAGGACCAGGCTTGAGCGGTCGGCTATTTCCCCGGCATTAGCAGCAGGCGCTTGTTGCCGTAGACCTTGTCGATATTGCGGCTCTGGAACGGGAAGCTCATGTAGCCGCCCTTGAGCCAGGCGTCGATGCCGTCGGCATAGTGCGGGCTGGCCGGGTTGCCGGACTGGCCGGAGCTGTTGAGGCCGATCATCGGCTCTTCGCGGCCGAAGTCGACGACCACGCGCATGGCCGGGATCAGCCAGGTGTCGAAGCCCTGGCCCCAGTGGTAGGCCGCCACGTTGAGCGTGCCGTGATCGCCGCCGGCCGGATAGGGGCCGCGGTCCAGGTAGCCCTGGATGGCATTGATGCTGCTGCGCTCGCTGGCGCCGAGATGGGGCGCCATCTTGGTCGCGTTGCTGGCCCAGGTGTACTGGTGCAGCTTGCCCCATTGCCAGGCCTGGCGGTCGGCGCCCAGCTTGGCCTCGGTGAAGGCCACGGCGGCGGCCAGGGTGCGGGCGAGGATCACCGGCTTGTCTTCCCTCTGCGCGGTGCGGATGTCGTCCCAGAACGGGCTGTCGTCGCGGCCGAGCAGGTGGTCGGCCTGGGCCGAGTAAGAGTCGTTGGCGGTGTCCACCAGCGCCTGCCAGGCCGGATTGCCGTCCGGGCCCAGTTCGTCGAGGAAAGTCTGCCGCGCGCTTTCATGCAGGAAGGCGCCGTACAGGGCGGCATCCGCCGAGGTCGCGCTCATCCGGCCGTCGAAGGCCATCAGGCGCTTGTAGGCTTCCTCGGCCTTGCTGCGTTCGGCGGCAGGCAGGGCGGTGATGGCCTTTTGCAGCGGCTGGGCCATGCCCGGCGCGTCGAACATCGCCTGCAGCTTGCCGGCGAACGGCGTGGTCTGGTCGTACTGCATGGCGATCATGCTGCGCTGGTCGTGCTTGCCGGCGCCGGCCAGCTGGGCGATGCGCTCGGCGCGCTCGGGGTAGAACCAGGAGTTGGACAGCTGCATGCCGTAGCCGCGGGGCACGGTGCGCTGGTTGGCGGTGCCCAGCCAGCCCTGCATGGGGTCCTGGTCGTAGGGGTGCAGCATGGGGTCGGCATAGCCGTCCCAGTCGTAGGCGCCGTCCCAGCCGGGCGAGGGCAGCAGACCCAGGCCCTGCTTGCGGTTGGGG
This sequence comes from Pseudomonas sp. R-28-1W-6, assembly GCF_009799925.1. Lineage (GTDB taxonomy): Bacteria > Pseudomonadota > Gammaproteobacteria > Pseudomonadales > Pseudomonadaceae > Aquipseudomonas. The sequence continues at coordinate 93,604 of NZ_WELK01000006.1, forward strand.
TAGCGGCCGGTGACCTGCCAGCCGATGTGCTGGGCATCGGCGAACACCAGGTTGAGGGCCATGGCGCGCACTTCGCGGGTGGCCTCGAAGGCTTGCTCCACCGATTGCGCACGGGACAGGTCGAAGAAGGCATCGATCGAATGATCTTCCTCGAACTGCGCGGTACGCAGGGCCAGGCCATAGCCGCTGTTGAACTGCAGCGGCTGCAGGGGGTGCTTGCGCTCGCCCAGCACCGAGTTGAGCAGCGGGCCGTGGCGGGTCTCGTAGAGGGTCTCGCGGATCGGCCGCTGGCCCTTGATGAAGAAGGTTTCCTGGCGCTCGGTGGCGGGTTGCCATTGGCCGTCGGCCAGGTAGTACAGGCGGCTGCCCTGGCGCTTGACCTTCTCCAGGAACAGGTCCTGGTTGTCGCCCATGACCATGGTCATGCCCCAGGCCAGCTTGCCGTTGAAGCCGGCGACCACCGCCGGTACGCCGGCGATGGAGACCCCGGCGGCCTGGAATTTCGGTGAGCGGATCTGCACGTAGTTCCATACCGAGGGCATGGACAGCGGCAGGTGGGTGTCGTTGGCCAGCAGGCTCTTGCCGCTCCTGCTGCGCTGGGGGGCGATTGCCCAGTTGTTCGAGGCGGCGACGCCGAGCATGTTCAGCTCGGCCACCTGGCCGGCGGCCTGATCGATGGCGGCCAGGCCCTGGATCTGTCCACCCAGGTTGAGGCCGCGCAGTTTCTCGGCTTCCTCGAAGGGCAACGGCTCGTCCGGGTAGGTCGGCAGCAGCCAGGCCAGCTTGTCGGCGCCGACCTTGCCGGTCAGGGTCAGGGCGGCGATCTCTTCCTTGAGGTTCACCGCCAGGCCGAAGTTGAGCAGGCAGAACACCAGCACCGAGTCTTCCGGCTTCCAGTAGGCCGGGCGGTAGCCGGACTCGGCCAGGTCCATCGGCAGCTTGTCCTGGTAGCGGAACAGGTAGGCGTTGACGCCGCGGGCGTAGACCTCGAAGAACTGCTTCATCCGCGGCGAGGCGTTCTTGTACAGCACCTCGGCGCTCTTGCGCAGGTTGACCGCGCGCATGAACCGGTCGATTTCCAGTACGCCGGGGCCGTTCATTTCGGCCAGGCGGCCCTCGGCCAGCAGGCGCATGCCGACCATCTGGCTGAGGCGGTCGCTGGCGTGCACGTAGCCCAGGGCGAACAGCGCATCGTGGAAGGTGGTGGTCTCGATCAGCGGCATGCCCAGCGGGTTGCGTCGCACCACCACGCTCTGCGCCAGGCCCTGCACGCGGACGATGCCCTGGTCCGGGGGCACACTGCTGGCGTAGCGGCTGTTGAGGAACGACTGGCAGCCGCCGAGGAACAGGCTGCTGCACAGGGTGGCCGCCGTGGCGAGCAGCAGCGGGCGAGGCAAGAGGCGCGAACCCATGGACTGGCTCCTGGCGCGAAAAGAGTTTGCAAAGGCGGGGATTGTAGAGGGCGCAGCGGGGCGGCGGTAGGGCCGCGGCGGCAGAACCGGCGACGGTTCTGCCGGGCGGGATCAGGGCCTGTTCACGATCTGCTGGGCGTCGGGCATCCGCCGTTGCAAACCGCCGCGGAAAGCGGCTTGCCACTAACGCGCGTTAGCGCGGCTCGGGGGGGCGAGTGAAACGAGTACAGCTCGCAAACTTTGCTTCCTCGGCCCTTTGACTCGCTGGCGCTCGCCCTGCGGGCCAGCCTTCGGCTGTTGCTCCCGCTGGTCGTTGCGCCTCGTCCGGCTCTGGCTCGCGAGATAGTGGACAGGTTCTTGGCTCAGGCGCCGTGGCACTTCTTGAACTTCTTCTGGCTGCCGCAGGGGCAGGGGTCGTTGCGGCCGACTTCCTTTAGCGGGTTGCGCACCGGCTCCTGATGGGCGTGGTTGCAGTGCGGGCCGTGCACGTGACCGTGATCATGGTGATCGTGGTCATGCTCGTGGTTGCAGTCGGGGCCATGGACATGGGGTTGCTGGTTCATCGGTGAATCACTCCGGAAGGTAGTCGCCGGGGATTATCTCGCCATTGCGCGAAAGGTGCACGCTGCGCCCGAACAGCAGGCCGGTTTTCACCGTGCCCTGGAAGCTGTAGTGGATCGGCTCCTCAGTTCGTTCCAGGGCGCGCACGATGCCCTTGAGGTGGCGCCACAGGTTGGTGCGCACCGGCACGTCGAACTGCAGATGGCTGTGCGGGGCCACGGTGAACCATTCGTTGGACTCCCCCTCGGCCAGCAGCACGCCATTCAGGCTGACCCGGTAGTCCAGGCGGCGCACCGGCAGGCTCGCGGCGTTGGGGTTGTCGATGCGAAAGCGCAGGATGAACCGCTGCTCCATGAGCTTGGCCTTGACCAGGTCGACCTTGACCAGGCGCACCTGCGGGTCTTCGAAGCTGTCGGTCAGCCAGGTCGAGCAGCCGGCGATGCTCGAGGGGAGGGCGAGGCAGAGGATTAGGCTGATAATTCTTATCATTTGCGCCTGGTAAAGCATTTCAATCTCCGATTGTTGCCTCAGTTTAACAAGCGGTTGCTTGGTGGCAATCTGTTGTTGCAGGAAAAAAACCTGCGCCATACTGGGCAGCAAAATAGACAGGAGTGTGACGATGAGTCTCTACGAGATCGCCTTTGCCGGGCAACTGGTGCCGGGCGCTCAGTTGCCGCAGGTCAAGGAGAACCTGGCGCGGCTGTTCCAGGCCGACGCCCAGCGCATCGAGCTGCTGTTTTCCGGGCGGCGCATCGTGATCAAGAGTGGCCTGGATGCGGCGGGCGCGGAGAAGTACCGCGCCACCCTAGAGCGGGCCGGAGCCGTGGCCATGGTGCAGGCTCTGGATCTGCCGATCGAAGAAGTCGAACTGGCCCCGGCCCCCGTGTCGCCCGCGCCAGTCGCCGCAGTGGCGCCGGCAGCAGCGGTCGGCGTCGGTGCGCGGGTGATTCCGCGGGATGAGTACATGGCGGCCTTTGCCGATGTGCAGGCGCCGGATTTCGGCATCGCCCCGGTCGGCGCCGACTTGCAGGATAGCCGGCCCGCTGTGCAGGCGCCGCAGGTCGATCTGTCGCAGTTCAGCCTGGCCCCGGTGGGCAGCGACATGGGCCAGGCCAAGGCCGGCCCGGCGGCGCCAGCGCCGGATGTGTCGCATCTCAAGCTGCAATGAGCGACGGGCCCGCAGCATGCGGGCCCGTTGATTTCACAGGTAGGGCGCGCAGCACTTCTTGAATTTTTCGCCGCTGGCGCAGGGGCAGGGATCGTTGCGACCGGCCTTGAGCGGCACGGTCGGGTCGATGAAATACCAGCGGCCGGCGTGCTGGACGAAGGCCGAGCGCTCGCGGTGACTATGCTCGCCACTGTCGTCGTGCCAGCGGGCCGTGAAGGTGACGAAGGCGTGTTCGGGTTGGCCACCGATCGACTCGGCGCTTTCCACCTCCAAGCCGAGCCAGGTACTGGCGAGGCTCCAGGCGCTGATGGCGGCGCGGTCCAGGCCGGCCTGCTGGGCGGGCAGGGTGGTGGCGATCAGGTAGTCGATCAGGCCCAGGACATAGGCGCTGTAGCGCGAGCGCATCAGGCTTTGCGCGCTGGGAGCCGGGGTGCCGGCGTGGTAGCGCCCGCAGCATTGCGCAAGCGAATTGCCACTGCCGCACGGGCACGTCTGGCTCATGGCTTTACCACCAGTACTTGCCGAAGTTTTCCGGGTTGGCCCAGAACTTGGCGTTGAGCCAGTCCGGCACCTGCTTGTAGTCGCGCAGGTCGTAGGTGAACAGGTGCAGGGTCTGTTCGTCGCGCTGGAAGCTCTCGCTGTTTTGCAGGGCCAGGGCGAAGAAGTCGGTTTCCTGCCAGTCGCAGGCCTGCAGGTCGACCAGCACGGCGATCCGGCTGGCATTGAGGTTGCGGATGCCGCCGAGCAGTTCCAGGGCGGCACGCTTGGGCAGGTGCTCCAGGCAGTCGACCACCAGGGCCAGATCGAAGCGCCGCGCCGCTAACTCTGCCGGCAGGGCGCCGGCTGCAGCAGTGGCGACCTCACTCGCGGGGTGGGCGGCCCGGAAGGCTTCCAGTGCCGGCAGATGGCTGGCGCCAATCAGCAGCAGGCGCTGCGGGGCATGGTATTCGAGCAGGGCGGCCAGCGCCTGCTGCGGCGTGCGGGTGGAAAGTCTGTCAGTCATTGCCAAATTCCGAACTTATAGGTAAAGACTAACCTGCCGCACGGAAATGGCCTAGTAATGACATGGGTCAGTGAAGTTTCCTAATAGCTGGCGGATTGTAAAACAGCTGTCTTTACTACTTGAGTGTCGGTTTGGTGCCGATTATTACAGGAGAGCAAAAAAATGAGCATTACAAGGAAAGCTGTACCCCTGTTGTTGGCAAGCGGCCTGTTGACTGGTTGCTCCGGCCTGCAGAAAACCGATTGGCCTACCTGCGCGGCCGTTGGCGGTGTGGGTGGCGCTGCTCTGGGTGCGATCGAAAGCTCTAGCTGGGCGGGCGGTGGTGCTGTGCTTGGTGCGGGCATGGCCGCGGCGTACTGCTGGGTGCATGGCGCCGAAGAGCAGGTAGCCGTAGTCGAGGAAACCGTGGTCGAGGAAACCGTGGCCGAGCCTGCCGAACCGGTGCGTGTCGAGCTGGACGTGAAATTCGACTTCGACAAGGCCGCCGTCAAGGAAGAAAGCCAAGGCGATATCAAGGCCCTGGCCGACTTCATGAGCCAGTACCCGCAGACCACCACCGTGGTTGAAGGGCACACTGACTCCGTGGGTACCGATGCCTACAACCAGGGTCTGTCCGAGCGTCGTGCCAATGCCGTGCGTGACGTGCTGGTCAACCAGTACGGTCTGTCGCCGGATCGCGTCAATGCTGCCGGTTATGGCGAGAGCCGCCCGGTTGCCGACAACGCCACCAGTGACGGTCGCGCCATCAACCGCCGCGTTGAGGCCGAGGTCGAAGCACGTCCCTGATGATCCCTTCCTCTTGCCTGTGTTCACTGATGTGTCAGTGACCGCCGGCTTGTACACTTAGGGGGACGGGTCTTTACTCCTGTGTTACCGGTAATCAACCGGTGACACAGGAGATCACCGCCATGAGAACAAGACTCTCAAGGGCTGCAGTACCCCTTCTCTTGGTCAGCAGTGTTCTTTCTGGTTGCGTCACGACTTCCAGTACGGGAGATGCGCCGCTCAACCAAGGGAACTGGCCCATTTGTACGGCGATTGGCGGCCTGGCCGGCGGCGGTCTTGGCGCAATCGAGAGTTCAGCCTGGGCAGCAGGCGGTGCGGTGGCCGGTGCGGTCATCGGAACCCTGGTGTGCTATGCCCAAGATGGTGACGCAGACGGCGATGGCGTATTCGACCGGCGTGACCGTTGCCCCGATACCCCAGCCAATACCCCGGTTAGCCACAACGGCTGCCCGCTGCCGGTCTATCCGAGCGGCGAGGAACCCGTTGCGCCGGTTGTCGAGGCGAGCGAAGCGGTGCGCGTCGAGTTGGACGTGAAGTTCGACTTCGACAAGTCCGTGGTCAAGGAAGGCAGCTTCGCCGACATCCAGAGCCTGGCCGACTTCATGAAGCAATACCCGCAAACCTCCACCGTGGTTGAGGGGCACACCGATTCTGTCGGTACCGATGCCTACAACCAGGGCTTGTCCGAACGCCGTGCCAATGCCGTGCGCGATGTGCTGGTCAACCAGTACGGGGTGGAGAGTGGTCGGGTGTCGTCCGTGGGGCATGGCGAGTCGCAGCCGGTTGCCGACAACAATACCGATGAGGGGCGAGCCATCAATCGTCGGGTAGAGGCCGCGGTTGAGGCGCAACCCTAGCCAGCGTCAGGCGTGTGCAGCACGCTGCTCCCGTGTCACCTGCGTTGCGGGTGACACGGGGATCCCCTTCATTTTCATTCGCCCTCGATCGGGCTCGGCAGCCCTGCTGCATAGGCTCCGCTCCTCGTCGGGCGGTGTCAGGTTCTGTTTCAGAGTGTCGGTCGCAGACCGGCGATTGCCACCAGGCCCAGGCCGATCAGCAGGTTGATGCCCACCAGTTTGCGGATGCGCCCCAATGCTGCGCCACCGTTCGGCCAGTCCTGCGCGGCGATGGCGCGGCGCAGGACTGGCAACTGGAGGAACTGGATGCGCAAAAACAGCGCGAGCATGACGAGATACAGGCCGATCATGATGTGCACATAGCGCGGCGCAGTCTCGAAGCCGGCGAAGCGCAGGTGCAGCAGGCCCATGCCGGATACCGGCAACAGCAGCACGGCGAGCCACACCCACTGGAAGAAACGGCGGAATACCTCGGCCCACAAAGTCAGGCGTGCCGGCGCCTCGAGCACGCCGACGGCGGCGGGGCGGAGGATCATCCAGGCGAAGAACATGCCGCCGACCCAGATCAGGGCGGCCAGCAGGTGCAGGGTGTAAACGGCGGCGAAGGCGGTCATCGGGTTCTCCGTATCAGGGGCGGTTAAGCATGGCGCGGCATCATAACCTGCCGGTAAACTACTGAGAATTTATCCAGTCTCTATTGCGCGCCCATGCTCAGTCCCGAACTCAAGTCCCAGATCCAGGGCGCTTACAGCCGTTTCCTCGAGGCCAAGAGCCTCAAGCCGCGCTATGGCCAGCGCCTGATGATCGCCGAGATCGCCAAGGTGCTGGGCACCATTCAGCACAACGACGAAGGCCAGCGTGATGGCGAAGCCGCCGTGGTGGCGGTGGAGGCGGGCACCGGTACCGGCAAGACCGTGGCCTATGCCCTGGCCTCGATTCCCATCGCCAAGGCCGCCGGCAAGCGCCTGGTGATCGCCACCGCGACCGTGGCGCTGCAGGAACAGATCGTGCACAAGGATCTGCCGGACCTGCTGCGCAACAGCGGCCTCAACTTCAGCTTCGCCCTGGCCAAGGGCCGTGGCCGCTACCTGTGCCTGTCCAAGCTCGACATGCTGCTGCAGGAAGGCGAGGCCCAGGGCGCCACCGCGCAGATGTTCGCCGAAGAAGGTTTCCGCCTGGACGTCGACGAGAGCAGCCAGAAGCTGTTTACCGGGATGATCGAGAAACTTGCCGGCAACCGCTGGGACGGCGATCGCGACAGCTGGAGCGAGGAGCTCGACGATGCGGTGTGGAGCCGCCTGACCACCGACCACAGCCAGTGCACCAACCGCCATTGCCCGAACTTCGGCCAGTGCGCCTTCTACAAGGCGCGCGAGGGCATGACCAAGGTCGACGTGATCGTCACCAACCACGACATGGTGCTGGCCGACCTGGCTCTGGGCGGCGGCGCGGTACTACCCGATCCACGGGAAACCCTCTACGTATTCGACGAGGGCCACCACCTGCCGGACAAGGCCATCGGTCACTTCGCCCACTTCACCCGCTTGCGCAGCACCGCCGACTGGCTCGGCCAGGTGGAAAAGAACCTGACCAAGCTGCTGGCGCAGAATCCGCTGCCCGGCGACCTCGGTATGCTGATCGAGAAAGTGCCGGAGATGGCAAGGGAGCTCAGGACGCAGCAGCAATTTATGTTCAGCGCCTGCGAGCAGCTGGCCGACTTCAAGGCCGGCGAGGACATGGAAGGCCGCGAGCGCCCCCGTCACCGTTTCGTCGGCGGCCTGGTACCCGAGCACCTGCGCGAACTGGGCATCGAGCTGAAGAAAGGCTTCTCGCAGCTGACCGACGTGTTCACCCGCCTCACCGAACTGCTCAAGGAAGCCATGGATGGCGAAGGCGCCGTTGGCATCGCCAGCCACCAGGCCGAGGAGTGGTACCCGCTGTTCGGCAGCCTGCTGGCCCGCGCCCAGGGCAACTGGGAGCTGTGGACCGCCTTTACCGTCGAGGACCCCGAGGACAGCCCGCCGATGGCGCGCTGGCTGACCCTGGCCGAGAGCGGCGCGCTGTTCGATATCGAGGTCAACGCCAGCCCGATCCTCGCCGCCGAGACCCTGCGCCGCAACCTGTGGAATGTCGCCTACGGCGCCCTGGTGACCTCGGCTACGCTGACCGCGCTGAACAGTTTCGACCGCTTCCGCATGCGTGCCGGTCTGCCCAAGGCAGCGGTCACCGCGGTGGTGCCCAGCCCCTTCCTGCATGCCGATGCCGGCGTGCTCAAGGTGCCCGACCTCAAGGCCGACCCGCGCGATGCGGCGGCGCATACCGCGGCCATCATCCGCGACCTGGCCAGCCTGGTGGCCGGCTCGCGCGGCACCCTGGTGCTGTTCTCCTCGCGCAAGCAGATGCAGGACGTGTTCGACGGCCTCGACCGCGACTGGCGCAAGCGCGTGCTGATCCAGGGCAACCTGTCCAAGCAGGAAACGCTGAACAAGCACAAGGCGCGGGTCGACGACGGCGAGGAGAGCGTGCTGTTCGGCCTGGCCAGCTTCGCCGAAGGCGTCGACCTGCCCGGTGCCTATTGCGAGCACGTGGTGATCGCCAAGATTCCCTTCGCCGTGCCGGACGACCCGGTGGAGGCGGCGCTGGCCGAGTGGATCGAGGCGCGCGGCGGCAACCCGTTCATGGAAATCGCCGTGCCGGATGCCTCGCTCAAGCTGGTGCAGGCCTGCGGCCGCCTGCTGCGCACTGAAGAGGATCGCGGCACCATTACTCTGCTGGACCGGCGCGTGGTCACCCAGCGCTATGGCAAGGCGATCCTCAATGCCTTGCCGCCCTTTCGCCGGGAAATCAGCTAACCCCATCGCCTAGGAGAAAGCTCAGTGCCCGAGCTTTGCGGTTCCATTCTGATCACCGGTTGCTCCACGGGCATCGGTTATGCCACCGCCGTGGCCTGCCGCGCCGCGGGTTGGCGGGTCTTCGCCTCGGCGCGGCACGCCGTGGATGTCGCCCGCCTGCAGGCCGAGGGCTTCAATGCCGTCCAGCTCGACCTGAGCGACCCGGCCAGCATCCACAGCGCGCTGGCGGCGGTGCTGGCGCAGACCGACGGCCGCCTCGATGCCCTGTTCAACAACGGCGGCTACGGCCAGCCCGGCGCCATCGAGGACCTGCCGCGGGCTGCCTGGCGCGAGCAGTTCGAGATCAATGTGTTCGGCCCGGCCGAGCTGACCGCCGCGGTGCTGCCGGTGATGCGCCGCCAGGGGCACGGCCGCATCCTGTTCAACAGCTCGGTGCTGGGCTATGCCGCCTTGCCGTTGCGCGGCGCCTACAACGCCTCCAAGTTCGCCATCGAAGGCCTGGTCGATACCCTGCGCCTGGAACTCACCGGCAGCGCCATCGAGGCCGTATTGATCGAGCCCGGCCCGATCATCGCGCGCTTTCGCGCCAACAGCCTGCTGGCCCTGCGCAAGCATGTGGATACCAGCCAGGGCGTGCATGTCGCGGCCTACGCGCAGATGGAAGAACGCCTGGCCAGGGAGGGCGCGGCAGTCAAGTACACCCTGCCGGCCCAGGCGGTGGCCGAGGTGGTGCTGCAGGCCTTGCACAGCCGCGTGCCGCGCATCCGCTACCCGGTGACGGTGCCGGCCAAGCTGTTCCGCGTACTCAATCGCCTGCTGCCGGATCGCTGGCTCGACCGCATGAAGCGCTCGACCATCTAGATCTGCGTCGGGCGTGATCTGCTGCAAGCCGGCGCTCGCCGAGGGCTGCTACTCTGGCCGCGAAGTGAGTGATCTATTGGCTGCGCTGGCAGCCCAGGAGCAAGGATGAACCTGAATGAACTGGCCGCGCGCACGGCCCTGGTACTGGAAACCAACAACCTGCGCGGCGGCGCCGACCTGCAGCGGGTGGCCGCCAGCCTCGGCCGCCTGTTCCAGCACCTGAAGGGGCAAAGCCTGGCACTGACGCAGCTGGCCCAGGTGGTGGTGACCCATGACGGCCTGCCCGATGCCGTGTGCGAGGAACTGGCCCGGGCCGCCGGCCTGTCCCTGCAGTTCGTCCCGATCGAGGCGCAGACCGGCTACTACGCGGCGAAGAACCTCGGTTTTGCCGCGGTGCAGGGCGAGCGTTGCGATCACGTGGTGTTCGCCGACGCCGACTGCATTCCGGCCGCCGACTGGCTGGAGCAACTGCTCCTGCCGCTGTGCGCCGAGCAACCGCCGGCGGTGGTGGCCGGGCGCACCAGTTACAGCAGCAGTCTGGCCGGCACGGCGCTGACCACCATCGACTTCATGTACTTCCCCAGCCCGCTGGCCGCCGGCGCCACGCGCAACTTCTACGCCAACAACGTGGTGTTCCGCCGCGAGGTGTTCGCCGAGCATGCCTATCAGGCCCTGGACGGCTTGTATCGCGCCCATTGCCAGGTACTCGGCCTCAACCTGCAGGCCGCCGGTATCGCCCTGCACTATGCCGCGGCGGCGCATACCGAGCACCGTCTGCCGGATACGCGCGGCGAGGCGCTCAAGCTGCGCTGGATGCGTGGCCAGGACTCGGTCGGCCTGACCCCCTACCTGCTGCGCGCCTACCTGCCGCAACGCCTGCAGTGGCTGGCCCGCAGCGGTCCGCTGGCGCCGCTGGGCATCCTCCTGGCGCGCCTGTACTGCAGCCAGTGCGCGCTCAATCACCAGGACCTGCCGGCCCTGCATGGCCTGCGTGGGCTGGGCGCCCGGGGCCTGATCCTGGCGTTCTCCCTGGTCGACATGGCGGGTGCGCTGGCACGCGGCGTCGGCATCAACACCCTGGGCCGCACGGTGGCCGATGCCCAGGCGCTGTCCTATCACCGGGCCTGAGCGCCCCTGGCTAACGGAAGGGATTACCGTGAACGCAGCGTCTACCTCTCGACTTGTTTCCTCCCATCTGGCCGTGCTGCTGGCCCTGGGCCTGGGCAGCGGCATCACCCAGGCCGAGGAGTTCGGCGGCCGCGGCGTGTTCCCGTTCGCCAGCGCCAGCGGTTGCCCCCTGGCCACCGCTGCCGCGCCGCTGAGCGACTGCAACCGCATCGCCCTGGACGATGGTCACACCCGCGCGCGGCTGGACAGCGCCAGCAAGACCCTGGTGCTGCGCAACGGCCAGGATTACCCCGATGAGACCGTCATCGCCGATGTGCTGCTGCATGGCCGGGCGCGGGCGCAGAATGGCCAGACGGTGCCGGTCAGCCTGCATCTGCTGATCAGCAAGGAGGGCCAGGAATGGAGCACCAGCCTGCACGCCCATGCACCGGTGACGGGCGATCTGAGCGAGGTGCAGGTCGATCTCTATCAGGTGCAGGCCGACGTGGCGGGCAAGCGTCAATCCCTGCTGCAGCCGGATCACGCCCTGCAGGTGCTGACCTCGCCCTCGACTGCGGCGCGGCTGGCCAAGCAGTTCGTTCAGGTGCGCGACAACCGGGTCGAGGCGGCCAGGGCCGAGTATGCCGACATCACCATTGCCCTGGGCGTGGGGCCGGCCGCACTGCCGGCGTTGCGCGCCAGCCTGCATGTGCCGGGCGGCCATGCCGACCTGGCCAAGACCCTGCAGGGCGGCAGCTGGACCCTGGAGCTGCAGGCCTTGCGCAGCCGCCTGCCGCTGTCGGTGATCCGGCGCGACCTGTTTCTCTTCGGCCTGGAGCGGGTCGAGCTGCTGCAGCCCCTGCAGGCCGAGGGCTTCGCCAAGTACGACAAGCTGCTGCTCGGCGCGCGGGAGGGCAAGGGCTACCTGAGCTATCGCGGCCAGCGGATCGACTATCCGCAAGCCGGCGCGGCGGCCCAGGCATTTCTCCAGGACAGCTTCATCGGCCTGATCCTCGGCGCCCAGCAGCACGACGCGGCGCCATGAGTGTCGTGCCCCTGGCCCTGTTCGCCGCGCCGCAACTGCGCGGCTGGCCGCGCCTGCAGGCCTTCCTGGTCGACCGCATCAAGCGTGCCGCCCTGCGCCAGCTGCATGCCAGCCGCGCCGGCGAGCTGCTGTTGCTGCGCATCTACCTGATCGGCGAAGAGGCGACCGAGAAGACCCTGCAGCATGAGCTGCTGGCCAATCCGCCGGCCTGGCTGGAGCGCCAGGTGCGCCAGCACCTGCTGGAAGAGCAGGAGCACAGCGCGCTGTTCGCCGCGGCCCTGCGTGAACGCGGCATGCAGCCGCCCAGCGCGCCGCGTCCCGATCGCCTGAGTCAGGCCAAGATCCGCCGCTGGCAGCGCATTGCTCGCCGCCATGCCGCGCATTTCCAGCAGGGCCTGCTGGTGCCGGCCTATGCCATCGGCCTGTGCGCCGAGCAGATGGCCGAGAGGGTACTAAGCCGCCACTGCGCGGTGCTGCCGGCCGAACATCCGCTGCAGGGCCTGCTCGGCCGCGTGCTCAACGACGAACGCAAGCATGTGCGCCTGTGCATGCGCACCCTCGGCCTGAGCGTGGCCGAGCATGAGCTGCCGCACCTGCAGCAGCTGCTGGCCGAGGCTCGCGCGGTGGACCGCGCCTGGGGCGTCAGCGGCGCTGTGGGCCTGTACCTGGTCGGCGTCGCCTTGCGCCTGCGCGCCGGTTGGCGCCGCTGATGGCGGCGCGGATTCTCTACCTGGCCACCGCCGATGCCCGCGGCCACCTGATGCGCGCCCAGCTGCTCGCCCAGGCCCTGGGTGGGCGTGGCGCCGAGGTGACGCTGCTGACCACCTCCGACGCGGGCGTGGCCTTCCTCGCCGAGTTCGGTATCGCCGCCGAGGTGCTGTCGCGGCATTACGCCGTGCAGTTCGACGAGCAGCAGAACATGCAGCGCGAGGCGACCGACCGCACCGTCGCCCGCTACCTGTTCGACCCGCGCCGCATGCTGCGCGATATCTACTGGCTGCGCCGGCGCCTGGCCCGCGTCGATCTGCTGGTCAACGATTCCTTCCACCCGGCGCTGCTGGTGATGGGCTGCCTGCCGGTCTGGCGGCGCAAGATCGTCCATGTGTATGGCGCCAGCCTGCGCCAGGCGCTGCAGGAGAACTTCCACGGGCGCCTGCCCGGCTGGCTGGCGCGCGCCTTCGCGGCGGCCATCGGTTTCGAGCTGGGGCGTGCGCGGGCCCGGCTGCAGCATGATTTCGCCTATGCCGAGGCCCGCGAAAGCGCGCCGGCCTGTTTCGAACTGCCGACTCCGGTGGCCCTGGCCGAGCGCCCGGCGGCCTTGCCGCCGTCTTGCGCGGCGGTCTACCTCAATCCGCACTTTCGCGACCCGGCCCTGGCCGCGGGCGTGGAGCAGGGCCTGGCGCAGGTCGGCCTGGCCAGCCTGAGGGTGGGCGAGGGCTATGCCGAACGGGCCGGCTGGCTGGCGCGCGACCCGCGCTGGATCGATGCGGCGGCGCACAGCGCGCTGATCATCTCGGCACCGGGCATGGCCGCCTTGTCGGTGGCGCAGGTCTACCGGCGGCCGATCCTGCTGCTGGTCAGCGATCAGCCGGAGCAGCTGAGCAACGCCCGGCGTGCCGCCGAGCTGGGGTTGCGCCACGAGGTGCTGGTCTGGCGGGGCGACGCACCGCAGTTTGCCGAGCAACTGGCGGCGGCCAGCCGGCGCCTGATCGCGGCCGGCGCGGGCGAGCCGGATGATGCGCGGCTGCAGCATGCCCGGCGGCGCCTGGAGGCCTGGGTCGATTGCCTGCTGGCCTTGGCCGGCACGGCGGCGCAAAGGGCGGGGTAGAGCACTACTCGGAATAAAGTCGGGCTGGCATCATGCGCCCGACCTGTTGTCTACTGGCGCGTCGTCCCGGAGTGCTGTCACATGATTCGCCGCTCGTTGCCTGCCGCTTTTGCCCTGTTGCTGACCCTTCCCGTTGTTGCCGCCCCGGCGGAACCGCAGACCCTGTTCAACTTCGTGCGTCCGCTGGATGCCGTGCAAGTCAGCACCGAGCAGGCCAGCCTGCCGCAGCTGACCGCCGAGCCCACCGCCGAAGGCGAGGTGCTGCGCCGCGTGCTGTTCAATGCCGGCGAGCGGCCGACCCTCAGGCTGACGCCGCAGAGCGGCGACTGGGACTGGTCGCAGAGCGGGGCCATGAGCCTGCGCATCCAGAACGCGATGGATTGGGCGATCACCCTCGATGTGCACATCGCCAGCCGCGACGGCAAGGTTCTGCACAGCCGCATCGCCCTGCCGGCCGGCCCGGCGCAGACCCTGCTGGTGCCGCTCGCGGCCAGCTCGCCGCTGGCCCGCGGCATGCGCGCCGGCCCGCCGATGCCGATTAGCGTGGGCGGCCAGCGCATCCTGCTGGCGGAAACCGTCAGCGGCGAACTGAACGCGGCCCAGGTCAGCTCGGTCAGCCTGTCCCTGGAGCGCCCGAATGCGCCGCAGAGCGTGCTGCTCGGCCGCTTCGGCGTGCAGGCGGCGGATGCCGCGCAGCAGGCCGCCTACCACGGCATCATCGATGCCTGGGGCCAATACAGCCGCGGCCACTGGCCGGAGAAGGTCGGCAGCGACCAGCAGCTGCGCGAGGCCGCCAGCCGCGAGCAGACGCAGTTGCAGGCCTGGCTGCAGAAACGGCCGAACCAGGACCGCTTCGGCGGCCTGCTGGAAGGCCCGCAGTTCGAGGCCAAAGGCTTCTTCCGCACGGAGAAGCAGGCGGGCCGCTGGTACCTGGTGACCCCGGAGGGGCACCCGTTCTATTCCCTCGGGGTCAACGCCGTCAGTGCCTGGCAGAGCCGCACCTATGTCGAAGGCCGCGAAGCGATGTTCAGCGCCTTGCCCAAGGACGGCGAAGAGCTGGCCCGTTACTACGGCAAGAGCGACAGCCGCAGCGCCACCGGCGCCAACCGGGGGCGCGACTTCGCCCAGGGGCGCTGGTTCGATTTCTACCAGGCCAACCTGCAGCGCAGCTACGCCCAGCCATGCCCGCCGCTGGCCGCGCCGCCGCTGGCCGCTTCGCCGGCCCCGGCCGAGCAGCAGGCTGCCGCGTGCCCGCCCGCCGGCCTGGACGCGGCGCGCTGGACCGCGCACAGCCTCGACCGTCTGCAGGCCTGGGGCTTCAACACCCTCGGCAACTGGAGCGACGACACCCTCGGCGCGGCCCAGCGCATGCCCTACACGGTGCCGCTGTCGATCTCCGGCGACTACGCCACCATCAGCACCGGTCTCGACTGGTGGGGCGGGGTGCCCGACCCGTTCGACCCGCGCTTCGCCATGGCCGCCGAACGGGCCATCGCCATCGCCAGCCGCGACCGTCGCGACGATCCCTGGCTGCTCGGCTTCTTCGCCGACAACGAACTGGCCTGGGCCTCGCCCGGCAGCGAGCCCAAGGCGCGCTATGCCCTGGCCTACAACACCCTGCGCCTGACCACCGACGTGCCGGCCAAGCGCGCCTTCCTCAAGCTGCTGCGCGACAAGTACCGCAACCAGAATGGCCTGTCCAAGGCCTGGGGCATCCAGCTGAGCGCCTGGGAGCTGATGGAAGACCCGGGTTTCGAGGCGCCGCTGCCGAGCGCCGAGCACCCGCAGATCGAGGCCGACCTGCAGAGCTTCCAGCGCCTGTTCGCCGACACCTACTTCAAGACCATCGCCGATTCGCTGAAGTGGCACGCGCCCAACCACCTGCTGCTGGGCGGCCGTTTCGCCATCACCACACCCGAGGCGATTGCCGCCTGCGCCCAGTACTGCGATGTCATGAGTTTCAACTTCTACACCCGCGAACCGCAGCATGGTTATGACTTCGCCACCCTGCGCGCGCTGGACAAGCCGCTGCTGATCAGCGAGTTCCACTTCGGTTCCCGTGACCGCGGCCCGTTCTGGGGCGGGGTCAGCGAGGTGTACAAGGAAGAGGAGCGCGGCCCGGCCTATGCGCACTTCCTCGACAAGGCCCTGGAGGAGCCGACCATCGTCGGCGTGCACTGGTTCCAATACCTCGATCAACCGGTCAGCGGGCGCCTGCTCGATGGCGAGAACGGCCACCTCGGCCTGCTCGGCATCACCGACCGCCCCTGGCAGGGCTTCGTCGAGGCGGTGCGCAAGAGCAACCTGCAGGTTGCCGCGAAACTGCTCAAGGCCAGCCCGAAACCGACTGCGTCGCAACTTTGAGGCGCACCGTTGGTCTGACCGACGGCGCTGGCTGAAACGTCAGGATTCACATGCGCGGCTGCGGCTGGAACAATGCCGGCCAGTCTGACCGAGGAGTATCAGGTTGCAGATCCAGGGCCATTTCGACCTGCGTTTCGAAGCGCTGAAAGACGCCTTCGCCGAGTTGTTCAACGATCCCCAGGAACGTGGCGCCGCCCTGTGCGTGCAGATCGGCGGGGACACCGTGGTCGACCTGTGGGCCGGTGTGGCCGACAAGGACGGCGAGCAGGCCTGGCACAGTGACACCATCCTCAACCTGTTTTCCTGCACCAAGACCTTCGCCGCGGTGGCTGCCCTGCAGCTGGTCGGCGAGGGCAAGCTCGACCTGGACGTGCCGGTGGCGCACTACTGGCCGGAATTCGCCGCGGCCGGCAAGGCGCGCATCACCACGCGCCAGCTGCTGGCCCACACCGCCGGCCTGCCGGCCCTGCGCGAGCTGCTGCCGGCCGAAGCCCTGTACGACTGGGCGCAGATGACCACGGCCCTGGCCAACGAACAGCCCTGGTGGACGCCCGGTGAAGGCCATGGCTATGCGGCCATCACCTACGGCTGGCTGGTCGGGGAAGTGCTGCGGCGCATCGATGGTCGCGGCCCCGGCGAGTCCATCGCCGCGCGCATCGCCAGGCCCCTGGGCCTGGATTTCCATGTCGGCCTGGCCGACAGCGAATTCGCCCGCGTCGCCCATATCGCACGCAAGAAGGGCGAGCTGGGCGACGCCGCCGCGCAACGCCTGCTGCGCTGCATGATGAGCGAGCCGACGGCGATGAGCACACGGGCTTTCGCCAATCCGCCGTCTATCCTTACCAGTACCAACAAACCCGAGTGGCGGCGCATGCAGCAACCCGCAGCCAATGGCCATGGCCATGCCCGTTCGCTGGCCGGCTTCTATGCCGGCCTGCTGGATGGTCGCCTGCTCGAAGCCGAACTGCTCAACGAGATGACCCGCGAGCACGCCTGCGGCGAGGACAAGACCCTGCTCACCCGGACCCGCCTGGGCCTGGGCTGCATGCTCGACCAGGCCGAGGTGGCCAACGCCACCTACGGCCTCGGGCGCAAGGCCTTCGGCCATCCCGGCGCGGGCGGTTCGGTGGGCTTTGCCGACCCCGAGCGCGAGGTCGCCTTCGGCTTCGTCACCAACAGCCTCGGCCCCTATGTATTGATGGACCCGCGCGCGCAGAAACTGGCGCGTGCGCTGGGCCAATGCCTTTGAACCCCGTTTCGTGGATACCCGACATGCCTAAGCACGCGCTTTCCCTGCTGTTCTGCTTCACTCTCGCTGCCTGTGCCGGCTCTGCCGACAAGCCCGCGGAAAAAGCCGCCGACAAGTCCGCTGCCAGCAGCTGGTGGTCGTTCGGCAGCGTGGAGAAGGCCAAGACGCCGGCCGCCGTACCGAAGGTCGATCACCAGCTCACCGATGCCTGGCTCGACGAATACGAGCCGCGCCTGCGCGAGGCGCTGAAGGGCAGCAAGCTGCAGCTGGAACGGCAGAAGAACGTGCTGGTGGTGACGGCGCCGGTGCAGAGCTCGTTCAACCCGGACCGCCCGAGCATGCTGATGCCGGCGGTGCTCGGTCCCTTCACCCGGGTGGCCAAGCTGCTGGAGAAGGACCCCCGCACCGCCGTGCTGATTCTCGGCCACGCCGACAGCAGCGGCCAGGTCGAGGCCAACCGCAAGCTCAGCGAAGACCGCGCCAAGGCCGTGGCTTCGATCTTCCGCCTCAGCGGTCTGCAGCGTGACCGCCTGCTGCTCAAAGGCCTGGGCTCGGTGATGCCGCGTGCGGCCAACGACAGCGCCGAGGGCCGCGCCCTCAACCGCCGGGTGGAAATCGTGCTGACGCCGCAGCCGACCCTGGTCGCCCTGCTGGCCAAGTACAGCCAGCCGGCGGCTCCGGCACAAACTGTCGCAGATCAAGGTAAGCAGGTGGCGGTCGAGTAAGCTGGAGCTGTCATTTTCAGGAGGCTTCACCATGGCCCATACCCTGGCCGATATGCGCCGCGACTACACCCGCGATGGTCTCTGCGAGACCCAGGCTCCGGACGAGCCGTATTCCCTGTTCCGCCAGTGGTTCGCCGATGCGGTGAAAACCGAGCAGCCGCCGGTGGAGCCCAACGCCATGACCCTGGCCACGGTGGACGAGGCCGGTCGCCCGCACTGCCGCGTGCTGCTGCTCAAGGGCCTGGACGAGCGCGGCTTCACCTTCTTCAGTAACTACGACAGCGCCAAGGGCGAGCAGCTGACTGCCCGGCCGTTCGCCGCGATGACCTTCTTCTGGCCGACCCTGGAGCGCCAGGTGCGCATCGAGGGGCGGGTCGAGCGGGTCACGGCCGAGGAATCGGATGCCTATTTCCAGGTGCGCCCGCTGGGCAGCCGCCTGGGCGCCTGGGCCTCGCCGCAGAGCCGGGTGATCCGCGATCGCGGCGAGCTGGAAGGGCTGCTCAGCGAAGCCGAACAGCGTTTTCTCGATAAGGCGCCGCACTGCCCGCCACACTGGGGCGGCTATCGCTTGCTGGCCGAGCGCATCGAGTTCTGGCAGGGCCGCTCCAGCCGCCTGCATGACCGCCTCAACTATCGCCTGCAGGACGCCGGCTGGTTGCGCGAGCGCCTGGCGCCCTGAACCGCGGCGCTGCCGGGGTGCGTACGCCCCGGCATGGCTTGGCCGGCGGCTGCCGCCGGGCATGAGCGGCGGCGCAGCCCGCCTCAGGCGCAGCGGTACTCGTCGGCGGCGCGTTGTAGCCAGGCCGGCAGTTCGCCGCGCTTGACCCCGGCGGCCTTGGCCGCGTCGAGGCGTTCGAGCATGTAGGCGCGTTTGGCCGCGTCGTCGCCGGCCAGTGACAGGGCCAGGTCGCGGTCGACCCAGCGCTTGATGCGCACGTACAGCCACCAGTGGAAGTACAGACCGGCGGCGGTGGTGATGAAGATGATGAAGTAATCCATGCGGCGATCTCGACGTGGCTGATGGCGCCACCTTAGCCAAATCGGGGCCAGG
This sequence comes from Pseudomonas sp. R-28-1W-6, assembly GCF_009799925.1. Lineage (GTDB taxonomy): Bacteria > Pseudomonadota > Gammaproteobacteria > Pseudomonadales > Pseudomonadaceae > Aquipseudomonas. The sequence continues at coordinate 112,473 of NZ_WELK01000006.1, forward strand.
CGAGAACCGGACCTATTGTCGCGACCAGCCGCTAAACTAGTGGAACAAGGTGCGAGTGACATCCCTCGGTCGGCAGGGTCTAATGTTCACTGCCTTTCACGGAGAGAATCAAATGCGTAAATCCATGCTGTTGACTGCGACTGTTGCCGCCCTGACGCTCACGCTGGGTGGTTGCGTGTCCAACCTCAGTGGCGACAGCTACAGCCGCGACGAGGCGCGTAAGGTGCAGACCGTGCGCATGGGCACCATCGAGTCGCTGCGTCCGGTGAAGATCGAGGGCACCAAGACGCCGATCGGCGCCGGTGCCGGTGCGGTGGCCGGCGGTGTGGCCGCCAGCGGCATCGGCGACGGCCGCGGTTCGGTGGTGGCGGCGGTGATCGGCGCGGTCGCCGGTGGCCTGCTCGGTTCCATGACCGAGGAAGGCCTGACCCGCACCCAGGGTGTGGAAATCACCGTGCGCGAAGACGACGGCACCCTGCGCGCCTACGTGCAGGAAGTGCAGGAGAATGAAATCTTCCGTGTCGGCGAGCGCGTGCGCATCATGAGCGTCGACGGCACCAGCCGCGTCGCCCACTGAGGCGCCAGCGGGCCGTTGCAGGCAATCGCAGGTTGCCGGTGGGAGCGGCTCGCGGCGTGAAGCCAGGCTTGCACGGGGGAGGCTGCGGCCGATGGCCAGGGGCCAGAAAAAAGCCGGCGTGATGCCGGCTTTTTCATGCCCGGGATTCAGGCATTCTTGCGCGCGGCGGCGGCCGTGATGGCATAGCCGAGGATGGCGGCAAGCACCGAGCCGGTGAGGATGCCGATGCGATCGGCGCCGGCGTACTCGCTGACTCCGGGCGGGAAGGCCAGGGAACCGACGAACAGGCTCATGGTGAAACCGATGCCGCAGAGCACCGCGACCCCCAGCACCTGGCCCCAGTTGGCCCCGGCCGGCAACTGGGTCGCCCGGCTCTGCACCGCCAGCCAGGTCATGCCGAACACGCCGACGGTCTTGCCCAGCAGCAGGCCGGCCGCGATGCCCAGCGGCACCGGGCTGATGAAGCTGTCCAGGCTCAGGCCGGCCAGCGGCACGCCGGCGTTGGCGAAGGCGAACAGCGGCAGGATGCCGAACGCCACCCAGGGGTGCAGGGCGTGTTCCAGGGCGCGGGCTGGCGAGGGCACGCCAGCGGCGGTGCGCAGCGGGATGATCAGCGCCAGCACCACCCCGGCCAGGGTCGCATGCACGCCGCTCTTCAGCACGCAGACCCACACCAGCAGGCCGATCACCAGGTACGGGCCGAGCTTGGTCACGCCCAGGCGGTTGAACACCAGCAGCAGGCCGAGCAGGGCGCCGGCGAGCACCAGCGACAGGGTCGACAGCTCGGCCGAGTAGAACAGGGCGATGACGATGATCGAGCCGAGGTCGTCGATGATCGCCAGGGTCATCAGGAACAGCTTGAGCGACAGCGGCACGCGCTTGCCGAGCAGGCCGAGCACGCCGAGGGCGAAGGCGATGTCGGTGGCCATGGGGATGGCCCAGCCACTGGCCGCGTCCGGATTGCCCCGATTGAAGAACAGGAACACCAGCGCCGGCACCAGCATGCCGCCGATCGCCGCCGCGCCGGGCAGGATGAGCTGGGATGGCTTGGCCAGGTGGCCTTCGAGTACCTCGCGCTTGATCTCCAGGCCGACGATGAGGAAAAACAGTGCCATCAGGCCGTCGTTGATCCACAGCAACAGGGGCTTGGCGATCTGCAGGGCGCCGACCTGGACGGCCACCGGGGTATCCAGCAGGCCGTTGTAGAGAAAGGCCAGCGGCGAGTTGTTGCTGATCAGGGCCAGGACGGCGGCGGCAATCAGCAGCAGGCCGCTGGCGGATTCCAGCTGGAAGAAGCGGGTAACGGCATTACGCAGAGTCAAGATACAGACCTCCTGAACGGGTTTCGGAGTTAACCCTATCCCGTGAAGCAGTTTTATAAAACAAAAATTATATTCTTTTTAGTTATTAAAAATTGCAGAGCCTGTCCCTGTGGCTGCAACAGTTGCCGCCAATCGACGGCCTGACTGTATCGGTGTGGCGGCCGGCAACGCTTCTATACTGCGGCTTTGCCTATGGGGATTGGGAATGCACAGCGGGCACGGGCGTGGGCTGGCGATGGCGTGTCTGGTACTGGCCATGGCCCTGTGGGGCAGCTCGTTCATCGCCCTCAAGTTCGCCTTCGGCGAGCTGCCGCCGATGTGGGTGATCTTCGGCCGCATGGCCCTGGGCAGCCTGGTGTTCCTGCTGGCCTGGCGCTGGCGCGGCCGGCTCGACTACCGCGCCGGCGACTGGAAGTACCTGCTCGCCCTGACCGCCTGCGAGCCCTGCCTGTACTTCATCTTCGAGGCCCTGGCGTTGCAGAACACCAGCGCCGCCCAGGCCGGGATGATCACCGCGCTGTTGCCGCTGCTGGTGGCGATGGGCGCCTACGTGTTCCTGCACGAACGGATCGCGCGCACCACCCTGGCCGGCTTTCTCCTGGCGGTGGTCGGTTCGGTCTGGCTGAGCCTGGCCGGCGAGGCCAGCAGCGGCGCGCCGGCGCCGCTGCTGGGCAACTTCTACGAATTCCTCGCCATGCTCTGCGCCACCGGTTACACCCTGCTGCTGAAGTTCCTCAGCGAGCGCTATTCGCCCTTCATCCTCACCGCCATGCAGGCCTTCATCGGTTCGCTGTTCTTCCTGCCGCTGGCGCTGGCTACCGAGCCGTTGCCCAATGAGTTCAGCCCCCTCGGCGTCGGTTCGGTGGTGTACCTCGGTCTGCTGGTCACGGTCGGCGCCTATGGCCTGTACAACTACGGCGTGAGTCGCCTGCCGGCCAGCCAGGCATCGGGGTTCACCAACCTGATCCCGGTATTCACCCTGATCTTCGCCGCGCTGCTGCTGGGCGAGCGCCTGAGCCCGCCGCAATACCTGGCCGCGGCGCTGGTATTCTTCGGCGTGGCGCTGAGCCAGTGGCGCAGCAGCGCACCGGCGCCGGCGGGGATTCTCGACTGATGCGATAGCGCCCGGTAGGGTGGGGGCGGCTCAGGGCTTCGGCCAGGCCAGCAGCACATCCAGCAGACGGTTGGCGAAGGCCCATTCGTTGTCGTACCAGGCCAGCACCTTGACCAGCTCGCCGCCCTGCACGCGGGTGTGGTTGAGGTCGACCACGCAGGACACCGGGTAGCCGTTGAAGTCGCAGGACACCAGCGGCAGCTCGTTGCACTCCATCACCCCCAGCGGGAATTGCCGTGCGGCTTTCTGCAGGCTGGCGTTGATCGCCGCGCGGCTGGTCGGTCGTTCGCTGCTGAAGGTCAGGTCGAGCAGCGACACGTTGGCGGTCGGCACGCGCACGGCCAGACCATCCAGGCGCCCGGCCAGATCCGGGATGACCAGGCCGATGGTCTTGGCTGCGCCGGTGCTGGTGGGGATCATCGACTGCGCCGCGGCGCGGGCGCGGTAGAGATCGTTGTGGGTCTTGTCCAGCAGGTTCTGATCGTTGGTGTAGGCGTGTACGGTGGTCATCAGGCCCTGGCGGATGCCCACCGCGGCGTGCAGCGCCTGGGCCAGCGGGGCCAGGCAGTTGGTGGTGCAGGAGGCGTTGGAGACGATCTGCTGGTTGCCCAGCAGGTGGTGGTTGATGCCGTAGACCACGGTCAGGTCGGCGCTGTCCAGCGGGTGCGAGAGCAGCACCCGGGGCGCACCGGCGCTCAGGTGCTGTTCGGCCAGCGCGCGTTTCTTCAGCTTGCCGGTGCAGTCGACGACCACGTCGACGCCGAGCCGCTTCCAGGGCAGCCGGCCGATCTCGCGCTCGCCGAGCAGGCGAATCGACTGGCCGTCGACCTGCAGGATGTCGTCGTGCAACTCGACCTGGCCATTGAAGCGACCGAAGGTGGAGTCGAAGCGGGTCAGGTGGGCGAGGGTGGGGAACTCGCCGAGGTCATTGATCGCCTCGACGTGCAGCTGGCTTTGCAGCCCGCGCTGAAACAAGGCGCGAACCAGGGCGCGACCAATGCGCCCGTATCCGTTCAGGGCAATGCGCAGCATGGCAGTCTCCCACTGGCGGGTTTGCCTAGAGCATAGGCGCCCGGCTGGCGGGCTGCCCCGCGGTGCTGCCTTCTAGAGGCTGAACACAGTCGCAATAGCGGGCGACGCGCGCACCACAGGCTTGACCCGGGTACTGCTACGCGAGATCGAGGGCCGTTCTCAGCGGCTGCGCGCGCCACCGATCGAGGCGCAGCCGCGCTGGACCTGGCCATTCAGGCGCAGTTCGGCGCTGAGGTGCTGCACCGTGCCGCTCATGCTGTCGGTGCAGCGTTGCGGGGCGACCCACAGCTCCAGGCGCTGGCCGTTGGCCTCGCTGCTGAGGCTGTAGCGGCCGTCCGGCAGCGCCTCTTCCAGGTACGGCAGCGCCAGCACCGGCTGGCCGGGGCGGAACAGGGCCAGGCCCTTGCCGGTGACGCTCAGGCTCCAGTCCGGCTCGTTGCCGCTGGCGCGCAGGAGCAGGCGGTTGAAGCCCGGCTCGTCGCAGCCGGGGCCTTCGCGCTGGATGCGGTAGACCTCGCTGAGCTGCAGCTTGCCGTCGCCGCCTTCTGCGCTGCCGGCCGCCAGCTGGCCGCGCAGGTCGGCGAACAGCGGACCGGGGCCATCGGCCAGGAGCAGTGCGGCCTCGCGCATGATGTCGCTGTTGCCGTCGTTGCCGATGCTGAGGCGGCGTTGCTCGCCGCAGGGGCGGAACTGCAGGGCGCCGTTGCTGGCGCTCAGTTCGCCCTGCAGGCGCAGGCTCGGTGCCGCCGGCTCGGGCTGCGTGGCGAACATCTGGCAGCCGGCGAACAGCGGCAGCAGGGCGAACAGCAGGGTACGGGCAGGCAACATGAGGGGCTCTCCAGGCAAAGTGCGGCCACGTTACCCACAGCCGGCGCGCAGCTCAAGACACTAGGTACATTCCCAGGCCCGGCGACACGTGGCAGGCTAGGTGCCTTTGTCACTGCCAACGGATTTCCCCATGTCCAGCGAAGCGCACAGCACCCCGGGCCAGGCCCCACTCAGCGCCGTGGAGGCGCGCATCCTCGGCTGCCTGATCGAGAAACAGGCGACCACCCCGGAAACCTACCCCCTGACCCTCAACGCCGTGCTGCTGGCCTGCAACCAGAAGACCAGCCGCGAGCCGCTGATGAACCTCACCGAGGGCCAGGTCGGCCAGGGCCTGCGCAGCCTCGAGGGGCGCGGCCTGAGCCGGCTGGTGATGGGTGGGCGCGCCGACCGCTGGGAGCAGCGCGCGGACAAGACCCTGGAACTGGTCAAACCGCAGGTGGCACTGATCGGCCTGCTGCTGTTGCGCGGCCCGCAGACCCTCAGCGAACTGCTCACGCGCAGCAATCGCCTGCATCCGTTCGAGGATGTGGCCGAAGTCCAGCACCAGCTGGAGCGCCTGGCCGCGCGCGAACTGGCCTGCCTGCTGCCGCGCCAGAGCGGGCAGCGCGAGGATCGTTACATGCACCTGCTCGGCGAGCCGGCCGACCTGGAGGCGCTGCTGGCCCTGCGCAGCCAGGCCGACAGCGCTCCGCGCGGCAGCAGCGCCGATGATGGGCGCCTCGCCGAGCTGGAGACGCGGGTGGCGACCCTGGAAGAGCGCCTGGCTCGCCTGGAAGCAGCCCTGGGTCAGTGACCGCTCAAGAGCCTGTTTACGACTCCCGTAGGGTGCGCCAAGCGCACCGCAAGCCACACAATGGCCTCTGGTGCGCACGGCGCACCCTAGGCAAAGGACGTCCAAGTCCACATCCGTGTGGTCTTTGGCGCGGCCGTGAACGAAACGGGAACAGCCCCTAGCCCAGCTTCAGGATTCATTAAGACTCGCTGCCGATACTTCCCTCCATGAATTCGCCCCGTGGAGGGAGCCCGATGCGCAATACCGACTGGAACATCCCCTTTCCCCTGCATTTCGGCAGCGATCCGCAGCAGCAGATGAGCCTCGACCTGGCCGGCGCCGAGGCCGCCGAGCGGGCGGCGCTGGAGCAGTTTATCCAGGCGCGCTTCAGCGAGGCGCATGGCGCCGCCGTCGCCCACTTCATGCCCGACCTGCTCGGCCTGTACAGCAAGGACGGCGCCTTGACCGCCGTCTCTGGTGCGCGCCTGGCCACCCAGGAACCGCTGTTCCTCGAACAGTACCTGGAGGAGCCGGTGCAGCAGGTGATCGGCCGTCTGCAGGGGCGCCCGGTGGCGCGTGGCGATATCGTCGAAGTCGGCAACCTGGCCGCCAGCAGCGCCGGCAGCGCGCGGCTGATCATCGTCGCCATGACCTGCCTGCTGGCCCAGCGCGGCCTGGAGTGGGTGGTGTTCACCGGCGCCGCCGGCCTGATCAACAGCTTCCGCCGCCTGGGCCTGGAACCGCTGCGCCTGTGCGAGGCCGACCCGCTGCGCCTCGGCGAGGAGCGGCATGCCTGGGGCGATTACTACGTGCATCGCCCGCAGGTGTTCGCCGGCAATATCCGCTATGGCTATCGGCGCCTGCAGGAACAGGACGTGCCGGCACGTCTGGGTTTTCCTGCGGCCTGTCTGGAGGACAGCCATGCAGCCTGAAATGCGATACCTGCACGACGCGCTGAGCCGCCATGCCAGCGAGCGCCCGCAGCAGATCGCCCTATGGGGCGACAGTGCGCGGATCGACTACCAGAGCCTGCTGGCCGAGGTGCAGCAGCGCCAGGCCGTGCTCCGCCAGCAGGGCGTCGAGGTGTTCGCCCTGGCCATGGACAACGGCCCCGAGGCCGTGCTCTGGGACCTGGCCGGGCTGTTCGCCGGGATCGCCTGCGTGATCCTGCCGCCGTTCTTCAGCCCGGCCCAGCGCGCCCACTGCCTGCAGCAGAGCGGCGTCAGCCTGGTGCTGGCCGATGCCGGCATGAGTGCCGAGCTGGAGGCCCTGGGTTTCCGGCGTGACCGGCAATTCTGGCGCGCCAGCCAGCCGGTCCGCGGCCTGCTGCTGCCGGCCGGCACGGCGAAGATCACCTATACCTCCGGCACCACCGGCGCACCGAAAGGCGTGTGCCTGAGCGCCGAGGCATTGCTGCGGGTGGTGCGCGAACTGGAGCAGGCCAGCCGCTCCAGCGCGCCCCAGCAGTACCTGGCCGTGCTGCCCCTGGCGGTGCTGCTGGAGAACCTCGGCATCTACGCCGCCCTGCTGGCCGGCGCCACGCTCAGCGTGCCGTCGCAGCGCGAGCTGGGCATCAGTGGCGCCACCGGGGTCGACTGGGTGCGCCTGTTCGGCATGATGGCGGCGCGCAATACGCAAAGCATGATCCTGGTGCCGCAGCTGCTGCTCGGCCTGGTCGTGGCGGTCGAGCGCGGCGCCTTCCCGGCCGCCAACCTGCGCTTCGTCGCGGTTGGCGGGGCGCGGGTCTCGGCGGATCTGCTGGCCCGTGCGGCCAAGGTCGGCCTGCCGGTGTTCGAGGGCTACGGCCTGTCCGAATGCGCGTCGGTGGTCTGCCTCAATCGCCCCGAGGCCAACCGCCCCGGCACCGTCGGCCGGCCGTTGCCGCACGTCCAGGTGCGCCTGGGCGACGACGGCGAGGTGCTGGTCAAGGGCACGACCCTGCTCGGTTACCTGGGCGAGCCGGCGTTTACCGGTGAGTGGTGGCCGACCGGCGATATCGGCGAGTTCGATGCCGATGGCTACCTGCAACTGCGCGGACGCAAGAAGCACCAGTTCGTCACCAGCTTCGGCCGCAACGTCAACCCGGACTGGGTCGAGGCCGAACTGACCCAGCGCGCCGGCATCGCCCAGGCCTTCGTCTACGGCGAGGGCATGAGCCAGAACGTCGCGCTGCTCTGGCCGCGCGACCCGGCCTGCAGCGACGCGCTGCTGCAGGCGGCGGTGGACGAGGCCAACGCCGGCCTGCCCGATTACGCCCGGGTGCACCACTGGCTGCGCCTGGCCGAACCCTTTACCCCGGACAACGGCCTGCTCACGGCCAATGGCCGGCAGCGCCGCGAGGCCATTCTGGCCCGCTACCGCGAACAGCTTTGCCCATCCCTTTCTTCATCTGTCAGTGCCTGAGGTATTCCCCATGAGTTTCTTCGACCAACTGCAAGCCGCTACCGCCAGCGAACGTGAAGCCCTGTTCAGCGTGCCGGTGATTCAGGACGCCCTGGCCGGCAAGGTCAGCCTGGACAGCTACATCGCCTTCCTGACCCAGGCCTACTACCACGTGCGCCACACCGTGCCGCTGCTGATGGCCAGCGGCGCGCGCCTGCCGGCCCGCCTGGAGTGGCTGCGCCAGGCCGTGTGCGAGTACATCGAGGAGGAGTACGGCCACGAGCAGTGGATCCTCAGCGACATCGCCGCCTGTGGTGGCGACCGCGACGCCGTGCGTGACGGCCAGCCGAGCCAGGCCATCGAGCTGATGGTCAGCTTCCTCTACGACACCATCGCCCGTGGCAACCCGGTCGGGCTGTTCGGCATGGTCAACGTGCTCGAAGGCACCAGCATCGCCCTGGCCAGCCAGGCGGCCGGCACCATCCAGGAGCGCCTGGGCCTGCCCAAGGAAGCCTTCAGCTACCTGTTCTCCCACGGCGCCCTGGACATCGGCCACATGCAGACCTACCGCGGCCTGATGGACCGCCTGGACAACGAGCAAGACCAGGCCGCGGTGATCCACGCCAGCAAGGTGGTCTATCGCCTGTACACCGAAATGTTCCGCGGCCTGCCGCGCAGCAACGAGGTGCAGCATGCGGCTGCCTGAGTGCCGGGCGCTGCTCACCGGGGCCAGCGGCGGCATCGGCCTGGCCCTGGCCGAGCAGCTGTGTGCCGGCGGTGCCCAGCTGCTGGCGGTGTCGCGCCATGTGCAGGGCCTGGAGGCCCTGCAGCAGCGCTATCCTAAGCAGGTGCGCAGCCTGGCCGCGGACCTGACCAGCGCCAGCGGGCGCCAGGCGGTGGTCGAGGCGGCGCGCGCCATGGGCGGGCTCAACCTGCTGATCAATGCCGCCGGGACCAATCGCTTCGCCCTGCTTGAGCAGCTGGAAGAGCAGCAGATCGCCGAGATGTTCGAGCTCAACGTGGTCGCCACGCTGCAGCTGACCCGGGCGCTGCTGCCGATCCTGCGCCAGCAGCGCCATGCCCTGGTGGTCAACGTCGGTTCCATCTACGGCTCGATCGGCTACCCGGGCTACGCCACCTACTGTGCCAGCAAGTTCGCCCTGCGCGGCTTCTCCGAGGCGCTGCGCCGCGAGCTGGCCGATACCAGTGTCGGCGTGCTCTACGTCGCGCCGCGCGCCACCCGCACCAGCATGAACAGCTCGGCGGCGATGGCGCTCAACGAGGCGCTCAAGGCCACCACCGACTCGCCCGAACGGGTGGCCGGGGCGGTGATGGCCGCCATCGAGAAGAACCTCAACGAGCTCTATCTCGGCTGGCCGGAGAAGTTCTTCGTGCGTCTCAACGGCATGTTGCCGGGGCTGGTCGACCGCGCGCTGCGCAAGCAGCTGCCGCTGATCCGTCATTTCAGTGCTCACACCCCAGACAAGGAAACCACCCGATGAACAAGTTTCTCTTCGTATGCCTGAGCCTGTGCCTCAGCGTGCCGGCCTGGGCCCTGGATGAGGCCGGCAGCCAGCGCCTCAAGCAGGTGCAGACACGCTGGGCCGAGATCCAGTACCAGACGCCGGACGCGCAGAAGGAAAAGGCCTTCGAGCAGCTGGCCGCGCAAACCACCGCCTTCACCCGCGAGCAGCCGCAGGCGGCCGAAGCCTGGGTCTGGCACGGCATCGTCACCAGCAGCTGGGCCGGCGCCCAGGGCGGCCTGGGTGCGCTGGGCAAGGCCAAGAGCGCGCGCGATGCCCTGGAAAAATCCATCCAGCTCGACCCGGCCGCCCTGCAAGGATCGGCCTACACCAGCCTGGGAACCCTGTATGCGCGCGTACCGGGCTGGCCGGTGGGTTTCGGCGACGAGGAGAAGGCCCAGCAGCTGCTGCAGCAGGCGCTCAAGCTCAACCCCAACGGCATCGACAGCCTGTATTTCTGGGGCGACTACCTTTACCGCCAGGACAAATTCGCCGAAGCTCGTGAGGCGCTGCTCAAGGCCAAGCAGGCGCCGGCCCGTCCGGGACGCGAGCTGGCCGACCAGGGACGACAGGGCGAGATCGACACCCTGCTCAAGGCCGTGGAAGAAGAGCTGCAATAAAGAACAACTGAACTAAGGGCACAGCATGCGGTTATTGTTGGTCGAGGATGAACCGGCCCTCGGCGAGGGTCTGCGCCTGGCATTGCGCCAGGAGGGCTACACGGTGGATTGGCTGCAGGATGGCGTCAGCGCGGCGCACGCCCTGCTCAGCGAAGACTTCGACCTGCTGGTGCTCGACCTCGGCTTGCCGCGCCTGAGCGGCATCCAGGTGCTGCAGCAGCTGCGCAAGAGCGGTTCGGCCCTGCCGGTGCTGATCCTCACGGCGCGCGACGCCACCGAGGACCGCATCGCCGGGCTGGACGCCGGCGCCGACGACTACCTGATCAAGCCCTTCGACCTCGACGAGCTCAAGGCGCGCCTGCGCGCCTTGCTGCGCCGCAGCGCCGGGCGTGCCGAGCTGCGCATCGAGCACGCCGGGGTCAGCCTCGACCCCTCCACCCAGCAGGTTTCCTACCAGGGCAAGGCGGTGCCGATGACGCCCAAGGAATACCTGCTGCTGCACGAGCTGCTGTCGCAGCCGGGCAAGGTGCTGACCCGCGAGCGCCTGGCCCAGTCGCTCTACGGCTGGGACGAGGAGGCCGAGAGCAACACCCTGGAAGTGCACATCCACCACTTGCGCAAGAAGCTGTTCAACAACCTGATCCGTACCGTGCGCGGGGTCGGCTACCTGGTGGAAGAACAGCCATGATCTCGATCCGCCGGCGCATCCTGTTCCTGGTGCTCAGCCTGATGCTGCTGGGCACCGCGCTGATCTCGCTGTTCAACTACTGGGACAGCTCCCATGAGGTCGAGGAGGTCTACGACGCCCAGCTGGTGCATACCGCGCGCCTGCTGCAGGGGGTGATGCGCATGCCCCTGGAGAACGACAAGCGCAGCGCGCTGTATACCGCCTTCAACAGCGCCCTGGGCCAGGCCGGCCAGCGCAAGGCGGGCCACCCGTACGAGAGCAAGCTGGCCTTCCAGGTATGGAACCGCGCCGGCGAGGTGCTGGTGCGTACCGCCAGCGCCCCGCAACTGGGCGCCGCGCCGCGCCTGGGTTTTGCCGACGTCGACCTGGGCCCGCACCAGTGGCGCGGCTTTGCCCTGATGGATGAGGATCAGGGGCTGCTGATCTGGATCGGCGAGCGCGACGACGTGCGCCAGGAGCTGGTGACCAGCATCGTGCGCCACACCCTGATGCCCAACTTCATCGGCATCGTCGTGCTCGCCGCGCTGATCTGGTGGGCGATCGGCTGGGGCATGCAGCCGCTGCAGAACATGGCGCGGGTCATTCGCGCGCGCCACCCGGATGCCCTCGAGCCGCTGCAGCTGGATCCGCTGCCCAAGGAGCTGGAGCCGATGCAGGCGGCGCTCAACCGCCTGCTGTTCCAGATCGACCAGGTACTGGAGCGCGAGCGGCGTTTCATCGCCGACGCCGCCCACGAGATGCGCACGCCGCTGGCGGTGCTGCGCATCCACGTGCAGAACGCCATGCAGGCCAGCGACGAGGCCCAGCGCAGCGAGTCGCTGGGCTTCCTGATCGGCGGCATCGACCGCGCCACCCGGGTGGTCAACCAGCTGCTGACCATGGCCCGGGTCGAACCGACCCTGGCCAAGGGCGAGTGGCCCGTCATCGACCTGCAGGCGGTGACCCGCGAGACCCTGGCCGAGCTGACCCCCTGGGTGCTCAAGCAGGGCCTGGAGCTGTCCCTGGAGGTAGCCGAAGGCGACTACCGGCTGGCCGCCGACGCCGGGGCCATCGGCATCGCCCTGCAGAACCTGCTGACCAATGCGGTGAACTTCTCGCCGGCCCATGGCCAGTTGCGGGTGCTGCTCGGCGGCGACGCCGACAGCCTGTTCCTCTGCGTCGAAGACCAGGGCCCGGGCATCGCCGAGGACCAGCTGGAGCAGGTGTTCGAGCGCTTCTACAGCCGCGACAACAGCCAGGGCGCCGGGCTCGGCCTGGCCATCGTGCAGATGATCGCCTCGCGCCTGGGTGGCAGCATCCGCCTGAGCAACCTGCCCGAGGGCGGCCTGCAGGCACGCCTGGAGCTGCCGCGCCACTCGCCGGCCTAGTTGTGGTCTGCGTGGTTGGTTCAGTCAACTTCGGCGCCCGAGGCCCGATCCAGCCGAACTTGCGTTGACCCACTAACCGTACAGGCCACTGGGGCCGCAGACAGGCGCCATGGCTTATCATGGCGTTTTCCCTTCCGGTGACTGCGCCATGACCACGCCCAACCTGCTGACCCAACTGCAAGATGCCGATATGTTGCTGATCGACGGCCTGCATGCCTGGCAGATCGAACTGATCGATGAGGCCGGCAGCGAAGATCTGCAGCTGGTGATCGAGTGCATGGACGGCCGTGACCGTCGCCTGTGGCGCTTCACCGGTGCCGCCCTGGCTGCTGCAAGCCACGATGCCGCCACCGATTGCTGGCACATCGAGGGGGCCGATGGCCAGCACGAGCTGGTGATCCTCAGCGGGATCAATGCCAGCAATGACGACGAGGACGAGCCCGCCGCCAACGACGGGACCCCGGCCGACTGACACCGAGGAGGCGCGCATGATCCAGTGCAAGCGCGTGTATGAAGCGGTCGAGGCCGGCGATGGCCAGCGTGTGCTGGTCGACCGCCTGTGGCCGCGCGGCTGCCGCAAGGACGCCCTGGCCCTGAGCGCCTGGCTGCGCGAAGTGGCGCCCTCGGCCGAACTGCGCAAGACCTTCTGCCACGAGCCGGCGCGTTTCGCCGAGTTTCGCCTGCTCTACCGCGGCGAGCTGGCCGCCCACCCCGAGCACTGGCAAGGCCTGCTCGCGGCGGCCGAGCAGGGCACCCTGACCCTGCTGTTCGCCGCCCGCGACGAGCAGTTCAACAATGCCCGGGTGCTGGCCGAGTTTCTCGAGGAGGAGCTGGAGCGCCGCGGGCCAGCCAGTTCGCCGGTGTGCTACCAGGGGCTGGTGCAGCCGTGAGCGGTGCCTGGCCGCTTGCCCGTCCGGGTGGAGCTGGCGTTCAGTAGGCCCCGGTGTCGTTGCACACCAGCTCGTTGCTGGCGCTGATCGCGTAGCAGAGCATGCGCTCGTTCTTGAGCGGCAGCTGCAGCACATAGCCCGGCTTGCCGTTGACCAGCGTGCCCTGTCTGTCTTCGGTCATGGTGATTTCCACCTTGCCCTGCATTTCGCGGCGCGCATGGGTGGGTAGGTTGGCGTTGAGCGCAGCGAAGCCCAACAGCCGGGCAGGATCGTTGGGCTTCGTCGCGCTGCTCCTCAACCCAACCTACGACTCATCGCGTTTGCAACAGGCTATTGGGACATAGCCGAAAAAAACGCCCCGGAGGGCGTTTTTTCCGCAGCAATGCGCGGGTTTCAGCTTGCCTGACGCTCTTCCCGGGCCAGGCAGGCGGCCGCGGTGAACAGCACGTCGGTGGAGGAGTTCAGCGCGGTCTCGGCGCTGTCCTGCAGGATGCCGATGATGAAGCCGATGGCCACTACCTGCATGGCGGTTTCGCTGGGGATGCCGAACAGGCTGCAGGCCAGCGGGATCAGCAGCAGCGAGCCGCCGGCCACGCCCGAGGCGCCGCAGGCGCAGACGGCGGCGACCACGCACAGCAGGATGGCGGTCGGCATGTCCACGGCGATGCCCAGGGTATGCACGGCGGCCAGGCTCAGCACGCTGATGGTGATGGCGGCGCCGGCCATGTTGATGGTGGCGCCCAGCGGGATGGACACCGAGTAGGTGTCTTCGTGCAGGCCCAGGCGTTCGGCCAGCTGCAGGTTGACCGGCACGTTGGCCGCCGAGCTGCGGGTGAAGAAGGCGGTGATGCCGCTCTCGCGCAGGCAGGTCAGCACCAGCGGGTAGGGGTTGCGGCGGATCTGGCTGAAGACGATCAGCGGGTTGACCACCAGGGCGACGAACAGCATGCAGCCGACCAGCACGACCAGCAGCTGGGCGTAGCCAAGCAGGGCCTTGACCCCGGCATCGGCGAAGGTGGTGGCGACCAGGCCGAACACCCCCAGCGGGGCGAAGCGGATGACCACGCGCACGATCAGCGAGACGCCCTCGGCCAGGTCGCCGAACACCGTGCGGGTGGTGTCGCTGCCGTGGCGAATGGCGATGCCCAGGCCGATGGCCCAGGCCAGGATGCCGATGAAGTTGCCCTTGAGCAGGGCATTGACCGGGTTGTCCACCGCGCTCAGGGCCAGGGTGCGGAGGACTTCGGCGATGCCGCCGGGCGGCGTGCTGCCGCTGGCCACATCGCTGAGCACCAGGGTCGACGGCCACAGGCTGCTGGCGATCACCGCGACGATGGCGGCGGACAGGGTGCCGACCAGGTACAGCAGCAGGATCGGGCGGATATGGGTCGGTTGGCCCGGCTTGTGGTTGGCGATGGCCGAGGCCACCAGGATGAACACCAGGATCGGCGCCACGGCTTTCAGGGCGGAGATGAACAGGCTGCCGAGGAAGCCGACCTCAGCGGTGGCCTGGGGCCACAGCAGGGCCAGCAGGATGCCGGCGACCAGGCCGATGATGATCTGGGTGACCAGGCTGGTGCGGGCGAGCAGTTGCAGGGGGAGGCGGTGGATCATGATCGATGTTCCTGAGGTTCGGCATGCCGCGCCGGTGGACGCCGGGCATGCGGGACGCCGGCCCGACTGGCGGCGGGTGGTGACCCGCGCCGGCGAGCCAGCGGATTGCGGTAGCCTGCCGGGTGGCGGCGGGCGCAGAAAACGAGGCGGCGATTCTAAAGGCTTGCACAGGGTTGTGCGGGCCTTCCGTCAGGCCGGGGCAGTACGGGATGGTTGTTGTGGGAGCGGATTTATCCGCGATCAGCAGGCCACTCCGAGCAGCCCCGATCGCGGATAAATCCGCTCCCACACAAAGCGTCAACTGCCAATGAAAACGGCCCGCGAGGGGCCGTTGTCATTCCAGCCAGACCGTCAGCCGCCGAGGTAGGCGTCGCGTACCTTGGGGTCGACCAGCAGGTCGGCGCCGCTACCCTGCATGACGATATGGCCGTTCTCCAGCACATAGGCGCGGTCCGCCAGCCTGAGCGCCTGGTTGGCGTTCTGCTCGACCAGGAACACGGTCACGCCATCCTCGCGCAGCTGTTCGATGATGTCGAAGATCTGCTGGATGATGATCGGTGCCAGGCCCAGGGAGGGCTCGTCGAGCAGCAGCAGCTTGGGCTTGCTCATCAGCGCGCGGCCGATGGCGAGCATCTGCTGTTCGCCGCCGGACATGGTGCCGGCGCGCTGCTCGAAGCGTTCCTTGAGGCGCGGGAACAGGTGCAGGACCTTGTCCATCTGCTCCAGGTTGTCGGCCTTGCTGCCGAAGAAGCCGCCCATGGCCAGGTTCTCTTCCACGGTCAGGCGGGCGAACACGCGGCGGCCTTCCGGCACCACCGCGATGCTCTTGCGCATGATGTCGCAGGAGTCCTGGCCGACCAGTTCCTCGCCCAGGTAGCGGATGCTGCCGCTGGCCGCGCGCGGCGAGCCGCACAGGGTCATCAGCAGGGTCGACTTGCCGGCACCGTTGGCGCCGATCAGGGTGACGATCTCGCCTTGCTGCACTTCGATGCTGACGTTGTGCAGGGCCTGGATCTTGCCGTAGAAGGTGGAGACGTTGTGGAAACTCAGCATGGTTACGCTTCCCCCAGGTAGGCTTTGATCACGTCCGGGTTGTTGCGGATCTGCTCCGGCGTGCCGTTGGCCAGGGGGGTGCCCTGGTTGATCACGTAGATATGGTCGGAAATGCTCATGACCAGCTTCATGTCGTGCTCGATCAGCAGCACGGTGACGTCGTGGTCATGGCGCAGCATGCCGATCAGCGCCTTGAGGTCTTCGGTCTCGCGCGGGTTGAGGCCGGCGGCCGGCTCGTCGAGCATGAGGATGCGCGGGCGGGTCATCATGCAGCGGGCGATTTCCAGGCGGCGCTGCTGGCCGTAGGCCAGGGTGCCGGCCGGGCGGTTGGCCACCTCGGTGAGGTTGACCTGCTCCAGCCAGTGCGCGGCGTACTCCATCGCGGCCTTTTCGCTGCGGCGGAAGCTCGGGGTCTTCAGCAGGCCGGCGAGGAAGTTGGTGTTGAGGTGGCGATGCTGGGCCACCAGCAGGTTCTCCACCGCAGTCATTTCCTTGAACAGGCGAACGTTCTGGAAGGTGCGCACCACGCCCTTGCGGGCGATCCGGTGGCCGGGCAGGTGCTGGATCGGCTCGTCATTCAGCAGGATCACCCCGCTGGTGGGCTGGTAGAAGCCGGTCAGGCAGTTGAACACGGTGGTCTTGCCGGCGCCGTTGGGGCCGATCATCGACACCACCTGCTTGGGCTGGACGGAGAGGGCGACATTGTTGACGGCCAGCAGGCCGCCGAAGCGCATGGTCAGCCCGCTGACTTCGAGAATCGGGCGGCTCATGGTTTCAACTCCAGGTGCGGGCGTTGCATGGGCAGCAGGCCCTGCGGACGCCAGATCATCATCAGTACCATCAGGGCGCCGAACATCAGCATGCGGTACTCGCTGAACTCGCGCATCAGCTCCGGCAGCAGGATCATCACCACCGCGGCGAGGATGATGCCCAGTTGCGAGCCCATGCCACCGAGCACGACGATGGCGAGGATGGTCGCCGATTCGATGAAGGTGAACGATTCAGGCGTGACCAGGCCCTGGCGCGCGGCGAAGAAGCTGCCGGCGAAACCGGCGAAGCAGGCGCCGAGGGTGAAGGCCGAGAGCTTGATGATGGTCGGGTTCATGCCCAGGGCGCGGCAGGCGATCTCGTCTTCGCGCAGGGCTTCCCAGGCCCGGCCGATCGGCATGCGCAGCAGGCGGTTGATCACGAACAGGGTCAGCAGCACCAGCAGCAGGGCGATCAGGTAGAGGAAGATCACCTTGTTGATGCCGTTGTAGGCCACGCCGAAGAACTCGTGGAAGGTCTGCATGCCTTCGGCGGCGCGGCGCTCGAAGGACAGGCCGAACAGGCTCGGTTTCTCGATGTTGCTGATGCCGTTGGGGCCGCCGGTGATCTCGGTCATGTTGCGCAGCAGGATGCGGATGATCTCGCCGAAACCGAGGGTGACGATGGCCAGGTAGTCGCCCCTCAGGCGCAGCACCGGGAAGCCCAGGATGAAGCCGAAGAAAGCCGCCATCAGGCCGGCGATCGGCAGGCACACCCAGAAGCCCAGGCCGTAGTAGTGCGACAGCAGCGCATAGCTGTAGGCGCCCACGGCGTAGAAGCCGACGTAACCCAGATCGAGCAGGCCGGCCAGGCCGACCACGATGTTCAGGCCGAGGCCGAGCATCACGTAGATCAGGATCAGGGTGGCGATGTCCACCGCGCCGCGGCTGCCGAAGAACGGCCAGGCCAGGCCGACCACGATCAGGCCCAGCACCAGCCAGCGCTGGGTCGAGGGCAGGGTGAGGAAGCTGCTGGTGCGTGCCGGCATGCTCGGCAGCGAAGGCACCTGGGCCCAGGCCGCGCTGACCTGGCCGCGGAACAGCTGCCAGAAGAACATGGCGATGGCGCAGCCGGCGATGGTCCAGAGGATGGCCGGGCTGGCGCCGTGCACTTCCAGCTTGATGCCGACGGTGGTCAGCTTCAGGCCGAGCACCGGGTAGGCCACGGCCAGCACCAGCAGGGCGCTGAAGAAGGCGGTCTTGAGGTTCTTGGCAATCATACTTTTTCAACCTCCGGACGACCGAGGATGCCGGTCGGGCGGAACAGCAGGACCAGGACCAGCAGGCCGAAGGCCACCACGTCCTTGTATTGGTCGCCGAAGATGTCGGCACCGAAGGCCTCGGCCACGCCGAGCACCAGGCCGCCGAGCATGGCGCCGGGGATGCTGCCGATGCCGCCGAGTACCGCGGCGGTGAACGCCTTGATCCCGGCCAGGAAGCCCAGGTTGGGGTTGATCACCCCGTACTGCATGCCCAGCAGCACCGCGGCCACGGCGGCCAGGCTGGCGCCGATGACGAAGGTCAGGGCGATGATGTTGTTGGTGTTGATGCCCAGCAGGTTGGCCATCTTGATGTCTTCCGCGCAGGCGCGGCAGGCACGGCCGAGGCGCGAGCGGGAGATGAACAGGGTCAGGGCGTACATCACGGCGAAGGTGACCGCGAAGATCAGCACCTGCATGTAGGAGATCGTCACGCTGTGCATGGCGCTCTCGCCGAACACGAAGTTGCCCGGGATCAGGCTGGGGATGGACTTGTCCTTGGAGTCCTGGGAGAGCAGCACCTCGTTTTGCAGGAAGATCGACATGCCGATGGCGGAGATCAGCGGGATCAGCCGGTTGCTGCCGCGCAAGGGGCGGTAGGCGACCCGTTCGATGCTGTAGCCGTAGGCACTGGCGACGATGATGCTGGCGGCGAACGCCGCGACCATCAGCAGGGGCAGGCTGTCCAGGCCCATGAAAGTGAGGCCGGCGATGACGATGAAGGCTACGTACGAGCCAATCATGTACACCTCGCCGTGGGCGAAGTTGATCATGCCGATGATGCCGTAGACCATGGTGTAGCCGATGGCGATCAAGGCATAGGTACTGCCAACGGTGAGCCCGTTGATCAGCTGTTGCAGGTAGTGATAGAGATCAGGCATTGCCTAGCTCCTGGGTCGCTACGCAAGGCGGCGCTTGTGGCGCAGCGTAAGACCGGGATTCTTCGAATAAACAAAGCCCACTGCGTTTGCAGTGGGCTCTGGGTTCAGGCGGGAAGCTTACTTCGCTTCGGTTTTGGTGCCGTCCTGGTGCCACTCGTAGACCACGAAGCTGAAGTCCTTCAGATCGCCCTTCTCGTCGAAGGCCAGGCTACCGGTGGGGGTGTCGAAGCTGTTGCTGCGCAGCGCGGCCGCGACCTTGGCGGTGTCGGTGTCGCCGGCTTTCTGGATGCCTTCGGCAATCACCTGCACGGCGGCGTAGGCCGGGAACACGAACGGGCCGCTCGGGTCCTGGTTCTTGGCCTTGAAGCCGGCGACCAGCGCCTGGTTCTTCGGATCCTGGTCGAAGGACTTCGGCAGGGTCACCAGCAGGCCTTCGGAAGCCGGGCCGGCGATGGCGGAGATTTCCTTGTTGCCGACGCCTTCCGGGCCCATGAACTTGATGGTCAGGCCTTTTTCCTTGGTCTGGCGCAGCAGCAGGCCCAGTTCCGGGTGGTAGCCGCCGTAGTAGACGAAGTCGACGCCGGCTTGCTTGAGCTTGGCGATCAGGGCGGAGAAGTCCTTGTCGCCGGCGTTGATGCCTTCGAACATGGCGACCTTGGTGCCTTTGCCTTCCAGGGTCTGCTTGACCGCGGTGGCGATGCCTTCACCGTATTGCTGCTTGTCGTGGATCACGGCCACGGTTTTCGGCTTGATGTGGTCGGCAATGAAGTTGCCGGCGGTCGGGCCCTGCAGGCTGTCCAGGCCGATGGTGCGGAACACCAGCTGGTAGCCGCGCGAGGTGATGTCCGGGCTGGTGGACGCCGCGGTAATCATCAGGATGCCTTCGTCTTCGTAAATGTCCGACGCCGGCTGAGTGGAGCTGGAGCAGAGGTGGCCAACCACGAACTTGACTTCGTCGTTGACGATCTTGTTGGCCACGGCCACGGCCTGTTTCGGGTCGCAGGCGTCGTCGTACTTGATGCCTTCGAGCATTGCGCCGTTAACCCCGCCGGCCTTGTTGATCTGCTCGATGGCCATTTCGGCACCGATGAACTGCATCTCGCCATACTGGGCAACGGCACCGGTAACCGGGCCTGCCAGAGCGATTTTGATGGTATCAGCTGCCATCGAATAGCTGGTCATACCAGCCAGAGCCATGGCGGCGAACAGCTTGGATACGTGCTTGCTAGCCTTGTTCATAGTGCTCCACTCTTTATTGGTGTTTTTCGTTGTTGTAATCCATGCGGCCAGGGCTGCAGGACCGGTTCAGTTTCCCCGGCCACACCCCCGGCAACTGTACCGGGGCAGTGTAGAACTCCATTTCCTGCCTTGAAAAGCGGGCAGCCTGGAGGGGACAGGGGGTGTGTCGCTTAAATGAAACAAACGTACAGAATAACGGCGTGGTTTTGCCTGACTGGAGAGTCGTCGTTCAACGGCTAGGTTTTACGGCTGACTTGTCTGTCGAGGTGCCGACGCTATCATGGCCCCGCACCTTCAACCAGATGCTCTTAAACAGGCCAGTCATGACAGAACAACCTAGCACCCTCTATGCCAAGCTGCTTGGCGAAACCGCGCCGATCACCTGGCAGGAACTGCAGCCTTTCTTCGCCCGCGGAGCCCTGCTGTGGGTCGACGGCGCCCAGGATCTGGTCGAAGTGGCGCTGGCCGTGGCCGAGGATGATCAGGCCAAGGTGGCCGCCTGGCTGCAGGCCGGCCTGCTGGCCAAGGTCGAGGAAACCCGCGCCGAGGATCTGCTGGCCCGCGACCCGCAACTGTGGGCGGTGGTCGTTGCCCCCTGGGTGCTGGTTCAGGAGCGCAGCACGGCCCCGACCGTGCATTGACGGCCGGGCGCGAGAAGCGTGCCCAGTCAGCTGAGCTGAAGGTTACGGACCCCAAGGAGCATTGCCATGTTTGAACCCGGCCATCTGCACAGAAGCCATCTGCCCGGTCAGCTGCTGTTCGCCATCGATATCTTCTATGAGGTGCGCCAGGATCCCAAGGAGGGGGCGATGCTGCACTTTCGCATGGTCGGCGAGATCGAAGGCAAGGCGTTTTGCGAGGAGTTCGACCTGCACCGCGATACGGCCTTCAACTTCGCCAGCGTGCTGACGCGAGTGGCGGCCAAGCACGGCCTGCCGACCAGTCACAACCTGATCATGCACGGCCATGCCGAGTTCGACCGGATGTATCAGGACATCCGCGACAAGCTCGGCGCCCACCCCGGCGACCCGGTCAACTTCGACCACCTGGCCAAGGATGGCTTCTAGTTGGCCTTGAGCCCCTCATCGGGCTTTATGTAGGAGCGGCTTTAGCCGCGATGCGGGCCACGCAGAAGCATCGCGGCTAAAGCCGCTCCCACGCACATCCAATCCGGAGCCTTTTCAGCGGCCCACCAGCCCGCCGGCCAGGCCACGGGCTGGGCCCGGGCCGCCCAATCCCATGATGGGTGCGGTTAAACTAGCACCACGATCTTGTGCTGGAGCCCGCTATGTCCACTTCTCTGCCCGCCCTGGCCTTCGCCGGTATCGGCCTGATGGGGTTGCCCATGACCCGTCGCCTGCTCGCCGCGGGCTACCCGCTGCGGGTGTGGAACCGTTCGCCGGATAAATGCCAGCGGCTGCTCGACCTGGGCGCGCAACCCGCATCGGCGCCGCTGCAGCTGTGCAGTGAGGCCGATATCGTCATGCTCTGCCTGGCCGATACGGCCGCGGTGCGTGAGGTGGTATTCGGCCCCGGCGGCATCGTCGAAGGAGCCAGGGCCGGGCAGCTGCTGGTCGACTTTTCCAGCCTGGAGCCCGCCGCGACCCGCGAGATGGCGGCGGAGCTGGAGCGCCGTACCGGCATGCGCTGGGTCGATGCGCCGGTATCCGGCGGCACGCCCGGTGCGGAAGCCGGTAGCCTGGCGATCATGGCAGGTGGGCGGGTCGATGACATCGAGCGCATCCGCCCGATCCTGGTGCACCTGGGCCAGCGGCTGACCCGCATGGGGGAGGTGGGCGCCGGGCAGGTGACCAAGGTGTGCAACCAGATGATCGTCGCCTGCAATGCCCTGGTGATCGCCGAAGTGGTCGCCCTGGCCGAGCAGGCGGGCGTCGACGCCAGTCTGCTCGCGCCGGCCCTGGCCGGCGGCTTCGCCGACTCCAGGCCGCTGCAGATCCTGGCGCCGCAGATGGCCGAGAGCCGCTTCGAGCCGATCAAATGGCATGTGCGCACCCTGCTCAAAGATCTCGACACCGCCACCAAGCTGTCCCGCGAGCAGGGCAGTGCCACCCCCATGAGCGGCCTGGCGGCCCAACTGCTGCGCCTGCATGGCAGCCAGGGCCATCTCGAACATGACCCGGCGACGCTGGTGCAGCTCTATCGCGAGGCTGACGCATGAAGATCGCTGCGAACATTTCCATGCTGTTCACCGAACTGCCGTTGCTCGAACGGGTCCAGGCCGCGGCGGCGGCGGGTTTCGACGGGGTGGAAATCCAGTTTCCCTACGACGTGCCGGCGATCGCCCTGAAGGAAGCCCTGGAGCGCGCCGGCATGCCGCTGGTGCTGATCAACCTGCCGGCCGCAGACTTGATGAGCGGCGGGCCCGGCCTGGCGGCGGTGCCCGCACGCCAGGCCGAATTCGATGCGGCGCTGCAGGAGGCGCTGACTTATGCTGCCATGGCCCGGCCAATGTGTGTCAACGTGTTGCCGGGCCGGTTGGCCGACGGGGTTTCCCGCGAACAGGCGCTGGCGACCCTGGCCGCCAATTTGCATAAGGCTGCAGAGGCTTTTCAGGTGCTGGGTATTCGCGTGCTGAGCGAGGCGATCAACCCGCTGGACATGCCTGGCTTCCTGATCAACACCCCCGAGCATCTCGACGAGCTGCTACGAGCGGTGGATCACCCGAACTGCCTGGCGCAGTTTGACCTCTACCATATGGATCGGCAAGGGTTGGATATTGAGGCAGGGATCCGTTTGCTGACCGGGCGTATAGGGCATGTGCAGTTTGCCGATTGCCCTGGGCGAGGCGAGCCGGGGAGTGGGGCGTTGGATTTTTCAGTGTTGTTCGAGGGGTTGCAAAACAGCGGGTATGGCGCATGGCTGGGGGCCGAGTACAAGCCGACTAAGCCGATGGTCGAATCGCTGGGGTGGATGGCCCTTTGGCACGATGCTTACGACGTATGATCTTCGCCCATTTGCATTGCATCGGTGCCAATCGAGTGAGTGTTGAGCAGCTTTTTCATGGTGGCAAATTGACGTCATTCGCCTGTCAAGTCTTGAGATTAATTAAATCCTTGGCAGAATTCTCATCTCTAGGCGGTGGCGTTGCTTGTGCCAGCAGGGATGATCGTTTTTTTCTTTTGGAGCCTATAGCCTGTCACATCCCCGCAATCGCCAACCCCGCTTTCAGGTGCCCTCCGCGTTGTAAGCCGCGTCTAGAGCTTCACGCAGAACGGAACCTGCTCAATAAAAATAATAATTTCCTGCGTTTCTGTTGCCATCGAACGCCTCCGCAGCATGCGCTAGCAGGGGTGAACGGCTAGTCTGCTTGCTTGGGTCTATGTGGGACTGATTGGTCATTTTGCGGCTGCTTGGCCTTTCTGTTTGGTGCCGAACTACGCGATGCTTTGCCTGTCGCATCGGGCACCCTAACTATCGTTTCTTGGCGTTTCCTTAGCGCCAGCTAAAGCATGGCGGGAGTCTTTGTGAACTCGAATCAACCCTTGAACCTCACTGGTTCAGATGAAATCGATCTTATCGAGCTGTTTCAGTCTCTCTGGGCTCAGAAGTGGCTGATTTCCGGGGCGGCGGCCGTAGTGGCTGCCGCTGCTGGCGCTTATGCGTTCCTCGTCACTCCCGTCTACGAGGTGCAGAGCTTGCTAAGGCCGGCACTGATCAAGGACCTCGATGAGCTGAATGGCACGGCTGTCTATACCCTCACTCCAGCGGATGCCCTGAAAAAAGTGGGCGCATCGCTTGACTCTTACGAAACGCGCCTGGGCTTCTTTCAGGCCAACAAGAGCCTGTTTGAAGGGCTGGTAAAGCCGGATAGAAGCCTGGAGCAGGCATTTGAAGAATTCAGTCGTGAACAGTTCGTTTTGCTAAAGCCTGACCCCAAGAAGCCAGACAATCTGTCGGACTATGTCGGCATCCAGATTAGCTACCCGGAAGACCTGGACGGGGTGGCTATCACCAACGGGCTGGTGGCCTACGCGATAAATGCAGAACGGGAGCGTATCGCTGCCGACTTCCAAGTGGTCATAGCCAACCGTTTAAGCGCGGTGGAGCGGCAGATCAAGGCGGCGCGAGCAAATTACGAGGCGGATAAAGCCTCCAGCATCGCCCAGCTCAAAGAAGCGGACTCGCTCAAGCGGGCAGAGCTGCAGGACGAGCTCCGTGCTTTGCGCCAACAGCTCAGAACCAAGCGCATGAATCGTATCGCCCAGCTGGATGAGGCCATCGCTATTGCCACGTCTCTCGGCATCAGCAAACCCACTACGCCGGCGGCGATGGGTGATGAGGGGCGCGCTGCTCAAGGGCAGGGCAGTGTGATCCGCACTGAAGTGAATAACCAGCAGA
This sequence comes from Pseudomonas sp. R-28-1W-6, assembly GCF_009799925.1. Lineage (GTDB taxonomy): Bacteria > Pseudomonadota > Gammaproteobacteria > Pseudomonadales > Pseudomonadaceae > Aquipseudomonas. The sequence goes on from NZ_WELK01000006.1 coordinate 136,799, forward strand.
TCCCGCTTTATTTCATGGGTGCCGAAACCCTGCAGGCCGAGCGTGATGCGCTGAAAGCACGGAGTTCGGATGACTTCACTGAGCCGCGCATTGCCGAAATTGCCAAGGAACTCAAGTTGCTTGAGCAGAACCGCAAGATTGAAGTGTTGAAGAACCGCAAGGATGAGGATCTGTTCCTCAAGCAGTTGGCCCAGTTGCGTGAGGAGGAAGCACGCTTGAAGGGGCTCGACTTGGATCTCTCGGCTCTCACTCTCGCGCGGGTGGATCAACCTGCTGTCCAGCCATTAAAACCCAAAGAACCAAAGAAAGTATTGATAATTACTCTTGGTTTTATTCTGGGTAGCATGCTTGGTCTGTTCGTGGCACTGATTCGCTCAATGCTGGTCAAACGCTCCACGAAGGAAGTCTGAGTTCCCTTGCACGCTATTACCTCAATCATGAATTCCCCATCTGGCTGTAAATGGACGGGGTGGTGTCGCGATTTCCCCAACTGAGGGTAACGAGCCATAAGCAGTCCGGCCTGCGTCAAGCCTATGGCATCCGTGGCCCACTTGGCGCTGAATTCAACGAAGGTATCGCCTGTGGCATCGGTCGTATCTTCACCAGCAGCGGCAAGAGCAATTATAGGAGCGCGACAGCAAGGTGCTGATCCAGGCGGTGAAGGAACATTATGCGGCGCATGATTCCAAGGTGGTATCTACCGATGGGCTAAGCCTGGAGTTGGCGGGCTGACGGATGAATGTGAGGGCGTCGAATACCGAACCGTTGATATCCGCTGGATATTGAGGCGCCTAGTAACTCGCGTAGGTACGTAGAGCAGTTAAGCACAACCGGACGCTTGATTGGCCGCGCCTGACAAAGTGTAGATATAGTAATTTCGATACTTTTTTGGTTTTTAGGAAAGGAAAATTATCAATGAAGATTCTCATCAGTGGCGGTGCGGGTTTCATAGGAAGTGCGCTAGCAATTGCACTTGTGAAAAGAGGGGATGAGATTACTGTTCTGGATAATCTTTCACCTCAAATCCACGGTGAAAGCCCTGAAACATCTGCGCTTGTTCAGCGTTTACCATCCTCGGTTCGCTTAATAAAAGGGGATGTTCGTGATCGCGATGCTTGGGAAAGCGTATTGGCCGGACAGGAGGTTGTCGTCCATTTGGCCGCTGAAACAGGTACTGGTCAATCCATGTACGAAATTGACCGCTACGTGGACGTCAATGCTCGTGGTACATCGTTGCTGCTGGACATGCTAGCCAAGAAGGAAGCGGGCAGCGAATCCGTGCGCCGCTTGGTAGTCGCGTCCTCGCGCGCGATTTACGGTGAAGGCAAGTATCAAGGCCGCGACGGCTTCGTCTATCCCTGCGCGCGAGCATTGGAAGATTTACAGAATGGCATCTTCGAATGTCGCGACCCTGACAGCGGTGACATCGCCACCCCTGTGCCGACCGACGAGTCCTCGCGCATCCATCCCAGTTCAATCTACGGCATTACCAAGCAGGTGCAGGAGCAATTGATTCTCACCGGTGGCGCGGCCTTGGGCATCGGCGCAGTGGCGCTGCGCTACCAGAATGTGTACGGTCCCGGCCAATCGCTGAAGAACCCTTACACCGGCATCCTTTCGATCTTCTCCACCCTGCTGCTACAGGGCAAGGATGTGAACATTTTCGAGGACGGCAAGGAAAGTCGCGACTTTGTCTTCATCGACGACGTGGTCGCCGCCACCATAGCCGTCATAGACTCGGACGTGACCGGCAAGGCCTACAATGTCGGCACTGGTGAGGCTACCGATGTGCTGACCGTCGCTCATTCGCTCAAGTCCAATTATGGTTCTGGAGGCGAAATCAAGGTGTCAGGCAATTTCCGCATCGGTGATATCCGCCACAACATTGCCGACCTTTCGAGTATCAAGCGCGACATCGGTTTTGTGCCGAAGGTTTCCTTCGCCGAAGGCGTCAAGGCTTTTTCGCAGTGGGTGAAAACCCAAGAAATCAGTGATTCCGGCTACGAGCGTTCGGTCAGTGAATTGCGCGCCAAGGGTTTGTTGAAGTGATGGATGACGTGCAGAACTTGGCCGGTAAGCGGGTGTTGTTCATCGCCCCGATGTTCTTCGGCTACGAGAAGCTCATCAAAGTCGAGCTGGAGGCCAAAGGCGCACAGGTTGATTACTTCAATGATCGCCCCGACAATAGTTTCTGGACCAAGGCGCTGATCCGCCTGGATCGGCGCTTGCTGGCGCGCAAGACAGACGCCTATTACCACAGCATCATCGAATCCACTCGCGGCAAGACCTACGACCACATACTGATTGTGCGTGGCGAGGCCATTTCACTACAAATGCTGCGACTGCTGCGCCAGGCCCAACCCAAGGCTCGATTGAGCCTGTATCTATGGGACTCAATGCACTACAACCCGAATGCGCGCAAACTGCTGGGCGAGTTCAACCAAGTATTCTCCTTCGACCGCTCCGACGTGGAGCAGAGCTCGAAGATGCAATTCCTACCACTGTTCTATGGGCGCGAATTTGAGCGCTCTGCACAGTGGCAAGGCGTGCCGGTATATGACGCCTGCTTCATTGGCACCATCCACACCGACCGTTACAAGGTGCTGGAAAAGGTTATTGACAGCTTGCAGGCACGTGGGTGCAAGGTGTTCGTGTTTTGCTACTACCCGTCAAAACAACTTTACCGCTTGCGCGCCTTTGTCGATCCCGGCTTCCGTCGTTTTGGCCGTAAATACGTCAACTTCACCGGAATGAAGCTCTCCGAAGTGGTCGATCGTATCGCGGAGAGCCGGGCGGTAATCGATGTTAACCGTCCGGACCAGTTAGGTCTGACCATGCGTACCATCGAAGCGGTAGGTGCGCAGCGCAAGCTGATTACCACTAATGCCGACGTGGTCAATTATGACCTGTACAATCCTACTGGCGTGCTGGTGCTGGACAGGCAAAGTCCGCTAATTGACGGCGATCTTCTTTACCGTGAAGAGCTACCGTTCGACCCGGCGCTGCGCGAAAAATACTCGGTCTCAGCTTGGATTGACCGCATTTTCAATGAATCCGGTGCCACAATTATATGAAGCCATCGAACCTTGCCATCATCCCCGCACGCGGCGGCTCCAAAGGCATTCCACGCAAGAACGTCCGAGACATCGCCGGCAAGCCGCTCATCGCTTGGAGCATCGAACAAGCGCTGGCCTCGGAGTTTGTGGATCGCGTCGTGGTTTCCACCGATGACGACGAGATTGCCGAGATTGCCGTGCGCCACGGTGCCGAGGTGCCGTTCCGGCGCCCCCCAGAACTGGCCAATGACACCGCCGCCACCGAGCCCAGTCTTGTGCATGCCTTGCAATGGCTGGAGGCCAATGAAGGTTATTGCCCACACAACGTCATCTTGTTGCAGGCGACGTCTCCCGTGCGTTACGCCGGCGCCATCGACCGTGCAATCCAGCAATTCAGTGATGAAGGAGCGGACAGCTTACTGTCTGTTTGCGAGTTCTGGCACTTCCTGTGGCAGGACAAGTCCGCACCGAAGGCGCTCTATGATTACAAGCATCGCCCGCGTCGCCAGGACATCCGTCCCGAGGGTATAAAGCTGAAGGAAAACGGCTCCATCTACATTACCCGTAGTGATTTGTTGGTACGGGAAAACAATCGCTTGGGTGGAAAGATTTCAGCCTTCGTTATGAGTGATGAGGAAAGCTACGAGATTGACTCGCTCGTGGACTGGGCCGTAGTTGAAACCCTTTTGAAGAATATTGCAGGTAGTTAACATGTTGATCAGCAAGAAAATCTCCGAATTCCTCGTCTTTGAAACGGAGTCGATCTTCCATGCATTGGAAAAGATCAACAACAACAAGCACCGTATCGTTTTTGTCGTCAATGAGGGCGGCACGCTGGTTGGTGCCTTCTCCGACGGGGATTTCCGGCGCTGGCTGACCTCCAGCCCGGACTTCGACCTGCAAAAGGAAGTCGGCCCCATCGCCCATGGTACTGTCACCTCGCGCAAGGCCAATGCACCGCGCAATGAAATTGAAGCTGCATTTAGTCGTGGCATCGAGTTGATCCCGCTGGTGGACGATTACCAGCGTTTGGTTGCCATCGCCATCCAGGGTGAGCGCGGCATCACTATAGGCAAACACGTCATCACCGAAACGTCGCCAGCCTATGTGATTGCCGAGATCGGCAACAATCACAATGGTGACATCAAGCTGGCCAAGCAATTGGTTGATCTTGCCTTGGCTGCCGGTGCCGATTGCGTGAAATTCCAGATGCGCGACATGGACTCCCTGTACAAGGGGGGCAGCGGCAAGGACCAGAGCGCCGACTTGGGCGCGCAGTACACCATCGACTTGTTGAGCCGGTTTCAGCTAAGCAACGCCGAATTGGTTGAGGTTTTTGACTATTGCAAGCAGCTTGGTCTTGTGCCGCTGTGCACGCCGTGGGATCTCAAGAGCTTGCAAGTGCTTGAGGACTACGGGATGGAGGCCTACAAGGTGGCCTCCGCGGATTTCACCAACCATCAGTTGCTTGGTGCAATGGCGGCAACCGGCAAGCCGCTGTTTTGCAGTACCGGCATGAGTACCGAGGCGGAAATCCGCCAGTCCGTGACTTTCCTGAAAAACAAGGGGGCCAACTTCGTCATCCTGCATTGCAACTCGACGTACCCCACCCCATTCAAGGACGTCAATCTGGCCTATCTGAAGCGCTTGCAGGAAATCACCGGCAGCCTGGTGGGTTATTCCGGCCATGAGCGTGGCATTTCCGTTCCGGTGGCGGCGGTGACGCTGGGCGCGCGCGTCATCGAGAAACACTTCACCATCGACAAGGGCATGGAAGGCAACGACCACAAGGTGTCGCTGCTGCCCGACGAGTTCCGCGACATGGTGCGGATGATCCGCGAAGTCGAAGAGGCCATGGGCAATAGCGGCGAACGCAGCATCACCCAGGGCGAGCTCATGAATCGCGAAACCCTTGCCAAGAGCCTGGTGGCCAGCCGCAATGTTGGCAGGGGCGAGGTGATCGAGCTGGACATGGTGGACGTGAAAAGCCCTGGCCAAGGGTTGCAGCCGATGTACCTGGAACAACTGGTTGGCAAGCACGCCAAGCGCGACCTGCAGGCAGGCGATTACTTCTACGAATCCGACCTGAAGGACGAAACGGTCGAGGCGCGCGATTATGCCTTCGATCGTCCATTCGGCATCCCGGTTCGTTATCATGATTATGCCAAACTGGTGCCCAAGTCGAATTTCGACTTCGTCGAATTCCACCTGAGCTATCAGGATATGGAGCTGGACCCTGCCGATTTCTTCGATGGTCCGCAACCGATCGGGTTTGCCATACATAGCCCCGAGCTGTTCGCTGGCGACCACATCATGGACTTGGCCAGCGAGGACGACGCCTATCGCGCGCATTCGATCAACGAATTGCAGCGGGTCTGCGACATTACCCGAAACCTGAAGCGGTTTTTCCCGAAGACTGAAAAACCGGTCATCGTCATCAATGCCGGCGGCTTCAGTACTGCCTCGTTCCTGCCCAAGGAAAGTCGCCCAGCAATGTACCAGCGCATTGCCGAATCGCTGGCCCAAGTCGATCAAAGCGGGGTGGAAGTCATTATCCAGACGATGCCGCCGTTCCCGTGGCACTTTGGCGGTCAGAGCCATCACAACCTGTTCGTCGATCCGAACGAAATCAAGGCGTTCTGTGACCGGTACGACTACCGCATCTGCTACGACATCTCTCACTCGATGATGGCGTGCAATTACTACAGGTGGAAGCTGACGGATTTCACCCGGCTGGTGGGTGCCAACACCGCACACATGCACGTGGTGGATGCGCTTGGTGTTGATGGGGAGGGTGTGCAGATCGGCAAGGGCGACGTGGACTTCACGGAACTGGCGCGTGACCTGCGTCAGCATGCGCCAAGTGCGCAATTCATCCCCGAGGTCTGGCAAGGCCACAAGAACCAGGGCGAAGGGTTCTGGTTTGCACTGGACTTCCTTGAAACCTATTTCAAATAAACCAAGCATAGAGCAAGTTGCGTGCTGAAGAAGTTCTTGTCCGGTTCGGGAATATTTGCGTTGTCCGTACTGGTATTCAGTATTGTCCGGCAGATCATCGTATTCCCGGCCATATCGCGCATCGACGACCAGTTGTTCGCAAGTCTGACCTTCATGGTCTTCACTTTCGAGGCAATTGCCTATGGCTTCACCGGGGCCATCCCGGATTACTACGTTCGGCAGGTGCAGGGAAGCACGGCGAATGCGGGACTGATGCGGCAGCTTGGCAGGCTCTGCCTGTTAGGGCTGGCCAGCATTCCTGCATTTCTCCTGCTGGGCATGGATGCGTGGACTTCCTCGATCTTGGGCTTGTATCTCTACTTCTTTGCGCTGAATGCGCTGAAGATCAAGTTGGTCTTCAACAAGCTGCGTTTTGGCGAAAATTTCATCTACATGGCGTTCCGCAGTGCACCTTATCTGCTGGCCCTATGGCTGATCTGGGCGCAACCGGCATGGCTGCATGGGTACGAGTTGCAAGCCATTGCCGCGCTGATGCTGGCATTTGAGTTTTTCTATTGGCTACGGCTGGACGCCATTACCCAACAGGACATGCGCGAGAGCGGGCAAGGGGCTGAACAAGAATATGGTGCGTTGTTGGCGTCGCTGCTGCCGTTCATTGCAAGTGCCCTGCTGATCGGCGTCATCCAGCGAGGCGATATGACCTTGGTCAAACTGGTCGACGCTGCGTACTACACGGATTATGCCAAGACGATCCTGACCATCAACTTCTTTTGCGCACCCTTGTCCCTGATGATATCCGCTCCCCTGTTGAGCTTCCTGAGCAACCACGGCCTTTCACTCGGCTCGCCTGGCGTGAAACGCTTGCTGCTTGTGATAACCGGACTGGTTTTGCTGACCGGCTTGGGGGCCGCCGCGACATTCGACTACGTGAACGGCATTCTTTACGGCGGCTCCAGCACAAGCCCCGCCTGGCTGGTGTTCTACTTGACGACCAGCACCTTGCTGTACGCGCTGGTCCGGACAATGGTTGTGAAGTACGCCGCTGTGCGGCTGGTCCTGCCGGTGAACATCATGCTGATTCTGTTGGCTGCCGCCATGGCCATCTACCTGCCGGTACAAGTCTTCGTCGTTCTTTTCTATGGCCAGCGCCTGCTGGCATACGCCATATTGTTGGCTATCGACAGGCAATACACCCAATGAAGATTATCTACCCCTAAGTTTTCGGCGTATCGCCAAATTTCCATTTTTTAAGGGATGTTGGAAGTTTCAAAAGGAATTTCATGCTGCAAGTCGCTGGGTTTACTGGTGCTGAATTTTTCTGAATCGACTCGCCAGGCATTTTTCAATCTGGATTAATAGTCTTGACTATTCACTACTTTCATTTGTTGTGCACGATAGTATTCATTTTGTACTCATTTAGAATGAGCCTCGCAAAGGCCGTCTTGAACTTTATTTATATTGCCCCATTCTACTCCGTGTCGCTGGTTGAGTTTTCTGGGTCTTTTATAAAACCCTCGGAGCTATATGCAGCAGCGCTGGCTATTCTATTCTTTCTAAAAGGCGGCCGCCTCAAAAAGAAACCAGTCATTTTTGCATGCCTGTTCTTCTGTCCGTTTGTATTGTCATTGTTGGTCAATTTGTATGACTTCAATCCCATAGATGCATGGGAATTAAATGCGGAGAATAGGGATGTTTTTTATGAAAAGTTGACCCATAAAACTGAAATAACCGTAACCAATTTTACGCAGTTACTATACGTTGTAGTCGGCCTGGTTTCTTTTGTGGTTGTCGCCAGCGTGGACATGAGGCAGCAACGAGATAATGTCGAAAGGGCAATAAGACGAGCTATTTTGATGGTTTCGGCAATAGGTTTTTTTCAGGTGCTATCATATTATGGTGGTTTCTATGAGGCCTATTTGACCGTATTTTACAACTCCGAGGCTGTCGCCATTGGTCGGCAGGTTTGGTTTGAGATTTCTGGTGTCAAACGGATAAATTCGGTTTTTGGTGAGCCTTCCATATTCGGTTTTTATTTGGGGGTGTCTCTGTTGGTATTGCTGGCTCTGCGGGAGTGGAGAGTTGGTGGTATGGTCAGAAAGTTTGGGGTTTGGGTTTCATTAATTGCTGGGCTTATTTCGACTGCGGGAACATTTTATTATTGTGCGATGGTGTTGTGTCTTTTTTATGTGCTTCACAATCTCAAGAGATTTTTTATTATCCCATTGTGCATCATCGGTGGGTTGAGTGTGGTTGTGGTTGCGGCTTATGTTGTTCAGATTGCTCCGCAATTTGTTGATCAAAAACTCGCGTCACTGGCAGAAAGGTTGCAGTTTGGTTTTTATCTGCCAATCACTAATTTCCTCACCAATCCATTCTTTGGGGCTGCATTTGGTACGGATAGGCCGACCACACTAGTTTTCAATCTGCTGGTTTCTCTGGGAGGGATCGGCGTTTTTATGGTGGCCCTCGCTGCGAGTGCAATATGGAATAAGGGCGTGGGGGCGGTTCTGGTTTTTTGGATAATTGCTGGAATGCTGGTGCCTGATATTATTTATCTGTATGTGTGGCTTTATCTTGGAATCATGTTTTCTATTTTTTCAGGAAAGAGCAGGGTGGATCCAGGCGTTGTTAAGAATACATCCGGGACTTTGCGGTGACTGTTGGGTGGGTTTGAGTTATTTTTTATCGTGCCATTGTATTTGATAATATAAGTTATTAGTGAAGCCAAAATATGCGAACTATCGCTCTGCCAGAAACTGTGTATCACATAGAGTTGATAAAGGAAAACCATCCTGAAGTCGATCTCTATCTGATTAGGCGCAATTCTGCACCGTATGAAAAAAATCTGCCCTTAGGGGCGAATTTTTCTTTTTTTGAGGCTGACCAGTTTTCTTTGAATCCCATAAGTTCAATTAGGAGGGCAAGGGCTCTTTATAAGAATTTGTCGAGATTGATTTCTGAGTCAGGGGCTGGCAATCTCATAATTTTTGCAGATGCTAAGCCGTATCATAAATATATAATCGATTACTGCTTAAAAAATGGCATAGAGGTGGAGTTGTGGGAGGATGGGCTTGGCTACTACATTGGTACTGGTCATAAATATAAATCCATTGCTAAAAATTTTATCAAGGTGGCCTTTGGTGCGTATCATAAGGGGCTGCTCTCCGAGCAGCATCGAAGGGATGAGATAGTTACAAGGGATAGATTTATCCAAAAGAATCTTAGGTATCCGGTTCAGGAACCTGCTTTTGTAGAAGCGCTTGATCGGATCGCGTTCATCGGGCAGCCACTGGTCGATGATGGATATTTGAGTGCATCTCGCTATGTATCGATAATCGAGAGTATCTACGATCAGTCCGGCATCATGGTGGACTATTTGCCCCATCCCAGGGAGCAATCACTGATCTTCAATCAATCGAAAGTGCGGGTGGTCAAAGGTGTCAAGACGCAGAGTTATTTGTGTACTGTCAAGTATTTGCACTGCACAACCGCTTTTTCCACGGCGATAATAAATTTAAGTGGTGAGAGTAGAAGTTTTTGTCCTGGTTTATTTGGGTTGCGACAAGTTGAGCGCGCATTGTCGAAATTTCCCGAGCTCGGTGTTAGGGTCGTCAAAGATTTCTCGAGTATCGGTCAGCCTGGAAGGTGAGTGGGAGTCCAATAATGGCGATTTTTTATAAAGCATGTTGGGCGATTCGTGCCATTTTGTATTGTGCGATATTCGGCAGATTTGGCTTTCCAGGTTATATTGGTCGTCCAGCTTTTTTGCTGGGCGTTCGCCGTATGAATATCGGCAGGCGTGTGCGTATCTTTCCCGGCTTGCGTGCGGAGTGTCATGGCCAGGGGCGGCTTTTCATTCATGACAATGTTTCCATTGGTCAGAATTTTCATGTGATTGCCGGTAATGATCTGCACATTGGAAGTGGGTGCCTGATTTCCGGTGATGTTTTTGTTACCGATACAGATCATACCTTTGAGCAAGTGGGTGTTTCGGTATTTGATCAGCCGGACAGGGTTGCCACTACCCGCATTGGTGAAAATTGCTTTCTTGGTATTGGTGCGCGTATACAAGCCGGTACCATTCTTGGCGATGGCTGTATCGTAGGCGCCAATGCGGTTGTACGTGGTGTATTCCCCCCCCATTCGGTACTTGTTGGCGCTCCTGCGCGAGTGGTCAAGCGTTACAATCTTGAGTTCGGAGCGTGGGAGCGGTGCTGATCGCGCTCGGCTCAGCCGTTAGTACTCTTGGATGTGTAACCAATGCAGTCACCGCATTGGTTAATGCCTTTTGGTTTCCCGGGCCTCATCGGGCCGGTTGGCGAGATAATGCTGGAGCATGGCTATGCGGCGTAATGCTCCAACTTCGATTCCATATCTAGCAGTGTTGTACTGTGACCCTGCAGCCGCAAAGGAATATCAATATGCTTATCCCGGTAATCATGGCAGGCGGTTCTGGCTCCCGCCTGTGGCCGCTCTCGCGTCAGCTCAATCCCAAGCAGTTCCTGACGCTGGCTGATACCCAACTGTCCATGTTGCAGGCCACCATTCGCCGTTTGGATGAGTTGGATGTCGGTTTGCCGCGGCTGATCTGTAACGAGCAGCATCGCTTCCTGGCCGCCGAGCAGTTGCGTCAGCTGGGTATGGAGCAAGCCAACATTCTTCTTGAGCCGGTTGGCCGCAATACCGCTCCGGCCATCGCCCTGGCGGCATTGCAGGCTGTTCAGGAGGAGGGTGATCCCGTGCTGCTGGTTCTTGCTGCGGATCACCTGATCCAGAACGTGGATGCTTTCCTCTCCAGCATTCGTACTGCGTTGCCGCTGGCCGTTGCTGGCAGACTGGTGACCTTCGGCATCGTCCCTAGCCATCCGGAGACCGGTTATGGCTACATCGAGAAGGGGGCTAGCGTCGAAGGGGGCGGTTTCGCGGTTAACTGTTTTGTAGAGAAGCCGAGTTTGACTACGGCTCAAGAGTACCTCGCCAGCGGCAATTACTACTGGAACAGTGGGATGTTCATGTTCCGCGCCAGTCGCTACTTGGAAGAGCTGGAGCGTTTCCAGCCAGAGATTCTCACTGCCTGCCGCCAGGCGCTTGGTGCCGGGAAGCAGGACGTACATTTTACCCGCGTAGATGCAGCTTCTTTTTCCACCTGCCCGGCGGACTCCATTGACTACGCGGTTATGGAAAAGACAGAGCATGCGATAATGGTGCCGCTGGATGCCGGCTGGAGCGATATTGGTTCTTGGTTGGCGCTATGGGAGGTCGGCACCAAGGACGCCAAGGGCAATGTATTCAAAGGCGATGTGCTTGATCTGGCAACCCATAATAGCTACGTACATGCAGACAGCCGGTTAGTGGCTACTGTGGGTGTCGAGGATTTGGTGATCGTCGAGACCAAGGACGCGGTACTGGTAGCGCACAAGGATCATGTGCAAGAGGTCAAGCAGGTCGTCGAACGGCTCAAGGCCGATGGGCGTCACGAGCACGTTAACCATCGCGAAGTCTACCGCCCTTGGGGTATGTACGATTCCATTGATAATGGTCACCGCTATCAGGTCAAACGCATCACTGTGCAGCCGGGAGCCAAACTTTCGGTGCAGATGCACCACCACCGGGCCGAACATTGGATCGTGGTTAGTGGCACGGCAAAGGTCACTAACGGCGACAAAACTTATTTGGTCACCGAGAACCAGTCTACTTATATCCCTATCGGCCAAGTGCATGCGCTGGAAAATCCGGGTGTCATTCCACTGGAGCTGATTGAAGTGCAGTCCGGTTCCTATCTGGGTGAAGACGATATTGTGCGTTTTGAGGATAAATACGGCAGGCTCTAATCGCCATGGTCGATGTTTGTACAGAGGGGCGTTGGATGCCCATTAAAAAATTTATATCGCTGGCGCAACGGTGGGTTGATTGAATACCAATGTCTTGACTGGGCTCAGATTTTGGGCAGCAGCTATTGTTGTTATTTTTCATTTTGGTCGAGATATACATCTGCTTAACATTGCCGGGAGAGGGTTCTTTACGGCAGGGCCGCAGATGGTTGGTTTTTTCTTCGTTCTTTCCGGTTTCATAATGGCACATGTGTACCTGGCAAGGGAGAATTTTAGATTTGATGAATACCTTGTTGCAAGGTTTGCGAGGATAATGCCTGTCTACATTTTAGCGTTATTTGCTTTGACTATTATTAGGCCTTTGAGCTTTTGGCAGTTTTTTAGTGATTTGTCCATGCTCAAGGCTTGGTTCCCTCAGTATGCTGTGGGGGGTAATTCTCCGGGGTGGTCTATCTCTGTTGAGATTTTCTTTTATGCGCTTTTTCCGTTCATTATTTATTTAATAAAAGATTTTAAATTTTCTGCGATTGGGTTCGCAGGTGCAGTATTGGTTCTCTGGTTTTTTTCTCAGATTGTGCTGGGCAATCTTTTTGATTCTGAATTCTACAAGGCTGGTGGCAAGGTTAGCCATGGTTTGATTTTTTATTTTCCAGTTTCGCATCTCTCCAGTTTCTTTGTAGGTATCGCGACTGCTTTGGTTTTGAAGAGTTGTACGGGGTATGGGGTGGTATTTAAGCGTTGTTGTTTTATTGTGGCTCTTTTCTCGGCGGCTCTAATTTACTGGGTGCTTAATAGTCGCGTTTCTGTATTCTGGGGGGTTCGTTTTTTGAATGCCGCGGGTGGTCTTGCGCCATTGTTTGCGTTGTTCATATTTTCCGTGGTTGTGGCATCTCGTGGCTTCGAGTGGTTGCTGGCGAATAGGGTTTCTGTGGCTCTTGGTGAGGCTAGTTATGCCTTGTATATTTTACAGCTTCCAGTTTTTCTGGCTTTTAATAGTTTTTTTGTCAGGAAATATAGTCTTTCAGGAGATGTCGCATTCTGGTTGTATTTTGTTTCACTTTTGCTGCTCTCGGTTTTGGTTTACTTCTCTATGGAGGTGCCTGTTCGAGATTTTGTTAATAAGAAATATCGGAATTTTACTCTGAGTAGAAAAGAGTCTTATGCTGTCTAGTTGGCTCGTATTCTCGTTGAGTAATAAAAGAGGTGTTGAGTGGTTGGAAAAATAATAGTTACCGGCGGCGCCGGATTCATCGGTTCTGCCGTGGTTCGACATTTAATAAATAACATGGATTTTGAAGTCGCCAATCTCGACAAGCTGACCTATGCCGGCAACTTGGATTCTTTAGCTTCGGTGTCCGACTCGCCACGCTATCGCTTCTACCAGGTCGATATTTGCGATGCGCCTGCGCTGGATGCGGTGTTGGCCGAGTTCAAGCCAACGGCGGTGATGCACCTGGCCGCCGAGTCGCATGTGGATCGCTCCATCGACGGGCCTGCCGACTTCATCCAGACCAATATTGTCGGTACCTACACCCTGCTCGAGTCCGTGCGTCGCTACTGGAATGGCCTTGCGGAAGAAAGCAAGGCGGCATTCCGCTTCCATCACATCTCCACCGATGAGGTGTATGGCGATCTGGAAGGCACCGAGGATCTGTTTACCGAAACCACGTCCTATGCGCCGAGTTCACCCTATTCGGCGTCCAAGGCCAGTTCGGACCATCTGGTGCGTGCCTGGCAGCGCACCTATGGCCTGCCGGTGCTGGTGACGAACTGCTCGAACAACTACGGGCCGTACCATTTCCCGGAGAAGCTGATCCCGCATGTGATCCTCAATGCGCTGGCGGGCAAGCCGTTGCCGGTGTATGGCGACGGTTCGCAGATCCGCGACTGGCTGTATGTGGAAGATCACGCGCGCGCACTGTGCGAGGTGGTCAGCCGAGGTGTGGTGGGCGAGACCTACAACATTGGTGGGCATAACGAGAAGCGCAATCTGCAGGTGGTGGAGACGATCTGCGACCTGCTGGATGAGTTGGTGCCGGGAGCAGATGATCGCGACGAAAGGACTGGGCGTCCCCACCGCTCCTACAGAGAGCTGATTACCTTTGTGAAGGATCGACCTGGGCATGATCGGCGCTATGCCATTGACGCCAGCAAGATCGAGCGTGAGTTGGGTTGGAAGCCGGAAGAAACCTTCGAAACTGGGCTGCGCAAGACCGTGCAGTGGTACCTGGATAACCGCAACTGGTGGCAGCGTGTGTTGAGTGGCGATTATCGGCTGGGGCGTTTGGGGGAACAGGCATGAAAGGCATCATTCTCGCGGGCGGTTCCGGTACCCGTCTGCACCCCATTACCCGGGGCGTGTCCAAGCAGCTGTTGCCCATCTATGACAAGCCGATGATCTATTACCCCTTGTCGGTGCTGATGCTGGCCGGTATCCGCGAGGTGTTAATCATCTCCACGCCGGAAGATTTGCCGAACTTCCGCAAGCTGCTGGGGGACGGCAGCGATTTTGGTATCGAGCTGAGCTACGCGGAGCAGCCGTCTCCCGATGGCCTGGCTCAGGCCTTTTTGATTGGCGAGTCATTCATCGGTGGCAGCGATGTCTGCCTGATCCTCGGCGACAACATCTTCTATGGCTACGGCTTCAGCGCCATGCTCCGCGAGGCGGCGGGGCGTGGGCGCGGCGCCACGGTTTTCGGCTATCACGTGACCGACCCGGAGCGTTTTGGCGTGGTGGAGTTCGATGCGGCGGGCAAGGCGGTTTCCATCGAGGAGAAACCGCAGAACCCGCGCTCGAACTATGCGGTAACCGGCCTGTATTTCTACGACAACTCGGTGGTCGAGATCGCCAAGCAGGTCAAGCCTTCTGCGCGTGGCGAGCTGGAAATCACCGATGTGAACAATGCCTACCTCGAGCGTGGCGAGTTGCATGTAAGCTTGCTCGGGCGCGGGTTCGCCTGGCTGGACACCGGTACCCATGACTCGCTGATGGAAGCGAGCCACTTCGTGCATACCATCGAGGCTCGGCAGGGGCTCAAGGTGGCGTGCCTGGAGGAAATTGCCTATCACCAGGGCTGGCTGACTCCCGAGCAATTGGCGGTGCAGGCTAAGGCGCTGAGCAAGACCGGCTATGGCCAATATCTGCAGCGGCTGCTGGAGCAGGAGGCTGCTCAGTGAAGGTGTTAGAAACGCAATTGCCTGGCGTGTTGATCATCGAGCCAAAAGTATTCGGTGATCATCGTGGTTTTTTCCTCGAGACCTTTCAGGTTGAACGCTACCGGGAGGCGGGTATCGGCCTGCCGTTTGTCCAGGACAACCATTCCCGCTCGCAGCGCGGCGTGCTGCGCGGCCTGCATTTCCAGCGCACCCGGCCGCAGGGCAAGCTGGTCAGCGTCAGCCGCGGTGCGGTGTATGACGTGGCTGTGGACATCAACCCCGACTCGCCGACCTGCGGGCAGTATGTCGGTGTCGAGCTGAACGATGAGAACCATCGTCAGCTCTGGGTGCCGCCAGGTTATGCCCATGGCTTCTGTGTGTTGAGTGAAGTGGCGGACTTCCAGTACAAGTGCACGGACTTGTATTTCCCGGCGGATGAGGGCGGTTTGCTCTGGAACGATCCGGATGTGAACATTCCCTGGCCTTTGGATACTCCGCAGTTGTCCGCAAAGGATCAGGCGAATCCGACGCTTCGCCAGCTGTTGGGGCGTGAGGGCTGATATGAGGGTACTCATTACCGGGGCACATGGCCAAGTCGGCAACGAATTGATGCGTTGCGCTCCCGCAGGGTTTGAGGTTGTCGGCTTGGGTTCGGCCGAGCTGGACATCGCCAATACCAACCAGGTGGCCGAGGTGGTTGCCCGGATTCAGCCGCAGTTGATCATCAACGCCGCCGCCTACACCGCCGTGGACAAGGCCGAGAGCGATGCTGCGCGGGCTTTTGCGGTCAATCGCGATGGGGTCGCTAACCTGGCTTGCGCGGCCGAGCGCCTGACTATCCCGCTCCTGCATATTTCAACGGACTATGTATTCGCTGGCGATGCTGCCGAACCCTACCGCGAGAGCGATTCTACCGGCCCTACCGGCGTGTATGGCGCCAGCAAGCTCGCGGGCGAGCAGGCTTTGGCTGAGCACTGCTCGCGCCATCTGATTCTGCGTACCAGCTGGGTATTCGGCGTCCACGGCAATAACTTCGTGAAGACCATGCTGCGTCTCGGGCGTGAGCGCGATGAGCTGTCGGTGGTCGCCGATCAGCATGGCGGTCCTACTTCGGCCCGCAGTATCGCTGTGGCGCTTTGGCAATTGACGCAGCTATACGTGCAGCGCGGTGAATTGACTTGGGGTGTCTATCATTTCAGTGGCTTGCCTGCCTGCAGCTGGCATGGCTTTGCCGAGGAAATCTTCCAGCAAGCCCATGAGCAGGGGCTGATTGCACGAGTTCCGAATGTTCATCGCATCAGAACCGAAGACTACCCGACGCCTGCGCGGCGGCCTCAGTGGTCGGTTCTGGATTGCTCTCGTTTGAGCTCGATGTTCGGCATCGCCATTCCAGATTGGCGGATTGAATTGGCTGATCTCCTTGGTGAGTTGACGCAAACCCACTAGCGCTTTGTTGTAGAACTGCGCCTGGCTTGATCTCAACGGGTCGTGATTTAGGTTGACGCCTGCTATGGTGCGGGCCCAATGCAATGACCCTTTCTTTTCGATCTGTCTGCGTGGCAGGGAGCAGTACTGAAGTCATGTTGTTCAATCGCCCATACCAACCCACTTTTGCTGAGCGTTACCCCGTGGCCATGCTGGCGGCGGTCCTGGACTTTCTCCTCGTGGTGGCCAGCGGTTATCTGGCCTACCTATGGCGGTTTGGCACTCTGGCAATGAATGGGCGCTATACGCTCACCACATTCCTCTTCGCCTTACTGGTGATGTTAAGCCTCTGGTTATGCGGTATGTATCGCTCCTGGCGCGGGCGATCGTTTTGGCATCAGCTCGGTGGCTTGTACTTCGGTTGGCTGGCGGCGATCGGCATTACTCTGACGCTGACATTCTTTCTCAAAATCTCCGATTCCTACTCCCGGAAATGGTTCTTTGTGATGCTGGGGTTGGGTTGTATCGCCTGTACGTTGACCCGTTTGAGCGTGTTCCAGCTCTTGCGCATGCTGCGTTCGAGTGGTCGTAACCTGAAGAGCGTGGTGCTGGTCGATGCAGGTGGTGATGCGGCGCACCAGCTCAACCACGGGCGCTCGCTGCGCGAATATGGCTACCATGTGGCGCATTGCCTGCCATTCGACACCAGCGATGCCTGGTTGGGAGCGCTTGTTGAGGCGGTTAGCCAGAGCAAGGCCCATGAGGTGTGGCTGTGCTTGCCGCTGACGGCCGGCGATGCTATCAAAGCCGTGCTGTACGAGCTGCGCCACCACACGGTGGAGATTCGCTTTATCCCCGAGTGGGGGGATATTCCCTTGCTGAACCACAAAGTCAGCAACATAGCCGGGCTTTATTCGCTGGATCTGAGTTGCAGCCCCATGGAGGGGCCCGCACGCGTTGTCAAACGCATCGAGGACATAGTCATCGGTGGTCTGATTTCTTTGATGATAGTACCGGTCTGCTTGGCTATCGGCGTGGCAATCAAGCTAACCTCCAGCGGTCCCGTGGTATTCAAGCAATACCGCACGGGAATCAATGGCAAGCGGTTCAAGGTGTACAAGTTTCGTTCCATGGTGGTGCATAACGAATCGTCCGGTACGGTTACGCAGGCAACCAAGGGTGATGCGCGGGTAACCAAGGTGGGGGCGTTTCTTCGTCGCACCAGCCTCGATGAGCTGCCGCAGTTCTTCAATGTGCTACAGGGGCGCATGTCGATTGTCGGGCCGCGCCCTCATGCCCTGGCGCATAACGAATATTACAAGGACTTGGTGGAGTCCTATATGCAGCGGCACAAAGTCAAACCAGGGATTACCGGCTGGGCCCAGGTGAATGGTTACCGTGGGGAAACTGATACGCTGGACAAGATGCAGAAGCGTGTCGAGCATGACCTCTGGTATATCGATAACTGGTCACTATGGCTGGATATAAAAATTATTTTCTGGACAGTGCTCAAGGGATTTGTAAGCAAGACAGCATATTGAGCTGGTTTACCGTTGTGCATTGCTCTAGTTTCATTTGTTGTTTTACTCCGTATATGTGTGGGAGGGATTGGTGTTTAGATTCATGGGGCGTTTGGATGGGCTGCTGTTGGGCTGGATGTCGATAGGCTTGTTCGTTCAACTGGCTGGCGTTCTCTTCAACAATGACGACAGCCGTTATGCCACACAGCTATACCTGCTACTGTTTTTGCCGGCTCTTTTGTTACTGTTGAAGGAGCGTCTGGCTTTTGGCTTGTGGCGCCAGTGGCCGGTCTATTTCTTTGTCGTGCTGGCCGTTTGGGTTGTACTGGTTGGAGGCGTGCACCCTGGCTCGGAGAAATCTTTTTGGCATTGGCTCAAGGTTGTAACGCTCCTCGGGCTTTATCTATACGCCGTGGCCAGACTGGCGTGGCAGCCGCAGCGCTTCGGCTGGGTGCTAGCGGGAGCCGTTGTAGTGGCTGCTCTGTTCGCCTGGCTCACGCTGTATTACCAATTCGGAGTGTTGGAGCGTTCGCTGGACTATGCCGTTTTGCGGCGACAGCGTTTAGAAACGATGGGCTGGAACGGTTTGGCGGATCTCCAACACCCTATTGTCGCAGGGCTTTACTACGGAGTATTCGCCGTTTTGCTGACCTGGCTCTTCGTGCACTGGCGGATGAGTGTTGGCCGAGCCCTATTGCTTGCGGTTGCCATGCTTGGCCTGGTGGCCTATGTGGCCTTCACCTTTTCCCGGGGAGCGTGGTTTGCCCTAGGTGCCGCTGGCCTCCTGCTGCTGATTATGTTTTCCAACCGAAAAGCCTACGGTTTGCTGGGCTTAGGGTTGATCCTGTTGTTGGTGGCAGCCTATTTGTTCTGGCCTGAAATGCAGCTTGAGCGCGCGAGAGGGGTGACGGGAAGAAACTACATCTGGAGTGCATGGATTGAGCGCTTTAGCTCATTCTGGCTATGGGGTAGTGGGGCGGGAGCTGATTTTCACTTTACTTTTCCGACGGGCAGCTTTCTGGCAGGGAAACAGTTCATTCATGCCCACAGCCTTTACCTCCAGTTCTGGTATCAATATGGCGTGGTGGGTATAGGTCTGTTTGCAGCCTTGCTCCTGAGCCTGCTGTGGAAGGGCTGGCAATGCCGTGAGCAACCCCTGGCGCGCTTGGGTATCGCCTTGCTGGTATTTGCCATGGTGGCGATGGTGTCCGATGTGTATGCGGTCTTCCATCGCCCCAGTCCGTACTGGGTGGTCTTCTGGTTCCCGGTGGGGATCTTGCTTGGGGTACGGAAACCGGATTCGGCTGCTCAGACCATCCGTGGGCAATGACCGCTGCATAGTTCCAGTACGAATAAAAAGGGCCTGCAATTGCAGGCCCTTTTCGTTGGCATGGCAGTTAACCGATCAGGCTTTGCCGCTGTAGTCGTTGAGCGAGATGACCCGGGTCTTGCCGACGCGGTGGCGGTAGATCTCACGCAGGTACTTGATGGTTTTCTTCACGCTGTCGCGCGACAGGCGGATGTCGTTGATCGAGACGAACTTGTCCTGGTCGTGGATCAGCTCGCGGTACTTCTTCTCGTACATCGGCTTGATCGCATACCAGTTGGTGTCGAGGATCTTCGCCGGGTTTTCGTACTCGTTGAGCATGGTTTCGATCAGTTCTTCATCGAACTCCTCGGAGACGATGAAGTCGAGCATGGCGTTGTCCAGGCTGTCGTCGTAGCGGTATTGGTCGCGGGCGAAGCAGCGCTTGATGAAGGCCACGATCAGGGTCAGGAAGTCGTCCGACAGGCACGGGCTCTTGACGATCAGGGTGGTCAGCGACAGGTTGGCCGAGGCGCCGATGACCAGCGCGTAGCGCTTCAGGGTGGTGTTGGGGAACAGGCTGTTGAGGTGGCTCTTCAGGCGGTTGAGGTCCATGTAGGACAGCTTGTAGTCCTTCGGCAGGGACACGATGGAGACCACCGAGGAGCAGTTCTTGAAGAAGTGCAGGTCGCTCAGCGCGCTGGCGTCGAAGCCTCCCTTCTTGTACTGCTCCAGCGCCGCGCGGTAGCGCTTGGACTCGATCGGCAGCAGGCTGATGCCTTCGATGGCCTGGGTCGCCTTGTTGAAGTGCGGCAGGTCGATGGAGCGGAAGAACAGGTCGTCGATGTTGAGCTTGGGCTGCTCCTTCTCGAATACCTTGAACTTGTCGGTGGGCGCCGGCGGCGCCTGTTCGGCCACCACCGATTCGGCGTAGGCCACGGCCACCGGGCCGGCCAGGCTCATGAACAGGTCGTTGGCATCCAGGCGGATGGTCTCGCCGATGTCGATGCCGGCGCGGCGGAAGTAGTTCTGGTCGTAGTCGGTGGTCACCGCCTGGGCGGTGAGGATGTTGAAGATCTGCTGCGAGATGTACTGGTTGGCGTGGCGCTCCATGGCGTTCACGTCGATGTTCTGGATGTTGCCGCCGTCGCTTTCCTCGGCGTAGCGCATGATGTCGTTGGAGATCAGCATCATCGCGTTCCACGGACGGATGCGGCGCATCACGCTTTCTTCGCCGGTCTCCTCGTTGTCGAAGTTGTAGGAGAAGTCCCACTCCTCGGCGAGGTACTTGCACAGCAGGCGGCCGGCGTTGATGTGCAGGGCCTCGGACATCTCGATGCGCTGGTCGGAGATGTTCGGCAGGATGCAGATGCCGCTGGTGAAGATCGGCTCGAAGACGAAGGAGTGGTCGCGGTTGTCGTCGCTGCTCTCTTCGGTCTTGGTCTCGAAGGTCTTGCTCATGTAGGCGAACTGCTGGGCCAGGCCGAATTCCGAGGCCATGCCCGAGCCGGTGCCGCCGCCGGCGCTGAAGATGTAGAAGTACAGGCGCGACTGGTTGGCCTTGATCCCGCAGGAGTCGATCAGGTAGCTGTGGATGAACTTCCAGTCGGCATTGGTGAAGCGCTGGGTGTCCTTGTTGAGGATGATCTTGGCCAGGTACTGGCCGAGGATCGGCGCGTTGCCCGCGCCGCCGGCATGCACCTCGGACAGGTCCATGATCTTCATCTTGCTGTAGTCGCTGAGGAAGCCGCTCTTCTCGGTCTTGCGCGAGAAGCGGATGCGCCCCTCGATATCCTTGTCCAGGTCGCCGAGCATCACCAGCGGCTCGATGAGGAATACCGGCTTGGCCGCGCGGCTGGGCGACAGGCGCAGGTTGCTGCGGATCCAGCTGGTCGGGCGCTGTTCGTTGGCCGGCTTTTCCTGGTTGCTGAATTCGTTGAGGTAGAACTTGCGGGCGTTGTACACCAGTGAGGCGACGTCCAGGGCGATGTTGGAGCCGCAGCGGCCGAGGCCGATCAGGCACACCGAGGGGAAGTGCTGGCTGGCGCGCACATCGCTGCCGTCGTCGCTGAGCACCTTGGGGAAGACCCGTTCGCGCAGGCCGTCGAGGTTTTCCAGGATGCGCTCGATGTCGCGCTCGGTGAAGTACATGTACTGCTCGCCATTGCCGGCGGGGCTGAGGAGTGTCCGCGGGGGCGCTACGGTTTCGGGGCTTTCGGCTATGACGGGGCGCGCTTCGGAAACGGTGGACACTGCGTCTTTTTTTGTTTTCATCATCGACATCCGGCGTGTGGGCGGCGTTGCAGGGAGGCTTGGTGGCTAAATGCCTTCTTGTTGCATGGCTCTGCACTATATACAGCCAATGGGCATTGTTCGAGCCGGCGGCAGGGTGGTTTGGGGAACTTCTTGGCGTTTTCGCTCAGGTTTCTACCCGATTGCGCCCAAGTTGCTTGGCCCGGTACAGCGCGGTGTCGGCCTGGCGCACCAGGTCGCGCAGCAGTTCCCCGGGTTGCAGCTGGGCGATGCCGAAGCTGGCGCTGATCGGCTGCCGCTCGAGCAGCGGGCTTGCGCTGATCAGCTCGCGCAGTTTCTCGGCCAGCTGGCGCGCTTGCTGCTGGTCGGTATGCGGCATGAGGATGAGGAATTCCTCGCCGCCCCAACGGCACAGGCTGTCCGAGTCGCGCAGGTGTTCGCGGACCCGATCGGCCAGGCGGCACAGCACCTGATCGCCGATTTCATGGCCGTGCCGGTCGTTGATCTCCTTGAAGTGGTCGATATCGAAGAACACCAGCGACAGGGGATAGCCGTAGCGCTCGGCGCGGCCGACTTCCTGCTGCGCCACTTCCTCGAACTTCAGGCGGTTCCACAGCCCGGTCAGGCGGTCGGTATTGGCCAGGCGCTCCAGCGTCGCGTTGCTGGTGAGCAGCTGCTGCTCGGTGTCCTGGCGACGGTTGATCTCGCGCTGCAGGGCGCGCGACAGGGCGGCGAAGCGCAGGGCCACGGTGCCCATCAGCAGGATGACCAGCAGGGCAATGGCGCCGCCCAGGTAGAGGGTGCGGTTGTCCTGCTCGAGGTGTTCGCTGTAGAGAAACCCGCTCAGGTTGACCGGGCCGGGCGCCATGCCCAGTTGCACGTAGCTGTTGGCGATGGCGTCCCAGCGTCCGGGATTCATGTGCCCGAGCTGCACCAGGTCGGACATGATCAGCTTGCGCAGGGCGTCGGCCTCGAAGCGCAGGTGCTCCAGGCTCTTGCCGGGGGCATAGCGCCGGTGAATCAGCTGGATGCTTTCTTCCTGGTGCTCCAGGGCGTATTGCCAGCCCTTGAGGCTGGCCTGGACGAACGCCGCGACCCGTTTCGGCCGGTCCCTGAGCAGCTGTTCGCGGGTCACCAGCACATCGTTGTAGAAGTTCACCCCGTATTCGCGCGGGTTGATCAGGCGGTAGTCGACGCCGCGCTGGGCCAGCCAGTAGGTCTCGTTGGAGATGTAGCCGTCATAGGCGTCGGTGCGGCCATCGATCAGGTCCTGCGGGTCGAAGCTGGTCGGCTGGATATTCAGCTGGCCTATATCGATGCCTTCGCGGCGCAGGGTGATCAGCAGCTCGGCGCTTTCCGGCGCGGGCATCAGCATCAGGCGCTTGCCGGCCAGGTCCGCGGGGGTGCGGATGCCCGAGTCGGCGCGCACGATCCACACGATGGGCGAGGTCTGCATGATCGCCGCCAGTGCCACCACCGGTTTGCCGGCCATGCGCTCGATCACCACGCCGCTGTTGCTGATGGCGAAATCGCTGCGTCCGGAGAGGATGGCGTCCACCGGCTTGAGGGCCTGCGGGCCGCCCTCGAGGATTTCCACATCCAGCCCGGCGTCGCGGTAATAGCCTTTTTCCAGGGCCATGTAGTAGCCGGCAAACTGGAACTGGTGCAGCCAGCGCAGTTGCAGGCGCAGCCTGTCGCCTGCCGTGGCGCCGCCGCAGCCCAGGCAGATCAGCAGCAGGAGCAAGAGCGACTGCCGGGCGGCACGGCGCGGGAGGTGAGGCGGGCGGTATGACACGGCGGACCCTGAGCTGGCACTGTGCTTTCACTCTAGCGGTTTTCCGCCCGGGCGGGACGCACGTCGTGCGCCTGGATTGTCTGCTTGGTCAACTTTTTTGCCTGGCAGGCTTGTCCGCGTCACGGCCGGCGGGGTAGGGTGGGCGGCCCGGCCTGTGTGGCTGCCGTGCGTTTGGATCTGCTGTGAAACCTGTTTCCCGGGCCCTGCTGATGCTGGCCTTGCTGCTGGCGGCGATCAACCTGCGCCCCGGCATCACCTCCCTGGCACCGCTGATCGAGCGGATCGCCGCCGAACTGTCCCTGAGCCGCGGGCTGATCAGCCTGACCACGGCCTTGCCGGTGCTGTGCATGGGCCTGCTGGCGCCCCTGGCGCCGCGCTTTGCCACGCGCATCGGCCTGGAACGCACCATCACCGCCTGCCTGGCCCTGATCTGCCTGGCCCTGCTGCTGCGCCTGGGCGGGCAGAGCGGCGTGCTGCTGATCGGCAGCGCCGTGCTGATGGGCACCGGCATCGCACTGACCGGGCCGCTGTTGTCCGGTTTCATCAAGCGCCATTTCGTCGAGCACATCGGCCGCGTGGTGGGCTGGTACTCCTTCGGCATGGCCATCGGCGGCGCCGGCGGTGCGGTCCTGAGCATCCCGCTGACCCGCGCCCTGGGCGATGACTGGACCGCCGGGCTGGCGGCCTGGGCGCTGCCGGCGCTGCTCGCCGTGCTGCTGTGGGCGCGCCTGCCCAACCGCAAGGAAACCGCCAGCGCCAGCGATGGCGCCGGGTTGCCCTGGCGCGAGCCGCGGGCCTGGCTGGTCACCGGCTTCTTCGCCATCCAGGCCGGGATGTTCTACAGCATGGCCACCTGGCTGGTGGCGCGTTACCACGAGGCCGGTTTCAGCCTGCCGTACAGCAACGGTCTGTTCGGCACCTTCATGCTGGTCGGCCTGCCCAGCGCCTGGCTGCTGCCCTGGCTGGCCCAGCGCTTCGGCATTCGCCAGCCGCTGCTGGTGTGCTGCGGCCTGGCGATGACCCTCAGCCTGGGCATGGTCACCTTCCTGCCGCAGCAGCTGCCGGAGCTCTGGGCCATGCTCATGGGCCTGGCGCTGAGCGGCTCGTTCGCCCTGTCGCTGGTGCTGCCGCTGTACGAGGTGCACACGCCGCTGGCGGTCAGCCGCTGGACCGCGATGATGCTCTGCGCCGGTTACTGCATGGCCTGTCTGGCGCCGATCCTGGTGGGCCTGGGGCGCGACCTGGCCGGCGACTACCGGCTGCCATTCATGGTCCTGACCGCCCTCGGCGGGCTGATGACCCTGATCGCCTGGCGCCTGCGCAGCCCGAGGGCGGCGCCGGATCGCCAGAGTTAGAACCTGTTTGCGATCTTTTCCAGGCACTACCAACGAAGGTGTTGGGCCCACTGATTTCAGAACCGGGCAGCTCTGCGTAGGGTGCGCCACGCGCACCAGAGGCCTGCACGTGGTTTTGTGGTGCGCACGGCGCACCCTACGAGGGATGGTAAACAGGTTCTTGGGCACTGGTTCCTTTGCAGCGGCAAGGCCCTGTGATAGAAGGCAGCCTGCATTTCTTGGAGTACCCGCGTGGAGCCCGAATCCATCGTCTATGGCTGCATCCGTGACTGGCCGTCCGGGGAGCGCGAGCAGCGCCTGCTGCGGCGCAGCACCAACCGCCGGGTGCTCGAGCAATTGCCCCAGGGCGATGCCTGGCCGTTTCTCGGCCGCGAGATGTTCTCCTTCTGCGGCAACGAGGGCGAGGGCCTGTACCAGACCCAGGTGATCCACTTCGGCGCCAGCTACCGGGCCATCGAGTACGAGTGGAGCCTGTGGGTGCAGGAGTTCGAGGCGCTACTCAAGCGCCTGTACTGGGCCAGCGCGGTGGTCCATCTGGAAACCGAGCTGAACGGTTTGCACACCTTCCGCTGGGAGTCCGAGAGCGGCTTCCACAGCCCGCAGGAGGACGACCTGCGCATGCGCTGCGTGTGGGAGCGCGAGGGCTGCCTGCGCGGTTGAGTGGTGGCGGCGCCCGGGTGTCCGATTGGCTTGAAGAGGCAGCTGAATGCTCAATTACCTGTGGTTCTTTCTCGCCGCGCTGTTCGAGATCGCCGGCTGCTACGCCTTCTGGATGTGGCTGCGCCTGGGCAAGAGCGCCTGGTGGCTGGCGCCGGCGCTGCTCAGCCTGTGCCTGTTCGCCGTGCTGCTGACCCGCGTCGAGGCCGCCTATGCCGGGCGCGCCTACGCCGCCTATGGCGGGGTCTATATCGTCGCCTCGCTGTTCTGGCTGGCGGCGGTCGAGCGCACTCGGCCCCTGACCAGCGACTGGCTGGGCGCGGGCGTGTGCCTGCTCGGCGCGGCGATCATCCTGCTCGGGCCGCGCCTGGGCTGGCGCTGAGAACCAGTAAAGCTCCCCGTAGGGTGCGCCGTGCGCACCTGAATCCCCCGTAATATCCCTGATGCGCACGGCGCACCCTGCGGGCGGGCGTCCTCTGTGCATCTTCGCGGGCTGCGGCGCTAGACAGCGCGCAAGCCACCGCTCAGTCCTGTTCCTGCAGCCACTCGCGCGGTACCTGCTCCTTGAGCAACAGCTGGCACTGCTGGCTTTCCGGGTCGAAGACGATCAACGCCTGGCCCTTGAGCAGGGCCTTGCGCGCCCGCTCGACGCGGGTGGCCAGGGGCGTCTCGTCGCCGTTGTCGGTGCCTTCGCGGCTGACGAAGTCTTCCAGCAGGCGGGTCAGGGTCTCGGCTTCGAGCAGGTCGTGGGGGATCAGCATGGCGGGTCCTTGTTGGCGGGCGGCCATCCTAGTCTGCGGTCGCGAAAATAGCTGCGCAATTTTGCCGGCTTGGCTTGCCGCCAGGCGGTCTCGTCGGGGCGACAACGGCCACCGGCCAGTCCTTGCCGCGGGCTAGGTTTGCTGCAGCGTCTGCTCGAGCAGGTAGCGGTCCAGGGTGCTGTAGAGCAGCTGGCAGTCCAGCGGCTTGCCGAGGAAGTCGTTCATGCCGGCGCGGGCGCCGTGCTCGCGGTGCTCGTCGAGGATGTGCGCGGTCAGGGCGATGATCGGCACCGCCGGCAGGCGGCGGTTGTGCTCCAGCTGGCGGATCTGCCGGGTGGCGTCGAAGCCGTCCAGCTCGGGCATCTCGCAGTCCATCAGGATCAGCTGGATCGAGGCCGGGTCGCGCCGGTACTCGGCCACCGCGGCCAGGCCGTTGCCGACCAGGCGCACGCAGTAGCCGCGTTTCTTGAGGAAACCCTGGACCACCAGCTGGTTCACCGCATTGTCCTCGGCGACCAGGATGCACGGCGTGGCGCTGCCCGCCCCGCGCGGCTCGTCGAGCAACGGGCGCGGCGCGCTGCGCCGTTCGCTGTACAGCTCCAGCAGGGTGCCGCGCAGGCTGGTGAGGGCCACCGGCAGCGGCAGGTTGAGCAGGCGCAGGCCGTGGTGGTCCGGCAGTTGCAGCTGTTGCTGCGGCGGGTGCAGCAGCAGGACGCGCTGGCCGGGCTGCAGATGCGGGCCGATGCTGTCCAGCCAGTGGCCGATGCTGCCCGGCCATGGCGTCATCAGCACCAGCAGGGGCGGGCTCCTGAAGTCGTCCAGGTAGTCCGCCAGGCGCTGCGGGTCCTGGCAGCGCTCGGTGCGCATGCCCCAGCGCCCGAGCAGGTGGCCGAGGGCCTCCAGGCCCAGGCCGTCCAGCGAGCAGAGCAGGACGCTGCGGCCGTTGAGCAGGGCGGCCAGCTCGTCGACTGGCTCGTGCACCGCCTGCAGCGGGATATCGAAGGCGAAGCGGCTGCCCTGGCCCGGGGTGCTCTGCACCTCAATGTGCCCGTGCATCATCTCCACCAGTTCCTTGCTGATCACCAGGCCCAGGCCGCTGCCGCCGTAGCGCCGGGTGGTGCTGGAGTCGCCCTGGACGAAGGACTTGAACAGCTGGCCGAGGCTGTCGGCGCGGATGCCGATGCCGCTGTCGCGGATGGCGAAGAACAGGTGCGCCTGGCCCCGGCTGTCGCTGCGGATGCTGATGTGCAGGACCACATGGCCTTCCTGGGTAAATTTCAGGGCGTTGCTCAGCAGGTTCATCAGCACCTGCTTGAGGCGCATCGGGTCGCCCTTGATCCGTCGCGGCACGCCGCGCTCCAGGCTGACGTAGAGGCGCAGGCGCTTTTCCAGGGCCTGGCCGGTGAACAGGCTGAGGGTGTCGGAAACCAGCTGCTCGAGGTCGAACTCGATCTCCTCCAGGCTGAGCTTGCCGGACTCGATGCGGGCGTAGTCGAGGATGTCGTTGATCACCGTCATCAGCGAGCTGCCGGAGCTGCTGATGGTGTCCACGTAGAAGCGCTGGTTGCGGTCCAGGCTGGTGTCGCGCAGCAGCTGCAGCATGCCCAGCACGCCGTTCAGCGGGGTGCGGATCTCGTGGCTCATCTTGGCCAGGAAGCGGCTCTTGGCCAGGTTCTCGACCGCCGCCTGCTCGGCGGCCTGGCGCGAGCGGTAGCCTTCCTCCTTGAGCAGGTTGATGCGGTCGGCCAGGCCGATGGACAGGGTCAGCAGTTCGATGGTCACCCCGATCTTGACCACCGCCGAGCCATAGATGCCGAACAGTTCGACGCCCAGTGAACCGCTGGTGACCAGCATGAAGGCGACCAGCAGCACGCTCCAGGCCAGCACATAGTAGGAACCATGGCGGATGCCCTGGCGCCAGGCATACACCCCGGTGAGCAGCAGCAGCAGCGAGACCACCAGCACGCTGAGGCTGGCCAGGATGTTCCAGGCCTGCAGGCCGATCAGCGGCGCCGACAGCAGGCCGGCGAAGACCGCCAGCATGAGCAGGCGCAGGTAGCGGTCCAGGCGCGGGAAGTGCAGGCGGGTGTGCAGGAAATGCCGGCTGAACTGGGTGGCGCTCAGGCAGTGCAGGTACATCAGGATGTAGATGCTCACCGACTGCAGGGCCACATGGTCGGGCAGCAGCTTGAACAGCATGCCGTCGAAGCAGGCGGCGAACAGGCCGACGTTGACGTTGTAGATCAGGTACCAGAAGTAGGCGCGTTCGCGCAGCGAGATGAACAGGAACAGGTTGTAGATGAACATGGCAAACAGCACACCGTAGAAGGCGCCGTTGATGCCCATGAGGTTTTCCTGGGCCGCCGCGCTGGCGCCGTAGGTGCTGAAGAACAGCGGCACGAACAGGGTGCTGGTGCTTTCCACGCGCAGCAGCAGGGTGTTGCTGCCGTGCGGCAGCTGCAGGGGGAACCAGAAGTGGCGGACCTGCACCGGGCGCTGGGCGAAGGCGAAGCGGTCGCCGCTCTGCTGGTGTTGCAGGCGCCCGTCGGCGTCCTGCAGGTAGACGTCGATCCGGTCGAGCAGGGCGTAGTTGACTTCCAGGTAGCCGGAGAGCGGTTGCGGGCGGCTGTTGACCAGGCGCAGCTTGAACCACCACACCGAGGCATTCTTGCCGAGGTTGGCGTGGTCGCCGTCGATGCCCTTAAAGTCGCTGTCCGGCAGCTGCTGCACCTGGGCCGGGCTGAGGCTGCCGTCGCGGTCTTCGTGGTAGCCCATGTAGGGCGCCAGCGACAGGCGCAGCTGGTCCCGGTCCAGAGGCGCCGGGGCGAGGGCCCAGAGGGGGCTGGCGAGGCACAGCAGGAGCACGGCCAGACAGAAGCGAGGCATCCGCGAACCCCATGGTTTGGTACGTCTGTCGCAGCACTTTGCCCGGATGCGGGCGGTGCTTCAAGCACTGGCGCGAAGCCGTGCCCGCCTTGTTGCACCGCCGGGCATTCAGCCCTGGCCGCAGGCGCGGTTGGCCGGTACGGCAACGTCCATCAGGCGCGGGTTGGCCAGCTTCAGCCCGGCCATCAGGCGGGCATAGGCCTCGGCGTCGGCCACCTGCAGGCGCGGATTGTGTGCGGCCTCCTCGGCGATGCTGGAGCGCGTCCAGCCCCGGTAGTCGTGGCCCGGCCAGACGGCGGTGTCGCCTGGCAGGGCGAGCAGGCGCTGCAGGCTGGCCCATTGCGCACGGGCGTCGCCGTTCTGGAAGTCGGTGCGCCCGCTGCCGCGGATCAGCAGGGTGTCGCCGGTGAACACCTGGGCCGCCTCGCCGGCGCTGGCCGGCAGCAGGAAGCAGTAGGAGTCATCGGTGTGCCCGGGGGTGTGCCAGGCGATCAGCTCGCGCCGGCCGAAGGCCAGGCGCTGCCCGTCGGCGAAGGTGAAGCTGGCGCAGGTGCTGCCACTCTGGGCGCCGAAGCCGCTGCGGCAGCCGGTGGCGTCGCGCAGGCCGCCGAGGGCGGTGATGTGGTCGGCATGGGTGTGGGTGTCCACGGCCAGCACCAGGCGCAGCTGCAGCTCGCCGAGCAGGTGCAGGTAATCGTCCAGCTTGTCCTTGACCGGGTCGATCAGCACCGCTTCGCCCTGGTCGGCGAGCAGGTAGGTGTAGGTCGAGCTGAGGCTATCGAAGAATTGGCGAAACAGCATTTCAGGCTCCTCCGAGGAGTTTCTGCGCGGCCAGCGACAGGCTGACCACGACCAGCATCAGGGCAAATAGACGTTGCAGCAGCGGCCCGCCGAGGCGCTGCGCCAGCAGGTTGCCGCCCAGCACGCCGAGTGCACCGCCGATGGCCAGGCTGGCGAGCAGCAGGGGCGAAGGGCTGGCGCCACTCAGGTAGAGGACAAAACCGCCGCCGGAGACCAGGGCGATCACCGCCATCGAGGTGGCCGTGGCGGCCAGCATGGACAGCGGGGTGAACCAGAGCAGGGCGGGCACCACCAGGAAGCCGCCGCCGACGCCCAGCAGGCCGGAGAGCAGGCCGACCGCCAGGCCGATGCCGACCAGCGGCAGGTGGCGGGTGATGGCCTGCTCCTGCCGCGGCAGGCGGGCGCCGTGCCACATGCGCCAGGCCGACCACAGTACCAGCAGGCAGAAGGCGATGAGCAGCGGCGCCTCGGCGACGAAACGCCCCAGCCACTGGCCCAGGGCATTGCCCGGCAGGCCGCACAGGCTCAGCAGCAGCACCGGGCGCCAGGCCACCAGGCCCTGGAAGGCACGCGGAATGGCGCCGACCAGGGCGGTTAGGGCCACGGCGCCGAGGCTCACGCCGATGGCGTCGCGCAGCGGCAGGTGCAGACTGAGCAGCAGTGGCAGGGCCACCAGCGAGCCGCCGGCCCCGGTCAGGCCGAGCAGCAGGCCGAGCACGGCACCGATGCCGAGGGTCTCGAACAGCAGCCCCTCCATCAGCGGTTCCAGGGCATGCGCGCGAGCAGCAGGGCCATGGCGCAGGTGTTGCTGATGCCGGCGAAGGTCAGTCCAGCGCCGACGAAGGCGGCCAGGCCGTACCAGCCGGGGTGCAGCCAGGTGCCGAGGATGCAGCCGAGCAGCACCAGGCTGCCGGCGCTGATCTGCACCTGGCGCTGCAGGCTGATCACGCCGCTGCTGGCGGCCTGGTTCAGCGGCATGCTGCAGGCCACGCAGGCGTCGGTGCCGCCGTCGACCACCTGGATGCCGGGCAGCAGGTGCTGCAGCTGTTCGGCGGCGCGTTGGGCACGCTGGCCGCGCTGGCACAGCAGGTAGAGCTCATCGCCGCTGTGCAGGCCTTCGCTCTTGAGCTGGGCCACCAGCTGCTCGGGGTTGAGCTGGTCGAGCGGCACATTGCGTGCGCCGGCCACATGCTGGGCGCGGAATTCCGCCGGGCTGCGCACGTCGATAAGAAAACGCACCCGGCCCTGGTGTTGGGCGGCGGCGAAGCGCGGGGCGTCGATCAGGCAGAAAGACTGGTTCATAGGGTACTCCCGGGGGGTATCAAGTGTATTTGGTGAAGATGGCGCGCACGCGCGCCAGGGTTTCGGCATCGTCGCGCGCCGGGTCGAGTACGGCTTCCTCGAGCAGGCAGGCGAGCATTTCCTGATAGGCCTTATCCAGGGCCTTGCGCGCGGCGGCGAACTGCTGGGCGATGGCCTCGCACTCCTCGCCGCGGCGGATCATCGCCTGGATGCCGCGGACCTGCCCTTCGACGCGGGCCAGGCGCTTGAGCATGGCGTCCTGGTGGGGCGCACGGATTTCCGTGGTCATGGTTGTACCTCGCTGATTGGCCGGCGCAGGGTGAAGGCGCCGCGCAGTTCGCCCAGCTGGAAGCCGCGGGCCTGGTCCTGGGGATAACGCTGGTCGAGCAGTGCCGCCACGGGCGCCTTGATCTGGCTGCCGTGGCAGGCCAGGCAGGGTTCGCCGGTGGCGATGGCCTGCATGTAGCGGAATTCGCCAGCGACCACGGCCGCCTGGCGCATCTGCGCCAGCGGCTCGCCGGCCTGGCTGCGCCGGGCGAAGTCTTCCAGCACCTGGCGTTCCCAGGCATCCGCCTGGTTGGCCGGGTTGCGCAGGCGCAGGGCCGTGCGGCCGATGCGCCACGGGCTCTGGCTGTGCTGCGCGGCGATGCCGGGGGCGAGTGCCTGGCAGGCCTCGACCGCCGCCGTCGGGCCGCCGCTGGCGACGGCCTGCTGCACGGTCTGCAGCAGCTGCTGCTGGAACGGCGGGATCAGGCTGGCGGCTTCGGCGGCCAGGCGGTCGCTGTCGAGCGGTGCGGCGGCCCAGCCCAGCGCGGGCAGGGCGGCACAGATAAGCAACAGGCGCATGGATGGCACTCCCTGGGTTTTGTATACCCCATGGAGTATGTTGGCGAAGGCGAACGAAGGCAAGGACCGGTTATCGGCCCTATCGGCCGCGGATCAGCTGGCGCAGCTGGAAGCGGTTGGGGTGGCAGGCCTCGGCCACGCTGCGCGGCAGCGGCAGCGGCTCGTCGTTCAGCCAGGCGGCCAGCAGCTCGCCACACAGCGGCGCGCTGATCAGTCCGCGTGAGCCGTGGCCGCTGTTGACATAGAGGCCGTCCAGCCAGGGGCAGGGGGTATCCGGCACCTGGCGGGCATCCTTGCCGAGTACCGCATAGGCGCTGGCGAAGGCCTGGCGGTCGGCCAGCGGGCCGACGATCGGCAGGTAGTCCGGGCTGGTGCAGCGGAAGGCGGCGCGGCCCTGCAGCTGCGCCGGGTCGAGCCGGTCGACCTGCAGGCGTTGGCACAGGTCGCCGGAGATTTCCCGCAGCAGTTCGAGGTTGCCGGCATGTTCGGCGCTGGTCGGCGCCAGGTCGTCGCTGTGGAAGTCGAAGCTGGCGCCGAGGGTGTGCTCGCCCGCCCGCGGCGGGGCCACATAGCCCTCGGCACAGACCACGCAGGCCAGTTTGCTGCTGCTCTCGGTCTGCGGCAGGCGGCTGATCTGCCCGCGGATGCGTTTGAGCGGCAGGGCGCTGGCGGCGGCGAAGCGCTTCACCTCGGCGGCGCCGGCCAGCACCGCGACCGGCGCTTCGGCCAGCAGACGCTCGCCGTCGCGGGCCTGCCAGCACCCGTCGACCCGCTCCAGCTGCAGCGCCTCGCTGTGCAGCAGCAGCTGGATGTTCGGCTGGCTGGCCAGCAGGCGGCACAGGGCCGGCGGGTGTACCCAGCCGGCGTCCGGGTAGAACAGGCCGCCGGCGGGCAGGGCGATGCCGGCGCGGGCCTCGGCCTGCTCCCGGCTCAGGGCTTGCAGCAGGTCGGCGGGGAAGGCCGCCGCCAGGTGCGCCTGGCGCTCGCCTTCCTGGGCGTCGAAGGCCAGTTGCAGCACGCCGCAGGCGTCCCAGTCCTGTGGCCGCGGCAGGCGTTCGAGCAGGCGCCGGGTGTGGCCGAAGCCGCTGAGCACCAGCTGCGACAGGGCGGTGCCGTGGGCCGAGAGCTTCAGGTAGAGCACGCCCTGCGGGTTGCCGGAGGCTTCCTGGGCGACCGCGTCGTGGCGCTCCAGCAGGCTCACCTGCCAGCCGCGGGCGGCCAGGCTGGCTGCCGTGGCGCAACCGGCCAGGCCGGCGCCGATCACCAGCGCCCGGCGCTGCGCGGGGGGCGTTGCCGGGCGGGCGAACCAGGGCTTGGCCGGCGCCGGAGCGGGGCCGGCATAGTCGCCGCGCAGGTTCTCCCACTTGGTGCCATGGCCGGGCACGCGGCGCATGGCGAAGCCGGCGGCGGCCAGGCCGCGGCGCACGAAGCCGGTGCTGGCGAAGGTGCCCAGGCGGGTGCCGGGGACGGACAGGCGGGCGAGCTGGTCGAACAGTGCCTGGCTCCACATCTCCGGGTTCTTGGCCGGGGCGAAGCCGTCGAGGAACCACACGTCGATGCGCGCATCCAGTTGCGGCAGCAGCTCCAGGGCGTCGCCGATCAGCAGGGTGAGGATCACCCGGCCGCCGGCCAGGACCAGGCGCTGGAAGCCGGCATGGATGGCCACGTACTGTTCCAGCAGTTGCGCCGCCCAGGGCGCCAGTTCCGGCCACAGGGCCAGGGCGCGCTGCAGGTCGGCGCGGCGCAGCGGGTATTTTTCCACGCTGACGAAGTGCAGTTGGGCGTCGGCCGGCGCGCACTGTTCGAACAGTTGCCAGGCGCAGAGGAAGTTGGTGCCGGTGCCGAAGCCGGTCTCGCCGATGACCAGGCGTCCACCGGCGGGCAGGGCGGCGCAGCGCTCGGCCAGCTGGGTGTTGCCGAGGAACACGTGGCGGGTCTCGCCGAGGCCGTCTTCGCGGGCAAAGTAGACATCGTCGAACTGGCGCGACAGGGGCTGGCCCTGTTCCGTCCAGTCGAGCTGGGCGTGGTGGATAGCGGTCATGGCGAAAGGTGCTGGCAGCCTGGAGCAAGGCGCGCATTGTAGCCGGAACTGTAGGCAGGTTCGCGGCTGTCGGCGTAGGCTTGGCGCTGCCGAATCCGCTAGGCTGAGCGGGTCAGACCAAGGAGCTGCAGATGTTCGAATCCGCCGAGCTGGGCCATGCCATCGACGAGGAAACCTACAACAGGGAAGTGCCGATACTGCGCGAGGCGCTGCTGGAGGCGCAGTACGAGCTGAAGCAGCAGGGGCGCTTCCCGGTGATCATCCTGATCAACGGGGTGGAAGGCGCGGGCAAGGGCGAGACGGTCAAGCTGCTCAACGAGTGGATGGACCCGCGCCTGATCCAGGTCAGCACCTTCGACCGGCAGACCGACGAGGAGCTGGCGCGGCCGCCGGCCTGGCGCTTCTGGCGGCAGCTGCCGCCCAAGGGGCGGATCGGCATCTTCTTCGGCAATTGGTACAGCCAGATGCTCCAGGGGCGGGTGCACGGGCGCATCAAGACCGCCGTGCTGGACCAGGCCATCGACAGCGCCCTGAGCCTGGAGCAGATGCTCTGCGACGAAGGTGCGCTGATCTTCAAGTTCTGGTTCCACCTGTCCAAGAAGCAGATGAAGACCCGCCTCAAGACGCTGCGGGATGACCCGCTGCACAGCTGGCGCATCAGCCCGCTGGACTGGCAGCAGTCGGAAACCTACGACCGTTTCGTGCGGTTCGGCGAGCGCGTGCTGCGCCGCAGCAGCCGCGACTTTGCGCCCTGGTACGTGGTCGAGGGGGCCGACGAGCATTACCGCAGCCTGATGGTCGGACGCATTCTCCTCGACGGCCTGCAGGCGGCGCTCAAGGTGAAGAAGCGGCGCCCGCCGCAGCCCCATGTGGCCCCGCTGGCGGCCAGCCTGGACAACCTCGCCCTGCTCAACAGCCTGGACATGAGCCAGAGCCTGGACAAGGACGACTACCAGGAGCAGCTGGCGGCCGAGCAGGCCCGCCTGGCCGGCCTGATGCGCGACAAGCGCATGCGCCGGCACGCCCTGGTGGCGGTGTTCGAGGGCAACGATGCGGCCGGCAAGGGTGGCGCCATTCGCCGCGTGGCGGCGGCGCTCGACCCGCGCCAGTACCGCATCGTGCCGGTGGCCGCGCCCACCGAGGAGGAGCGCGCGCAGCCCTACCTCTGGCGCTTCTGGCGGCATATCCCGGCGCGCGGCAATTTCACCGTGTTCGACCGCTCCTGGTATGGCCGGGTGCTGGTGGAGCGGGTCGAGGGTTTCTGCGAACCGAGCGACTGGCTGCGCGCCTACAGCGAGATCAACGACTTCGAGGAGCAGCTCAGCGACGCCGGCGTGGTACTGGTCAAGTTCTGGCTGGCCATCGACCAGGACACCCAGTTCCAGCGCTTCAAGGAGCGCGAGCAGATCGCCTTCAAGCGCTTCAAGATCACCGAGGAAGACTGGCGCAATCGCGACAAGTGGCAGGACTACTGCGACGCGGTGGGCGACATGGTCGATCGCACCAGCACCGCCATCGCGCCCTGGACCCTGGTCGAGGCCAACGACAAGCGCTTTGCCCGGGTCAAGGTGCTGCGCACGATCAACGAGGCGCTGGAAAAGGCCTTTGCCAAGGATTGAGGTCGGGGATGCTCCGTGCGGCTGGCGCTGCACGGGCGGAAGAGGGCGCTCAGTTCACCCGGCTTTCGATGACGTCACTGCCCTGCTGGATGCGGCGGATGTAGTGGGTGATCTCGCGTTCGGCATCGACCCGGGTGAAGTACGGACCTTCCAGGGTGCCTTCGCGGGTGGAGAAGAAATACTGGCCGTTGACGGCGCTGAGCCGCTCGCTGCGGTAGTGCGTACCAGGCGCGGGATCGACATGGCGCTGACCGAACATGATGGAGTCTCCTGCAAGAGGATAAGCTGTTTTCAGTCTAGCGTTTGCAGACCGGCGGGCCATGCTGCGCGACAGGCGGTCGAGTTTCGCCCGAGTACGCCGCGCCGGCCTGCGCTTTTCCAGGCCTGGTCTACGCCGGCGACGTGCCGGGGTGGCACAGTTACGGGCTGACCACCCGGTCAACTGTGTCTGTGTGCAGCGCCGTTCTGCGCCTAGAATGAGCCCCTGCTGCGCTCCCGCTGGGAGACCGCGTTCCTGTCGAGGCTGTCATGCACGTTTCCTCCGGCCGTTGGCTCTACGGCCTGCTTCTCGCCCTGACCACCGCGCTGCTGTGGGGCATCCTGCCGATCAAGCTGAAGGAAGTGCTGCGGGTACTCGACCCGATCACCGTTACCTGGTTTCGCCTGCTCGGCGCCGGCCTGCTGCTGCTCGTCTGGCTGACGCTGAGCCGGCGCCTGCCGCGCTTTGCCGCGCTCGGGCGCAAGGGGGGCTGGTTGCTGCTGCTGGCGATTGCCGGGATGGTGGCCAACTACGTGCTCTACCTGGTCGGTCTCAACCTGCTCAGCCCGGGTACCACCCAGCTGGTGATCCAGATGGCGCCGATCCTGTTTCTGATCGCCAGCCTGTTCGTCTTCCGCGAGTCGTTCAGCCGGGCCCAGGGCATCGGCCTGGGCATCCTGCTGCTGGGCTTCGGCCTGTTCTTCAACCAGCGCTTGCACGAGCTGCTGACCTCGCTGACGGCCTACACCAGCGGCGTGCTGATCGTGCTGCTGGCGGCCTTCCTCTGGACCTTCTACGGCCTGGCGCAGAAGCAGTTGCTGACCGTGTGGAACTCGCTGCAGGTGATGATGGTGATCTACCTGGCCTGCGCCCTGCTGCTCACGCCTTGGGCGCGGCCGCTGCAGGCGTTGCAGCTCAGCCCGGTGCAGGGCTGGCTGCTGCTGGCCTGCTGCCTGAACACCCTGGTGGCCTACGGCGCCTTCGCCGAGGCGCTGGCGCACTGGGAGGCTTCGCGGGTCAGCGCGACCCTGTCGATCACCCCGCTGGTGACCTTCGCCGCCGTCGCCGTGTCGGCCAGCCTGTGGCCCGCGCACGTGCAGCCGGAGCAGATCAACTGGCTGGCCTACGGCGGCGCGCTGCTGGTGGTGCTGGGCTCGGCCCTGACCGCACTGGGGCCTTCGCTGCTGGCCGGCTGGCGGGCGCGCAAGGCCCGCCAGCTGACGCAACTCTAAGGTCTGTGCAGGGTGCGCCGTGCGCACCCGGGTGAGTGGACCGCCCGCGGGTTCAGGCGCGCACGCCCAGGCGTTCGGCGCGGCGCAGCCAGTCCTGACGCTGTTCCTCGGAGGAGGGGCGCACCGGGGCGAATTCGGCCAGGCGGCGGGTTTTGATGCCGCTGAAGCCGAGGATGGTGCGGGTCATCTGCCGGTGCGCCGGCGCGCCGTAGATCCAGCGGAAGTACCAGGGCGGGGTGTCCAGGGTCACCAGCAGGTCGGCGGTGCGCCCGCTGAGCAGCTTGTCCCACAGCTGCGAGCGGTTGCGGTACTTGAAGGCGAAGCCGGGCAGGAACACCCGGTCGAAGAACCCCTTGAGCAGGGCCGGCACGCCGCCCCACCAGACCGGGTAGACGAACACCAGGTGCTCGGCCCAGTGGATCTGCCGCTGGGCTTCGAGCAGGTCGGGCTCCAGGGTCTGGCCCTGGCTGTAGCCGTCGCGCAGGATCGGGTCGAACTGCAGTTCGCCCAGCCGGAGCTGGCGCACCACATGGCCTTCGCCGCGCGCGCCGCTGCTGTAGGCCTCGGCCAGGGCGTGGCAGAGGCTGTCGGACTTGGGCGTGCCGAGGATCAGCAGGATCCGCTTGCCGTCGCCTTCCAGTGGGGTGGCGCCGCTTTTCCCTTCTTCAACCATGTTGACCAGACTCCAGCATGTCTTGCGGGCGTACCCAGGCGTCGAATTGTTCGTTGTTCAGATGGCCCAGCTGCAGGGCCGCTTCGCGCAGGCTGAGGCCTTCGGCGTAGGCCTTCTTGGCGATCTCGGCGGCCTTGTCGTAGCCGATGTGCGGGTTCAGCGCGGTGACCAGCATCAGCCCGCGTTCCAGGTGCGCGGCCATCTGTGCGGCGTCCGGCTGCAGGCCGGCGATGCAGTGCTGGTTGAAGTTGCGGCAGCCATCGGCCAGCAGGCGGATCGACTGCAGCAGGTTGTGGATGATCACCGGCTTGAACACGTTGAGCTGCAGGTGGCCCTGGCTGGCGGCGAAGGCGACGCTGACGTCGTTGCCCAGCACCTGGCAGGCGAGCATCGACAGCGCCTCGCACTGGGTCGGGTTGACCTTGCCGGGCATGATCGAGCTGCCCGGCTCGTTGGCCGGCAGGCGCACCTCGGCGAAGCCGGCGCGCGGCCCGGAGCCGAGCAGGCGCAGGTCGTTGGCGATCTTCATCAGCGCCACGGCCAGGGTCTTCAGGGCGCCGGACAGGCTGACCAGCGGCTCGTGCCCGGCCAGGGCGGCGAACTTGTTCGGTGCGCTGACCAGGGGCAGGCCGCTGAGGCTGGCCAGCTCGGCGGCCATGGCCTCGGCAAAGCCGTGCGGGGCGTTGAGCCCGGTGCCCACCGCGGTGCCGCCCTGGGCCAGCTCGCAGACGGCCGGCAGGCAGGCGCGTATGGCCCGCTCGGCGTAGTCGAGCTGGGCGACGAAGGCCGACAGTTCCTGGCCGAAGGTGATCGGCGTGGCATCCATCAGGTGGGTGCGCCCGGTCTTGACCAGATCCATGTGCCGCGCCGCCTGCGCGGCCAGGCCGCCGGACAGTTCGGCGATGGCCGGCAGCAGGTCGTGCTGCACGGCCTGCACGGCGGCGATGTGCATGGCGGTGGGGAAGCTGTCGTTGGAACTCTGCGCGCGGTTGACGTGGTCGTTGGGGTGCACCGGGCTCTTGCCGCCGCGGCCCTGGCCGGCCAGCTCGTTGGCGCGCCCGGCGAGCACTTCGTTGACGTTCATGTTGCTCTGCGTGCCGCTGCCGGTCTGCCAGACCACCAGGGGGAACTGCTGGTCATGCTGGCCGGCCAGCACTTCGTCGGCGGCCTGCTCGATCAGCTGGGCGATGTCCGCGGCGAGCTCGCCGTTGCGCTGGTTGACCCGGGCGGCGGCCTTCTTGATCAGGGCCAGGGCATGCACCACGGCCAGCGGCATGCGCTGCTCGCCGATGGCGAAGTTGAGCAGCGAGCGCTGGGTCTGGGCGCCCCAGTAAGCCTCGGTGGGGACTTCGATGGCGCCGATGCTGTCGGTTTCGATGCGGCTCATGGGTTTTCTCCTGGTGGGCTTGGCGCAGTTTAGGCCGCGCCGCGCCGCAGGGGTTCCCGCCTGTCTCTATCGGCGCTATTACCAGCGCGCATGGGTGGCGCCGACCCAGCCGTAGGCGCCGTTCACCGGCACCTTCTTGCCCTGCGGGTCGCGCAGCAGGCCATCGAAGCGGCCGAACCACTGGCGGGTATCGGCATAGAACGGGCCGATCTGCGGGTAGGCCTGGTGCTGTTGGCGCGGGCTGAAGGTCAGCTCGACCTGCCCGCTGGCGCTGCTCAGGCGCCAGGGCTCCAGCGCGCCCTGGGGGTTCTGCTCGATCCGCACCGGCTCCTCGAGGTGCAGCAGTTCGCCACCGAACCACAGGGCGTTCTCCGACAGGCCGCTGGCGTCGCACCAGCCGCTGCCGAAGTTGCCGGCGATGCCGCCGGGGGCGGCGAAGGCGGCGCGGGTCCAGTGGCTGCTCAGGGGCCAGACGCCGCGGGCGAAGTCCAGCGAGGCGAAGCTCTGCCCCGGCAGGCAGCTGTAGTGGCGCTCGCCCAGTTGCAGGTGGCCGGTCACCGGCAGGCCGAGCTGGCGGCAGGAGGCGTGAAAGGTCCGCTCGCCCATGGGGCAGACCAGGTTGACCGACTCCAGGTGGCTGGGGCGCTGGATTTCCAGGGCCACCTGCAGCGGCTGGCCGCCGATGTCCGCGGCGACCACGGTCAGGCGCACCGAGGAGCCGCGGTCGTCGGCCCGCAGGTGCAGGCGGCTGTGGCGGAACTCGTGGCTTTCCAGGGGGGTGTCGGGCAGGTCGCAGCCGCGACCGAGCGGGCGCAGGTGCTTGCGGCTGGCCAATATGCCGCTGTCGAGGTCGAGGAAGTGGGCGGCGCCGTAGCTCAGGTAGTCGAGGTCGGCGAAGGTCAGGGCCAGCATCCACTGCGGGGTGGTGATGCACCAGTGGTTCCAGCGCTTGCGCCGGCCGAAATGCCCGGGAATGGCGCAGTGCACGGCCGGACGCGGCGACCAGCCAACGGCCTGCGGGTTCAGCTGACCGCGGGCATCGCACAATGGCTGCAGGGTGGGAAAGGTGAAGCTGTTCATCAGACACGTCCGTGTGTGAAGCGTTACCGGGCTGTTCCGGTGACTGACAGGAGGGCTACCGCTCGAATGGCGCGCAGCATGCCCGCATGCCGTCAGGATGGGCAAGTACTGGCCATTTGACAACCGCCGAGCGGTCCTTCCGTCAGGCCCCGGCTTGAGCGGCGCCGGTGCTGGGCGCAGAATGTGCGCCGCGAACTTTTTCCCTTACCTGGTCAGGAATTGCCATGAGCCGTCTGCGCTTTCTTTGTTCCGCTCTGCTGCTGGTCGCCAGCGGCCCGGTGTTTGCCGATGCGGCCAGCCACGCGGCCCAGGCCGAACGTTTTCTCGAACTGACCCGTGCCGACAAGCTCACCATGCCGGTGTATGCCCAGGTGCAGCAGATGTTCGCCCAGCGCTTTGCCGAGGCGCAGGCGCCGCAAAGCCAGCGCGCGGTGCTCGAAGGCTACCAGGCCAAGGCCAACGCGGCGCTCGACCGCGCCATCGGCTGGGACAAGCTGGAGCCCGACATGGTGCGCCTGTACACCAGCAACTTCAGCGAAACCGAGCTGAAGGAGCTGATGGCCTTCTACCAGAGCCCGCTGGGGCGCAAGGTGCTGGAGAAGATGCCGACGCTGGCGGCGCAGTCGGTACAGATCTCCCAGGCGCGTCTGCAGCCGGCCGTACCGGAGGTGAACAAGCTGCTCACCGAGATGTCTGCCGAACTGCAGAAACCCAAAGCCAAGCCCTGAGGAGCCGGACATGAGCATGCGCGAGAAGATCCAGCAGGCCCTAGAAGCCCTGCAGCCGAATTACCTCGATGTTCTGGATGAAAGCCACATGCACAGCCGGGGCCAGGAAACCCACTACAAGGCGGTGGTGGTCAGCGACCTGTTTGCCGGCCTGAATGCGGTCAAGCGCCACCAGAAGGTGTATGCCAGCCTCGGCGAACTGATGCCGCAGTTTCATGCCCTGGCGCTGCACACCTACACCGTGCAGGAGTGGGCGGAGCAGGGCGGGGCGCCGGATTCGCCGACCTGCAAGGGCGGCAGCCAGCACGACTACTGAAAGGCCGCGCGCACCGTCGATCCAGCCCGGGTGCGCCGCCTGCCGCCATTGCGTTAAGATTGCCCCCGCGCCGGCCTCAGCCGGCGCTGTCGTTTAACCACCCCCGGTCCGCCCTTTGCGCGGGCGACCACTGGAGAGATTGTTCCTGATGACTGCCAAGATCGTCGTGGCGGCGCTGTACAAGTTCGTGTCCCTGCCGGACTACGAGGCGCTGCGCGAACCCCTGCTGCAAACCCTGCTCGACAACGCCATCAAAGGCACCCTGCTGTTGGCCGAAGAAGGCATCAACGGCACCGTGTCCGGCAGCCGCGAAGGCATCGACGGCCTGCTCGCCTGGTTCCGCCAGGACGCCCGCCTGGCCGATATCGACCATAAAGAATCCTACTGCGATGAGCAGCCGTTCTACCGCACCAAGGTCAAGCTGAAGAAGGAAATCGTCACCCTCGGCGTGCCGGGCGTGGACCCCAACAGCAAGGTCGGCACTTACGTCGAGCCGCAGGACTGGAATGCCCTGATCAGCGACCCCGAGGTGCTGCTGATCGACACCCGCAACGACTACGAGGTGGCCATCGGCACCTTCGAGGGCGCCATCGACCCCAAGACCAAGTCGTTCCGCGAGTTCCCCGAGTACATCAAGGCCCACTTCGATCCGAGCAAGCACAAGAAGGTGGCGATGTTCTGCACCGGCGGCATCCGCTGCGAGAAGGCCTCCAGCTACATGCTCGGCGAGGGCTTCGAGGAGGTCTATCACCTCAAGGGCGGCATCCTCAAATACCTCGAGCAAGTGCCGCAGGATGCGACCAAGTGGCGCGGCGACTGCTTCGTATTCGACAACCGGGTCACCGTGCGCCACGATTTGAGCGAAGGCGACTACGACCAGTGCCATGCCTGCCGCAATCCGATCTCCGTCGAGGATCGCCAGTCCGAGCACTATGCTCCCGGCATCAGCTGCCCGCACTGCTGGGATAGCCTGTCGGAGAAGACCCGCACCAGCGCCCGCGAACGGCAGAAGCAGATCGAGATCGCCAAGGCGCGCAACCTGCCGCACCCCATCGGTTACAACTACAAGGCCGTCGACCAGTAAGGATCAGCCTGTGCGCCCACCCCGCCTGCTCTATGTGATGGACCCCATGTGCTCCTGGTGCTGGGGCTTCGCCCCGGTGGTCGAGGCGTTGGCGCAGCAGGCCGGCGCGGCGGGCGTGCCGCTGCATTTCGTCATGGGTGGTTTGCGCCAGGAGCGCGCGGCGCTGGATGCGGCGGGCAGGGTGCGTATCCTCGCCCACTGGCAGGCGGTGAATGCGCGCACCGGGCAATTGTTCGACTTCGCTGCCGCGCTGCCCGACGGCCTGGTCTACAACACCGAGCCGGCCTGCCGGGCGCTGGTCACCGCGCGCAGCGTCGACGAGCAGAGCGTGGCGCCGCTGGCCCGCCTGA
Source organism: Pseudomonas sp. R-28-1W-6 (assembly GCF_009799925.1). Classification (GTDB taxonomy): domain Bacteria; phylum Pseudomonadota; class Gammaproteobacteria; order Pseudomonadales; family Pseudomonadaceae; genus Aquipseudomonas. Next base: position 179,476 of record NZ_WELK01000006.1, read on the forward strand.
TCCAGCAGGCCTTCTACGGCGCAGGCCGCGATGTCACCCGCGCCCAGGTGCTGGTGGCGCTGGCCGAAGAGGCCGGCATCCCGCGCATCGAGTTCGCCGAGCTATTCGACAGCGAGCAGATGTACGCGGCCACCGCCGCCGATTCTGCCTGGGCTCAGGACCTCGGCATCGCCGGCTTCCCCACCCTGCTGGCCGAGCGTGACGGCCAGCTGGCCCTGCTGACCAACGGCTACCAGCCCCTTGAGGTACTGGCGCCGATGCTCGAGCGCTGGCTGGCGCGGGGGCAGCGTGGCTGACCGGCTGAGCTGGGCGGAGATCCGCCAGCTGGCCTTGCGTCATCGCAAGGCGTTGCTGCTGGCCAACCTGGTCGCCGTCTTCGCCACCCTGTGCAGTGTGCCGATCCCGCTGCTGCTGCCGCTGCTGGTGGATGAAGTGCTGCTTGGCGATGGCACGGCCGCGCTGCGGGTCATGGACCGTTTCCTGCCCGCGGCCTGGGAGGGCGCAGCCGGTTACATCGGCCTGATGCTGGTGCTGACCCTGCTGCTGCGCCTGGGCGCGCTGGCCAGCAACGTGCTGCAGGCGCGCCTGTTCGCGCGGCTGTCCAAGGATGTGATCTACCGCCTGCGTATCCGCCTGATCGAGCGGCTCAAGCGCATCGCCCTCAGCGAGTACGAGAACCTCGGCGGCGGCACGGTCAGTGCGCATCTGGTCACCGATCTGGATACCCTCGACAAGTTCATCGGCGAAACCCTGTCGCGGGTGCTGGTGGCCCTGCTGACCCTGGCAGGCACCTCGGCCATCCTGCTGTGGATGCACTGGCAGCTGGCGCTGCTGATCCTGCTGTTCAACCCGCTGGTGATCTACGCCACGGTGCAGCTGGGCAAGCAGGTCAAGCACCTGAAGAAGCTGGAGAACGACAGCACCTCGCGTTTCACCCAGGCCCTGACCGAGACCCTCGAAGCCATCCAGGAAGTGCGTGCCGGCAATCGCCAGGGCTTCTTCCTCGGTCGTCTCGGCCTGCGTGCCCGCGAGGTACGTGACTACGCGGTGGCCTCGCAGTGGAAGAGCGACGCGGCCAGCCGCAGCAGCGGCCTGCTGTTCCAGTTCGGCATCGACCTGTTCCGTGCCGCGGCGATGCTGACGGTGCTGTTCTCCGACCTATCGATCGGCCAGATGCTCGCCGTGTTCAGCTACCTGTGGTTCATGATCGGCCCGGTCGAGCAGCTGCTCAGCCTGCAGTACGCCTACTATGCCGCCGGCGGCGCGCTGCAGCGGATCAACGAGCTGCTGGCCCGGGCCGACGAGCCGCAGTACCCGGGCCACAGCGATCCGTTCGCGGGGCGCGAGACGGTGGGCATCGAGGTGCGCGGGCTGAGGTTCGCCTACCGTGACGAGCCGGTGCTGGAGGACCTCGACCTGTCCATCGCGCCCGGCGAGAAGGTGGCCATAGTCGGCGCTTCCGGGGGCGGCAAGAGCACCCTGGTGCAACTGCTGCTCGGCCTGTACTCGGCCCAGGCCGGGAGCATCCGCTACGGCGGCGCCAGCCTGGAGGAGATCGGCCTGGAGCGGGTGCGCGAGCATGTGGCGGTGGTGCTGCAGCATCCGGCGCTGTTCAACGACACGGTGCGGGCCAACCTGTGCATGGGCCGCGAGCGCGCGGACCAGGCCTGCTGGCAGGCGCTGGAAATCGCCCAGTTGGCAGGCAGCATCCGTGCATTGCCGGATGGCCTCGATAGCATCGTCGGGCGTTCCGGCGTACGCCTGTCCGGCGGCCAGCGTCAGCGCCTGGCCGTGGCGCGCATGGTGCTGGCCGATCCCAAGGTGGTGATCCTCGACGAAGCCACCTCCGCCCTGGATGCGGCCACCGAATATGCCCTGCACCAGGCCCTGGCCAGCTTCCTCAATGGCCGCACCACGCTGATCATCGCCCACCGCCTGAGCGCGGTGAAACAGGCCGACCGCGTACTGGTGTTCGATGGCGGGCGGATCGCCGAAGACGGCGATCACCAGCAGCTGATTGCCGAGGGCGGGCTGTACGCCAAGCTTTACGGGCACCTGCAGCACTAGCTGGACAGGGCCGTAGATACGCGTTCATCGGCCAGTGGCGCAGCATGCCGATGCGGCTAATACACTGACAGCTTGGGGGTTATGAACGAACTCGAGGAGAGGCGATCATGACGAAGCTTAAGCGGGTCTTGGCCTTGTCGGCCTGCGCCGTGCTGTTGTCGGCGGGCATGCCGGCGCAAGTCAATCCACTGATCGACTCGGCTTATGCGCGAGGCGGCGGCAATGGCGGCGGGAATGGTGGTGGTCATGGTGGCGGCCACGGTGGCGGTCATGGTGGTGGCCACGGTGGGGGTCCGGGTGGCGGCGGGCAAGGTGGTATCGGTGCCGGCCATGGCGCGACGGGTGTCGGTCACGGTCACGGCGTCGGCGCAGGCAATGGTCTGGGGCAGGGGAAAGGACAGGGGCATGGGGCGGCGACTTCGGCGGCGGCCCGTTCCACTGAAACCACCGGGCTGGCCAAGGCGATGTCGGTGGTCGCCACTACACCGGCTGCCATTGCCGCAGCGCTGGGATTGGACAGGGCCTTCGAGTCGAGCAGCAAGCATGACGATGACATCGGTGATGATGTCGATCATATCGACGATGACGACGATGGCGATCTGGATTGACGGCCTCTGACTCCGCCACGGACCCATGCGCCACAGGCCGGCATGGGCCGGCCTGCTAGGCGCTGGGCTTAGTGCAGCTGGCCCTGTTCCCAGCGCTGCTCGCTGCTCGCCAGAGCCTCCGAGATGGCCGAGAGCTGGGTGGAGGGTAGTTGCTCGGGCAGCGGGTCCAGGCCGACGCTGGCGAACAGCTGACCGTAGCTGTTGCGCAGTTCGGCATAGGCCAGGTCGCGACGCAGATCGGCTTGCAGGGCATTGAGTTCACCCTGGATCAGTTCCAGTTCGCCAATTCCCTGGGCCTGGTAGCGATTGCGCAATTGCTCGGCGATCTGGCTGTCCAGGCCGGCCAGTTCCTGGCTGGTGTGGAATTGGCGCTGCGCCTCGTTGAAGTTGGCATTGGCCACGTAGAGTTGCGCCAAAACTGCCATCGACATCGCCTGGCGGCGGGCCTGGGCGACGGATTCGCCGGCCTTGGCCACATCGATGGCGGCAGGGGCGGAGAGCACGTTGAACAGGTTCCAGGTGACCTTCACGCCATAGTCGGCCCAGCCTTGGTTGACCAGGAAACTGTTGCTGTCGTAGTGCCCGCCGGCGGCAAACTCCAGGCCCGGCAGCAGGCGCAACATGGCCTTGCGGGTTTCTGCCGCGCTGATGCGGGCCTGATAGTCCTGCTCGCGCAGTTCCGGGCGATTGGCCAGGGCTTCCTGTTCGAGCAGGGCCAGGTCTACCTTGAGTTCCGGCACCGGGTAGTCCTCGCTGGCGGCCAGGGTCAGGTCGCTGCCCATGGGCAGGTTGATCAGGGTCGCCAGTTCGGTCTTGGCCAGGGACAGGGCGCGGCGCTGGTCTTCCAGCTGGCGCGTGGCCTCGATCAGCGCGCGCTGGTAACTGAGGGCCTGGATCGGGTCGCCGATGCGCTGCTCGCTGAGGCGCTGGCTGTTGCCGCGGGCCTGGTCGACGCGGGCCATCAGGCTGTCGATCTGCTTGAGCAGACGCTCGGCGGCGACGGCGCGCCAGTAGGCCGAACGCACGTCCTGGATGATGGTGTGGATCACCTTGCGCCGGCGTTCCTGCACGATCAGGCGCTGGTCACCCTGCTGCTTGGCGCTGATGTAGCTGACGCCGAAGTCCAGCACGTTCCACACCATGGTCAGGTCTGCCACACGCCGGTTGCGGTCCTGGGAGGTGGACGGCTCGAGGGACTGGGTGCCGGTTTTAACGCTTTCGCTGCTGGAGGCGCTGACGTTGTCACGACCGGCATAACCGGCAGACAGCGCCATGCGCGGCAGCATGTCGAACGTGGCGAGGTCCACCTGGCGCTGGGCCAGGGCTTCCTCCATCACCTTCAGGCGCCCCTCGAGGTTGTACCTGACGGCGCGGGCCATGGCGTCATGCAGGGTCAGCGGGCCGCTTAGCGGCTCCTGATCCTTGAACATGCTCTGCAGGTCTTGTTGTGCGCGGGTTTCGCTGGCGCTGCGCTCGATCGGTTGGCTGGTGACTGCGCAGCCGCTGATGGCCAGCGCAAGCAGGCTGACCCCGAACAGTTTCTGGCTCTTATTCATCCTTGGGCCGCCCCCTTGTCACGGCTCAATCCTTCATTCGAACTTGTAGTTGTATTCAGACTCGTGACCCAGCAGCGTCGAATTGACCCAATGCCTGGGCCAGTTCACGTAGCGGACGTTGTTCGTTTTCATGCAGCTCATGCAACTGTTGGCCCAGTGTCGGCACCCCCATAGTCCGGCCACCCCCGGTAGCGCCGCCGGAGCCCCATTTCTTGCCGTCGAAGACCTCCAGTTGCTCGGACTCCTGCATGGCATCCTCGCCGAAGACGTTGGACAGGCTGCTGGAGCCGAACACCCCGGCATCGCCGCCGCCAAAGCCGAGGAAGCCGCTTCCCGAACCATCGCCGCCGACATCGCTGGAGCTACTGGCGAAGACCTGGGCGATGAAGCTGGGTGCCAGGGCGCCATGGTTGATGAAGATGTTGCCCAGCGTAGGAATGCCACTGCCCAGGGTCGGCACCTCGAACAGTGGAGGCGGCAGCAGGGGCGAGATGATCGGCAATGGCGCGGGTGGAACGAGCGGTTGCAGTGGCGTGGTTGGTGCATCAACGACCACCGCGGGCGGATAGGCCCGGAACTCCGGGTCGCCATTGTCGATGACCAGCACTGGCGCCGTGTCGATGGCGTAGTTGTTGGAGGTGGTACTGCCCGTGCCGGAATTGCCGGCCAGATCGGCCAGGCCGCTGTTGTCGAGGGTGATCAGGTTGGTCGGGTCGGTGATTTCGGCCCTCGGGGTTAGCGTGGCGGTCCAGGTGATGCCGCCGTCGCTGCTGCTCAGGTTGGACAGGCTGCCGTTGGTCACGCTCAGATCGGCCAGGTCGAAGCCGGAAACCGCTTCACTGAAGGTAATGGTGACGCTGGTCGTCTCGCCGATAGCCAGTGTGCTGTCGGCCACCACGATGGTTGCCGTGGGGCGGGTCGTGTCGATGGCATAGTTGCTGGAAGTGGTGCTGCCCGTGCCGGTATTGCCGGCCAAATCGGCCAGGCCACTGTTGTCGAGGGTGATCAGGTTGGTCGCGTCGGTGATTTCGGCCGTCGGGGTTAGCGTGGCGGTCCAGGTGATGCCGCCGTCGCTGCTGCTCAGGTTGGA
>NZ_WELK01000006.1:184896-185282 GCF_009799925.1 Pseudomonas sp. R-28-1W-6
CAGGCTGCCATTGGCCATGCTCAGATCGGCCAGGTCGAAGCCGGAAACCGCTTCACTGAAAGTAATGGTGACGCTGGTCGTCTCGCCGATAGCCAGCGTGCTGTCGGCCACCACGATGGTTGCCGTGGGGCGGGTCGTGTCGATGGTGTAGTTGTTGGAAGTGGTGCTGCCCGTGCCGGTATTGCCCGAAGCATTCGTGACTCCGGTGTTATCCAGGGTGATCAGATTGCTGCTGTCGCTCACGTCAGCGCTTGGTGTCAGGGTAGCGGTCCAGGTGATGCCGCCATCGCTGCTGCTCACCGCGCTGAGGCTGCCGTTGGTCACCGTCAGGTCGGCGTTGCTGAAGCCGCTGACCGCCTCGCTGAAGGTGATGGTCACCAGCGAGG
>NZ_WELK01000007.1:0-82338 GCF_009799925.1 Pseudomonas sp. R-28-1W-6
CGTACCACTTGCCGCTCTGGAAGCCGAGGCGGGTGCGCAGGGTCTGGGCGTTGGCATGCTTGAGGGCGTTGTCCTGGTCGACGTGTTCAACGCGGTAGCGCGCATCGAAGATCGGCTTGCCCTCGGTGAACAGGTTGCTGAAGGCCTCTTCGGCCAGCACGGGGGTGGCGCAGGCCAGTAGCGGCAGGATGATCCAACTGTTGGCGCGTGGGTACATACGGGTTCTCCCGGGTGTCAAAGTTGGGGCCGACGATAGGCGTCGGCGGCGAATCGACCTTGATGCTCATCAAGTTCCGCCGGGCGGTGTGCAATCCGGCCTGCGGCCTGGCGCCGCGCCTGTTGCTGCGGGGGCGGGTGGCGCTCAGTTGAGGGCGACGGCCTTGACCTGCGCCCACAGCGCCTGGCCCGGCTGCAGCTGCAGCTGTTCCAGGGAGTAGCGGGTGATCAGCGCCAGCAGCGGATGGCCGTCGGCCTCCAGCTGCAGCAGGGCATGGGCCGGATGCGGCGCCGCGCGGATGGCCAGCAGGCGCACCGGCAGCTGGTTGAGCGCGCTGCTGGTGGCGGGGCGCTGGTGGGAGATGCTGACATCGCGGGCGCGAATCCGGCAGCGCAGCGGCCTGCCGGCTGCCGCCTGGCTGGCCGGCAGGCGCAGGCTCAGGCCCTGGGGTCCGGTCAGGCGCAGGCTGAGCAGCTGGTAGTGGGGATCGAAGGCGGCGACGCTGCCGTCCAGCAACACGCCGACCTCGTCGTCGCCCTGGCCGGGCAGGTCGTGGCCGGCCAGTACCTCGGCGGTCGGGCCGCAGGCCTGCAGGCGGCCGTCGTGCAGCAGGAGCAGGCGGTCGGCCAGGCGCAGGATCTCGTCGTGGGCATGGGTCACGTAGAGCATGGGGATCTGCAGTTCGTCGTGCAGGCGCTCCAGGTAGGGCAGGATCTCCCGCTTGCTGGCCTGGTCGAGGGCCGCCAGCGGCTCGTCGAGCAGCAGCAGGCTGGGGTTGCACAGCAGGGCGCGGGCGATGGCCACGCGCTGGCGCTGGCCGCCGGACAGCTGGGCGGGGCGGCGTTCGAGCAGCGCTTCGAGGCCCAGCCAGTGGATCGCCTGTTCGGGAGCGATGCGCCGGCTGGCCGGAGCGCTGCGTTGCCAGCCGAACAGCAGGTTGCGGCGCACGTCGAGGTGCTCGAACAGGCGTCCGTCCTGGAACACCAGGCCCAGCGGGCGCCGGTGCGGCGGCACGAACAACCGGCGCTGGCTGTCCTGCCAGCAGTGCCCGCCCACCGCCAGGTAGGCCGGTTCGGCGCGCTCCAGGCCGGCCAGGCAGCGCAGCAGGCTGGTCTTGCCGCAGCCGGACGGCCCGGAAATCACCGTGACCCCGGCCAGCGGCGTGTCCAGCGCCAGGCGCAGCTCGAAGTCGCCGCGGCGCAGTTGCAGGCGGGCCTGCAGGTTCATGCCTGGCCTCGCTGGCGCAGGCCGCCATACAGCGCCAGCAGGGCGCAGAACGACACCAGCAGCAGGCCGCCGGCCAGCCAGTGGGCGCTGGCGTAGTCCATGGCCTCGACATGGTTGAAGATCTGCACGGAGACCACGCGGGTGCGCTGCGGAATGTTGCCGCCGATCATCAGCACGATGCCGAACTCGCCCAGGGTATGGGCGAAGGCCAGCACGGCGGCGGCCAGGTAGGCGCTGCGGGTCTGTGGCAGGACCACGTGCAGGAAGCTGTCCCAGGGCCCGGCGCGCAGGGTCGCGGCGGCCTCCAGCGGGGCGCGGCCGAGCTGGACGAAGGCGCTCTGCAGGGGCTGCACGACGAAGGGCAGGGAGTAGATCAGCGAGCCGATCACCAGGCCGCTGAAGCTGAAGGCCAGGGTGCCGAGGCCGAGGCTGGCGGTCAGCTGGCCGAGCGGGCTCTGCGGGCCGAGGGCGACCAGCAGGTAGAAGCCGATCACCGTGGGCGGCAGGACCAGGGGCAGGGCGACCAGGGCGGCCACCGCGCCGCGCAGGCGCTGGCGGCTGTGCGCCAGCCACCAGGCCAGCGGGGTGCCGAGCAGGAGCAGGAGCAGGGTGGTGACGCTGGCCAGTTGCAGGGTCAGGCGGATGGCGGAGAAGTCGTCCGGCGCGAGCATGGGCGGCCTACAGGCGGTAGCCGTAGCGGCGGATCAGCGCCTGGCTGGCGGGGCTGCGCAGGAATGCGAGGAACTCGCCGGCCAGCGGGTTGTGCTGGCCGGCCCGCAGCAGCACGGCGTCCTGCTGCAGCGGCGGATACAGGTGCGGCGGCACCGGCCAGGCCGAACCGGCGCGCAGGCGGCCGTCGACGAACACCTGGGAATAGGCGACCAGGCCCAGCTCGGCATTGCCGCTGGCGATGAACTGCTGCACCTGGGCGATGTTCTGCCCCTCGACCAGGCGCGTTTGCAGGCGCCCCTGCGGGTCCAGCCTGGCCAGCAGCGCGTGGCTGGCCTGGCCGTAGGGCGACAGCCGGGCATTGGCCAGGGCCAGGTGCTGGAAGCCGTCGCCCTGCAGCACCAGGCCCTGGGCGTCGACCAGGTCGGCGCGGGCCGACCACAGCACCAGTTGGCCGGTGGCGTAGGTGAAGCGGCTGCCGGCCACGGCCAGGCCTTCGCGCTCCAGGCGCGCCGGGGTGGCGTCGTCGGCGGCCAGCAGCACCTCGAACGGCGCGCCGTTGCGGATCTGTGCGTACAGCTGGCCGGTCCCGCCGAGGGAGATCAGCAGGCGGCCGCCCTGCTGCGCCTCGAAGCGCCTGGCCAGCTCGCGCAGCGGCGCGGCGAAGTTGGCGGCGGCGGCCACCGACAGTTCGGCGGCTGCCAGCAGCGGGCCGGGCAGCAGGGCGAGCAGGCTGAGCAGGACAATCGAACGCATGGTCGGGTCTGGGCGGCTAGGGGTGTCCAGCCTAAACGGCGCGGCGCCGGGCGGGCTTGATTTTGGACAAGTCGGCGGGGCCTGGCCCATGCTATCTCGGTGCGCGAGTGGGTTAATCGAGGAATGCCGCGTGGATGTCAAACAGCTATTGGCCAACAACCGCTACTGGGCCGAGTCCCTGCGTGCCCGGGACCCCGAGTTCTTCGCCCGGCTGGCGCGCCAGCAGCGCCCGGAGTTTCTCTGGATCGGCTGCTCGGACAGCCGGGTGCCGGCCAACGAGGTGGTCGGCCTGATGCCGGGCGAGCTGTTCGTGCACCGCAACGTGGCCAACATGGTGGTAGCCACCGACATGAACTTCCTCTCGGTGCTGCAGTACGCGGTGGATGTGCTGCAGGTCAAGCAGGTGATCGTCTGCGGCCACTACGGCTGCGGCGGCGTGCGGGCGGCCCTGGGCCATGAGGCGCTGGGCCTGATCGACAACTGGCTGCGCGCGCTGAAGGCGCTGTATCACCAGAACCTGGAACGCTTCGCCGGCCTGGAGCCGGAGCAGCAGGTCAATCTGCTCTGCGAGCTGAACGTGCAGCGCCAGGTGCGCAACGTGTGCCACACCACCATCGTGCAGAACGCCTGGCGCCGCGGCCAGGCCCTGGCCGTGCACGGCTGGATCTACGGCCTGCACGACGGCCTGGTCAAGGACCTGCAGGTCACGGTCGACAGTGCCGAGCAGCTCGATGCGAGCTTTCTCTACGATCAGTGAGGGACGCGTGGCGTTGGCCACCGGTGTCAGGCCATGGTGCGCGCGGCGCACCCTACGGCGGATTGGCGGCGGCATGCCTTAGGGCCTGTTGACGATCTGCCCCAGCCCTCCCGTTTCAGGGGCGGGCGGTTCTTGCGTAGGGTGCGCCGTGCGCACCGGAGGCTTGTGCGTGCTCAGGCCTCAGTGCAGGTTTTCCATGGCCCAGACCGCGGCCTCGACCCGCGAGCGCAGACCCAGCTTGTGCAGCAGGTTCTTCACATGGACCTTCACCGTGCCTTCGGTGATGCCCAGCTTGTTGCCGACCATCTTGTTGCTCAGGCCGCCGGCGATCATCTTCAGCACCTGGCGTTCGCGCTCGGTGAGGTCCAGCGAGCTGGCGCCCTGGGGCGAGCGCAGGGCCTGGGCCAGCACGGTGGTCAGGGCCGGGCTGACCACCAGGTTGCCTTGCAGCGCCTCGCGCAGGCGGGTGATCAGGTGCTCCGGCTCCATGTCCTTGAGCAGGTAGCCGTCGGCGCCGAAGCGCATGGCGTCGCGCACGTCGTTCTCCGCGTCGGACACGGTGAACAGCAGGATCTTGCCGGCATAGCCCTGGTCGCGCAGGCGCTTGAGGGTTTCCACGCCGTTGAGCTGCGGCATGTTGTTGTCCAGCAGGACCAGGTCCGGGTTCAGCTGGGCCACCAGGACGGTGGCTTCCTCGCCGTTGTTGGCTTCGCCGACCACCAGCAGGTCGGATTCCAGCTCAATCAACTGGCGGATACCGCGGCGCATCATCGGGTGGTCGTCGACCAGCAGCAGCGTGTGCGGACTTGCAAGGCTCATTGCGCTATCTCGTGGGTGGGCTGACGCAGGAAATCGGGGCAGAACAGCAGATGCACGCGGGTGCCGTGCGGGGGGCGCGGCTCGATGGCGAGCTTGCCGCCCAGGCTGCGCGCGCGTTCCTGCATGATGTTCAAGCCATGGTGCTGGCGGCTGTCGAAGCCGGGGGCGATGCCGCAGCCATCGTCCTCGATCAGCAGCTCGACCTCTTCGCCGCTCTGCCGCAGGTGCACCCAGGCCTGGCTGGCCTGGGCATGCCGGGCACAGTTGGACAGGGCCTCGCGGACGATTTGCAGCAGGTGGATCTGTTCGGTGGCGGTCAGGGTGAAGGCCAGCGGTTCGCAATGCAACAGCACGCGCATGTTGCCACGCTCGGCGAATTCGCGGGCGGTGTCGTTGAACGCCTGGTCGATGCCGCCTTCCTGGATCTGCAGGCGGAAGGTGGTGAGCAGCTCGCGCAGCTGGCGGTAGGCATTGTTCAGGCCTTCGCGCAGCTCGTCGCTGACCTGGATCAGCTGCTCGCCGGGTTCGCCGCGGCGGATCAGGGTCTGCAGGCGGCTGACCTGCAGCTTCATGTAGGACAGCGCCTGGGCCAGCGAGTCATGCAGCTCGCGGGCGATGGTGGTGCGCTCGTCGAGCAGCAGCAGGCGGTTGTCCTGTTCGCGCTGGCGCTCCAGCAGCAGCGAGGTGCCGATCAGGTTGGCCAGGGCCTGGATCAGTTCCTGCTCCCAGGGCCGCGGCACATGGCCGTCCAGGTAGTGCGCGCGCAGCTCGCCGAGGGTGTCGCCCTGGGCGCTGACGGCGAAGATCAGGCGGCTCGGGCCCTGGTGCCGCTCGCAGCTGGCGCAGTCGTTGCGCGAGCAGATTTCCCGCGACTCGCTGCCGTGCAGGGCGATCAGCTGTTCGACCGGCTCGGCCGCATCGCCGCGCAGGCACAGGGTCAGGCGCAGGCCGGGCAGGCGCTGCTGGAAGCTGTCGATCAGCTCGTCGAGCTGTTCGGCGTTGGCCGGGCTGCTGGCGATGCTGCGGCTGCTCTGGTAGAGCAGCTCCAGGGCCGAGTTGCTCTGTTCCAGGTTCTGCGTCTTCTCCGCCACCCGCGACTCCAGGGTGCGGTGCGACTCCTCGATGGCGTCGGCCATGCTGTTGAAGCTCACGGCCATCTGCCCCAGCTCGTCGTCGGAGCGGTATTCGATGCGCGCATCCAGGTCGCCGGCGCGAAAGCGCTCGGTGGCGCCGACCAGCTCCTGCAGCGGGTTGATCACGCTGCTCTGCAGCTCGAACATGCCGATCAGCAGGATGATCACGGTCAGCAGCAGGGCGGCGCCCTGGATGCTCTGCTGCCAGCCCTGGCGCTTCTCGCTGAGGCGCTGCAGGAGCAGGACGAAGTGCTCCAGCTGGCCAATGAAGACTTCCGACTGCTGCTGGAAGGCGGCCGCGTCGCCGCGCTCGAGGGCCGGCTTCAGCTGCCCCTGCCACTGCTGCAGGATGGCCTGGAAGGCCTGCTGCTGGGGCGATTCGGGCTGCTCGCTGAGCAGGTGGTGGAGGGCGGTGCTGTCCAGGCGGCGCTGCATGTCGTCGCGCAGGTGCTGGATTCGTTCGACCGAGGCATTGGCTTCCAGCTGCCAGTTGAGACGGTAGGTGGCCATGCGCAGCGAACCGGCGGTGTTGATGGCGGCAGCATCGTCCTCGCTGACCCAGGCGATCAGCACGGCACTGAAGGCGCTGGAGAAGGCCAGGGCGGCGATCAGCAGGACCGCGAGCCCGGCACGCGCCGGCAGAGAGCTTTTCAACCAGTCCAGCATGGCGGCTACCTCTAAAGAGTTCGAGGAGGGGGTAAGGCCGGCTCCCGGGTGCTCTGTGATCTATTAAGTTGTTGATTTATATGGATTAAAAAGGTTCTAAACGGCCTATCACTAAAGTGGTAGGAGGGTCGATGGTAGGGCCGGATGCCCGGTCTTTCCCTTGATCCGTGTCAAGAATTTCAAGTCTTCGCGGTCTAGCCTGCAGCCATGACAGATTTCCGGGAGGACCTTCATGGCCAGTCAGAAACTCCAGCAAGGCTTGGTGCTCGGCATGAGTACCCTGGCATTCACCATCTGTTTCATGGTCTGGATGATGTTTGCCGTGCTCGGCGTGCCGATCAAGGAACTGCTGCAGCTTAACGAAACCCAGTTCGGCCTGCTGGCTGCCACGCCGGTGCTCACCGGCTCGCTGATCCGCCTGCCGCTGGGCATGCTCACCGACCGCTTCGGCGGGCGCATCGTGTTCTTCATCCTGATGCTGGTGTGCGTGCTGCCAATCTACCTGATCAGCTACGCCACCGAGTACTGGCAGTTCCTCGTCCTCGGCCTGTTCGTCGGCATGGCCGGCGGTTCCTTCTCGGTGGGCATCGCCTACGTCGCCAAGTGGTTCGACAAGAGCACCCAGGGCACCGCCATGGGCATCTTCGGCGCCGGCAACGCCGGCGCGGCGGTGACCAAGTTCGTCGCCCCGGCGATCATCGCCGCCGCCAGCTGGCAGATGGTGCCCAAGGTCTACTCGGCGGTCATGTTCCTCACCGCCCTGGCGTTCTGGTTCCTCACCTACGAGAACAAGGCCCACCGGGTGCCGAGCAGCGTGTCGCTGGCCGAGCAGCTGAAGACCCTGAAAGACCCGCGCGTATGGCGCTACTGCCAGTACTACTCGATCGTCTTCGGCGGCTACGTGGCCCTGGCCCTGTGGATGACCAAGTACTACGTGCAGGAATACGGCTTCAGCCTGCAGACCGCGGCGTTCCTGGCCGCTGCCTTCTCCCTGCCGGGCGGCGTGCTGCGCGCCATCGGTGGCTGGATGTCGGACAAGTGGGGCGCCCACAGCGTGACCTGGTGGGTGATGTGGGTCAGCTGGATCTGCCTGTTCCTGCTGTCCTACCCGCAGACCGACTTCACCGTGCAGACGGTCAACGGCCCGCAGACCTTCCATATCGGCCTGAGCGCCACCCTGTTCACCGTGCTGCTGTTCGTCATGGGCATCGCCTTCGCCTTCGGCAAGGCCTCGGTGTTCAAGTACATCTCCGACGAGTTCCCGCAGCGCATGGGCGCGGTGTCCGGCATCGTCGGCCTGGCCGGCGGCCTGGGTGGCTTCGTCCTGCCGATCATGTTTGGCGCCCTGGTCGACCTGACCGGCGTGCGCAGCTCCTGTTTCATGCTGATGTACGGCGTGGTCTGGGTCTCCCTGATCTGGATGTACCTCAGCGAAGTTCGCAAAACCCCCGTCATGGGCCAGGGCTCTTCCGGCCCCATGGCTTCCGCTTCCGACGCTTGAAGGAGACAGAGCATGTCCGCAACCAAGAACCCGGCCATGGGCCAGCCTCCGCGGCAGGGGGCGGTAATCCAGGACTGGCGCCCCGAGGACCCGCACTTCTGGGGCAGCACCGGCAAGGCCATCGCCACCCGCAACCTGTGGATTTCCATTCCGGCGCTGTTCCTCGCCTTCGCCGTGTGGATGGTGTGGAGCACGGTGATCGTGCGCCTGAACGCCATCGGCTTCACCTTCAGCACCGACCAGCTGTTCTGGCTGGCGGCGCTGCCGGGGTTGTCCGGCGCCACCCTGCGCATCTTCTACTCGTTCATGGTGCCGATCTTCGGTGGCCGGCGCTGGACCGCGCTGAGCACCGCATCCTTGCTGGCGCCGGCGATCTGGATGGGCTTCGCCGTGCAGGATCCGAACACGCCCTACAGCATCTTCGTGATCATCGCCCTGCTGTGCGGCTTCGGCGGCGGCAACTTCGCCTCGTCGATGTCCAACATCAGCTTCTTCTACCCGAAAGCCCAGCAGGGCACCGCCCTGGGCCTGAACGCCGGCCTGGGTAACCTGGGCGTGTCGGCCATGCAGTTCCTGGTGCCGCTGGTGATCGGCCTGGGCCTGTTCGGCGCGGTCGGTGGCCAGCCCCAGGAACTGGCCGACGGCAGCCAGCTGTGGCTGCAGAACGCCGGCTTCGTCTGGGTGCCGCTGATCGCCGCGGTGACCGTGGCCGCCTGGTTCGGCATGAACGACCTGGCCAGCGCCAAGGCCTCCTTCGCCGAGCAGGCGGTGATCTTCACCCGCAAGCACAACTGGCTGATGTGCTGGCTGTACCTGGCCACCTTCGGTTCGTTCATCGGCTTCGCCGCGGCCTTCCCGCTGCTGATCAAGCATTCCTTCCCCGCGGTCAACGCCCTGCAGTTCGCCTTCCTCGGCCCGCTGGTCGGCGCCCTGGTACGCCCGCTGGGCGGCTGGATCGCGGACAAGCTCGGCGGTGCGCGGGTCACCCTGTGGAACTTCGTGCTGATGATCGCCGCGGTGTTCGGGGTGATCTCCTTCCTGCCGACCCAGGCCGACAGCGGCAACTTCTACGGCTTCCTGGCCATGTTCATGCTGCTGTTCGTCACCACCGGCATCGGCAACGGCTCCACCTTTCGCATGATCCCGGTGATCTTCCGCACCCTGCACGAGCGCCTCAGCGCCGGCCAAGGCGCGGCCGAGAAGGAGCAGGCGATCAAGGCCGCCGGCAAGGAATCGGCCGCGGTACTGGGCTTCAGCTCCGCGATCGGTGCCTTCGGTGCCTTCTTCATCCCCAAGTCGTTCGGCTCCTCCATCGCCCTGACCGGCGGCCCGGAAGTCGCCCTGTACGTATTCGTCGGCTACTACGTCAGCTGCATCCTGCTGACCTGGTGGTGGTACTCGCGCAAGGGCGCGGAGACGCCCTGCTAAGCCGAACCCCCGAACCCAAGAAATGACGAGCGCAGGGCCGCCTGCGCTCAGCCTGAGAGGAAGAAAAAATGAGCCACCTACTCGACCAGCTGCGCTTCTTCAATCGCAAGCAAGGTGAGTTCGCCGACGGTCATGGCGAGACCCGCAAGGAGTCGCGCGACTGGGAGAACGTCTATCGCTCGCGCTGGCAGTACGACAAGATCGTGCGTTCCACCCACGGGGTGAACTGCACCGGGTCGTGCTCCTGGAAGATCTACGTGAAGAACGGCCTGATCACCTGGGAGACCCAGCAGACCGACTACCCGCGCACCCGCAACGACCTGCCCAACCACGAGCCGCGCGGCTGCCCGCGCGGTGCCAGCTACAGCTGGTACATCTACAGCGCCAACCGCCTGAAGTACCCGAAGATTCGCAAGCCGCTGCTCAAGCTGTGGCGCGAGGCGCGTCTGACCATGGCGCCGGTGGAGGCCTGGGCCAGCATCGTCGAGGACCCGGTCAAGGCGCAGAGCTACAAGAGCAAGCGCGGCATGGGCGGCTTCATCCGCTCCAGCTGGGACGAGGCCAACGAGATCATCGCCGCCTCCAACGTCTACACCGTCAAGCAGTACGGCCCGGACCGCGTGGTCGGCTTCTCGCCGATCCCGGCCATGTCCATGGTCAGCTACGCCGCCGGTTCCCGTTACCTGTCGCTGATCGGCGGGGTGTGCCTGTCGTTCTATGACTGGTATTGCGACCTGCCGCCGTCCTCGCCGCAGGTGTGGGGCGAGCAGACCGACGTGCCGGAATCGGCCGACTGGTACAACTCCAACTACATCATCGCCTGGGGCTCCAACGTCCCGCAGACCCGTACCCCGGACGCGCACTTCTTCACCGAGGTGCGCTACAAGGGCACCAAGACCGTGGCCATCACCCCGGACTACGCGGAAGTCGCCAAGCTCACCGACCTCTGGCTGAATCCCAAGCAGGGCACCGACGCGGCGCTGGCGCAGGCCTTCGCCCACGTGATCTTCAAGGAATTCCACCTGGAGAAACCGAGCGCCTACTTCACCGACTACGCCAAGCGCTACACCGACCTGCCGGTGCTGGTGCTGCTCAAGGACCAGGCCGGCCGCCTGCAGGCCGACCGCTTCCTGCGCGCCAGCGACCTGGACAACAACCTGGGCCAGGACAACAACCCGGAATGGAAGACCATCGCCGTCGACGCCAGTGGCGAACTGGTCTCGCCGCTGGGCTCGATCGGCTACCGCTGGGGCGAGAAGGGCAAGTGGAACATCGAGGCCCGTGAAGGCCGCGAGGGTCGCGAGATCGACCTCAAGCTGAGCCAGATCGACAGCGGCGAAGTGGCCGAAGTGGCCTTCCCCTACTTCGGTGGCCAGGTGCACGAGCACTTCGCCCATGCCGAAGGCGAGGAGATCCAGCTGCGCCGCGTGCCGGTGCGTTCGATCAGCCTGGCCGACGGCAGCAGCGCCAAGGTCGCCAGCGTGTTCGACCTGATGGCCGCCAACTTAGGGATAGACCGTGGCCTGGGCGGCAGTAATGTGGCGCGCAGCTACGACGACGCCAGCGTACCGGGCACCCCGGCCTGGCAGGAGCAGATCACCGGTGTCAGCCGCGAGAAGGCGATCCAGATCGCCCGCGAGTTCGCCGACAACGCCGACAAGACCCATGGCCGTTCCATGATCATCGTCGGTGCGGCGATGAACCACTGGTACCACATGGACATGAACTACCGTGGCCTGATCAACATGCTGATGTTGTGCGGCTGCGTCGGCCAGACCGGCGGTGGCTGGGCCCACTACGTCGGCCAGGAGAAGCTGCGTCCGCAGTGCGGCTGGCTGCCGCTGGCCTTCGGCCTGGACTGGAGCCGGCCGCCACGGCAGATGAACGGCACCAGCTTCTTCTACAACCACAGCTCGCAGTGGCGCCACGAGAAGATGAGCATGCACGAAGTGCTCTCGCCGCTGGCCGACAAGGCGCAGTTCCCCGAGCACGCGCTGGACTACAACATCCGCGCCGAGCGCGGTGGCTGGCTGCCGAGTGCGCCGCAGCTGAACAAGAACCCGCTGCAGATTACCCGCGACGCCAAGGCCGCCGGCATGGAGCCCAAGGAGTACGTGGTCAATGCGCTCAAGCAGGGTTCGCTGCGTTTCGCCTGCGAACAGCCGGACAACCCGGCCAACTTCCCGCGCAACATGTTTATCTGGCGCTCCAACCTGCTGGGCAGCTCGGGCAAGGGCCACGAGTACATGCTCAAGTACCTGCTGGGCACCAAGAACGGCGTGATGAACGAGGACCTCGGCAAGCGCGGCGGCTTCAAGCCCAACGAAGCCGAGTGGCAGGACGAGGGCGCCATCGGCAAGCTCGACCTGGTCACCACCCTCGACTTCCGCATGTCCTCGACCTGCGTGTATTCCGACATCGTCCTGCCGACCGCGACCTGGTACGAGAAGGACGACATGAACACCTCGGACATGCACCCCTTCATCCACCCGCTGTCGGCCGCCATCGACCCGGCCTGGGAAGCGCGTTCGGACTGGGAAATCTACAAGGGCATCGCCAAGCACTTCTCGGAAATGGCCAAGGGGCACCTGGGCGTCGAGCAGGACCTGGTCACCGTGCCGCTGCTGCACGACAGCCCCGGCGAACTGGCCCAGCCGTTCGGCGGTACCGACTGGAAGAGCGCCGGCGAGACGCCGGTCCCGGGCAAGAACTGCCCGAACATGGCGGTGGTCGAGCGCGACTACCCGAACACCTACAAGAAGTTCACCTCCCTCGGCCCGCTGCTGGACACGCTGGGCAACGGCGGCAAGGGCATCAACTGGAACACCGAGGATGAAGTCGAGTTCCTCGGCGAGCTCAACTACAAGGTGCGCGAGGAGGGCGTCAGCCAGGGCCGGCCGAAGATCGAGTCGGCCATCGATGCGGCCGAGGTGATCCTTTCCCTGGCCCCGGAAACCAACGGCCACGTGGCCGTCAAGGCCTGGGCCGCGCTGTCGGAATTCACCGGCCTGGATCACAGCCACCTGGCGCTGCCCAAGGAGCACGAGGCGATCCGCTTCCGCGACATCCAGGCGCAGCCGCGCAAGATCATCTCCAGCCCGACCTGGTCAGGCCTGGAAGACGAGCACGTCAGCTACAACGCCGGCTACACCAACGTCCACGAGTACATCCCGTGGCGCACCATCACCGGGCGCCAGCAGTTCTACCAGGATCACCCGTGGATGCAGGCCTTCGGCGAGCAGATGATGAGCTACCGGCCGCCGATCAACACCCGCACCATCGACTACGTGAAGGGCAAGAAGTCCAACGGCAATCCGGAGATCGTCCTCAACTGGATCACCCCGCACCAGAAGTGGGGCATCCACAGCACCTACACCGACAACCTGATCATGCTCACCCTGAGCCGTGGCGGGCCGATCGTGTGGATGAGCGAGGTCGACGCGAAGAAGGCCGGCATCGAGGACAACGACTGGATCGAGTGCTTCAACGCCAACGGTGCGCTGGTCGCCCGGGCGGTGGTCAGTCAGCGCGTCAAGGAGGGCATGGTGATGATGTACCACGCCCAGGAGCGCATCGTGAACATGCCGGGCAGCGAGACCACCAAGACTCGCGGCGGCCACCACAACTCGGTGACCCGGGTAGTCCTGAAACCCACCCATATGATCGGCGGCTACGCGCAGCTGGCCTATGGCTTCAACTACTACGGCACCGTGGGCTGCAACCGTGACGAGTTCGTCGTGGTGCGCAAGATGGACAAGGTCGACTGGCTCGACGGTCCCAACGGCGACGACCTGCCGCAACCCCTGCCGCAAGATATCTGAGGACTGATGCCATGAAGATTCGCTCACAAATTGGCATGGTGTTGAACCTGGACAAGTGCATCGGTTGCCACACCTGTTCGATCACCTGCAAGAACGTCTGGACCAGCCGCGAAGGCATGGAATACGCCTGGTTCAACAACGTCGAGACCAAGCCCGGTATCGGCTACCCGAAAGAGTGGGAAAACCAGGACAAGTGGAAGGGCGGCTGGGTGCGCAACAAGGACGGCTCGATCAATCCGAAGATCGGCGGCAAGTTCCGCGTGCTGGCGAACATCTTCGCCAACCCGGACCTGCCGAGCATCGACGACTACTACGAGCCGTTCGACTTCGACTACCAGCACCTGCACACCGCGCCGCTCGGCGATCACCAGCCGACCGCCCGGCCGCGCTCGGTGATCACCGGCAAGCGCATGGAGAAGATCGAGTGGGGCCCGAACTGGGAGGAGATTCTCGGTACCGAGTTCGCCAAGCGGCGCAAGGACAAGAACTTCGACCAGGTGCAGGCCGATATCTACGGCGAGTACGAAAACACCTTCATGATGTACCTGCCGCGCCTGTGCGAGCACTGCCTCAACCCGGCGTGCGCGGCCTCCTGCCCGAGCGGGGCGATCTACAAGCGCGAGGAGGACGGCATCGTCCTCATCGACCAGGAGAAGTGCCGCGGCTGGCGCATGTGCATCAGCGGCTGCCCGTACAAGAAGATCTACTTCAACTGGAAGAGCGGCAAATCCGAGAAGTGCATCTTCTGCTACCCGCGCATCGAAGCCGGCATGCCCACCGTCTGCTCGGAAACCTGCGTGGGGCGCATCCGCTACCTCGGCGTGCTGCTGTATGACGCCGACCGCATCGCCGAAGTGGCCAGTACGCCAAACGAGCAGGACCTGTACCAGAAGCAGCTGGACATCTTCCTCGACCCGTTCGATCCCAAGGTGATCAAGCAGGCCCTGGCCGATGGCGTGCCGATGTCGGTGATCGACGCCGCGCAGAAGTCGCCGGTGTACAAGATGGCGGTGGACTGGAAGCTGGCCCTGCCGCTGCACCCGGAATACCGCACCCTGCCGATGGTCTGGTACGTGCCGCCGCTGTCGCCGATCCAGAACGCCGCCACCGCCGGCAAGGTCAGCATGGACGGCGTGCTGCCGGACGTCGACAGCCTGCGCATCCCGCTGCGCTACCTGGCCAACCTGCTCACCGCCGGTGACGTGCAGCCGGTCAAGCTGGCCCTCAAGCGTCTGCTGGCGATGCGTGCCTACAAGCGCGCCGAGCAGGTCGATGGCGTGCAGGACCTCAAGGTGCTGCAGGACGTCGGGCTGTCGGTGGCCCAGGTCGAGGACATGTACCGCTACCTGGCCATCGCCAACTACGAGGACCGCTTCGTGATCCCCACCGCGCACCGCGAGGAGGCCATGAGCGACGCCTTCGCCGAGCGTTCCGGTTGCGGCTTCAGCTTCGGCAGCGGCTGCAGCGGCAGCTCCGACACCAACATGTTCGGGGCGAAGAAGGCCAACCAGCGCGACATCCTGAAAACCGTGCAGTTGTGGGAGGACTGAGCATGCAAATTCTCAAGGTGATTTCCCTGTTGCTCGACTACCCCACCGAGGCCCTGCGCGATGCGCAGGGTGAACTGGACGAGGCCATCGGCCGCGCCCGCGAGATCAGCCCGGAGCAGCGCAGTGCGCTGATCGAGCTGCTCGACGAGCTGAGCGGTGGCGACCTGATGGACGTGCAGGAGCGCTACTGCGAGCTGTTCGACCGCGGTCGCTCGCTGTCGCTGCTGCTGTTCGAGCACGTGCATGGCGAATCGCGCGACCGTGGCCAGGCCATGGTCGACCTGATGGGCCAGTACGAGCAGGCCGGTTTCGCCATCGGCGTGCGCGAGCTGCCTGACTACATCCCGCTGTACCTGGAGTACCTGGCCACCCGCGAGGACCTTGAGGCCCGCGAGGGCCTGGCCGATGTATCCCATCTGCTGGCCTTGCTGGCCGCGCGGCTGGACGAGCGCGAATGCCCCTACGCCGCCTGCTTCCAGGCCCTGCTGCAGATTGCCGGCGTGCAGCCGCAGCAGGCCGTGGCCGAGGTGCGCGAGCAGGTCGCCGCGGAAGTGCGCGACGACTCGCTGGAGGCGCTGGACAAGATCTGGGAGGAGGAGGCCGTGGACTTCATGCAGGCCGAGCAGCAGGACCGCTGCCCGAGCCAGACCACGCTGCCGGGCAAGGTGCGTGAGGAAGTGCCGGTGCCGCTGCACTGGGTGGATTTCAAGGTCGATGGGCCGGCCGTGACGGTGGCCCCGGAGGTGCGCAATGTCTAACGTCAATCTGCTGTTGTTCGGGATCTATCCCTATATCGCCCTGGCCATCTGCATCATCGGCAGCTGGGCGCGCTTCGACCTGTCGCAGTACAGCTGGAAGGCCGGCTCCAGCCAGCTGTTCAACCGCACCGCGGCCGAGCAGCGCTACATGCGTGCGGCGAGCAACCTGTTTCACGTCGGCGTGCTGTTCGTCCTGGCCGGTCACTTCGTCGGTCTGCTGACCCCCGAGGCGATCTACCACAGCGTCATCAGCACCCAGAACAAGCAGCTGCTGGCCATGGTGTCCGGGGGCTTCTTCGGCTTCCTGTGCCTGATCGGCCTGCTCATGCTGCTCAAGCGCCGGCTGTTCGACGATCGCGTGCGGGCCAGCTCCAGCGCCTCCGACATCATGATCCTGCTGGTGCTGCTGGCGCAGCTGGTGCTCGGCCTGCTGACCATCGTCGCCTCGACCGCGCACATGGACGGTTCGGTGATGGTGCTGCTGGCCAACTGGGCGCAGCAGGTGGTGACCCTGCAGCCGCAGGCCGCCGCCGCGAGCATCGCCCCGGTCAGCCTGGTGTACAAGCTGCACGTGTTCCTCGGCCTGACCCTGTTCGTGCTGTTCCCCTTCACCCGCCTGGTGCACATCGTCAGTGCCCCGGTGTGGTACCTGGGTCGGCGCTACCAGATCGTCCGGCAGAAAGGCTAAGAATGACTGGATCGGCTGCGCGTCGGCAGGCCGATCCCCCTGACTCGGATGTAGGGTGGGTACCGCCGTTTGCGGCGTATCCATCACCAAACGAATGTGTGGAGGTGTGAAATGGGTTGTGGATGCGGTGGTAACGGTAATGGTGGTGGCTGCGCCGGCGGCGCGGCTCAGGAACTCCCGGTGGAGGCGAGCCAGGCTGGCGTGCAGGCGTTCGAGCCGGCCGTTGCCGACGAGCCCCAAGCCGATGACGAGGAGGAGGGCGAGTCAGCCCCCGAGCTGATCGCCACCAGCGAGCAGGAGTGGCCGCGGATCAAGGTCAACGGGGTGGCCATCGAGCCCCAGGCGATTGCCCTGGAGCTGCAGTACCACCCGGCCGATACCCGCCAGGAAGCGGTGTTCCTCGCCAGCCAGGCGCTGGTGATCCGCGAGCTGCTGCAGCAGCGGATCGCGACCCTGGGCCTGCAGGTCCAGGTGCAGGCCGGGGAGAGCGAGGAGGAGGCGACCACCCGTGCGCTGATCGAGCAGGAGGTGCCGTTGCCGCACGCCGACGCGGCCGCCTGCCGGCAGTATTACGAAAACAACCGGGCGCGCTTTGCCAGTGCCCCGTTGCTGGCGGCGCGGCATATCCTGCTGGCCTGCGAGGCGGACGACGCCGAGGAGCGCAGCCGGGTGGGCGAGCAGGCGCAGGAGTTGCTGGCGCAGCTGCAGGCCGATGGCACTCGTTTTGCTGAGCTGGCGGCGGCCCATTCGGCCTGCCCGTCGAAACTGCAGGGCGGGGCGCTCGGGCAGATCAGCCAGGGGCAGACCGTGCCGGAGTTCGAGCGGCAGCTATTCCGCCTGCCGCTGGGCCTGGCCGGGCGCCCGCTGGAAAGCCGTTACGGCTTCCATCTGGTGTGGGTCGACCAGCGCATCGAGGGCGAGCAGTTGCCCTTCGAGGTGGTCGAGGGCTCCATCCGTGCCGAGCTGGACCAGCGCGTCTGGCAGGTGGCGGTGGTGCAGTACATCAAGAGCCTGATCGGTGAGGCGGACATCCAGGGCATCGTCCTGGAAGGCGCCGACTCGCCACTGCTGCAGTAATCACAGGGCCGGGCGACAGGGGTCGCCCAGGCAACCGGGGAGCGCGTGATGGATAGCATTCTGCAGGATGGCTTCGGCCGCAGTATCGATTACCTGCGCATGTCGGTGACCGATCGCTGCGATTTCCGCTGTGTCTACTGCATGGCCGAGGACATGACCTTCCTGCCGCGCCAGCAGGTGCTCGGCCTGGAGGAGCTGTACCGCCTGGCGGCGCTGTTCGTGCGCAACGGGGTGAAGAAGATCCGCCTGACCGGCGGCGAGCCGCTGGTGCGCAAGGGCATCGTCCAGCTGTGCGCGCAGATCGCCGCCTTGCCGGGGCTGCGCGAACTGGTGATGACCAGCAACGGCTCGCAGCTGGTCAAGCTGGCGCAGCCGCTGGCCGACGCCGGGGTCAAGCGCCTCAACATCAGCCTGGACAGCCTCGATCCGCAGCGCTTCCGGGCGATCACCCGCACCGGCGAGCTGGCCCAGGTGCTGGCCGGCATCGACGCGGCGAGCGCCGCCGGCTTTGCCCGGGTCAAGCTCAATACCGTGGTGATGCAGGGGCGCAATGCCGACGAGGTGCTCGACCTGGTCGACTATGCGGTGAACCGCGGTCTGGACATCAGCTTTATCGAGGAAATGCCGCTGGGCGAGGTGGGCCGCTCGCGCGGCGAAAGCTACTGCTCCAGCGACTGGGTGCGCGAGCGCATCGCCGAGCGCTACAGCCTGCTCGACAGCGCCGAGCAGAGCGGCGGGCCGGCGCGCTACGTGCGCCTCAAGGACTTCCCCGAGAGCCGCATCGGCTTCATCTCGCCGCACAGCCACAACTTTTGCAGCACCTGCAACCGCGTGCGCCTGACCGTGGAAGGGCGCCTGCTGCTGTGCCTGGGCCACGAGAACTCCATCGACCTGCGCGCCCTGCTGCGCCGCCATCCGCAAAGCGACGCGCCCTTGCTGCAGGCGATCCACGCCGGCCTGGCACGCAAGCCGCTGCGTCACGAATTCAGCGTCGGCGGCGAGGTGCAGGTGCTGCGCTTCATGAACGCCAGCGGCGGCTGAATCGAGCCAATCTCCCTTCGGCCGCCTCGCGCGGCCTTTTTTTTGTTGCGTGCAGCGGTTGGCGGGCTTGCGCGGCGCCCTAGCGTGCACGGCCATGAGGCGCAGGCTGCGCCGTGCGCACCAATTCGATGCGTTTCCCTGCGCGGAGCTGGCCGGGGCCGGAGTGAGCCATAGACGCAGGCAAAGCCCTGGATTTGCCCAGCTTTTTACATAAATGCACCAAAAAGATTCATCAAAGCGACATATTGCACTATTGCAGTGCCTTGTCGGCTGATAGAGTGCGGCGCACTTTTTAGTCGATCTGCCCAGCCGCATGGGCATTGCAGGGGTATCCACATGAGCGAGTCCGTCGACCTTTTCCTCTCCCGCCTGAAGCAGCGCGATCCCGACCAGCCCGAGTTCCACCAGGCCGTGGAAGAAGTGCTGCGCTCGCTGTGGCCGTTCCTCGAAGCCAACCCGCGCTACCTGCAGGCCGGCATCGTCGAGCGCATGGTCGAGCCGGAGCGCGCCATCCTGTTCCGCGTGTCCTGGGTCGACGATGCCGGGCGGGTGCAGGTCAACCGCGGCTACCGCGTGCAGATGAGCAGCGCCATCGGCCCGTACAAGGGCGGCCTGCGCTTCCACCCCTCGGTCAACCTCGGCGTACTCAAGTTCCTCGCCTTCGAGCAGGTGTTCAAGAACTCGCTGACCTCGCTGCCCATGGGCGGCGGCAAGGGCGGCTCGGACTTCGACCCCAAGGGCAAGAGCGACAACGAAGTGATGCGCTTCTGCCAGGCGTTCATGAGCGAGCTGTACCGCCACATCGGCGCCGACCTCGACGTGCCGGCCGGTGACATCGGCGTCGGCGGCCGCGAGATCGGCTACCTGTTCGGCCAGTACAAGCGCTTGTCCAACCAGTTCACCTCGGTGCTGACCGGCAAGGGCATCACCTACGGCGGCAGCCTGATCCGTCCGGAAGCCACCGGCTACGGCTGCGTGTACTTCGCCCAGGAAATGCTCAAGCGCATCGAGCGCGGCTTCGAAGGCCGGCGGGTGACTATCTCCGGCTCCGGCAACGTGGCCCAGTACGCCGCGCAGAAGGTCATGGAACTGGGCGGCCTGGTGGTGTCCCTGTCCGATTCCGAAGGCACCCTGCACACCCCGGACGGCCTCAGCGAAGAGCAGTGGCAGTACCTGATGGAGCTGAAGAACGTCCGCCGTGGCCGCCTCAGCGAGATGGCCGCGCAGTTCCAGCTGAACTTCCTGCCGGGCCAGCGCCCCTGGCACCTGCCGTGCGACATCGCCCTGCCGTGCGCCACGCAGAACGAGCTGGATGCCGAGGATGCGCGCAGCCTGCTGAAGAACGGCTGCTTCTGCGTGGCCGAAGGCGCCAACATGCCGTCGACTCTGGAAGCGGTCGACCTGTTCATCGAGGCCGGCATCTGCTTCGCCCCGGGCAAGGCCTCCAACGCCGGTGGCGTGGCCACCAGCGGCCTGGAGATGAGCCAGAACGCCATGCGCCTGAACTGGACGGCCGGCGAGGTGGACCAGCGCCTGCACAGCATCATGCAGAGCATCCATAACGCCTGCGTGCACTACGGCGAGGAAAACGGCCGGATCAACTACGTCAAGGGCGCCAATATCGCCGGCTTCGTCAAGGTCGCGGACGCCATGCTGGCGCAAGGCGTGGTCTAACCCGCCGCCCGCAGGCGCCACGGCGCCGCCCGCGCAGATGCCCGCCCCGCAAGGTGCGGGCATTTTTCATTGGCGATGTATCAATAGCGTGTTGAATGGGCGCATGCCATCCGTGGGCACGAGCTCTGCTTTGTAGGGTGCGCCGTGCGCACCTGATGGCCTCGGGGGCACCATGCTGAGCTGATTGCCGAGCGGGCTGATGGTTTGGGTTTCGCCCACCCGGGCGACTCACTTTGACTCGCTGTGCTCGCCCTGCGGGTCAGCCTGCGGCTGTTACTCCGCTTTGCTGCGTTGCTTTGTTTGCGCAAAGAAAAGTAAGCAAAAGAAAGCGCCCCCCGACATCCGGCCCTGCGCTTCGCTCCGGGTTCCCTCCTTCCGGTGCCGCTCCGGGGGCTGGCTTACAAGGGCCATCCATGGCCCTTTAAGCCTCTCGCCGCATCCCTGCGGCTCGTCCCCCTGCGCAACACCTCCACTCGGCCTCCTGACGGGGACTCGGGCACCGAGCTGCCTGATGGCTCGTTCTTGCCGCTACGCGGATTTGGTTCCCGCCTTTGCAAACCATGGAGCCGCCGTGGGCGAGGGGATTCGCCGCGCGATCGCCCCCTCTGTTCGCTGCCGGCGATGCCGTTTGCCGCAGGCGCGAAGCCGATCACGTTCGGCTTTTGCGCATTCTTGATCATGATCAATTCGTTAGTGCCGCCAAGCCGTAGATTGCACAGCATGTTGTGTTTGATGTGCTAAACAATAACTACATGATGTGTTTGGAGGTGGTAAGTGCTTCCGCGTAAACAACCCTATCGGCCGACCCTGCTGTACAAGCGCGACGGCAGTGAAGCGGCATTCGACAGCAGCAAGATCCAGCGCGCCATCGCCGCGGCCGGCGAGGCCAGCGGCGAGTTCCACGCCGCCGATGCCCAGGCCCTGATGGAGGCGGTGCTGGCCCGTCTGCTGGAGTTCGACAGCCTGGGCGTCGAGCAGGTGCAGGACAAGGTCGAGCTGGTGCTGATGGAGGCCGGTTACTACGCCACGGCGCGCGCCTATATCGTCTACCGCGAACGCCATGGCCGGCTGCGCCGCGACCGGCGCAGCCTGGTCGACGTGGCCGCGTCGATGAACGAATACCTGTCCCGCGAGGACTGGCGCGTGCAGGCCAACGCCAACCAGGGCTATTCCCTCGGCGGGCTGATCCTCAACGTGTCCGGCAAGGTCACCGCCAACTACTGGCTGGACGAGGTGTACAGCGCCGAGATCGGCTGGGCCCACCGCGAGGCCGACCTGCATATCCACGACCTCGACATGCTCGCCGGCTACTGCGCCGGCTGGTCGCTGCGCACCCTGCTGCACGAGGGCCTCAACGGCATCCCCGGGCGGGTCGAGGCCGGGCCGCCCAAGCACCTGTCCAGCGCCCTCGGGCAGATGGTCAACTTCCTCGGCACCCTGCAGAACGAGTGGGCCGGGGCCCAGGCCTTCAGCTCCTTCGACACCTACCTGGCGCCCTACGTGCGCAAGGACCAGCTGAGCTACGCCCAGGTGCGCCAGTCGCTGCAGGAGTTCATCTACAACCTCAACGTGCCGTCGCGCTGGGGCACCCAGACGCCCTTCACCAACCTGACCTTCGACTGGGTCTGCCCGGAAGACCTGCGCGAGCAGGTGCCGGTGATCGGCGGGGTGGAGATGCCGTTCTGCTACGGCGAGCTGCAGGCCGAGATGGAGCTGATCAACCGCGCCTACATCGAGGTGATGATGGCCGGCGACGCCAAGGGCCGGGTGTTCACCTTCCCGATCCCGACCTACAACATCACCCACGACTTCCCCTGGGACAGCGACAACGCCACGCGCCTGTTCGACATGACCGCGCGCTACGGCCTGCCGTACTTCCAGAACTTCCTCAATTCCGACATGCAGCCCAACCAGGTGCGCTCGATGTGCTGCCGCCTGCAGCTGGACGTGCGCGAGCTGCTCAAGCGCGGCAACGGCCTGTTCGGCTCGGCCGAGCAGACCGGCTCCCTCGGCGTGGTGACCATCAACTGCGCGCGCCTGGGTTATGTCCACCGCCAGGACTGGGACGGCCTGCTGCTGCGCCTGGACCAGCTGCTGCAGATGGCCTACGAGAGCCTGGAGGTCAAGCGCAAGGTGATCCAGCACCACATGGATGCCGGCCTCTACCCCTACACCCGGCGCTACCTGGGCACCCTGCGCAACCACTTCTCCACCATCGGCCTGAACGGCCTGCACGAGATGCTGCGCAACTTCACCGGCGACCGCGACGGCATGCACAGCGAGGCCGGGCGCGAACTGGCGATCCGCCTGCTCGACCACGTGCGCGCCCGCCTGGTCGAGTTCCAGGAGGAAAGCGGGCACATGTACAACCTCGAGGCCACGCCGGCCGAGGGCACCACCTACCGCTTCGCCAAGGAAGACAAGAAGCGCTTCCCCGACATCCTCCAGGCCGGCAGCTTGGATGCACCGTACTACACCAACTCCTCGCAGCTGCCGGTGGGCTTCACCAGCGATCCGTTCGAGGCGCTGGAGCTGCAGGACGAGCTGCAGTGCAAGTACACCGGCGGCACCGTGCTGCACCTGTACATGGCCGAGCGGGTGTCCTCGGCCGAGGCCTGCAAGAAGCTGGTGCGCACCGCTCTCAGTCGCTACCGCCTGCCGTACCTGACCGTTACCCCGACCTTCTCGATCTGCCCGGTGCACGGCTACCTGGCCGGCGAGCACGAGTTCTGTCCGAAGTGCGACGAGGCCCTGCTGCACAAGCAGCAGTGCTGCGGCGCCTGCGGCGGATAAAGACATTCACCCACAGCAAGGAGCAACACCATGAACCAAGCCATGCAACTGCCAGAAGCCCAACGCCAGCGCTGCGAAGTCTGGACCCGCGTGATGGGCTACCACCGCCCGGTGGCGGCCTTCAATCCGGGCAAGCAGTCCGAGCACCGCGAGCGCCAGCACTTCTGCGAACCCAAATAGGCCGCCAGCGGCGTCATCCGGCCAGGCCCGTGCGGTGATAAGCGCGGGTCTGGCTTTGTCATCTGTACCTTCAGGAGGTGGTCATGAACAGTCCTTGTCAGTCCTTCGGCAGTGGCCCGCTGGACGTACCGCTGCGCATCGGCGGGCTGCTGCCGATGACCACCCTCGACTACCCCGAACACCTGGCCTGCGTGCTGTTCTGCCAGGGCTGCGCCTGGCGCTGCCGCTACTGCCACAACCCGGAGCTGATCCGCGCCAAGGTGCCCACCCCGATCAGCTGGGACGAGGTGCTGCGCTTCCTGCGCAAGCGCCGCGGCCTGCTCGACGCGGTGGTCTTCAGCGGCGGCGAGGCGACCCTGCAGAAGGCCCTGCCCGGGGCCATGCGCAAGGTGCGCGAACTGGGCTTCAAGGTCGGCCTGCACAGTGCCGGGATCAAGCCGACCTCGTTCCGCCGCGTGCTGGCGCTGTGCGACTGGGTCGGCTTCGACGTCAAGGCGCTGGAGGAAGAGGCCGAGCTGATCACCGGGGTCACCGGCAGCGGCCAGGCCAACTGGCACAGCCTGGAGCTGCTGCTGGACAGCGGGGTGGACTACGAATGCCGCACCACCGTGCACTGGCAGCTGTTCGACTGCCAGCGCCTGCAACGCCTGGGCGAACGCCTGGCGGCGCTTGGCGTGCAGCGCTTCGTGGTGCAGCTGGCCCGCCCGCAACAGATGCTCGACCCGCAACTGGGCGCCGCGCCGATGCCGGCCGAAGCCGCCCAGCTATGGCCCTATCTGCAGCAGCTGTTTCCCCGCTTCGAGCTGCGTGAGGCCTGAGCGGAATCCTGCGACTTGCGGGCGCACCGGCAAACCCGTGCAGAGCCCTCGGTGCGCATGGCGCACCCTACGCAGAGCCAGCGCCAGCGGCTTGCGGGGTGCCGGGTTTCTCACTGCTCCCGGAGCTGCAGTCTGCATCATGCCGTAGGGTGCGCCGTGCGCACCGGTAAGTCCGTGCGGAGTCTTCGGTGCGCATGACGCACGCAGAGCCAACGGCTTGCGCCAACCGCTATCGAGCGCGTCTTACCAGCCCCAGAACTGCAGCCACCAGGTCGTGGCGATCAGCAGATTGGCCAGCAGCAGGGCGCCCAGGATCGGCAGGCGTTGTGCGGGTGTCAGGGCGCGGCAGACCTGCCAGCCGAGGTGCAGGCTCCAGAGCAGGGCGGCGGCCAGCAGCGTGGCGCGCACGCTAGGCACCCAGAGCAGGGCCAGGCCCTCGTAGCGCAGCAGCTTGACCGTGGTGGCGGAGAGGCCGAGAAACAGCCCGGCCGCGCCGGTTGGCAGCAGGCACAACGCGATCTGGCGGGCGAAGGCCGGACCTTGCCCGGCCAGCTTGGCGGCCCCGCTGAGCAACAGGTGCAGGCCGCCGCCGAGCAGCAGGCTGCTGGCGCCCAGGTACAGGCAGATGCTCAGGCCATCGAGCCAGGTGAAGGCATCGTTGAGCTGCGGATAATGGGTCAGCAGCCACCAGGGCGCGTCGGCTTCCAGCGGCCAGAGGATGTCGCGCCGCACCAGCCATTCGGCCAGGGTTTGCTTCAGGGCGATGAACCAGGGGCTGACCGTCCACTGGAAGGCGCCGATGGCCAGGCCGATCACCCCGTAGAGCAGCAGGCGCACCTCCCAGGTGGTGTCGCCGTCGGCGCCGTAGCGGACGATTTCCTCGTTGCCGGAGCGGGCGATCAGGCGCACCGCATCGCGCTGGCCGCTGCAGCGGCCGCAGGCGTGGCAGTCTGAGGCGCCGCGCATGCGGCGGATATCCAGCAGCGGCGCGCAGTTGGGCGGCGGCAGGTGCGGTGCGGCGTTGGCCTGCCAGCGCGCCTCGTCGACCTGGAAATGCACGGGGGCGAGTTTGGCCAGCAGGGCGAACACCCCGCTGACCGGGCACAGGTAGCGGCACCACACGCGCTTGCCGCGGCCGTACAGGTAGCCGACCAGCATGGCCGCCAGGGTCGAGCCGCCGAGGATCAGCAGGGCGGCCTGGGCGTAGTCGTAGACGCTGATCAGCTGGCCGTACAGGGTGGTCAGCAGGAAACCCAGGGTCGGCCAGCCGCCCCAGCGCATCCAGCGCGGGGTGCCGCGGCCCTGGCCGTGTCGGCTGGCCCATTCGCTGAGCGAGCCTTCCGGGCACAGCACGCCGCACCACAGGCGGCCGAACAGGACGATCGACAGCAGCACGAACGGCCACCACAGGCCCCAGAACACGAACTGGGCCAGCAGCGTCAGGTTGTCCAGCAGGCCCGCCGAGCCTGGCGGCAGGGGCAGCAGGGCGGGGATCACCAGCAGAGCGGCGTAGACCAGCACCACCAGCCACTGCAACCGGCGGATCAGTCCGGCGTGGCGGCGCATGGCGTGGCCCAGGCGGGTGAGCCGGCGGTTGAGCGCGGCGTTCATGCCGCGCGGCTCTGCAGAACCCTCCGCGGCGGCCGCAGCAGGCTCCAGGCGAGCAGCCAGTAGTAGCCCAGCAGGCCCACGTGCAGGGCCGAAGGCATGGCCCGGTAGCCGCTCAGGCTGGCCAGCAGCGCGCCCGGCTTCCTGCCGTCGTCGAGCAGCGCCGAGCTGTCCCACATCGGCTCGCTGAGCAGGGCGTAGATGTGTTCGGGCAGGTCCAGGGCCATCCACTGGCCGCTGGCGCGGTCCACCGCGCTCATCAGCAGGGCGCCGCCGAGCAGCAACAGCAGCACTTCGCTGACCAGGAAGAACTGGCGCCAGGCGATGAAGCGGCTGCCGGCCTGCAGCAGGGCGAAGCACAGCAGGCCGAGCAGCAGGCCCAGGCCCGCGCCCAGCGCCAGGCTGGCGGGGTTGGC
Source organism: Pseudomonas sp. R-28-1W-6 (assembly GCF_009799925.1). GTDB lineage: Bacteria > Pseudomonadota > Gammaproteobacteria > Pseudomonadales > Pseudomonadaceae > Aquipseudomonas. The sequence continues at coordinate 25,598 of NZ_WELK01000007.1, forward strand.
CGAGGCGCTGACGCCGTAGAGGAAGATCACCGTCTCGCTGCCTTCGCGCGCCACCGCCAGGGCCACCAGCAGCGCCAGGCTGGCCAGGCGGCCGTGCTGCAGGGCGCTGTCGGCCTGTTGTTCGAGCTGCTGGCGCAGTTGCCCGCCGTTGCGGGCCATCCAGTGCACCATCTGCAGGATCAGCACGCAGGCGAGCAGACTGAGGCCGGCCTGGAACCATTCCCCACCCGGGCCGCTCATCCAGTTGCCGGCCAGGGCCATCAGCGCGGCCAGCAGCCCGGCCAGCAGCAGGCCGGCGCCGACCCCGGCCCACAGGTGCAGCAGGGCACGCTGCTGGCCGGGCTGGCGGCGCAGCCAGGCATACAGGATGCCGATCACCAGCAGGGCCTCGACGCTCTCGCGCCAGACGATCAACAGGGCTTGTTCCATTGCGGGTACCTCGAAGAATGCGGGTCAGCGAGCCTCGATCACGCCTTGCGGCAGCTCGGGGTGGAACTCGTCGAAGAACAGGTAGCGCCCGGGCTTGAGCGGATGGATCACGACGAAGGAGCTGACGCCGGGGCTGAGTACCTTCTCCACGCGCAGCGGCGTGCTTTCGAACTCGATGGGCCCCTGGCCGACGTTGTGCACGACGATCTTGAAGCGTTGCCCGGCGGCCACCTGCAGGCTGGCCGGGGTGAAGTGACCGTCACGGATGCTCAGCTCGTAGCTCGGCAGCGGGGCGGCCAGCAGGCCGCCGGGCAGGGCGGCGAGCAGCAGGCAGAGGGCTGGATGATGCATGGGGCGCTCTCCGGGGAGGGCGGCGCGCGCGGGCGCGCCGCGGGGGTCAGTAGCCGCCTTTCTTGCCGATGCCGGCGTAGGTGAAGCTGTAGTGCAGCTCGCAGGTGGCGAACCAGGGCGCCACGCCGGTCTCCTTGTCGCTATGCCGGCCGAAGTGCTGGCCATGGCCGCCGGGGGCCGCTACCCAGTAGGTCAGCTGGTACTGGCCGGGCCCCATCAGCTTGAGGTTGTCGCCGTAGTGCGGGCCGTCGTTGGCCACCATGGCGTGGAAGTTACCCTCCAGCACCTGGGCGCTGCCGACCTTGCTCAGGCGGTAGTTGACGTTCAGGTAGGGCACGAAGCTGCCTTCCTGGAAGCCGTGGGCGTTGTGCTCCAGGGCGCTGATATCGGCCTCCATGTGCACGTCGGAATCCACTGCCGGGCGCATCATGCCCGGTGGGTCCATCTCGATCGGTTGCAGGTACACGGCACCCACTTCCATGCCGGCGCACTGCTGCGGTTCGCCGATCGGGTATTCCTTGGCCTGGCTGGTGGTGGCGGCGATCAGGCCGGTCAGGGCGAGCAAGAGGCGGGGGTTCATCCGGGCGTTTCCTTTGGCTGTAGTCGATGGCGCCAGCATAGGAAGGCGGGATGTAATCAATAATGATTCTCGTCAATTTTTCCCCGGATAAGGCCGGCGCCGAAGAGGTACCCATCCAGAGGTATGGCCTTGGCGGCCCGGATCCCCGACCCTTGTCAGACTGAAGTGCCGCACAAGGAGTTTCGGCCATGCAGGATCGACAGCGGGTCACCGCCACCACGCTGGCGCTGATTCACCAGAATCAGGTCGCCCTGGGGGAGGCCATCCAGCTGATCTCCGCCTGGTTTCAGCGCCATGGCGTGAGCGAGGTCACCGGCAGCCTGCAGGCGCACCTGGAGCTGCTGGTGAACAATTCCCTGCTGATCAACAGTCGCTTGGCCGGCCTGCTGGAACCGGCCGCTGCCGCGGATCGGCAGCCGGCGAACGACCCGGGTTGAGCAGCATCCCCTGTTCAGGTGAGTGAGCATGATTGAGCCGGTGAGTTTCAACCGCGCCCTGGTCGAGAAGTACGACCGCCCCGGGCCGCGCTATACCTCCTACCCCACGGCGCCGCAGTTCCACCAAGCCTTCGCCATGGACGACTACCGCGCCGCGGCCAGGCGGAGCAACCAGGCCGCCGCGCCCAAGCCGCTGTCCGTGTACATCCACATCCCGTTCTGCAAGAGCCTCTGCTACTACTGCGCCTGCAACAAGATCATCACCCAGAAGAGCCACCGGGCGGTCGAGTACCTGGCCTACCTCAAGCGGGAAATCGCCCTGCAGGCCGCGCTGTTCGACGGCACGCGCAAGCTGACCCAGCTGCACCTCGGCGGCGGCACGCCGACCTATCTGACCGGCGAGCAGCTGGAGGAGCTGATGGCCGCCCTGCACGCGGCCTTCGCCATGGATGACAGCGACGCCCACGAGTTCTCCATCGAGGTCGACCCGCGTACCATCAGCCCGCCGCAGATCCAGCACCTGCGCGACCTCGGCTTCAATCGCCTGAGCTTCGGCGTGCAGGACTTCGACGCGGCGGTACAGGCCGCGGTGAACCGCCTGCAGAGCGAGGAGCAGACCCGCGAGCTGGTCGCCGCGGCCCGCCGTGCCGCGTTCAAGTCGGTCAGCGTCGACCTGATCTACGGCCTGCCGCTGCAGACCCGGGCCAGCTTCGCGGTCACCCTGGACAAGATCATCGACCTGCGCCCGGACCGCATCGCCGCCTACAGCTATGCCCACCTGCCCGAGCTGGTCCGCGCGCAGCGCCTGATCCGCCGCGAGGACATGCCGCCGCCGGAACGCAAGCTGGAGCTGCTGGAACTGACCATCGAGCGCCTGACGGCGGCGGGCTATGTCTACATCGGCATGGACCACTTCGCCCTGCCGGACGACGAGCTGAGCCTGGCGCGGGCGCGGGGCACCCTGCAGCGCAACTTCCAGGGCTATTCCACCCACGCCGACTGCGACCTGATCGGCCTGGGCGTGTCGTCGATCGGCAAGGTCGGCGACAGCTACAGCCAGAACGTCAAGGAGCTCTCGCAGTACTACGCCCGTCTCGACGAGGGCCTGCTGCCGGTGCAGCGCGGCTATCGGCTGAGCGCCGACGACTGCCTGCGCCGCGAGGTGATCAGCGACCTGATGTGCCACGGCCGGGTCGACTTCGCCCGCATCGAAAGCCGCCATGGCATCCGCTTTCGCGAGTACTTCGCCGCGGCCCTGGATTCCCTCGCCGGGCCGGTCGCCGACGGCCTGCTGCACATCCATGAGCGGGAACTGGTGCTGCTGCCACCGGGCCACCTGCTGATGCGCAGCATCGCCATGGCCTTCGATGCCTACCTGGGCGAGGCGCAGCAGGGGCGCTTTTCCCGCACCGTCTAGGCGCCTGTTCCTGTGCGCACCAGCAGCCCGCACGGGCCTGTGGTGCGCATGGCGCAGCCTGCGCAAGCGCCGGCCAGCCCCGCCGTCGGTGCATATCCTGGTGTTCGTTTGGTTGTTTTATTGCTATGTTTGTATCAAACAGACATCAGGAGACGGTCATGAGTGCGCTTGGCAAGCCCCGCGTCGCCGCGGATGCGGTTCTGCTCAAGGCCCTGCTCAACAGCCGCGAACAGCTGGGCCTTACCCAGCAGGAACTGGCGCAGATAGTCGGGGTCAACCGTTCGGCCATCAGCCGCTGGAACGACAGCGGCGGCCTGCGCCCGCAGAGCAAGACCGGCGAGCTGGCGCTGTTGCTTATCCGCGCCTACCGGGCGCTGTTCGCCCTGTTCGGCGGCAACCTGGAGGACATGCGCCACTTCCTGCGCACCGAGAACCGCCACCTGGCCGGCGTACCGCTGCAGCAGATGGGCCAGGTGCAGGGCCTGGTGCGGGTGGTCGAGTATCTCGACGCCATCCGCGGCAAGGTCTGAGAACCTGTCTCGGATCTCTTGATCGTCGGCCATGCTGCGTTGAAATTGGGCTCGGACTGCTCATTTACACCTCGTAAACTCCGCGTCCTCACCCAATTGATTCGCTGGCGCTCACCCTTCGGGCCAGCCTTTGGCTGTTACTCCCAATGGTCGTTGCGCCTTGCCTGGCTCTAGCTCAAAAGATCCTAAACAGCTTCTGAGGCCGCTGCCGGGACCGTCCTCGTGCGGCTGCCGCTAAGCGCCCGGACTACAGACCGATCTTCTTACCCCCGACTTTCACGCCCGCCGCCGGCGGGCCCAGCGAGCATCGATATGGATATCTGGCAGGCCTGTGCTGGCGCAGAGCAGATTGCCCCATTGCGTGGGCGCCTGGTGCGCCTGGTGGAAAGCCAGGAGCAGGTGGCCACCCTGCAGCTGGTCGACACCCTGGAGGAGCAGGCCCTGCTCGAACAGCTGCTGGAGACCAGCAAGCCGCCGCTGCCGGCCAGCGACGAACCGCTGCACTACCTGCTGCATACGCCGTTTCGCTACCCGCCGCTGCGCTGGGGCTCGCGCTTCGGCCGCCGGCATGAGCCGAGCCTGTTCTACGCCGCCTGCCGCCTGGATACGGCGATGGCCGAGACGGCCTTCTACCGCTTTGTGCTGTGGCACGGGATGCTCGAGCCGCCGCCGAGCGGGCGGATTCTCAGCGAACATGCCTCGTTTGAGGCACGCTACCAAGTCGAGCGCGGCATCCGCCTGCAGCTGCCGCCGTTCGACCGCCACCGCGAGCTGCTGGCGCACCGCAGCGACTACCGCGCCACCCATGAGCTGGGCAGCGCCATGCGCGAGGCCGGCGTGGAGGCGTTCGAATTTCCCTCGGCGCGCTGCCCGCTGCGGGGCAACAACGTGGCGCTGTACCGCCCGCAGGCCTTCGCCGAGCGGCGCCCGCGCAACCTGCAACCCTGGCTGTGCGAGACCACGGCCGGCTACGTGGCCTTCAAGAGCGCCCAGGGCCTGGATACGCCGCGGGTGTTTGAGTTGGCGCTGTTCCTGGTCGACGGGCGCCTGCCGCAGCCGGCCTGAGCCGGCTCGGCGGCGTCTCAGTCGACCGCGACGGGCTGCTGCGCGGCCGGTGCCGTCGAGTCCGCCCCGTTGGTGAACCGCTGCAGCTGCATTTCCTGCAGGCGGCTGAGGGTGCGGCGGAAGGCGAAGTCCAGGTGGCCTTCGGTGTACAGCTCGTTCAGTGGCACTTCGGCCTCCAGATAGAGCGGCACCTTGCGGTCGTAGCACTCGTCGACCAGGGCGATGAAGCGGCGCACCGCGTCGTCGTGCACCGACAGCGCGGCGAGCTGGCGATCCCCGGCCACCACCCGTTCGACGCCGTCCTCGGTGCCGCGGGCAATCTTCGCCGGGCGGGTGGCCGCGCTGAGGTTGGGCAGCGCGCCGAGCAGGATCACCTGGAACTGGTCGCACAGGGCGATGAAGTCGAGGGCCGCCAGCGGCTGCGCGCACAGATCGGCGAAGTGCAGCCAGACCACCGTGCTTGCCCGCCGCTGCACCCGGATCGGCCGGCGGCCGAGCTGGATTGCCTCCCGCGAGATCGGCTGGCCGGCGCTCAGGCGCTCGAATACCGCCGCCAGGGCGCTGCCTTGGTCGGTCTGGCCGAGCCAGTAGCGCTGGTGCTGCCGGCCCGGATGCAGGCGATGGTCCTGCCCGCCATCGACGCCGACCACCTGCATGTGGCGGCCAATGGCCTCAATCGCCGGCAGCAGGCGTTCGCGGTTGAAGCCATCGGCATACAGCTGCTGCGGCGGCTGGTTGGAGGTGGCGAGCAGGGTCATGCCCTGGGCGAACATCGCCTGCAGCAGGCCGCCGAGGAGGATGGCATCGCCGATGTCGCCGACGAACAGCTCGTCGAAGCACAGTACCCGCACCTCGCTGCTCAGTTCGCGGGCCAGGGCCTGCAGCGGCTCGGCGGTGCCGGTGAGCTGGAACAGGCGCCGGTGCACCCATTGCAGGAAATGGTGGAAATGCTGGCGCCGCGCCGGTACGCGCAGGCCCTCGTAGAAGCGATCCATCAGCCAGGTCTTGCCCCGCCCGACCGGGCCCCACAGGTAGACGCCGGGCACCGGCTGCTCGCCGGCATGCAGGGCGTCCTGGCAATTCTGCAGCGCCTCGACGGCCTGCCACTGGGCGAGATCGGACTGGAAACCCTGTTGATCGATGGCGTGCTGGTAGGCGGCGAGAAGGGACATGGACGGGCGCTGAAGTCGGTTCGATGGGCGGCGCGGTTTTATAGCACGCCGGCTGGCGGCGGAGCCCGGGCCCGCCGCGGCCAGGGCGCCGGCTGCGCCCCCAAACGGGGCAGGGCGCGGCCCGCGCCGGAGAACTTGTGCACAATTGCGAGGCAGCTTGTCAACCCGCTGTCATAAATGCGCCTAAGCGCTTGATTCTCCGTTGCGTTTTTTCAAGTTATTGAAAAATATGGAGTTTTTTTATTGGTGAAAAAACCACCAGTTTGACCGAAAGCCCCAAGCCATCGGTGGTAAGCCGGGTTTCCCGCAAGTTGTCCACGGAGTTATCCACAGCTTTTGTGGATTGTTTAGAGTGCTTGTTCTAGAGCGCTTTTTTGCCGCAGTGGCAAGTCTTTACCGGAGAAAAAAAGCGTGTAGAGTGGCGCGCCCTTGCCGCCATCAGCTGCCTTCATGAAGTCTCGCGCGCTGTCCGCTTCTGTTGCTTCTTCGTCCACCGAGAGCTCGCGTCTGCTCCTGCGCATGGCGTTGTGGCTGCTCGACCGGCCGCGCCTGGGGCGCAGTGCCGGCATCAAGCGCCTGGCCGGGCGCCTGCTCAAGCAGCCCGCCCGGCGCGGCGTGGTCGAGGCGCAAAGTCGCCTCGGGCAACTGCTGTGCCGCGATTGCGGCAATGCCCGCGACCGCCGCATCGGCCTCGAGCTGCTGCGCCAGGCTGCGCGCGCCGGCGATGCGCGCGCGCAGCTGGAGCTGGGCCGTCAGTACTGCCAGCCGCGCCAGCGCGAGCCACTGCAGGCCCGCCACTGGCTGGAACTGGCGGCGGCCCAGGGCTCCCACGAAGCCGCCCGGCTGCTCGGCAGGCTGAACCCAACCGGCTGATGGCGGGCGGGTATACTGCCGGGCATCGCGTTGCTGACAGTGAGTGTGCCCGTGCCTGTGTCCTTTACCCTCGATCCGTCCAACCTGCTGCTCGGCCTGCTGCTGGCCGCCGTGCCCCTGGCCCTGCTGGCCTGGCGTCTGCAGCGCCAGCTGGCGACCCAGGCCGCCGAGCGGCTGCTGCTGGAAGAGCGCCTGAGCAGCACACGCCTGGCCCAGGAGGGCCTGTCCGCCCAGCTCGACAGCAGCCTCGACGAATTGCGCCACCTGCAGGGTGAGGGCGCGCGCCAGCAGGCCGAGCTGGCGGCCCTGCGCCGCGAGGCCGAGCTGCTCGGCATCGAACGCGAGGGCGCGCGGGTGGCCGCGCAGGACTGGGGCCGCGAGCGCGAACAGAAGGAAGGCGAACTGCGTCGCCTGGAAAGCCACAACGCCGGCCTGGCCGCCGAGCTGCGCGAACAGCAGGAACATCACCAGCAGCGCCTCAGCGATCTGCAGGCCGCCCGCGACGAGCTGCGCGCGCAGTTCGCCGAGCTGGCCGGGAAGATCTTCGACGAGCGCGAGCAGCGCTTCGCCGAAACCAGCCAGCAGCGCCTCGGCCAGTTGCTCGACCCGCTCAAGGAACGCATCCAGGCCTTCGAGAAGCGCGTCGAGGAAAGCTACCAGCAGGAGGCCCGCGAACGTTTCTCCCTGGGCAAGGAGCTGGAGCGCCTGCAGCAGCTCAACCAGCGCCTGGGCGACGAGGCGACCAACCTGACCCGTGCCCTCAAGGGGCAGAAGACCCAGGGCAACTGGGGCGAGCTGGTGCTGGAACGGGTACTGGAGCACGCCGGCCTGGAGAAGGGCCGCGAGTACGAGACCCAGGTCAGCCTCAAGGGCGCCGATGGCGAGCGTTTCCAGCCGGACGTGCTGATCCAGCTGCCGGGCGACAAGCAGGTGATAGTCGACGCCAAGGTCAGCCTGACCGCCTACCAGCAATACATCGCCGCCGACGACGAAGTGATCCGCCAGCAGGCGCTCAAGCAGCACCTGCTGTCCCTGCGCAGCCACCTCAAGGGGCTGGCCGGCAAGGACTACAAGCGCCTGGACGGCCTCCATAGCCTGGATTTCGTGCTGCTCTTCGTGCCCATCGAGGCGGCCTTCGCCGCGGCCCTGCAGGCCGACCAGAACCTGTTCCAGGAAGCCTTCGAGCAGCATGTGGTGATCGTCAGCCCGACCACCCTGCTGGCCACCCTGCGGGTGATCGACAGCCTCTGGCGCCAGGAGCGGCAGAGCCAGAACGCCCGTGAGATCGCCGAGCGCGCCGGCCAGCTGTACGACAAGTTCGTCGCCTTCATCGGCGACCTGGACGAGGTCGGCAGCCGCCTGCTGCAGCTGGACAAGGCCTACGCGGCGGCGCGCAACAAGCTCTGCGAGGGCCGTGGCAACCTGATCAACCGGGTGGAAAACCTCAAGCTGCTCGGCGCCCGCGCCAGCAAGAGCCTGCCGGCGGACCTGCTGGAACGGGCGGCCGGCGTGCCGTTGCTGGACGAGGCGGGCGAGTAGGCGCTGGCCGGCGATTTCCCGTATAAGCGGCTCTAGCCGCGATCGGGAGCGCCTCGGTGCGGCCGGCTTTCGCGGCTAAAGCCGCTCCCACGAAACGTGCGCTGCGTGTCAGAGCAGCAGCAGGGCGGCGAAACCGACCAGCAGGCCGAGCAGCATCACCGGCACCGTGCGCAGGGCCAGTTCGCGGCCGCCGATCAGGGCGATCAGCCCGGCCTTGACCAGGCTGTTGCTGAACGCGGCCAGGTAGATGCCCTGCACCGCCAGGTCCGCGGCCAGGTCGCTGTGCGCGCTGCGTGCCAGCGACAGGGTGATGGCGTCGACATCGCTGAGCCCGGACAGGATCGCCACGCCATACACCCCAGCATCGCCGAACCAGGCCCGCGCCGCCTCGATCAGGAACAGGATCAGCACCAGCAGGGCGGCAAAGCGCAGGGCCGGGCCCAGTTCGAAGGGGTTCTTCAGCGGTGGCTCGATGACCTCTTTCAGTTCCAGCCCGGCAATCTGGTAATAGACCAGCGCGCCCGCGGCATACACCAGCGCGGCCAGCAGCAGCGGCACCAGCAGCGCCGGCAGCAGCGCGCCGTTGACCACGCCGACTTCCAGCAGCATGCGCGGGAACATCAGCGCCGAGGTGGCCAGCAGCGCGCAGGCCAGCAGGGCGCGCATCTGCCGGCCATCGTGCAGGCGCGACAGGGTCAGGGTCATGGCGGTGGAGGAGACGATGCCGCCGAGCAGGGCGGTGACCAGCATGCCGTGGCGGGTGCCGACCAGGCGGATGGCGACGTAGGCGGCGAAACCGATGGCGGCGATCAGCACCACCATCCACCAGGTGGCGTAGGGGTTGAAGGCCTGCCAGGGGCCGTAGCCCTGGTTGGGCAGTACCGGCAGCAGCACCAGGGAAATGAACAGCAGCTTCAGCGCACCGGACAGCTCCGCCGCCGACAGCCGGCGCAGGCCGCTGTGCAGGGGTTCCTTGAGGCTCAGCAGCAGGGCCACCACCACCGCGCCGCCGGCGGCCAGGGCGCTGCCGTGGCTGAGCGCCAGGCTGCCGAGGAGAAAGGTCAGGAGCAGGGCGATTTCGCTGGTCAGGCCCAGGTCGCCGCTGCGCCTGACCTCGCCCAGGTAGCCGGCCAGGGCGTGCAGGCCGACCAGCAGCAGCACGGCGATCCACGCGGCGACGCCGAAATGGCTGCCGAGCAGGGCGGCCAGGCCGCCGAGCAGACCGACCAGGCCGAAGGTGCGGATGCCGGCCACCAGGTGGGTGTCGTCGCTGTCGCGGGCACGCCAGCCGCGCTCGGTGCCGATCAGCAGGCCGACCGCCAGGGAGGTGGCCAGGGCCAGGGCGAGGTTGAAGTCGAGCGTGGCGGTGGTCGGCATGGCGCGTCCTTGAGCGGTGGCTTCACTGCAGTGTAACCCCGCTCATGGCAACAGACCCTAGGCCACGTCGACCAAAATCACCTCGCTGTCCTCAATAGCGCTCACTCGCACCACGTCCTCGTCTGCGATGGCCAGGCCATCGCGTTCGGCGGCGCGCACGCCGTTGACCTCGATCTGCCCGCTGGCGGCCACCAGGTAGCCTTTGCGCAGGCGCCCCAGCGGGTACTCGGCGCTCTGCCCGGCGCTCAGGGTGGCGGCGGCCAGGCGCGCGTCGGTGCGGATCGGCAGGGCGTCCTCGTCGCCGGCATGGCCGCTGGCCAGCACCACGAAGCGGCCGGCGCGTTCACCCTTGGGGAACGGCTTGCTGCCCCAGGACGGCGCGGTGCCGCGCTGGTTGGGCATGATCCAGATCTGGAAGATCTTGCTGGTCGTCTCTTCCAGGTTGTACTCGGAGTGGCTGATGCCGGTGCCGGCGCTCATCACCTGGACATCGCCGGCGGTGGTGCGGCCCTGGTTGCCCAGGTTGTCGCGGTGGCTGATGGCGCCTTCGCGGACGTAGGTGATGATTTCCATGTCGTGGTGCGGGTGCGGCGGGAAGCCGCTGTGCGCGGCGATCTCGTCGTCGTTCCAGACCCGCAGCGCGCCCCAGTTGAGCCGCTGCTCGTCGTGGTACTCGGCGAAGGAGAAGTGGTGGCGGGCATTCAGCCAGCCATGCTGGGCGTGGCCGAGGCTGTTGAAGGGGCGCAGTTCGATCATGGCGGTGCTCCTGCTGGGGCGGTGCGCGTTGGGCACCACGGGCTAGGGCTGCATGATCTATCTGGTCTATCCGGATAAAAAGCGCAAAAAACCCGGATTATTGATCTGTTTATTCGATGCGTTTCCGGGCCTGCCGCCGGCAGGCCCGGGTTCAGCTCAGGCTCAGGTGGCGGCTGATCAGCGCGCGCAGGGCCGCCGGCTTGACCGGCTTGGCCAGGTAGTCGAGGCCGGCGGCATGCACCGCGGCCACCAGCTCCGGGCGGCCGTCGGCGCTGATCACCACGCCGGGCAGCGGTTCGCCCAGGCGGGTGCGCAGCCAGGCCATCAGCTCGGTGCCGGTGTCGCCCTCGTCGAGGTGGTAGTCGACCAGCGCCAGTTGCGGGCGCACGTCCTCGTCCAGCAGGTGTTCGCACTCCAGGCGGTTGCGCGCCGTCCATACCTGGCAGCCCCAGCGCGACAGCAGGCTGTGCATGCCGGTGAGGATGCTGTCCTCGTTGTCGATGCACAGCACCTGGGCGCCGCCGAGGGCCTGGCCGTTGAGCTCGCCGACCAGCCGCGGCGCCACGGCGCTGGCCTGCCTGGCCAGCGGCACGCTGACGCTGAACACGCTGCCCTTGCCCGGCCAGGAGCGCACTTCCAGGCGATGGCCGAGTACCCGGCACAGGCCGTCGGCGATCGCCAGGCCCAGGCCCAGGCCCTTCTCGGCGCGGGTCTGGTGGCTGTCCAGGCGCTTGAACTCCTCGAAGATCACCTTGCGCTTGTCCTCGGGGATGCCCGGGCCGCGGTCCCAGACCTCCAGGCGCAGGTTCTGCCCCTCGCGGCGCACGCCCAGCAGCACGTGGCCCTTGGCATAACGGAAGGCGTTGGTGAGGAAGTTCTGCAGCACCCGGCGCAGCAGCTTGGGGTCGCTTTCGATGCGCAGCTGGCTCGAGCGCAGGCGGAAGTCCACCCCCTGTTCCTGGGCCAGGGCCTTGAACTCGGCGCCCAGGGCCTCGAACAGCTGGCCCAGCGGGAAGCTGCTGAGGTCCGGGGTGATGCGGCCGTTCTCCAGGCGCGAGATGTCCAGCAGGTCGCTGATCAGGTCTTCGGCCGAACGCAGCGAGCTGTCTAGGTGACGCACCAGTTCCTGGGCCTCGCGCGGCAGGGCCTCCTGCTGGTGGGAGAGGGCGGCGGAGAACAGCCGGGCGGCGTTCAGCGGCTGCATCAGGTCGTGGCTGACCGCGGCGAGGAAGCGCGTCTTCGACTGGTTGGCGGCCTCGGCAACGCCCTTGGCCTCGGTGAGCGCCTGGTTCAACAGGGAGAGTTCCCGGGTGCGCGCCGCGACCCGCTGCTCCAGGCCTTCGTTGGCCTCCTTGAGGGCCCGTTCGGCCTCGCGGAACTCGGTGATGTCGGTGAAGCTCATGACGAAGCCGCCGCCGGGCATCGGGTTGCCGATCAGCTCGATGACCCGGCCGTTGGGGAACAGCCGTTCCGAGGTGTGGGCGGTGCCCTGGCGCATCCAGTACAGGCGCTTCTCCACGTGCTTGTCGGCTTCGCCCGGGCCGCACAGGCCGCGCTCGGCGTTGTAGCGGATGATGTTGGCGATCGGCCGGCCGACGCTGATCAGCCCTTCCGGGTAGTCGAACAGCTCCAGGTAGCGGTGGTTCCAGGCCACCAGGCGCAGGGACTGGTCGACCACGCTGATGCCCTGGGTGATGTTCTCGATCGCGCCCTGCAGCAGGGCGCGGTTGAACTGCAGCACCTCGGAGGCTTCGTCGACGATGCGCACCACGTCCTCGACCTGCATCTCGCGGCCTTCGATGGCCGCGCGCACCACGGCGCGGGTGCTGGATGCGCCGAGCACGCCGGCGAGCAGGCGCTCGGTGTGGGCGATCCACTCGCTGTTGGCGCTCTGGGTCGGGTTGAACGGCTTGTCCTGCTGGTAGGCGAAGCGCATGAAGCTCTGCCGGGCGCGCTCCTCGCCGACGAAGCGGGCGGCCAGTTCCTGCAGGTCGGCGACTTGGACCGCCAGCAGGTTGCGGCTGCCCGGGCGGGCGGCGATTTCCTGGCCGATGAAGCGCCCGGCCTGCCAGTGCTCGGAGACCCGCGTGCGCGAGAACCAGGACACCCAGCCGAACAGCAGCCAGTTGCCGGCCAGCGACAGCAGCACGCCGCGGGTCAGCGGGTCGATGTCGAAGCCGACCGGGTAATACAGCAGCTCCGGCAGCAGCGGGAAGCTGTCCAGCGACCAGCGCAGGCCGCCGGCCACCAGCGGCAGGACCAGGATGTAGAACCACAGCGCGCAGCCGGCGGCCAGGCCGGCGAACACGCCGCGGCGGTTGGCCTGCTTCCACACCAGGGCGCCGAACATGGCCGGCGCCAGCTGGGCGATGGCGGCGAACGACAGCTGGCCGATGGTGGCCAGGCTGGCATTGGTGCCGAGCAGGCGGTAGCACACGTAGGCCAGCAGCAGGATGGCCACGATGCTGACCCGGCGGGCGCTGAGCATCCAGTGGCGGAAGGCCTCGAACGGCCGCTCGGCGCTCTGCCGGCGCAGCAGCACCGGCAGCAGCATGTCGTTGGAGATCATGGTCGACAGCGCCACCGAGGCGACGATGACCATGCCGGTGGCGGCCGAGGCGCCGCCGATGAAGGCCAGCAGGGCCAGGGCCGGATGGGCTTCGGCCAGCGGCAGGCTGATGACGAAGGAGTCCGGCTGCACGCCGGCCGGCAGCAGCAGCTGGCCGGCCAGGGCGATGGGGATGACGAACAGCGCGGCCAGCACCAGGTAGGCGGGGAACACCCAGCGTGCCAGGCGCAGGTCCTTGGGTTCGATGTTCTCCACCACGGTGACGTGGAACTGCCGCGGCAGGCAGACGATGGCGGTCATGGCCAGTCCGGTCTGTACCAGCATCGCCGGCCAGTTCACCGTCTCCGCCCAGAATTCCTGCAGCGCCGGGGCCTGCACGGCCTGGCGCGACAGGTCGGCGAAACCGTCGAACAGACCCCAGGTGACGAACACGCCGACGGCGAGGAAGGCCAGCAGCTTGACCAGCGATTCGAAGGCGATCGCCAGGACCATGCCGCGGTGGTGCTCGGTGACATCCAGGTTGCGCGTGCCGAACAGCACGGTGAACAGGGCCAGCACCAGGGAGATGATCAGCGCGGTGTCCTGGCCGCTGCTGGTGCTGGGCGTGGCGCCGATCAGCATGTTGATGCCGAGGACGATGCCCTTCAGCTGCAGGGCGATGTAGGGCAGGATGCCGACCAGGCAGATCAGCGCCACCACCACCGCCAGCGCCTGGGATTTGCCGTAGCGGGCGGCGATGAAGTCGGCGATCGAGGTGATGTTTTCCTGCTTGCTGATCATCACCATCTTCTGCAGCACCCAGGGGGCGAACAGCAGCAGGAGGATCGGCCCCAGGTAGATCGGCAGGAACGACCAGAGCTGGCCGGCGGCCTGGCCGACCGCGCCGAAGAAGGTCCAGCTGGTGCAGTACACCGCCAGCGACAGGCTGTAGACCCAGGCCCGCACCCGCGGCGACAGCGGCGCGCGGCGACGGTCGCCATAGAAGGCGATGGCGAACAGGATGGCCATGTAGACCAGGGCAACCAGGGCGATCAATCCGCCGGACAGCGACATGCAGACTCCACAATGAATATGGCCCGGGCAACTCCGGGCGGCACCAGCCATCCGGCGCGGCCGGTGGGCTAGAGCGTAGTCTCGCATGGGCCGCGCGTGCCGTCAGGCCGACCATGGTCGCAAGCGGCTTGAGCCGGCTGCATGGCCCTGTTAGCGTGGCCGGCCGTGGTCGTTCTACCGGAGTTTCGCGATGTTTCAGCCGCACCCCATAGCCCTGCAGCAGGGCGCCTTGCGCCTCGACCCGCTGGTCGAGGCCGACCTGCCCGGCCTGCTGGCGCTGGCCGAGGCCAATCGCGAGTCTCAGCAGTACATGAGCGGCACCACGCGTCCGGACTGGTACCGCACGGCCCTGGCCGAGCACCGCGCGCAGACGGCGGTGGTCTTCGCCGTCCGCCTGGCCGGCGAGCTGGTCGGCACCACGCGTTTCTTCGACTTCAATGCGGCGCTGCCGGCCGCCGAGATCGGCTACACCTGGCTGGACAGCCGCCAGCACGGCACCGGGCTGAACAGCATGATCAAGTACCTGCTGCTGCGTCATGCCTTCGAGGACTGGCGCCTGGTGCGCGTGCAGCTGAAGACGGCGGCGAGCAATCTGCGCTCGCAGCGCGCCATCGAGAAGCTCGGTGCGGTGCGCGAGGGCCTGTTGCGCAACCACCGGCGCCTGGCCGACGGCCGCCTCGACGACACGGTGCTGTACAGCATCACCGACAGCGAGTGGCCGCAGGTCAAGCAGCAGCTGGAGGCGCGCTTCGGTGCCTGAGCCGGCGAGCGCCGAGGAACAGTCGCGCTTCAGCGCGGTGGCGGAGCTGGACGGTCTCGAACTGCTCAGCGCGCGCTTCATTGACCACAGCTTCGCCCCCCATGTGCACGACAGCTACGCCATCGCGGTGCTGGAGGAGGGTGCCGAACGCTACCGCTATCGCGGCGCCGAACACCTGGCGGCGGCCGGCAGCTTCGCCCTGCTCAACCCGGACGAGGTGCACACCGGCTCCAAGGCCAGCGAGCAGGGCTGGCGCTACCGGGTGTTCTATCCGCATCCCGGGCAGCTGCAGGGGCTGCTGGCGGAGCTGGAACTGCCCCACGGCAGCGCGCCGATGTTCCATGGCAGCGTGCACCGCGATGCCGACCTGGTCGGCGCCCTGCTGCGCCTGCACCGCCTGCTCGAACACCCCGACACCCCGGCCCTGCAGCGCCAGACCCGCTGGCGCGAGGTCATGCTGCAGCTGTTGCAGCGCCATGCGCGGGTGCCCGCGGTCCGGGCGCCCGGCCAGGAGCCGCAGGCGGTGGCGCGGGCCAAGGAGCTGCTGGCCGCCAGCCTGAGCGAGCCGCCGGCCCTGGAACAGCTGGCGCAAGCGGTGAACCTGTCGCCATTCCACTTCGCCCGGGTGTTCCGCCGCGCCACCGGCCTGCCGCCGCATGCCTGGCTGCGGCAGCGCCGCCTGGAACAGGCGCGGGCCCTGCTCAGGGGCGGCTGCGCACCGCTGGAGGTGGCGCTGCGCCTGGGTTTCGCCGACCAGAGCCACCTCAGTCGGCAGTTCAAGCAGGCCTACGGCATCGCCCCTGGCGCCTACCGCAGCGCCTGCGTCGGCTGAGTCGTCGCCCAGCCCGCAGCTGAGCGGCCGGCTCTTGTGGGAGCGGCGTCAGCCGCGATAGCGCGGTGCCCGGCTGACCGATTGCGCAAGATCGTTCAAGACGCACGGCGCACGAGCGGCTAGCCTCACGCTCTCAAGGAGGTTCCATGTCCCGTCATCACGAATTCCTGCAGGGCGCCCGCGACATGCTGCCGATGCTGCTCGGCGCCATTCCCTTCGGCATCATCTTCGGCAGCCTGGCCGGTGCCGCCGGCCTCACGCCCTGGCAGACCATCGGCATGTCCGTGCTGGTGTTTGCCGGTTCGGCGCAGTTCATCGCCATCAGCCTGCTCGGCGGCGGCGCGACCCTGGCCGTGCTGCTGCTCACCACCTTCGTGGTCAACCTGCGCCACGCCCTGTACAGCGCCAGCCTGCAGCCCTTCGTGCGTCATCTGCCGCGACGCTGGCGCATGCCGCTGGCCTTCTGGCTGACCGACGAGGCGTTCGCCGTGGTCCAGCATCGCTATGCCGAGACGGATGCCTCGCCGCACAAGCACTGGTACTTCCTCGGTGCGGCGCTGGCCATGTACCTGAACTGGCAGCTGTGCACCCTGATCGGCCTGCTGTTCGGCCAGGCGGTGCCGAACATCGCGGCCTGGGGGCTGGACTTCGCCATGCTCGCCACCTTCATCGGCATCGTCGTGCCGATGCTGCGCAGTCGCCCGCAGGTGGCGGCGGCGCTGGTGGCCGGGGCGGTGGCCCTGGCCTGTCACGGCCTGCCGTACAAGCTCGGGCTGATGGCGGCGGCGTTCAGCGGCATCCTGGTCGGCGTGCTGCTGGAGCGGCGCAGGCAAAGCCTGCTGGAGGCGCCGCTGTGATGGCCAACTGGACCCTGATTCTCGGCATGCTGGCGATCACCTTCGCCATCCGTTACAGCCTGTTCGCCTTCCCCGACCTGCAGTTTCCGCCGCTGGTGCGCCAGGGCCTGCATTACGTGCCGACCGCGGTGCTCACCGCCATCGTCGTGCCCGGCATGCTGCTGCCGGACGGCCAGCACTGGGCCGTACGGCTGGACAACGCCTACCTGCTGGCCGGACTGTCGACCATCGCCATCGCCGCGCTGACCCGTCACCTGCTGGCGACCATCGCCGGCGGGCTGCTGGTGTTCTTCCTGCTGCGCGCCTGGCTCGGGCAGTTGCCGATCTAGAACGGCAAACGGCCTCTTGCGAGGCCGTTCGTGTCATGCGGGGCGGGATCAGAAATCGACCTGGTAACCCAGGGTGAAGGTACGCCCGCGCCCGGCGAAGTACTGGTCGTCGCGGGTGCTGCCGGCCTGGGCGTAGTAGGTCATGTAGTCGCGGTTGAGCAGGTTCTCGATGCCCAGACTGGCCTCGCCGACCGGCAGGCGGTAGCCGACGGAGGCATCCACCAGGCTGTAGCCGTCGAAGTTCAGGCCGGGGCTGTCGAAGCCGCGGCTGGCGTAGTGGTTGACCTGCAGGCGGCTGTTGAGCTGCTCGCTCCAGGTGGCCTGCCAGCTCAGGCCGTAGCGGTCCGGGGCGATGTTGGCGCCGTCCAGGTCGGTGTCCACGTCGCCATCGCCATCGGTGTCGGACTGGCCGTTGAGCTGGGCGTAGGTCGCCTGCAGGCGGTGCACCTCGCTGACCTGCCAGCCGGCGCTGGCCTCCACGCCGTCGATCTCGGTGCGCTCGCGGCGCACCTGGTAGACCCCGCCGACGCTATCCAGGCGCGAGCCGAGGTCGGCATCGGACTCGAAATAGCTGATCTCCATGTCGACCGTCTGCCAGTTCAGGCGCAGGCCGATCTCGCGGTTGTCGGTGACGATCGGCTGCAGGTCGAGGAACTGCTCGACGCTCTGGTTGGGCTGGCTGATGGCCCGCAGTACGCGGCCCACGTCGGGCATACCGAAGCCTTCCGAGTAGTTGGCGAAGACCTGCGCCCAGTCGTTGACCTGGTAGACCAGGCCGGCGTTGTACAGGGTTTCCTCGAAGTTCGGCTTGCCGCCCTCGACGGTGACGCCGCCAGCGGGCTTGGTGGTCGAGGCGATGGTCCGGAAGCTGTCGACTTCCAGCTCGGCGAACTCGTGACGCACGCCGCCGTGCAGGGTCAGGCGCTCGGTGGCGCGGACCTCGGCCTGGAGGAAGGGCGCCAGGTTCTGGAATACGGTCTCCGGCACCCACTCGCGGTCGGTGGCGATCAGCATCTGGCTGGTGGTGTCCTGCAGGAAGTCCAGGCCGCCGGTGAGCTTGAGGTAGCCGTCGAGCATGTCGTCGCGGCTCAGGGTCAACTTGCCGCCGTACTTGTCGGACTCGTTCTGCGACTGGTCGAACAGGGTGCCGGGCGGAGCGATGCTGGCATCCTGGAAGGCACTCAGGGTGCCGCCGCCGTAGCGGGCGCGGAAACGCTGGCTGTAGAGCTGGGCGGTGAGCAGGTTGCCGGCCAGGTCGGTATTGCTGTAGGTCAGGCTGGTGGCCAGTACCTCGTTCTGCGGCGCCTTGCCCAGCGGCTCGCCCTTGCGCGAGGTGGTCGGGGTGCCGGCGTCGCGGTCGCCGGGGACGTTGACGTATTGGTGGTCGCCTTCCAGTTCGAAGCGATTGACCATCAGCGCCAGATTCTGCTCGGCATCGAACCAGTAGCCCAGCTTGAGCAGCAGGTCGGTGCTGGTGGAATCCATGATGTCGCCCTGGGTGTCGTCGACGCCAATCAGCTGGCCGTCGGCGTCGTAGAACATGCCGCGGGTCTGGCCGCTGATGGCGGCCAGGTAGTCCCAGTCGCCTTCGCTGCCTTCGACGCGGTAGTCCAGCTTGTAGCCCAGGCCGTCGCCGTCGAAGTCGTCGCCGGCCTCCAGGCTGACGCCGGCATGCTGTTTCAGGCTGCCGCCCTGGGGGCGGCGGGTGACGTAGTTGATGATGCCGCCGGTGGCGCCCAGACCGTGTTCGGCGCTGGCACCGTGGATGACCTCGATGCGCTCGACCATCGACAGGTCGATGGTGTAACCGTCGCGGCCACCAGCGCGCAGCGGGGTGGACTGCGGCACGCCATCGATCATCACCAGCGCCGCACGCCCGCGGAAGGTCTCGCCGGCGTTGCTCAGCTTCTGCCGGCTCGGCGAGTAGGACGGGATCAGGTTGCTCAGCACCTGGCCGTGGTCGCTGGTGATCGCCAGTTGCTGTTCGATCTGCTCGCGGCTGATCACGGTGATCTTCTGCGGGGTCTTGCCGGCCTCGCTGTGCGAGCGGGTGGCGCTGATGGCGGTGCTTTCCAGTTGCAGGATTTCCTTGGCCTGGCTGGTCGGAGCCAGAAGGGCGAGGGAGATCGAGAGGCAGAGGTGGGTCTTGCGGAACATTGCGTGCTCACTCGGAGAGGTTGGCGATTCTGAGAGGGCACGGAATTTAATCTAATTGCAAACAATTTGCATTAAGATATTGCTGCATTTCGAGCATCGCGGGTGTGGCTTTGTCGGGGGCAGATGCTGTCCAATGCGGGACGGCGTTTGCCGCTTCGCTACAGGTACAAGGACGATGACCCCACATTCGCAATTCGCCCTGCTGGGCACCCGGCGCTTCCTGCCGTTCTTCATCACCCAGCTGCTCGGCGCCTTCAACGACAACGTGTTCAAGCAGGGGCTGATCTTCGTCATCCTGTTCAACATGGCGTTCTCGGACAAGACCGGCAACCTGCTGGTCAACTTCTGCCACCTGCTGTTCATCCTGCCGTTCTTCCTGTTCTCCGCCCTCGGCGGGCAGTTCGGCGAGAAGTTCGCCAAGGACGCGCTGATCCGCCTGATCAAGCTGGCCGAGATCGCCATCATGCTGGTCGGCGCCGCCGGTTTTTACCTCAACAGCCTGTCGCTGCTGCTGCTTGCGCTGTTCGGCATGGGCACCCATTCGGCGCTGTTCGGCCCGGTGAAGTATTCGATCCTGCCGGCCACCCTGCGCGAAGAGGAGCTGGTCGGCGGCAACGCCCTGGTGGAGATGGGCACCTTCCTGGCCATCCTCGCCGGCACCATCGGCGCCGGGGTGATCATGTCCGGCAGCCATTCCGCCGGCCTGGTGTCCGGCGCCATCGTGCTGGTGGCGTGCCTCGGCTATCTGGTCAGCCGCAACATCCCACGCTCGCATGCGGCGCTGCCGGAGCTGGTGCTGGACTGGAACATCTTCCGCCAGACCTGGGCCACGGTGCGCCTGGGCCTCGGTCAGCGCCCGGCGGTATCGCGCTCGCTGCTCGGCAACTCCTGGTTCTGGTTCATCGGCTCGATCTACCTGGCGCAGATCCCCGGCTTCGCCAAGGACCTGCTGCACGGCGACAAGACCGTCATCACCCTGATCCTCACCGTGTTCTCGGTGGGCATCGCGCTGGGCTCGGTGCTCTGCGAGCGCCTGTCCGGGCGCAAGGTGGAGATCGGCCTGGTGCCGTTCGGCTCGATGGGCATGACGGTGTTCGGCATCCTCCTGTGGTGGCACTCGGCGGGCTTCCCGGCCGCCGCCGAGCCCTACAGCTGGCTGACCCTGCTGGGCCAGGGCCAGGCCTGGTGGCTGCTGGCGGACATCCTCGGCATCGGCATCTTCGGCGGCTTCTACATCGTGCCGCTGTATGCGCTGATCCAGTCGCGCACCGTGGAAAGCGAGCGGGCCCGGGTGATCGCCGCCAACAACATCCTCAACGCGCTGTTCATGGTGGTGTCGGCGCTGGTGGCGATGCTCTTGCTCAACGTCGCCGGGCTGTCGATCCCGCAGCTGTTCCTGGTGGTGTCGCTGATGAACATCGCGGTCAACGCCTACATCTTCAAGATCGTTCCCGAATTCACCATGCGCTTCCTCATCTGGCTGCTCAGCCACTCGATGTACCGGGTCAAGCACCAGGGGCTGGAGGCGATCCCGGACGAGGGCGCGGCGGTGCTGGTGTGCAACCATGTGTCCTTCGTCGATGCGCTGCTGATCGGCGGCGCGGTGCGTCGGCCGATCCGTTTCGTCATGTACTACAAGATCTACAACCTGCCGGTGCTCAACTTCGTCTTCCGCACCGCCGGCACCGTGCCGATCGCCGGGCGCAGCGAGGACGAGAAGGTCTACGAGCAGGCCTTCCAGCGCATCGCCCAGTACCTGGCGGACGGCGAAGTGGTGTGCATCTTCCCCGAGGGCAAGCTGACCACCAGCGGCGAGATCGACGAGTTCAAGGCCGGGGTCGAGCGCATCCTCGCCGCCAACCCGGTGCCGGTGATCCCCATGGCGCTGCAGGGGCTGTGGGGCAGCTTCTTCAGCCGCGCGCCGCACAAGGGCCTGTTCAAGCGCTTCTGGTCGCGCATCACCCTGGTCGCCGGCCAGCCCATGCCAGCCGACACCGGGCGCCTGGTGCTGCAGGAGCAGGTGGCGCAGCTGCGCGGTGATGTGCGCTAGGTCTCGCCACCGCCCGCCAATCCAGAGCCTGTGCAAACACGCTGACCGTAAGCCAACGCCCCGACTGGTTCGGGGCGTTGGCATTTCTGGGGCGCCGGCAAGTGAGCTGGGGGCAGCCCGGCAATTCGTTCAACCGACCGGCAACGAGTACCTGGATGGCCCGTTTCAGGTCATGGGCTTGCACCGTCAAGGCCATTTCCGTGTTGGAGCATTGCGCTTCCATCAGCGCCTGGGTCGTCAGGTTGTCGGCGTACCTGCTCCCCAGGTGGTGCAGCGCGGCTTTGACCCTGCGGCGATCAGGCACCTCAGTCGTGTCGCGTTGCTAGCAGCGCGCATTGCCCAGCAGTACCCGGCCGAAACTGGCCCCTGCATCCAGCGGGGTGATGGCCAGCAGGCGGTCCATGCGCAGGCGCTGCTCGCCGTCGGGGCCGCGCACCACGAAGAACTCCTCCTTGTTCGCGCTAATGTCCGTGTTGACTGCCTCGGCCAGCAGCTCGCTGCCGTCCGTCAGCTCGATGCGCAACCGGTAATGGTGCATGCAGGCGATCTCCAGGTAGTCGTAGAGGTCGCAGGCGATGGGCTGGTAGTTGTCGTTCATGGCGCTTTCCCCTGATTGCTCACTGACCAGCCTAGGGCAATTTTCGCCAGGCAGAAAAAAGCCGGGCAGTGCCCGGCTCGTTCGCATCAGGAGTACTTACTCCTGGATGCCCTCGACGGTGCGGCCGTTGACCGTGCCGTCCTTGAGCATGATCTGGTATTCCTTGCCGTCCTTCTCCACCTGATGCAGGCGCACCAGCAGGTAGTCCCAGTCCTTGGCGAACCACAGCACGGTCTTGCGGCTGCTCTGGGTCGGGTCGCGCACGCGCTCGACCTTGATCGCGTCGATCAGCCCGGCCTTGGTGCGCACGCGCTCCTCGCCGAGCACGCGGAAGTCGTAGACCTCGATCTCGTCGCCGTCGACCACCTGGTAGCTCATGCTCTGCTTGCCGGCGGCCACGTCTTCCTGCAGCACCAGCTGGTAGGTCGACTTGTCCTGCATGCCGCGGTTGAGGGCGAAGCGCACCGGCTCGCCGCGATCGCTGCCGATCACCTGCTTCTCGGTCCAGTCGAAGTCATGCTCGACCTGCTTGGCCTTGCCCAGGCCGCTGCGGTCGAAGCGGTAGGTCAGCGGCAGGAAGGTGCCGTTTTCCACGCGGAAGGTGCTCACTTCGCTGAGGCTGGCCACTAGCATGGCGGCCTCGAAGCTGAGCTCCCAGCGGCCGTTGTCCAGCTGCTTGAGGCTGCGACCGGCGGTACCGCTGATCGGCAGTTGTTTCCAGTCGGCGGTGTAGCTGGCCGAGAACGGGGTCAGCTCGGCTGCCGTCAGCGGCAGGCTGAACAGGGCGAGGAGCAACAACAGGGCGCGGCGCATCGATCGATCTCCTAGTTACGTAGCTGCTGTCCGCAGGGCGGCAGGGCCTGGCCATCCAATTCTGCCCCGGTGCCGCTCAGGCGCAGGCGGCCTTCGGCGAACCAGCGCATGGCCAGTGGGTAGATGCGGTGTTCTTCGGCGTGGACGCGCTGGGCCAGGCTGTCCGGCGTGTCGTCCGACTGTACCGGCACTATGGCCTGTACGACCAGGGGGCCGCCATCGAGTTCCTCGGTGACGAAGTGCACGCTGCAGCCATGCTCGCGCTCGCCGGCCTCCAGCGCCCGCTGGTGGGTGTGCAGGCCCTTGTACTTGGGCAGCAGCGAGGGGTGGATGTTCAGCAGGCGGCCGCTGTAATGGCTGACGAAGGCGGGGGTGAGGATGCGCATGAAGCCGGCCAGGATCACCAGCTGCGGGGCGAAGGCGTCGATGCACTCGACCAGGGCGGCATCGAAGGCCTCGCGGCCGTCGAACTGCTTGTGGTCGAGCACGCGGGTCGCAATCCCCGCCGCCTGGGCGCGCTGCAGGCCGTAGGCATCGGCGCGGTTGGAGATCACCGCGCAGATGCGTGCCGGGTTGCCATCCTGGGCGATGCTGTCGATCAGGGCCTGCAGGTTGCTGCCGGACCCGGAAATCAGCACCACGACATTGCAGTCGGCCATCAGTGGGCTTTCAGGTTGTTCAGCACGACCTGGGCGGCGCCTGCGGCGGCAGTGCCGATCTGGCCGATCACCCAGGGGGCTTCACCCGAGGCACGCAGGCTGGCCAGGGTCGCTTCGACCTGGTCCTGGGCGACGCAGATGACCATGCCGACGCCGCAGTTGAGCACGCGGTGCATCTCGTGCTCGTCGACGTTGCCTTGCTCCTGCAGCCAGTCGAACACCGCCGGGCGGGTCCAGCTGGCCACGTCGATCACCGCCTGGGCGCCTTGCGGAAGCACGCGCGGGATGTTGTCGAGCAGGCCGCCGCCAGTGATGTGGGCCATGGCCTTGACCGCGCCAGTTTCCTTGATCAGCTTGAGCAGCGGCTTGACGTAGATGCGGGTCGGCGCCATCAGCAGCTCGGTCAGCGGCTTGCCGCCCAGCTGGATGGCCTCGATGTCGGCACCGGCGACTTCGATGATCTTGCGGATCAGCGAGTAACCGTTGGAGTGCGGGCCGGAGGAGGGCAGGGCGATCAGCGCGTCGCCGCTGGCGACTTTCGAGCCGTCGATGATTTCGGCCTTTTCCACCACGCCGACGCAGAAGCCGGCCAGATCGTAGTCTTCGCCTTCGTACATGCCCGGCATCTCGGCGGTTTCACCACCGACCAGGGAGCAGCCGGCCAGTTCGCAACCGGCGCCGATGCCGGTGACCACGGTGGCGGCCACGTCGACGTTGAGCTTGCCGGTGGCGTAGTAGTCGAGGAAGAACAGCGGCTCGGCGCCGCACACCACCAGGTCGTTGACGCACATGGCGACCAAGTCCTGGCCGATGCTGTCGTGCTTGTTCAGGTTCAGCGCCAGGCGCAGCTTGGTGCCGACGCCGTCGGTGCCGCTGACCAGTACCGGCTGCTTGTAGCC
This sequence comes from Pseudomonas sp. R-28-1W-6, assembly GCF_009799925.1. Taxonomy (GTDB): domain Bacteria; phylum Pseudomonadota; class Gammaproteobacteria; order Pseudomonadales; family Pseudomonadaceae; genus Aquipseudomonas. The sequence goes on from NZ_WELK01000007.1 coordinate 49,700, forward strand.
GGCGGGGATTTCGCAGAGGGCGCCGAAGCCACCCAGGCCACCCATGACCTCCGGGCGTGCGGTGCGCTTGGCAACGCCTTTGATGCGTTCGACCAGGGCTTCGCCGGCGTCGATGTCTACACCGGCGTCCTTGTAGCTGATGGAGGGTTGCTTGCTCATGGGTTCAGGCCTTTAAGGGGGGGAATGCGGTTGTCGACCGGGCCGGGCGGGAGTCCACGCGCGTGCCGGTCTGCGAAGGCGCGCGATTTTATCAGGCTTGCCCGTCAGCGGCCACCGGCCCCGACGGTTGCCGCGTGGCGGGCGGCTGTTTAAGGTATAACCCTTCGCGTGCGCCCGTCGCACACACCTCCAGCCGTCGAGACCTCACATGCGCCTGTTCGTCCGTCTGTTTGCCCTGTGCTGTGCGCTGCTCAGCCTGCCGTCCCTTGCCGAGCCGGTCAGCGGCCTCTATCAGGTGCGCGAGGCGGTCACCAGCCAGCAGCCGGAAGAGCGCAGCGTGGTCCTGGGCAAGGCCCTGGAAACCCTGGTGCTGCGCCTGACCGGCGACGCCAAGGCGCTGCAGGCGCCGGGTCTGGAGGGGGTGCGCAAGGACCCGCAGCAACTGGTCAGCCAGTACGTCTACGAGGGCGACACCCTGATCGTCGACTTCGATCCAGTGACCACCGAGAACAAACTGCGCCAGGCCGGCCTGGCCCTGTGGGGCGCCAATCGCCCGGCGATCCTGGCCTGGTGGCTGAATACCGGGGTAGAAGGCAGCAGCCTGCTCGGCGATGGCCAGGAAGCGGCCGCGCCGCTGCGCCAGGCCGCGCAGAACCGTGGCCTGCCGCTGCGCCTGCCGCTGGCCGATCTGCAGGAACAACTGCTGGCGACCCCGGAAACCCTCGGCGCCGACCAGCCGGATGCACTGCAGCCGGCCTCCGAGCGCTATGCCGCCGATGCCTTGCTGGCCGTGCAGGCGCGCGAAGAGGCTGGCCAGTGGCAGGCCGAATGGCGCCTGTGGCTGGGCGATGGTCGCGAGCAGGGCAAGGCCCAGGGCGCCGACCAGAAGGCCCTGGCCGATGCCGTGCTGCTGGCCGTGAGCGAGCGCCTGGCGCCGCGTTTCGTGGTCAAGCCGGGGGCGGCCAGCGCCCTGCTGGTCGAGGTCCAGGGCACCAACCTGGCACGTTATGCCGAGCTGGATCGCCTGCTCGAACCCTTCGCCGCGCGCCTGATCAAGGTCAAGGGCGACCAGTTGACCTGGCGGGTCAATGCCAGCGCTGAACAGCTGCGCGCCCAGCTGGGCCTGGCCGGGCTGCAGGAAATTCCCGCCGATGCCGCGCCATTGGATGCGGCGGCGCCCGCGGCCGGCGCCCCGGTCGCGGCGCCGGCCAATCTGCTGCGTTTCCGCTGGTAGTTTGCCGCGCTGCAGCGCCCCGCCCATCAAGCACAAGGGCTGAAGCAGCACACACAACCGCGCGCCAAGGCTCGCGGATACAGGGATGAACCGAGGCGGAGAGCCCGAGATGACCGATTCAAGGCGCTGGATGTGGCTGGCCGGGCTGTTTCTCGGCGGCTGGCTGATCTACCTGCTGACCCCGATTCTTTCGCCGTTCCTGGTGGCCATGCTGCTGGCCTACCTCGGTGACCCGCTGGTCGACCGCCTGGAACGCCACAAGCTGTCGCGGACCTGGGCCGTGGTGCTGGTGTTCGGTCTGTTCAGCCTGTTGCTGCTGATTCTGCTGCTGGTGCTGCTGCCCATGCTCGGCCGCCAGCTGGTGCGCCTGTATGAGCTGGTGCCGCTGATGCTCGACCGCCTGCAGCACCAGGCGTTGCCTTGGGTGCAGGCACAGTTCGGCCTAGCCGAGGACTTCTGGCGGTTTGAACAGCTCAAGGCCGCGCTCAGCGAGCACCTGGGCAAGACCACCGATATCGCCGGCATGATTCTGGCCCAGGCCACCGCCTCCAGCCTGGCGCTGCTTGGCTGGCTGGGCAATCTGCTGCTGATTCCGGTGGTGGCCTTCTACCTGCTGCGCGACTGGGATGTGATGCTGGCCAAGCTGCGTGGCCTGCTGCCGCGGGCCCGGGAGGGCTTCATCGTGCGCCTGGTCGGCGAGTGCCACGAGGTGCTCGGTGCCTTTATCCGCGGCCAGCTGATGGTGATGCTGGCACTGGCCGGCATCTACGCCAGTGGCCTGATGCTGGTCGGCCTGGAGCTGGGCCTGCTGATCGGCGTGCTGGCCGGGCTGGCCAGCATCGTGCCGTACATGGGCTTCATCGTCGGCTTCGGTGCGGCACTGGTGGCGGCGCTGTTCCAGTTCGGCGGCTTCGAACTGTACCCGCTGATCGGCATCGCCGTGGTGTTCGGTATCGGCCAGCTGCTCGAAGGCATGCTGCTGACGCCCTGGCTGGTCGGCGATCGGATCGGCCTGCACCCGGTGGCGGTGATCTTCGCCATCCTTGCCGGCGGCCAGCTGTTCGGCTTCACCGGCGTGCTGCTGGCCCTGCCGGTGGCGGCGATCATCATGGTTTTGCTGCGCCATGCTCATGATTTCTATAAACTTTCCGATCTCTATGGTGAGCTCGGAGCAGGTTCTGACGAACCGCCCAACCCTGCATGATCCCGATTCAGCTGCCCCTGGGGGTGCGTCTGCGTGACGACGCCACCTTCGCCAACTACTATCCCGGTGCCAACGCCGCGGCCCTCGGCTATGTCGAGCGCCTGTGCGAGGCCGATGCCGGCTGGACCGAAAGCCTGATCTACCTGTGGGGTAGCGATGGCGTGGGACGCAGTCATCTGCTGCAGGCGGCCTGTCTGCGGTTCGAGCAGCGTGGCGAGTCGGTGGTCTACCTGCCGCTGGCCGAGGTGGCCGACTACGGCCCGGAGCTGCTGGACAACCTGGAGCAGTGCGAGCTGGTCTGCCTGGACGACCTGGAGGCGGTGGCCGGCCGGCCGGAGTGGGAAGAGGCGCTGTTCCACCTGTTCAATCGCTTGAGGGATTCGGGGCGGCGCCTGCTGATCGCCGCTGCCGCCGCGCCGCGCGAACTACCGATCGGCCTGGCCGACCTGCAGTCGCGCCTGACCCTGGCGCTGGTGTTCCAGCTGCATGCGCTGTCCGACGAGGACAAGCTGCGTGCCCTGCAGCTGCGTGCCTCGCGCCGCGGCCTGCACCTGACCGACGAAGTCGGGCGTTTCATCCTCAACCGTGGCGAGCGCAGCATGAGCGCATTGTTCGAGTTGCTCGAACGCCTCGACCAGGCCTCGCTGCAGGCCCAGCGCAAGCTGACCATTCCTTTCCTGAAAGAAGTGCTCGGCTGGTGAGGTTCGCGCAGTAACGGCAATAGCCTGTTACTGCGCGAGTCGCATCAGGCCTCGCCGGCCAGCTTGCGGTCGTACTGGAAGCGCCAGCGGGTGTAGAGCAGGGCGCAGCAGAACAGGCCGAAGCTGATCACCGCCTCCAGCATGCCGAACAGCGCGCGAGCCGGGTCGATGGCGGCCAGCACACCCTGGATGAAGTAGATGTTGACCACGAAGCAGGTCCAGGCGTGGGCGCGGGCGCTGCCCAGGAACAGGCCGGGAGCGAGCAGCAGCAGCGGCACCAGCTGGATGCTCAACACCACCCAGATGCGCGCGCCGTGCAGGTCGGCGAAGCCGAGGTTCCAGCCCAGCAGCAGGGCAAACAGGGCGATGAAGCTGAACAGGCTCAGGGCGCGGCTGAGTTTCAGCCGCGGTTGCAGCCAGTCGAGGGCCGGAAGGGGTTTCGCTTGCTTAGCCACGCGGGGTCTCCAGCTGCTGGGCGGTTTTGGCCAGGCGCAGCCCGAGGGCGCGGCACAGGCTGATTTCGTGTTCGTCGAGGGCGCGCTTGCCGTCGGCCCCGGCATGGTGGCTGGGGCCATAGGGCGTGCCGCCGCCGCGGGTGTCGAGCAGGGCGCCTTCGCTGTAGGGCAGGCCGCAGAGCAGCATGCCGTGGTGCAGCAGCGGCAGCATCATCGACAGCAGGGTGCTTTCCTGGCCGCCATGCAGGCTGGAGGTGGAGGTGAACACCCCGGCCGGCTTGCCGACCAGCTCGCCGGTCAGCCACAGGCTGCTGGTGCCATCGAGAAAATACTTCAAGGGCGCGGCCATGTTGCCGAAGCGGGTCGGGCTGCCCAGGGCCAGGCCGGCGCAGTGCCTCAGGTCGTCGAGGCTGACGTACAGCGCACCTTCGGCGGGAATCGCCGGGGCCGTGGCTTCGCACTCGGTGGAGACGGCCGGCACCGTGCGCAGGCGTGCTTCCAGGCCAGCCTGCTCGACGCCGCGGGCGATCTGCCTGGCCATCTCGGCGGTGGCGCCGTGGCGGCTGTAATACAACACCAGGATGTAGGGCGCGCTCATGCCAGCAACTCCAGGACTTTCTCCGGCGGCCGGCCGATCACCGCCTTGTCCCCGGCGATCAGGATCGGCCGCTCGATCAGCCTGGGGTGGGCGACCATGGCCTCGATCAGCTGGGCCTCGCTGAGGCTGCCGTCGGCCAGGTTGAGTTCCTTGTATTCGTCCTCGCCGGTGCGCAGCAACTGGCGCGCGCCGATGCCCAGCTTGCCCAGCAGGCTGTGCAATTCAGCGGCGGAGGGTGGGGTTTCCAGGTAACGCACGATGTTCGGCGTCAGGCCGCGGGCTTCGAGGAGTTCCAGGGCGCCGCGGGATTTCGAGCAGCGCGGGTTGTGATAGAGGGTCAAGTCGGTCATGGATGGGTCGCATCTAGCCTGAGGTGGGCGCTATTCTACCCGCCTCGGCGCGGATCAGCGCAGTCCGCCTTGCGCTCGCGGGCGGAATAGCCAGGTTGCCGCTGGACATGAACAGTTTCTAAGGAGAGGGAATGCGTCAGCGACTAGAAGATGTCTCGGAGTTCTGGCGTTTCCTGGTGCAGCGCTTCTTTGCCGACCGCGCCACCCAGAGCGCCGCGGCGCTGACCTACACCACCCTGTTCGCGGTGGTGCCGATGATGACCGTGACCTTCGCCATGCTCTCGGCGATCCCGGCCTTCCAGGGCATGGGCGAGGACATCCAGAGCTTCGTCTTCCGCAACTTCGTGCCATCCTCCGGGGCCACGGTGCAGGAATACCTGCGCGAGTTCACCGTGCAGGCGCGCAAGCTGACCTGGGCCGGGGTGATCCTGCTGGCGCTCACCGCGTTCATGATGCTGGTGACCATCGAGAAGGCCTTCAACACCATCTGGCGGGTGCGCCAGCCGCGCCGCGGCGTGTCCAGCTTCCTGCTGTACTGGGCGATCCTCAGCCTGGGCCCGCTGCTGCTCGGCGTGGGCTTTGCGGTGAGCACCTACATCACCTCGCTGTCGCTGCTGTCCGGGCCGCATGCGCTGATCGGCGCCAAGACCCTGCTCGGCTTCGCCCCGCTGCTGTCCAGCGTCGCCGCCTTCACCCTGATCTACGCCACCGTGCCGAATGCCCGGGTACCGCTGCGCAATGCGCTGCTCGGCGGCCTGTTCACCGCCGTGCTGTTCGAGGTGGCCAAGGCGCTGTTCGGCCTGTTCGTCAGCCTGTTCCCCGGCTACCAGCTGATCTACGGCGCCTTCGCCACGGTGCCGCTGTTCCTGCTGTGGATCTACGTGTCCTGGCTGATCGTGCTGTTCGGTGCCGAGCTGGTGTGCAACCTGACGGCCTCGCGCCACTGGCGCCGCCGCGCGCTGCCAAGGGTGCTGGTGCTGTTGGGCATCCTGCGGGTATTTCACCAGCGCCAGGTGCGCGGCGTGCCGCTGCGCCATGGCGACGTGCAGCGTGAGGGCTGGCTGCTGCCGGAGAACGAGTGGGAGGAAGTGCTCGACTTCCTCGAGCGCGAACACCTGGTCTGCCGGGTCAGCGGTGGCGGCGGTTGGGTGCTGTGCCGCGACCTGGAGCATTTCAGCCTGCATCAACTGCTCAGCCGCAGCCCATGGCCGTTGCCGCGCCCCGGGCAATTGCCGGACAAGCTCGATGATGAAGCCTGGTATCCGGGCCTGCGCCGGGCGCTGGAAATGCTCCATGAGGAACAGGCGGCGCTGTTCAGCGGCAGCCTGGCGCAGTGGCTGCGGGGCGCCGACTGAGGCCGGTGGTGCGCCGGGGTGGCGAAATTCGCTTTTTTACCGTTTTACCGACATCGCCTTCACGAAAGTTTCACGGCTCGGGCCATAGCCTGAGTCCACTGAAATCCCCAAGATGCAGTGCTCCTTTGACCCCGCCCGCGTGCGGGGTTTTCTTTTTTCTGCGCCAGGGCAAATGCCGCTGGCCGGATTCTGTCGGGTCAGCCCGAGTCGGCTCCCTGGGCGGGGCAGCACCCCTATACTCGCCTTGACGTGTATTTCACCTGGCTTTCTTTAGAGTCCGGACATGTCTATGCCATGGAGCTCAGCGTGAAGCCTAACTGGATTGATTGGATCGTTGCCTCGGTGCTCCTGCTGGTCACCGCGGCACCGCTTTATGCGGCCAATGCCAGCCAGCCAGAGGTCTTCGGCTGGGTCGAAGAGGGGCTGCTGCTGCCGGAAAACGTCTCGGTGAAGATCAAGCTGGATACCGGCGCGTTAACCTCGTCCATGGACGCCAAAGACCTCGAACGCTTCGAGAAGAACGGCGAGAAGTGGGTGCGTTTCAATGTCGAGGCCAAGGACAGTGATACCGGCAGCGCGGTCAGCATCCCTTTCGAACGGCGCGTGGAGCGTAATGTGAAGGTCCGCGGTGCCGGTGGCGCTGAACATCGCCCGGTCGTGCTGATGCAGATGTGCATTGGCCATCGGGTGTACAGCGAGCAGTTCTCGCTAAAGAACCGGGGCAAGATGCTCTACCCCGTGCTCATCGGGCGGCGCACGCTGGAGCATCTCGGCGCGGTGGATGTTTCCCAGACCTTCACCCGAGAGCCTAAGTGTGGGAAGGCGGCTGCTCAGTGAGGCCTGACTGCTAGCCAGGCCAGGGCCAGGCCTGCCAGCCAGATCAGCACAACCAAGACCGCTGCGGCTCGGTTTACCGGGCGCGGCTGTTGTGTGCTTTCCCATGCGCTGGCCTGCTGTCGACACGCTTCCAGTATCTTTCCGGGGATCAGGCGGATGACCAGCAGGATGCCCAGGGGCAGCAGAAGGAGGTCATCCAGATAGCCCAGAATCGGGATGAAGTCGGGAATCAGGTCTATGGGACTCAGCGCGTAAGCGACCACGGCAATCGCCACGGCCTTGGCCAGCCAAGGGGTGTCGGGGTGTCGACAGCAGAACCACAACACCATCACTTGTCGTTTGAGTGCCTTGGCCCAGTCGCTGAGTCGCTGCAGTGCTCTGCGCATCTTGTGTCCTCGCTAAGGGCTGTCGTGCTGGTGACCAGCAGCCATGCAGCCACTGCGATGGCCGGCTGGCAAGGCTGTGTGCCAGCAGAAACGAAAAAGCCCTGCATGAGCAGGGCTTTTTCGTTGAAGTTCTGGAGCGGGCGAAGGGAATCGAACCCTCGTCATGAGCTTGGGAAGCTCAGGTAATGCCATTATACGACGCCCGCTTGAGCGGGTGACTTTGTACCAGAATCGCCTGCCGAGGTGAAGCCACGGCGCAAGAAATACCTGCGTCGTGGTGCACGCCGTTGCCGCTGGCAGCTGCGGCGGGGCCTTGCCGGGCTGCCGGCGGCACGGAGTTCAGCCGGCGAGGGCGGCACTCTCGGCCATGGCCACGCTGCGCGAGCGCTGGCCCAGCGGTTGCTGCAGGTAGCCCAGCAGGGTGTCGCGGGTCTGCAGCCAGGCGCCCTTGTGTTCCATGTCGAGGAAGTGGCCGGCCTGGTCGATGCAGCGGAACTCGCTGTGGCGCACGTACTGGGCGAACAGGCGGGCATCCTCGACCGTGGTGTACTCGTCCCACTCGCCGTTGACGAACAGCGTGGGAATCTCGATTTCCGCGGCGAAGCTGGTGCAGGAACGCCCTTCCATGTTCAGCACGTTCTCCACGTGGAAGCACATCTGCTGGTACTCGTAGACTTCCAGACTGGTCAGGTGGCGATGGTTGTAGCGCTTGTACAGCGACGGCAGGTGCTTGCCGATGGTGCCGTTGAGCAGCAGACCGGCGTTCTCGCGGTCGCAGGCCTTCATCACCGCCACGCCGCGCTCCAGGTAGCCGAGCATGGCCTGGTTGGTGACCGGCGAGAACGAGTTGATCACCGCCCGGACGATGCGCCGCGGCCGACGCGCCAGGGCCTGCAGGGTGGCGATGCCGCCCCAGGAAAACGACAGCACGTGGTCGCAGGCGAACTGTTCGACCAGTTCGAGGAGGATGTCGGCTTCCTCTTCGCGGGTCATCAGACGCGTGTGGTCGTTGTGCTCGCGCGACTGGCCGGCATAGGGCAGGTCGAACAGCACCACATTGAAATGCGGGTAGAGATAGCGGACGGTCTGGGCGAAGGACGCCGTTGTCGACAGTGAACCGTTGACCAGAATGATGGTGTGCTCGGCGCTGTCGGCGCGGTAGAACTCCGTGTAGACCCGGTATTGCCCCTGGATATCCAGCACAGCGGTTTCTGGTTTCATCGTACATGCCCCTGACGTGCAGTGTTACGGACGCGCAGCCGCAGGAACGCGAGCTGCACGAGCTTCAGGACAGGTAGGCATGCGCCTGGAAAGTGGGGCCCTTGTCGACGGGTACGGTCTGCCGACAGGTGTTGTTATTGGCGGGCGATTTTTCGGTTCGGGAATCGACCGAGGAGAAGTGGCGTCACTTCGCTTCGGTACGATCGGGGGCAGTCCCGTTACAGGTGCCGTGGCACCCTCAACCAAAAAAGTGTTCTTAGACTCTGCTTATGACTTGCTGGTCACTTACGGACCTTGGATTTGATTCAAGCAGGCTTGTGTGACCGAAGCAAGTCACTCGTATGGCTGGTTCTGCAACTTCTGCCGGACGGTAGCATTCAGACCAGAGCCGCTTCCTCGGCACTCAGCGCCCGGTATGCGCCAGGCGCCAGGCTCGGGTCGAGTTGCAGCGGGCCCATGCGCTCGCGGTGCAGGGCCAGCACCTTGTTCTGGAAGTGGCCGAACATGCGCTTGACCTGGTGATAGCGGCCTTCGTGCAGGGTCAGCAGGGCGCTGTGACTGTCGAGGATCTGCAGCTCGGCGGGCAGGGTGGTGAGGTCCTCGTAGGCGAAGTACAGGCCGCGGGCGAATACCTCGATGTACTCGGCGCTGATCGGTTGTTCGGTGCGTACCCGGTAGACCTTGCCCAGGCGGCTGCGCGGTTCGGTCAGGCGGCGCGACCACAGGCCGTCGTTGGTGAGCAGCAGCAGGCCGCTGGTGTTGAGGTCGAGGCGCCCGGCGATATGCAATTCGTGCTTGTCCGGCTCGTCGAGCAGGTCGAGCACGGTGCGGTGCTCGGGATGTTCGGTGGCGCTGACCACGCCGACCGGCTTGTGCAGCATGAAGAAGCGCGCCGGCTTGCCGGCCTGCAGCAGCTGGTCGTCCAGTTCGATGCGGCTGAATTCGCGCACTTCGCAGCGGCCGTCGCGCACCGCGGTGCCATCCACCCGGATGCGCCCGCTGGCCAGCAGCAGGCGCGCATCGGCGCGGCTGAACTGTGGCAGGTTGCTGAGAAAGCGGTCGAGACGCACGGCTCAGTCCGCTTGCTTGGGCTCGGCGGGCAGGCCCCGGGCACAGCGTGGGCACAGGCAGGCCCGGTCGCGCTGTTCGGCTGGCAGGCTGTCGAGCACGGCCGCATCGACTGGGCTGTGGAAGCACCAGCAATCCTGCACCGGCTCGCTCTGGCCGGCCTGGGCGCAGCGGTTGAGCTGGCCGCAGCGTGGGCAATGGCTGGCGTCGGTCATGCCTGCGGCTCGAAGGTTTCTGCGCAGACGCGGTTGCGCCCGGACTGCTTGGCCCGGTACAGCGCCCGGTCGGCGCGGGCGATCAGGCGGTCGAGGCTGTCCTCGTCATGCAGTTCGGTGAGGCCGATGCTGGTGCTGATCGTCAGGTTGACGCCATTGAAGGGGAAGCTGCTGGCGGTGCTCTGCTCGCGGATCTTCTCGGCCAGCAGGCGCGCCGTGGCGCTGTCGGTGTCCTTGAGCAGGAGGATGAACTCCTCGCCGCCCCAGCGGCAGATGATGTCGGACTGGCGCAGATTGCCCTGCAGGTTGTGGGCAAAGCCGCGCAGCACTTCGTCACCGGCCAGGTGGCCGTAGTTGTCGTTGAGCTGCTTGAAGTGGTCGAGGTCGATCAGCAGGGCGCAGAGCGGGCTCTGGCTGCGCTGGGCTTCGTTCAGGGCCTGGCCGGCCAGCAGGTTGAAGCCGCGGCGGTTGGGCAGGCCGGTGAGCACGTCGGTGGTGGCCAGGGTGGCGATGTGGCGCTGGTAGCGACGCATGGCCAGGTACACCAGAAACAGCACCATGGCGCTGATCAGCGCGCAGATCAGCAGGTTGAGATAGAGCGTGTGGCGGATGCCGGCCAGGGCGCCATCCTCGTGCTTCTCGACGAACAGGTACCAGTCCAGTTCGGGAATGAAGCGCACGTTGAGAAAGTGTCGGTGACCGTGCTCCTGGTAGTCGAAGTGGCCGCTTTGCGGTTGCGGCAGCCTGGCCAGCAGTTCTTCCAGGCCGGCCACGCTGCCGAGCGCCTGCCCGGTGCGTGCGCCCAGCGGTCCGCCGCTGGCCCCGGTGAGGGCGATGCGCCCGTTGCCGTCGACGAAGTAGATGCTGCGCTCGTAGCGCTGCTGGTAGTCATCGATCAGCTTGACCACGGCATCGACGGTGAGGCCGACGCCGGTGACGCCGATGAAGTTGCCGCTGTAGTCGAACACCTTGTAGTTGATGAAGAAGGTCAGCCGGTCCTGGTTGGCCATGTCGACATCGACATTGATCTCGTAGGGCTCCTGCATGGCGCGCACGCGGAAGTACCAGACATCGCGCGGTTCGCTCGCGCTGACCTGCTTGAGCACGCCCTTGGCCTGGTAGTAGGTGTGGGTCTTCTCGGAGATGAAGAAGCTGGTGAAGGCGCCGTAGTGTTCCTGCACTTCGCGCAGGTAGCGGGTCATCTGCGCGGCATCCTGCTCGCCGCCCATCACCCAGTCGCGGACGAAGGTGTCGCGGGCCATCATCGAGGAGATCACCACCGGGCGCACCAGATCCTTCTGGATTTCCGAGTAGATATTGTCGGACGTCAGCGGCAGTTCGGTGTTGACGATGCTGTGGCGGATGCTGTCCCGCGAGGTGTAGTAGCTGACCAGGGCGGTGGCGGTGAAACCACTGAGCAGCAGGGCGAGCAACAGCAGGAGCAGAAGGGTCTGGGCTTTGCGCGAGTGGCTGAGTGGCATGGAGTGGGCCCTGGAGTAGTGGCTCCATGCTAGCGCGCCGGCCGGGCCGGCGTCACCGGTTCTGCCGGGTTATTCGGCGAGGCCGTGGATGGCGCTGATCCATGGCTCCAGGCGCTGGCCATAGTTGACCCGGGCCTGGAAGCCGGGGCGCGGCTCGTCGGAGTGGCTGGCGGGCAGGCGCTTGGCCAGCAGGCTGCGCCAGGCATGCGGCACGTTGAGGCTGCTGTTGTACAGCTGGTCGATCTGCCCGCTCAGCTGGCGCACCTTGCCGCTGCAGTCGCACCAGGCGCTCACCGTGCCGGGGACCAGGGCGTAGCGGCTGCGGTCCGGGTAGCGTTGGCGCAGGCTGGCGGCATCCAGGCCGACATCGACGGCGAACAGGCGGCTGTCGTGCTGGCGTTCGCGGGCGAGGTCCTCGCGTGCCAAACGCTCGCGGACCTGCAGTTGTTCATCGTCCGGTAGCTGGGCGAGGGCCCGGCTGGCCTGCTGCAGCTCGGCCTCCGTGCGCCGCAGCTCGGCCTGGTAGGCCGGGCCATCGAGCTCCAGCACCACCAGCACCTGGCGCTTGCCATGGCGCTGCCGATAGTCGGCGTCGTCCTCGGCGAGCGGGGCGAAGCCCAGGGCCAGCAGCTGCTCCTGCTGCAGGGGGCGGCGCTCGTAGCGGTTGCCGGAGTCGGCGGGGCGTGGGCTGCGCCAGTCCAGGCGCAGGGCCAGGCCGCTGTTTTCCCGGCTGGGCCCCTCGTGGTCGCGCAGCAGCTCGCGCTCGGAGAGCAGCAGGCTGCTCTCCGGCTGGTCCTGGCGGTTGTACCAGACGCCGGCCAGGGCCACGGCGTTGGTCAGCAGGATCAGGGCGAGGCCGGCGAGCAGGCCGTGCCGGCTGGTGAGCGTGATCATGCGCTGGCCCCCTTGTGGCTGCGGCGCAAGCGCCCGAGCACCAGCAGGCTCAGCACGGCAACCAGGCCGAGCAGGAGGAAGAACAGGTACTTGGGCAGCACGTCCCACCACCAGTCGACCATCTTGATGCCGAGAAAGACGATGAAGAACAGCTGGCCGGTCAGCGCTACTTCAGTCCAGTCGCGACGGGTGCCGAGCCAGATGGCCAGGGCCGAGGCGACAAAGCCGAGCAGCTGGTAGCCATTCTCGATGCTGGCGGCGGAGAACGGCAGGTAGCTGCCATGCCCCCAGTTGGCCAGCACCAGCATGGGCACGAACAGGGCGAGCAGACCCATGATCCGGTAGGTGGCGGCGAAACCGCTGAAGCGCGCCTGGCCGACGAACAGCGGCAGGAGGAACGCCAGCAGCCCGCCGGGCAGGAAGTTTTCCGGGTGCTCGCTCGCCTCCAGCCAGTAGAAGCCGCTCCACGCGCCCAGCCGCGTGCCGCTGTAGGCCAGCAGGCAGGCCAGGCCGGCGACCAGCAGCAGGCGCGCGTTGCAACCATAGGCCAGCAGCAGGGCGAGGGCGGCCCAGGGCAGCAGGGCCTTGTCCGAGGGCGTGATATTGAAGATCTGCCCGAGCATGCTGATGTTCAGCACGAAGCAGGCGAAGGCGAGCAGGGCGGCCAGCTTGCTGAAATAGCCGGACGGGTCGCGGCGGCGGATGGCGAAGGTCAGCAGCAGGCTGCCCAGGGCGAAACCGCCGAGGATGGCGACCTGCGCCGCCTCGCTGAACAGCCCCCAGAACTGGTAGAAGAAGAACAGCAGGCTGGCGGCCAGGGCCAGGGCGCCGAGCAGCGAGACGATCCGCATGCTCAGCGACAGGCGTTTGCTCTGCTGGCTGGCATCGATATCGAAGCGGGCGCGGTACTGCGCCAGCAACTCCTGATGGTGTCGTTGCAGGTGCTGCAGCTGCTCGTTGCCAAGCCTCAGGGCCTGCTCTTCATGCAGGCGCTGCACCTCGCGGTAGAACGCCTGGATATCGTCGGCGCGGTGCTGGGCCTGGTCGCGGGTGAGTGACGGCATACGGTTCCCTGTGCGTGCTGTGTCCCGGCAAGCGGGCGACTCCCTCCAAGCACTCTAAACCCGAAGCCCCAGCCCCGCCAGCTGCCCGGCATGCCGTGCCGGCATGAGAGCTGGCGATTCGTAGGGTGCGCCGTGCGCACCAGGGCCCGGTACGGATTTGCCGGCGCGCACGGCGCACCCTACGCAGAGCGTATGAGTGAGCCTCAGGTCTTGTTCTGCAGATAGACCTTCCAGCCGCCGAAGTGGCTGATGTCCACGGCGCCGGCCAGGCCATAGGGTTCGCAGATGAAGCCGGTTTCCCAGCTGCCGTCGGCCAGTTGCACCTTGCCCAGGCCCAGCGGCGCGGGGATGCCGGTGAGGAACGAGCCCAGCTCGGCGCTCGGCAGCTCCCAGACTTCGACGGCGATGGCCACGCCACTCTCGGCGACGCGGACCATCCCTGGGCGGAACGGTGGGCCGCCGGCCAGGGCGTACAGCCGGTAGTCCGGCGAACTCTGGGTGGCCTGCAGCAGGCGGCCGCCGCGTTGTTTGAGCTGCCAGTTCAGCGGCAGGCCATCGAGGTGCGCGCCGCATACCACCACGCGGGCGCGGTCGTTGCGGGCGACGCTTGCCGGGGCCTGTGCGTCCAGCGTGCGTTGACCGGCCAGCGCCAGGCCATGCTGGCGCTGCAGGCCGTCGGCCAGGCCGAGCAGGGATTGGTCGGTGAAGGCGCGACCGAACAGGGTCACGCCCCACGGCAGGCCGCCCGCCATGAAGCCTGCAGGAACAGCGACGGCGGCGTAATCCAGCATGTTCATGAAGTTGGTGTAGTAGCCCAGGTCCGAGTTGCGCTTGACCGGTTCGGCGTGCAATTCGGCCAGGGTTACCGGGCGCGGGTAGGCCGGGGTCAGCACGCAGTCGACCTCGCCGAGGATGCGGTCGCAGATCGCCTTGAGTGCCTGCAGGCGGTACTGGGCGCGAAAGGTGTCGACGCCACTGACGCCGGGTGCCTTTTCCAGCACGGCCTTGATCACCGGCAACACGGCATCCGGCTGCTGCTCGATCAGGGCGCCGGCAACGCTGTAGCGCTCGGCGACCCAGGGCCCTTCATAGAGCAGGCGCGCGGCTTCGAGGAAGGGCGCGAAGTCGATTTCCACCGCTTCGCCGCCAAGGGCCTTGAGCTGTTCGATGGTGCTGGCGAATAGCGCCGGGCTTTCCGGGCAGCCGAGAAACTCCAGCTGCGCCGGCACGCCGAAGCGAAAGCCCGCGCGGGGTTTGCCGAAGGCGCTGGCGTCGTTCCACAGCGGGTTGGCGCGGCTGTATTCATCGTGCGCATCCAGCCTGGCGGTCAGCGCCAGCAACTGGCTGGCCTCGGCGGCGGTCGCGGTGAAGTAGGTCGCGCAGTCCAGGGTACGGCAGGCCGGTACCACGCCGGCGGTGGAAATCAGGCCCTTGGTGGCCTTGAGTCCGACCAGATTGTTCAGCGCCGCCGGCACCCGGCCGGAGCCGGCGGTGTCGGTGCCCAGCGCAAAGCTGGCCACGCCCAGTGCCACGGCCAGGGCCGAACCGGCGCTGGAGCCGCCGGACGGGTAAGCCGGGTGCACGCTGTTGCGGCATTCACCGTAGGGCGAGCGGGTGCCGTTGAGGCCGGTGGCGAACTGGTCGAGGTTGGTCTTGCCCAGGGGCACGGCGCCGAGGGCGATCAGCTGCTCGACGATGGTCGCGCTTTGCCCCGGCACATAGGCGAAGGCCGGGCAGGCGGCGGTGGTCGGCACGCCGGCCAGGTCGATATTGTCCTTGATGGCGAAGGGCACGCCGAACAGCGGCAACTCGGCGGGGGACTTGCCGTCCAGGGCGGCCAGGTAGGGTTCCAGCTCGGCCAGGCTGAGCAGGTGGATAAACAGCTTGAACTCGGGGTTCAGCGCGGCGGCCTGCTGGTGCAGGGTGGCGATCAGCTGGCGCGGGGTCAGGCTGCCATCGCTGTAGGCGGTTTTCAGGGCGCCGAGGCGCAGATCGAATGGGTGTTTCATCGCAGTTCTCTCGTAGGGTGCGCCGTGCGCACCGCATGTCCGGTTGGTGCGCACGGCGTACCCTACGGCGCCGTGCGGCTATGAATCTCTGTTGTGGGGTAGATGGCGCTTTATCCATCCACCCTTGCGAGGTGTCAGGCTTCCTCGAGCACCACCACGCGCTGGCCGGCGCGTACCGGCGAACCGGGTTGCACGCGCACCTCGCGCACCACGCCATCGCGTGGGGCGGTGAGGGGGATTTCCATCTTCATGGACTCGAGGATCACCAGCACATCGCCGGCTTTCACCGTGCTGCCGGCCTCCACCTGCACCTGCCAGAGATTGCCGGCGATGTGGCTGTCGATGCTGTGCTGGCCGGCGCCGAGCTGGGTGTCCTCGCCCACATCCGGGCCGACTTCCTCGACTTCGAAATGCGCCTGGCCGGAGGCGATCCAGCGCTGGCGTTCGGCGTCGAAGGCGGCACGCTGCTGGCTGCGGAAGGCGTCGATGCCCTCGGCTTCCTCGGTGAGGAAGTCCTGGTAGTCGGCCAGGGCCAGTTCGCTGTCCTCGATGCGCAGTTCATAGCGGCCAAGCGGGAAGTCGCGGCGGATCTGCAGCAGTTCCTCGGCCCCCACCGGGTAGAAGCGGATCTGGTCGAAGAAGCGCAGCAGCCAGGGCTTGCCGTGGAAGGCGGCGACTTCGCGGTAGCGGTTCCACATCTGCAGGGTGCGGCCGACGAATTGGTAGCCGCCGGGGCCTTCCATGCCGTACACGCACATGTAGGCGCCGCCGATGCCCACCGAGTTCTCCGCGGTCCAGGTGCGCGCCGGGTTGTACTTGGTGGTGACCAGGCGATGGCGCGGGTCCAGCGGCGTGGCCACCGGCGCGCCGAGGTAGACGTCACCGAGGCCCATCACCAGGTAGCTGGCGTCGAACACGGTCTTGTAGACCTCGTCCAGATTGGGTAGGTCGTTGATGCGGCGGATAAATTCCAGATTGCTTGGGCACCAGGGTGCGTCCTTGCGTACCGTGGTCATGTACTTGTCGATGGCCAGCTGGCAGGCCGGGTCGTCCCAGGACAGCGGCAGGTGCACGATGCGCGACGGCACCTTGAGGTCCTGGGCGTTGCAAACCGCGTCCCACTCGCCGATCACCACCGCCAGCAGGTTGGCCAGCGACAGGGTTTCCGGCTGGTAGTGCACCTGCAGCGAGCGGATGCCGGGCGTGAGATCAATGACTCCGTTGAGGTTCTTGGCTTCCAGCGCCTGCATCAGCGCATGGCCGCGGAAGCGCAGCACCAGATCCAGCTCGGCCTGGCCGATTTCCAGCAGCAGGTGGGTGTCGCCGGAGAGGCGGGCGACCAGGCGCTTGTCCTGGCTGCCGATGTCGAGGATCACCGGCGGCTCCAGCGGAATCGGCTGCCAGTTGACGGCGACCGGCGTCAGTCCGCTGGTTTCCTCTTTGCGGGCTTTAGCCAGGTTGCGAGCGGTTTCGATATTCACCGGCACGAAGCGCAGCTTGTCGCCGGCCTTGAGCTGGCCGAGCTGCCACAGGTCGGCTTCGATGATGGTCACCGGGCAGACGAAGCCGCCCAGGCTCGGGCCGTCCGGGCCGAGGATCACCGGCATGTCTCCGGTGAAGTCCACCGCGCCGATGGCGTAGGGATTGTCGTGGATGTTCGACGGGTGCAGGCCGGCCTCGCCGCCGCTGTCGCGCACCCACTCGGGTTTCGGTCCTATGAGACGCACGCCGGTACGGCTGGAGTTGAAATGCACTTCCCAGTCGGTGGCGAGGAAGGTCTCGATATAGGCCGGGGTGAAGTATTCCGGCGCGCCGTGCGGGCCGTAGATCACGCGGATTTCGCGGACGGCGGGCAGGGCGGTGCACAGCGCGGCGGGCAGTTGTGCACCGCTGTCCTTTTGCGCGAGAGGTGGAATGTGCAGCACATCGCCGGCGCGCAGGGCACGGCCGCCGTGGCCGCCGAACTGGCCGAGAGTGAAGGTGCTTTTGCTGCCGAGGTATTTCGGCACTTGCAGGCCGCCTCTCAGGCACAGGTACGAGCGCGCGCCGCTACCGGCGATGGTGCCGAGGCTCAGGGTGCTGCCGGCCTTGATCAGCAATGCGGTGTTCATTGGTTGCTCGCTGCCATCCACGCTCAGCGGAATCGCCGCGCCGGTCACCGCCACCACCGCATCGGTGTTGAAGCGCAGCAGCGGGCCGCTCATGGTGATTTCCAGACCGGCGGCACCTTCGTCGTTGCCGAGCAGGCTGTTTCCCAGGCGCAGCGCGCGGTCGTCCATCGGGCCCGACGGCGGCACACCGACTGCCCAGTAGCCGAGACGGCCAGGGAAGTCCTGCACCGTGGTCTGGGTGCCGGCGGACAGCACTTCGAAAGTGTGTGCCTGGTAGACCAGGCCTTCCAGGCAGCGGGTCCAGGGCGAGCCGCTGGCGAACGGTGCGTCGACCAGAATCTGGCGCAGGTAGTCGCGGTTGGATTCCACGCCGTACAGCACCGAGTCGGCCAGGGCCTGGTTCAGTGCGGCGCTGGCTTGGTCGCGGCTCGGCGCCCAGGTGATCAGCTTGGCGATCATCGGATCGAAGTAGGGCGGAATCTCGCAGCCGGCTTCGACCCAGGTGTCGATACGCAGACTCTTGCCATCGGCCTTGGGGAAGCTGACGGCGGTAAGCAGGCCGGGGCTCGGCTGGAAGTCGCGGCCCGGGTCTTCGGCGTACAGGCGCGCCTGGATGGCGTGGCCGCTGGGTTTCAGGTTCTGCGCCAGCTCGCTCAGCGGGGCCTGGTCGCCGGCCGCCAGCTCGATCATCCAGCGCACCAGGTCGACGCCCCACACCTGTTCGGTGACGCCGTGCTCGACCTGCAGGCGGGTGTTCACTTCGAGGAAGTAGAAGCGCTCGGCCTCGCTGTCGTAGACGAACTCCACGGTGCCGGCGCTGCGGTAGCTGACCGCCTTGGCCAGCTTGATCGCCGCCGCGCACAGCTCGTCGGCCATGCCGGCCGGCAGGTTGGGCGCCGGGGTTTCTTCCAGCACCTTCTGGTTGCGCCGTTGCACCGAGCAATCGCGCACGCCGAGGGCCAGCACGTCGCCCTGGCCGTCGCCGAACACCTGCACTTCCAGGTGGCGGGCACGCTGGATGTACTTCTCGATAAACACGCCGCTGTCGCTGAAGTTGTTCTGCCCCAGGCGCTTGACCGTGTCGAACGCCTCGCTCAGCTCTGCAGCGCTGTTGCACACGCGCATGCCGATACCGCCACCGCCAGCGGTGCTTTTCAGCATCACCGGGTAGCCGACTTCTTCACCGGCCTTGAGCGCGGCGTCGAGGTTTTCCAGCAGCTCAGTGCCTTCCAACATCGGCACGCCGTGCTGTTTTGCCAGCGCTCTGGCGGTGTGCTTCAGGCCAAATACGCGCAATTGCTCAGGCGTCGGGCCGACAAAGGCGATGCCGGCGGCCTCGCAGGCCTCGGCGAAGGCGGCATTCTCGGAGAGGAAGCCGTAGCCGGGGTGAATGGCTTTTGCGCCGGTCTGCTTGGCGACGGCGAGGATCTTGTCGACCACCAGATAGGTGCTGGCGGCCGGACCTTCGCCGAGGCTGAAGGCTTCATCGGCCTGCTGGATATGCAGGCTGGCGGCGTCGGCCTCGGAGTACAGGGCCACGCCTTTCACGTTCATGGCGCGCAGGGTGCGCAGGATGCGGCAGGCGATGGCGCCGCGGTTGGCGATCAGGAGTTTGTCGAACATTCGAGGCGTCCTCGAAGGGGCGGGCCGTCCCGCAGTATTCGGTCTGCACCCCGGTCGTCCGGGGTGGGTAAATCGGTTTGGTGGCGGGGTTCTACTGTGGGAGCGGCTTTAGCCGCGAATCAGGATCACGCGAAAGCATCGCGGCTGAAGCCGCTCCCACATGCTTAATCCCATACCAGCACCTCGGCCGGGGTCGGGTTCCAGCCGTTGCAGGGGTTGTTCAGTTGCGGGCAGTTGGAGATCAGCACGATGACGTCCATATGCGCGATCAGCTCGACGTACTTGCCCGGTGCGGAGATGCCGTCCTCGAAGGTCAGGCCGCCTTCCGGGGTGACGGGGACATTCATGAAGAAGTTGATGTTGGCGCCTATGTCGCGCTTCTCCAGGCGGCCGTCGTGCAGGCTGGCGCGCAGGAAGTTGTCGCGGCAGCTGTGCATGTAGCGCTTGTCCAGGGCGTAGCGCACGGTGTTGCTCTCCTGGGCGCAGGCGCCGCCGAGGGTGTCGTGGCGCCCGCAAGTGTCGGCGCTGATGGTCAGCAGCGGGTTGCCCAGGTTGGACCAGAGCACGGTTCCGGTGGTCAGGTACAGGCTGTTCTGCTTGCGCAGGGTGCGTTGCGGGTCGTAGCGCTCGCGCGGGTTCTTCGCGCTGAAGAACAGCGTGTCGACCGCCTGGTTGCCTTCGAGGTCGAGCAGGCGCACGGTCTGCCCGGCTTTGACTTCGCAGAGGAATGGCTCGCCGGCCGGGATCTCGTGGCGGTAGACGGCGGCTTCGGGGTGCTTGTCGCTGGCGGTAAGGCTCATCTCGGCGTCCTCAGATATACAGGCGTTCGGTGTTGTGGAAGCCGCGGCCGTTCTCCGGGCGTGAGGTGCGGCAGAGCACGCTGATGCCGTCGCTCGCCACCGTGCTCCAGTTCAGCTGCACCGGCTTGGGCGCGTACTGCGGGTTGGGGTCCAGCGGGTGCTGCAGGGCGGTGAGCACCACCAGGCAGTCCATCGGCGCGTACAGCTCGATGTAGTCGCCGGCCTTGGAATTGCCGGGTTCGAAGTGGAAGCGTCCGTCACCATCGACCGTCACCTTGCTGAACAGGTTGAGCGCCATCAGCAGGTCCTGGATGTTCAGGTTCCACTTGCCCATTTCCACCAGCAGGTTGTCCACGCCGTTGCGGAAGTAGCCGTTACGCAGCTCCTGGTAACGACCGGCGCCGTACTTCTCGCTGACTTCGGAGGCAGAGAGTACGCCGCCGAAGCTGTCGTGCCAGCCGCAGGTGTCGGCGGTGATGGCGGCCAGCACGCGGCCCATATCCGAGTACAGGCAGTGGCCTGCGGTGAGCTTGGCGGTGTGCTGGCACTTGAGGGTGTCCGGCAGGTTCAGGCGCTCGCTTTTCTCGGCGGCGGAAAGCAGCAGCAGGCTGACGTTGGCGCCGCCTTCGAGGTCGGTGAGGCGCAGCAGCTGGCCGCGCTTGAGAACGAAGGAGGTGTGGCCGCCGCCGGGCACGAGCTCTTCGTACAGGCTGGGGCGCAGGGTGAGTGCAGCAGTCATGGCTAACTCCTTACAGGGCCGGTTGCGCGGTGCCGGTGACATGCGCCGGCAGCGTTTCGACGGCGGCGCGGGTGGCGCGGCGGTCGCTGTTCAGGGGGATGTCGTAGGTGATGCGCGCGCCGAAGGCGTTCGGTGCGTGCGGGTCGATGCGGGTCTTGTCGAACACCAGCAGGCGGGTGCCGAGGCTGAAGCCCTCACTCAGGTCGTGAGTGACCATAAATACGGTCAGCTTGGTCTCGTGCCACAGCTCCAGCAGCAGGGCGTGCATGTCCTTGCGGATGCCCGGGTCCAGCGCGCCGAAGGGTTCGTCGAGCAGCAGCACGCGCGGCTTCATGATCAGCGCCTGGGCGATGGCCAGGCGTTGCTGCATGCCGCCGGAGAGCTGGCTGGGGTACTTGTCCAGGGCGTGGCCGAGGCCGACTTTCTTCAGGATCACCGCGGCCTGTTCGCGGGCCTCGCGCTTGGCGGCGCCGAACAGGCGGCCGAGCAGGGGCGAGCGCGGCAGCTCCAGGCCGATGGCGACGTTGTCCAGTACCGACAGATGCGGGAACACCGAGTAGCGCTGGAACACCACGCCGCGGCTGCTATCCGGCTCGCCGGCCAGCGGCTGGCCACCCAGCAGGATCTCGCCACGGCTGGCGCGTTCCTGGCCCAGCAGCAGGCGCAGGAAGGTCGACTTGCCGCAGCCGGAAGCCCCTACCAGCGTGCAGAACTCGCCTTCGTTGATCGACAGGTTAAGTCTTTCCAGTACGACCTGATCGCCATACTCCTGCCAGACGTTTTTGACTTCGATGAAGGCGCTCATGCCTTGGCTCCTTCATACCAGGGAAAAACAAGTCTGGTGGTCTGCCGCAGGCCCAGGTCCATCAGCCAGGCGAGCAGGGTGATCCACACCACGTACGGCAGGATCACATCCATCGCCATGTAGCGACGCACCAGAAATATCCGGTAGCCGAGGCCATCGGTGGCGGCGATGGCTTCGGCGGCGATCAGGAACAGCCAGGCCGAGCCGAGCACCAGGCGCAGGGCGATCAGCAGGCGCGGCAGCAGCTGCGGCAGCACCACGCGCAGGATCAGGGTCCAGGTGCTGGCGCCGAGGGTCTGCGCCTTGATCAGGATTTCCTGAGGGATCTCGCGGGCACGCTGCTCCAGATCGCGAGCCAGTACCGGGGTGATGCCGATCACGATCAGCATCACCTTGGACAGTTCGCCGAGGCCGAAGACGATGAACAGGATCGGCAGGATCGCCAGCGGCGGCACCATCGACAGCACGGTCAGCAGCGGCGATAGCGGCGCGCGGAACAGCGGCAGGATACCGGCGGCGATGCCCAGGCATAGACCGACCAGGGCGGCAATGCCGATGCCCATGCCGAGGCGGGCCAGGCTGGCGGCGCTGTCCTGCCAGAACAGGTACTCGCCGCTGCGCTTGTCCTCGCTGAAGGCCAGGCGATCGATGGCGTCGGCCATCTGGCTGGCGCTGGGCAGCAGTTTGTCGTTGGGGTTGTCCGTCAGCCGCGCCGCCGAGCCCGTGAAATAGGCGAACAGCAGCAGGGCGAAGGGCAGCAGGATCAGCAGCAGGCGGCCGCCGCGGTCCGGGTGTCGGTTGATCAGGCGCATGGGGCTATCTCATGGAGAGCGAGAGCTGCGTAGGGTGCGCTGCGCGCACCATTGGCACGCGCGGGGCTGGTTGGTGCGCGCGGCGCACCCTACGGCGTCAGAGTTTTCCGTCGGCCGCCATCTGCATGTAGCTCGGGTCGAAGCGCAGCTTGAGGTTGCCCTTGTCGCCGGTGGTCACGCCCTTGGCGAAGCCCATGCCGATGGCCTCGGCGCTTTGCGCGCCTTCACCGAGCAGGCCGTGGCTGAAGGAGAACTCGGCCACCTTGGTCATGGTCGCCGGCAGTTTCGGGCTGTTGGCGAAGGCCACGGCATCCTTGGCGCTGTAGAACATCTTGGTCGCCGCCAGTTGCGCGTCGTAGCCGGCCAGGTCGGTGCCGGAGGCCTTGGCCATGTGCTCGCGGGCGGCCTTGCCGGCAGGGGTGTCGGCGCTCATGGTCGCCATGATCTCGTACCAGGCGCCGGTCAGGGCCTTGCCCAGGGCCGGGTTGTCTTTCAGGGTGGCGCTGTTGACCACCATCAGGTCGATGATTTCACCGGGGATCTGGCTGGAGTCGAACACCTTGGTCACGCTCGGGGTGGCTTCGATCTCGGCCAGCAGCGGGTTCCAGGTGGCCACGGCCTTGACGTCGTCGGTGGCGAAGGCGGCGACCAGGTCGGCGTCGGAGGTGTTGACCACCTTGAGGTCTTTCTCGGCCAGGCCGGCGCGCTCTAGGCCACGGGCCAGCAGGTAGTGGGAGACGGACAACTCGACCAGGTTGACGTCCTGGCCCTTGAGGTCGCCGAGGGTCTTCTTCTCGCCCTTGAGCACGATGCCGTCGTTGCCGTTGGAAAAGTCGCCGATGATCAGCGCGGTGCTGTCTACGCCACCGGCGGCGGGAATGGTCAGGGCGTCCATGTTGGTCATGGTGCAGCCGTCGAACCCACCTGCGGTGTACTGGTTGATCGATTCGACGTAGTCATTGAGCTGCACCACATCGATGCTGATGTCGTACTTCTTCGCCCACTTGTCGACGATGCCCTGGGCGGCGCCGTATTCCCATGGCATCCAGCCGGCATAGATGGTCCAGCAGACGCTGAAGTCGGTCTTCGGGGCGGCGAGGGCGGGGAAGCTCAGGGCGGCACACAGGCCGGTAGCGATCAGCGAGGACAGCAGGGACTTGCGCATGGGTAGACCTCCAGTTCCAGGGAATACGGGCAGGAGCGGCGCGGCACGTGCCTGGCTGACCAGGTGGCGCGTTCTCCCGGGCTTTTATCCCGCCGTGTAACCCCGAACGAGGTCGCCAACTCTCGGACCAGTCACTTGCCGCACTCTGTGGAGAACGGCGAGCCGGAACCCTAGTCAGCCATTGCAAATTGTCGTGCCGCGCCCCTTGCGGGGTGCTTCTGCATGTCGGTACTAAAGCGAACATCGTGCCAGCTGGGGCAAGGCCCTTGGCCTGGCGGTTTGCGCGGTGAGCCTGGCGGTGAACGGGATGGGTGGTTGCGCCATCCTGGTGCGCGGTGTTCGTTGTTGGTGCCTGGGCGCGGGCTCAGCCGCGCCCTTCGCGGATCAATCCGCTCCCACAACAGCGGGTTAAAGCCTGGCTTCGGCGGCCTGCTGCATATAGCTGGGGTCGAAGCGCAGCTTGATCTGTGCCGGGTTGCCCAGCACCCGGTTGCCGCTGAAGGAGATGCCCAGCTGCTGCAGGCCGTTACCGTCGTTGCCGAGCAGCTTGTGCGCGTCGGCGAAGCCGGCCACGCGCTGCATCAGCAGGGGCATCTTCTCGCTGCTGGCGAAGGCATAGGCCGAGCGCGGGGCATAGAAGGAGCGGATGGTCTTCAGCTGCAGCTCGAAGTCTTCCAGGGTGGTGCCGGCGGCGGTTGCCATCTGCGTGCGGGCGGCCTTGCCCGCGGCGGTCGGCATGCCCATCAGGCGCATGCCTTCGAACCAGGCGCCGGTCAGCGCCTTGCCCAGTTCCGGGTGGGCGGCCAGGGTGGCACTGTTGATCACCAGCAGGTCGAGGATCTCCCCGGGGATGTGGTGCGAGCTGAACACCAGGGTGCTGTCGCCGTCCTGGCGCAGGTCGGCGAGGATCGGGTTCCAGGTCACCAGCGCATCGCCCCTGCCGCTGCGCCAGACCTGGGCCAGGTCCTTGTCCGAGACGTTCTCGATCTTCACCTCGCTCTCGTCCAGGTGCGCCCATTCCAGGGCGCGGCCGAGCAGGTAGTGGGACACCGAGTTTTCCACCAGCAGGATGGTCTTGCCCTTGAGGTCCTTGATGTCGCGATCCGCGCCGCGGATCAGGATGCCGTCTGCTCCGGCGGAGAAGTCGCCGACGATCAGCGCGGTGGAGTCGACCCCGGCGGCGGCCGGGATGGTCAGGGCGTCCATGTTGGTCATGGCACAGGCGGCGTAGTCGCCGGCGGTGTACTGCTCGATGGAGGCGACGTAGTCCGGTACCTGCTCGACCTCGATCTGGATGCCGTACTGCTTGGCCCACTTGTCGATGATGCCCTGCTCGGCCATCTGCCCCCAGAGCATCCAGCCGGCATAGATCGACCAGCAGACCTTGAACTTGGCGGGCTCCGCGATGGCTCCGGGCGATTGCACAAACAGCAGGGCCAGCAGGCTGGCGGGAAGCAGACGGGCGAACAGGGAACGGCGTGACATGGCTGACCTCAGGCAGAAGAAACGGGCACAGGATGGCGGCAGCCAAACGCTGCGCGTTCTCCCGGGCTTTTGTCCCGCCGTGTGACCTCTGTCGAGGTTGTCCACTCTCGGACCAGTCGCTTGCCCTGCTCGTTGCGGAGCGGGCGAGCCGGAACCCTAGTCGACCATTGCGATGATGTACTGATGCGATTGCGCGTGGCGGCAATCCTGTGTCCGCCCTGTCTAGCGAATGGCGTGCCAAAACAACGGGTCGGATGCCATTGCGCGGCCTGTGCGGAAGGCATGGAGCGCTCTAGCATGGGTCTTCGCATCAGGAGCGAGGCGTTTTGCACCGTGCTGGTGCACCGGTAATGCGCCGATACAACTTATGCGCGGGGCCGGTCCGGCACTTCATTCGGGGGGCAAGGGTCAAAGCCTGTGGGAGTGATCCCGGGTGCCGATATTCGTCGGCGCCACCCCAGCGGTCGAAGGAGGCCGCCCATGTCCATTCGAGCAGTCTTGTGTGCAGTTCTCGGCTTGAGTCTCGGCGGTTGCGTCGCCTATGGCGATGAGCGCCCCTATTACCGTCAGTACGCCCCCTACAGTGGTTACAACGTGCAGCGCTACGAGGTGTACCCGAGTTACCGGGTCTACCGCTATTACGACGATGACCGGCGTTACAGCGACCATCACGACCGCTACCAGGAACGCCGCCACTCCCACTATGCCCCCGGTTATGACGGCCGCTATGACTGGCGCAACGACCGCCATCGCTCCGGCGAGCAGCAGCGCTACCACGAGCAACGCCGGCACAGCGAGCAGCCACGCTATGGCTGGGATCGCCGCGAGGGCAACGATGAGCGGCGCCAGGGCTCCTGGCTGCGCCAGAGCGACCGGCGCGACGAGGGCCGCCGCTACGAGGGTCGCCACGAGGAACGCCGCCACGAAGGCGAGCGGCGTCAGGAGCGCTCGTCGCACCAGGACGGCCAGCGCGGCTGGCGTATCGCCAACTGAGGCCCGCGCCGCGCTTTAATGACTGGCCCAGGATGAAGGCCGTTGCGCCGATTCATCTGGCCCGGTCGGGCGGGCCGAGGATTGTGTTTTCAGCCTGCGCCACTCACCATGACGGCCATTCATCGGTTTGGATGTACCGGCTTTGCCGATCGGTCGCCTCGTCTCTTTTCTGCAGCATCCGGGTAGACCCGCAAAAGTGGTTTTTTTGCTGGTCTGCCTGGCCGTTGCCGGCGTTCTGCAGGCGGGTTGGGACTTCGGCCTGATCAGCGCGCGCGCGGAGAAACTCTATGGCCCGCTGGGCGAGGGCCGCGCGCGCATCGACGACTGGCAGCGCCTGTTCGAGGCGCAGGCGGGCCAGGCCGAGCTGCAACAGCTGAAGGCGGTCAACCGGTTCTTCAACCTGCGCCTGCGCTTTCGCGACGACATCCAGCTGTGGCGGGTCAAGGACTACTGGGCCACCCCGGTGGAAGCCCTGTTCCGCGGCGCCGGCGATTGCGAGGATTTCGCCATCGCCAAGTACTTCAGCCTGCGCCAGCTGGGGGTTCCCAGCCATAAGCTGCGCATCACCTACGTCAAGGCGTTGCGCCAGAACCAGGCGCACATGGTACTGACCTATTACCCGCAGCCCTCGGCGATACCGCTGGTGCTGGACAACCTGATCGATGCCATCGAGCCGGCCGACCGCCGGACCGACCTGGTGCCGGTCTATGCCTTCAATGCCGAAGGCTTGTGGCTGCCCGGAGCGGGCGGCGGCAAGCAGGTCGGCGACGCCAAGCGCCTGTCGCGCTGGCAAGACCTGTTGAAAAAAATGCGTGCCGAGGGATTTCCCTGATAGCGGCCGAGGGGTTTATGCATGTCACTGTTCAAACAGCTGTTCATCGCCATCTGCGTGCTGATGCTGGTGAATTTCGCCGGTAGCTTCCTGGTCAGCGTGGAGGGCTCGCGCGAGCAGCAGGTCAACCAGCTGCGCGCCCACGCCCAGGATGCGGCGACGGCACTGGGCCTTTCGCTGAGCCCGCACGTCGACGACGTGCCGATGATGGAACTGATGGTCAGCTCGATCTTCGACAGCGGCTACTTCCAGAGCATTCGCGTGCTCGACGCCGAGAGCGGCGAGCTGCTGGTCGAGCGCAGTGGCGTGCCGGTCAGCGCCGCCGCCCCGCAGTGGTTCGCCCGCCTGGTCGACCTGGACGCCGCCAGCGGCGACGCCATCGTCAGCGACGGCTGGCGCCAGGCGGCCCGCGTCGAGGTGGTCAGCCATCCGCTGTTCGCCATCGGAAAACTCTGGCAGAGCGCCCTGGGCACCCTGATGTGGCTGGCCCTTAGCAGCCTGCTCTGCGTGGGCCTGGGCGTGCTGTTCCTCAAGCGGCAGCTGCGCCCGCTGGAATACCTGGTGGAGCAGTCCAATGCCATCGCCCGGCGCGAGTTCCTCAGCCTGCCGGCGCTGCCCAAGACCCCCGAGTTCCGCCGGGTGGTCAGCGCGATGAACCAGATGGTGGAGAAGCTCAAGGCGCTGTTTGCCGAGGAGGCCGCGCGCAGCGAAAAACTGCGCGCCGACGCCTACGAGGACAGCCTCACCGGGCTGGCCAACCGCCGTTACTTCGACCTGCAGCTGCAGGGTCGCCTGAGCGGCGAGAATGCCAGCAGCGGCTTCCTGCTGCTGCTGCGGATCAACGACTTGGCCGGACTCAACCAGCGCCTGGGTGGCAAGCGCACCGACCTGTTGCTCAAGGCCGTGGCCGAGCAACTGCAGTTGCTTAGCCGGGGCCGCCATGTGCTGGCGCGCAATCGCGGCGGCGAATTCGCCCTGCTGGCCATCGGCCTGCAACGCGACGAGGCCGAGCAACTGGCCGAGGCGCTGGATCAGGCCCTGATCAACCTGCAGCGCAGCGGTATCGTCGATAGCCTGCCGGTGGCGCATATCGGCCTGAGCGCCTTCGCCCCCGGCGCCGAGGCTGTGCGCATCTTCCAGGCTGCCGACGAAGCGCTGACCCGGGCGGCCAGTCAGCTGGAGCGCAATTGGGCCTGTCATGAGCAGGGGCTGGCGCAGCAGGCCGTCGACGAGCGCCAGGTGTGGTATCGCCTGCTGGATACGGCGCTCAGCGAGGGCCGCGTGCAGCTGTATGCGCAGCCGGTGGTCGATGCCAACCAGCCCGAACGGGTGCTGCACCACAAGGTGCTGGCGCGCCTGCTCGACGAACAGGGCAATCTGCTGCCGGCAGGAAGCTTCCTGCCCTGGCTGGAGCGCTTCGGCTGGGCCGCACGCCTGGACATGGGCATGCTCGACCGGGTGCTGGCGCACCTGCAGGAATGCGCTGGCACTGTGGCGCTGAGCCTGTCCGGCAGTACCCTGCGCGACCCGCAGGCGCTGGCCGGGCTCTATGAGAAGCTGCGCCAGCACGCCCAGCTGGGCGCGCGCCTGATCATCGAACTGGGTGAAGACCAGCTGCCCGAACAGGATGCGCTCCAGGCCCTGGCCCAGCGCCTGCACGCGCTGGGGTTCGGCATGGCCCTGCAGCACTTCGGCGGGCGTTTCAGCATGATCGGCAACCTGGCCAAACTGGGCCTCAGCCACCTCAAGGTGGATGGCAGCCACATCCGCGCCATCGACCAGGAAAACGACAAGCGCCTGTTCATCGAGGCCATGCAGCGCGCCGCCAACAGCATCGACCTGCCGTTGATCGCCGAGCGCGTCGAGACGGACGGCGAGTGGCAGGTGCTGCGCTCGATGGGCATTCTGGGCGTGCAGGGGCGCTTGTTCGGCGAGCCGCAACCCTGGCCGTGAGGGCTGTGCTGCGGGCCTTGTGGCCTTGCGCCTGAGTTGGGCGGGGGTGGCGGCCGGATAGGGTCGCCGTGAACAGAGGGGGCGGCTGGGCGCGGGGGCTGCAGTATGCCCCCGCGCGGCCGGGCTAGATCAGGCCGGACTCTTCATCGTTGATCAGCCGGTGCAGGCCGCCCAGCGCGTCACGCGCCTTGCTGCGGCCAACCAGCTTGGCCTGCGCCGCTTCCGGCAGATCGGTGATGCGCAGCACGCCTTTCTGGATCAGCGCGGTGATCAGGTCTTCCAGCACGCGGATCATGTCCAGGTCGCTCTGCTGCAGTTGCAGCAGGCTGTTTTCCACGCTCTGGTTGGCAAACCAGGCCTGGGCTTCCTGGCTATCGGCCGCCAGCTCGCCGTCCATGCCCGCGAATGGCGCAGGCTCCACCCGCTCCAGGTTACCCCAGGCGTCGTGTTTCACATACAGCATCGGCCGCTCCTTACGCATTTGACTGCCGCGAATCAGCCCGCGCCCGGGAGGGCGCGGGGTTCTGCTGATCAGATCGGGTCGGTCTTGACCAGCGGATCGGCGCCGGCGATCAGCGAGTTGACCAGGTCGGCTTGACTCAGGTTGCCCGGGTTCAGGTTGACGGCGGCACCACCATTCTCCAGCTGGATGCTGGCATCGGCGTTGCTGCCGTCGGCATTTAGCACCCCGGTGCTGCTGATCAGCAGGGTCGAGGTGGCGGTATCGACTCGCAGATAGTTGAGAATATTGCCATCGTTCTCGCCTTGCAGCAGTTCGTGCAGATCGATGCGGTCGCCTTCGCCGGCATTGAAGTCCTTGATCACGTCATTGCCGGTATCGCCGGCCTTCCAGATGAACAGGTCGGCTCCGCTCCCGCCCGTCAGCGAGTCGTTGCCGCTGCCGCCCAGCAGGATGTCGTTGCCGCTGTCGCCAATCAGGCTGTCGTTGCCGATTCCACCGTCCAGCGTGTCGTTGCCCGTGCCGCCAACCAGGCTGTCGTTGCCGGCGCCGCCGCTGATGTAGTCATTGCCGGTACCCCCGGTGAGCGTCGAGTCGGCCGAGCCGCCGATAATGGTCTTGGCCGTGCTGGTGCCGCCATCGCTGACTTCCAGGGTCAAGGTCGGGGCGAAACCGCTGGGCAGCGCCGAGTTGGTGGTCAGGTAGATCTTGTCCGTGCCCACTGTGGTGGTCGCGGTGTTCAGCAGGGCGGTGTAGGCGCTCAGGTCATAGACCCCCTGGGCGTTGGGCATGATCTCCTGGTAGGTGCCATCGGCATGCGCCACGCTGAGGGTCGAGCCTGCGGGGAGGTCGCTGAGGGCCAGGCCGGTGAAGGTCTCCGCGGTGCCGACCTTGTCCTGCACCACGGCGTACAGATCCACCGGGTAGCTGTAGCTGGTCAGGCCGGTCTGGCTGGCGTCCACGGCGATGTACTCGATCTGGAAGCCGTTGTTGGCCTTGTCGTCCTGTGGTCTGGTTCCGGGATTGAAGGCGTTGGCGGCCCCCAGCCCGATCGACAGGCTGCTCATGTCGGCACTGACCGAGTAGTTCACGTTGGCCGAGGTATTGCCGCCCTGGTTGAACAGGGCGCCGTCGAGCGTGGCGTTGAGCGTGGCCTTGGTGATGGTGCCGCTGATACCGGTGAGGTCCGCGGACCAGCTGCCGCCTGAGTTGACCGTGGCAGTACGGGTCACGGTGCTGGTGACGCCGCTGGCGCTGGCCACTTCCAGCTGCAGTTCCACCTTGAGGTTGGCGGCGGATACCGTGGTCGTGGAGGAGGTACCGATGCTGCCGCTCAGCGTGCTCTGCCCGACCAGGTCGGCGGCTTCCAGCTTGCTGCTGACCTTGACCACGTCATCGGCGGAGTTCTTCAGCTTCAGCGCCATGTACTGCATGCCGCTCGGGAAGCTGAAGGTGATGGCCTCGTCGCCCTCGATGCGCTGGGCTTCGGTGCCGTTGTCCCCGCTGCCGTTGACGCCCAGGTCGTTGCCACCCGACCAGTTGAAGGTGCCGTTGCCGCCGGTGGAAATGGTCACGCCATTGCCGAAGGTGTAGGTGTTCTTGCCGGTCAGGCCGCCATCGCTGACGAAGCTGATGGAGTTGATCAGCGGTGCGCCGATGACCAGCGATACATCGCTGCCGGGCACGGCATCGGCCACCGGGTTGACGAGGATGCCGATGCTGTCGCTGTCGGTCAGGGGGCCGCCGGCGCCGGTATTGCCACCGTCATTGCTGGTCATGCTCAGGGTGACAGTGCCGCTGGCATCGGTTGCCGGGGTAAACACCGGCTGGCTGGCCGCGTCGGCGAGGTAGGCGTTGATCGCCGCCAGGCTGCCGGTCAGCAGCAGGCTGCCGGTGCCGGAACCAGTGACGTCTACGCCTGCGCTCGAGCTGGCGCTGAGCAGGCCGCTGCTCACGCTCAGGCTCACCGAGAGGTTGCTGGCGCCGGCATCCACGTCGCTGACAGATAGCCCGCTGAGCTTGAGGGCGACGTCTTCGCTGGTGCCGTAGCTGGCCGGCAGCTGGTTGACCGGAGCATCGTTCAGGGCGTTGATCTGGATGGCGATGGTGGCCGGGGTTTGATCCAGGTTGCCGGCAGCATCGCTGGCGCGGTACTGGAACGCGGTGCTGCCATTCCAGTCGGCGTTCGGCGTGAAGCTCAGGACGGCCTGATCGCCGATGGCGGGAATGGCCTGGCCAACCTGCACTGCCTGGCCGTTGTAGCTCAGCGTGCCGTTGGCCGGCAGGCTGTCGATGGTGAAGTTGGCAATGCTGCTGTCGGCATCGGTCGCTTTCAGGGTGATGGCGATGGCGCCGGCATCCTCGTTGGCGGTAACCAGGTCATCCACGGATTCGGGGGCGCCCGTGTCACCGATGGTCAGGCTGGCGGAAGCCGACTCGCTGTCCGCACCATCCTGGGCCGTCGCCGTCACGGTCAGGCTCAGGTTGCCGACCGGGTTACCTGGGATGGTCATGGTCAGGCCGGTGATGGTGACTGCCTTTGTAGTGGAATCAACCACCACGTTATAGCTTCCGTTAGTGATCAGCGGCAGCGTCCAGGTACCGTCGGGATTGGCGGTGCCGGCGGACAGGGTGGCACCGTCGGGGACTGCCACCGTGATGCTGGCAATGGACTCGGAGTGATCGATGTCGCTGGGCGTGGCCGTGATGGTCAGCGGATAGCCGATGCTGGAGACAAACTCGATCGAGTTGATCAGGTAGTCGTTATCTCCGCCTCCCGGGGCGCTGAACTCGATGCGGCTGATCGCGGCACCGGTGCTGCTGGTCAGTGTGATGGCCGGATCGATGGCATCGGTCAGGCCGGCGATGGTGCCGCTGCCGATCGGGTTACCGTCGCTGTCGAACAGTTCGTAGGTGGCTCTTTCGCCGGTATGCAGCCAGGCGAAGCGCACGGTCGCGTTCGCCACCGGGGCATCGAAGGTCACCGCGATACGCTCGGACTGGCCGCTGGCCTGGCCCAGTTCATTGTCGGCGCCGGAGGCCGACCCCGCGACGCCGAAGCCGTTCGGGCTGCCGTTGATGGCAATCACCCCCGCACTGCCATCGAGCTTGACGGCACTGACGCTGAAGCCTTGGCCGCTGGCCGTGACGTTGGTGGTGCTGATGGTGGTGGTGCTGGTGCTGCCTGCGCCCAGGCTGAGGGTGACGATGGGCGCGTCGGCAACCGGGGCCACGTCGAAGGTCAGCGTGTTGGACGTGCTGTCGAACAGACCGGCCTGATCGCTGACCGAGAAGGTCAGATTGGCGTAATTGTCACCGCTGGCGTCGGGTGCCGGCTTGAACGTCAGCTTGTCGAGGTCGGCCAGGGCAATCACCTGGCCCGCGCCGACCGCCGCGCCGTTCAGCTGCAGCGAACCGGCCCCCGGCAGGCCATCGATGCGCACCGCCTGCAGGCTGTCGGCGCTGTCTATATCGGCAAAGCCGAAGTCGGCGGCGCTGAAGCCGTGGCTGCCGTCTTCGCTGAGGCTGATGACGGCATCGGTGCCGGTGGGAGCGTCGTTGACTTGGTTAACGTCGATGCTGACGGTGGCGCTGTCGGTGTCGCCATCGGCGTCCTGGGCGACGTAGTCG
>NZ_WELK01000007.1:82438-166045 GCF_009799925.1 Pseudomonas sp. R-28-1W-6
TGACCGAGCCGTCTTCGTTGACGCTGAAGCTGTCGTCATTGGCGACCACGGCGTCAGCAACGGTGAACGGATCGTTGGCGCTGGCGTCGTTGCCCTGGCCATCGCTGCCGCTGATGGTGGCGATGTAGTTGCCATCGGCCAGGGCGGCGCTGTCCGGCAGGGTGAAGGACCAGGTGCCGTCGCCGTTGGGGGTGACGCTGTAGTCGCTGCCGTTGACGTTGAGGGTCAGGTTGCCGGTGGTGTTGGCATGGGTACCGCTGAAGGTCGGGGTGCTGTCGCCGGTGGTGGTGATGTCGGCGATGGACACGCTCGGCGCCAGGGCGTCGAGCACTGCACCGTCAGTGGCGTTGGCTTGATTGCCAGCGGCATCGGTGACGCTGGCACTGACGTTAAGGTTGCCATCGGCCAGGCCGCTGAGGTCGGCGGTGGTGCTGTAGTTGCCGGCGGCATCGGTGATGGCGGTGACTTCCACGGTGTCGCCATTGGCATCGGTGATGACCAGGGTCACGGTACGGCCGGCGCCGACATCGGAGGTGCCGGCGATCGGCGCGTTGGCGACGTTGTCGCTGTTCACGTTGTCGAGGCTGACGGTGAGGTTGGCGCTGGTGTCGACGGTGTAGTCGCGTGCGGCACTGGCGGTTGCGCTGTTGCCTGCGGCATCGGTGCTGGTCAGCGTGGCGGTGATGCTGTCGGCCGCGCGCAGGTCGCCGGTGCCCACATTGATCTCGAAACCGAGAGAGCCATCGGGGCGCTGGATCACGTTGCCGTCATAGAGGTTGCCGCCCACATCGAGGGTCACCCTGTCGCCCACCTTGGCTTCGCCGCCGACGCTGCCGGTAATGCTGAGGAAGTCGTCGGCGAGTTCCTGGCGGTTGAGGGTGTTGTCCGCGGTGATCGGATCGATGCCGATGCTGATCACGGGCGGGGTGGTGTCAGCCGCTGGCGCGGCGTCGGTGCTGGCTAGGTCGAGGGCGTCGGTGGCGGTTTCGAGCGTCTCTGCCGCCCCCGCAATGCCGAGCCCGGCAGTCGCAAAGCCGATGGTCGGGTCCAGTTGCTGGCCGGTGGCGTCGAGGATGACGAAGCTATGCCCGCCCCCGGCCGCGCCGCCCGTGCCGCCGCCGGCCGCCGCGCCCGCCGCGGTTTCTTCCAGGCCGGTGGTCGGGTCGAAGCCTTCGGCCAGGGCCTGCTCCAGTTCGGAGACGGGTTCCTCGTCGTTGCCTGTCTGCGCCTGCGGGTTGCCGGCCTGCCAGGTGGCGCTTGCCCCCAGCTGGACGACCTCGCCATCGGCCAGTTGCAGGGTGGCACTGCCGCCGGCGTCGGTGAGGAGCTGTTCACCCGCGAACAGTTGATCGCCTTCGAATACCTGACGCTTCAAACCATCGATCGAAACGGCGAAAACCTGACCGATGATGCTCTTGATAATGGCGACGATGCTGCTCATGGAATCCGCTCCTGCTACAGCGCACTGGGAAGGTTGTGCACGCAGATGAATTGAGGTGGTGGGCGTTGAAATAATTGAGTAGTAGTCAAAAATATGGCGACAATAAATCGTCTTATGCCGATTTGGAATTGAAGCTGTGCCAAAGTATTGACCGCCCTTCGGCGATCATAAACAATTGACTATCGTGATGTCACTTTGATATCGATAAGATTAATCTGTGAGCTGCGTCACCTTAATGCAGTGACTTAATCGACGCCGGTAATGTGCTGTTTTTAACAACCCTGCGTTGTGCAGACCCGCCTTGCCCTGTTCAAAGGATTCCCCCTTCCCATGCGCTTCTCCGTTGTTCTGCCGCTTCTCTTCACCTGTTCGGTTTCCGCCCAGGCACAGACCCTCAGCGAGGCGCTGCAGGGCGCGCTCGAGAACCATCCGGAAATCCAGGCGGGGGTGAATGCCCGCCTGTCCGTGGAGGAGCAGATGAAGGCGGCCAAGGGCGGCTACCTGCCGCGGGTCGACCTGCTGGCCGGCTACGGGCGCGAGGGCACCGACGATCCGGGCGTTCGCAACGGCAGCGGCGAGCACGACTATGAAACCCTGACCCGTGGCGAATCCAGCGTGCGCCTGCAGCAGATGCTGTTCGACGGTTTTGCCACCAGCAGCGAAGTGGCCCGGCAGCGCGCCACCGTGAATGCGCGCGCCTATGAACTGATGGGCACCTCCGAGCGTACCGGCCTGGACGTGGTGCGAGCCTATCTCGATGTGCTCAGCCGCCAGGAGATGGTGCGCCTGGCGCAGGACAATCTGCGCAGCCATGAACGCATCTATGACCAGATCACCCTGCGCAGCGAGCGCGGGGTAGGGCGCATGGCCGATCTCGATCAGGCGGAAGCGCGCCTGGCCCAGGCCCGCAACAACCTGATCACCGAGCAGACCAACCTGGCCGATGCGCGGGTCAACTACTACAGCCTGGTGGGCAGCGACCCCGCCGAGCTGAGCCGTCCGGCCGGCCTGGCCGGTCAGCTGCCGGCGGACCTGCCGGCCGCGCGCGTGGAGATGCTGGCGAACAACCCGCTGCTGCGCTCCGCCGAAGCCGATGTGCAGGCCACCGAGCAGCAGTACGAGGCGGCCAAGTCGCCGTTCTACCCGCGCTTCGATGCCGAGCTGGAGCACGGCGCCGACAACAACCTGGATGGCACCGAGGGGCATGTGAACGAATGGCAGGCCATGGTGCGCATGCGCTACAACCTGTTCGCCGGCGGCAGCAACAAGGCCGACCTGCAATCCAAGGCGCACCTGACCAATCAGGCGATGGACGTGCGCAACAATGCGCTGCGGGTACTCAACGAGGAGCTGGGCCTGGCCTGGAACGCGCTGGAAAACGCGCGCCAGCAGCTGCCGATCGCCGAGCAGTACGTCGACTACAGCAGCCGCGTGCGCGAGTCCTACCAGAAGCAGTTCACCCTCGGCGATCGCACCCTGCTCGACCTGCTGGACAGCGAGAACGAGCTGTTCACCGCTTCCCGTCGACTCGAGGAGGTGCGCTTCCTCGAGCTGTTTACTCAATACCGGATCAAGGCCACCATAGGCGCGCTGCTCAAGAGCCAGGGGGTGGTGGCGCCGATGGCCTCCGCGCCGCTGGACGTGGTCCAGAGCGAAGCCAAGCTGCCTGGCCTGAACTGAGCCCAACGCCGTCGATCCGCGGCGAAACGGGTCGGGGTCGGCACGCCGCGGCGTGCCGGCCTGGTAAGGGTGCGATGACCGTGCCTGGCTTCGAGTCAGCTTTCTCCGGCGCAAGAGTGACCCCGCGTGGCAGTAGATATCAGTCAGACCCAGACCCGTAGCGACCCCCGCGATCGCCATGACGATCCGTTGTTGGACAGCCTGCTGTCGCTTTGCCTCCTGCATCAGAAGTCGGTCAGCCGCGCCATGCTGACGGCGGGCCTGCCCCTGCCGGAGCAGCGCCTGAGCGCCGAGCTGCTGCCGCGCGCCGCGGCGCGCGCCGGCTTGCAGGGGCGCTGGTTGCGCCGCGAGCTGCAGCAGATTCCGGCGATTGCCATGCCGGCGCTGCTGCTGCTGCGCGACGGCCGCAGTGCCCTGCTGCTGGGCTGGGACGAGCAGCAGCGCGCGCGCGTCATGCCGTGCGAGAGCGAGGGCGGCGAGGTGCTGGTCAACCTCGAGGTCCTGCGCGAGGACTACAGCGGCCAGGCGTTCTTCGCCCAGCCGCTGCACAAGTTCGACTTCAACCGCGGCGAGCTGATCCCGCGGGCCACGTCCTGGTTCCGCGACACCCTCAAGCGTTCCCGCTGGCTGTATATCGATGCCATCGCCGCCAGCCTGCTGATCAACCTGATCGGCCTGGCCACGCCACTGTTCGTGATGAACGTGTACGACCGGGTGGTGCCCAACCAGGCCGAGGCCACCCTGTGGGTGCTGGCCATCGGCATCACCGGGGTGTTCTTCTTCGACCTGCTGCTCAAGACCCTGCGCGGCCTGTGCCTGGACCTGGCCGGCAAGAAGACCGACCTGATCATCTCGGCCACGCTGTTCGAGCGCATCGTCGGCATGGCCATGAAGTTCCGCCCCGCGCGGGTCGGCAGCTTCGCGCAGAACATCCACGAGTTCCAGAGCCTGCGCGATTTCCTCGCCTCGCTGACCCTGGCCAGCGTCATCGACCTGCCGTTCACCCTGCTGATCCTGGCGGTGATCGCCATGATCGGCGGGCATCTGGTGTGGATTCCGATTCTCGCCTTCCCCCTGGTGGCGCTGATCGGCTGGGCCCTGCAGCGGCCCCTGGCCGAGACCATGCAGCGCACCATGGCCCTGGCCGCCGAGCGCCAGTCCAGCCTGATCGAGAGCCTGGCCGGGCTGGACGCGGTCAAGGTCAACAACGCCGAGAGCGAGCGGCAATATATCTGGGAGCAGACCATCGGCACGCTCAGCCGCCTGGAGCTGCGCGCGCGCATGCTCTCCAGCCTGGCGATGAACTCGACCATGCTGCTGCAGCAGCTGGCCGGCGTGGTGGTGGTGGTGCTGGGCGTCTACCAGATCATTGCCGGCAACCTGAGCATGGGCGGGCTGATCGCCTGCTACATGCTCAGCGGTCGCGCCCTGGGCCCGCTGACGCAGATGTCCGGCCTGCTGACCCGTTACCAGCAGGCCAAGGTGACCCTGGACTCGGTCAACCAGATGATGGAATTGCCGCAGGAGCGCCAGGACAACGAGCGCCCGCTCAAGCGCCAGTCGCTGCAGGGCGCGGTGGAGTTCCGCCAGGTCGACTTCCATTACCCGGAACAGCAGCAGGCGGCCCTGCACAAGATCAACCTGGTGATCCGCCCGGGGGAGAAGATCGGCATCATCGGCCGCAGCGGCTCGGGCAAGAGTTCCCTGGCCAAGTTGATCGTCGGCCTGTACCAGGCCGATAGCGGCAACCTGCTGGTCGATGGCATCGATGTGCGCCAGCTGGACGTCAGCGACCTGCGCTACAACATCGGCTACGTGCCCCAGGACATCCAGCTGTTCAGCGGCAGCCTGCGTGACAACCTGGTGTCCGGCGCGCGCTACGTGGAGGACGAGCTGGTGTTGCAGGCCGCCGAACTGGCCGGCGTGCACGAGTTCGCCCGCCTGCACCCGAAGGGCTACGAGCTGCAGGTCGGCGAACGCGGACAGAACCTCTCCGGCGGCCAGCGGCAGAACGTCGCCCTGGCCCGCGCGCTGTTGCTCGATCCGCCGATCCTGCTGCTGGACGAACCGACCAGCGCCATGGACAACACCGGCGAGGAGCGCCTCAAGCAGCGCCTGGCGGCGATGATCGCCAACAAGACCCTGCTGCTGGTCACCCACCGCGCCTCGATGCTCAGCCTGGTGGATCGCCTGGTGATCGTCGACCGTGGCCAGATCATTGCCGACGGGCCCAAGGGGAGTGTGATGGAAGCGCTGAAGAAGGGGCAGGTCAGTGTCAGCTAAAGCTATCGGCAAGCGTCTGCGGCAGGCCCTGGGCGCCTATTTCGGCGGCCGCCAGGCGCTCGGCAGCGAACCCCTGCCCGAGGTCAGCAAGGCGCTGATCGAGGATGCCCCGCGGGTGATCCGCCTGACCATCTGGGCGCTGGTGGCCTTTGTCGCCTTCTGCCTGCTGTGGGCCAACTTCGCCGTGGTCGATGAAGTGACCCGCGGCGATGGCAAGGCCATTCCTTCCTCGCGCCTGCAGAAGATCCAGAACCTGGAGGGCGGCATAGTCGCCGAACTGTTCGTGCGCGAAGGGCAGATAGTCGAGGTCGGCGATCCCCTGCTGCGCCTGGATGACACCCGTTTCGCCTCCAACGTCGGCGAAACCGAAGCCGACCGCCTGGCCCTGCTGCTGCGGGTGGAGCGCCTGAGTGCCGAGGTGCAGGACCGCGAGCTGGTGGTGGCGGCGGAAGTGCGGGAGAAGGCCCCAGGCCTGGCCGACAACGAGATCGAGTTGTTCAACAGCCGCAAGCAGCAGTTGCTCGACGAGGTGGCCGGCCTCGAGGAGCAGTTGACCCAGCGCCGCCAGGAGCTGCGCGAGTACGCGTCCAAGCAGGGGCAGTCGCGCAACAGCCTCAACCTGCTGCGCCAGGAAATCCAGATGTCCGAGCCGCTGGTCGCCGAAGGCGCGATCTCCCAGGTGGAGGTGCTGCGCCTCAAGCGTGCGGAAGTGGAGGCGCGCGGTCAGCTGGAAGCCACCACGCTGGCCATGCCCCGCGCCGAGGCGGCGATCAAGGAGGTCGAGCGCAAGATCGACGAGACCCGCGGGCGCTTTCGCAGCGAGGCCCTGACCCAGCTGAACGAGGCGCGCACCGAGCTGAGCAAGATCCAGTCGACCGGTAAGGCCCTGGAAGACCGGGTCAATCGCACCCTGGTCACTTCGCCGGTGCGCGGCATCGTCAAGCAGCTGCTGGTCAACACCATCGGCGGGGTGATCCAGCCGGGCAGCGATATCGTCGAGATCGTGCCGCTGGGTGAGAGCCTGCTGGTGGAGGCGCGCATCCGTCCGCAGGACATCGCCTTCCTCCATCCGGGGCAGGAGGCCATGGTCAAGTTCAGCGCCTATGACTACACCATCTATGGCGGGCTGCGGGCCGAGCTGGAACAGATCGGCGCCGACACCGTCACCGACGAGGAGGGCAACAGCTTCTACCTGATCCAGTTGCGCACCGACAAGAGCCACCTGGGCAGCGAGGAACGCCCGCTACTGATCATCCCCGGCATGGTCGCCTCGGTGGACATCATCACCGGCAAGAAGAGCGTGCTGAGCTACCTGCTCAAGCCGATCATCCGCGCCCGGGCCGAGGCGCTGCGCGAGCGCTGACGAGCTCCGCGCCACCATGAAAAACGCCGCATTCACTGCGGCGTTTTGCTTTCTCGGTCGTAGGGTGCGCCATGCGCACCAGCGGTTCGGGGGCCGTCACTCGACGAACAGCTTCTGCACCGCCGAGAAATCCAGCTTGCCATTGCCCTGCTTGAGCAGCAGGCGATACAGCTGCAGCGCCAGGGCGCCCATCGGCGTGCTGCTGCCGGTGGCCTGCGCAGCTTCCTGGGCCAGGCCCAGATCCTTGGCCATCAGCTCGGCCATAAAGCCGCCTGAATAACCCTTGGACGCCGGCGCGTTTTCCATCACCCCGGGCCAGGGGTTGTACTTTTCCAGGGTCCAGTTGCCGCCCGAGCTCTGGCGCATGATCTCGGCCAGCACGGCCGGATCGAGGCCGCTGGCCACACCGAGAGCCATGGCCTCCGCTGTGCCGATCATCTGCACGGCGAGCAGCTGGTTGTTGCACACCTTGGCCACCTGGCCGGCGCCGTCGGGGCCGGCGTGGAAGATGTTCTTGCCCATCGCCGCGAGGATCGGCCGGGCCTTCTCCAGCGCCTCGGCCTGGCCGCCGACCATGAAGGTCAGGGTGCCGGCCGCCGCCCCGGCGGTGCCGCCGGACACCGGCGCATCGAGCATGGCGAGGCCGCGGGCGGCGGCTGCCGCATGCACCTTGCGCGCCGAGTCCGGGGCGATGGTCGAGCATTCCAGGATCAGGCTGCCCGCGGCGATCTGCGTCAGCAGGCCGGCGTCGCCCAGGTACAGGCTTTCCACATGGCGACTGGCCGGCAGCATGCTGATCACCACGTCGGCGCCGCGCACTGCCTGCGCCGCGCTACTGGCGGCCGTGGCGCCCTCGCCGGCCAGGGTGGCCACGGCGTCGGCGACCAGGTCGAAAACGGTCACGGCAAAGCCGGCCTTGAGCAGGTTGCGGGCCATGGGCAGGCCCATGTGGCCGAGGCCGATGAAGGCGATCTGGGTCATTGTTGTTCTCCTTGCCGGATGGACATGCTCGGGTGCTGTTCAGCGCGATGCGCCGAACAGCTGGTTGATGTGGGCGAACGGCTCCGCCTGTTCGGCGAAACCGAAGCTGCCGTGCAGGCGCACTTCCTCGGCGGCCCGCAGGAACGCGCCGAAGGCCGCGCGGGCCAGTGCCGAACCCAGGCTGACGCGCTTGACGCCCAGCTGCGCCAGCTCGCCGACGGTGAAGCTGGCCGAACCCAGCCCCATCACCACGTTGAGCGGTTTCGGCGCCACCGCGCGCACCACGGCGGCGATCTCTTCGCGGCTGCGCAGGCCCGGCGCGTAGAGCACGTCGGCGCCGGCTTCGGCATAGGCCTGCAGGCGGCGAATGGTGTCGGGCAGGTCGGGGCGCCCGTGCAGAAAATTCTCCGCCCGGGCGCAGAGCGTGAAGGGGAAGGGCAGGCTGCGGGCGCTTGCCACTGCGGCCTGGATGCGCTCCTGCGCCAGTTCCAGCGGGTAGATCGGCTGCTCCGGCCGGCCGCTGGCGTCCTCGATGGAGCCGCCGACCAGGCCGGCCAGGGCTGCCAGCTGGATGGTGTGCGCGCATTCCTGCGGGCTAGGGCCGAAACCGTTTTCCAGGTCGGCGGCGACGGGTAACCCGGTCGCGTCGACGATCGCCCGCGCGTTGGCCAGGGTTTCCTCGCGGCTGATCAAGCCTTCGCCGTCGGCGCGCCCCAGGCTGAAGGCCAGGCCGGCACTGGTGGTGGCCAAGGCCTCGAAACCGAGGGCGGCCAGCGCCTTGGCCGAGCCGGCATCCCAGGGGTTGGGGATGACGAAGCAGCCGGGGCGTTGATGCAGGGCCTGGAAGGCCAGGGCCCGCTGCATCTGGCTGGGCACCGGCGGGCTCTTGCTCACAGATCCGCCAGCGGATGCGCGCCTTCCCACACCGCCTCGAAATGGGCGTCGATCACCGCCGGCGGGATGGTTGCCACGTCCGGCCAGTGCCAGCGCGGCGCCTGGTCCTTGTCGAGCAGGCGGGCGCGCACGCCTTCGGGGAATTCCGGGTGGCGGCAGCAGTTCAGGCTCATGGCGTATTCCATGCGGAACACCTCGGCCAGCGACAGGTGGCGGGCGCGGCGGATCTGCTGCCAGACCAGGTGGGCGGTGAGCGGGCAACCCTCGGCCAGGGTCTTGGCCGCGCGGGCCAGGAGCAGGTCGCTGTCGCCCTGCAGGGTGCCGAGGGCACGCCAGGCCGCAGGCAGGTCGGCCACGTCGAGCAGGGCGTCGAGGCGTTCGCGGCGCGGCAGCCACTGGGCCTGCGGCAGTTCGCTGCGAGCCTCGTGCTCCAGCGCGCGCAGCAGGCTGTTGAGCTGCTGGGCGGCCTGCTCCTGCCAGTTGAGCTGGCTCAGGCCGTGGAGCAGGGCGTCCTGCTGGTCGTCACGCAGGAAACGGTCGGCCAGGTTCAGGTCCAGGGCATCGCGGGCGTTGATGCCGCTGGCGGTGAGGCCGAGGAACAGGCCGAGCCTGCCCGGCAGGCGGGCGAGGAACCAGCTGCCGCCGACATCCGGGTACAGGCCGATGTTGATCTCCGGCATGCCCAGGCGGCTGCTCGGGGTGACGATGCGGATCGCCGCGCCCTGCATCAGGCCCATGCCGCCGCCCAGCACATGGCCATGGGCCCAGCAGATCAGCGGCTTCGGGTAGGTGTGGATGAGGTGGTCGAGGCGGTATTCGTCGGCGAAGAAGCGCCGCGCCAGCGGCGGCACCTCGCCCGGGTGCTCACGGCACTGCTGCACCAGCTGCACCACGTCGCCGCCGGCGCAGAAGGCCTTGGGGCCGTTGCCGCGTAGCAGCACGCAGGCGATGCTCGGGTCAGCCGCCCAGGCGCGCAGCCTGGCGTCCAGCGCCTCGATCATCGGCAGGGTCAGGGCATTCAGGCTCTTCTCGGCATCCAGGCTGGCGATGCCGATGCGGTAGCCGTGCTGGGCGTGGCGCTCTTCGAAATGCACGTTCATCTTCGCGGTTCCTGGTGCGCGCGGCGCACCCTACGGGCGAGTGGGCGCCGATTATTTGTTGCGCCACTGGGCGTCGCGTTTCTCGAGGAAGGCGTTGACCCCTTCGCGGGTGTCGTCGGCGTCGAACAGGTCGACGAAGCGCTCGCGCTCCTCGGGCAGCCAGGTGTTCGCGCCGCGTTCGCGTGCGCCCTGGATCAGCGGCTTGATGGTGCGCACCGCCACCGGGCTCTGCCGCGCCACCTTGGCCGCCAGCAGCAGGGCGTGGCCGCGGGCTTCGCCGCTGTCCACCACCTGCTCGACCAGGCCGATGCGCAGGGCGGTCTCGGCGTCGATGCGCTCGCCGCAGAGGATCATGCGCTTGGCCCAGCCTTCGCCGACCAGCCAGGGCAGCGCCTGGGTGCCGCCGGCACAGGGCAGCAGGCCGACGCTGGCTTCCGGCAGGGCCAGCTGGGCCTGGCGCTCGGCGATGCGGATGTCGCAGGCCAGGGCGCATTCCAGGCCACCGCCCATGGCGTAGCCGTTGATCGCGGCAATCGACACGCCGCGGAAATCGCGCAGGGCCTCGAAGGCCTCGCCGAAGCGCCGCGCCATCTCGCGGGCACGCGCCTTGTCGCCGTCGGCGAACAGGTTGAGGTCGGCGCCGGCGCTGAAGAACTTGCTGCCCTGGCCGGTCACCACCAGGGCGTAGATGTCGTCGTCGCGGTTGAGGTGCTCGATCAGCTGCTTGAGGCCGATCAGCGAGTCGCGGTCCCAGGTGTTGGCCGGCGGGTGGTTGAGGGTGATCAGCGCGGTGTGGCCGTGCTTTTCCACGGTGATCTTGTGGGTCAGGTCGAAGAGCCCGGGCTTGTAGGCTTCGATGGCGTTGCTCATAAAACATCCTCGTTTCTGCAATGGGCTTAGAACCTGTTCAGGATTTTGCGAGCTAGAGCCATGCAAGGCAAAAATAGGCGAGGAAGCGGAATGTACTTTTGTACATGAGCATTCCAAGCCTGTTTTTAACGCAGCAGGGCCGACGCGCAGCAAATCCTATGCAGGTTCTTACAGCAGGCGATCGAGCATGCCGCCCTGGTCCAGCAGGCGACGGGCGATGATCACCCGCATGATCTCGTTGGTGCCCTCCAGGATCTGGTGCACGCGGCTGTCGCGCACCCAGCGTTCCAGCGGGTAGTCGTTGAGGTAACCATAGCCGCCGTGCAGCTGCAGGGCCTCGTTGCACAGGGTGAAACAGTGGTCGGTGGCGAAGCGCTTGGCCATGGCGCAGTACAGGCTGGCCTCGCCGTGGCCGTTGTCCAGCTTGTGCGCGGCCAGGCGCACCATCTGCCGGCTGGCGGTGAGGTCGGTGAGCATGTCGGCCAGCTTGAACTGCAGTGCCTGGAATTCGCTGAGCGCCTTGCCGAACTGCTTGCGCTCCTCGACGTAGCGCAGGCTCTGCTCCAGCGCCGCCTGGGCCGCGCCCAGCGAGCAGCTGGCGATGTTGATGCGGCCGCCGTCCAGGCCCTTCATGGCATAGACGAAGCCCTGGCCTTCCGGGCCGATGCGGTTGCCGGCGGGGATGCGCACGCCCTCGAAGGTGATCGAGCGGGTCGGCTGCGCACGCCAGCCCATCTTCAGTTCGTTGCGCCCGTACTTCACCCCCGGCGCGTCGCCCGGCACCAGGAAGCAGGACACGCCCTTGGCGCCGTCCTCGCCGGTGCGCGCCATGACGATCAGCACGTCGGTGCTGCCGGCGCCGGAGATAAAGCACTTGCTGCCGTCGATCACGTAGTCGTCGCCGTCACGCCTGGCGCGGGTGCGCAGGCGGGCGGC
Organism: Pseudomonas sp. R-28-1W-6; assembly: GCF_009799925.1. Lineage (GTDB taxonomy): Bacteria > Pseudomonadota > Gammaproteobacteria > Pseudomonadales > Pseudomonadaceae > Aquipseudomonas. Next base: position 93,987 of record NZ_WELK01000007.1, read on the forward strand.
GTCGGAACCGGCGTCCGGCTCGGTCAGGCAGTAGGAGGCCAGCAGTTCGCCGCTGGTCAGGCGCGGCAGCCAGGCGTCCTTCAACGCCTGGTCGGCGAAGCTGGCGAGCATCCACGAGGCCATGTTGTGGATGGTGAGGAACGCCGTGGTGGCGATACAGCCGGCGGACAACTGCTCGAAGATCAACGAACTGGACAGGCGCGACAGCCCCAGGCCGCCGTCCTCCTCCTTGATGTACAGGGCCAGGTAGCCCTGTTCGGCGGCGCGTTTGATCACGTCCACCGGGAAGTGGTGGTCGCGGTCCCAGTCTGCTGCGTGGGGGGCCAGCTCCCGCGCGGCGAAGGCGCGGGCGCTGTGTACCAGCAGGCGTTGTTCATCGCTCAGTTCAAAGTCCATGGGCTCTCACTGCAAGGTCGGGGGTTGTTTGGCGGCGCTGCGCTCGGCCTGCCATTCGGCCAGGCTGGGCGCGGCTTGCTCGCCGTCCAGTTGATGCACGATCTCGAAATAATCCTGGCGGCGCGGGTCCTTCATCACCTCGGCGCGCGGCTTGACCTGGACGGCATACACCGTCTGCACGTTCTGGTGGTCGAAGGCGCGCCATTGCTGCTTGCCCTTGAGCAGGCTGTAGCTGTGGCCTTCCAGGGCCTGGATCAGCGCCTCGCTGTCGAGGCTCTTGGCCCGCTTGGCGGCGTCGGCCCACTGGTAGACGATGCTGTAGGCCGAGGCGGCGGAGCTGGACGGGTAGACCTCGTAGCGTTCGTTGAACGCCTTGACGAAGGCCATGCCACGTTCCGAGCCTTCGCGCTGGGGCACCTGCCAGGTCCAGGGTTCAGTGCCGAGCACGCCTTCCATCAGGCTCGGGCCGGCCTGCTCGACGATGCTCTGGGTCAGGTTGGGCGCGACGATCTGCATGCGCTGGTTCAGGCCGAGGTCCTCGACGATGCGCATGGCGCGCACCAGGTCTTCGCCGAACAGCACCAGCACCAGCACCTCGCTGCTGCTGGCCGCGGCCTGGGTCAGGGCGTTCTGGTAGTCGGCGATGCGCGCGCCGGGGAAGGGCACCTTGAGGCCCGGGTTCTGCCCCGGGTCCTGGGTGCCGGTGGTCTCGCGCAGCGAGCTTTCCGTGGTGTTGCCCCAGGTGTAGTCGGCGGTCACGTAGAAGTAGCGCTTGCCCGGCAGGGTCTTGGCCAGGTGCTGGCCGAGCACGCGGGCGCTCATCCAGGCGCTGTTGCACTCGCGGAACAGGTAGCGCTGGCCATCCTTGCCGGTGGTGTCGTTGGAGTAGGTGAGGGTGCCGAAGTACAGCAGGCCGCGTTCGCGGGCGCGCTTGCCGGCGGCGATGGCCACCGCGCTGGAGGCGCCGCCGAAGAGCATGGCCGCGCCTTCGTCGGCCAGCTTGTCGACGTTCTTCACCGCCTTTTCCGGGCGCGAGGCGCTGTCCTTGCTGGACAGGCGCAAGGGCCGGCCGAGTACGCCGCCCTGGGCGTTCAGCTCGTCGATGGCCAGCAGGGCGCCGCGCATCTGGGCCAATCCTTCTTCCTTATAGGGGCCGGTGCGCGGGTAGTTGAGGCCGAGGGTTATCGGCTCGGCAGCCTGCGCGCAGGCGGTGATCCCGGCCCAGAGGGCCAGGGTGGCAGTCAGTCGTTTCATTGCATCCTCCATGTTCTTGTTGTGCCGGGGCCGACTGTGAGGCTACGGCGAGCGGGGAGGCATTCTCTTTTGGTCGTATGGGCAGCGTATTGCAGTGGGTCAATGTTCACTTCAATTGGATGGTCATGTTCGGCCCGCTCACGGGCGTGTCGTCGAACCAGCGGCTGGTGACGGTCTTGGTCTCGGTATAGAAGCGCACCGCCTGCTTGCCGTAGGCGTGCAGGTCGCCATAGAAGGAACCCTTCCAGCCGGTGAAGGAGAAGAACGGCAGCGGCACCGGAATCGCCACGTTGATGCCCACCTGGCCGACTTCCACCGCGTGCTGGTAATGCCGCGCGGCGCCGCCGGAGCGGGTGAAGATCGAGGTGCCGTTGCCGTAGGGGCTGGCGTTGACCAGCTCGATGGCCTGTTCCAGGGTGTCGACCTCCATGCACACCAGCACCGGGCCGAAGATCTCCTCGCGGTACAGGCCCATCTTCGGAGTCACCCCGCGGAACAGGGTCGGGCCCAGCCAGTTGCCGTTCGGGTAGCCCGGCACCGTGCAGTGCGAGCCATCGACCAGACACTCGGCACCTTCGGCCTTGCCCTCGGCGATCAGGCGCAGCACGCGCTGTTTGGCCTGCTGGCTGATCAGCGGGCCGTAGGCGGCGCTCGCGTCGTTCCAGTAGCCCGGTTTCAGTTCGGCGATCTGCGCCGCCAGTTCGTCGATCCAGGCCTTCGACTCGCCGACGAACACCGCCACGCTGATCGCCATGCAGCGCTGGCCGGCGGCGCCGCAGCTGGCGCCGAGCAGGTTGCTGATGACCTGGTCCTTGGGCGCGTCGGGCATGATCACCATGTGGTTCTTCGCCCCGGCGAAGGCCTGCACCCGCTTCAGGTGCTGGGTGCCAGTGCGGTAGATGTGCTGGCCCACCGGCACCGAACCGACGAAGGAGATAGCGCGGATGTCCTCGTGCACCAGCAGGGCGTCGACCACCTCGCGGCCGCCATGCAGCACCTGCAGCACGCCCTTGGGCGCGCCGGCCTCGATGAACAGTTCCGCCAGCCTGTTCGGCGTCAGCGGGTCCTGCTCGGACGGCTTGAGGATGAAGCTGTTGCCGCAGGCGATGGCCAGCGGAAACATCCACAGCGGGATCATTGCCGGGAAGTTGAACGGGGTGATGCCCACGCACACGCCGAGCGGCTGGATATAGCTGGCGGTGTCGATCTCGCGGGCGACGTTCTCCACCGTTTCGCCCATCATCAGGCTGCAGATGTTGGCGGCGTGCTCGGCCACCTCGATGCCGCGCCAGACATCGCCCTTGGCGTCGGCGAAGGTCTTGCCGGTCTCGCCGGCGAGGATCTCGGCCAGCTCGTCGTGGTGTTCCTTGAGCAGGTGCTGGTAGCGCAGCATCAGCCGCGCGCGTTCCGGTAGCGCGACCTCGCGCCAGGTGAGGAAGGCGCTCTTGGCACTGGCGATGGCCGCCTCGATTTCATCAACGGTGGCCTTCGGTGCCAGGGCCAGGACTTCCTGGGTGGCCGGGTCGGTCACTTCGATCAGTTCACGGGAGTGGCTGGCTTGCCACTCGCCTGCGATCAGCTGGGGGATCACGCGGGCCATCAGGTATCTCCTGAACTTATTCTTGGATTCAGTTCACGATCTGCTGCGCGTCGGCCATACGGCGTTAAAACTGGCCTCGGGATGCTCATTTACAATTCGTAAACTCCGCTCCCTCGGCCGTTTGACCAGCCGAAGGCTGTTACTAACGTTGCGCCTTGTCTGGCTCTAGCTCGCGAGATCGTGAGCAGAATCGTGTGCCCTTGTTATAGCCACTGCGTGAAGGCTTGTGGATTGACGATCTTGCCGGTTGGATGGACGATCTTGGGATTAGTCGTGGTCGCTCCGCTGGTTTTCGCCGGCGGGGCGACGACCGGTACGAGCACAAATCAGCGCCGCCTGAGGGAGCCGTTGCATGAAAGCCCACGTGGAAACCTCCAACTGGCCGTTGCCGGCCAATGGCCTGCGCTTCATCACCCCGCCCAGGCTGCGGCGCCTGCTGGCGCGCCAGCCGCTGGCCGCCGGCTGTTTTCCGCTGGCCCTGGGTTTCTACCCGGAAGCGGCCGGGCACCGCATGCAACGCCAGCAGCCGGACGATCATCTGCTGATCTACTGCCGGGCCGGGCGCGGCTGGCTGGACAGCGAGGATGGACGATTAGAAGTTGGCGGTGGCGATTTGCTGCTGCTGCCCAAGGGCCAGGCGCATGCCTACGGCGCCGATGCCGAACGGCCCTGGACCCTGTACTGGGTGCACTTCGACGGCAGCCTCGGCGAGGACTTCCTGCGCCTGCTCGGCCCGGCCCGGCTGCGCCGCATCGGCGTGCAGCCACGCCTGCTGGCCGAGTTCGACGCGCTGCTCGGCCTGCACCGCCAGGGCCTCAACCTGCCGCACTTCATCCATGCCGCGCACCAGCTGCAGGCGCTGCTCAGCTCCCTGGCGGTATTGCCGGCGCGGGCCAACCTCAAGTCCGGCCGGGTGCTGGATGTGGACGCGGTGCAGGCGGTGATGCGCGCCCATCTGCACGACAGTCTCAACCTCGACGAGCTGGCGGCGCAGTTCAAGCTGTCGCGCTTCCACTTCGCCAAGACCTACCGCGCGCTGACCGGCCATGCGCCGATCCAGGACTTCATCAACCTGAAAATGGCCCACGCCTGCCGCCTGCTCGACCAGGGCAGCCTGGAGGTGCGGCAGATCGGCGAGCAGCTGGGCTACGACGATCCCTATTACTTCTCGCGGCTGTTTCGCAAGGTGGTGGGCATGGCGCCGAGCCATTACCGGGCGTTGCACCAGGGTTGAGGCAGGGCAAAGGCCATGGACAGGGGATGTTCATGGCCTTTGCGGGCTGCCGGCGGCTTCACCCGGCGCAGTACTGCTTTGCCGGTGCTACCCGCGCGGTTTTCTGGCCACCCGGCAAGGGGATGCCGAGGGCGAGGGTGGCTTGCCTATTTGAGATCGGCGATGGCGGCGCCGAAGTTCAGGTGCAGCACCTGGCTTCCGACCACCAGGGCGGGCACCGACTTGACGCCGGCGGCCTCGGCCTCGGCAATGCGGCTCGGCACGTTACCGAGGTGCACCACCTCGACCTGCACGTTCGGGTCCAGCAGGTTGAGCAGGGTTTGTTCGGCTTCGACACATACGGGGCAACCGGCGTGGTAGTAGCGGGCAGTAGTCATTGCATGTTCTCCTAGAATTTAAGTATCGGATCGATACCGTTTGCAGGTTACCGATGTACCCGGCTTTGTCAATATGGTTTTTATTCGATACTATTTGCCCGGAGGAGTGATTCCATGACCGGCACCGCACTATTCGATTTGCTCGAACGGCTCACCAGCTTGATGCGCGTGTGGAATCGTCAGCACCCGTTGCTGGCGGATCTGCAACCCATCCAGGTGAGTGCCTTGCTCTACCTGGCGCGCTGCAATCACTACTCGAACACACCGCTGGCGGTGACCGAGTACCTGGGCTTGACCAAAGGCACGGTGTCCCAGTCGCTCAAGGCGCTGGAGGCCAAGGGGTTGATCGTTAAAACCCAGGACCCGCGCGACAAGCGCAGCGTGCATCTGCAGCTGACCGAGGCGGCCCGCACGCTGGTGGCTGAGCTTGTCCCGCCGCAGTTCCTTGGCACGGCCCTGGGCCGCATGGGCGGGCAGGCGGATGAGCTGGAGAGGCTGTTCGGCCTGCTGCTGCGCACTATTCAGCAGTCTGAGGAGGTGCCGAGCTTCGGTCTGTGCCACAGCTGCCGGTTTCACCAGCAGCACGATGGCCAGCCGTTCTGCGGCCTGACCCGGGAGCCGCTGGCCCCGGCGGCCATTGGCTTGATCTGCCGCGAACACCAGCCGCCGGAGGAGGCCGCCTAGTCACGGCGGCTATTGGCTCGCTCGGCGTTTGCTGGGATGCTGCGCGCCTATCCCAGGTGCCGCGCGCGGCTGCTCGGGAACGGGTCGGGCATGGCGCCCAGCCATGAGCGGGCACCGGGGCTGATCAGGCCAGCAGGCGCAGCCACAGCTGCAGTTCCGCCTGCAGTTCCTCGCGCAGGGCGGCCAGCGGCTGCTGCAGGTTCAGCCGCTGCTGAGCCGGCAGTGGTTCGGCCAGGTCCTGCGGGGCGGCTTGCAGCGCGCTGGCGACCAGCACCAGGTCGGTGAGGTCGGCCGTGCCGTCGTGCAGGCGCTGCCATTTGCCACGCTGGCGGGCGCACTCGATGATCGCGCCCGGCAGTTGCCAGCGGGTCAGCACCAGCGCGCCGATGTCGCCGGCCAGGTATTCGCACAGCTCGTCCAGCGCCTGCGCGTCGCGCGGGAAGTCGGGCCAGTGCTCCAGTTCGGCCAGCAGGGGCAGGCTGCCGATGTCTTCGAGCAGGCCGGCGAGCATGGCCTCATCCAGGGACAGGCCGCAGCGCTGGGCCAGGGCGGCGCAGTAGGCCGCCCGCTCGCGCGCCTTGCGCCAGCGCAGGCGAAAGGCCTGCTGCAGGGCGGGCTCGCGGCTGGCGAACAGGTGGCGCACACCGAAGCCGAGCACCAGATCGCCGAGCTGGCGGGTGCCGAGGCGGGCCAGCAGGTCGCGCATCGACACGCAGGGCCGGCCGCGGCGCAGCAGCGGGCTTTCGGCAAACTGCATGAGGTAGGCGGCCAGCGGCGGGTCGCTGTTGATCACCCGGGCCAGCTGTTCCAGCGAGGTGCGCGAGTCTTGCAGCAGGCGGCGGATGCGCAGGGCCGCTTCCGGCATCTGGGGAACCTTGGCCTCGCCCTTGAGGAAACGAGTGAGCAGAGCAAAGCGCAGGGCTTCGGCGGACGGCGGCATGGTGGTTGACGGGGTCGTGGCGGGGGCGGTGATGCTAGCAAATCGCCTGTGGACATGCAGCCGCTCGGTGGAGCGGAAGGGCGCGTCTCGGGCGCTGCAACCTTGACTTGCCCCGGTGCCTTCCTTAGCGTGCCGCTTTCGTTTTTCTCAGCAGGAACCGCCATGAGCGTCGACGACCGCATCAAACTCGAACCGGGCTGGAAGGAGGCCCTGCGCGAGGAGTTCGACAAGCCCTACATGGCGCAGCTCAGCGAGTTCCTGCGTAACGAGAAGAACAACGGCAAGGTGATCTACCCGCCGGGGCCGCTGATCTTCAATGCGCTGAATTCCACGCCGCTGGATCGGGTCAAGGTGGTGATCATCGGTCAGGACCCCTACCACGGCCCCGGCCAGGCCCACGGCCTGTGCTTCTCGGTGCAGCCGGGGGTGCCGGCGCCGCCGTCGCTGCAGAACATCTTCAAGGAACTCAAGCGCGACCTGAACATCGACATCCCCGCCCATGGCTGCCTGCAGAGCTGGGCCGAGCAGGGCGTGCTGCTGCTCAACACCTCGCTGACGGTGGAACAGGCCAGTGCCGGCTCGCACGCCGACAAGGGCTGGCAGCCGTTCACTGACAAGGTGATCGAGGCGGTCAACGCGCGGCCGGGCCACCTGGTGTTCCTGCTGTGGGGCGCCCATGCGCAGGGCAAGCAGAAACTGATCGATGCCACCCGTCACCTGGTGCTGAAGTCTGCCCATCCGTCACCGCTGTCGGCCTACCGTGGCTTCCTCGGCAACGGCCACTTCAGCCGGGCCAACAAATACCTGGAGCAGTGCGGTCTTACTCCGATCGATTGGCGACTGCCGCCTCTGCCGGCGTAGTACAGGCCAGGCCGTCGAGGTCCTGGCGCAGCGCCGCCAGGCGTTGCTGCACGCGCTGGCGCTGGCGGGCGTCGGCAGCGTTGAACAGGTCGGCGAGCAGCTCGGCCAGCGCCACTTGCGAACGCTCGAACTGCTCGCGGTAGGCCGGGGTCCAGGAGCCCGTGCGCTGTTGCACCAGGTGCTGCAGGCGGGCGGCGAAGTCGGCGCTGCGCCGGGCGTCGAGGAGGGCGCGCAATTCCGCCTGCCAGTGCATGCGGTTGTCCAGCCACAGGCGGTTCTGCTCGCCGAGTTGCCGGGACCAGGCCTCGACACGCTCCTGCTGTTGCCGGCTCAGTTCGCCGAACCAGGGCTGCAGGCGCTCGCGCATGCGTTCGGCGCGGCTGGCGACCTGTTCCTCCAGCGGCGGCTGCAGGTATTCCCGGCGCAGCCGTTGATTCTCTTCGCTCAGCGCCTGGTCCAGCTCCGCCACTTGCCGGGGGCTGAGGCCGCGCAGCAGTTCGATGCCGGTGGGGGCGATCTGCGTGGCGATGGCGTCGATCGCCTGGCGGAACTCGTTGAAGGGCGCCTGGAACTGCTGCGCTTGCAGCGGCGTCTGGGCGACCAGGGCCGCGCTGCGTTGCAGCCAGGCCGAGTAGGCCGGCAGCTGGGTGCTGCAGTGCCAGTCCAGGTGCGCGCGCAGGCGCGGCTTGAGCCAGTCCTGCTGGGCGCTGTCGAGTTGCAGGTAGTCGTCCAGCGACCAGCCGATCAGCCAGTCGAGGTTGCGATAGGCCAGGTCCAGGCGGCTGCAGGCGCCCAGCAGCAGGGTGGCGCAGAGCAGGACGATGGCACAACGGCGCAGGCGCATGGCGGGACTCGCACTAAGGCTGTAAACAGAAGGATAGAGCAGCCGGGTATGGTGGGTCTGCATGGCTGTGTAGGGTGCGCCGTGCGCACCACGGGCTCATCGCCGGCTTGCGGTGCGCACGGCGCACCCTACGGCTACGGGCAAAAAAAGACCCGCACGGGGCGGGCCAAGCGTGGCTCGAGGCAAACCGGATCAGGCCTGGTGGCGGCGCTGCCACAGGCGGAACAGCGGCTCGGCGAGAAACAGCACGCACAGCAGGCGCAGCACCTGCAGCCCGGTGATCAGCGGCACCGACAGGGCCAGGGCCTCGGCGGTCAGGCTCAGCTCGGCGATGCCGCCGGGCATCATGCCCAGCAGCAGCGCGCGGTGATCCAGCGCACCCAGCCAGCTCAGCGCCTCGGCGCCTAGGGCGGCGGTGAGCATGGCCAGCACGCTGGCCAGCAACACCAGGGCGACGAAACGCGGTGCATGACGGAAGAACTCGCGGCTGAAGTGGCAGCCCAGGGCGCTGCCGATCAGCCACTGGCCGAGCTGGCTGGTGCCGGCCGGCAGGCTCGGGTTGGACTCAAGCAGGATCGCCCCCAGCGCGCTGACCAGGATCGGCCCGAGTAGCCAGGGGTTGGGCTGGCGCAGGCGCTGGCCGAGCAGGGCCAGGCCGGCACCGCCGGCCAGCAGCAGCGCCAGAACCGCGATGTCCACGTTGCCGCCGGCATGTGCCAGGGCCGGTGGCGTGCCCAGCCAGCACTGGAACAGCGCCGGCACGCAGAGCACCACCAGCAGCAGGCGCAGGCTCTGCCCGGCGGCCACCTGGCTGGCGAGGGCGCCATTGCGCTGGCCGAGGTTGACCATCTCGCTGGCGCCGCCGGGCATGCTGGCGAAGTAGGCGGTGGCGCGGTCGCAGCCGGCGCGGCGCAGCAGGCCGATGCCGATCAGGCAGGTGAGGCTGGTGAACAGCGCGCCGGCCAGCAGCAGGCCGCCGTGGCTGACGACCTGCTGCAGCACCGCCGGGCTGAAGTGCAGGCCGATGCCGGTGCCCACCAGCCACTGTCCACCCTTGCGCGCGCCGGGCACCTCGCGCAGCTCCAGCCCCGCCAGGCAGCGCAGCAGGATCACCGCCAGCAGCGAGCCGACCATCCACGGCAAAGGCCAGCCGATCAGGCTGGCCAGGGCACCGCCGGCCGCGCCGGCCAGCGGGGTGAGCCACCAGTTAGGCATGCGCGGCGCGCAGCGAGCGGCGCTTGCGCAGCCAGCGCAGGCCGGGCAGGGCCAGCATCAGCGCGGCCAGGCCCCACAGCGCCATGCTGATCGGGCTCTGCCAGAGGATCGCCAGGTCGCCGTTGCTGATCGACAGGGCGCGGCGCAGGTTGGACTCCATCAGTTCGCCAAGGACGAAGCCGAGGATCAGCGACGACAGCGGGAAGTCCATCTTGCGCAGCAGGTAGCCGAACACGCCGAGGCCGATCATCAGCACCAGGTCGAAGGTGGTGCTGTGCACGGCGTAGACGCCGACCAGGCTGATGATGGTGATGGCCGGCACCAGGATCCAGGTCGGCACGCTGAGCATGCGGGCGAACAGGCCGACCAGCGGGATGTTCATCACCAGCAGGATGACGTTGCCGATGAACAGCGAGGCGATCAGGCCCCAGACCACGTCCGGCTGCTGCTCGAACAGCAGCGGGCCGGGGGTGATGTTGTACAGGGTCAGGGCGCCGATCATCACCGCGGTGGTGCCCGAGCCCGGCACGCCGAGGGTCAGCATGGGGATCAGCGAGCCGCAGGCCGAGGCATTGTTGGCTGCTTCCGGGGCCGCCACGCCGCGCAGGTCGCCGTCGCCGAAGCGGCCGCTGCTGCCGGCGATGCGCTTCTCGCTCATGTAGGTGATGGCGCTGGCGATGGTCGCCCCGGCGCCCGGCAGCACGCCGATGACGAAGCCGGCCAGGGAGCTGCGCACCGTGCTCCACCAGGTGAAGGTGAACTCCTTGGCGTTGAACAGCATGCGCCCGCTGGCCTTCACCGCCTGCTGGCCGCTGGCGGTGTGTTCGAGCATCAGCAGGACCTCGCTGACGCTGAACAGGCCGATCACCACGATGACGAACTGGATGCCGTCGGACAGGCCGATGCTGTCGAAGGTGAAGCGGTACACCCCGGTGGTGGCGTCCACCCCGACGGTGGCCAGGCCCAGGCCGATCAGCGCGGCGAGCAGGGTCTTGACCGGCTTGTCGCCGACCATGCCGCCCAGGCAGGCGATGGCGAACACCATCAGCATGAAGTACTCGGCCGGGCCGAAGGCCACCGCCCAGTTGGCCAGGATCGGCGCGAACAATACGACGCCGATGGTGGCGATGGTGCTGCCGATGAACGAGCTCATGGCCGACAGCGACAGGGCGATGCCGCCCTTGCCCTGGCGCGCCAGCGGATAGCCGTCGAGGGTGGTCATGATGGCGGCGGCGTCGCCCGGCACGTTGAGCAGGATGGCGGAGATGCGCCCACCGTACTCGCAACCCAGGTACACGGCGGCCAGCAGGATCAGCGCGGTTTCCGGCGGCAGGCCGAGGGCGAAGGCCAGCGGCAGCAGGATCGCCACCCCGTTGATCGGCCCCAGGCCCGGCAGCAGGCCGACCACGGTGCCGACGAAGGCGCCGAACAGCGCCACCAGCAGGTTGACCGGGCGGGTGGCGACATCGAAGCCCTGCATCAAGAAATTCAGCGTTTCCATTTCAGCTCTCCACGAAGGCGGCGAACAGGCCGAGCGGCAGCGGCACGTCCAGCAAGTAATCGAACAGGCCGTAGAGCAGCACGCCCATCAGCAGGCCGCTGATGGCACAGGGCAGCAGGCGACCGTTGAACAGCAGGCCGAGGGCGAAACCGGCCAGGCCGGTGCTGATGACGAAGCCCAGCGGCTCGAACAGCAGGGCATAGGCCAGCAGGGCGCCGACACACAGGGCAACCTTGCGCGCCAGGACCATGGAGATCGGCAGGGTCGGCTCGCCGCTCGGCTTGCCCAGCAGCCACAGCGCGGCCACGGCCATCAGTGCCAGCAACAGCAGGGGGTAGGCGCGCGGGCCGACCGGGTCGTAGGAAAAGGGCGCCTGGAAGCCCCAGGCGACCACGGCGAGAAAGGCGCAGACGAGCAGCCACACCGCGGCGAACAGGCGGACGTACATGAGGAGTTCCTCGGGATAGGGGGAAGGGGGAAGCGTCGCGAGCGACGGAAAGGCAAGGCGGAAGGCGGCGAGGGGAGGGAGTTGGGTCAACCCAATGACCGAGCCGAGCCGCCTTCCAACACAGCCTTTCCTAGCGCAGCAGCTTCCCCTACTGGACCAGGCCGAATTCGCCGGCCAGCGCCTTGTAGTCCTGCACCTGCTTGAACACGTAGGCCTTGAGCTCGTCGCCGGTCATGTTCAGCGGGAACAGGTCACGCTGCTCGCGCAGCTTGGCGAACTCGGGGCTGGCCAGCAGGGTGTCGAACTGGCCTTTCCACCAGGCGAAGTCGGCATCGCTGACTTCCGGCCCCATGTAGAAGCCGCGGATCACCGGCCAGGTGATGTCGTAGCCCTGCTCCCGGGCGGTGGGGATGTTGCTCAGCTTGCCCGGCAGGCGCTGCTCGGAGAGCACGGCGATCACGCGGATCTTGTTCGCCGCCAGTTGCGGGGTGACTTCGCCGAGGCCGCTGGAGGTGACCTGGACATGGCCACCGAGCATGGCGGTGAGGGTCTCGCCGCCGCCCTCGAAGGCCACGTAGCGCAGTTTCTGCGGGTCGATGCCGGCCAGGCGGGCGAGCAGGGCGGTCTGCATCCAGTCCTGGCCGCCGATGGTGGCGCCGGCACCGAAGACGATGCTGCCCGGGTCCTTCTTCAGCGCCTCGACCAGGTCGGTGAGGGTCTGGTAGGGCGAGTCGGCGCGCACGCTGATGGCGCCGTAGTCGGTGCCGATGCCGGCCAGCCAGCGCACGGCGTTCTCGTCGTAGCGGCCGAACTTGCCCTGGGCCAGGTTGAGCAGGGAGCCGGAGGAGAAGGCGGTGATGGTGCCGGCGTCTTTCGGCCGTTGGGCCACCACCGCGTTGTAGGCCACCGCGCCGACGCCGCCGGGCATGTAGGTGACGCGCATCGGCGCCTGGAGCAGGCCGCCGTCGCGCAGGCCGCTCTGGGCCAGCTTGCAGGTCAGGTCGAAACCGCCGCCGGGCTTGGCCGGGGCGATGCATTCGGGGCGCTTGGGTTCGGCCAGCAACTGGCTGGACAGCAGCAGGCCGGAGGCGAGCAGGGCGACACGGGACAGGGCAGTCTTCATCTTGTTCTCCTGTGGAGTTTTATTGTGGCTTACCAGATCGGCAGGGAGTAGCCGACGATCACGCGGTTCTCGTCCGCATCGCGGGCGAAGCTGGAACGGAAGCTGGCATTGCGCAGGCGCACGTAGAGGTCCTTGAGCGGGCCGTTCTGCACCACGTACTTGAGCTCGATGTCGCGCTCCCACTCGCTGCCTTCCTCAGCGCTGCCGGCCACCGTGGCGTTGTCGCCGTGCACGTAGCGGGTGAGGAAGCTCAGGCCGGGCACGCCGAGGCGGGCGAAGTCGAAGTCGTAGCGCGCCTGCCAGGAACGCTCGTCGGCGTTGGCGAAGTCGTTGATCTGCACGAAGTTGACCAGGAACGGGTCGCTGCCATCGATGTAGGCGAAGCCGGTATCGCCGGACAGGTGCTGGTAACCCAGGCTCAGCTTGTGGCCGCTGTGGGCGTAGCCGAGCAGGCCGTTCCAGGCGTTGTTGTCGACCTGGCCGGCGTTGGCCGCGCCGCTGTCGTCGCTGATCGACAGGCGCAGGTCGGCGCTCAGGCTGCCGCCGCCCAGCGCCTGGCTGGCCAGCAGGCCGAGGAAGTGCTGGCGGTAGATGTCCTCGACGTCGGCATAGTAGTAGCGCCCGGTCAGGCCCTTGGCGAAGCTGTAGTCGAAGCCGGCCAGGTCCATGTGCTCGGCCGTCACGCCGCCGGTGAAGCGCTTGTTCTTGCTGTTGAGGATCAGGTCCTCGGAGTTGGTCGAGGCGCGGTCGATCACCTTGTCCAGGCGCCCGCCGGTGAAGGCCAGGCCCTCCAGCTCGGCGGAGGTCAGCAGGCCGCCCTCGAACACCTGCGGCAGCAGGCGGCTGTCGCTGGCCTTGACCACCGGCAGCTCGGGGATGTGCGAGCCGTAGCGGAACTCGCTCTCGGAGATTTTCACCTTGGCGGTCAGGCCCAGGCGGCCGAACTCATCCGGGGTGCCGCCGTCGTCCTGCACCGGCAGCAGGTCGGTGCCGGTGCGGCCACCGCCGGAGTCCAGCTTGACCCCGAGCATGCCGAGGGCGTCGAGGCCGACGCCGACCGTGCCTTCCGTATAGCCGGACTGGATGTCGAGGAGGAAGCCCTGGCCCCATTCCTCGCGCTTGTTCTGCCCGGTTCCCTCGCGGAAGTCGCGGTTCAGGTAGATGTTGGTGGTGGTCAGGCTGGCGCTGCTGTCGGCAACAAAGGCGGCATGGGCGGCAGGCGTCAGGCTGCAGGCGAGAAGGGCGAGGCTGAGGCGGCGGACAGGCGGCAGGGCCTGCCGGGGGGCAGTGCGCATATGTGGTCTCCGAATATTGTTTTTGTCACGCCGGCGCAACCACGCAGCCGGCGTTCTGTGGGTGGTTCTAGCCACCCTGAGCCGGATGCTAGGGCGCCAAGCTTTCGCCAGGCTTTCAGCGTGAAAGAAAGTTTTTGCGGCCTGCACAGCGCCTTCGCGCTGGTTACACTCGGCGCATAACTACAAGTTCCTGGAGTGTCATTACCGTGCGAATCCTGCTGGTCGAGGACCATCTGCCCCTGGCCGAAAGCGTGGCCCAGGCCCTGCGCGGCACCGGCTTGACCGTGGACGTGCTGCACGACGGCATCGCCGCCGAGCATGCCCTGGCCAGCGAGGACTATGCCCTGGCGGTGCTGGATGTCGGCCTGCCACGGCTGGACGGCTTCGAGGTGCTGGCGCGCCTGCGCGGGCGCGGCAAGACCCTGCCGGTGTTGATGCTGACCGCCCGTGGCGAGGTCAAGGACCGGGTGCACGGCCTCAACCTGGGCGCCGACGATTACCTGGCCAAGCCCTTCGAGCTGACCGAGCTGGAGGCGCGGGTCAAGGCCCTGCTGCGGCGCAGCGTGCTCGGCGGCGAGGCCCAGCAGCGCTGCGGGGCGCTGGTCTATGACCTGGGTACCCGACGTTTCAGCCTGCACGAGCAGCTGCTCAACCTGACCTCGCGCGAGCAGGCCGTGCTGGAGGCGCTGATCGCCCGGCCGGGACGGGTGATGAGCAAGGAACAGCTGGCCGACCAGGTGTTCGGCCTGGACGAGGAGGCCAGCGCCGACGCCATCGAGATCTACGTGCACCGCCTGCGCAAGAAGCTGGAGGGCGACAGCGTGCGCATCGTCACCTTCCGCGGCCTGGGTTATCTGCTGGAGGCGGTCGGTGGCTGAAAAACCTGCCGGCAGCCTGCGCGGCCGGCTGCTGCGGCGCCTCGCCGCGCTGCTGGCCATTCCGCTGCTGATCGGCAGCCTGAGCGCCTATTGGAACGGCCGCGAGGCGGCGGACGCGGCCTACGACCGCACCTTGCTGGCCTCGGCGCGGGCCATCGCCGACGGCCTGTACACCGAAGAGGGGCTGCTGCGTGCCGACGTGCCCTACGTGGCCCTGGATGTGTTCGCCTACGACAGCGAGGGGCGCATCTTCTATCAGGTCAGCGACCTGCAGGGGCGCCTGGTCTCGGGCTACGACGCCCTGCCGGCGCCACCGCCCGGAACCCCGCGCACCGACGATTACCCGGCCCTGGCACGCTTCTACGACGGCGAGTTCGCTGGCGTCGGCGTGCGCGTGGTCAGTCTGTTGCAGCCGGTCAGCGAGCCGGAGATGAACGGCATGGCGGAAATCCGCGTGGCCGAAACCGAGGGCGCGCGCGAGCGCATGGCCCGTGGCCTGCTGCTCGATACCCTGTGGCGCATGGGCCTGCTGGCGCTGGTCAGCCTGGCCCTGGTGTGGCTGGCGGTGAGCGCGGCCCTGCGCCCGCTGGAGCGCCTGCGCAGCGCGGTGGAGGAGCGCCAGCCGGACGACCTGCGGCCGCTGCCGCTGGTCGAGGCGCAGGATGAAATGCGTCCGCTGGTGGCCGCCCTCAACCACTTCACCGAGCGCCTGCGTGTGCAGTTCGAACGCCAGGCGCAGTTCATCGCCGATGCTTCCCACGAGCTGCGCACGCCGCTGGCGGCGCTCAAGGCGCGCATCGAGCTGGGCCTGCGCGAGCGCGAGCCGCAGCTGTGGCACAGCACCTTGGAAAAAGCCGCGCAGAGCACCGACCGCCTGACCCACCTGGCCAACCAGCTGCTGTCGCTGGCGCGCATCGAACGTGGCGCGCGGGCCATCGCCGAGGGCGGCGCCGAACGGGTCGAACTGAGCCTGCTGGTGCGTGAGCTGGCCATGGCCCTGGCGCCGCTGGCGCACCAGCGCGGCATCGCCCTGGCCCTGGAAGCCGAGGAGGGCGTGTTCATCCAAGGCGAGCCGACCCTGCTCAACGAGCTGGTCTACAACCTGGTGGACAACGCCCTGGCCCATACCCCGGCGGGCGGCAATGTGATTCTGCGGGTGCTGGCGCCGGCGCTGCTGGAGGTCGAGGACGACGGCCCGGGGATTCCAGCGGAGGAGCGGGAGAAGGTCTTCGAGCGTTTCTACCGGCGCAATCCGCAGGTCGGCGGTGCCGGGCTGGGGCTGGCGATCGTCGGCGAGATCTGCCGCGCCCATCTGGCGCAGATCAGCCTGGATGAAGGGCGTAGCGGTGGTCTGTTGGTGCGGGTGAGTTTCCCGGCGCCGCCGCTCTGATCAGTGGCTCAGGCTCAGCGGCTGCTGGATGTCCAGCAGGTACTGGGCAACCTTGCCGCTGGCGCGCAGCTGCTGCAGACCCCGGTTGAAGCGTTGCAGCATGGCCTCGTTGCCGGCCACCTTGCGCGACAGCAGCAGGTGCAGGCTGTCGCTGCGCAGCGGCACTGGGTGGAAGCTCAACTGGCGCCGTTCGGCGGCGCTGAAGTGGCTGTGCAGCAGGTCGAAGGCCACCACCTTGTCCATCGGGAAGACATCCAGGCGCCCGGCCAACACCATGCGCAGCCCCTGTTCCTCGCTGCTCAGGCGCTGCACCTGCAGCCGGCCGCTGTTTTCCGCCTGCTGGAAGGCCTGGCCGTAGTCGTAGTCGATGGCGCCGCCGATCCGCTTGCCTTGCAGGTCGTCGACCTGCTGCCAGTCGAAGGGCTGATCCTTGCGGTGGAACAGGTGGTAGCTGCTGTCCACCACCGGGTCGCTGATGTAGAAGGCGGCTTCGCGCTCGGGGCTGCGCAACCAGACGGCGGCGCCATCGCTCTTGCCGTGTTCGGCACTGCGCAGGGCGCGGGCCCAGGGATAGAACTCCCAGCGCACCTGGACGCCTTCGAGGGCGAAGGCTTCTTCGACGATGCGCGAGGCGACCCCGTGGTGAGGCAGGTTCTTGCCCAGGTAGGGGCTCCACTCGCCGTTGGTCAGGCGGATGGTGTCGGCCAGGGCGGTGCCGGCGAGAGTCAGGGCGAGCAGCAGGGCAAACAGACGCATCGGGTGCTTCCTTCTCCCAGATTGAACGGGGCAAGGTCATTCCATTGGACCTCGGCGGCTTGCGACCGCCGCTCCGCCGCTGCTGGCAGCGGCGGAGCTAGTTCATAG
This sequence comes from Pseudomonas sp. R-28-1W-6, assembly GCF_009799925.1. Classification (GTDB taxonomy): domain Bacteria; phylum Pseudomonadota; class Gammaproteobacteria; order Pseudomonadales; family Pseudomonadaceae; genus Aquipseudomonas. The sequence continues at coordinate 110,891 of NZ_WELK01000007.1, forward strand.
CGTAGAAGCAGATGGCGAATACGTCTGCTGCGATTACTGCAGCATGCTGGTGGCGGCTTCCATGGCCGCGGAGAGGTCTTCGTCGGCCTGCATGTCGACGTTCGGGTCGAGGCCGAGCTTGGCGAAGGCGGGGATCTTGCTCCAGTCCAGCTGGGTGTAGGGATGCTCGCTGCCCAGGTAGCTCTGCAGGGTGGCGACCTGGACGATGTCGACGTAGTCGACCTTGGCCGAGTTGCGGGTGAAGTCCAGGTGCTGGCCCGGCACCATGGCGATCGGCTCGGGGAATTCCCAGGAACGCAGGATCTTGTCGCCGATGATCGGGTGGATCTTCTCGATCACGTGGTTGAGGCTGATGGAGTCGGCCAGCAGCTCGTTGTGCTCTTCGGCGTAGGTCAGGATCGGTAGGATGCCGATCTGGTGCACCAGGCCGGCGAGGGTCGCCTGGTCGGGCATCAGGCGGGTGTAGTGTTTGCACAGAACGTGGCAGATGCCGGCGATTTCCGTGCTTTTGTTCCACACTTCACGCATCTTGCGGTCGACCACGTCGCTGGTGGCCTGGAACATCTGTTCCATGGCCAGGCCGGTGGCCAGGTTGCAGGTGTAGTTGATGCCGAGGCGGCTTACGGCCATCTGCAGGTCGGTGATTTCCTTGCTGGTGCGCAGCAGCGGGCTGTTGACCACCTTGATGATGCGCGCGGTCAGCGCGGCATCGTTGCCGATCACCTTGCTCAGGGCCGGGATGCTGATGTTCGGGTCTTCGGCGGCCTCGCGAACCTTCAGCGCTACCTCGGGTAGGGTCGGCAGCACCAGCTCATCGTTTTCGATGGCCTGGATCAGTTCCTGTTGGACTTTTTCGGCAAGCTTGCTCATCTCTGCTCTCGGATCACGCGACCGCTTCAGTGTAGTGCGGTCGGCTCATGGGTCAGGGTTACGCCGGGTTGTACCTTGTTTGCCCCGGCTTATGCATCCGTTTTCTAATCAGCGCTGGATCTCGCGGTCGCCGTCCAGTTCGTAGGGCAGGCTGAGTACCTGCAGTGGCGGGCCTTCGAGGCTGTCGAGGCGGATGCGGCCGTCCTGGGCGGCATCTTCCTGGAGCACGGCGAGCAGCTCGCCGCCACTGCCGTTGTGCGCGGCCAGGACCACTTCGCCGACGCTGGAGCCATGCACCGGCGAGAACAGTTCGGCGCCGATGGACGGAAGCGGGCCCGTGTCCAGGCTGAGACGATAGAGACGTCGCTTGAGCTTGCCGAGATACTGCATGCGCGCGACGATTTCCTGGCCGGTGTAGCAGCCCTTCTTGAAGCTCACGCCGCCCAAGGCCTGCAGGTTGATCATCTGCGGGATCAGCTGTTCGCGGGTGGCGCCGAAGACCTGGCCGATGCCGGCGCGCACTTGGCCCAGCAGCCAGTCGTTGAGCGGCGCTTCGCGCAGTTGCGCGGCCAGGCGCTTGTGCAGGGTCTCGGCCTGGTCGGCGGGGGCCCAGATTTCGGCGCGGCCATCGCTCAGGCGCAGGGCCAGCAGGCCGTTGTGGCGCACCACGGTATCCGCGGCTTGCGGCAGGTCGAGGCCCAGGCTGACCAGCGCGCCATCGCCGCCACTGAGACCGTAGCGCACCCAGGCGGCGGATTCGTCGCTCAGGGTCGATTTGGAGAACACCGCATATTTCTTCAGCTCGGCCAGTTGCGCCTCGAGCAGCTCGCTGGCCATGGCCAGCAGGTAGCCGTCGCCTTCACCGAGGATGCGGAAGCTCGACAGCATGCGCCCCTTGGGCGTGCAGCGGGCACCGAGGCTGCTGGTCTGCGCGTCGAGGTAGTTGAGGTTGCAGGTGACCTGGCCCTGGAGGAATTTACTGGCGTCGGCGCCGCGCACGGCGAGCAGGGCTTCGTGGTTCAGGGGGCAGAAAAAAGCGGAGTCGGCCATTGGCTGTCGCAGGTAGGGAAGACTGGGGCCTCATCATAGAGCCGACCCGCGCGCTTGTCAGCGGGTGCCGAGTGCGCCGCCGCTCGCTATACTGCGCACCTTCCCACAGGAGCCGCTGTATGGCCGACGCTACCGAACTGAATCGACTCTTCTGGCACAGCCGTCGCGGCATGCTGGAGCTGGATGTGCTGCTGGTGCCCTTCGTCAAGGAGGTGTACGCGACCCTGGATGCCGAGGATCAGGCGCGCTATCGCAAACTGCTGGAATGCGAGGATCAGGACATGTTCGGCTGGTTCATGCAGCGCGAAGAGCCGGAGGATGCCGACCTCAAGCGCATGGTGCGCATGATCCTGGATCGTGTCCAACCCAAGTAACGGCTTCGAATGCCACTGGCAGGCCTCGCGCCTGCTGCTGGCGAGCTATCTGCTGGCGCTGTTCCTGGCGCTGCTCACCTTGTGTCTCGTCGCCATTCCGGCCTGGGCGCTGACCCTGGGCGTGCTGTGTTGCCTGGCGCAGGCCGTCTGGGTGTTGCCGCGTCAGGTGCTGCTCGGTCACCCGTGCGCCTTCAGCGGGTTGCGCTTGGATGAGGATGGCTGGCAGCTGTACAGCCGGGCCAATGGCTGGCAGGCGGTGCAGTTGCGCCCGGACAGCCTGGCCTTGCCGCTGCTGGTGGTACTGCGCTTTCGCTTGGCTGGCGAGCGGCGCGTGCGCGGGTTGTGCATCCCGCGCGATGCCTTGTCGCGGGAGCAGCACCGACGTCTGCGGGTACGCCTGAAGTTCAGTCGCCGTAGATGGGCGGCAGCAGAATAGTGTCCTTGGCTTGCGGCAACTGTTCCGGGTAATCCAGGGTGTAGTGCAGGCCGCGGCTCTCATGACGCAGCATGGCCGAACGGATCATCAGCTCGGCGACCAGGGCCAGGTTGCGCAGCTCGATCAGGTCGCGGCTGACCTTGTAGTTGCTGTAGAACTCGTCGATCTCGCTGAGCAGCAGGCGCACGCGGTGCTGGGCGCGCTGCAGGCGCTTGTTGGTGCGCACGATGCCCACGTAGTCCCACATGAAGCGCCGCAGTTCGTCCCAGTTGTGCGCGATGATCACGTCCTCGTCCGAGTCGGTCACCTGGCTGGCGTCCCAGGTCGGCAGCTCGCTCGGCATCTCCACCTGGTCCAGTTGGGCGACTATGTCGGCGGCGGCCGAGCGGGCGTAGACGAAGCATTCCAGCAGCGAGTTGCTGGCCAGGCGGTTGGCGCCATGCAGGCCGGTGAAGCTGGTTTCGCCGATCGCATACAGGCCGGGTACGTCGGTGCGCCCGCTGCTGTCGATCAGCACGCCGCCGCAGGTGTAGTGCGCCGCCGGCACCACCGGGATGGGCTGGCGGGTGATGTCGATGCCGAACTGCAGGCAGCGCTCGTACACGGTGGGGAAGTGCGCCTTGATGAACTCGGCGGGCTTGTGGCTGATGTCCAGGTAGACGCAGTCTATCCCTAGGCGCTTCATCTCATGGTCGATGGCGCGGGCGACGATGTCGCGCGGGGCCAGCTCTTCGCGCGGGTCGAAGCGCGGCATGAAGCGCTCGCCATTGGGCAGCTTGAGCAGGGCGCCCTCGCCGCGCAGGGCCTCGGTGATCAGGAAGTTCTTGGCCTGGGGGTGATACAGGCAGGTCGGATGGAACTGGTTGAACTCCAGGTTGCCGACCCGGCAGCCGGCGCGCCAGGCCATGGCGATGCCATCGCCGCAGGCGCCGTCGGCATTGCTGGTGTACAGGTAGACCTTGGCCGCGCCGCCGGTGGCGAGGATGACGAAACGCGCGTGGCAGGTGTCGACTTCGCCGCTCTGGCGGTTCAGTACGTAGGCGCCGAGGCAGCGCTGGCCGGGGCGGCCGAGCTTGCGCTCGGTGATCAGGTCGACCGCCACACGCTGCTCCAACAGCTCGATGTTGGGGCGCTGGCGCGCCTGCTGCAGCAGGGTGTTGAAGATGGCGGCGCCGGTGGCGTCGGCGGCGTGGATGATGCGCCGATGGCTGTGGCCGCCCTCGCGGGTCAGGTGGAATTCGAAGCCGCCATCCTCGCGCTCGTGTTCATCGCCGCGGGTGAAGGGTACGCCTTGCGCGATCAGCCACTGGATGGCCTCCCGGCTATGCTCGACGGTGAAGCGCACGGCATCTTCGCGGCACAGGCCGCCACCGGCGTTGAGGGTGTCGGCGACATGGGACTCGACCGTGTCGGTGTCATCCAGTACGGCGGCAACCCCGCCCTGGGCCCAATAGGTCGAGCCATTGGCCAGCTCGCCCTTGCTCAGCACGGCGATGCGCAGGTGCTGCGGCAAGGTCAGGGCCAGGGTCAGGCCGGCTGCACCGCTGCCAATGATGAGTACGTCGTGCTGATGGTGTTGGCTCATCTACTGCTGATTCCGCGAAAGGGCGCCGCCTAGTATATAGAGGGGGTGGCCGGCACAATAGCGGCCTTATGACAGACTAAAATGATCGGGAACTTCTTTATACGTTCAGGTTCCATAGACTGTCACCCGTCACCATAGGTGCCGATCGATCCTGCCAGCAGGGCGGCGTCGATCAGGTAAAAAGATTATCCGGCAGCAGGGCCGCAGGCTCTGTTGCGTTGTTTCGTGCAAGCGTCTCGGGCGCTGCAGGAAGCCTGTTCGGAGGGGGAGAACTTTTGCGCAACGTCCGAGTCTATCTTGGCAGAACGACTTGCTGGCAGACGCAGAACTCCTTCGAACCCCACGAGGAGTATTCATGCTAACCCAGGAAGACGATCAGCAACTGGTCGAGCGGGTGCAGCGCGGCGACAAACGGGCTTTCGATCTGCTGGTGCTCAAGTACCAGCACAAGATTCTGGGGCTGGTCGTGCGCTTCGTGCACGACAGCCACGAGGCCCAGGATGTCGCGCAGGAGGCCTTTATCAAGGCCTATCGTGCGCTCGGCAATTTTCGCGGCGACAGTGCGTTTTATACCTGGCTGTACCGGATCGCCATCAATACGGCGAAGAATTACCTGGTTTCGCGCGGTCGCCGGCCGCCGGACAGTGATGTGAGTGCCGAGGATGCGGAGTTCTATGAGGGGGATCATGCACTCAAGGACATCGAATCGCCGGAGCGGCTGTTGCTGCGTGACGAGGTCGAAGCCACCGTGCATCGCACCATCCAGCAGTTGCCCGAGGATTTGCGCACGGCACTGACTCTGCGTGAGTTTGATGGGTTGAGTTACGAGGACATTGCCAATGTCATGCAATGTCCGGTGGGCACCGTGCGCTCGCGGATTTTCCGGGCGCGCGAGGCCATCGATAAGTCCCTGCAACCCCTGTTGCAGGAAGCCTGAGACAGCGGCGACAGCCGAGAGAGGAACCGCCATGAGTCGTGAAGCCCTGCAGGAATCGCTGTCCGCGGTGATGGATAACGAAGCGGATGAACTGGAACTGCGCCGGGTGCTGAGCGCCAGCGACGAGCCCGAGCTGCGCGCCACCTGGGCGCGTTATCAGGTCGCCCGTGCGGTGATGCACAAGGAGTTGCGCGAGCCGCGCCTGGATATCGCCGCCGCCGTCTCCGTCGCCCTGGCCGACGAGGCGCAGCCGGCCAAGGTCTCCCGCGCCCCGTGGCGCGGCCTGGGGCGCCTGGCGGTTGCCGCATCGGTGACGGTTGCCGTGCTGGCGGGCGTACGTTTCTACAATCAGGACGAGCTGGGTGGCGCGCAGCTGGCCCAACAGGGTGTGCAGCCCGCTCTGGCGATGCCGCAAGCCCAGGGCCCGGCAGTGTTGGCGGGCTATACGACGAGCAGCGAGCCGCTGGTGCAGGGTGTGCCGAAGGCGCAGCAGCCGGTTTCCGGCTGGCATGAGCAGCGTCTGCCCGCCTACCTGCGCCAGCATGCGCAGCAGGCGGCCGCCAATGGCGCTGATTCGGCTCTGCCGTATGCGCGTGCCGCCAGCCTGGAAAACCGCTGAGGAGGACCATGCGCGCCTTCCCGTTTCTCCTGTTGTTCGGCAGCTGGCTGGCGTTGCCGGTCCAGGCTGCCGATGCCCAGGACTGGCTGGGCCGTTTGGCCAAGGCTGAAGAGCAAAGCTTTCACGGTACCTTCGTTTACGAGCGCAACGGCAGCTTTTCCACCCATGCCATCTGGCATCGGGCCGAGGCGGGTGGCGGGGTGCGCGAGCGCCTGCTGCAGCTCGACGGCCCGGCGCAGGAGGTGCTGCGCGTCGACGGCCGTCCGCAGTGCGTGAGTGGTGCCCTGACCGACCAGCTCAGCGAGGTACAGTGGCCGGCTCGCGCGCTGGCTCCGGAGCAGCTGGCCAAGCGTTATGAGTTGCGTGTGCTGGGGCGCTCGCGGGTGGCTGGGCGCGCCGCCGTGGTGCTGGCGCTGAAGCCGCGCGATCAGCACCGCTATGCGGTCGAACTGCATCTGGATGAAGAAACGGCCGTACCGCTCAGGTCGTTGCTGCTGAGCGAGAAGGGTCAGCTGCTCGAGCGCTTCCAGTTCATCGAGCTGGATACCGTCGGCTCGGTGGCCGACGAGCAGCTGCAGCCCAGTGCGGCCTGCAAGGCGGTGAGTTTCGGCAAGGCCGACGAGCTTTCCGCGCAGGCCTGGCGGGCGGCCTGGCTGCCGCCGGGGTTCGAGTTGCAGCAGGCTCTGCGGCGCCGCAGCCCGGCCTCTGCGGAGCCGGTGGCTTGCCTGATGTATGACGATGGTCTGGCGCGCTTCTCGGTCTTTCTCGAGCCGTTGCGTGGTGCTGCAGTGGAGGATGCGCGCAGCCAGTTGGGGCCGACTGCCGTGGTGTCCCGGCGCATGGCGACGGCGGATGGCGATGTGATGGTGACGGTGGTTGGCGAGATCCCGCTGGGTACCGCCGAGCGGGTGGCCCTGTCCATGCAGGCGCTGCAACCCCCTACGACGGGGGCGGTGGCGCAATGATCGAGGAGCGCGGGCGTGTCGTGGCGCTCGAGTCGGGGGCTGTCTGGGTCGAGACCTTGCGCAAGAGCACCTGCTCCAGTTGCTCGGCCAATGCCGGTTGTGGCCAGGGCCTGATGGACAAGCTGGGCGTTGGTCGTAGCCGGGGCCTGGTGCGCGCCCTCTGCGATCTGCAGGTGCAGGTGGGTGATGCCGTGGTGATCGGTGTGCGCGAGGATCTGCTGGTGCGTGGCGCCCTGCTGGTCTATCTGCTGCCGCTGGTATGCCTGTTTGCCGCCGCCCTGCTGGCGCAGGCGTTGGGCTTGGCCGAACCACTGGTGATCCTGCTGGGCCTGGCCGGGTTGTTCGCGGGCTGGCTCGTGGTGCGTTGGCGCAGTCGTCAAACGGCGGCCGACCCGGCGCTGCAGCCGGTAGTGCTGCGTGCCATGCTGGTCAGTGCGTGCTGAATACTCATTTCTGTGGATGGGAGCTGTCGTCGATGCTTAGCCTGAAATCCTCCGTGTCCGGTCTGTTTGCCCTGCTGTTGCTGGGGCAGGTGGCTGTGGCGCAGGCGCAATTGCCAGAGTTCACCGAGTTGGTCGAGTCGGCCTCGCCGGCCGTGGTCAACATCAGCACGCGGCAGAACGTGCCGCAGCGCAATGCCGCGATCCAGGGGCAGATGCCCGATCTGGAAGGCCTGCCGCCGGAGTTTCGCCAGTTCTTCGAGCGCAATCTGCCGCAGGTGCCGCGCAATCCGAACGGTCGCCAGCGCGAGGCGCAATCGCTGGGCTCCGGCTTCATCATCTCGGGCGATGGCTATGTGCTGACCAATAACCATGTAGTGGCCGACGCCGACGAGATCATCGTGCGTTTGTCCGACCGCAGCGAGCTGGAGGCCAAGCTGGTCGGGGCCGACCCGCGTACCGACGTGGCGCTGCTCAAGGTCGAGGGCAAGGGGCTGCCGACCGTCAAACTGGGCAAATCCGACGACCTGAAGGTCGGGGCCTGGGTGCTGGCCATCGGCTCGCCCTTCGGTTTTGACCACTCCGTCACTGCAGGCATCGTCAGCGCCAAGGGGCGCAGCCTGCCGAACGAGAACTATGTGCCGTTCATCCAGACCGACGTGGCGATCAATCCGGGCAACTCGGGTGGCCCGCTGTTCAACCTGGATGGCGAGGTGGTGGGCATCAACTCGCAGATATTCACCCGCTCCGGTGGTTTCATGGGGCTCTCCTTCGCGATCCCGATCGACGTGGCGCTGGCCGTGGCCGATCAGCTGAAGACGGAAGGCAAGGTCAGTCGTGGCTGGTTGGGGGTGGTGATCCAGGAAGTGAACAAGGACCTGGCGGAGTCCTTCGGGCTGGATAAACCGGCCGGGGCGCTGGTGGCCCAGGTGTTGGAAGGTGGGCCGGCCGCCAAGGGTGGGCTGCAGGTGGGCGATGTCATCCTCGGTATGAACGATCAGCCGATCATCATGTCTGCCGACCTGCCGCACCTGGTCGGTGGTCTCAAGCCTGGCAGCACGATCGAGCTGGATGTGGTGCGCGAGGGCGAGCGCAAGCGCCTGTCGATGAGTGTCGGGGCGCTGCCGGAAGAGGGTGACGAGGTGGCGATCAATGCCGAGGCCGGTGTCGAGCGCAGCAGCAATCGCCTCGGGGTTTCCGTGGTCGAGCTGACCGATGAGCAGAAGAAGGCGCTCGATCTGCGTGGTGGCGTGGTGATCAAGGAGGTGCAGAATGGTCCGGCGGCACTGATCGGTCTGCGTCCCGGTGACGTGATCACCCATCTGAACAATCAGGCCATCGACTCGGCCAAGACCTTCGCCCAGGTCGCCAAGGCGCTGCCGGTCAATCGTTCGGTGTCCATGCGTGTGCTGCGCCAGGGACGCGCCAGTTTCATTACCTTCAAACTGGCCGAGTAGCGCGGCTTGCCTCACCAGGAGGGCGGTTTCTACCGCCCTTTTTTGTGCGCGCCGCCTACTGCCCAGGCGTGACGCCATGGCTGGCAGTCGGGTAGAATGCTCGGCTATTTTCGGCGGGCAGCCTGCCTGCGGCTTTTTCGAGTGTTGATCCGTGAGTGACCTGAGTCATATCCGCAATTTTTCCATCATCGCCCACATCGACCATGGCAAGTCGACCCTGGCCGACCGCTTCATTCAGATGTGTGGTGGCCTGTCCGAGCGCGAAATGGAAGCCCAGGTGCTGGATTCCATGGATCTGGAGCGCGAGCGCGGCATCACCATCAAGGCGCACAGCGTGACCCTGCACTACAAGGCGCGGGACGGTAAGACCTACCAACTCAACTTCATCGATACCCCCGGGCACGTCGACTTCACCTACGAAGTCAGCCGCTCGCTGGCGGCCTGCGAAGGCGCGCTGCTGGTGGTGGATGCCGGTCAGGGGGTGGAAGCCCAGTCGGTTGCCAACTGCTACACGGCCATCGAGCAGGGCCTCGAAGTCATGCCGGTGCTGAACAAGATGGACCTGCCGCAGGCCGATCCGGACAAGGTCAAGGAAGAGATCGAACACATCATCGGCATCGATGCCACCGACGCCGTGGCCTGCAGTGCCAAGAGCGGCATGGGCGTGGATGAGGTGCTGGAGCGCCTGGTCGCGGTGATTCCGCCGCCGACCGGCGATATCGAGGCGCCGCTGCAGGCGCTGATCATCGACTCCTGGTTCGACAACTACCTGGGTGTGGTCTCGCTGGTGCGCGTGCGCCACGGCCGCATCAAGAAGGGCGACAAGGTGCTGGTCAAGTCCACCGGCAAGGTCCATCAGGTCGACAGCGTCGGCGTGTTCACGCCCAAGCACACGGCTACCGAGGATCTCAAGGCGGGCGAGGTGGGCTTCATCATCGCCGGCATCAAGGACATTCACGGTGCACCGGTGGGTGACACCCTGACCCTGTCGAGCACTCCCGATGTCGACATGCTGCCGGGCTTCAAGCGGGTCAAGCCGCAGGTCTACGCCGGCCTGTTCCCGGTCAGCTCGGACGATTTCGAAGACTTCCGCGAAGCGCTGCAGAAGCTGACGCTGAACGACGCGGCGCTGCAGTACGAGCCGGAAAGCTCCGAGGCCCTGGGCTTCGGTTTCCGCATCGGCTTCCTCGGCATGCTGCACATGGAGATCATCCAGGAGCGCCTGGAGCGCGAATACGACCTGGACCTGATCACCACCGCGCCGACCGTGGTTTTCGAAGTGGTGATGAAGAACGGCGAGACGATCTACGTCGATAACCCGTCGAAACTGCCGGATCTGGCGTCGGTCGAGGATATGCGCGAGCCCATCGTGCGGGCCACCATCCTGGTGCCGCAGGAGCACCTGGGCAACGTCATCACTCTGTGCATCGAGAAGCGCGGCGTGCAGCGTGACATGCAGTTCCTCAGCAGCCAGGTGCAGGTCTGCTATGACTTGCCGATGAACGAGGTGGTGCTGGACTTCTTCGATCGCCTGAAGTCGGTCAGCCGCGGTTACGCCTCGCTGGACTACAGTTTCGATCGTTTCGAGAGCGCCAATCTGGTCAAGCTGGATGTGCTGATCAATGGCGAGAAGGTCGATGCCCTGGCGCTTATCGTGCATCGCGATAAGGCCCACTACAAAGGCCGTGCGCTGACCGAGAAGATGAAAGAGCTGATTCCTCGGCAGATGTTCGACGTAGCCATCCAGGCCGCCATCGGTGGCCAGATCGTTGCGCGGACAACCGTCAAGGCGCTGCGCAAGAACGTGCTGGCCAAATGCTACGGTGGTGACGTGAGCCGTAAGAAAAAACTGCTGGAGAAGCAGAAGGCCGGTAAGAAACGCATGAAGCAGGTCGGCAGCGTGGAGATTCCCCAGGAAGCCTTCCTTGCCGTGCTCAAAGTGGATAGCTGATAGCCATGTCGTTCAATTTCCCTCTGATTCTGGTGATTGCCGTTGCGGTTTGCGGTGCCCTGGCCTTGCTCGATCTGCTCCTGCTGGCCCCGCGCCGGCGGTCGGCGATTGCCACTTACGAGGGACAGGTCGACAAGGTGGACGCGCAGGTGCTGCAAAGCCTGAATCGCGAGCCGTTGCTGGTCGAATACGGCAAGTCGTTCTTCCCGGTATTGGCCATCGTGCTGGTGCTGCGTTCCTTCCTGCTGGAGCCGTTCCAGATTCCGTCCGGCTCGATGAAGCCGACTCTGGATATCGGCGATTTCATCCTGGTCAACAAGTTTGCCTACGGCATCCGCCTGCCGGTTGTCGATACCAAGGTCATCGAGGTGGGTGATCCGCAGCGTGGCGACGTGATGGTGTTCCGCTACCCGAGCGAGCCGAACATCAACTACATCAAGCGCGTGGTTGGTTTGCCCGGCGACCGGATCAGCTACACCACGGCCAAGCGCCTGCTGGTCAATGGCCAGCCGGTTGCCGAGACCTTTCTCGGCGAGGAACCGGGCAGCCTGGGCAGTGCCGCGCTGTATCGGGAGAAGCTGGGCGAGGTGGAGCACCAGATTCGCAAGGAGCTGCGCCGCAACCTGCACGTGCCGGGTGACGAATGGGTGGTGCCCCAAGGGCACTACTTCATGATGGGCGACAACCGCGACAACTCCAATGACAGCCGCTACTGGAACGACAAGCGTATTCCCCAGGAGCTGCTGGGCATGGTTCCGGATCGTAATATTGTCGGCAAGGCCTTCGCCGTGTGGATGAGCTGGCCGGATCCGAAGTTGCGCAGCCTGCCGAATTTTTCCCGGGTGGGGCTGATCCACTGATCAACCGGCATGTGTGTGGCGCATTGTGCAATGGGTTTGCGCCAGCTTATATAGAGTTATGCTCTGGGCCTGCGGGCATCACGATAAAAAAGGATAAGAGGGGGTGGTCATGAAGTTTGCGCATTCGCAAAAAGGCTTGTCGATGCTGAGCTGGCTGGTGGTGCTGGCTGTGGTGGCGTTCTTCGCCAGCATGACTTTCAAGATGCTGCCGCATTACATGGATTACATGTCCCTGGAGAAAATGATCGCTTCAGTGGAAACAGAGCCCAGTCAGGAAATTCGTTCGGTCTCCGACTTCTACAGCAAGTTGAGCAGTGGAATGATGGTTAACAATATCCGGGATTTGAACTTGAAAGAGTCGATCAAGATCACCGTCGAAAATGGTGAGTTTTTGGTTCACGTCAAATATGAGAAGCGTGAACCCTTGATTGAAAATCTCGACCTAGTAGCTCGGTTCGACAAAGAATTTCGCGTACGCATGCCGTGAGTGCCTCTCTAGCCCGTCTTGAGCGTCAGCTCGGTTATACCTTCCAGAACCAGGATCTGCTGATCCTGGCCCTTACCCACCGCAGCTTCGCCGGGCGCAACAATGAGCGCCTGGAGTTCCTCGGCGATGCCATCCTCAACTTCGTCGCTGGCGAGGCGCTGTTCGAGCGCTTCCCCCAGGCTCGCGAAGGCCAGTTGTCGCGTTTGCGCGCACGTCTGGTCAAAGGCGAGACACTGGCAGTGCTGGCGCGTGGCTTCGATCTGGGTGAGTACCTGCGCCTGGGCTCCGGCGAGCTGAAGAGTGGCGGCTTTCGCCGCGAATCGATTCTGGCCGATGCCCTCGAGGCGCTGATCGGTGGCATCTACCTGGACGCCGGCATGGACATGGCGCGCCAGCGTGTGCTGGCCTGGCTCAGCAACGAGCTGGAAAGCCTGACCCTGGTCGACACCAACAAGGACCCGAAAACCCGTCTGCAGGAGTTTCTGCAGTCGCGCGGTACCGACCTGCCGCGCTATGACGTGGTGGATATTCAGGGCGAGCCGCATTGCCGAACCTTCTTCGTGCAGTGCGAGGTGGCCCTGTTGAATGAAAATACCCAGGGGCAGGGCGCCAGTCGGCGCATTGCCGAGCAGGTCGCCGCCGCCGCCGCCCTCGTGGCGCTGGGCGTGGAGAATGGCAATGACTGATGCACCCGTACCCCGCTGTGGCTATGTCGCCATCGTCGGCCGCCCCAACGTGGGCAAATCGACCCTGCTCAACCACATCCTCGGGCAGAAGCTGGCGATCACTTCGCGCAAGCCGCAGACCACCCGGCACAACATGCTCGGGATCAAGACCGAGGGCGAAGTTCAGGCGATCTATGTCGATACCCCCGGCCTGCACAAGAACAGCGACAAGGCGCTGAACCGCTACATGAACAAGACGGCCTCGGCGGCGTTGAAGGACGTCGACGTGGTGATCTTCGTGGTCGATCGTACCCGCTGGACCGACGAGGATCAGATGGTTCTCGAACGCATCCAGTACGTGCAGGGGCCGGTGATCCTGGCGATCAACAAGACCGATCGCATTGAAGACAAGGTCGAGCTGATGCCGCACCTGGAGTGGCTGCAGCAGCAGCTGCCGAAGGCCGAGATCGTGCCGATTTCCGCGCAGCAGGGGCACAACCTCGATGCCCTGGAAAAACTGGTGGCTGACTTCCTGCCGGAGGGCGAGCATTTCTTCCCGGAAGACCAGATCACCGACCGCTCCAGCCGCTTCCTCGCCGCCGAGCTGGTGCGCGAGAAGATCATGCGCCAGCTCGGCGCCGAGCTGCCGTACCAGATCACCGTGGAGATCGAGGAGTTCAAGCAGGAAGGGCGCATTCTGCATATCCATGCGCTGATTCTGGTCGAGCGCGACGGGCAGAAGAAGATCATCATCGGCGACAAGGGCGAGCGCATCAAACGCATCGGCCAGGAAGCGCGCAAGGACATGGAGGTGCTGTTCGACTCCAAGGTCATGCTCAACCTCTGGGTCAAGGTCAAGGGTGGCTGGTCCGATGACGAGCGGGCCCTGCGTTCGCTGGGCTACAACGACATCTAAGCCATGCAGGCCAGTGCGTATCCGGCCTACGTCCTGCACAGCCGTGCCTACCGCGAGAGCAGTGCGCTGCTCGACATCCTGACTCCGCAAGGTCGTTTTCGCGCGGTCTTGCGCGGTGCGCGGGGCAAGGCCGGCACCCTGGCGCGCCCCTTCGTGCCGCTGGAGGCGGAGTTCCGTGGGCGTGGCGAGCTGAAGAACGTCGCCCGCCTGGAAGCCGCAGGCATCCCCAATCTGCTCGCTGGCGCCGCACTGTTCAGCGGCCTGTACCTCAACGAACTGCTGATCCGTCTGCTGCCCGCGGAAGACCCGCTGCCCGCCTTGTTCGAGCACTACGCCCTGACGCTCCGGGCGCTGGCCGCGAATCCGCCGCTGGAGCCCCTGTTGCGCGCCTTCGAGTGGCGCCTGCTGGACGAGCTGGGCTATGGTTTTGCCCTGGACAGCGATCTGGCCGGCCAGCCGATTGCCGCCGACGGGCTGTACCGCCTGCTGCCGGACGCCGGTCTGGAGGCGGTGGTGCAGCTGCAGCCCGGCTTGTTTCGCGGCGACGATCTACTGGCCATGGCCGAGGCCGACTGGTCGTCGCCCGGCGCGCTGGCTGCGGCCAAGCGCCTGATGCGCCAGGCCCTGGCACCCCATCTGGGCGGTCGACCACTGGTCAGCCGCGAACTCTTCATGAATCTCAAGGAACCTGCCCGTGACTGAAGCCAATCGCATCCTCCTCGGCGTGAATATCGATCATGTCGCCACCCTGCGTCAGGCCCGTGGCACCCGATACCCCGACCCGGTCAAGGCGGCGCTGGATGCCGAGGAGGCCGGTGCCGATGGCATCACCGTGCACCTGCGCGAGGATCGCCGGCATATCCAGGAACGTGACGTGCGCCTGCTCAAGGAGGTGCTGCAGACGCGGATGAACTTCGAGATGGGGGTCACCGACTTCATGCTCGACTTTGCCGAGAGCATCCGTCCCGAGCACATCTGCCTGGTTCCGGAAACCCGCCAGGAGCTGACCACCGAAGGGGGGCTGGAGGTGGCTGGCCAGGAAGCACGCATCCGTGCGGCCGTGGAGCGCCTGAGCCGGCTGGGCTGCGAAGTGTCGCTGTTCATCGATGCCGACGAGCAACAGATCGAGGCGGCGCGGCGTGTCGGTGCCCCGGCCATCGAGCTGCATACCGGCCGCTATGCCGATGCCCAGACCCCGGCGCAGGCGGCCCGCGAGCTGGCGCGGATCCGTGACGGAGTGGCCTGCGGCCTGGCCCATGGCCTGATCGTCAATGCCGGCCATGGTCTGCATTACCACAATGCCGAACCGGTGGCGGCGATTGCCGGCGTGCACGAACTGAACATCGGCCATGCGATCGTCGCGCATGCCCTGTTCGTCGGCTTCAAGGCGGCGGTGGCGGAGATGAAGCAGCTGATCGTCGCCGCTGCTGCGCGCGGCTAAGAGCCTGTTTGCGATCTCCCGGCCGTCGGCCATACAGCGTTAAAAGCAGCCTCGGAATGCTTATTTACAGCACGTAAACTCCGCTTCCTCGGCTGCTTTTGCCTTGTCTGGCTCTAGTCCAAAAGATCGTAAACAGACTCTGAAGGCACACGCCTGCCAGCAAGCCGGCCCGCGCGCGCTGTACAAAATGGCAGCGCGCTCGGCGACCATTCAGAGCATGCGGCGGAACTGATGCCATCGGCGCTGCACGCTGACCGCCCAGTCCGGCGTGGCTTCCCCGGTGCCGGCCAGTTCCAGGCGCGGATGGTGGGCGATGACCTGGTTGAGGATCGGCTCCTGCCCAGGTTTCACGTCGACAAAGAACAGGTGCTTGCCTTCGTGCAGTTTGTCGGCAAAGCGGCGGAAGGCGCTGTTGGGTTGCTGCATGCCGAACAGGCTGCCTTCCCAGATGCAGAAGCCGACCAGCACCACCGCCAGGAACACGAAGGGTGTCCAGCCGGCAGGGCTCTCGGCCCAGCCGTTCAGCCAGGCCAGTAGCACCACCAGGGCTGCCAGGCTGAGGCCGATCAGGCTGGCGATCTGGCCGGAATGGACCAGGTCCTGTTTCATGAGCGATGGTACGTCGTGCAGCTGGTGTTGCTCGACTGCGGCATCCTGCTCGCTCAGGACGTGGATCTGTTCGGTGCTGATGCCGCTGGCTTCCAGCTCGTTCTCGAGCTTTTCCAGCTCGTCCAGGTTGTCGCTGATGTAGTAATGCCGATTCATGGCACACCTCCCATCTTGCAGTGGTGAGCCCCCAGTGAGTGCAGGTGACCGCGATGGGTCTATCGACAGTGTAGTTGTGTGCTCAGGGCCGCGATTGCGGGCTGCCGAGCGGCTGCGGCGCCTCGATGATGCAGCGGTCGCGGCCGGCGCTCTTGGCCTGGTACAGGCACTGGTCGGTGCGCTGCAGCCAGCTGCTCCAGCTTTCGTCGCGGCGCAGGGTGGTGCCGCCGATGGACACCGTCACCGGCCCGCCCGGCCCACGCAAGGATTGCCGCACCCGTTGCAGCAGGTGGTTGGCGGCGGCTTGCAGGCCTTCGCTGGTGCTGTCCGGCAGGAGCAGGAGGAACTCTTCGCCGCCGAAGCGGAACAGGCGATCCTCTTGGCGCGAGCAGGATTTGATCAGCTCGACGAAGTCGATCAGCACCTGGTCGCCGGCCGGGTGGCCGAACTGGTCGTTGATCTGCTTGAAGTGGTCCAGATCCATTGCCAGTGCGCCGTAGTCCTTGCCGTGGCGGCGTTTGCTGGATACCGCGATCTTCATTTCCTCATCCATCGCCCGACGGTTGCGGGCGCCGGTGAGCGGGTCGCTGATGGCCAGGATCTGCAGCTGCTCGCGCTGGCTGCTGGTGCGGTAGGCGAAGATGAAGGTGAGGATGCCCGCCACCGTGTTGGTGACCAGGAAGGAGATCATCTGGTAGTGGCTCTCGAACACGCTGCCCGGGACCCAGAGCGCGTGGCCGACCAGGCTGGTAAGGATCAGCAGCGTGGCCACGATGGCCTTGCCGGGAGAAACCATGAAGAAGTTGAAGAGGATCAGCGGGTAGAGCCAGAACAGGCCGTTGACCCCCAGGTTGATGGCGATCAGGGTCGAACCCACCGAGAAGATGCTCGCCAGGTAGATGCCGGGCTTCACCGTGTCTCCGGTGCGCCAGGCATAGAGCACGGCCAGTATGGTGGAGGTGACGAACACCGAGTCGGCGATACCGACCAGGTAGTTGCCGTGCATCAGGCGATAAAACGCGTAAGGCGTGATGCCCAGTACGCCGATCAATCCCATGAAGGAGATGATGGATAGCTGGAAGTCTTTCCTGAGTCGCTTGAACATCAGCGATAGTCCCTTGGCCTGTGGCTCTTTTTATCGTTTTCTGACGACAGGATGCAGAGCTTTGCCAAGGTGGGCAAGGGCGATGTTGGGCGAGGTGCCAGTATTGCCGCCAGAGTGCCGCGCGTGTGCGGGCCATGGCGGTTGCTGGCTATTCGGCCGGCAAGATTATTTCTTGCTGATGGTGATGTGACGGCTGGGGGTGAGCGACTGACCGCTGACGCCTTTGGCGATCTGCTGGATCTCGCCACCGGACTTGAGGAACGCGGCGATCTGGGCTTCGATGGATTCGTGGGTTTCCACGGCCGGTTGCGGTTTGGGTTTCTGGCTGGATCCTTTGACTCGCATGGTGGCTCCCCTTTGAGGAAATCGATGGCGCACGCTGGGTGCGGATGAAATGGCAGGGATAAAAAAACCGGCCCGTGGGCCGGTTTTCGTGACGCGTCGAGTAATTAGATTACTTGGACGTCGTCAGCTTGCATGCCTTTCTGGCCTTTTACAGCCACGAAGGAGACCTTTTGGCCTTCCTGCAGGCTTTTGAAGCCAGCGCTCTGGATCGAGCGGTAGTGTACAAACAGGTCGGCGCCGCTTTCCGGGGTGATGAAGCCGAAGCCTTTTTCATCGTTGAACCACTTGACGGTGCCAGTTTGACGTTCGGACATGGGATGTCTCCTTGAACAAAGTGAACATGACACTGGAACAGCCCAGGTCATGACTGAGTGCAAAGAGTAAAGAAACCGATGGAAGGTTGGATCGAGATCTAAACAGGTCGATTTGCGGTGACACATGCAACACAGTCCGAACAACTTACAGGTATAACGGCCAATCGCCTAGTCATTTCTTCACTTTCTGCTAAGCGGGGTGCCGTTGCAGGGCCTCGGCCGATCGGCCTCAGCGACTCGGTGCCGGGCAGTGGCGCGGATCGGTCGGGCCGACATGGGGGTTGTACCAGCCCATCACGCAGGCCAGTCGCTGGTTGCGCTGGCGCTCCCAGTCCTGCACCGGGTACTGCTTGTGCCAGGCCTCGAACAGGCGCCGGTCCTGCTTCGACAGACGCAGGCCGTAGCGTTCGCTCATGTAGAAGTAGGTGCGGGCGATCATGCCGCGGACCTTGGCCCTGGGCATCGCCTTGCGTGCCTTGAAGTCGACCACCATCGGGCAGGCGCCGTACTGGCTGGGTTGCTGGGGCAGCCAGGCAAAGCTGTAGTTGCTGCGATCGCCGTTCACCTCGCCGATGCTCGGCACCAGATTGAACAGGTCGGCCTCGGCGCGCTGATAGATGCGGTCGTTGCTCGCGCAGTTGCGCCGTCCGCCTTGTTGCCAGCAGCGCCGCTGGTGGCCGATGACCCAGGCCGGGACTATGTGCTCCCACTCGATGCGGGCGGCGCGTCGCGGGTTCTTGCGCGGCACATAGCCACAGCTGCCCAGGTCGACCTGCTTGCCGCTGTAGCGGCAGCCGCAGTAGAACTCCACCGATTGGCGGGCATACAGCTGCCAGGCGACTTTCTTCGCTTCGGTAAAGGTGCGCGGCGGCGCGGCGGGGCTGGTGACGGGCAGGGCAAGGGCAAGCAGCAGGGCGATACAGCGCCAGGGCATGGATACGGCATCCCTAAAAAAGCGCGGCATCATACCGCTCTGGCGGACTTTGCCAAGGCCGGTCTAAAGCGCCCCGTTTTTGCCGGGCCTGGCGCTATGGCGCGCGCCGGCAACGGCTGCGGCAGCGCAGCGAATACCCGGGTGGCCTGGAGGTGCGGGGTTATCCCAGGCAGAGCCAGCACGAACAGCGGCGCGCCGCCGACGTGCCATCAATCTCGACTGATTAACACTTTCTTGGGAAACTTTTGCGTCTGGCTGACAGCCGCCTGCGGCGGTCGCATCATGCACGGGGAGTACCTTGACGAGATGATTCCGTAGCCATGTCCATTACGCACACCGAGCAGTCCCTGGGCTTCGCCGCGCAAAGCGTGGCCGGCCAGGTGCGTGCGCATAACGAAGATGCCGTGCTGTGTTGCCCCGAGCTGGGCCTGTGGGCCGTCGCCGACGGCATGGGCGGACATCAGTGTGGCGAGGTGGCCAGTGCCCTGGCCCTGCAGGTGCTGCGCGAGGCCGTTGCCGCGGGCGATAACCTGCTGGCAGCGACGCAGGCGGCCAACGCCGCGATAGTGGCAGCCGGGCAGGTCGAAGGCGGGCGACGCATGGGCACCACCCTGGTGGCCTTGTGCTTCGATGGCGCCGACTTCGATTTGGCCTGGGTCGGCGATAGCCGGGCCTACCGGGTCAGCGCCGAGCATATCGAGCAGCTCAGTCGCGATCACAGCTGGGTGCAGCTGATGATCGATGCCGGCGAGATGACCATCGAGCAGGCGCGCACCCATCCGCGGCGCAATATCGTCATCCAGTGCCTGGGGCAGAGCGAGCAGGAGCTGACGGTCGGCCAGCTGCACGGCACCTTGGCCGCCGGCGAGCTGTTGCTGCTGTGCAGCGATGGCCTCAGCGGCGAACTGAGCGATACGCAGATCCAGCAGCTGTGTGCCGAGGCGGCAACCCTCGACGAGCTGGTCGAACAGCTGATAGGGCTGGCCAATCGGCTGGGCGGCAAGGACAATATCTCCTGCATCGTGCTTGGCCTGAATGCGCCGCAATCGCCGGTGATCGCTGCCAGACCCCGGAACTTTCTCAGCAGATGGCTGGGTCCCCGTAAGCCTTGAACACTTCGACAAGACATTCGATGAGCAACCATTTGCTAGAGATACCCGGCTACCGCGTGCATGGCCAGCTGGGCAAGGGGGGTATGGCCGAGGTCTACCTGGCCACCCAGGAATCATTGCACCGCAAGGTCGCGATCAAGGTGCTGCTCAGCGCCGATGATGAGACCTTCAGCCAGCGCTTCACCCAGGAAGCGCACATCGTCGCCTCGCTCAACCACCCGGCGATCATCACCATCTATGACATCGACCGCCTGGCCGACGGGCGCTACTACCTGGCCATGGAGTTTCTCCCCGGCGGCGACCTGACCCGGCACAAGGGCGAAGTCTTCCCCGTCGAGCGTGCCCTGGCCATCGTCCGCCAGGTCGCCAGCGGCCTGGCCGTGGTGCACGACAAGGGCCTGGTGCACCGCGACGTGAAGCCGGCCAACATCCTCTTCCGCGCCGATGGCTCGGTGGTGCTGACCGACTTCGGCGTGGCCAAGGACCTCGACATCGACAGCGAGCTGACCCAGTTCGGCATCGCCGTCGGCAGCCCCGCCTACAGCAGCCCGGAGCAGGCGCAGTGCCAGGTGCTGGACGCGCGCAGCGACATCTACAGCCTCGGCGTGATCCTGCTGGAGATGCTCACCGGCAGCAATCCCTACCGCGGCGGCAACTACACCCAGACCGTGGTCAATCACGTGCAGATGGCGCCGCCCGAGCTGCCGGAGGCACTGGCGGCCTTGCGCCCGCTGCTGGCGCGCATGCTGGCGAAGAACCCGGACGAGCGCTTTGTCGACTGTCGCGAGCTGCTGGCCGCGCTCGATGCGTTCGGGCAGAGCGAGGTGCAGCAGACCCAGATGCGCCCCGCGCTGAAGGTCGCACCGGCCGGCGTGGCGCCCGATGCCGCGGGCAAGGCCGCGGCGCCGGCCAAACCGCGCCGTTCGGCGATGCCGTTGCTGGTGGGGCTCAGCGTACTGGTGCTGATCGGCACCCTGACCTTCGCCACCCTGTACCTCAAGGAGCGGAGGCAGATCGAGGCCTTGCTCGCCTCGGCCGAGCAGCGCTTCGCCAGCGGGCAGCTGAACGAGCCGCAGCAGGACAGTGCCGAGCACTACTTCAACCAGGTCCTGCAAGTCGATGCCGATAACGAAGCGGCCCTGGCCGGCCTGCTGCGGGTCAAGGAGGCGCGCATCGCCGCCTTGCTCGAGCAGGGCGAGCAGCGCCTGCGCGAGGGGCTGCTGACCGCTCCGGCCGATGACAGTGCCGATTTTTATTTCCGTCAGGCCCTGGCGCTGGACGAACAGCATGCGGCCACGCTGCAGGCCTTGCAGCGCCTGCTCGAGGCGCGCATTGCCGGCTACCTGGAACGGGCCGAGCAGAGCATTGCCGACAAGCGCCTGCTGCTGCCCGAGGACGACAGCGCGGTGTACTACTACCAGCAGATCCTCGGCTGGGCGCCGGGCCACGAGCAGGCCCTGGCCGGCCTGAACCGGGTGGCCATGCTCTATCGCGACCTGGCCAATGCCTCCTACCGGCGCAGCGATTTCCCCGCGGCGCTGGCCATGATCGAGCGCGGCCTGCAGGTCGAACCGGAAAATCCCGAGCTGCTCAAGATGCGTAATGAACACCAGCAGCTGTTAAGCTCCGCGCGCGCCGCCCGGGCCCGCGCCAGCGAGGCGGCCGCGCGCGAGCAGCAGGCCGCCGAGCAGAAGGCGCAGCAAGAGGGCAATCCGCTCAAGCGCGCGTGGAACAATCTTTTTGGCGAGTGAGCGCCATTTCGACAGGATTTAGACGATGCTCAAGCTGCATTTCAAGGACAGTCGGCAAGCCCCCATCTGGCTGGTCGAGGAGCGTTTCACCGTCGGCCAGGATCGGCGCAACAACCTGGTGCTGGCCGATAGCGGCATCCACGGCTTCCATGCCGAGATCCGCCAGGAGAACGGCCTCTACTACGTCAGCGACTGCGACAGCGCCAGCGGCACCTTCGTCAACGATGAGCGCGTCACCCACCGCTACCAGTTGCGCAGCGACGACACCCTGCGCCTGGGTGAGGTCGAGCTGCAGCTGAGCG
The DNA here is from genome assembly GCF_009799925.1 of Pseudomonas sp. R-28-1W-6. Taxonomy (GTDB): domain Bacteria; phylum Pseudomonadota; class Gammaproteobacteria; order Pseudomonadales; family Pseudomonadaceae; genus Aquipseudomonas. The sequence goes on from NZ_WELK01000007.1 coordinate 132,572, forward strand.
ACCCGGCCAAGGCCAAGCCGCGCAGCGAGGGCGGGCAGCGCTGGTTCCTGCAGGTGCTCAAGGGCGAGAACGAGGGCAAGAAGTACCATGTCAGCGGTTCGATGACCTTTGGTCGCTCGGTCAAGTGCGAGCTGTGCTTCAGCGATGCCGAGCTGTCGCGGCGGCACTGTGAGTTCTTCCTCAAGGACGACGTGCTCGAGGTCAAGGACCTGGCCTCGGCCAATGGCGTGCAGGTCAATGGCGAGAAGGCCAATACCCGGGTGCTGCAGCCCGGCGACCAGGTGCGCATGGGCTCGGTGCTGTTGCTGGTGATCGGCCCCAAGGTCGAGGTGCAGCAGGCCGAAGACGAGGATGCCACGCTGTTCATGCGCGCCGTCGATCTGCCCAAGCCGGCCGCCAGCAAGCCGCTCAATGCGGCCCAGCCGGCCACTGCCAACCCGCTGCGCGCCGCCGCCCAGGCCAGTGCCGCGCCCGCCGTGGCCGCGCTGCCGAGCCGTGGCGGCCTGAGTCCGCTGCAGGCCGGCCTGCTGGCCCTGGCGGCCTTTGCCGGTGGACTGCTGGTCGCCAGCCTGCTGTTCTGAGAACCTGTTTACAATCTCCTGACTCGCGGCCATACCGCGTTAAAAACGGCCTCGGAATGCTCATTTACAGCTCGTAAACTGCGCTTTCTCGGCCGTTTTTGCCTTGTCTGGCTCTAATTCAGAAGATCGTAAACAGATTCTGAGGCGCCGAACCCGCTCGCGTGGCAGCGACGAGCGGGATCGGGTGCTGCGGGCCAACACGCCGGCAGCCTTGAACCGCGCTCACTCCATGTACTCGCCTGCTCCCTGCCCGCAGGTGGCCGGATCCGTGCATGTGCCTGGCGTCTTGTGTCCGTGCGGCGCGCGGCCGCCGGGGTTAGGCTGGCCTGCCGCAGACCGCCGCCGAGTAGTGGAGTGAGAGTGAAGCCGTTCGCCCTGTTGTCCTGTGCCTGGATCCTCGCCAGCCTGCCGTTGGCCGCCCACGCCTGGTCCAATCATTCCCTCGGCAGCCTGCTGGCATTGCGCGGCATGCCCGAGCTGGCGGCCGAGGTGCCGGCCGAGCCGCTGGAGGCCTTCCTGCTCGAGCAGGCGCCGGCCATCGAACGCCTGCTCGACCAGCAGGAGAGCTTTGCCCGCGAATATTTCCCCGGCTATCCGGCGCGCCCGGACAACCTGCGCTGGCTGGCCGCCGGCCTCAAGGAGCCGCGCCAGGCCTTCCTGCGGGCGCTGCGGATCAATCCCGAGGTGCGCCTGGCCAGCTTCATCCAGCAGCTGCCGGGGCAGGATGCCGGCGGCCGGCGCCGCCTGCTCAGCCAGGATGTCCTGGTGTTCCACAAGATCGGCCCGTGGAGCCACTGGCGCTACCTGGAGCTGCGTCCGGGCGAGGCGGTCAGCGCCCTGCAGGTGCTGGCCAGCGCCGCCGACGAGCCGGACTACGGCCACGACATCAACCTGTTCCGCGACAACCCGGGCACGGCCGGCCAGGACTACAACTTCGGCGAGCAACCGTTCGGCGATGCGCGCTTCGAGTATTCCTCGCAGGCGCCTTTCCATATCGGCTATTACCACGAGTCCGAACTGATCTTCGCCGCCGCGCCGTACCTGGCGCGGACCCTGCCGCATTGGCGGATCTACCAGTACAGCGGCCTGGCCCGCCTGGCGTTCGCCAGTGGCCACCCGTACTGGGGCTACCGTTTCCTCGGCTGGGCCCTGCACTACCTGCAGGACCTGACCCAGCCCTACCACGCCCGGGTGCTGCCAGGCGTGGGCACCGGCGACATGGTGCTGATCGCCGCCAAGGCCGAGGCCGGCTACCCGGAGGATCGCGAGGCCGCGATCCAGCGCGTGGCCGACCGGCATACCGCCATCGAGCACTACCAGCTCGAGCGCATGCAGCTGCTGATGCACGACGGCCCGGCCGACCACCCGTTGCTGGCGGCCTATGCCGACCTGCGCGAGGATGCCGGCTCCCCGGCCGTGGGCCCGGACTACGCGGTGCAGGTGGTGGCCGCCGAGTCCCAGGCGCGCGCCGATCAGCTGGATCAGCTGATCGGTCTGTGGCTGGCGCGCCAGGCCGCCAGCCAGGGCTTCAGCGCCGGCAACCAGCTGGCCAGCGCCAGTGATCCGGCCATGGAGCAGTTGCTGGTGGAGTTGTTCCGCAACTTCGGTACGCATAGCCGCCAGGCCGTGCGTGCCAGCCTGCCGGGCGTATCTGCCAGCCGGCAGCCCTGAGAACCTGTCTGCGATCTCGCGAGCTGGAGCAAGGCAAGGCGCTACGTTAGTAACAGCCTCCGGCTGGTCAAACAGGCGAGCAGGCGCAGTTTACGAATGGTAAATGAGCATTCCGAGCCTGTTTTTAACGCAGCATGGTCGACGCGCAGCAGATCGTAGACAGGCTCTGAGCGCGGGGCGTGGTCTAGGGCCGGAGCTGCCGCAGATCGTCCGGATGGAACCACAGCTCGCGGCGCTGCAGGGGCGTGGCCGCCGGCAACAGCGGGTTGCGCAGCTCGATCAGCCGGCGCTGGGCGAAGTCGACCCGCCCCAGGCTGGCGCCGTAATACTGGAGGAACAGGCGGTCGAACGAGCCGTCGGCCAGCGCCCGCTCCAGGCCGCGCTCCACGGTTTCGGCCAGCTGCGGGTTGTGCGGCGAGAAGAAGAAATACAGGGCGGTGGGGTAGTGCAGGAGCAGGTGGCGGTCGATGGTGATGGCCGCCTCGCGGTTGTGCTCGGCTTCGTCCCAGATCTCGATGACCGCCCGCGGGAAGTAGTCGAAGCGCCCGGCATCGAGCATGCGGAACAGGCTGTCGTAGCTGGAGCTGACCTCCACCGGCAGGCCGTTGTAGCGCAGGATCTGGGTGTCCGGCCAGTCGTGGCCCTGGCCGGCGCGCCAGCCCTGCAGGTCGGCGAGCCGGCGCACATGGCGCAGCAGCAGGGGCCGGTCCTGGCGCAACAGGGCGATGCGCCAGCCATACAGGCCCTTGTCCAGCGGAATGCGCACCGGCAGCAGGCGCCGCTCGCGGTCGGCGCTGGTCATGCTCCAGACCACGTCGACCGCGCCGTCTTCGGCGAGGCTGACCAGCGCGCGCTCCTGCTCCATCGGGTGCTCCGATGGCTGCAGGCGCAGGGGGCTGCCGGCCTTGTCCAGGGCCTGCTGCAGCTGGGCCAGGGCATAGGCCTGGCGGTACTCCTCGCCGCCGGGCGCGCGCGGGTAGCGCAGCAGCTCGTCCGCCCGGGCCTGTAGCGGCGCCAGCAGCAGAACCAATAGCCCGCTGTAGAGCACGGTTGCGTGCATCGATTGCAATCCTTTCAATCGCCGGGGCGCCGTGTCGCGCCCCGTTTTGGAGCGAGCATTATGCCAGCCTCGCCGGAACGGTGTGACACCGTGCCCGCGGGCTGGGGGCGTTAGGCCTGGCAGCCTTCATGGTAGGCGTTGCGGCCGTTGCTGAGCCCGTCGGGCCGTGCCGTTGCGGTCGTTCCGCTCAGGCCGGCGTCCTCGGCAGCACACGCCGCTCGGCGCTGATTTCGGCCAGGTCGCTGCGCCGCAGGTAGACATGCAGCGCCTCGGCGAGGTGCAGGCGGTCGTCGATGTTCTGCGCGACCAGCAGCTGCAGGCGTTCGCGGCTGAGGCGCATGACGCCGCCGGGCAGCGGCACCCAGACGAACTCGCAGGTGGGGGTGATGCTCTCGCCCGGCACGTCGAGGCCGAAGGAGTCTTCGCTGAAACGCACGATATGCTGGCCGGTCTTTTCGTTGAAGCCGACGAAGCCCTGCAGGGCGTCGGCCGCGGCGCAGATGCTGGCGGAAGTGATGCTCATGGGTAAACCTCAGGCGGGCGCCGGATGGCGGCGGTGGTCGGGTCTACACGCAAGGAAGGAGGGTGGGCTCGTGGGCCGCACACGCGTTATGCCGCGCATTGTTGCGGCGGGGCGGGAGCCGCGTCTTGTCGGAGGTCAATGTTCGAGGGTGCCTGAGAATCAGTCGCGGCTATGCAGGGTGCCCGCAGATGGCCGTAGGGTGCGCCGTGCGCACCGAATAACCCGCGATGGGCCTCGGTGCGCACGGCGCACCCTACGAGCTTTGCCGCTCCAGCTCGCGGCGTACCATGTTGGCGAATTCCGGTGGGCTCAGCTGGTACAGCTCGGTGGCGACCCAGGCCAGCCAGCGCGGGCCGAGGGCCGCACGCTGGTCGAGCAGACGCCGCGCTTCACTGCTGGCGCGCGCGGCGTGATCGGCATGGTATTGCTGCCGACTCAACGGCTTAGCCAGACAGGCCGACGTAGACGTTCTGTACGTCGTCGTGGTTGTCGAGGGCTTCGAGGAAGGCTTCGACTTCTTCCATCTGTGCGTCGCTCAGGCCGCTGACCGGGTTCTTCGGGATGTAGCCGATCTTCGCCGAGTTGACGGTGAAACCATGCTCCGGCAGGGCCTTGCACACGGCGTCGAGGTCGGTCAGTTCGGTGACGAACAGGGTGTTGCCCTCATCGGACGGCTCGAAGTCCTGGGCGCCGGCTTCGATGGCGGCCAGTTCCGGGTCGGCGCCGCTGTCGGAGGAGGCTTCGATCATGCCGACGTGGTTGAAGTCCCAGGTCACCGAGCCGGAGGCACCCATCTGGCCCTTGCGGAACAGCACGCGGATTTCCGCCACGGTGCGGTTCAGGTTATCGGTCAGGCATTCGACGATCACCGGCACCTGGTGCGGGGCGAAGCCTTCGTAGGTGGTGCGCTCGAAGTTGACGGTCTCGCCGAGCAGGCCGGCGCCTTTCTTGATCGCCCGCTCCAGGGTGTCCTTGGGCATCGAGGCTTTCTTGGCCGCGTGTACGGCCACGCGCAGCTTGGCGTTGGTGTCCGGATCGGCGCCGTTGCGTGCGGCGACCATGATTTCCTTGACCAGACGGCCGAAGATCTTGCCCCTGGCGTTGGCTGCGGCTTCTTTAGGTTTGGCTTTCCACTGTGCGCCCATGTTGGTTCTCTCGCTGGCTGCGGATGGGGTAAGTCGATGTCCGGGCTACGCCGGATAAGGCGGCAGATTCTAGCCGGTCACGCGCGCGGAGGCACCTGTGAGCTGTCGGGGGCTGGTTTGGCGGAGGGGAAAGGGGCCCGGCGCCGTAAAGGCGCCGGGTCTGGCTAGAGACTCAATGGGTCTCGGCGTGGCTGCCCAGCAGCGTGGTGCCATGCTTTTTATCGCGCTTGGCCATGCGCTTCTCGTGCGGGGTCTTGAGCGGTTTTTTCTTGCTCTCTTTGTGTGAATCCTGACTCTTGCTCATGGCGGTTACCTCGGTGATATGTGGATGGAAGCTGAGTGCTTGTCGGCCATTACCACCTCCCAGGTTGCATGAACCTGCATGGATGCAACATTTCATCTGGCACAAGCATAGCCCTGCTCGGGGGGCTGTGCAGGTCGTTGCGCGGCCGTGCGTCAGGCGGAGAAACCGCCGTCGATGGTCAGGCTGGCGCCGGTGATGTAACCGGCTTCCGGGCCTGCCAGGTAGCTGACGAAGCTGGCGATCTCCTCGACCTGGCCGTAGCGCGGCAGGGCCATGGTCGGCTTCAGCGCGGCGGCGAACTCGGTGTTGTCCGGGTTCATCTCGGTGTCCACCGGGCCCGGCTGCACATTGTTCACCGTGATCCCGCGCGGGCCGAGGTCGCGGGCCAGGCCCTTGGTCAGGCCGACCAGTGCCGACTTGCTCATGGCGTACAGTGCGCCACCGGCAAACGGCATGCGCTCGGCATTGGTGCTGCCGATATGGATGATCCGCCCGCCGTCGCCCAGGTACTTGGCGGCTTCCTGGCTGGCGATCACCACGCTGCGCACGTTGATCGCCAGGGTGCGGTCGATGTCTTCCATGCTCAGTTCCTCGAGCGGTGCAATCGCCAGGACGCCGGCGTTGTTGACCAGGATGTCGAGACGGCCGAAGGCTTCCACGGTCTGGCCAATGGCATGCCGGATGGCCTGTTCGCCGGCGCTGTCGGCGCGGATCGCCAGGGCGCGGCCGCCGGCGGCGACGATGCTCTGCACCAGCGCTTCGGCGGCCTGGGGCGACTGGCTGTACGTCAGGGCAACACTGGCGCCGTCACGGGCCAGGCGTTGGGCGATGGCGGCGCCGATGCCGCGCGAGCCGCCTTGGATGAAAGCAACTTTGCCGCTGAGGGGAAGGGTAGTGGTCATGTTCGTCTCCGAAGGGTTGGGGTAGTTGACGGAAACGAGTATCTGCCCTGGATTGATTATTGATTAGCCGGTAATTTTTGCTTTCTTTCGATACAAATGGTTGTTAATTGCCATGGATACGCTCAACGCCATCGAATGCTTTGTCCGCAGTGCCGAGGCCGGCAGCTTCGCCGAAGCGGCGCGGCGACTGGGCCTGACCCCGGCGGCAGTGGGCAAGAACGTCGCCCGCCTGGAGGCGGACCTGGGGGTGCGCCTGTTCCAGCGCAGCACGCGCAGCCTGAGCCTGACCGAGGCCGGCGAACACTTCCTGGGCGAGGCCAGGGGCGGTCTGGATACCCTGCGGGGGGCCATGAACAACCTGGCCGGCATCGAGGGTCAGCCGGTCGGCACGCTCAAGGTCAGCATGGGCCTGGCCTTCGGCCTCAACTACATCGTGCCGCTGCTCGACGAGTTTCTCCGCCGCTACCCTGGCGTGGTGCCCGACTGGCACTTCGACAACCGTGCCGTGGACATGATCGGCGAAGGTTTCGATGCGGCCATCGGCGGTGGTTTCGAGCTACCGCCGGGCGCGGTGGCCCGCGAGCTGGGGCCGGCCCACCGGGTGCTGCTGGCTGCCCCGGCCTATCTGGCCCAGCACGCCATGCCGACCTCGCCGAGCGCGCTGCGCCAGCATGCGGGCATCCTGATTCGCTCGCCACAGACCGGGCGCATCCGCCCGTGGCTGTTGCGCAATCGCGCGGGTGAACAGGCCGCCATCGAGCTGCAGCAGCGCATGACCCTGGGCGACCCGGAAGCTGCCTGCCACGCCGCCCAGCAAGGCCTGGGCATCACCCTGGTAAGCAGCGCGCATGCCTTGCCCTACCTGCAGAGCGGCGCGCTGCAGCGGGTGTTGCCGGACTGGTACGTGGACAGCGGGGCGATATCGATCTACTTCTCCGGGCACAAACTGCTGCCGCAGAAGACCCGGGTGTTCGTCGACTTCATCGTCGAGCAGTTCCGTCGTCAGGGCCTGGCCGAGCAGTTTTCCGCACGCTGAGGCCATGCAGTCATTTATCCGCTCCCCGCAAGGGTAGGGGCTGCCGCCCCGTGTAGGTGAGCTGTGCCGGATCCACGCGCATGCAGTTCCAGATGCAGTCGACCACCTGGCCCAGCAGTTTGCTCAGGGGCAGGGGCGCGCGGGCGGCGCCGGGCGTGGCCGGCTGGGCGGGGATGTTGGCTGGCATGGGGCTTCTTCCGTGATGACCGAGGGGCGCAGTGTCCATGGAAACCCGGGCCCTGGGTAGCGCCCCGGCGCCGTGGCGCATCGGATATGCTTGGCCCGCTGCACGGCCCCGTATTCCCGTTTCGCAACAGGTAGAGCCCTATGCCGATCCACTACGCCAGACGCTTGGTCGGGCGCAAACGCACGCCGGATGCCAATCGCCACCTGGGCTTCGTGCTGGCCTTCGTCGCCGGGGCGATCAACGCCGGCGGCTTCCTCGCGGTGCAGCAGTACACCTCGCACATGACCGGCATCGTCTCCTCGATGGCTGACAACCTGGTGCTGGGCGCCTACGAGCTGGTACTCAACGGCGCGGGCGGGTTGCTGTCCTTCCTGCTCGGGGCGATCTGCTCGGCGATCATGGTCAACTATTCGCGGCGCCGCCGCCGGCATGCCGAGTTCGCCATGCCGCTGCTGCTGGAGGCCTTCCTGCTGCTGTGCTTCGGCCTGCTGGGCAGCCGCCTGGCCGACGTGGAGGGGCTGTTCGTGCCGGTCACGGTGATGCTGCTGTGCTTCATCATGGGCCTGCAGAATGCGCTGATCACCAAGCTGTCCAAGGCCGAGATCCGCACCACGCACATCACCGGCATCGTCACCGATATCGGCATCGAGCTGGGCAAACTGCTGTACTGGAACCGCTCGCCGGTGCCGGAAAAACTGCGGGTGGCGGTGAACAAGGCGCGCCTGCTGGTGCTGGCGGTGCTGGCGCTGAGCTTCTTCTGCGGCGGCGTCAGCGGCGCGTTCGGCTTCAAGTACCTCGGCTACATCGCCACCTTGCCGCTGGCCCTGGTGCTGGTGACCCTGGCGATCGTGCCGGCGCTGGATGACCTGGTGCTGATGTGGCGGCGCTGGCGACGGCGCTGAATAGCGAGTGGTGGGGGCTGGAGGTCCCCACGGCGGGCGTGGGGACGGCGCGGATCAGTCCTGGCGGCTGGTCACTTCCAGCAGGTGGTAGCCGAACTGGGTTTTCACCGGGCCCTGCACCACGTTGAGCGGCGCGCTGAACACCACGGTGTCGAATTCCTTGACCATCTGCCCCGGGCCGAAGGAACCGAGGTCGCCGCCCTGGCGGCTGGACGGGCAGGTGGAGTTGTCTTTGGCGACCTGGGCGAAGTCGGCGCCGGCTTCGATCGCGGCTTTCAGTTCGTTGCACTTGGCTTCAGTGGCAACCAGGATATGACGGGCAGTAGCGCGGGCCATGGGGTGTTACTCCTTTTTGAGAAGGTGCAGAGCCTAGCGCAATTGCCTGGCATAGCAAACGCCGTACGCCCAGTGGCGGGGCGGGCGGCGCCTTCCGTCCGGTAACCTGGCCCCCTGCCTTGCGAGGGTGGCCGGGCTCTTCTAGCGTCCAATCAGCGCGTGGCCCTGCCTCGCGCATGTTCAGGGAGATGGATGGCTATGGACCGGCCCGCGCCACCGGCCGCCAGCGGCGGCAACCTCCAGCCTGGCTTCGCGCCTTTCCACTTCCTGTCCGTACCCTCCGGTGCCATATCGGCGTGCAGATTTTCGCCAACCGGGCGAGCCAGTGCCGCCAGTTGCCTACAAGCCTGACTGCTGTCCGTTGCCCGAAGGCGATTCGGGCGCCCGATGCTCTGTTATAGGGAGATAACCCATGACTCGACTGTTTACCTGCGCCCGCAGTTCGCTGCTGGCCGTGCTGTTGCTGGTCGCCACCCAGCAGCCCGTTGTGGCGGCCCAGGCCGCCACGCCGGTGTGCAACGCCAGCGCCAGCTGGATCAGCAGCCCCAACCCGCCCAGCGAAATACCCAACGGCAGCAACGCGCAGTTCTGCGATTTCTACCAGTTCAGCTGGCAGTGGTTCCTCCAGCTGGTCAGCCCCTCCACGACCACAGCCAGCCTGCGCAATTTTCAGGTGTCTGCGAACTTCCCCGTGCTGCAGGCCAGCGGCCAGGACTCCTGCGCCGCCAACGCACCGCCGGTGGCCATGTTCGTACGGGTCGAGAAGCCCCAGGGCGGCGGCACGCCCTTTGTCCTGCCGAAGCGCACCGGCCAGGCGGGCGGCGGCGACAGCATCTTCGACCAGGACGGTAACGTGGTCTTCTATGACATCCGCTTCAGCCGCAACCTGTGCGACGTCGGCGCGGTGCAGGCGGCGCAGAACTTCCCGGCCGGTACCTTCGAACTCAAGTCGGCCTGGCGCATCATCACCGCGGCGGAGCAGCCCAACTACTTCTGGATGGAGGCGGACGTGGACGGCGTGCCGGGCAACGAGCTGCTGGGGCTGATCGGCCTGCACATGGTCACCGCCACCCAGCTGCACCCGGAGATGATCTGGGTGACCTTCGAGCACCGCAGCAACGTGCCGGAATGTGCCAACCCCGGCACCGCGCCGGCGGCCGGCTGGTCCTTCACCAGCCCGACCTGCGCTGCCCAGCTACCCAGCATGCAGGGCACCTGTACCTTCAACACCGCCGCGCCGAGCACCGGCCTGACCGGCACGCCCAGCGAGATCTGTCGGGTCTTCCATGACGCCAGCGACCCGCAGGACCATGAGGGCAGCGACAACATCGCCATCATCGACGGCCTGAATGCGCAGATGCAGGGCTTCCTGGCCGCGCTGGGCAACGACGACCCGATGGCCGTATGGCAGAACTACATGATGGTGGGCGCGCTCTGGCAGAACGATGTCACCCAGCCGTCGTCGATCGTCTCCAACCAGCGCGGTTCGATGCGCCTGGCCAACGCAGTGATGGAAACCACCTTCCAGAACGTCGACCTCACGTCCTCGTTCGTCTCCAACTGCTTCGGCTGCCACAACTTCGCCGGCTCGAAGACCAGCAACACCCTGCCGTCCTCGGCATTCAGCCACATCTTCGACGACATCATGCTGGGCCAGTGCAAGGCCACGGACGTGCAGGCCGGGCCCATCTGGAACAACGCCGACGCCCAGCAGAAGTGTGTGCAGACCTGTGAGAACAAGGGCGGCTGGAACGGCAACTGGACGACCACGGTGCCGGGGCAGATGTCCGTGTGCGGCTGCTGCGGGGGCTGAGGCTCGCGGTGTCATGGCGGCCCGGCCCCACCGTGGGCCGGTGCTCGCCGCCAGGGGGCATACCGCGTCGGTGTGGGCGCGGGAACGCCCTGGAGCTCGCGTTGGCCCATCGAGCGGCGAGGGCGCCGCCGATCTTCTTCTCGTGGGCGGCTTGGCTGCCTTTCTGGTGCCTGGGCTGGTTGTCGATCTGCTGCCCGGTGCGGGTCGGATCAGGCCTTGCTTGGCTGCCTCTTCCCGGGTGCTCTGCACCAGCCCGGTCGGCAGCTCGTCTGCCGATTCGTTGAGGGCAGGGCGCACACGAAGAGCAGGTGCATCCAGGTGGTCAGCGCTTCCTGCTTCTGTACGCGCCCGCGCATCTCCCTCGGCTCGGCTCGGCCTTGCCGCCCGGCAGCATGAAGGCCCGGGTACCGCGCTTGCGCACCGGCACCAGGCGGCCGGCCTCATCGAACAGGCCGGTCGCGACGATATTCAAGATGGTTGTGGTCCTGCTTCGGTCATCGGTGGCGGTGACAAATCGTAATTCTGTCCCTCTGCGGGCTCCGCAAATGCGTGAAATCGCGCATCATGGGCGCAGTCTGCCCGAGGGAGTCGTTCATGCGCGTCAGCTCATCCATTCTGCGTTTCGCCACCTTGTCGCTGGGGCTGCTGTGCGCCGCCGTTGCCGGTGCGGCCGAGGAGGCGCAGCTGATCGAGTCGATCAACGCCTACCGCAGCCAGGTGCAGCGCTGCGCCGGCCAGGCCTCGGCGGAGCTGCCGCCGCTGGCCGCCGACCCGCGCCTGGTGCTGCCGGCTACCGGTAGTGCCGACCTGCAGGGCGCGCTGGCCCGCGCCAGCTACCCGATGGTCAACGTGCAGGCCGTCAGCCTGTCCGGCCCGCGCGATGCGCAGGCGGCCATGCAGGCGCTGCGCGAGAGCTTCTGCCAGGTGCTGCTCGACCCGCAGTTCGTCGATATCGGCGTGAGCCGCCTGGACCGCGACTGGCGCATCGTCCTGGCGCGCCCGCTGCTCGGCGGCAAACTGGGCGACTGGCAGGCCGAGGGGCAAAAGCTGCTGGAACAGATCAATGCTGCTCGCGCCCAGGCGCGCCAGTGTGGCGGCCAGCCCTTCGCCGCCGCCGCGCCGCTGGCCTGGAACGCCACCCTGGGGGCGACGGCCGAGGGCCACAGCCGGGCGATGGCCAACGGCAACTTCTTCGACCACCGCGACCGCGACGGCCGCACCCCGGGCGATCGCGCCGAACTGGCCGGCTACGGCGGCCAGCGCATCGGCGAGAACATCGCCGCCGGGCTGGACACCACGCGCAAGGTGGTCGACGGCTGGCTGGCCAGCCCCGGCCATTGCGCCAACCTGATGGCCGCGCAATTCAGCGAGCTGGGCGCGGCCTATGCGGTCGACCCGAAGAGCGATGCGGGGATCTACTGGACGGCGCTGTTCGGCGCGCCGTGAGCCTCGGGCGGACGCTGGTAGCGCGCTAGCCGAGGTGTTCGGCGCCCTGATTGTCCCTCGCTGGGCGAGTGTTGCTCCTGGCGCCGGCTCTCGGCGGGCAAGTGGCTGAACACCCGCTTGAGCCCGTTGTGGCCGATGGAGCGGATCACTCCCTCCTGCTGGTGGTCGCGCAGCGTCGGTGCCGGCAGCCCGCAGCCGTCAGAGCTTGCCGATATCCCTCTCCTTTGCGCTTTTCCCGCCGGCTGGTGTATGTGCACTGCCGAACAGATGCGCCGAGCAGGTCGCTCGTATGATCAGCACAAGCGCACTCTAAGAGCCTGTTCAACGGCTCGAAAATCAGACTCCCAGCCTTAGCCCATCGGTGGAAACTGCTGCGCAGTTTCCCGCCTACGCGCACCGGCAAGCGTTGTAGGGGATAGCGCTCTGCTTATCCCTGACGGCGGCTCGGAGAGAACCAGGGCAAGACAGCGAGCCGGCTCTAAACATGGCAGAGGCTGGTTCAAGGCTTGGTATGGCGCCGCGAAACAGGCGGCGCGCATGACCATTTCTCACTTGAGGAGGTCTGCATCATGTTCGTTTTGCGCAATGCTCCGCTCTATGCCGCACTGCTGTTCGGTTTCTCCCTGTCTCCCGTCGTCTCGGGCCTGGCGCTCGCGCAATCCGAACCATGGCAGTACCCCACGGGGGCGGGCATGCTACTGGCCCAGGCCGCTTCCGGCACCGTGCTGGAGATCCAGCGTGAGCTGAACCAGCGCGGCTATAGCGCGGGCCCTGCGGACGGTTTGATGGGCGGCCGCACGCGTGAGGCGATCCAGGCCTACCAGCGCGAGCAGGACCTGCTGGTGGACGGGCAGGCCAGTGCAGCCCTGTTGTCCCATCTGCGCAGCACCGCTCGCAGCCGGGCACCCGCCGCGCCGCCGCCCGTTTCTGCGACACAGCCGGTCGGCGAGATCCAGGAAGCGCTACGCAGTCTCGGCTACCCGGTCGGGCGCTCGTCCGAGCGGCTCACCGACGAGATCCGTGCCGCCATCCGCAGCTACGAGTCCGACCACGGTTTGCTGATGTCCGGCGAGCCGAGCGCCGAACTGCTGCGACATATGCGCGGGCGCGTGGCTGCGGCCCCCAGCGCTAGCGAGGTCGATGCCAACACCCTGGCGCGGATTCAGGCCGAACTGCGCCTGCGTGGCTACTCGGTGCCCCTGGTCAGCGGCCGGATGGATACCCAGACCCGCCAGGCCATCCGCGAATACCAGCAGGGCCAGGGCGCACCGGCAACCGGTGAGCCCAGCCTCAAGCTGCTCGAAGAACTGCGCTCGGCCAGCGCCGAGCCGGCGCCCACGGTCGCCAGCCGGGAGCAGCGGGCGGCGGCACAACGGGCCCTGAATGCCCGCGGCTACGATGCCGGCCCGCCGGATGGCGTGCTCGGGCCGCGCAGCCGGGTGGCGATCCAGAAATTCCAGACCAGCAATAACCTCAGCCCGACCGGTGAACTGAGCAGCGCCACGCTGGAGCTCCTCGGTATCGACGCTGCCGTCACGGCGCCGCCACCGGTGGCGGTCAAGTCGTACCGGTTGCGGGTGCGGGACGACTTCACCGATGGTGATTACGCCCGCAACCCGACCTGGCGCATCACCGCCGGGCGCTTCGAGGTGCGCGATGGCGGCTTGAATTCGGCGGTTAGCCCGCCTCCAGACAATGGCGAAAACAAGGCCCGCCAGGCGCTCGGTGACCTGTTGAAAGAGCAGTTCGGCTTAGCCCTTCCGGGGCAAGCGGTGCAGGCGGCACAGGCTAACGCAGCAGCCTATCTGCCGCTCTCGATCGGCCAGGAGTTCCGCATCAGCATGGCGCTATCCGGTTTTACCGATGCGCTCAGTCAGATCGATCTGGGCCCTTATCAGGGCGACAACCTCAACCACGGTTACCGGCTCAACTATCGCGCCAACCAGCCACGCTCATTGCAGCTTGTCGTCGTCAACGAAAAGGGCAGCACGGCGATTGCCAGTGCAGCGGGGCCGCGCCTCGACAGCGGCGGGCCGCACCAGTTGGTCTGGCAGCGTGACAGTGCCGGGCGGATGACGGTGAGCCAGGGCGACGAAGTGCTGATCGATGTCGTCGACCAGAACCTGGCCGGCAATTTCGACGGCTTCTCGCTGATCAATGCGGGCGGCGACTGGACCCTGCATGAGGTGATCGTCGAGGACCGTCGCTAGTCATGGGGTGCCTGCTCAGGCTTCGGCGTGCCGAACGGGAGCGAGGGTGCGCCTGATCGTGCGCTGCTGGGTGCGGGTTCTGTGTCGACGCGGCCCTAGCAGGCAAGCGCCATCAGCAACATGCGCGGGTAGGGCGCGCTTATGCGGGGGGAGACGCTGGGCCGTCGAAGGCGGCATTCCCACGCGGCGCGTGGGAAGGACCAGTGAATGGAGGCACCGGTTCGCCTCTCGCGTTACTCGGCGGTGGTCGGGTCTATGGTGGCTTTGACCTGCGAGATCCGGTCTGCCGGGAAACCGCCGCGCTCGGCGTGCTCGCGCACCAGCTGTTCATTGTCGGCGATGTACACGCAGTACACCTTGTCGTCCGTGACATAGCTGTGCTGCCACTGCACCTTCGGCGCCATCGTGCTCAACACCGAGCAGGACTTCTGGGAGATGGCGTGCAGTTCGGCGGCACTGAGTTTTCCTGCGCCGGGGATGTCACGTTCGATCACGTATTTAGGCATGGCAAGAACTCCGTAAAGAACTCTGGATAGTTCAACACCCCCCCGCCACAGCTTAGCAGTCGAGCATGGCCGGGGCGGCGCCGCGCGCCACCGTTGATCGCATGGGCGGTTGATTGGGTGGCGTGTCCAGGACGGAATGACTCCGCGCTCGCATCGGGCCGGGCTGGGGTATCCGATAGCTCCCACGCGGAACGTGGGAGCTATGGTTTGTCTAATCGGCGTAGATCTTCTCGCCGGTGGTGAGGTTTTCCGTGCCGATGAAGGTGTTGCTGGGGACGAAGGCGATGGGCGCGATGTCGCCTTCTACCGCGGCATACTTGGCCAGGTAGTAGTAGACGATATCGCAGCGTTGCACGCGGATGTCCTGAGTCAGCGAGCTGATGGGGGCGCGCCAGGTCGTCGGCTCTTCCCGGCAGTCGCCGCTTATCAGCTCCGAGTCTTCGACAGCCATGCGCTCCGCCTTCATTACGGCTTTCATCAGCTGCGTCTCGATGAGCGTTTTCTCCGAGGTTTCACAGCCTGCGGTCAGCAGCAGGAGCGCGGCCAGTAGCGAAATCCTTTTCGTCATGATGGTCCTTTGGGGATCTGGATTGGGTCGGGTAGGTTGAAGCAGTGTGATCGTTCCCGTGCGGAGGACGCGTGGCAGCAATCACACTTTATGCGCGGCGCTCGTCCACCAGCGCCTGGGCCTGACGGGCCATCTGGTCGAGCAGGCGGTCGCGCTTCTTCTCCGCCTCGCTCATGGCCTTGTTGCCGTGCTGCTTGAGCAGATAGGCGTGGATCTGCCGGACTTCCTTGGACTGGAAGATGGGCCCCAGGTCCTGGACCGCGACCATGCCGTTCGAGCCGTGGTCCCGGGTGTTCATCAGCACCTGCGTGCCGCGCGCCGCCAGTACCTGAAAGCCCATGGCCTCGAAGACCGGCACCTTGCTTGCCACGCAGGCCAGTTCGGCGTGGGGGTGACGGGTGGTCATCTGCTGCAGCATGGCGCGGGCAATGCCGTGGCGGCGCTGGCCGGCCTGCACGGCCATGTAGGCCAGGGTGCAGGCCTCGGGGGCGTCCTTGACCGGCAGGTAGAGGGCGAAGCCGAGCACCTGGGAAGGGTCCTGGTCAGCCAGGGCCAGGATCAGCCGCGCGCGGGTATCCAGGCTCGCGTCCATGGCCTGCAGATACAGGTGCACCTCGTAGCCGATCACGTACTGGTACAGCTGGTAGAGCGGATTGCTGGGCGTCAGCGACACAGGGCTGATGTCGCTGAAGTAGTCCACCACCATCTGCAACACCTGGCTTTTCAGCGATTCGGGTGGCGGGTTGTCCAGCTGTACAAGGGTGAACATCGAAAGTCTGGCTCCGGGCATCGGTAAGGGCGGCATTGTAACGCCCGCGCGGATGATCGTTGCCCACGCTCGAGTGGCAATGCAGCCAGTGGCGCTCCGCGTCACGCAGCCCAGCGGGCGCCCCCGATCAAGCCGGTCTGCCCCGCGCAGCGGCGTAGGGTGGGAAACCGCGGGGCGTTCGCCAGCGTGGATATCCGGCTACTTGCAGCGCGGCAGCGGTCAGCGGGTGTTCGCTACCGAACAGACCAGGGGCCACTGCTGCGCACAATCTGGCTACAGGCAGATGCGAGCCGGACACCGATTGGAGATACCGACATGCTCATGACGATCGCGATTATCTTGTTAGTTCTGTGGGCGCTGGGACTGGTTTCGTCCTACACCCTGGGTGGGCTCATCCACATCCTCCTGGTCGTGGCGATCGTGGTGTTTCTGGTCCAGTTCCTTCAAGGGCGCCGAAGCTGATGCGCACAGCACCTTGAGTCGCCGGATGGCCTCGCGCGGGCAGCGGATGCTGCTCGATGCCGGCCGGGCGGCTGCTCGGTGGCTCGTCACGGGTGGCCCGTCATGGGCTCGGCGTACAGAAATGACCCAGCCGCTGAGGCTGCTTCTCGCGAGTATTCCCGGCCCTAGCGTTTGCCCTGTACCGCACTCACAGCGCAGGAGATTCATAGATGGCTACTCACGTTACCCACTTCATGGCCGACGGGCATCTGGCCTGCGGCCGCCACGGCGACACATTGACCTCGACCACGGAAGTGGCGCGGGTGAAATGTCGCAACTGCCGTGGCACCGAAGCCTTCCAGGAGGCTCGTAGAGTCGGCCGCAACGCGGCGCGCAGAGCCGCGCGGCAAGCCGTCAAGGCCTCTCACGAAGCCTGCAAGTGGCGCGGCGCCTGGTTGCAGAGGCTCACCGACATGCCGGGGCTGCAGCGCCTGCCAAGAGGATTCAAAGGCCAACCCTACGTCTAGCAGAGATAGAGCTGCATCCATTCTGATGATCGTTCCCACGCAGAGCGTGGGAACGATCAATAGCGGCTTTAGCCGCGAAGCTTTTGCTCTTCCGTAGGGTGCGCTGAGCGCACCAGGGGCATTGTTGCGGGGTTCGTGGTGCGCACGGCGCACCCTACGGCGACCACCCAACCATCGCGAACTCTCAAGCAACTCGGGGCCCGAACCCCGTCAGGAGGCCGAGCGGAGGTGCTGTGGAGAGGGGCATTTGGCATGGATGCCAAATGAGGAACGATGGGCCAGGGATGGCCCTTCGTGACGACCCTCGGAACAGCGCCGGAGCGAGGGGAGTCTGGCGTAGCCAGACCCGGATGTCGGGCGCGTTTTCTCTTTGGTTACTTTCTCTTTCGCGCGAGCAAAGAGAAAGTGACTCGCCGTAAGGGCGAAAAGGGAGGACTGGTTCAGTGCAGTGGCTCAGAAAATAAATCTGTCCCCTTTTCCCTACTATTCGCCAGCTTGTGTAGAGGATTGATCTTTTGATTTTGGATGTCGTCGGTCTTGCATAAGCGATTCAAATCCGGACTTTGAGATTTCGATAAATTTATCTTTGAGTTCGGGGATTGTGTCTAGCGCCTTTTGGAAGTGAGGCGAGCTAAATAACTCACTCCAAGGACTGTTGTGGTGGTCTGTTTCGACGAGCCTTAGCGGTGCTTCTTCTAGTCGAGTCAGAGCGGAACTAAAGAGTCGAGCTTCAAACGCCTCGTCAATTCTAGCGGCTTCTTTTCTATAACCTTCGTATGCTTTGGCAACCGATGCTTTGAAAGCATAGTCTTCTGCTAGTCGGAATCTTTGACTGATTTGTTTTGTTGAAACCCATGCGAACCATAGTGGGGCTCCCACGCTGAGTGCCGACAGAATCAACTGTGCAAGAATTATTTCCCAGCGCGGGTCTGGAATAGAAAGAGATTCTGTGAGGCTTGATATTCTTTTTGATCCCAAGATAGCACCTATCCCTAGGGATAATACTAGGCCGACGACCCATACCCACATTGATGCTCCGAGTTTTCCCGCTCGTTGATCAAAGCCTGCAGCTAAACCTTTTGTTGTTGTAATTCTATATGCCTCTTCGCACTGCATAACAAGCTTCTCAGCTGCATCAGCTCGGCTGGTAATTACTTGCTCGTAAGCGTTTGTAGAGTTGTTGCGCTGCTCTATTGCGCTGTGAAATTTGACTGAGTCATCTGAGAGTCTTTCAATTTTAGCTCGCGCATCTATTAGCGCTTGCAAATCGGTGGGTAGCGATTCTGCAGCCTCAGTGGCGTCTTGGATTAATCGAATCTGATTGGTGATTTCTTCTTTGTTTGGGGTTAGTTGATCAATTTCTGCTTTGATTGTGCGAAGCCGTTTTGCCATCTGGTGTGGCATGGCTTTTGTGTCTTTCAGGTTTTCCCATGAAAACAGAGGTTCGAGGATTAAGTTGATCCAGTTCATTGTCGCCATGTAGGCAGGAAGCGCTTGATGAGCATTTCCGTTAAATATGTAGGTTATGGTGTCTCGTTTAAGTTGTTCTACTTTGGCTGGAAAAAGCTTGATTTTATCTTCTATTACTTTGTCTATGTCGTCGATGTCAAACTTTTCAAGCTTATTAATAAGGGATATTGGGATTTCTGCGATGTCTTGCCTGGTTAATGGTGGGTGATGCCAGCCATGCACATCTTTAAGTGTTCTGTTTTCACCCCAGGCATTTAAAAGAGTGTCGGCAAGATCTTCAAGGGAGTCGCAGAGGTCGCTTAGAGCTTCGTGCATATGTTTTCCTTGCTATTAAAAAGCCCCGCATATAGCGGGGCTTTTAGTTTATTTAGCCACCCCAACGTCCATGTAAGGCACAGCTTTATATGAGTTTGCTAGTGGCAGTTATAAATCAATCCCAGCTCAGCGCCCCACCAGTCTGATACTCAATAACCCGCGTCTCGAAGAAGTTCTTCTCCTTCTTCAGGTCCATGATCTCCGACATCCACGGGAACGGGTTGCTGGTGCCCGGGTACTCTTCCTTCAGGCCGATCTGGGTCAGGCGGCGGTTGGCGATGAACTTGAGGTAGTCCTCCATCATCGCCGCGTTCATGCCTAGTACGCCGCGCGGCATGGTGTCGCGCGCGTATTCGATTTCCAGCTGGGTGCCCTGGAGGATCATCTGGGTCGCTTCGTCCTTCATCGCGGCGTCCCACAGGTGCGGGTTCTCGATCTTGATCTGGTTGATCACGTCGATGCCGAAGTTCAGGTGCATGGATTCGTCGCGCAGGATGTACTGGAACTGCTCGGCGGTGCCGGTCATCTTGTTGCGGCGGCCCATGGAGAGGATCTGGGTGAAGCCGCAGTAGAAGAAAATGCCTTCCAGTACGCAGTAGTAGGCGATCAGGTTGCGCAGGAACTGGCGGTCGGTTTCCGGGGTGCCGGTCTGGAAGGTCGGGTCGGAGATCGAGCGGGTGTACTTCAGGCCCCAGGAGGCCTTCTTCGCCACGCTCGGGATCTCGTGGTACATGTTGAAGATCTCGCCTTCATCCATGCCCAGCGACTCGATGCAGTACTGGTAGGCGTGGGTGTGGATCGCTTCCTCGAAGGCCTGGCGCAGGATGTACTGGCGGCACTCCGGGTTGGTGATCAGGCGGTACACGGCCAGCACCAGGTTGTTGGCGACCAGGCTGTCGGCGGTGGAGAAGAAGCCGAGGTTGCGCATGACGATGCGGCGCTCGTCTTCGGACAGGCCGTCCTTGCTCTTCCACAGGGCAATGTCGGCGTTCATGTTCACTTCCTGCGGCATCCAGTGGTTGGCGCAACCATCCAGATACTTCTGCCAGGCCCAGTCGTACTTGAAGGGTACGAGCTGGTTGAGGTCGGCGCGGGCGTTGATCATCTGCTTGTCGCCGACGTGCACGCGGGCGCTGGTGCCTTCCAGTTCGTCGAGGCCTTCCTGGATGTCCAGCTCGTTCAGCGAGGCCTTGGCGCGGGCCACGGCGGCGGAGTCGTCGGCCGATACGGCGCGGGCTTCTTCCACGGAGCCGGCGGCTTCGTTGTCGAGCTTGTCCAGCGCGGCGCCGACTACGGCAGCGGCGGGTTTGGCGGCGACGGCATCGCTGCCGTCTTCCTTATCGAATTCGTCCCAGCTGAGCATGGTGGTCTCCTGCTTGGTCATCGGGCCGGTTTGCGGCCTGTATGAATATCCAGTAATTCTGAGTATGTTCCGTTGCGGTATGCACGCAAGGCTAAAACTGTACCGCCCGTCTGGACGGTGCCCGCGCCGGTGGGCTGGCGTGGGGGAGGAGGGCCTTTGGCTGGCCCTCTCCTGGCAACTCGGTGCCCGCGGTTTTCAGAGCGAGGCAGCGCTAGGCGCCTGGTAGGTCGGAGCCCCTGAGCGTACGTCCGTACGTGATGGGGGCCGGCCTACCGGGCAACGACGCGAAGTCCGCTCTGAAGGCCGCGTTACTGGCACGCTTCGCAGTCGGGTTGGTCGATGGCGCAGGCCTTCGGCACTGGCGCCGGACCGGCCGGGGCGGCGGAGAAGCCGTCGTCGCTACCGCTGGACACCGCGTTGAGCTTGCCGGTGTTGATGGTCGACTTCTCGGTGCTGGTCGCGGCCAGGGCACGGAGGTAGTAGGTGGTTTTCAGGCCACGGTACCAGGCCATGCGGTAGGTCACGTCGAGCTTCTTGCCCGAGGCGCCGGCGATGTACAGGTTCAGCGACTGGGCCTGGTCGATCCACTTCTGGCGACGGCTGGCGGCGTCGACGATCCACTTGGTTTCCACTTCGAAGGCGGTGGCGTACAGGTCCTTGAGGTCCTGCGGGATGCGCTCGATCTGCTGCACGGAGCCGTCGTAGTACTTCAGGTCGTTGACCATGACCGGGTCCCACAGGCCGCGGGCCTTGAGGTCGCGCACCAGGTAGGGGTTGATCACGGTGAATTCGCCGGACAGGTTCGATTTCACGTACAGGTTCTGGTAGGTCGGTTCGATCGACTGCGACACGCCGGTGATGTTGGCGATGGTGGCGGTCGGAGCGATGGCCATGATGTTCGAGTTGCGGATGCCTTTCTGCACGCGGGCACGCACCGGGGCCCAGTCCAGGGACTCGGACAGGTCCACGTCGATGTACTTCTGGCCACGCGCTTCGATCAGGATCTGCTGCGAATCCAGCGGCAGGATGCCCTTGCTCCACAGCGAACCCTGGAAGGTCTCGTAGGCGCCGCGCTCGTCTGCCAGGTCACAGGAGGCCTGGATGGCGTAGTAGCTGATGGCTTCCATGGACTTGTCGGCGAAGTCGACGGCGGCATCGGAGCCGTACGGGATGTGCTGCAGGTACAGCGCGTCCTGGAAGCCCATGATGCCCAGGCCGACCGGACGGTGCTTGAAGTTGGAGTTCTTCGCCTGCGGCACGCTGTAGTAGTTGATGTCGATGACGTTATCGAGCATGCGTACGGCGGTGTTGACGGTGCGTTGCAGCTTGGCGCTGTCCAGCTTGCCGTCGACGATGTGGTTCGGCAGGTTGACCGAGCCCAGGTTGCACACGGCGATTTCGTCGGCGTTGGTGTTCAGGGTGATCTCGGTGCACAGGTTGGAGCTGTGCACCACGCCCACGTGCTGCTGCGGGCTGCGCAGGTTGCACGGGTCCTTGAAGGTCAGCCATGGGTGGCCGGTTTCGAACAGCATGGACAGCATCTTGCGCCACAGGTCCTTGGCGGCGATGGTCTTGTGCAGCTTGATCTTGCCGTAGCCGGCCATGGCTTCGTAGTACTCGTAGCGCTCTTCGAAGGCCTTGCCGGTGAGGTCGTGCAGGTCCGGCACTTCGGACGGGCTGAACAGGGTCCACTGGCCGTCGTCGAACACGCGCTTCATGAACAGGTCCGGAATCCAGTTGGCGGTGTTCATGTCGTGGGTGCGGCGGCGGTCGTCACCGGTGTTCTTGCGCAGCTCGATGAACTCTTCGATGTCCATGTGCCAGGTTTCCAGGTAGGCACACACGGCGCCCTTGCGCTTGCCGCCCTGGTTGACCGCTACGGCGGTGTCGTTGACCACCTTGAGGAACGGCACCACGCCTTGCGACTTGCCGTTGGTGCCCTTGATGTAGGCGCCCAGTGCGCGCACCGGAGTCCAGTCGTTGCCCAGGCCGCCGGCGAATTTCGACAGCATGGCGTTGTCGTGGATGGCGTTGTAGATGCCCGACAGGTCATCCGGCACGGTGGTCAGGTAGCAGCTGGAGAGCTGCGGACGCAGGGTGCCGGCGTTGAACAGGGTCGGCGTCGAGGCCATGTAGTCGAAGGACGACAACAGGTTGTAGAACTCGATGGCGCGCTCTTCCTTCTGCTTCTCTTCGATGGCCAGGCCCATGGCCACGCGCATGAAGAACACCTGCGGCAGTTCGAAGCGGATGCCGTCCTTGTGGATGAAGTAGCGGTCGTACAGGGTCTGCAGGCCCAGGTAGGTGAACTGCTGGTCGCGCTCGTGGTTGATCGCCTTGCCCAGTTTTTCCAGGTCGAAGCTGGCCAGCACCGGGTTCAGCAGTTCGAACTCGATACCCTTGGCGATGTAGGCCGGCAGGGCCTTGGCGTACAGCTCGGCCATCTCGTGGTGGGTGGCGCTGTCGGCCACCTGCAGGAAGCCCAGGCCTTCGGCGCGCAGGGTGTCCATCAGCAGGCGGGCGGTGACGTAGGAGTAGTTCGGCTCACGCTCGACCAGGGTACGGGCGGTCATCACCAGGGCGGTGTTGACGTCCTTCTCGGCCACGCCGTCGTACAGGTTCTTCAGGGTCTCGCTCTGGATCAGCTCGCCATCGACTTCGGCCAGGCCTTCGCAGGCCTCGCGGATGATGGTCTGCAGGCGGCCCATGTCCAGCGGCTGCACGCTGCCGTCGGCGCGGGTCACGCGGATGCTCGGGTGCGGCACGGCGACGTCGCTGGCGCTGGCGTTCTTGCGCTTGGTGGCCTGGGATTCGCGATAGATCACGTAGTCGCGGGCGACCTTCTGCTCGCCGGCGCGCATCAGGGCCAGTTCGACCTGGTCCTGGATCTCTTCGATGTGGATGGTGCCGCCGGACGGCATGCGGCGCTTGAAGGTGGCGCTGACCTGCTCGGTCAGGCGCGCGACGGTCTCATGGATACGCGACGAGGCGGCAGCGGTGCCGCCCTCTACAGCGAGGAACGCCTTGGTGATGGCGACGGTGATCTTGTCATCGGTATACGGCACGACAGTGCCGTTACGCTTGATCACGCGCAGCTGGCCGGGCGCGGTGGCAGCCAGATCCTGGGTGGCATCTGTGGCTTGCGGCGCGACGGCCTGCGGGTTCTCGCGAGAGGTGTCGGTTTGCATGGAGGTCTCCGTGTTTTTCTTAATTTTAGTTGGGCGCTGAGCAGTGGATCGCTGCGCCGTACCGCCGTTCATTCCATTTCAACAACGCCACGCGGACGGCGGTGAGGCCGGGCGCGCGGGACTTGCAAACTGGGCAGGGAAGGTACGACCAAGCGCCTTCCTGGCTCTTCAAGTCTTGTGCCGACGTTACGGTCGGCACCACTAGATGTTGTGGCAGGCCAGCCGAGGCGGCCTGCGCGGATCAGGACACCCTCGCTCTACTGGCGGTACAGGGTCCTGCTCTGGATCGGTGGAGCTCAAGCGCCCATCTAAGCCTGGATTCGCACTTTTTCAGTTCAGGGAGTGGACTGTTTTAGGGCAAATGTGCTTGTGTGGTTCATTGTGCGAAAACCCAACATGTAGGTGTTTGTCGCGCTGGGGATACAAGATAGTGCGGTGCTTGGGCGAAGGCAAGCCGAGAAAATCGGCCTGCCTGTGGATAAATCTGTGGGTTACTTTGGGGTAAGTTTCGCCAAGCCCCGCAGTTGCTGGGATTCTCCCCTCTACACCGTTCGTCGTGGCGGACGGCGCTTTTTTGCCGTCCCTGAACGTGACTTTTTAGTCAATCACACAAACACAAGATGTAGGGTTTTTCTCGGCGCTGTTGGCCTGTTCCGTGCAGGCGCGGCGCCGGCCTTTTCCACGGTGCCGGGCGCGGGGCCCGGATGCCCGCAATAGCGCCGCTGCCGGGGTTGCGTTGCTACAATGCCGGCCTGACATGGGCAGATGAGCGGTTCTGGGGAGGATGTGTGGAGCAAGAAGCCTGGCAAATCCTGATTGTCGAGGACGACCAGCGCCTGGCCGAGTTGACCCGGGAGTACCTGGAGAGCAACGGCCTGAAGGTGGCGATCGAGTCCGACGGCGGCAAGGCGGCGGCGCGCATCCTCAAGGAGCAACCGGACCTGGTGGTGCTCGACCTGATGCTGCCCGGCGAGGACGGCCTGTCCATCTGCCGCAAGGTGCGCGGCCAGTACGACGGACCGATCCTGATGCTCACCGCGCGCACCGACGACATGGATGAAGTGCTCGGCCTGGAAATGGGCGCCGACGACTACGTATGCAAGCCGGTGCGTCCGCGCGTGCTGCTGGCGCGCATCCGTGCCCTGCTGCGGCGCAGCGAGGGCAATGCCGAGGCGGCTCCGGAAAGCCTGCGGCGCCTGCAGTTCGGCCAGCTGGTGATCGACAGCGCGATGCGCGAGGCCTGGCTGCGCGAGCAGAGCATCGAGCTGACCAGCGCCGAGTTCGACCTGCTCTGGCTGCTGGCGGTAAACGCCGGGCGCATCCTCTCCCGCGAGGAGATCTTCACCGCCCTGCGCGGCATCGAGTACGACGGCCAGGACCGCTCCATCGATGTGCGCATCTCGCGCATCCGCCCGAAGATCGGCGACGACCCGATGCACCCGCGGCTGATCAAGACCGTGCGCAGCAAGGGCTACCTGTTCGTCGCCGAAGCGGCCGAGGACCTGTCTTGAGGCGCGGCGCGCGGCGGGCCGGGGCAGCGGCGCGATGAACTCGATCTTCCTGCGCATCTATGGCGGCATCATCGCCGCCCTGGTGCTGGTGGCGCTGCTCGGCGTGGGCGTGCTGCAGCTGACCAACGAGGTGCGCAGCGACCAGTACCGCGAGCAGCTGGCGCGCGGCACCTTCCGCCTGATGGGCGACAACCTGCAGCGCATGGAATCGGTCGACCGGCGCCGCGCCCTGGCGACCTGGAGCCGCCTGCTCGGCGTGCCGCTGGCCCTGGAGTCGCTCAAGGCCGAACCGCTGGATGGCCGCTCGCGTGGCCTGCTGCTGCGCGGCCAGGTGCTGGTGGAGCAGACCGGCCCGCACGCGGCACGGGTCTACAGCCTGGTCAGCGAGCAGGAGCAGCTGGTGCTGACCGCCGAGGTGGAGCAGATCAGCGAGCAGCTGGCGCGGGCCACCGTCTACCTGCTGATGGACGAGCTGGTGCGCTACCCGATCGTCGAGCAACCGCGGCGCCTGGCCGCGTTGAAGGCGGAGAAGAACTTCGGCTTCGACCTGCGCCTGGTCACCCTGGAAAAGGTCGATCTCGATGCCGACCAGCGGCGTCGGGTGGACGAAGGCGACACGGTGCTGGCGCTGGGCAAGGGCGGCGACTCGATCCGGGTGATCGCCGGCATGGTCGGCACGCCCTGGGTGCTGGAAGTCGGCCCGCTGTACCAGATGAATCCCTACCCGACCGAGCTGCTGGTGCTGGTCGGCGTGCTCGGCCTGAGCCTGACCGGGCTGATCCTCTATCTATTGGTACGCCGCCTGGAACGCCGCCTGCTGGGTCTGGAAAGCGCCGCGGCGCGGATCGCCAGCGGCCATCTGGATGCCCGCGTGCCGACCCGCAGCGCCGACTCGGTGGGGCGCCTGGCGGCCACCTTCAACACCATGGCCGAGCAGTTGCAGCGCCTGCTGAGCGTCCAGCGCGAGATGGTCCGGGCGGTGTCCCACGAGCTGCGCACGCCGGTGGCGCGCCTGCGCTTCGGCCTGGAGATGATCGGCGATGCGCAGACCGACCAGGCCCGGCGCAAGTACATGGACGGCATGGACGGCGACATCCTCGAACTCGACAAGCTGGTCGACGAGATGCTGGTCTATGCCCGGCTGGAGCAGGGCTCGCCGGAGCTGCACTACCAGCAGGTCGACCTGCAGGCGCTGCTGGAACAGGTGATCGACGAACTGGCGCCGCTGCGCGCGACGGTACGGGTCGAACTGGCGCCGTCGCAGGTCGCGCCGGATGACGGCGGTGCGCTGGTCGAGGCCGAGCCGCGCTACCTGCACCGGGCCCTGCAGAACCTGGTGAGCAACGCCATGCGCCATGCCGAGTCGCGGGTGCGCCTGTCCTACCGGATCGGTCACCGGCGCTGCCGGGTGGATATCGAGGACGACGGCCCGGGCGTGCCGGAGGAAGCCTGGGAGCGCATCTTCACCCCCTTCCTGCGTCTGGACGACAGCCGCACCCGCGCCTCCGGCGGGCATGGCCTGGGCCTGTCCATCGTGCGCCGGATCATCTACTGGCACGCCGGCCGCGCCCATGTCGGACGCAGCGCGGCCCTCGGCGGCGCGCAGTTCAGCCTGGTCTGGCCGCGCCGGCAGGACGGCGCCGAGCGGGCCTGAGCGCTCGCCCCGGCTCCAGCGCGGCTTTCGTAGGGTGCGCCATGCGCACCGACAGGCCCGGTAAGAGTGCCCTGGTGCGCACGGCGCACCCTACGCGGTCCTGCGTCACAGGTTTCCCGGTGCCGAGTCACTACCGTTCGGCGCCCTTCATCAAACTGTCACGGTTCTGTGGCAGCGCGCTTCGAACGATGACCGCAAACTCGCGCTTCACTGGGGTTCTGCGTGTTGGTGTTGGCTATGCGTGTCTGGCTGTTTGTTCTCTTGTTCCTGTGTGCTGCACCGTCGTGGGCGGCTTCCCGTTGCGATGTGCGGTCGCCGGTCGCCATGGCCCGCGTCGGCGAGGTGCGCCTGGCCTACCAGAGCATCGGCCGCGACAGCGATCCGGCCCTGCTGCTGCTGATGGGGCTGGGCGGGCAGCTGATCCACTGGCCGGACGAGGTGGTGGAACGCCTGTGCGGCCAGGGCTTTCGGGTGATCCGTTTCGACAATCGCGATGTCGGCCTGTCCACCTGGCTGGGCGAGCCGCCGAGCGCCAACCTGGCCTACGGCCTGCTGAGCTATCGCCTGGGGCTGGGCGTCAGTGCACCCTACAGCCTGCGTGACATGGCCGGCGACAGCCTGGGGCTGATGGATGCCCTGGGCATCCAGCGCTTCCATCTGCTCGGTGCGAGCATGGGCGGGATGATCGCCCAGCACATGGCTGACCTGGCGCCGCAGCGGGTGGAAAGCCTGACCCTGCTGATGACCAGCTCCGGCGCGCCGGGCCTGCCGGAACCGCAGGCGGCGCTGCTGCAGCTGCTGGCCCAGCGCGAGGCGGCGGATCGCGAGGCGGCGATCAACCAGCAGGCGGCCCTGCTCGCGGCCCTCGGCAGCCCGCGGCTCGATGCCAACCTGGCGGGCCTGCGCCGTGAGGCGGCGCGTTCCTATGATCGCGCCTTCAACCCGGCCGGTGTGCAGCGGCAGATCCTCGCGATCCTCGCCGAGCCGAGCCGGGTCGAGCTGCTCAATCGCCTGCGCGTGCCGACCCTGGTGGTGCACGGCACGGCCGACCCGTTGCTGCCGGTGATGCACGGTGTGCATGTGGCGGCACATATAAAGGATAGCGAGCTGAAGCTGATTCCCGGCCTGGCCCATCGTTTCCAGTCGGCGTTCAGGGAGCCCTTGCTGGCGGCGGTGCTGCCGCACCTGCGCGCCCACCGTCTGGATGGTCAGCACTGGGCGCAACTGAGTGCTACGGGGCAGGCGGCGCCGCATCTGTAAGCACGGTGCCGGCGTGGTTGCGGCGGCTTATTGCTTGCGGCGAGGTGGCCCTCGTGGAGGGGCGCCGTGCACACCGGGGGTAATCTAGGCTTGCGGGTGCCCATGGCGCACCCTACACAGGCCTTACCGGGGCTAGACCGCTTTGGCGCTGGCCGGCTGCAGGCTCTGTGAGTCGCTCAGGTAGCTCTTCAGCTTGGCCTGCTGGCCCGGGGTCATGAACAACCCCAGCTTGGTCCGCCGCCAGAGGATGTCCTCGGCATCCATCGCCCATTCCTCGCGGCGCAGGTAGTCCACTTCGCGGGCATACAGGCCGGCGCCGAAGTGCTCGCCCAGTTCGCTCTGCTGCTCGATTCCCTCGACGATGCGCCAGCTGCGGCTGCCGTAGGTGCTGGCCCAGCGCCGGGCGAGCTCCGGCGGCAGCCAGCCGCAACGGGCGCAGAGCTGTTCCACCAGGGCTTCGCGGCTGTCCATGTGCTCGCCGCCGGGCAGCGGCGCGCCTGCCGTCCAGGCCGGGCGCAGGCGCGGGAAGTAGGGCGCCAGCTGGCTCATGGCCGATTCGGCCAGCTTGCGGTAGGTGGTCAGCTTGCCGCCGAACACCGACAGCAGCGGCGCCTCGCCCGGCGTGCCGGACAGCGCCAGGGTGTAGTCGCGGGTGATGGCCGAGGGTTGGTCTGACTCGTCGTCGCACAGCGGGCGCACGCCGGAGAAGCTGTGCAGGATATCGCTGCGTTGCAGTTGCTTGCGGAAGTGGGCGTTGACCACCTGCAGCAGGTAGTCGGTTTCCTCGTCGCTGATCCGCACCTGGGCCGGGTCGCCCCGGTATTCGCGGTCGGTGGTGCCGATCAGGCTGAAGCGCTCCAGCCAGGGGATGACGAAGACGATGCGCTGGTCTTCGTTCTGCAGGATATAGGCCTGTTCGCCGTCATGCAGGCGCGGCACGACGATATGGCTGCCCTGGATCAGGCGGATGCTGTAGGGCGACTGCTGCTTGAGGTCGTCCTGGATGAACCGCGCGACCCAGGGGCCGGCGGCGTTGACCAGGGCGCGCGCGCGCAGGGAGAACAGGCTGCCGTCGCTGCGTTCCAGGTGCAGGTGCCACAGGCCCTTGCTGCGCCGGGCGCTGACGCAGCGGGTGCGGGTGTGGATATGCGCCTGGTGCTCGCGCGCGGCCATGGCGTTGAGCACCACCAGGCGGGCGTCGTCGACCCAGCAGTCGGAGTATTCGAAGCCGCGGCCGATTTCTGCCTTGAGCGGGCTGCCTGCGCCGAAACGCACGCCGCGCGAGCCCGGCAGCTTCTCGCGCTTGCCCAGGTGGTCGTAGAGGAACAGGCCGGCGCGGATCATCCAGGCCGGGCGCAGGTGCGGGCGGTGCGGCAGGATGAAGCGCAGCGGTTTGACGATGTGCGGCGCCTTGGCCAACAGCACTTCGCGCTCGGCCAGGGCCTCGCGCACCAGGCGGAACTCGTAATGTTCGAGGTAGCGCAGGCCGCCGTGGATCAGTTTGCTGCTGGCCGAGGAGGTGTGGCTGGCCAGGTCGTCGCGTTCGCAGAGGAATACCGACAGCCCGCGCCCGGCGGCGTCGGCGGCGATGCCGGTGCCGTTGATGCCGCCGCCGACCACGGCCAGGTCGTAGATTTCGGCGATGGGCTGGGTCTGGCTGTTGGGCATGGCGAAGGCACCGGAAAGTTTTAAAGTGAACAATTAAATGTTCGTTTCCGAAAGTATGCTAGTCGAAGACAGTCGCCGACGCCAGCCTTGGGTCGGACTTTGTGCCGGGTGGTCGGGGCCTGCTGGCTGTCGGCAGCGGCCGGTGCTGGCGAAGGAATGCGCTGCGGCGGCGTGCCAAGGTCAGACGATATGCAGCTGGATCTTCTGCTCGCCGAGCAGGCGGGCGATGGCGGCCGGCGGCGGGGCGTCGGTGAACACCTGGTCGACCAGGCCCAGCGAGCCCAGGCGCACCACGGCGTTGCGCCCGAACTTGCTGGAGTCGGCAGCCAGCAGCACCTGGCGCGCGTTGTCGATGATGGCCTGGGACACCCGCACTTCCTGGTAGTCGAAGTCGAGCAGGCTGCCGTCCTCGTCGATGCCGCTGATGCCGACCAAGGCGAAGTCGACCCTGAACTGCTGGATGAAATCCACCGCACTCTGGCCGACCACGCCGCCGTCGGCGCGCACCGTGCCGCCTGCCACCAGCACCTCGAAGTCGGCCTTGGCGCTGAGCTGGGCGGCGACGTGCAGGTTGTTGGTGATCACCTTGAGGTGCTTGTGGCCGAGCAGGGCGCGGGCGATGGCTTCGGTGGTGGTGCCGATGTTGATGAACAGCGAGGCATGGTCGGGAATCTGCGCGGCGATGGCTTCGGCGATGCGCTGCTTCTCCTCGCGCATCTGCCCGGCGCGCATGGCGTAGGCGGTGTTCTGGATGCTCGAGGCCTCGCTCGCCGCGCCGCCGTGGGTGCGCCGCAGCAGGCCCTGTTCGGCCAGCTGGTTGATGTCGCGGCGGATGGTCTGCGGGGTGACGGCGAAGGCCTGGGCCAGTTCGTCGATACTCACGTAGCCACGTTCGCGGGCGCGATCCAATATGCTTTGCTGGCGGGGAGGGAGGCTCATGGGCGATCCTTTCTGGGCGACGGGGCAGTATAACGGGGAGCTGCCGGTCGGTAACTTTTATGGTCTGCCATCCATGGCGACCACCCTGCGGGCCGTCGCGTCGCGACGTTAAAAACTGCTCCGGGCAGTTTTTTCGGCTATGGTACGCGCAAATCGTCACTCTATTTTCACATTCGAACATGACTCCAGCCATCGATCTGTTGAAAAAGGCCAAGGCCGAGCACCGGGTGCACAGTTACACCCATGACCCCAAGGCACCGTCCTACGGCCTGGAGGCGGCGGAAAAGCTCGGCCTCGATCCGGCGCGCGTATTCAAGACCCTGCTCGCCGCCAGCGAGAAGGGCGAGTTGCTGGTGGCGGTGGTGCCGGTGGCCGGCAGCCTCGACCTCAAGGCCCTGGCCCAGGCCGCCGGGGTGAAGAAGGCCGACATGGCCGACCCGCAGGTCGCGCAGCGCGCCACCGGCTACCTGGTCGGCGGGATCAGCCCGCTGGGGCAGAAGAAGCGTTTGCGCACCTTCATCGACGAGTCGGCCAGGCTGCATCCGACCATCCATGTCAGCGCCGGGCGCCGGGGGCTCGAAGTGGAACTGAGCGCCGCAGTATTGGCCGAGCATACCCGGGGGCAGTTCGCTGCCATCGGCCGGCAATAGTTCATCGGTGCGTACGGCGCACCCTGCGCCAAGGTGCATCGCACACGGCAGCAACCCATAACAACAAGGAAACCACGCATGTCCCATTACCTGCTGGCCATTGACCAGGGCACCACCAGTTCCCGCGCCATCGTCTTCAGTGCCCAGGGCCTGCCGCTGGCGCGCGCCCAGCAGGAGTTCAAGCAGTATTTCCCCAAGGACGGCTGGGTCGAGCACGATGCCGAGGAGATCTGGCTGACCACCCTCAAGGTCTGCCGCGAGGCCCTGGCCAAGGAGGGCCTGCAGGCCCAGGACATCCGCGCCATCGGCATCACCAACCAGCGCGAGACCACCATCGTCTGGGACGCCGCCACGGGCACGCCGATCCATCCGGCCATCGTCTGGCAGGACCGGCGCACCGCCGACTACTGCGCCGAGCTGAAGGATGCCGGGCACGAGGCGCAGGTGGCGGCCAAGACCGGCCTGCTGATCGACCCGTACTTCTCCGCGACCAAGCTGCGCTGGATCCTCGACAACGTGCCGGGCGCCCGCGAACGGGCCGAACGCGGCGAGCTGCGCTTCGGCACGGTGGACTGCTTCCTGCTGTGGCGCCTGACCGCTGGCCGCTCGCACCGGACCGATGCCAGCAACGCCTCGCGCACCCTGCTGTTCAAT
Source organism: Pseudomonas sp. R-28-1W-6 (assembly GCF_009799925.1). GTDB lineage: Bacteria > Pseudomonadota > Gammaproteobacteria > Pseudomonadales > Pseudomonadaceae > Aquipseudomonas. Next base: position 164,171 of record NZ_WELK01000007.1, read on the forward strand.
ATCCACAGCCAGCAGTGGGACGAGGGGCTGCTGGCCCTGTTCGACATCCCGCGCAGCCTGCTGCCGGAGGTGCTGGATTGCGCCGCCGACTTCGGCACCTGCGCGCCCGAGCTGCTCGGTGCGCCGATTGCGGTGCTGGGCATGGCCGGCGACCAGCAGGCGGCGCTGATCGGCCAGGCCTGCTTCCAGCCCGGCATGGTCAAGAGCACCTACGGCACCGGCTGCTTCATGATCCAGAACACCGGCCCGCACCCGCTGGTGTCGCGCAGCCGCCTGCTGACCACCGTTGCCTACCGCCTGAATGGCCAGGTCAGCTATGCCGTGGAAGGCAGCATCTTCGTTGCCGGCGCTGCGGTGCAGTGGCTGCGCGACGGCATCAAGCTGATCAGCGATGCCCGCGACAGCGAGGCGCTGGCCGAGCAGACCGGCGATGCCTGCGGCGTGTACCTGGTGCCGGCCTTCACCGGCCTCGGCGCGCCATACTGGGACCCCAAGGCGCGCGGGGCGATCTTCGGCCTGACCCGCGACACCGGGATCAAGGAGATCGTCACCGCCGGCCTGCAGTCGGTGTGCTACCAGACCCGCGACCTGCTCGAAGCCATGCGCCAGGACGGCACGGTCGAGCCCAGCGCGTTGCGGGTGGACGGCGGCATGGTGGTCAACAACTGGGTCATGCAGTTCCTCGCCGATATCCTCGGCGTGCCGGTGGAGCGCCCGGAAGTCACCGAAACCACGGCGCTCGGCGTGGCCTACCTGGCCGGCCTGCAGGCCGGGTTGTATGGCAGCCTGGAGGAGATCGCCAGCCACTGGCACCGCCAGCGCCGCTTCGAGCCGCGCATGGCCGCCGAGCACCGGGCCAAGCTCTACCATGGCTGGCTGGATGCGGTGAAAAGGGTGCGCAGCGAAGGCTGAGGGTGGTAAAACTGCCGGCAGTCCTGTGCTGTACTGATGAGTGGCCGCATGCCGTTGCTGACTTGCCTGTCGATTCCGAGAGGGTTGCTGCTGGCGCTCGCCGTCCTGGCCGGCGGCGTGCGGGCCGAGACCCTGGTGATCGCGGCGGACATCTGGTGCCCGGTCAACTGCGAGCCGGGCTCGGCGCGGCCGGGGATCTTCGTCGAGCTGGCGCAGGAGATCTTCGCCGAAGCCGGCATCGACGTGCACTACCGGGCGCTCAACTGGGCGCGGGTCCTGCAGGAGGTGCGCCGTGGCGAGCTGAATGCGGCCATCGGCGCCGGGGTCGAGGATGCCCCGGACTTCCTCTTCACCGCCACCCCGGTGGCGCTGTCGCGCAACTGTTTCTTTACCCGCGCGGATTCCACCTGGCGCTTCGGCGGGCTCGCCTCCCTGGCGCAGCAGCGCCTGGGGGTGATCAACGACTACAGCTACGGCGATGAATTGAATGGCTATATCGCCAGCCATCGCCGCGACAGCCAGCGTATCCAGATTGCCGCGGGCGATAAGGCGATGGAGCTGAACCTGGCCAAGCTCGAACGCGCGCGCCTGGACGTGGTGCTGGAAAACAGCTGGGTGATGCAGGCCGCGCTGGCCCGCCAGGGCAAGCGCGGCACGCTGCGCGAGGCCGGCTGCCGCAGCCCGGACATGCCGATCTACCTGGCCTTTTCCCCGGCGCTGCCTTCCAGCGCGCGCTATGTGGAGCTCTTCGAGCAGGGCCTGCGACGCTACAAGGCCAATGGCCGCCTGCAGGCCCTGCTCGATGCCTATGGCGTCGGCCAGCCCTAGGGCGCGCCGTGCGCACGGATCGTCTGGGCGAGTCCTTTTCTCCGGGTATGGCTCAGGAGTCCTGCTGCATCACCTGCTCATAGGCGCTGGTCAGGTCGTTCATCTGCCAGAGCAGGGTCTCGGTGGTGGTGGTGA
>NZ_WELK01000008.1:0-61984 GCF_009799925.1 Pseudomonas sp. R-28-1W-6
GCAGGTACATCCGACCGGCCGGCTGCCGCTGAACCTACTTTTTCAACAGAATCGGCCGATTGCAGCCGATATGCACGTCTGCGCTGCTGCGCCCGAGCGATCCACCTGCGATCTGCTCCGTATTTTTGCCAGCAATCTGAGTCTGGTCTGTTCGCGCCACGCCACGCCATATTCCTCCCCCTTGAACCCGCAGGGTGGGTGGTGGACGAGGTGGCGGCATGTATCAGTACGACCAAGCACTGGTGCGCGAGCGGGTTGCCCCGTTTCATTCCGATCTCGAGCATTGCGCGGCGCCGGCCTGGGCCCCATGTGGCTGCAGCTTCATGTTCATCTACACAAACCAGGCAGCACGGGAGCCGATGCGATGACCACGCACGAAGACAACCTGCACAGGGCCGCCGATGCCCTGATCGGCGCAACCAATGCATTCGACGTCGAGGGTGTTGTGAAACTGTTCACGCCGGATGCGGTGATCGATGACCCGTCCACCGGGCATCGTTTCGACGGCCATGCGGGCATTCGCACTTATGTAGAGCAGTACTTCATCGGCTATCACACGGTGACTCGCCTGCTGTCGCTCAAGCCTCTCGGTGCCAACCGTGCCAGCGTGCGGGTCGACTTCACCGGAGATTTCGGCCACGAGATCGGCCTGCTGCAAATCGCCGTCAACCCTGACGGGCTGATCGTGCGCATCGACGCCGATCTGGAGTGAACGCCTGCAATGAACCCGGGCTGCTCGTGGCGGCGTCTCCCAGCACCGTCTGGTGAACCTATAGGTGCGTGCGGAGAAAGTCGACAAAGGCCATCGTCCGCGCCGAGCGTCGCCGTTCACGGCTGAGTACGGCGCTCACCGGCAGCGCAGCCGCCTGGTAATCACCAAGCACGATGGCCACCTTACCCTGTTCGACATCGGCGGCGAACAGCCACTCGGGAGACAGGGAAATACCCAGTCCGCCGAGGACCATTTCACGGATGGCTTCGCTGCTGTTGCTGGTGACATTGCCGTTGATGGAAATATCCAACTCACCTGCCGCGCCTTTGAAGTGCCAGGTGTTGTAGTGCTCGAGCAAGGTGAAGCCGATGCAGTTGTGGCCTCTGAGTGCCGCCGGCTCACGTGGCTCACCGTGACGTTGCAGGTACTCGGGCGCGGCATACACCCGCCGTACGCTGGCGCCGAGCGGCACGGCCACCAGCCCCTCGTGCTTCACCACGCCAATACGGATGGCCAGGTCTATATTTTCCTTGAGCAGGTCTTCGTTGTGATCGCTCAGGCGCAGGTCAATCCGCACATCGGGGTAGCGCTGCAGAAACCCCATGAGCAGAGGCGCAATGCACAGCCTCCCGTAACTGACGGGGGCGGCTATTCGCAGAGGGCCGGCAATCTGTTCCTGGCCACTGGCGAAGCTGCGCGTGGCGATCTCGAGGCTGCCGAGGATTTCCTGGCAGTGGCTGTAAAACCCTTGCCCCTGGTCGGTCAGGGACAGCTGGCGGGTACTGCGGGCGAATAGCGGCCCACCAAGATGTTGCTCCAGGGCGCGTATCTGCTTGCTCACGGCCGGCTGTCCCACGTTCAGCTCGCGAGCCACTGCGGAAAACGAGCCGCGCTCTACCACCCGTACAAAGGTGCGCATGCTGTCGAACAGATCCATCAGGGATTAGGCCTTTTCCAGGAATTAGTCATATGCAAATTTAGCTTCTTATCGGAATGCTGTGGATGCGGCAACCTGAAAGCGTCCACCTAATCAGAGGTTTCCGCCATGAAAAACACCATGCTTGCTGCCATCGCTGAGTCCGCCCAGGCCCCACTCGCCTTGCGTCATATCGCTCGTCCCACACTCGGCACGGGGCAAGTGTTGGTCAAGGTCCATGCGGCTGGCGTCAACCCACTCGATACCAAGATTGCCGCTGGCGCGGCGGCCCACGCCCGCCAGGAATTGCCCGCTGTGCTCGGCCTGGATCTGGCCGGGACGGTCATCGAAGTAGGCGAGGCGGTCGAAGGCTTCGCGCCGGGTGACGAGGTCTTCGGCATGGCCGGCGGGATTGGTGGTGCCCAGGGCGCCATGGCCGAATACATTGCTGTCGATGCCCGGTTGATCGCGCCCAAGCCGCAGACCATGAGCATGCGCGAAGCGGCAGCATTGCCGCTGGTGTTCATCACGGCCTGGGAAGGCCTGGAGGATCATGCCCATGTCCGCGCGGGTCAGCGCGTGCTGATTCATGGCGGTGCGGGTGGGGTCGGCCAGGTGGCCGTGCAACTGGCCAAGGCCCGCGGTGCTGAAGTCTTCGCCACCGGTTCGGCGGACAGTCTCGACTTCATTCGCTCGCTGGGGGCGACGGCTATCGACTATCAGGCGCAAAGCGTGGACAGCTATGTCGAGCGCTATACGGCAGGCGAGGGCTTCGACATCGTCTATGACACCGTTGGCGGCAGCACGCTGGACGCATCGTTCAAGTCGGTGAAGGCCTACACCGGGCATGTGCTCAGCTGCCTGGGCTGGGGGCAGCACAGCCTCGCGCCGCTGTCGTTTAAGAGTGCTACCTACTCAGGCGTATTCACCCTGGCGCCGTTGCTCAGCGGAAAAGGGCGCGAACACCACGGCGCGATCCTGCGCGAGGCCGCCGCGCTGGCCGACGCCGGGCAACTGAAGATCAGAGTCGATCAGCGCCACTTTGCGTTGCATGAGGTCAACGAGGCGTTTAGTCAGGTCGCGCAAGGTCAAGGCAAAGGCAAGACGGTCATCGAGTTGCTCTAACCCATTCCTGCTGTAGTTACAGCCAGGCGTGCAATCGGCGGTAACTTAGCCACTTGCGTTTCCGCGGTTGCCCTCGCAGACGAATGTCGAGGGCGACCGCTTCGTTTCATCCCCGCTCACAACGCGATAAAGGGCATCACACCGATAGTGCTTGCGCACGTTGATCAAGCTTGAAGATCAAGGCTTTGCGCATACTCCGCATTTACAGGTCGATTCTGGAAGCGCGCCTGAGCATCTGCGGCGGTTGACCGAATGCTCTGAGGAATGCCTTACGCATTCTCTCGCGGTCAACAAAACCGGTTTCCACGGCGATCCGATCCATCGACAAACGGCCTTTCTCGATAAGCAGGCGAGCTGCTTCGAGGCGCAGGCTCTCGACCGCCTTGGCGGGCGACTGACCCGTTTCGGCGCTGAAGGCTCGGCTGAACTGGCGGGTGCTTAGGTTGGCGGCCTCGGCGAGCTCGTCCACTGAAAGCCGGCTCTGCAGATTCTTCTTGGCGTAATCCAGCGCCTGCTGGATGCGGTCTGACTTCGGCCTCAGCTTCGACAGGGCCGAGAACTGGGATTGTCCCCCGGCACGGCGATGGTAAACGACCAGGCTCTTGGCTACGCCCCGAGCGACTTCGGGGCCGAGGTCCTGTTCGATCATCGCCAGCGCCAGATCGATGACTGCGGTCATGCCGGCCGATGTCCAGACATTGCCATCGACGATGAAGATTCGGTCCTCCTGCAGGCTGACTGCCGGGAAGCGCTTTTGTAGATCGCGGGCAAAGAACCAGTGCGTGGTGGCCTGGCGGCCGTCCAGGACACCAGCTTCGGCCAGGGTAAAGGCCCCGGTGCAAGGGGCTGCGACTCGCCGTGAGGTCTCGACTGATTGGCGGACAAAGTCCAGCAGTCCCGGTGATGCCGGCTGGATATAGGTCGCGGCGCTGACGACGACCGTATCCAGCGCCATTCTCCCGAAGGCTTGCGTTTCAACCGCAAAGCCGGCCGAGGTACGAATCGCTCCTCCCTTCTCCGATAGCAGGCGAATGTCATAGAACGCCTCGCCCAGGGTGATATTGGCCATTTCGAAGGCCGAGACAATTGCCAGGCTCATGACCTGAAAGTTGGGGAAAACGACCACACCTACCCTATGCATCTGTCCGCGAGACCCGTTTCAGTTTCGTCTTAAAAAGACGTATATATGACATTTAAGACGCGATCAAGGCTGGTTATTCTCCTGGCAAGACTTCGCTTCATCCACCTTCGAGACTTCCCAGGAGAAACGGCTATGACCACTCAGACTTCCCATGGAACCGCCCTGATCACCGGTGCATCATCCGGTATCGGGGCGCTCTACGCCGAGCGGCTGGTCAGGCGCGGGCATGACCTGATTCTTGTGGCGCGTTCGCGAGAGCGCCTGGAAGGACTGGCGCAACGGCTGGTCGAGCAGACCGGGCGCCGCGTTCAGGTGCTGGTCGCCGATCTGGGCGACAAGGAGGGTCTGGCCCTTGTCGAGCAGCTATTGCGCAGCAACGAGCAGATCTCGCTGCTGGTCAACAACGCGGGTGTCGGCGCGACCGCTCCACTGCTCGATGCGGATGTCGAGGCGATGACCCGGATGATCGAGCTGAACGTGACGGCATTGACCCGCCTGGCCTATGCCGTCGCGCCGGGATTGGTGGCGCGTGGAGGCGGCGCGATCATCAACATTGCCTCGATTGTGGGCATCGCCCCCGAGATTCTGAATGGTGTGTATGGCGGCACGAAGGCATTCGTACTGGCCTTCAGCCAATCCCTGCATCACGAACTGGCAGGCAAAGGGATTCGCATCCAGGCCGTCGTCCCGGGGGCTATCGCCACTGAATTCTGGACGGTCGCCGGCACGCCGGTAGAGGCCCTGCCGAGCCAGATCGTGATGCAGCCTGCGGACCTTGTGGATGCGGCGCTGGCCGGTTTCGATCAGGACGAGCTGTTCACCATTCCTTCGCTACCGGATCTTGCCGATTGGCAGGCCTATGAAGCGGCACGGCAGAAGCTGATGCCCAACCTTTCCCGTCAGTCGGTGGCGCCGCGCTATCGCCGCGGCTGAACATAAAATTGCGCTGCGGGTGACCTGTTATGCGTCGCCTGTCATTCGAGGCCGATTCACGAATCACTGAATGAGGTGCCGGAATGTCAACGAAGACTGAAATTCGCCCACCCTTGCCGCCGTTTACCCGCGAAACAGCCCTGCAGAAAGTCCGACTGGCCGAGGACGGCTGGAATACCCGTGACGCCGCGAAGGTTGCTCAGGCCTATAGCCCAAATACGCGCTGGCGCAACCGTGCCGAGTTTGTTGAGGGGCGTGACCAGGCGCGCGCTTTCCTGGAGCGCAAATGGTCGAAGGAACTCGACTACCGCCTGATCAAGGAGCTGTGGGCATTCACGGATAACCGAATTGCCGTGCGCTATGCCTATGAGTGGCGAGATGACTCGGGTAACTGGTTCCGCTCCTACGGCAACGAGAACTGGGAGTTCGGTGCCGATGGGCTGATGGTGAATCGTTATGCCTGCATCAACGACCTGCCGATCCGTGAAGCGGAGCGCAAGTTCCACTGGCCCCTGGGCCGCCGCCCGGATGAGCATGCCGGGCTTTCGGAGCTGGGCCTTTAATTCAGCCGTGGCGAATGCCAGAAGCGCCTGCACTGCAAGACCCGCTCGGGAGATTGACCATGAACGAAGTAGCTTCCTGTGCCCCGACAGTCGTGCGGCATCGTTACGCCGAAGTCGATGGTGTAAGCATTTTCTATCGCGAGGCTGGGCAACGCGGTTTGCCGACCTTGCTTTTGCTGCATGGATTCCCGACGTCCTCGTATCAGTTTCGCCATCTGCTGCCGCTCTTGGCCGAGCACTTCCATGTCATTGCCCCAGACTTCCCCGGCTTCGGCTTTACCCAGGTTCCCGTCGAACGCAGCTATGTCTACAGCTTCGAACAGATCGCCGACACCATGGCCGCATTCACCGAGGGGTTGGGGCTGCAGCGCTATGCGCTTTACCTGTTCGACTATGGCGCCCCCATAGGGCTGCGTTTGGCGCTGTTGCAGCCGCAGCGGATAGTCGGCCTGGTTTCGCAAAACGCCAATGCCTACGAGGAAGGGCTCAGCGAAGCCTGGGCGCCGGTGCGCGCTTACTGGGCCGATCCGTCAGCCGCTAATCGACAGGCCATTCGCGACGCGCTGTTGAGTGCCGATGCCACACGTTGGCAATACCTCACTGGCGTTTCTGAACCCGAGTTGATCGCTCCGGAAGCCATCCTGCTCGACAACACCCTGCTTGAGCGGCCTGGCAATAAAGACATTCAGCTCGATCTGATCCTGGACTATGCCAAAAACCTAAAGCAGTACCCGGTTTTCCAGGCCTGGCTGCGCAATAGCAACTTTCCGGTCCTGGTCATTTGGGGGCGCAACGATCCGTTCTTTCTGCCTGCCGGTGCGCAGGCGTTCGCGCGTGATGTTCCGCACGCGGTGGTTGAGCTATTGGAGACCGGGCACTTCGCCCTGGAGACGCACTGCAATCTTATCGCCGCTCGAGTCAAGGCGGTCCTCGGGCAAACAGCATCCGAAAGAGGGTAATAAGGTGAGCAAGCAGATATCCGAATTGCTGGATCAGGTACTGGAGGCCCACGGCGGGCTCGACCGCTGGCGCCAATTCAGCCGTGTGGAGGCCAGCATCACGAGCGGTGGTTCTCTGTGGGGCATGAAGGGGCTGAAGCAGGACAACGTGTCGCGCCAGATGCTGGTCTGGCTGCATGAGCAGCGCGCTTCGGTGATGCCTTTCGGTGCGCCCAATCAGCGGACGGCTTACTGCCCCGGGCGTATTGCTATCGAGACGGTAGAAGGGCAGGTGGTTGCAGAGCGCCTCGATCCGAGAGTCGCGTTTGCAGGGCACGATGAAACGACGCCCTGGGATCCCCTGCATCGCGCCTACTTCAATGGTTATGCGCTGTGGTCCTACCTGACCATGCCCTTTCTGTTTTCCATGCCGGGCGTCAGCACCGAAGAAATCGAGCCCTGGCAGGAAGAAACAGCAACGTGGCGGCGTTTACGGGTTCGCTTTCCCGCTGACGTCGCGACTCATTGCGAGGTGCAGGATTTCTATTTCGGCGATGACTTCCTGTTGCGCCGACATGATTATTCCGTCGATGTGAGCGGTGCGATTCCGGCGGCCCAATACGTTCATGACTATGTGGAGTCCGGCGGGCTGCTTATGCCGAGCAAGCGCCGGGCTTATCGACGTGATGCCAAGGGGCGGGCTATCGAGACGGAATTGCTCGTGTCGATTGACCTGAGCAACGTCCATTACACATAAGCTACTGTTGAAGCCACTCTCGTGGGCTCGCTCCAACCTTGCGACGAAATGCCCTGGCTAATGCCGAAGGGCTTTCATAGCCCACTTCGTCGGCGATCAGCCCAATGGGACGTCCTTCCCGAAGTCGTTTCTGGGCCAGGCTGACCCTCCAGCTGAGCAAATAATCTGCCGGGGTTTTCCCCACTACCTTGCGGAACTGGGCTGCAAAGCTCGCGCGCGACATGTTTGCTGCGCTTGCTAATTCACCCACCGACCAGGGTTTTGCCGGAGTGTCGTGCATCAGGGTAATGGCGCGTGCCAGCCGCACATCAGCCAGCCCTGCCATCATCCCCGTAGGCAGGCTTTGGTTCGCCATCATGTGTCGAAGGAGCTGGATCACCATCAGCTCGAACAATCGGTTGAGGACGACATCACGGCCACATTCGTCGCTGAAGGCTTCTTCAAACAACCAGTCGAGGTTGGCCGTGAGACCCGGCAGTTCACCCAGGGGTTTGACGATGTAGTCCGGCAAGGCAAGGGTCAGCGGGTTATCGGCACCGCCATCGAACAATAAGGTGGCACATACCAATTGGGCTTCGTCGACCTCTGTTGCCACCAGCTGATGTTGTTGCGGGCGAGCCACGAGCACCAGGCTCGGCTCTGCCAATTCGATGAGCTGATTGCGCTTATCCCTGAAGGTCAGGCGTCCCGAGCGCAATAAGTGCACGTGGCCGTAGCTGCCGTGGCCGTAGAGGTCAGTGGTGCCACAAAAACCGCCCTGGTGGAATGTGGCGGCATGCAGGTTGAAGTGTTTAAGCAGTGTGGATAGACGGTCCATTGCAGGCTCGATTTAGACGATCTGTTGCATAACATCGACGATCTGAAGCCGAAAATAAAGTCGTGGTCCCTAATATGAGTTCCAAGCTTGATCGACAAGCTCGTTGCTCAACCTACTGGAGAACACCCATGACTCGTATCGCCGCTCTCACTCTGGAACAGGCACCCGCTGGCTCACGCGCTTCCCTCGAAGGCATCCAGAAGGGTCTCGGATTTATTCCCAATGCCTTTAAGACATTGGCGCATGCACCGGCTGCATTGACTGGCTATCTGGCTCTGGCGCAAGCCCTGGGCAAGAGCTCACTGAGCGCTGCCGAACGCGAAGTTGCAGCGCTGGCGACCTCGCAAGTCAACGGCTGCGACTACTGCATCGCGGCCCACTCGTTCTTCGGTGCGAAGAGCGGTTTGGGCGAGGAAGACATTCGCCAGGCCCGCTCAGGCAAGCTGAGCGCAATTGCCACGCTGACCCGGCAGATCACCGAGAGCCGCGGCCAATTGACTGATGCTCAGATAGCCGCTGCGCACGAAGCCGGCCTTGCCGATGGCAAGATCGTTGAAGTGGTCGCCCAGGTGGCGCTGTTAACCCTGACCAATTACCTGAACAACATCGCTGCCACCGATATCGACTTCCCACCGTCGGCACACTGAGAGGGCCATCACCATGAGCCAAGTGACCATTTACACCACGCAGCATTGCCCGTACTGCCTCAACGCAAAAAGTCTGCTGTCGCGCAAGGGGGTTAAGGCGGTCGAAATTGACGTTGAGACCTCACCCCAGCGTCTCGCGGAAATGCTGCAGCGCTCCAAGCGCAGAACTGTCCCGCAGATATTCATTGGCGACAGGCATGTCGGTGGTTTTGACGATCTGGCTGGCCTTGAGCGCAAGGGCGAACTGGATGCCTTGCTGCATGCTTGATGTTCTGATGTGCTCAGGCTGGCACCACCATCCTGAGCATATCTTTTGTGCATTTGACTCAGCACAGCCAAACGCCGGGCCGAAATGGCGCAACAGGCCTCGGCGCTTTCCCGTAGGCGCCTAGAGCCGCTGTCAAATCCTGGCCTGAGTGGAAGCCACGCAGGGTGCATTCAATTGGCATAACAGTAGTTGGCGCGATAAATTATCGGCAACTGTCCTGTGCTGCTGGAGAACGCCATGGCCACGCAAGACCCTTGCGCCGAACTGCTGCTCGATAACCAGCTGTGCTTTGCCCTGTATTCGACTTCGCTGCTGTTGACCAAGGTCTACAAGCCGCTGCTGCAGGAACTGGGCCTGACCTACCCGCAGTACCTGGCGATGATGGTGCTCTGGGAAGGGGATGGCATCACCGTAGGCGATATCAGCAGCCGCCTGTTGACCGACCCCGGCTCCGTCACCCCATTGCTCAAGCGCCTGGAGGCTGAGGGCTTGCTCAAGCGCACTCGCAGCAGTGTCGACGAGCGTGTGGTCGAGCTGTTTCTCACCGATAAGGGCCGCGATCTGCGCGAGCAGGCCAAGCGCATCCCCGGCTGCATTCTCACCGCTACCCAGCAATCTGCTGCGGAACTCGGCGCCCTCAAGGCTGAACTGGTCGCTCTGCGCAGCAGCCTGCAACAGGCCGTGTAAGCACCCGGGCGACGAGCCGGTCGCCCGCGCCGGCAGCCTCGCCGGCCATATCACCCTTAAGCGTTAATTCCCGCGCCGCTCAACGATTTCGCCCCGCCGCCCCGCTCGCAAACAACGCGCAACAGCCCGTCATTCCTCGCTTATGCCTGAGTAGGGCAGCGCTTATCGCTAAATTTTTAGAAATATATCTTGCGCGCTAAATTTATTGGTACTAGAGTTCGCTCCGTAGAACTGATTAGCGCGCAAAATATTGGCGCGAAGTCGCAACGGAGACCGGCAGTTATCTGCACCTGATCCAACAACCCCGAGAGTCGTGGAGAACCGTAATGAAAACCCTGATTGCCTTCACCGCCCTTGTTGTTCTTTCCGCCCCGGTTCTGGCTGACGACAGCCAGGCAGACGGCAAAGGCCTTTACCCGCACTGGTTGATCAGCCACGAAGGTTGATCGCCAGTGGACACCGCAACGCTCTAAACAAACCCAGCCAAACAGCTCAAGAGGATTACCACCATGTCGATTCAAACCATTGCTTACCGTGCCTATGCAGAAGCCACCGGCGGCCGTGACGGCCGTGCCATCTCCTCCGACGGCGTGCTCGACGTCGCCCTGACCACTCCGAAAGAACTCGGCGGTGCCGGTGGCCAGGGCACCAACCCGGAGCAGCTGTTCGCGGCGGGCTACTCGGCCTGCTTTATCGGCGCGATGAAGTTCGTCGCTGGCCGCGACAAGCTGGCGATGCCAGCCGACGCCTCGATCGAAGGTGTCGTGGGCATCGGCGCTATCCCCAACGGTTTCGGCATCGAAGTCGAACTGCGCATCAGCCTGCCGGGCATGGACCGCGAGCAAGCGCAGACCTTGATCGACCGTGCGCACATCGTTTGCCCGTACTCCAACGCCACCCGCGGCAATATCGACGTCACCCTGACGCTGCTCGACTAAGCCTCGGCCTCACTGCTCAGGCCCAGCACCGCAAGCCCGGTGCTGAGCCTGACAAACCCGCAGCCTGTCCGAGCACCCATGCAGAAATGCAGATCAGCTTTCGGCCTGCCGCAGCATCAATCTGATTCAGAGAAAGGAGTTCACCTTGCGTACTTTCCCGCTGATTAAAACCGCCATTGCCAGCACCGCCCTGGCCCTGGGCGTAATGGGGTCCGCCCTTGCAGGGCAAAGCGCCGGCGACAAGCCAACAGTTGTACTGGTGCATGGCGCATTTGCCGAGTCCGCCAGCTGGAACGGGGTCGCCACGCAACTGTTGGCCCAGGGTTACCCGGTAATAGCCGCCGCGAACCCGCTGCGCGGGGTCAAGTTCGATGCTGACTACGTGGCCAGTATCGTCGAGCACACCAACGGCCCGGTAATTCTCGTCGGCCACTCCTATGGCGGCTCGGTCATCTCCAATGCCGTGCAGGACAACCCGAACGTGAAGGCCTTGGTGTATGTCGCCGCATTCGCCCCCGACAAAGGCGAGACTGCCGTCGAACTGTCTGGCCGTTACCCCGGCAGCACCCTGGGGCCAACCCTGGGCGCGCCTGTGACCTTGCAGGACGGCAACAAGGACCTGTACATCCAGCAGGGTAAGTTCGCCCAGCAGTTTGCGGCCGATGTCGCCGCGCCCGAAGCGGCGCTGATGGCGGCAAGCCAACGCCCCATTACCGAACACGCCCTGCATGAAGCCTCAGGCGATCCGGCCTGGAAGCAACTGCCGTCCTGGTTCATCTATGGCTCGGCAGACAAGAACATTCCGGAAGCCGCGCTGAAGTTCATGGCAGAGCGCGCCGGGTCGAAGAAAACCGTGACTGTCCCTGGAGCCTCGCATGTGGTGATGACCTCCAACCCAGAGAAAGTCGCGGCCTTGATCATTGAAGCTGCCGAACAAACCGCCAACTGATCCTGGGGTTAACGCCCAGCCATGGGGCCTTTAGCGCCCCATGGCCCAGCCCCCAAGGTCAGGCGCTCGTCACGGCGTGATCAGCCGTTGTCCCGCTGAGAACGCCCATGGGGCCTATCCCGATCTGAATCGCCACGATCTCATTCAAGGAGCAATACCATGACCCGTATTCTTGTTTCCGGCCTGCTGGCTCTCGCGGTCAACAGCGCCTTCGCTGCCGGTAGTCCCGGAGTGGAAACCACCACTCAAGGTTTCCTCAATGCCCTCGCCGCTGGCGGTGGCACGCCGTTGGAACAGATGACGCCCCAAGACGCCCGCGCCGTATTGGTCGGTGCGCAGGCTGGGGTCAAGGTTGATGTATCCGGCATCAAGGTGGTCGACAAGACCATCGAGGCCGGTGGCCAGTCGATCCAGCTCAAAGTGGTCCGTCCAGCCGATGCCAAGGGCACGCTGCCGGTCTTCATGTTCTTTCACGGCGGCGGCTGGGTACTCGGTGACTATCAGACCCACGAACGCCTGATCCGAGACCTGGTGGTGGGCTCTGGCGCTGCGGCGGTGTATGTCGATTACACCCCGTCACCGGAAGCCACATACCCGACCGCCATCAACCAGGCCTACGCGGCAACCCAATGGGTGGCGCAGAACGGCGCGCAGATTGGGGTTGATGGCAAGCGTCTGGCAGTCGCCGGCAACAGCGTAGGCGGCAACATGGCCGCAGTGGTCAGCCTGCTGGCCAAGGACAAAGGCACCCCGGCGATCAAGTTCCAGCTGTTGCTGTGGCCGGTAACCGACGCCAACTTCAACAATGCCTCCTACAACCAGTTTGCCGAGGGCCACTTCCTCAGCAAGAGCCTGATGCAGTGGTTCTGGAACAACTACACCACGGATCCGAAACAGCGCGCCGAGATCTACGCCTCGCCGCTGCAGGCATCGGTAGAACAGCTGCAAGGCTTGCCGGACACCCTGGTGCAGACCGCCGAGTTCGACGTATTGCGTGACGAAGGGGAGGCCTATGCGCGCAAGCTGGATGCAGCCGGGGTCAAGGTGACCTCCGTGCGCTACAACGGCATGATCCACGACTTCGGTTTGCTCAACGTGATCAGCCAGATCCCAGCCACGCAAAGCGCCATGCAGCAAGCCGCTGCCGCGCTGAAAGCCAAGCTCAAGTAACCCGCTGCACGATCAAGCGCCCCAGTACGTTCAGCGTGCTGGGGCGTTCTGCCGTGTCGATTTTTTTGGGTGCTCGCCTGCCGCGACTCTCGGCTGATACCTGATCCATTAGCGCTATGCCACTCTGTTTCATACGCCGTAGAGCCGCCTCACGGCATCTGCTCCGTATTTTCATCGCCAATCTGAGTCTGTTCTGTTTGCGCCTTGCCAGGCCATAGTCTGCTCCTCTTGAACCCGCCTTGCGGGTGGCTGACGAGGTGGCGGAATGTATCAGTACGACGACTACGACCACGCGCTGGTGCGCGAGCGGGTTGCCCAGTTTCGTGACCAGGTGCAGCGGCGCCTGAGCGATGAGCTGAGCGAGGAGGAGTTCCTGCCGCTGCGCCTGCAGAACGGCCTGTACCTGCAGAAGCATGCCTACATGCTGCGCGTGGCGATTCCCTACGGCACGCTCTCGGCCCAGCAGCTGCGTACCCTGGCACGGATCGCCCGCGAGTACGACCGTGGCTACGGCCACCTGACCACGCGGCAGAACATGCAGTTCAACTGGATCGAACTGGAACAGGTGCCGGACATCCTCGAACAGCTGGCGGCGGTGCAGATGCATGCCATCCAGACCTCCGGCAACTGCGTGCGCAACGTCACCACCGAGGCCTTCGCCGGGGTCGCCGCCGACGAGCTGCTCGACCCGCGCCCGCTGGCGGAAATCCTCCGCCAGTGGTCGACGGTCAACCCGGAATTCCTGTTCCTGCCGCGCAAGTTCAAGATCGCCCTGTGCGCGGCGGCCGAGGACCGCGCGGCGGTGCAGGTGCACGATATCGGCCTGCAGCTGTACCGCGACGCCAGCGGCGAGTTGCTGCTGCGCGTGCTGGTCGGCGGCGGCCTGGGGCGCACGCCGATCATCGGCGTGCAAATCCGCGAGGGCCTGGCGTGGCGCCACACCCTGAGCTACGTCGAGGCCATCCTGCGCGTATACAACCGCCACGGCCGGCGCGACAACAAGTACAAGGCGCGCATTAAGATTCTGGTCAAGGCCTTGGGCATCGAGGCCTTTGCCCGTGAGGTGGAGGAGGAGTGGGCGACGATCAAGGATGGTCCGGCCGAACTCACCGCCGAGGAATACCAGCGCGTGGCTGCACACTTCCAGCCGCCAGCCTACGCCGCGCTGGCCGACGGTGGCGTGCAAGCGGGCGAGCAGCTGCATGACCCGCACTTCGCCCGCTGGCTGTCGCGCAACGTACGCCTGCACAAGGTGCCGGGCTACGCCAGCGTGGTGCTGTCGAGCAAACCGGGTGCGGCGTTGCCGCCGGGTGATATCACCGCTGCGCAGATGGACGCGGTGGCCGACTGGGCCGAGGCTTTCGGTTTCGGCGAAATCCGCGTGGCCCATGAGCAGAACCTGGTGCTGCCGGATGTGCGCCAGAGCGACCTGTATCACCTCTGGCAGCTGGCTACGGCAGCGGGCCTGGCCACGCCAAACATCGGCCTGCTCAGCGATATCATCGCCTGCCCGGGCGGCGACTACTGCGCGCTGGCCAACGCCAAGTCGATCCCCATCGCCCAGGCCATCCAGCAGCGTTTCGAGGACCTCGACTACCTGCACGACATAGGCGAGCTGAGCCTGAACATCTCCGGCTGCATGAACGCCTGCGGCCATCACCACATCGGCAACATCGGCATCCTCGGCGTGGATAAGAACGGCAGCGAGTGGTACCAGATCACCCTCGGCGGCGCCCAGGGCCACGGCGCCGCGCTGGGCAAGGTGATCGGCCCGGCGTTCGGCGCCGACGAGGTGCCGGCGGTGATCGAGGGCCTGATCGAGGTCTACCTGCAGCAGCGCGCGGTGGGCGAGCCCTTCGTCGACTGCGTGGCGCGCATCGGCCTGGAACCGTTCAAGCAGCGGGTCTACCGCCAGCAGGAGGTGCCGGCATGAACAACCTGATCAGGCTGGTGGATGGCGCGGCGCGGCTGGTTGACGACGATCCCTGGCAGCTGCTGCGCGAGGAGCTGGAGCCGGCCGGGGCAGGGCCGCTGATTGTGCCGCTGGCGCAGTGGCGGCAGCGCCGCGACCCGGCGCAGGGCCTGTGGCTGGCGCCCGACGATGATGCCGAGAGCCTGCGCGAGTGGCTGCCGCACTTGCCGCTGATCGCCGTGGACTTCCCGACTTTCCGCGACGGCCGCGGCTACAGCCAGGCCTACCTGCTGCGCACGCGCCTGGGCTGGGGCGGCGAGCTGCGTGCGGTGGGCGATGTGCTGCGCGACCAGCTCAGCCATATGCGCCAGTGCGGTTTCGACAGCTTTGCCGTGCGCGCCGACAAGTCGGCGCAGGACGCGCTCAAGGGCCTGGCCGGCATGAGCGTGCTCTATGGCCGCTCGGTGATCGAGCCGCGGCCGCTGTTCCGCCGCCGCTGAGTTCTTCTAGGAGCGCCGCGCGCACCGCTGAGCACGCACAGGCCTGCGGTGCGCGCGGCAAGCACCGTCCAAGCACTGGGTGCTACCCCTTGGTTGCCGGGCTAAGCCGCGCCTGCCGGCTTGGAAACTTTCGCGCCTGTGAACCACTCCTGACCTGTCGCTCAGCAAGAAAGCCATCTATACCTGAAAAGTACGCCAGTACCTCTTGGGCGTAGAGCTGCGGGCGCCTTGTTGTTCTCACCCAGGCACGAGGGCATGACGTTCGTGTGCAGGTCGCTCCGGCTGCTCGCGCACCCAGATCAGGAGAAAGGGATTTGATCAGTGCGAAGACCCGGGGCCGGCGCAGGCGTGCCACCTCCCAGCTGCTGCGGCTGGTGTGGCCCTTTGTCGTGGTGGTCCTGCTGCAGTCGTTGCTGGCCGGCGGCAGCCTCTACCTGCTGTCCGCCGTGCGCGGCTACGTGGGCGGCGAGAGCCTGTGGTCGAAAGGCCTGAAGGATGCCATCCACCATCTCGATCTCTACGCGCAAACCCAGTTTCCCGAGCATTTCCAGGCCTACCGCGAGGCGGTAGCCGTGCCGCTGGGCGACCATGCCTTTCGCCTGGCGATGAGCCGGGTCCCGCCCGATCTGCCCGCGGCGCGGGCCGGCATCCTGCAGGGCAAGAACCACCCGGACGATGTCGAGGCGATGATCTGGCTGTTCCGCCACTTCCAGAACGTCAGCTACCTGCGCCAGGCCATCGAGCAGTGGACCCTGGGCGACCGCTATATCGGCGAGCTGACCGCGCTGGCCGCCGAGGTGCACGCCAGCGTCGCCCGCGGCCAGCCAAGCTCGCGCCAGGTGATCGACTGGCAGGCGCGTATCGAACTGATCAACGACGGTGCCACGCCGGCGGCGGAGGCCTTCTCGAGCATTCTCGGCGAGGCCTCGCGGGTGGTGCTGCGTCTGCTGATCGGCCTCAATCTGCTCGTCGCCATCCTGCTGATCGGCCTGGTGCTGCTGCGCACGCGCAAGCTGCTGAACCAGCGCCAACGGGCCGACCACGCCCTGGAACGCGAGAAACTGCGCGCCCAGGTGACCCTGGCGGCGATCGGCGATGCGGTGATCAGCCTCGACCGCCAGGGCCTGATCGCCTACATGAACCCCACCGCCGAGCAGCTCACCGGCTGCCGGGTCGAGCAGGCTCGCGGTCAGGCCTTCGATGCGCTGTTCTCGATAGTCGACGAGCAGCCCGGCGCCGCCAGCGAGCCGCTGCTGCAGGCGCTGCTGGCCGGCAACAGCCGCAGCATCTGCGACCACAGCAAGCTGATCGTGCGCCCGGACGGCAGTGCGGTGGCGGTCAACCTGGTCGGCACGCCGATCCTCAGCGAAGGCCGGGTGAGTGGCGCGGTGATGGTGCTGCACGACATGACCCGCGAGCGCCAGTTCGTCGCCAGCCTGTCCTGGCAGGCCAGCCACGATGCGCTGACCGGCCTGGTCAACCGCCGCGAGTTCGAATACCGCCTGGCCCAGCTGCTGGAGCGCCTGCAGCACGAGCACCGCCGCCATGCGCTGATGTACCTCGACCTGGACCAGTTCAAGCTGGTCAACGACACCAGCGGCCACGCCGCTGGCGACGAGCTGCTGCGCCAGGTCTGCGGCGAGCTGCAGCACCACCTGCGCGAGGGCGACACCCTGGCCCGCCTGGGCGGCGACGAGTTCGGCATCATCCTGGAGAACTGCCCGGCGGAGGCCAGCGAACGGATTGCCGAGGCCTTGCGCCAGTCGGTGCAGGACCTGCGCTTCGTCTGGGGCGGGCGGCCCTTCGCGATCAGCGTCAGCATCGGCCTGGTGCAGATCAGCGAAGGCCACAGCAGCCTGGAATCGCTGCTGCGCACCGCCGACATGGCCTGCTACTCGGCCAAGGAAAAAGGCCGCAACCGCGTGCATGCCTACCAGCCGGACGACTCCGAGCTGTCCCAGCGGGTCGGCGAGATGGGCTGGGTGCAGCGCATCCACTCGGCCCTGCAGGAAGACCGTTTCCGCCTCTATGCCCAGCGCATCCTCGCCCTGGGCGAGGAGCCGGGCGGCGTGCACATGGAAATCCTCCTGCGCCTGGAGGACGAGGACGGCCAGCTCATCGAACCCGGCAGCTTCATCCCGGCGGCCGAGCGCTACGGCCTGATGCACAGGATCGATCGCTGGGTGCTGCGCAGCACCCTGCAGGCCCTGGCCGAGCAGCTGGCCAGCGGCGCCCTGCAGGACAACGCCACCTGCGCCATCAACCTGTCGGGGACGAGCATCGGCGACGCCGAGTTCCTCGACTTCATCCGCGAGCAGTTCGCCAGCCAGCCGGTGCCGCCGCGGATGATCTGCTTCGAGATCACCGAAACCACGGCGATCACCAACCTGGCCGAGGCCACCCGTTTCATCGGCGAGCTCAAGGGCCTGGGTTGCCGCTTCTCGCTGGACGATTTCTGCGCCGGCATGTCGTCCTTCATGTATCTCAAGCACCTGCCAGTGGACTACCTGAAGATCGACGGCAGCTTCGTCCGCGACCTGCTGGAAGACCCCATCGATCGGGTCATGGTCGAGGTGATCAACCATATCGGCCATGTCATGGGCAAGCTGACCATCGCCGAGTTCGTCGAGTCGGCGGAGATCCTCCAGGCCCTGCGCGAAATCGGCGTCGACTACGCCCAGGGCTACGTGGTCACCCGGCCGCAGCCCTTCGCCGTGCTTGCCGCGGCGCTGGCGCAGGAGCTGGCGGTGCCGGCCGACTAGGGCCCGGGCGCCGCCGGCCGAGCCATTCGCCACCCCGTTCCAGCCCCTGCGACAGCGGCGCTGGCAGGCTGGCGTACCGCCCTGTAAACAAATCATTACGCGGGCGGGTGGGGAACAGGCCGTCGGCCGGCTTTTTGGCAGCTGTCAGGAATACTTGCCAGATCGGCCGACCAGCCGGGCTTACTGCGCCCTCGGGGCGGCTTGTTCGCACCCCGGCCGCGGGTTGTCATGGGGCTATCCACAGCGCGCTGCCGGCAGGGCAGGGCGCATGCCTACAACAACAACGAGGAGGCCGGATGAACGCCGTGGCCAAGATCGAGCAGCACAACCCCATAGGTACCGACGGCTTCGAGTTCGTCGAATACACCGCCCCGACCCCGGAAGGCATCGAGCAGCTGCGCCAGCTGTTCACCGCCATGGGCTTCACCGAAACCGCCAAGCACCGCTCCAAGGAAGTCTGGCTGTTCCAGCAGAACGACATCAACTTCGTGCTCAACGGCAGCCCCACCGGGCATGTGCGCGAGTTCGGCCTGAAGCACGGGCCGAGCGCCTGCGCCATGGCTTTCCGGGTGAAGAACGCGGCCCAGGCCGCCGCCTATGTCGAGGCCCAGGGCGCCAAGCTGGTTGGCAGCCACGCCAACTTCGGCGAGCTGAACATCCCCTGCGTCGAGGGCATCGGCGGCTCCTTGCTGTATCTGGTCGACCGCTACGGCGACAAGACCATCTACGACGTCGACTTCGAGTACATCGAAGGCCGCACGCCGAACGACCACGCCGTCGGCCTGCTGGCCATCGACCACCTGACCCACAACGTCAAGCGTGGGCAGATGGACGTCTGGTCCGGCTTCTACGAGCGCATCGCCAACTTCCGCGAGATCCGCTACTTCGACATCGAAGGCAAGCTCACCGGCCTGCTGTCGCGGGCCATGACCGCGCCGTGCGGCAAGATCCGCATCCCGATCAACGAGTCGGCCGACGACAAGTCGCAGATCGAGGAATTCATCCGCGAGTACCACGGCGAAGGCATCCAGCACATCGCCCTGAGCACCGACGACATCTACGCCACCGTGCGCCAGCTGCGCGCCAACGGCGTGGAATTCCTCAGCACCCCGGACACCTACTACGCCAAGGTCGACAGCCGCGTGGCCGGCCATGGCGAGCCGACCGAGGTGCTGCGCGAGCTGAACATCCTGATCGACGGCGCGCCCGGTGACGACGGCATCCTGCTGCAGATCTTCACTCACACGGTGATCGGGCCGATCTTCTTCGAGATCATCCAGCGCAAGGGCAACCAGGGCTTCGGCGAAGGCAACTTCAAGGCGCTGTTCGAGTCCATCGAGGAAGACCAGATCAAGCGCGGCGTGATTTCCGCGGAGTGAATCGTAGGGTGGATGTCGTTTTTCACATCCACCAGAGAGCACGAGTATTCGGTGGAAAACGCTTCGCGGTTTTACACGGGGTGGCCATCCACCCTACACATCTGGAGCTACGCCATGAGCCGTAACTGGATCAGTTTCCCCCTGCGTGAAGGCGAGTGCTCGCGTCAGGCGCACTGCGACTTCCCGCAGGGCACCTACGAGCGCGAGATGGGCCGCGAGGGCTTCTTCGGCCCGGTCACCCAGCTGCACCACAAGCACCCGCCCACCGGCTGGGTCGACTGGCAGGGGCCGCTGCGCCCGCATGCCTTCAACTTCAACCGCATCGCCAGCGAGCGCGACTGCCCGCTGGAGGCGCCGCTGACCCTGCACAACGCCGACGTCAAGCTGCGCGTGTGGAAGACCCACGGCGCCATGCGCCACCTGGTGCGCAACAGCGACGGCGACGAGCTGCTGTTCGTGCATGATGGCGCCGGGCACTTCTACTGCGACTTCGGCCACCTGCAATACCGCGACGGCGACTACCTGGTGATCCCGCGCGGCACCGCCTGGCGCATCGAACCGACGGCGCCGAGCCACTTCCTGCTGATCGAGAACACCGATGGCGCCTACCAGCTGCCGGACAAGGGCCTGCTCGGCCCGCAGGCGATCTTCGACCCGGCGGTGCTCGACCATCCCAGGCTGGACGCCGCCTTCAAGGCCCAGCAGGACGAAACCCCCTGGCAGATCCGCATCAAGCGGCGCGGCCAGATCAGCACGGTGACCTATCCGTACAACCCGCTGGACGTGGTCGGCTGGCACGGCGACAACACCGTGGTGCGCCTCAACTGGCGCGACATCCGCCCGCTGATGAGCCACCGCTACCACCTGCCGCCGTCGGCGCACACCACCTTCGTCGCCAATGGCTTCGTCGTCTGCACCTTCACCCCGCGGCCGATCGAGTCCGATCCGGGCGCGCTGAAGGTGCCGTTCTTCCACAACAACGACGACTACGACGAGGTGCTGTTCTACCACCGCGGCAACTTCTTCAGCCGCGACAACATCGAGGCCGGGATGGTCACCTTCCACCCCTGCGGCTTCCCCCACGGCCCGCACCCGAAGGCGCTGAAGAAGGCCCAGGAAGACCCGGCGACCTTCGCCGAGGAAGTGGCGGTGATGATCGACACCCGCCGCGCCCTGGAGGTGGCCGAGGCCGCCGCCGGCGTGGACGTCCCCGAATACGTGAACTCCTGGCGTGCGCCGGGCAAGGAATCCTGATGAAACTCGCTTCTCTGAACCAAGGCCGCGACGGCGTGCTCCTCGTCGTTTCCCGCGACCTGACCCGCGCGGTCAAGGTGCCGCAGATCGCCGCCACCCTGCAGGCCGCCCTGGACGACTGGGCGCTGAGCAAGCCCAAGCTGGAGGCGGTCTACCAGCGCCTCAACGACGGCCTGGAGCCGGATGCCTTCTGCTTCGACCAGGCGGCCTGCCACAGCCCACTGCCGCGCGCCTATCACTGGGCCGACGGCAGCGCCTACGTCAACCACGTCGAGCTGGTGCGCAAGGCGCGTGGCGCCGAGATGCCGGAATCCTTCTGGCACGACCCGCTGATGTACCAGGGCGGCGCCGACAGCTTCATCCCGCCGCACAGCCCGATCCGCCTGGCCGACGAGGCCTGGGGCATCGACCTGGAAGCCGAGCTGGCGGTGATCACCGACGACGTGCCGATGGGCGCCAGCGCGGCCGAGGCGGCCGGGCATATCCAGCTGCTGCTGCTGGTCAACGACGTGTCGCTGCGCAACCTGATCCCCGGCGAGCTGGCCAAGGGCTTCGGCTTCTACCAGAGCAAGCCGTCGTCGAGCTTCTCGCCGGTGGCGGTGACCCCGGACGAGCTGGGCGACGCCTGGAAGGACGGCAAGGTCCACCGCCCGCTGGTCTCGCACATCAACGGCGCGCTGTTCGGCCAGCCGGATGCCGGCACCGACATGACCTTCAACTTCCCGACCCTGGTCGCCCATGCCGCCAAGACCCGCCCGCTGGGCAGCGGCAGCATCATCGGCTCGGGCACCGTGTCGAACTACGACCGCAGCGCCGGCTCGTCCTGCCTGGCGGAAAAACGCATGCTGGAGATCGTCGAGAGCGGAGAAGCAAAAACGCCGTTCCTCAAGTTCGGCGACCGCGTGCGCATCGAGATGTTCGACGCCGCCGGCCACAGCATCTTCGGCGCCATCGACCAGGCGGTGGAGCGCTATGAGCACTGAGCTGACGCTCTACGGCTACTGGCGTTCCAGCGCCGCCTACCGGGTGCGCATCGCCTTGGGCCTCAAGGGCCTGGCCTATCGGCAGGTGCCGGTGCACTTGGTCAAGGACGGCGGCCAGCAGCACGGCGCCGACTACCTGGCGCTCAACCCGCAGGGCCTGGTGCCGCTGCTGGTAGACGCCGGCAATGGCGGGGTGCGCATCGCCCAGTCGCTGGCCATCCTCGAATACCTCGACGAGGTGTTCCCGGTGCCGGCGCTGCTGCCGGCCGACCCGGCCCTGCGCGCCCAGGTGCGCGCCCTGGCCCTGCATATCGCCTGCGACATCCACCCGCTGAACAACCTGCGCGTGCTGCAGTACCTGTCCAGCGAACTGGGCGCCAGCGACGAGGCGAAGAATGCCTGGTACCGCCACTGGGTCGACAGCGGTCTGGCGGCGGTGGAGCAGGGCCTGGCCGTGTTCGACGGGCGTCTGTCGCTGGGCGAACGCCCCGGCTACCTGGAAGCCTGCCTGATCCCGCAGCTGTACAACGCACGGCGCTTCGCCTGTGACCTCAGCGGCTATCCGCGCATCCTTGCTATCGCGGCACGCTGCGAAGCCCTGGAGGCGTTCAAGAACGCCGCACCGGAGGTGCAGCCCGACGCGCAATAAGGTCCACCCACCTTGCCTAGCTCCGCCGTGCCACAAGCGCGGCGGGTTCGATCCCCGTCACAGACAAAAACAAAAGGTGACGTAACGATGACTGACCACAAGTCCTCGGGCACGCTGCAGCGCGGCCTGAA
Organism: Pseudomonas sp. R-28-1W-6; assembly: GCF_009799925.1. GTDB lineage: Bacteria > Pseudomonadota > Gammaproteobacteria > Pseudomonadales > Pseudomonadaceae > Aquipseudomonas. The sequence goes on from NZ_WELK01000008.1 coordinate 22,132, forward strand.
GAATCGCCACATCCAGCTGATCGCCCTCGGCGGCGCCATCGGCACCGGGCTGTTCCTCGGCTCCGCCGGGGTACTCAAGTCCGCCGGGCCGTCGATGATCCTCGGCTATGCCATCTGCGGCTTCATCGCCTTCCTGATCATGCGCCAGCTCGGCGAGATGATCGTCGAGGAGCCGGTCGCCGGCTCCTTCAGCCACTTCGCGCACAAGTACTGGGGCGGTTTCGCCGGTTTCCTGTCGGGCTGGAACTGCTGGGTGCTGTACATCCTGGTGGGCATGTCGGAGCTGACCGCGGTCGGCAAGTACATCCACTTCTGGTGGCCGGAGGTGCCGACCTGGGCCACCGCGGCGGTGTTCTTCCTGGTGGTCAATGCGGTCAACCTGGCCAACGTCAAGCTGTTCGGCGAGGCCGAGTTCTGGTTCGCGATGATCAAGGTGGTGGCCATCGTCGGCATGATCGTGCTCGGTTGCTGGCTGCTGTTCAGCGGCTCCGGCGGCGAGCAGGCGACCGTGGCCAACCTGTGGAGCCATGGCGGCTTCTTCCCCAACGGCGTCGGCGGCCTGGTGATGGCCATGGCCTTCATCATGTTCAGTTTCGGCGGCCTGGAGATGCTCGGTTTCACCGCGGCGGAAGCCCAGAAGCCGAAGCAGGTGATCCCCAAGGCGATCAACCAGGTGATCTGGCGCATCCTGATCTTCTACGTCGGCGCCCTGCTGGTGCTGCTCTCGCTGAGTCCCTGGGATGCCCTGCTGCAGAGCATCAGCAGCGCCGGCGACCCCTACAGCGGCAGCCCGTTCGTGAAGATCTTCGCCCTGATCGGTAGCGATACCGCGGCGCATATCCTCAACTTCGTGGTGCTCACCGCCGCGCTGTCGGTTTACAACAGCGGCACCTACTGCAACGGCCGCATGCTGGTGGGCCTGGCCGAGCAGGGCGATGCGCCCAGGGCGCTGGCCAAGGTCGACAAGCGTGGCGTGCCGGTGCGCGCCCTGGTGGTCTCGGCGCTGGTCACCGTGCTGGCCGTGCTGGTCAACTACCTGATGCCGCACAATGCTCTGGAGCTGCTGATGTCGCTGGTGGTGGCGGCGCTGGTGATCAACTGGGCGATGATCAGCTACTCGCACCTGAAGTTCCGTCGCCACCAGGATGGCCAGGGCGTGCGCAGCAGTTTCCGCGCCTTCTGGTTCCCCTTCGGCAACTACCTGTGCCTGGCCTTCGTGCTGTTCATCCTCGGCGTGATGCTGCTGATCCCGGGCATCCAGGTGTCGGTCTACGCCATCCCGGTATGGCTGCTGCTGATGTGGGGCTGCTACCGGCTGAAGCTGGCCAGGCAGGCCGCGCCGGCCGCGGGCACCTACGAGGCCGCTTGACCCGTAGGGTGCGCAACCGGGCCGCCGTCGCCCGGCTGGCCGGGGAATTGCCGGGCTGTATATACTGCCCGGCGTTTCCGTGACTGGATGCCGCCCTGGCATCCCCAGGCCAATAGCCGCGAGCATTCCGCAGGATCACGAGTCCCGTGGGTTTCCGTCACGGAATTGACCGACAGGTGAGCCCATGCCACGCATTCGTCCTTCCCGTTTCCCGTTCCGGAGCGCCCGCTGATGTCCGAACATCTGCACACCGGCCCGCTCAAGCGCGGCCTGAAAAATCGCCATATCCAGCTGATCGCCCTCGGCGGCGCCATCGGCACCGGCCTGTTCCTCGGCTCCGCCGGGGTGCTGCAGAGCGCCGGGCCGTCGATGATCCTCGGCTATGCCATCGGCGGTTTCATCGCCTTCCTGATCATGCGCCAGCTCGGTGAGATGATCGTCGAGGAGCCGGTGGCCGGTTCCTTCAGCCACTTCGCCCACAGCTACTGGGGGCCGTTCGCCGGCTTCCTCTCGGGCTGGAACTACTGGGTGCTCTACGTGCTGGTGGGCATGGCCGAGCTCACCGCGGTGGGCAAGTACGTGCAGTACTGGTACCCGGGGATCCCCACCTGGGCCACGGCGGCGGCGTTCTTCGTGCTGATCAACGCGATCAACCTGGTCAACGTCAAGGCCTTCGGCGAGACCGAGTTCTGGTTCGCCATCATCAAGGTGGCGGCGATCATCGGCATGATCGTCCTCGGTTGCTACCTGCTGATCAGTGGCGCCGGCGGCGAGCAGGCCAGCATCACTAACCTGTGGAGCCACGGCGGTTTCTTCCCCAATGGCATCAGCGGCCTGGTGATGATGATGGCGATCATCATGTTCAGCTTCGGCGGCCTGGAGCTGGTCGGCATCACCGCCGCCGAAGCGGACCAGCCGAAGACGGTGATCCCCAAGGCGATCAACCAGGTGGTCTACCGCATCCTGATCTTCTACATCGGCGCGCTGACCGTGCTGCTCTCGCTGTACCCCTGGGACAGCCTGGTACAGACCCTCACCGCCGGTGGCGATGCCTACGGCAGCAGCCCCTTCGTGCAGATCTTCTCGCTGATCGGCAGCGACACCGCCGCGCATATCCTCAACTTCGTGGTGCTCACCGCCGCGCTGTCGGTCTACAACAGTGGCGTGTACTGCAACAGCCGCATGCTCTACGGCCTGGCCGAGCAGGGCGATGCGCCGAAGGCGCTGATGAAGGTCAACGGGCGCGGCGTGCCGGTGCTGGCCATCGGTGTTTCGGCGGCGGTGACCCTGCTCTGCGTGGTGGTCAACTACCTGGCGCCGAAGGGCGCGCTGGAGCTGCTGATGTCGCTGGTGGTGGCGTCCCTGGTGATCAACTGGGCGATGATCAGCCTGACCCACATCAAGTTCCGCAAGGCCATGCAGGCCAGGGGCGTGGCGCCGAGCTTCAAGGCCTTCTGGTTCCCGCTGAGCAACTACATCTGCCTGGCCTTCGTGCTGTTCATCCTCGGCGTGATGCTGCTGATTCCGGGCATTCAGATGTCGGTGTACGCGATGCCGGTGTGGGTGCTGTTCATCTGGGTCTGCTACCGCCTCAAGCTGGCGACTGGCGCCGCGGTACCCGGTCGGGGCTGAGCGCCACGTACGTGAAGAAGCCCGGCCCAGGCCGGGCTTTTTCATGCCTCAGGGTTTCTCGTTCAGGGCCTCGGCCCAGCTCAGCAACTGCACCGGCTCGCGCTCGTCCCAGATGCGTTGCCAGAGCACCAGCAGGCGCGCCGGCTCGCCCCGGCTGAAGGGCAGGCGCTCGACCCGGGCCAGCGGCTGCCAGCGGCCGTCGCGCTGTTCGGCGAAGATGAAGCGGAACGGGTGGTAGCCGGTCATGCCCAGGCGCAGGTCGGTGACGACCAGCTGCTCGCCGATCCGGTCGTAGCGCAGCACGCCATGGGTAAACCAGGCCAGCCGCGCATGCTGCGGCGAGTGCTGCAGCACCTCGGCCAGGGCCGTGCCGCGGGGGATGCGTTCCAGCCGCGGCGGCGCAGCGTCGAGCCAGCCGACCAGGGCTTCGTGGTAGTCCTCGCCGTCCAGCACTATGACCCGCCAGAGCAGGCTGTTGAACGGCGTGGGGGTGCTGAACAGCTGTTCGGCCTGGATGCCGCGCTGGGCCAGGACCTGCTCGACCTTGTGCTCGGCCATGGCCTTGCCGCCCAGGCTGAAGGCCAGGTACAGGCTGGACAGGCCCAGGGCGCAGAGCGCCAGCCACTGCGGGCGCTCACGCAGGCCGCGCAGCAGGCCGGCAAGCACCGCCACCAGCAGCGGCAGGGTATACAGCGGGTCGATGATGAACACCGAGGACCAGGCCACCGGCGGCGTGGCCAGGGGCCAGAGCAGTTGGGTGCCGTAGCTGGTGAAGGCGTCCAGCAGCGGGTGGGTGATCAATACCAGCCACACGGCGAGGAACAGCCGGCGCGTCGAATAGCCGGGGTCGGGTCGCAGGCGCCTGGCAATCAGGGTGATGAACAGGGCCAGGGCGCTGAGCACCAGCAGCGAGTGGCTGAAGCCGCGGTGGTAGGTCATGTCGGCCACCGCGTCGCCGTAGTCGATCAGCACGTCGAGATCGGGCAGGGTGCCGAGCATGGCGCCATACAGCAGGGCGCGGCGGCCCTGCCAGCGGCCGAGCAGGGCGCCCTGGATGCTGGCACCGAGTACCGCCTGGGTGATCGAGTCCATGCTGTTAGCCCCGAGAAATAAATCACACGCTTAACTTAGCGCCGAGGCGGCGGCCTGACAGCGCAGAAATTCCGACTAAAAATTTCAGGGCGCTGTCGATTTCGCACCGCGCGCTTCGACCATTGGCAGGAACCGCCGATGTGCAGCGGTCTTTATCCGACGAAAAGGAGAGCAACGATGCGATTCATGGTGATAGTCAAGGCCACTGCCGATTCGGAAGCCGGGGTGATGCCCAGCGAGGAACTGCTGACGGCCATGGGCCGATACAACGAGGAACTGGTCAAGGCCGGGGTGATGCTGGCCGGTGAGGGCCTGCATCCCAGCGCCAGGGGCGCGCGGGTGCGCTTTTCCGGCAGCCAGCGCAGCGTGGTCGACGGCCCGTTCGTCGAGACCAAGGAGCTGATCGCCGGCTTCTGGCTGTGGGAAGTGGCGTCGTTGCAGGAATGCATCGACTGGGTCAAGCGCTGCCCCAACCCGATGCCGGGCGATTCGGAGATCGAGATCCGGCAGATCTTCGAGGCCGAGGACTTCGGCGCCGAGTTCACCCCCGAGCTGCGCGAGCAGGAAGAACGCCTGCGCGCGCAACTGAGCAAGGACTGAGGAGAACATCATGAAAATCCATGCCTACCTGATCTTCGACGGCCAGTGCGCCGAGGCCTTCAAGTTCTACGCCGAGCAGCTGGGCGGCCAGCTGCAGGTGCTGCCGTTCGCCGACCACCCGGAATGCGGCGAGATGCCGCCCGAGCAGCGCGAGCGCACTCTGCACGCCTGCCTGAGCCGGGACGGCGAGCTGCTAATGGGCTCCGACACCATGCCGGGCCAGCCCTACGAGGGCATCAAGGGCTGCCACGTCTCCCTGCAGGTGGACAGCATCAAGGAGGCCGAGCGCCTGTTCGCCGGGCTGTCCGCCGGTGGCCAGGTGCAGATGCCATTGCAGCGCACTTTCTGGGCCGAGGGCTTCGCCATGCTCAGTGACCGTTTCGGCGTGCCCTGGATGATCAACTGCAGCGGCGACTGCCAGTCCTGAGACGCGGCGGGTCGTCTGCGCTGCTTTTTTGCGCCGCATCTGCTGCTTTCGCCAGGAGATTACGGCGCCTAGGCTTGTTCCAGCCACCACGAGGAGCCGCGCCATGACCCGCTTCGATTTCCAGGTGACCTGGGCCGACCTGGACTCCAACGCCCACCTGAAGAACTCGCGCTACCAGGACTACGCTGCGCAGGCCCGCTTCCTGTTCCTGGCCGGCGCCGGCTTCACTCCGCAGGCCTTTGCCGAGGCGAGGATCGGCCCGGTGGTGTTCGGGGACCGTATCGAATACCGCAAGGAGCTGCGCCTGCTGCAGCCCTTCAGCGTGTCGGTACAGGTCGGTGCGCTGTCCGAGGACGGCAGCAAGTTCACCATGCTCAGCGAGGTGAACAACGCCAAGGGCGAGCTGTGCGCCCGGCTGACCACCAGCGGCGCCTGGTTCAGCCTGGAGACGCGCCGCGTCAGCGTGCCGCCGCCGGCGCTCAAGGCGGCCATGGAAGCGGCCGAGCGCAGCGAGGATTTTCGCTGGCTTTGACGCTATGCTGGGCGCCCATCCCTCGCGGCGCCCGCTGCCATGCTGGTCATTTCCAACTCCGTTCACCTGCCCGACGACGAAGTCGAGCTGACCGCCATCCGCGCCCAGGGCGCCGGCGGGCAGAACGTCAACAAGGTGTCCAGCGCCGTGCACCTGCGTTTCGACAGCCAGGCCTCGTCGCTGCCGCCGTTCTACAAGGAACGCCTGCTGCAGCTGCGCGACAGCCGCATCACCTTAGAGGGCGTGGTGATCATCAAGGCCCAGCAGTACCGCACCCAGGAGCAAAACCGCGCCGATGCCCTGGAACGCCTGGCCGAGCTGATCCGCAGCGCCGGCAAGAGCGAGAAGGCGCGGCGCCCGACCAAGCCGACCCTGGGCTCGAAGAAGCGCCGCCTGGAAGGCAAGAGCAAGCGCGGGGCGATCAAGGCCGGGCGCGGCAAGGTGGACTTCTGAGGCGACCCGGCATAGTTTCTGCGGCATAACCTCGAGGAACCCAGTCATGCTCGACCCCATCTCGCCCGCCGCAGCGGATCACGCCGTGTACAAGACCCTGCTGGAGTCGACCAAGGCGATCCCCTGGAAGATCGACTGGAAGAGCATGACTTTCGCCTACATCGGCCCGCAGATCGAGCCGTTGCTGGGCTGGACGCAGCAGAGCTGGATCAGCGCCAACGACTGGGCCGAACGCATCCATGAAGAGGATCGCGAGCGGGTGGTGAACTTCTGCATCGCCCAGTCGCAGTGCGGCATCGACCACGAGGCCGACTACCGGGCGTTGACCAAAAATGGCGACTACGTGTGGATCCGCGACGTGGTGCACGTGATGCGTGACGCCAACGGCGAGACCGAGGCGCTGGTCGGCTTCATGTTCGACATCAGCGAGCGCAAGAAGACCGAGGAGCAACTGCTGGCTTTGCAGCAGCAGCTGGAGGAGTACTCCTACAAGGACGGCCTGACCGGTATCAACAATCGGCGCATGTTCGACTCGATCCTCGACATCGAATGGGGCAACGCCCAGCGTACCCGCCGGCCGCTGTCGCTGATCCTGCTGGATATCGACTTCTTCAAGCAGTTCAACGACCACTACGGGCATATCCGCGGCGACGACTGTCTCAGGCGCATCGGCCAGGCGCTGCAGGGCGCGGCGGCGCGCCCGCGCGACTGCGTGGCGCGCTTCGGTGGCGAGGAGTTCGTGCTGGTGCTGCCGGAGACCGACGGCGAGTCGGCGCAGAAGATCGCCGAGCGCTGCCGCAAGCTGGTGCGCAAGGAACAGATCAGTCACGAACAGTCCAACGTGGCGCAGCTGGTGACCGTCAGCCTGGGCGTCGGCACCATCATTCCGCAGGCGCATGACACGCCGCTGGCCTTTATCGAGGCGGTGGATCGTCTGCTCTACCAGGCCAAGCGGCAGGGCCGCGACCGCCTGCAGTATGGCCACTGCGGTGGCAGCGAAGCGGACGCCTGCCAGGCCTGAGCCCTTCAAGCATTGCCGCCAATTCGTGGCATTTGGCACGGTCTCGTAGGGTGCGCCGTGCGCACCTGGGCCGCACCGGGCGTGTTGATGCGCACGGCGCACCCTACATACGTCAGTCCGTACGCGCCGGCCCGCTCTGCGCCACCTGGGCGCGCAGGGCGCGGGCGACCTCGGTCTGCAGCTTGTAGGCCGGCGCCTCGATGGCGTCGTGGTCGCGGGTGTAGCGGGTGGCGAACTCGCGCACGCCCCATTGCTGGTACTGCTGCACGTGCAGCAGCTCGTGGGCCCACAGCGCGACGTTGTCCTGCGCGTCTGCGGCGTTACGGAAGACGATGATGTCGATCAGCGTCACCGCCTGCACATCGGGGTTCTGCAGCAGGGTATTGGCGGCGCTCAACGTTTCGCCGTCACCGACCTTGTAGCGTGCCGCGTCGAGTACGCCGATGTCGTAGTAGGGCTCCAGCTGGGCGCGGACATGCAGAGGAATGGGCAGGGTACCGCCGGCCGCCGCAGTCTCGCGTGACTGCAGCAGCCACTGCTCCAGCCCGGAGGCGGCCATCTGGCTGACGTCCTGGTAAATCACGTCGATGTCCGCCTGGCTGATCGGCGCACAGAAACACACCACCGCACAGACCTGCTGCTGCCCACTGGGGCAGGCCAGCACCGAGGCGGCCAGGCCGAGTCCACCCAACAGAGCAGTCAGGCGAAAGGTGCGACGTGAAAAGACGGCAGGCAAGGGGATCTCCTGAAAGCAATGATGACCGGCCGGCGCTGTATGCCGCAGTGCCGTGCGGGGGTTGGACAGTAGCTGCAGGCTTTGGTGCCAATTGCAGGGGCCGTAGGGTGCGCCGTGCGCACCGGGCCCGCACAAGGGTTGGTTGGTGCGCACGGCGCCCCCTACGGCCAAGTGCTCAGGCCCTGACCCAGCGCTGGCGGGTCCAGCCGCTCAGGGCATCGACGCCGAACACCAGCACCAGCATGGCCAGGATCACCGTGCTGGCCTGCGCCTCCTGGAACAGGCTGAGGCTGACATAGAGCATCTGCCCCAGCCCGCCGGCACCGACGAAGCCGAGCACGCTGGCCATGCGGATATTGTTTTCCCAGCGGTACAGGCAGTAGGCCAGCAGCTGTGGCCACAGGTTGGGCAGGGTGCCGTAGCAGAACGCCGCGACCTGGCTGCCGCCCTGCAGGCGAATGGCTGCGGCCGGCGCGGTCGGGGTGTTCTCCAGCGCCTCGGCGAACAGGCGGCCGAGCACCCCGGCGGTGTGCAGGGCCAGGGCCAGGGTGCCGGCATTCGGGCCCAGCCCTGCAGCCAGCACCATCAGCGCCGCCCACACCAGTTCGGGAATCGCGCGCAGGGCATTGAGCAGCAGCCGTGCGGCGCTCTGCAGCGGCCAGCCGAAGCGCCCGGCCGCCGGCAGCGCCAGGAGCAGGCCGAACACCGCGGCCAGCAAGGTGCCGAGGGCCGACATGGCCAGGGTTTCCACGGCGCCACGGCCGATGGCCGCCAGGTGCCCGGGGCTCAGGTCCGGGCTGAGGAAGCGCCGCACGTAGCCGGCCATCTGGCCCAGGCTGTCGCCACTGGTCAGCGCGCCCAGGTCGATACCCAGGTAGGCGAACGAGGCGATCACCGCCGCAGCGATGCCGAGCAGCAGCAACAGGTTGACCAGCCGCTTCATGCCAGCCTCCCGCGCAGCAGGCGGCTGAGCAGGTCGGCCAGCAGCACCAGCAGGAGGAAGGTCAGCAGCATGCTGGCCACCTCACCGCCGGCGAACATGCGCATCGACAGATCGATCTGCTGGCCCAGGCCGCCGGCGCCGACGAAGCCCATCACCACCGAGGCGCGGATCGCGCATTCCCAGCGGTACACGGTGTAGGAGGTCAGCTCGGCGGCGGCATTCGGCAGGATGCCGTAGACGAAGGCGGCTAGGCGGCCGCTGCCGGCCTGCAGCAGGGCGTGGGCCGGGCGCTGGTCGACCGACTCGAAGATTTCCGCAAAGACCTTGCCGAGCATGCCGCTGTAGGTGATGGCGATGGCCAGCACCCCGGCGGTGGGCCCGAGGCCCACGGCGCGGACGAACAGCAGGGCCCAGACGATTTCCGGCACGCTGCGCAGGAAGATCAGCAGGCCGCGTACCGGCCAGCGCAGCCACTGCGCCAGCGGTTTGGGCCGGCCGCCACGGGACGCGGCCGATAGTGACAGCGCGCGGCTGGCCAGCAGGCTGGCCGGAACCGCCAGCAGCAGCGCCAGGGCCATGCCGGCGGTGGCAATGGCGAGGGTCTGCAGGGTGGCGTCCAGCAGCAGCCGGAGGAACTCCGGGGCATGCGCCGGCGGCCAGAAGGCGGCGACGAAGCGGCCCATCTCGCTCTGGCTGTCGGCCTGCAGCAGCACGCCCAGGTCCAGCTCGCTGAGCTGGATACCCGGCCACAGCAGGGCCAGCGCCAGCAGCGTGAGCAGCAGGCGGGGCAGGGCGGCCGGGTCGCGGGTGGCGCGGCTTAGCATCGCGGGATCTGCAGGCTCAGGGTCACGCGGGGCGCGGGCGGCGAGAGCAGCTGCTCGTTGGCATACAGGGCGTCGAGCTGCGCCTGGTCGACTTCGCCGGCGGGGCGGTCGAACAGGATCTGCCCGTCGCGCAGGCCGATGACCCGCGGGAAGTGCACCAGGGCCAGCTCCACCGCATGCAGGCTGGCGACCAGGGTCGTGCCATGCTGTTCGGCATGCCGGCACAGCACGCTCAGCGTGTGTTCGGCCAGCACCGGGTCCATGGCCGAGACCGGCTCGTCGGCCAGCAGCACTTCAGGCGCCTGGTACAGTGCGCGGGCGATGCCGACCCGCTGCAACTGGCCGCCGGACAGCTGCTGGCACTGGGCGAACAGCTTGTCGGCCAAATCCAGCTTGGCCAGCTCGCGGCGTGCGCCGGGAATATCCACGGGGTGCAGCAGGTTCAGCAGGCTTTTGCCCAGGCCCCACAGGCCGAGCTTGCCGGCCAGTACGGCGGTCACCACCCGCTGGCGCGCCGGCAACGGCGGGGCCTGATGCACCAGGCCGATGCGTGCGCGCAGGCGCTGACGCAGGCGGCCGGACAGCTGCCAGGGCTGCTCGCCGAGCACCTGCACCTCGCCGCTGCTGGGCTGCAGGGCGGTGGCCAGCAGGTTGAGCAGGCTCGACTTGCCAGCACCGGACGGGCCGATGATGGCGACCCGCTCGCCGGCGGCGATGTGCAGGTCCACGCCGCGCAGGGCGTGGACGCCGTTGCCGTGGCTGAGACGGGCGCCGGACAGGCGCAGGGTCATTTCAGCAGGTCGGCGGCGCGGGCGGCGTCCTCGATGCCCTTGTAGTTTGCAGGCGACGTCTCGATGAAGCGGCTGGCGGCCTGCAGGTCGAGGATCACCTTGTGCTCCGGGTTGGCCGGGTCGAGGGCGAGGAAGGCGGCCTTGATCTTCGCGGTCAGGGCCGGGTCGAGGCTGCCGCGCACGGTCCAGTTGTAGTCGTAGTAGGTCGGGGTGGTGGCGAAGACCTTGACCTTGCTGGTGTCGACCTTGCCGGCGGCGACCAGCTTGTCCCACACGCTGGCGTTGAGCACGCCGCCATCGACCTTGCCGGCCTGGACCCAGGCGGCGGTGGCGTCATGGGCGCCGGAGTAGCCGACGCGGCTGAAGAAGGTTTCCGGCTTGATCCCGTCCTGCAGCATGAAATAGCGCGGCATCAGGCTGCCGGAGGTGGAGGACACCGAACCGAAGGCGAAGGTCTTGCCCTTGAGGTCGGCCAGGGATTTCACGCTGGCGTCGGCGGTGATGAACTTGCTGGTGAACTGGGCATCCTGCTCGCGCTGTACCAGCGGGATGGCGTTGCCGGTCTTCAGGCGCACCTGGACGAAGGTGAAACCGCCGAGCCAGGCCAGGTCCAGACGGTCGGTGGCCAGGGCCTCGACCACTGCCGGGTAGTCGGCGACCGGGACGAACTCGACCTTCATGCCCAGCTGTTGCTCCAGGTAGGCGCCCAGCGGCTTGAACTTGCGCAGCAGTTCGGTCGGCGCTTCGTCGGGAATGGCCGAGACGCGCAGCACGTCGGCGGCCTGGGTCAGGCTGGCGGACAGGGACAGGGCAAAGCCGGCGGCGAGCGCCAGGGTACGCTTGAGCATGAAAATTCTCCGGTTCAATAGCGGAAAAGGTTCAAAACGCCAGGCCATGCGGGGGCTGACGCTTCGCGGAAGGGGTAAAGAGCGCGGCGATTATACGGGGGGCGTGGGCAAAGGCCAGCTTTGCTAGAATCCGCGACCTGTTTTCCGATTTGCCGAGAGCGTTACCGATGAGCGAGCCGATCCGCCTGACCCAGTACAGCCATGGAGCCGGTTGTGGCTGCAAGATTTCCCCCAAGGTGCTGGAAGTGATCCTCGCCGGCAGCGGCGCACAGAACCTCGACCCCAGGCTGTGGGTCGGCAACGCCTCGCGCGACGATGCGGCGGTGTATGCTCTGGACGACGAGCGCGGCGTGGTCTCGACCACCGACTTCTTCATGCCGATCGTCGACGATCCCTATGATTTCGGGCGGATTGCCGCGACCAACGCGATCAGCGACATCTACGCCATGGGCGGCGATCCGCTGATGGCCATCGCCATCCTCGGCTGGCCGGTCAACCTGCTGGCCCCGGAAGTGGCCCGCGAGGTGATCCGCGGCGGCCGCGCGGTGTGCGACGCGGCCGGCATCCCGCTGGCCGGCGGCCACTCGATCGACGCCCCGGAACCGATCTTCGGCCTGGCGGTGACCGGCGTGGTCGAGAAGAAGCACATGAAGCGCAACGACACCGCCACCGCCGGCTGCCGGCTGTACCTGAGCAAACCACTGGGCATCGGCATCCTCACCACCGCCGAGAAGAAGGCCAAGCTGCGCGCCGAGGACGTCGGCCTGGCGCGCGACTGGATGTGCACCCTGAACAAGCCCGGCAGCCGCTTCGGCAAGCTGGCCGGGGTCACCGCGATGACCGACGTCACCGGCTTCGGCCTGCTCGGCCACCTGGTGGAGATGGCCGACGGCGCGGGCCTCACCGCCCGCCTGGACTACGCCGCGGTGCCGCGCCTGCCAGGGGTCGACCATTACCTGGCCGAGGGCTGCGTGCCGGGCGGCACCCTGCGCAACTTCGACAGCTACGGCGACAAGATCGCGCCGATCAGCGATGCGCAGCGCGACCTGCTGTGCGACCCGCAGACCAGCGGCGGCCTGCTGATCGCCGTCACCCCGGAGGGCGAGGCCGAGTTCCTCGCCGTGGCCGCCGAGCTGGGCCTGCAGCTTTCGCCGATCGGCGTGCTGGCCGCGCGCCAGACCCATGCGGTCGAGGTGCTGTGATGCGCGACAACAGCAGCGACTACCGCCAGATATTTCTCAACGACATCCCGCTGATGGACATGCGCGCCCCGGTGGAATTCGCCAAGGGCGCCTTCCCCGGCGTGGCCAACCTGCCGCTGATGAACGATATCGAACGGCAACGGGTCGGCACCTGCTACAAGCAGAAAGGCCAGCAGGCGGCCATCGAACTGGGCCACCAGCTGGTCTGCGGCCAGGTCAAGGCCGAGCGGGTCGAGGCCTGGGCGGCTTTTGCCAAGGCCCACCCCGAGGGTTACCTGTACTGCTTCCGCGGCGGCCTGCGCTCGCAGATCGTCCAGCAGTGGCTGGCCGAGGCCGGCATCGACTACCCGCGGGTGCTCGGCGGCTACAAGGCGATGCGCTCCTTCCTGATCGAGACCACCCAGCAGGCGGTGGCCGAGTGCGATTTCGTCATAGTCGGCGGCATGACCGGCACCGGCAAGACCGAGGTGATCGCGCAGCTGGGTAACAGCCTGGACCTGGAAGGCCATGCCAACCACCGCGGTTCCAGCTTCGGCAAGCGCGCCACTGGCCAGCCGGGGCAGATCGACTTCGAGAACCGCCTGGCCATCGACATCCTCAAGCAGCGCGCCGCCGGCACCGAGCAGTTCGTGCTGGAGGACGAGAGCCGCCTGGTCGGCAGCTGCTCGCTGCCGCTGGAACTGCACCAGGGCATGCAGGGCTATCCGCTGGTGTGGCTGGAGGACAGCTTCGAGGGCCGCGTCGAGCGCATCCTGCGCGATTACGTGATCGACCTGTGCGCCGAGTTCATCGCCGTGCACGGCGCCGAGCACGGCTTCCGCCTGTTCGCCGAGCGCCTGCTGCAGAGCCTGAGCAATATCCAGAAGCGCCTGGGCGGCGAGCGCTATCAGCGCCTGCTGCTGATCATGCAGGCGGCGCTGGCCGAGCAGCAGCGCAGCGCCAGCGTGGAGCTGCACCGCGGCTGGATCGACGGCCTGCTGCGCGAATACTACGATCCCATGTACGCCTACCAGCGCGAGAGCAAGGCCGAGCGCATCGAATTTGCCGGTGAGCAGGCGGCCGTGGTGGCCTACCTGCGCGACCGCGCCCTACGGAGAAAGCCATGACCTCGTCAGACAGCCTGCTGGACCACGCCGACGCCCAGGATTGCACGGTCTACCGCCCCAACGAGCGTGATCCGGATGCCGAGGAGCTGGAGCTGGGCGATGCGCGCATCCTCTTCACCGGCCCGTTCGCGGCGCCGGCCGAGTGGGACGCCCGCGAGCGCGAGGACTACTTCGACGGCTGCGACGAGGAGCTGTTCGTCACCGCACGCCTGGAGAGCGAGGCGGCGCAGGGCGCCCACGGCCATTTCGTCGCCGAACCGGGCGACTACGTGGCCGTGGTGGCCGATGGCGCAGTGCAGATGTACTACGTCTACGATGTGGCCGACGCCCGCTATGTGCTGATCCGCGACGACGAGATCCTCGACTGATCTCTGCGTTGCCGCTCGGCGCCTGAACAGCCGTAGGGTGCGCCGTGCGCACCATTGGCTCTGCACTGGGCCTCGGTGCGCGCGGCGCACCCTACGTTCGAGGCGCCGTTAGGCGCACACCCTGGCGATGGCCGCCGCCAGGTATTCCAGGCGCTGTTCGGCCATGCCCGCCACGCTGGCGCGGCCGCTGCTGACCAGGTACACGCTGAATTCCTCGCGCAGGCGTTGCACCTGCGCCGCGCTCAGGCCGGTGTAGGAGAACATGCCGCGCTGGTCGGCGATGTGCGCGAAGCGTTCGCCCAGGCCGTACGGTTGCAGCGCCGCGACCAGGCCGCTGCGCAGGCTGGCGATGCGCAGGCGCATGGCTGCCACTTCCCCGGCCCACAGGGCGTGCAGCTCGGCGTCGCTGAGGATACTGGCGACCACCGCGGCGCCATGGGCCGGCGGGGTGGACCACAGGTTGCGCGCGATGGCGGCCAGCTGGCTGCGTACATCGGCCAGCTGGCCGCTGCTGGCCGCGCGCACGATCAGCGCGCCGGTGCGTTCGCGGTACAGGCCGAAGTTCTTCGAGCAGGAGCTGGTGACCAGCAGTTCCGGCAACTCGGCGGCGAACCGGCGCACGACCCAGGCGTCTTCCTCCAGGCCGACGCCGAAACCCTGGTAGGCGAAGTCGATCAGCGGCAGCAGTTCGCGCGCCTTGACCACCTCCAGCACGCGCCGCCAGTCGTCCTGGCTCAGGTCGAAGCCGGTGGGGTTGTGGCAGCAGGCATGCAGCAGCACCACGTCGCCCCTGGGCACCTGGGCCAGGGCGGCGAGCATGGCTTCCACCTGCAGCCGGTTGCCGGCATCGACATAGGGGTAGTGGCCGACCTTGAGGCCGCAGGTGGCGAACAGGGTTTCGTGGATCGGCCAGGTCGGGTCGCTCAGCCAGATGCCGCGGCCGGGCAGGTTGCGCGCGATGAATTCGCCGGCCAGGCGCAGGGCGCCGGTGCCGCCGGGAGCCTGGGTGGCGCCGGCCAGCTCGTCACGCAGCAGCGCGCTGTCTGCGCCGAGCACCAGGCGCAGCAGGCCCGTGGCGAACTCCGGCGCGCCGTGGCCGCCGATATAGGTCTTGGTGGTCTCGCTATCCACCAGCCGCTGCTCGGCCAGCTTGACCGCACGCGGGATCGGCGTCAGGCCCTGGGCGTCCTTGTACACGCCCACGCCCAAGTCGAGCTTGGCCGGGTTGGGATCGGCGCGGAAGGCATCCAGCAGACCGAGGATGGGGTCGCTCGGCACCCGGACGATGTTGGCGAAATGGCTCACTTGCGGCCCTCGGCCGTGCTGGCCAGCTGGTCGGTGCGTGCAGCCATGATGAAGTCATTGCGGTGCAGGCCCTTCATCTCGTGGCTCCACCAGGTGACGGTGACCTTGCCCCATTCGGTGAGCAGGGCCGGGTGGTGGCCGACTTCCTCGGCGATGGCACCCACCGCATTGGTAAAGGCCAGGGCATGGCGGAAGTTCTTGAACAGGAACAGGCGCTCCAGTTCCATGTGGCCGTCGCGGACTTCGATGTTCCAGTCCGGGATCTCGCGGATCAGCTCGGCCAGCTCCTCGTCGGACACATGGGGCGCGTCGGCGCGGCAGGCTTCGCATTGGGCTTGGGCAAGGCTCATCAGTTTTCTCCAGAGTACGGGTGTGGTCACAGCGTAGGTTGGCTTGAGTCGCGAAGCGACGAAGCCCAGTGTGGTACTCAGGGTGCTGGGCTTCGCAGGCTCAAGCCAACCTGCAGGGCGATATCGGTCAGGCCGCCTTCGGCGGAAACTTCGGCGTGTGCAGGCCCAGGGCCATGGCCTGTTGCACCAGGCCCATGATGTCTTCGTGGGCCAGTTCGAACAGGCGCTTGAGCTCCGGCAGGACGAAGTACAGCGGCTGCAGGATGTCGATGCGGTACGGCGTGCGCATCGCCTCCAGCGGGTCGAAGGCCTGGTGTTCGGGCGCGTCGGACAGGCTGTAGAGGGTCTCCTTGGGCGAGGAGAGGATGCCGCCGCCGTAGATGCGCCGGCCCTGCGGGGTGTCGACCAGGCCGAACTCGATGGTCATCCAGTACAGCCGTGCCAGGTACACGCGCTGTTCCTTGCTCGCCGCCAGGCCGAGCTTGCCATAGGTGTGGGTGAATTCGGCGAACCAGGGGTTGGTCAGCAGCGGACAGTGGCCGAAGATCTCGTGGAAGATGTCCGGCTCCTGCAGGTAGTCCAGCTCTTCCGGGGTACGGATGAAGGTGGCCACCGGAAACTGCTTGCTGGCCAGCAGCTCGAAGAAGGTCTGGAACGGAATCAGCGCCGGCACCCGCGCCACGCGCCAGCCGGTGGTGGCGGCAAGCACCCGGTTGATTTCGCCGAGCTGGGGAATACGCTCATGGGGCAGGCCGAGCTGCTCGATGCCGTCCAGGTATTCCTGGCAGGCGCGGCCCTCGATCACCTTGAGCTGGCGGGTGATCAGGGTATTCCACACCGCGTGCTCGCTGTCCGGGTAGTGGATAAAGCCAGTCGCGTCGGGTTCGCGGGCCAGGTACTGCGTGGTCTTCATCGTCGCCTCCAACCGGGGTTCTTGTTGTTGTGTTGGACAACAGATAACCCGGCGTTGCAGGCAATGACAGGCGCTGGAGGGGCGGGGTGGTGCCGAGTGCTGGCTGAGTTCGTAAAGAAATGATTACGAGCTGCCGAGAGTTGCGCCGCTGCTTCTTGCTGTTACGGCTTTTTGTCACATATTCTTGACGAAAAAAATGTCGCAGCCCATGAATGCTTCTGGCTGCGACCCTGTTCAGCGTCTCGCGAGCTAGAGCCAGGCAAGGCGAAATCGGGCGAAGAAGCGCAGTTTACGAGTTGTAAATGAGCATTCTGAGCCCGATTGACCAGCCTGCGGCTGTTACTGCGTTGCAACGCAGCATGGCCGACGCGCAGCAGGCGTGGGACAGGGTCTGCGACCCATAACAAGCCTGACCAGAGTCCTGCCATGCGTATCAAAGTCCACTGCCAGAACCGCGTCGGCATCCTGCGCGACATCCTCAACCTGCTGGTCGACTACGGCATCAACGTCGCTCGTGGCGAAGTCGGCGGCGAGCAGGGCAATGCCATCTACCTGCACTGCCCGAACCTGATCAACCTGCAGTTCCAGGCCCTGCGCCCCAAGCTGGAGGCGATTGGCGGGGTGTTCGGGGTCAAGCGCGTCGGCCTGATGCCCAGCGAGCGCCGTCATCTGGAACTCAACGCGCTGCTCGGCGCCCTGGATTTTCCGGTGCTTTCCATCGATATGGGCGGCAGCATAGTCGCCGCCAACCGCGCCGCCGCGCAGCTGCTCGGGGTGCGCGTGGACGAGGTGCCGGGCATTCCGCTGTCGCGCTACGCCGAGGATTTCGACCTGCCGGAGCTGGTGCGCGCCAACAAGTCGCGGATCAACGGCCTGCGGGTGAAAGTGAAGGGCGACATCTTCCTCGCCGACATCGCCCCGCTGCAGTCCGAGCACGACGAGAGCGAGGCGCTGGCCGGCGCGGTACTCACCCTGCACCGCGCCGATCGCGTGGGTGAGCGCATCTACCATGTGCGCAAGCAGGAACTGCGCGGCTTCGACAGCATCTTCCAGAGTTCCAAGGTGATGGCTGCGGTGGTGCGCGAGGCGCGGCGCATGGCGCCGCTGGATGCGCCGCTGCTGATCGAGGGCGAGACCGGCACCGGCAAGGAGCTGCTGGCCCGCGCCTGCCACCTGGCCAGCCCGCGCGGGCAGTCGCCGTTCATGGCGCTGAACTGCGCCGGCTTGCCGGAGTCGATGGCCGAGACCGAGCTGTTCGGCTACGGCCCCGGCGCCTTCGAGGGCGCCCGACCGGAAGGCAAGCTCGGCCTGCTGGAGCTGACCGCCGGCGGCACCCTGTTCCTCGACGGCGTCGGCGAGATGAGCCCGCGCCTGCAGGCCAAGCTGCTGCGCTTCCTGCAGGACGGCTGCTTCCGCCGGGTCGGCAGCGACGAGGAGGTGTACCTGGACGTACGGGTGATCTGCGCCACCCAGGTCGACCTGTCCGAGCTGTGCGCCAAGGGCGAGTTCCGCCAGGACCTCTATCACCGTTTGAACGTCCTCTCGCTGCATATCCCGCCGCTGCGCGAATGCCTGGATGGTCTGGCGCCGCTGGTCGAACACTTCCTCGATCAGGCCAGCCGGCAGATCGGCTGCCCGCTGCCCAGGCTGGCGCCGCAGGTACTGGACAAGCTCAGCCACTACCACTGGCCGGGCAACGTGCGCCAGCTGGAGAACGTGCTGTTCCAGGCCGTGTCGCTGTGCGACGGCGGCACGGTCAAGGTCGAGCACATCCGTCTGCCGGACTACGGCGCGCCGCAGCCATTGGGCGATTTCTCCCTGGAGGGCGGGTTGGACAGCATCCTCGGCCGCTTCGAGAAGGCGGTGCTGGAGCGCCTCTACCACGAGCACCCGAGCAGTCGCCTGCTGGGCAAGCGCCTGGGCGTGTCGCACACCACCATCGCCAACAAGCTGCGCCAGCATGGCCTGGGCAAGGACTAGCACAACTCCTGCGTTGCCGATGTGTCGTTGAAACCGCTTGCGAGGGCTACGACCTTGGTGCAATAGGCGGGGGGAGGGGCAGGGGGTAAAAAGTCAGGCGTCCGGTTCCTGCGAATCCCGGACGGCGTTTCTGACATTCCTCCCCCGGAATGCCTTGGCGGCGGCCCTCGGGTCGCCCTTTTTTTACCTGAAAAAAAGCGTTGAGACCTTGGTCGTAGAGTGGTAAGACCATGGTCGAATGGCCCCACCCGCTGTCGGGGGATACAAAAGACACCATAGAACAACAACTACCCGCCGAGGTGTTAAGTCATGAGTGCTGCTTCCCTTTATCCCGTCCGCCCCGAGGTGGCCGCCACCACGCTGACCGACGAGGCGACCTACAAGGCCATGTACCAGCAGTCGGTGATCAACCCCGACGGCTTCTGGCGCGAGCAGGCCAAGCGGCTGGACTGGATCAAGCCCTTCACCAAGGTCAAGCAGACCTCGTTCGACGACCACCACGTCGATATCAAGTGGTTTGCCGATGGCACCCTCAACGTCTCGGCCAACTGCCTGGACCGTCACCTTGCCGAGCGCGGTGACCAGCTGGCGATCATCTGGGAAGGCGACGATCCGTCCGAACACAAGGAAATCACCTACCGCCAGCTGCACGAGCAGGTGTGCAAGTTCGCCAACGCCCTGCGCGGCCAGGATGTGCACCGCGGCGACGTGGTGACCATCTACATGCCGATGATTCCGGAAGCCGTGGTGGCCATGCTGGCCTGCGCCCGCATCGGCGCCATCCACTCGGTGGTGTTCGGCGGCTTCTCGCCGGAGGCCCTGGCCGGGCGCATCATCGACTGCCAGTCGAAGGTGGTGATCACCGCCGACGAAGGCGTGCGCGGCGGCAAGAAGACCGCGCTCAAGGCCAACGTCGACGACGCCCTGACCAACCCGGAAACCAGCAGCGTGACCAAGGTCATCGTGTGTAAGCGCACCGGATCCGAGATCAAGTGGAACCAGCACCGCGACATCTGGTACGAAGACCTGATGAAGGTTGCCGGCAGCGTCTGCGCGCCGAAGGAAATGGGTGCCGAGGAAGCGCTGTTCATCCTCTATACCTCCGGCTCCACCGGCAAGCCCAAGGGCGTGCTGCACACCAGCGCCGGCTACCTGCTGTACGCCGCGCTGACCCACGAACGCGTGTTCGACTACCGCCCGGGCGAAGTCTACTGGTGCACCGCCGACGTCGGCTGGGTCACCGGCCACAGCTACATCGTCTACGGCCCGCTGGCCAATGGCGCCACCACCCTGCTGTTCGAAGGCATCCCCAACTACCCGGACGTGACCCGCGTCGCCAAGATCATCGACAAGCACAAGGTCAACATCCTCTATACCGCGCCGACCGCCATCCGCGCCATGATGGCCCAGGGCAAGGCCGCCGTTGAGGGGGCCGATGGCTCCAGCCTGCGCCTGCTCGGTTCGGTCGGCGAGCCGATCAACCCAGAAGCCTGGCACTGGTACTACGAGAACGTCGGCCAGTCGCGCTGCCCGATCGTCGACACCTGGTGGCAGACCGAAACCGGCGCCACCATGATGACCCCGCTGCCGGGCGCCCATGCGCTCAAGCCGGGCTCGGCGGCGCGGCCGTTCTTCGGCGTGCAGCCGGCACTGGTGGACAACCTGGGCAACATCATCGAAGGCGCCGCCGAAGGCAACCTGGTGATCATTGATTCCTGGCCGGGCCAGGCGCGTACCCTGTACGGCGACCATGACCGCTTCGTCGACACCTACTTCAACACCTTCAAGGGCATGTACTTCACCGGCGACGGCGCGCGCCGCGACGAAGACGGCTACTACTGGATCACCGGCCGGGTCGACGACGTGCTCAACGTGTCCGGCCACCGCATGGGCACCGCCGAAATCGAAAGTGCCATGGTCGCCCACCCGAAAGTCGCCGAGGCCGCCGTGGTCGGCGTGCCGCACGACATCAAGGGCCAGGGCATCTATGTCTACGTGACCCTGAACAGTGGCGAGGAACCTTCCGAGCAGCTGCGTCAGGAACTGAAGAACTGGGTTCGCAAGGAGATCGGTCCGATCGCCTCGCCGGACGTCATCCAGTGGGCGCCTGGTCTGCCCAAGACCCGCTCGGGCAAGATCATGCGTCGCATCCTGCGCAAGATCGCCGTCGCCGAATACGATGCCCTCGGCGACATCTCCACGCTGGCCGATCCTGGTGTGGTGCAACATCTCGTCGATACCCACCGCACCATGCAGGCCGCCTGACCCGGCATCTGCGCAAGGCGACCAAACCCCGGCCACAAGCCGGGGTTTTTCTTTTTCGGGGTGCCGGGTCTGTGGCTTGCGCCAGATGATTGCCCGCCAGGGGGGATGAATATCGGACTTGTCGGGAGCGGGGCGGATGGGTAACACCCGGGGGTAACGTGTCGCTCCGATTGGGGGAGGGGAGAAACACCCTGCCCCGTTCGAGGGCTTCGGAAAAATCGGGTGAGCCTCTGGATATGCCGTTATAGAGGCCTTTCTATATGTTGGCGTATTTATTGCTGGATATTAAGGTTAATCTTCCTGTCTCTCTGGTCATGTTTTGCCTGACCTGTCAAGATGCTGCGCGCGCCTCTCCGGTGGTTCTGTAATTTGTTGTCGCTTTGAGGAAATATCGGTCTTCCCCTGCTCGCTAGAATGCCGCCCACCTGGCCGGACCACTTGCAGCGCCTTTCGAGGCGGCAAAGATGGTGACACTTCCTACAATTTACCCACGGCCCTGGCGAACCTCATTCTGCCAAACGATGTCCCCATTCGAAGGAGTCACACCATGAAGAAGATCGTACTTCTCGGCGCCCTGGCGCTGTCCGCGTTCAGTGCGCTGGTTCAGGCAGAAGACAAACCGCTGCGTATCGGCATCGAAGCCGCCTACCCACCGTTCGCCTTCAAGCAGCCCGATGGCAGCATCACCGGCTTCGACTACGACATCGGCAACGCCCTGTGCGAAGAGATGAAGGTCAAGTGCCAGTGGATCGAGCAGGAATTCGACGGCCTGATCCCGGCCCTGAAAGTGCGCAAGTTCGACGCCGTACTGTCTTCGATGAGCATCACTGAAGATCGTCTGAAGTCGGTCGATTTCACCGCCAAGTACTACCACACCCCAGGCAAGCTGGCGATGAAGGCCGGTACCGTGATCAACGACCCGCTGGTGGATCTGAAAGGCAAGAAGATCGGCGTGCAGCGCGCCTCTACCTACGATCGTTATGCCACCGACAAATTCGCGCCGGCGGGTGCAGAAATCGTTCGTTACAGTTCGCAGAACGAGATCTTCCTGGATCTGGCGGCTGGTCGTGTCGACGCCACCCTGGCCGATATCGTCAACATCGATGATGGCTTCATCAAGACCGATGCCGGTAAAGGCTTCGCCCTGGTGGGCCCGGACTTCAACGACGAGAAATACTTCGGTAACGGCGCGGGTATCGCCGTGCGCAAGGGTGACAAGGCCCTGGCCGACAAGATCAGCGCCGCCATCCAGGCCATTCGCGCCAACGGCAAGTACAAGGCCGTGCAGGACAAGTACTTCCAGTTCAACGTCTACGGCGAGTAAGGCCGGCAAGGCCTTCCCCCGCTGCGGGGAGGGCTGCCCGTGGGTCGCGTGCGGGGCGTCTGAAACCGGCCGGCCCGCCGCGCTCCACCCCTGAGGGAGAAGGGCGTTCTTCCTGTATTCCCCTGAGGATTGATTCATGCTCAATGGCTACGGCTCGACCATTCTCGACGGCGTCTGGCTCACCTTGCAGCTGGCTCTGCTGTCGATGGCGGTCGCTATTTCCCTGGGCTTGCTCGGTGCGGCCTGTCGCCTGTCGCCGATCAAGTGGCTGGCATGGCTGGGCGACGCCTATGCCACGGTGATTCGCGGCATCCCCGACCTGGTGCTGATCCTGCTGATCTTCTACGGCGGCCAGGACCTGGTTAACCGCGTGGCGACCCTGCTGGAATACGACGGCTACATCGATATCAACCCGTTCATCGCCGGTGTCGGCACCCTGGGCTTCATCTATGGCGCCTACCTGTCCGAGACCTTCCGCGGTGCCTTCATGGCCATCCCCAAGGGTCAGGGCGAGGCCGGCATGGCCTACGGCATGAACCCGCTGCGGGTGTTCTTCCGCATCCTGGTGCCGCAGATGATCCGCCTGGCGATTCCCGGCTTCACCAACAACTGGCTGGTGCTGATCAAGGCCACCGCGCTGATCTCCCTGGTCGGCCTGCAGGACATGATGGCTCGTGCCAAGAGTGCCGGCGATGCCACCCGCGAGCCGTTCACCTACATCCTGCTGGCGGCGGCCATTTATCTGCTCATCACCAGTGTTTCCTTGTTCGTCCTGCGCCACTTCGAGCGGCGCTATTCGGTCGGCGTCAAGGCGATGGAAATCTAAGGGGCTGCCATGATCTTCGATTACAACGTGGTATTTGACAGCCTGCCGCTCTACTTCGGCGGCGTCCTGGTCACCCTCAAGCTGTTGCTGATTTCCCTGGCGTTCGGCCTGGCCCTGGCCGTGCCGCTGGCGCTGATGCGCGTGTCCAAGCGCTCGGCAGTGAATCTGCCGGCCTGGCTGTACACCTACGCCATTCGCGGCACGCCGATGCTGGTGCAGCTGTATCTGCTGTACTACGGCCTGGCCCAGTTCGAGGTGGTGCGCGAGAGCCTTGCCTGGTCCTACCTGAGCAACGCGACCTTCTGCGCCTGCCTGGCGTTCGCCATCAACACCAGCGCCTATTCGGCGGAGATCCTCGCCGGCAGCATCAAGGCCACGCCCCATGGCGAGATCGAGGCGGCCAAGGCCATGGGCATGTCGCGCTTCAAGCTGTACCGGCGGATTCTCCTGCCCTCGGCCCTGCGCCGCGCGCTGCCGCAGTACAGCAACGAAGTGATCATGATGCTGCACACCACCAGTCTGGCGTCCATCGTCACCCTGATCGACATCACCGGTGCGGCCAAGACCGTCAGCTCGCAGTTCTACCTGCCGTTCGAGGCCTATATCACCGCCGGCCTGTTCTATCTGTGCCTGACCTTCATCCTGGTACGCCTGTTCAAGCTGGCCGAGCGCCGCTACCTGGCCTACCTGGCTCCGCGTAAAGCCTGAGCCACCGATTCCACCGCATTCGCATACGAGAGCCGAGACCATGTACAAGCTTGAAGTCCAGGATCTGCACAAACGCTACGGCGACCACGAAGTGCTCAAGGGCGTGTCCCTGGCCGCCAAGGCCGGCGACGTGATCAGCATCATCGGCTCCAGCGGCTCGGGCAAGAGCACCTTCCTGCGCTGCATCAACATGCTCGAGCAGCCCTACGGCGGCAAGATCCTGCTCAACGGCGAAGAGCTGAAGCTGGTGCCGAGCAAGGGCGGCGCGCTCAAGGCGGCCGACCCCAAGCAGCTGCAGCGCATGCGCTCGCGCCTGTCCATGGTGTTCCAGCACTTCAACCTGTGGTCGCACATGAGCGCCCTGGAAAACGTCATCGAGGCGCCGGTGCACGTGCTCGGCGTGCCGAAGAAGGAGGCCCTGGAAAAGGCCGAGCACTACCTGGCCAAGGTCGGCGTCGCGCACAGAAAAGATGCCTATCCGGCGCACATGTCCGGTGGCGAGCAGCAGCGCGTGGCGATTGCCCGCGCCCTGGCCATGGAGCCGGAAGTGATGCTGTTCGACGAGCCGACTTCGGCGCTCGACCCCGAGCTGGTCGGCGAGGTGCTCAAGGTCATGCAGGACCTGGCCCAGGAGGGGCGCACCATGGTCGTGGTGACCCACGAGATGGGTTTCGCCCGCGAGGTGTCCAACCAGCTGATCTTCCTGCACAAGGGCCTGGTAGAAGAGACCGGTTGCCCGAAGGAAGTGCTGGCCAATCCGCAGTCGGATCGCCTCAAGCAATTCCTTTCCGGCAGCCTGAAGTAGGAACTAGACTGCCCATCATGACCCAAACTGCCCACTGCATCGGTTTCCTGATCTGGCCGCAAACCCGGCCCATGACCCTGGCTCTGGCCGAGGAAGCCCTGCGCGTGGCGCAGCGTGTGCACCCGGAGGTGGTGTACGAGGTGCGTTTCCTGCTCGCCGAGCCGCCTGCCGATGAGGCTGGCTGGCGCTTGCCGGGCGAGCCCTGGGCCGGGCGGCTGGAGGGCTGCCAGAAGCTGTTCCTGCTCGCCGACGAGCCGCCGGCCAGCGTGGCGCCGGCGCTGGCTTCCGCGCTCAAGCAGCTGGTGCGCGCCGGTGCGCAGATCGGCGGCCTGTCGGCCGGCGTCTACCCGCTGGCCCAGCTCGGCCTGCTCGATGGCTATCGCGTCGCCGTGCACTGGCGCTGGCAGGATGACTTCACCGAGCGTTTCCCCAAGGCGATCGCCACCAGCCATCTGTTCGACTGGGACCGCGACCGCCTCAGCGCCTGCGGCGGCCTGGCCGTGCTCGACCTGCTGCTGGCAGTGCTGGCCCGCGACCATGGCGCCGAGCTGGCTGGCGCGGTGAGCGAGGAGCTGGTGGTCGAACGCATCCGCGAAGGTGGCGAGCGCCAGCGCATCCCGCTGCAGAACCGCATCGGCTCCAGCCATCCGAAGCTGACCCAGGCCGTGCTGCTGATGGAAGCCAATATCGAAGAGCCGCTGACCACCGACGAGATCGCCACCCATGTGTGCGTGTCGCGGCGCCAGCTGGAGCGCATCTTCAAGCAGTATCTCAATCGCGTACCGAGCCAGTACTACCTGGAGCTGCGCTTGAACAAGGCGCGCCAGCTGCTGATGCAGACCAGCAAGTCGATCATCCAGATCGGCCTGTCCTGTGGCTTCTCCTCCGGTCCGCACTTCTCCAGCGCCTACCGCAACTTCTTCGGCGCCACCCCGCGCGAAGACCGCAACCAGCGGCGCAGCGCCAGCCCGTTCGAGCTGAGCGAGTCGACGGGCAAGCGCGCCTGATTGTGAGGCTCGCTGGTTAGGCCGGGCTCGCCGGCCAAGCAAAGCGCCGCCGGTTCCGCATGGGAACGGCGGCGTTGTCGTTTGTGCGGCCGGCGTTGCTCAGCTCCGCGCGGCCGCGGCCTGTTGCTCCTGGTACTGCTCGATGGCCCGGCGGGCGTTGAACAGCAGGCGCTCGCGGCCGAGCTGGTCCGCCAGGCCGGCATGCCGGACCATCTTCAGCACGTCCGGGTTCAGGCCGGCCAGCCACAGGCTGATGCCCTGCTGGGCGGTCTGTCGCTCGGCCTCCAGCAGCATCTTGAAGGCGGAGTACTCGATGTCCGTCACCCGGCTGAGGTCCAGGGTCAGTACCCTGGGTTTGTGCCGGGCCAGCAGTGCCTTGATCTGGTCGGCCACCTGCTGGGCGTTGACGAAGAACAGGCGGCCTTCCGGGCGCACCAGCAGCAGGCCGTCGAAGGTCTCGTCGTCCGGGTGCTCGGCCGAGAGCGGGCGCAGCACATCGGTGCCGCGCTTGCGGCCGAGGACATAGACGTGGGGTTTGGCGGTCTGGCTGGCGAGGCCGATCAGCGACACCACGATGGCCACCACAATGCCCTGCAGCGTGCCGAACAGCAGCACGCCGATACAGGCGATGCAGGCCCAGCGGAACTCCATGCTGCGCACCTGCAGGATCGAGCGGAATTCGCCGGGCTGGATCAGGCCGACGGAGTAGACGATCACCACGGCCGCCAGGGTGGCGTGCGGCAGTAGGCCGAGCAGCGGCGCGAGCAGCAGCATGGTGGCTGCGGCGGTGGCGACGGTTGCCAGCGAGGCCATCTGCGAGCGCCCGCCGGCAGCCTTGACCACGGCGGTCTGCGAGGTGCCGCCGCCCGCCGGCATGGCGCCGAACAGGGCGCCGCCCAGATTGGCCGCGCCGGTCGCCAGCAGTTCGCGGTTGGCGTTGATCGGCGGCTGGTCGGCCTCGGTAAAGGCGCGGCCGGCGGCAATCGACTCGGTGAAGCTCATCAGGGTGATGCCCAGTGCTCCTGGCAACAGCTGCATCGCCAGGCTGGCGTCCGGCAGGGTCAGGGACGGCAGGCCCTGGGGAATCAGGCCGACAATTGCCACGCCCTGGTCCTGCAGGCCGAGCCACCAGGTCGCGGCGATGCTGCCCGCCACCGCCACCAGCGGGGCAGGGGAGTGCGGCCACAGGCGTTCCATGCCGACCAGTACCAGCAGGGTGGCCGCCGCCACGGCCAGGGTCAGCAGCGAGGTCTGTGGCAGCAGGGTGAACAGCTGCAGCAGGTCGGCGAAGAAGCCCTGTTTGTCGAGGTGCAGGCCCAGCAGCTTGGGCAGCTGGTCGAGCACGATGACCAGGCCGATGCCGGCCTTGAAGCCGGTCAGCACCGGGGTGGAAATGAAGTTGGCGATAAAGCCCAGGCGCAGCACCGAAGCCAGCATGAGCATGACGCCCACCAGGGCGCTGAGGGTGGCGACCGCGACAATCAGCCGGTCGGGATCGCCATCCGGCACCGCCAGGCCAAGCTGGGTGCCGGCCAGGATCGCCAGGGTGGTGGTGGAGCTGACGCTGAGCACGCGCGAGCTGCCGAGCAGGGCGTAGATCAGCATCGGCACGAAGGCGGTATACAGGCCGACCGCCACCGGCAGCCCGGCAACGGTGGCATAGGCCATGGACTTGGGCAGCACCACGGCCGCCGCGGTGAGGCCGGCCACCAGGTCGAGACGCCAGGTTTTGCCGAGATCGGTCAGTGCTGCTGTCATTGCGGGGTTTCCTTGGCGCTTGCCTGGGTCGTTCTGGAGTGTAATCCAGCCTGTGGCGGCTTGCGGGACAACCCTGTCGGCCCGGTGCTTGCCTTTACGGATGGGGCTGCGCGGCGTCGGGACTAATTTCGGCCGAACCTGCTCGACTTGCGTCGACAGCGTTTAAACTGCGCAATTCCGCTGCTTTCTGTCGCATTGCCGAAAGCCCCGGAAAGCCACGGGTTGCCGCTGTAAGAAGTTGTCGCATGGCGGCAATGCGCCCTAGTTATGAGCCCCTACAATCCTTCCATCACCTGCCATTCAGTGCCGGTGCTGCTTATTCAGGAGAGCCCCGATGTCCGTTCAGCACGATCCGGTGCAACGCGCCGATTTCGACCAGTTCATGGTCCCCAACTATGCTCCCGCCGCTTTCGTCCCGGTGCGTGGTCAGGGGTCGCGAGTCTGGGATCAGACCGGCCGAGAGCTGATCGACTTCGCCGGCGGCATCGCCGTCAACGTGCTGGGCCACTGCCATCCGGCACTGGTCGGTGCGCTGACCGAGCAGGCCAACACCCTGTGGCATATCTCCAACGTGTTCACCAACGAGCCGGCCCTGCGCCTGGCGCACAAGCTGGTCGACGCTACCTTCGCCGACCGCGTGTTCTTCTGCAACTCCGGCGCCGAAGCCAACGAGGCCGCCTTCAAGCTGGCCCGTCGCGTCGCCCACGACAAGTTCGGCCCGCAGAAGTGCGAGATCATCGCCGCCACCAACAGCTTCCACGGCCGCACCCTGTTCACCGTCAGCGTCGGTGGCCAGCCCAAGTACTCCGACGGTTTCGGGCCGAAGATCGAGGGCATCACCCATGTCCCGTACAACGATCTGGACGCGCTGAAGGCGGCGATTTCCGACAAGACCTGCGCCGTGGTGCTGGAGCCGATCCAGGGCGAAGGCGGCGTGCTGCCGGCCGAACAGGCCTACCTGGAAGGCGCGCGCAAGCTGTGCGACGAGCACAACGCGCTGCTGGTGTTCGACGAAGTGCAGACCGGCATGGGCCGCAGCGGCGAACTGTTCGCCTACATGCACTACGGCGTCACCCCGGACATCCTCTCCAGCGCCAAGAGCCTGGGTGGCGGCTTCCCGATCGGCGCCATGCTCACCACCAACGAGCTGGCCAAGCACCTGGCAGTCGGCACCCACGGCACCACCTATGGCGGCAATCCGCTGGCCTGCGCGGTGGGCGAGGCGGTGATCGACGTGGTCAATACCAAGGCCGTGCTGGACGGGGTCAAGGCCAAGCATCGGCAGTTCACCTCGCGCCTGCAGGCGATCGGCGAGCAGTACGGGATTTTCAGCGAAGTGCGCGGCCTCGGCCTGCTGCTCGGCTGCGTGCTGAGCGAGGTCTGGAAGGGCAAGGCCAAGGCCGTGCTGGATGCCGCTGCCGCCGAAGGCGTGCTGGTGCTGCAGGCCAGCCCGGATGTGGTGCGCTTCGCCCCGAGCCTGGTGGTCGAGGACGCCGACATCACCGAGGGCCTGGATCGCTTCGAGCGCGCCGTGGCCAAGCTGGTCCAGGGCTGATGCCCGCCGGGCGGCGCAGGAAGCGCCGCCCGAGTCACCTCAGGATGAGCGATTCCATGCGTGATCGGGCCTGGCCCGGTCTTTCTCCAGCGACGGACGTCGAGGTTTCTGGAGTTTTTATTCGAAAGACGTTTTTGTCGAAAGGAGAAGGCCATGCTGGTGATGCGCCCCGCGCAACTGTCCGACCTTGCCGAAGTGCAACGTCTGGCTGCGGATAGCCCGGTCGGTGTGACCTCATTGCCGGACGATGCCGGTCGCCTGAGCGACAAGATCGCCGCCTCGGAGGCGTCGTTCGCCGCCGAAGTCAGCTTCAACGGCGAGGAAAGCTACTTCTTCGTCCTCGAGGACAGCGCCAGCGGCCGCCTGGTCGGCTGCTCCGGCATCGTCGCCTCGGCCGGTTACTCCGAGCCGTTCTACAGCTTCCGCAACGAGACCTTCGTGCACGCCTCGCGCGAGCTGAAGATCCACAACAAGATCCATGTGCTCTCGTTGTGCCACGATCTCACCGGCAACAGCCTGCTGACCAGTTTCTACGTGCAGCCGGAACTGGTGGATACGACCAGCGCCGAGCTCAACTCGCGGGCCCGCCTGTTGTTCGTCGCCAGCCACCCGGAGCGTTTCGCCGATGCGGTGGTGGTGGAGATCGTCGGCTACAGCGACGAACACGGCGACTCGCCGTTCTGGGATGCGGTGGGGCGCAACTTCTTCGACCTCAACTACAGCGAGGCCGAGCGCCTGTGCGGCCTGAAGAGTCGCACCTTCCTCGCCGAGCTGATGCCGCATTACCCGATCTACGTGCCGCTGCTGCCGGATGAGGCGCAGGAGGCCATGGGTCAGGTCCACCCGCGCGCCCAGGTGAGCTTCGACATCCTCATGCGCGAAGGCTTCGAGACCGATCATTACATCGACATCTTCGACGGCGGGCCGACCCTGCATGCACGCACCTCGGGCATCCGCTCGATCGCCCAGAGCCGCGTGGTGCCGGTGCGCATCGGTGACCCGGGCAAGGTGGGCCGCCCGTACCTGGTCAGCAATGGCCAGCTGCAGGATTTCCGCGCCATCGTCGCCGAGCTCGACTGGGCGCCCGGCAAGCCGGTGACCCTGTCCGCCGAGGCGGCCGAGGCCCTGGGTGTCGGTGAAGGTGCCAGCGTCAGGCTGGTCGCGGTTTAAGACCATCAGCGGCCAGCTGTCTGGCCTGGCTGCATTTCAACTCGTAGCGGGCCGCAGCAGGCGTGCCGTTACTCGGAGGATCTATGATCGTTCGTCCCGTCCGTAGCACCGATTTGTCGGCGCTGTTCGACCTGGCCCGCAGCACCGGTGCCGGGCTGACCACCCTGCCGGCCAACATGGAGCGTCTGGCGCATCGGGTCGGCTGGGCCGAGAGGACCTTCCGTGGCGAGGCCGAACGGGCCGACGCCGACTACCTGTTCGTGCTCGAGGACGACGACGGCAAGGTCGTCGGCATCTCCGCCGTGGCCGGCGCCGTCGGCCTGCGCGAGCCCTGGTACAACTATCGCCTGGGCCTGACCGTGAGTGCCTCGCAGGAGCTGAAGATCCACCGCGAGATCCCCACCCTGTTCCTGGCCAACGACCTGACCGGCAACTCCGAGCTGTGCTCGCTGTTCCTGCATGCCGATCACCGCAGCGGCCTCAATGGCCGCCTGCTGTCGAAGGCGCGCTTCCTGTTCATCGCCGAGTTCCGCGAGCTGTTCGGCGACAAGGTGATCGCCGAGATGCGCGGCATGTCCGACGCCAACGGCCGCTCGCCGTTCTGGGAAAGCCTCGGCCGGCACTTCTTCAAGATGGAATTCAGCCAGGCCGACTACCTCACCGGCGTCGGCAACAAGGCCTTCATCGCCGAACTGATGCCCAAGTTCCCGCTCTATACCTGCTTCCTCTCCGAGGATGCGCGCAACACCATCGGTCGTGTCCACCCGGACACCGAGCCGGCGCTGGCCATGCTCAAGGGCGAGGGCTTCGCCTACCAGGGCTATGTCGATATCTTCGACGCCGGCCCGGCCATCGAGGTGCCCACCGACAAGATCCGTGCGGTGCAGAACAGCCAGACCCTGGTGCTGGCCGTCGGCACCCCGGGTGATGAGGCCACGCCGTACCTGATCCACAACCGCAAGCGCGAAGACTGTCGCATCACCGCCGCCCCGGCGCGTGTCGCCGCCGGCACCCTGGTGGTCGATGCCCTGACCGCCAAGCGCTTGCAACTCGCGGTCGGCGCCCAGGTGCGCGCCGTGCCCCTGTCGGCCAAGGAGACAAAATAACAATGAGCACGCACTTCATCGCCGGCAGCTGGCAGCCCGGCCAGGGCGAGGCCTTCGCCTCCCTCAATCCGGTCACCCAGGAAAGCATCTGGGCCGGCAATGGCGCCAGCGCCGCACAGGTCGAGGCCGCCGTGCAGGCCGCCCGCGCCGCGTTCCCGGCCTGGGCCCGGCGCCCGCTGGAAGAGCGCATCGCCGTGCTCGAGCAGTTCGCCGCCACCCTCAAGGCGCACAGCGACGAGCTGGCCCGCGCCATCGGCGAGGAAACCGGCAAGCCGCTGTGGGAGTCCGCCACCGAAGTGACCAGCATGGTCAACAAGGTCGCCATCTCCGTGCAGAGCTACCGCGAGCGCACCGGCACCAAGAGCGGCCCGCTGGCCGATGCCACCGCGGTGCTGCGCCACAAGCCGCATGGCGTGGTGGCGGTGTTCGGCCCCTACAACTTCCCTGGCCACCTGCCCAACGGCCATATCGTGCCGGCGCTGCTGGCCGGTAACGCGGTGGTGTTCAAGCCCAGCGAGCTGACCCCGAAAGTCGCCGAGCTGACGGTCAAGTGCTGGATCGAAGCCGGCCTGCCGAATGGGGTGCTCAATCTGGTGCAGGGCGCCCGCGAAACCGGCGTGGCCCTGGCGGCCAGCGCCGGCATCGACGGCCTGTTCTTCACCGGCTCCAGCCGCACCGGCAACCTGCTGCACAGCCAGTTCGCCGGGCGTCCGGACAAGATCCTGGCCCTGGAAATGGGCGGCAACAATCCGCTGGTGGTCGATCGGGTCGCCGATCTGGACGCTGCCGTCTACACCATCATCCAATCCGCCTTTATCTCCGCCGGCCAGCGCTGCACCTGTGCGCGGCGCTTGCTGGTGCCGGCGGGCGAGTGGGGCGATGCCCTGCTGGCGCGCCTGGTGGCAGTCAGCTCGACCATCAAGGTCGGTGCTTTCGACGAGCAGCCGGCGCCCTTCATGGGCTCGGTGATCTCCCTGGCGGCGGCCGAGCACCTGCTCAAGGCCCAGCGCCAGCTGATCGACCAGGGCGCCAGCGTGCTGCT
Organism: Pseudomonas sp. R-28-1W-6; assembly: GCF_009799925.1. Lineage (GTDB taxonomy): Bacteria > Pseudomonadota > Gammaproteobacteria > Pseudomonadales > Pseudomonadaceae > Aquipseudomonas. Next base: position 54,190 of record NZ_WELK01000008.1, read on the forward strand.
GGAGATGATCCAGCCGGTGGCGAACGCCGCGCTGCTGACCCCGGGCATCATCGACGTCACCGCCGTCGCCGAGCGCATCGACGAGGAATTCTTCGGCCCGCTGCTGCAGGTGATCCGCTACAGCGACTTCGACAGCGCCATCGCCGAGGCCAACAACACCCAGTTCGGCCTGGCCGCCGGCCTGCTGTCGGATTCGGCCGAGCGTTACCAGCAGTTCCTCATCGATAGCCGTGCCGGCATCGTCAACTGGAACAAGCAGCTGACCGGCGCCGCCAGCAGCGCGCCGTTCGGCGGGGTCGGCGCCTCCGGTAACCACCGCGCCAGTGCCTACTACGCGGCCGATTACTGCGCCTATCCGGTTGCTTCGCTGGAAAGTGAAACCCTGAGCCTGCCCGCCACCCTGACCCCGGGAGTGAGTCTGTGATGTCCGCCTATGAAATGAACTTCGACGGCCTGGTCGGCCCGACCCACAACTACGGCGGCCTGTCCTACGGCAACGTGGCTTCGCAGAGCAACAGCCAGGCGGCGTCCAACCCGAAGGAAGCCGCGCTGCAGGGCCTGGGCAAGATGAAGGCGCTGATGGAAATGGGCTTCAAGCAGGGCGTGTTCGCCCCGCAGGAGCGCCAGGACGTCGCCGCCCTACGCAGCCTGGGTTTCGCCGGTACCGACGCTCAGGTGATCGCCCAGGCGGCGAAAGAGGCCATGCCGCTGCTCGCCGCCGTGAGCTCGGCTTCCAGCATGTGGACCGCCAACTCCTGCACCGTCAGCCCCAGTGCCGACACCGCCGACGGGCGCGTGCATTTCACCGCGGCCAACCTCAACTGCAAGTTCCATCGCAGCATCGAGCACCCGACCACCAGCCGCGTGCTCGGCGCCATGTTCGCCAGCCAGCAGCATTTCGCCCACCACGCCGCATTGCCGGCGGTCGGCCAGTTCGGCGACGAAGGCGCGGCCAACCACACGCGCTTCTGCAAAGGCTATGGCGATGCCGGTGTGGAGTTCTTCGTCTACGGCCGCAGCGCCTTCGACAGCCGCTACCCGGCGCCTGCGCGCTACCCGGCGCGGCAGACCCTGGAGGCCTCGCAGGCCATCGCCCGCCTGCACGGCCTGAGCGACGACGGCGTGGTCTATGCTCAACAGAACCCGGCGGTGATCGACCAGGGTGTGTTCCACAACGACGTGATCGCGGTGGGTAACGGCGAAGTGCTGTTCTACCACCAGGATGCCTTCCTCGACACCGAGCGGGTGCTGGCCGAACTGACCGCCAAGCTCGCTCGTCGCGGCGGCAACTTCCAGGCGGTCTGTGTGCCGCGCGATGCGGTGACGGTGGACGATGCGGTGCGCTCCTACCTGTTCAACAGCCAGCTGTTGACCCGCGCCGACGGCAACATGCTGCTGATCGTGCCGGAGGAGTGCCGCAACAACGCCAACGTGTGGGACTACCTGCAGCAGCTCATCGGCGGCAACGGCCCGATCCGCGAGGTCAGGGTGTTCGACCTCAAGCAGAGCATGCAGAACGGCGGTGGCCCGGCTTGCCTGCGCCTGCGCGTGGCACTCAAGGACAACGAACTGGCGGCGGTCAATCCAGGCGTGATCATGACCCCGAACCTGTACGAAACCCTGACCACCTGGGTCGGCAAGCACTACCGAGACCGCCTGGCGGAAAGCGACCTGGCCGATCCGCAATTGCTCATCGAATGCCGCACGGCATTGGATGAACTGACGCAGATCCTTAAACTGGGCGCGGTTTACCCCTTCCAATTGGCTTAACGAGTACTTATTCCATGTCCGACGCCCTGCAACTGATCCTCGAAGACACCGACGGCACCCAGCTGGAAACTTCCTGCACGCGCTTTGCCGTGATCTGGCAGGGCAAGGAAGTGTGGATTCAGACCGCCGGCAACGGTCAGCTGCTGATCGGCGTGGACGTGGAGGAGGGCGACGCCGAATACGCCAACCTGCTGCTGCGCCCGCTGGCCACCAACCTGGTCAGCCTGCAGCTGGAGATGGAGCCGGCCGAAGTCGGCGACGAAGACGATGACCATGTGCATGGTCCGGACTGCAACCACTAAGGACGCCGCCTGTCATGCTCGCCCTCGGCAAACTGCTTGAACTGACCCTGGCCGGCCGCGAGCCGACCGAGAAGATTCAACTGACCCGCGAGGGCGTGCGCCTGCACTGGCTGGCCAATGGCGCGCTGGAAGTGACGCCGTCGGTGAGCGCCGACAGCGGCCTCGACCTGCTGCTGTCGGCCGGCATCCATGGCAATGAAACGGCGCCGATCGAGTTGCTCGACCGGCTGCTGCAGGGCATAGCCTCCGGCCAGCTGATTCCCCAGGCACGCATTCTCTTCCTGTTTGGCAACCCGGAGGCCATGCGCCGCGGCGAGCGCTATATCGAGCAGGACATCAATCGCCTGTTCAGCGGGCGCCATGAGCAGAGCAGCGGGCCCGAGGCCTTGCGTGCCAACGAGCTGGAGCACCTGGCCGCGGCCTTCTTCAGCAAGCCCGGGCGCTCACGCCTGCACTACGACTTGCACACCGCCATTCGTGGCTCGAAGATCGAGCAGTTCGCCCTCTATCCCTACGCCGAAGGCCGTGCCCATTCGCCCCGCGAACTGGCCCGCCTGCGCGCGGCGGGGATCGAGGCGGTGCTGCTGCAGAAGAAGGTCGGCATCACCTTCAGTTCCTACACCTACGCCCACCTGGATGCCGAGGCCTTCACCCTGGAACTGGGCAAGGCGCGGCCGTTCGGGCAGAACCAGCAGGTCAACCTCGACCCGCTGGAGCGGCGCCTGCGCCTGATCATCGAGAACAGCGAGCCGGCCGATAGTGCGCTCGATGGCCTGCAGCTGTTCAGCGTGGCCCGCGAGGTGATCAAGCACAGCGATGCGTTCCGCCTGCACCTGCCCGCCGATGTGGAAAACTTCAGCGAGCTGCCGGTCGGCTACCTGCTGGCCGAAGACATCGCCGGCACCCGCTGGCTGGTGGAGGAGCCGGGTGCGCGGATCATCTTCCCCAATCCCAAGGTCAAGAACGGCCTGCGCGCCGGGATTCTGATCGTTCCGGCCGCGATCTGACCGCGTGCCCTGCCTTGTCGACCCGCCTCTAGCGGTGCAATAGACGCTTTCTATCCATTTTCCCCGCAAACAGGCTGTGCCTGCCGCGCAGGGCCGATATAATGCGGCCCTTTGCCGGCTTGCCGTGGCCGTCGTTTGCCTGGAAGAAATACATGAAAAGCGCAGAAATCCGTGAAGCCTTCCTCCGCTTCTTCGAAGAGAAGGGGCACACCCGTGTGGCATCCAGCTCGCTGATCCCGGCGAACGATCCGACCCTGCTGTTCACCAACGCCGGGATGAACCAGTTCAAGGACTGCTTCCTCGGCCTGGAAAAGCGCGCCTACACCCGCGCCACCACCAGCCAGAAGTGCGTGCGTGCCGGCGGCAAGCACAACGACCTGGAAAACGTCGGCTACACCGCCCGCCACCACACCTTCTTCGAGATGCTGGGCAACTTCAGCTTCGGCGACTACTTCAAGCGTGACGCCATCACCTACGCCTGGGAGTTCCTGACTTCCGAGAAGTGGCTGAACCTGCCGAAGGAGAAGCTCTGGGTCACCGTCTACGCCAGCGACGACGAGGCCTACGACATTTGGCATAAGGAAGTCGGCATCCCGGTCGAGCGGATGATCCGCATCGGCGACAACAAGGGTGCGCCGTACGCCTCCGACAACTTCTGGGCGATGGGCGATACCGGGCCGTGCGGCCCGTGCACCGAGATCTTCTTCGACCACGGCGAGCACATCTGGGGCGGCCCGCCCGGCTCGCCCGAGGAAGACGGCGACCGCTACATCGAGATCTGGAACAACGTGTTCATGCAGTTCAACCGCACCGCGGACGGCGTGCTGCACGCGCTGCCGGCGCCGAGCGTGGACACCGGCATGGGCCTGGAGCGCATCAGCGCCGTGTTGCAGCACGTCAACTCGAACTACGAGATCGACCTGTTCCAGAGCCTGCTCAACGCCGCGGCCAAGGCCATCGGCTGCGCCAACGAAGGCCAGGCTTCGCTGAAAGTGGTGGCCGACCACATCCGTTCCTGCGGCTTCCTGATCGCCGACGGCGTGACCCCGTCCAACGAGGGGCGCGGCTACGTGCTGCGCCGCATCATCCGCCGCGCCTGCCGCCACGGTAACAAGCTGGGCGCCAAGGGTAGCTTCTTCTACCAGATCGTCGCCGCGCTGGTCGGCGAGATGGGCGAGGCCTTCCCCGAGCTGAAACAGCAGCAGGCACACATCGAGCGCGTGCTGAAAACCGAGGAAGAGCAGTTCGCCAAGACCCTGGAGCAGGGCCTGAAGATCCTCGAGCAGGACCTGGCCGAGCTCAAGGGCAGCGTCATCCCCGGCGAGGTGATCTTCAAGCTGTACGACACCTACGGCTTCCCCATGGACCTCACCGGCGACATCGCCCGTGAGCGCGAGCTGACCCTCGACGAGGAAGGCTTCGAGCGCGAGATGGACGCCCAGCGCGAGCGCGCCCGCTCCGCCAGCGCCTTCGGCCTGGACTACAACAGCCTGGTCAAGGTCGACGTGGACACCGTATTCACCGGTTACGCGGGCACCCAGGGTGCCGGCAAGGTCGTCGCCCTGTTCAAGGCCGGCGCGGCGGTGGACAGCCTGGGCGAAGGCGAGGAGGGCGTGATCGTCCTCGACCAGACGCCGTTCTACGCCGAATCTGGCGGCCAGGTGGGCGATAGCGGTTACCTCAGCGCCGCCGGCGTGCGTGTCGATGTGCGTGACACCACCAAGGCCGGTGGCGCCTTCCTGCACCATGCCATCGTCGCCCAGGGCGCGATCAAGCTCGGCGCCGAGCTGCAGGCCGCGGTCGACGCCTCGGTGCGCCAGGCCACCGCGCTGAACCACTCCGCCACCCACCTGCTGCATGCCGCGCTGCGCCAGATCCTCGGCGAGCACGTGCAGCAGAAGGGCTCGCTGGTCGACAGCCAGCGCCTGCGCTTCGACTTCAGCCACTTCGAGGCGATCAAGCCCGAACAGCTGAAGGCCCTGGAGGAGCTGGTCAACGCCGAGATTCGCAAGAACTCGGCGGTCGAGACCGAGGAAACCGACATCGAAACCGCCAAGCAGAAAGGCGCCATGGCCCTGTTCGGCGAGAAATACGGCGACGAAGTGCGCGTGCTGAGCATGGGCGGCGGTTTCTCTGTCGAGCTGTGCGGCGGCACCCACGTGTCGCGTACCGGCGACATCGGCCTGTTCAAGATCACCAGCGAAGGCGGCGTGGCCGCTGGCGTGCGGCGTATCGAAGGGGTCACCGGCGCCGCGGCGCTGGCCTGGCTGAACGGCGCGGAAGAGCAGCTGAAGGAGGCGGCGAACCTGGTCAAGGGCAGCCGCGACAACGTGCTGGACAAGCTGGCCGGCCTGCTCGAGCGCAACCGTCAGCTGGAGAAGGAGCTGGAGCAGCTCAAGGCCAAGGCCGCCAGTGCGGCGGGCAACGATCTGGCCGGCTCGGCCATCGAGGTCAACGGCATCAAGGTGCTGGCTGCGCGTCTCGATGGCCTGGATGGCAAGGCCCTGCTGGCCATGGTCGATCAACTGAAGAACAAGCTGGGCAGTGCGGTGATCCTGCTCGGCGGCGTGCAGGACGACAAGGTCGTGCTGGTCGCCGGGGTGACCCAGGATCTGACCGCCAGGCTCAAGGCCGGCGACCTGATGCGCCAGGCTGCCGCCGTTGTCGGTGGCAAGGGCGGTGGTCGGCCGGACATGGCCCAGGGCGGCGGCGTGGATGCCACCAAGCTGGATGAAGCCTTGGCCCTGGCTGCCGCTTTCGCCGGCTAAGCTCGATAAATCCGCGATACCCAAGGCTGGCAGCGCGTCCGGCAAGCCTTGGCAGTGTGGCCCGATGCGGGTCTAATGGGCGCCCTTGAGGAATCAGGCGGCTTTTTGACATGGCTTTGATCGTACAGAAATTTGGGGGCACCTCCGTCGGCACCGTCGAGCGTATTCAGCAGGTGGCCGACAAGGTGAAGAAGTTCCGCGAAGGTGGCGATGACATCGTCGTCGTGGTGTCCGCCATGAGTGGCGAAACCAACCGCCTGATCGAGCTGGCCAAGCAGGTCAGCGATGGTCAGCCGGTGCCGCGCGAGCTGGACGTGATGGTCTCCACCGGCGAGCAGGTGACCATTGCCCTGCTGGCCATGGCGCTGATCCAGCGCGGTGTGCCGGCGGTGTCCTATACCGGCAATCAGGTGCGCATCCTCACCGACAGCGCGCACACCAAGGCGCGCATCCTGCAGATCGACGATCAGCGTATCCGTGCCGATCTCAAGGCCGGTCGCGTGGTGGTGGTCGCCGGTTTTCAGGGGGTGGACGAGCAGGGCAACATCACCACCCTCGGTCGTGGCGGTTCCGACACCACCGGGGTGGCCCTGGCGGCGGCGCTGAAGGCCGACGAATGCCAGATCTATACCGACGTCGACGGCGTCTACACCACCGATCCGCGCGTGGTGCCCAAGGCCCAGCGCCTGGCCAAGATCACCTTCGAGGAAATGCTGGAAATGGCCAGCCTCGGCTCCAAGGTGCTGCAGATCCGTTCGGTGGAATTTGCCGGCAAGTACAACGTCCCGCTGCGCGTGTTGCACAGCTTCCAGGAGGGTCCGGGCACCCTCATTACCCTTGATGAAGAGGAATCCATGGAACAGCCGATCATCTCCGGCATCGCTTTCAATCGCGACGAAGCCAAGCTGACCATCCGTGGCGTGCCGGATATCCCGGGCGTGGCCTTCAAGATCCTCGGCCCGATCAGTGCCGCCAATATCGAAGTGGACATGATCGTGCAGAATGTGGCGCACGATAACACCACCGATTTCACCTTCACCGTGCACCGCAACGACTACCAGAACGCCTACAGCGTGCTGGAGAGCACCGCGCGTGAGCTGGGTGCCCGTGAAGTGATCGGTGACACCAATATCGCCAAGGTCTCCATCGTCGGCGTCGGCATGCGTTCCCATGCCGGCGTTGCCAGTCGCATGTTCGAGGCGCTGGCCAAGGAAACCATCAATATCCAGATGATCTCGACCTCGGAAATCAAGGTTTCCGTGGTGATCGAAGAGAAATACCTGGAGCTGGCCGTGCGCGCATTGCACACTGCCTTCGAGCTGGACGCTCCGGCCCGACAGGGTGAGTGAAGCGTTGTCCAAAAGGCGCGGCTAGTCCGCGCCTTTTGCTTTTTTTGACCGGTGTGACGAGGGCTTTCCTTTTGTCGATGCTGGTCAATACTTGGGTGAAGGTTCCGGCTTGATATTCGCGGGGCTGCCACCATTTTATTTCTGCAGATTGTTGTCCTGAACTAGGTCCGTAAGGAGAAAGGAATGCTGATTCTGACTCGCCGGGTTGGAGAGACCCTGATGGTCGGTGATGAAGTGACCGTCACCGTGCTAGGAGTGAAAGGTAACCAGGTGCGCATCGGCGTTAACGCTCCGAAGGAAGTGGCCGTGCACCGGGAAGAAATCTACCAGCGCATCCAGAAAGAGAAAGGCGACGAACCAAGCCACTAATTTTTCTCGAAATTTTGGCTTTGCAAACGGGGAAAACATGGTTATCATGCGCCCCGTGTTGCGGAGAGGTGGCCGAGTGGCCGAAGGCGCTCCCCTGCTAAGGGAGTACACCTCAAAAGGGTGTCGGGGGTTCGAATCCCCCCTTCTCCGCCATTATTTAGTGTTGTAGGCGTTGCTGTTGGATGTCTGCAGTGCAAGCGTTACATGCACTCATAGCTCAGCTGGATAGA
>NZ_WELK01000008.1:62084-117475 GCF_009799925.1 Pseudomonas sp. R-28-1W-6
GTACTCGGCTACGAACCGAGCGGTCGGAGGTTCGAATCCTCCTGAGTGCACCATACAAGGGATTATCGCAGTGATGCGAAGTTCCAGGATTCAACCAGCGGTGATCTGGTCTAAAAGCGCCAAATGCACTCATAGCTCAGCTGGATAGAGTACTCGGCTACGAACCGAGCGGTCGGAGGTTCGAATCCTCCTGAGTGCACCATAAAGCCAAAAGGCCCGCAGCGATGCGGGCCTTTTGCATTTCAGCGTTTGCCTTTCACGCAGCCTGCTTCGTCGAAGGTGACCTGGCGGCGATTACCTTTCTGGTCTGCGTAGTAGTAGCGGGTCTGGCCGTCCTGGGTGGTGATCTTGTCGGGCTTGCCCAGGCTGCTTTCGATGTCGCGACGCGTCATGCCGGCGCGCACCTGCTGGCGAATCATCGCATTGCGCCGCTGGCTGCCGGTGATGCGGTTGCCGCAGCCATCCTGTTTTTCGCCCACTACGACCGTTCGCGTCTCCCGGCTGTCGCTCTTGCGTGCGCGGCGGCTTTCCTTGGCCAATGGAATCGGTTTGCCCCGTCCTGGCGTGGGATTGTCCGCGCTCTGCAGGGCCTGCTCGGCATCTGTCGGGCAGCCTTGCAGGGTATAGGTGATGTGGCCGTTGTGGTCTTCGCAACGAAACACGGTCGAGGCGAGAGGGTTCTGGGTGGGCAGTAACAGGGTTGCGCAAATTCCTGCGCAGATTGATCGCAGCATGGGGCGTCCTCCTTGACGTTCCCCAGCAAGCCTAGCCGGACTTCGTGCTGCCGCCAGTGGTGCCTCGCAATGCCTGGCTGGCGTCAGAGCCATGCTTTCAGCATTTGCTCAGGTGTGTGGTGCAAGCGCTTGTTCTAGACGCGATTTTGTCGCGTATAGGCTGGCCTGGAGTGCTATCATTGCCCTGTCAGCTCCGCCGGGGCTTGTGGAATACCACCATGGACTTACCCAGTAGTTACTCAAAATTCCGATTGCCCAATCGCGTATTGACTGATTGATCCCCGTGGCGTGCTCTGCTGCTGGGGTGGAGCGCGCCATATGACTGAAGTAGAAGCCAAAAAGCCGCAAGAGAGCATGCAGGACCGCCTGGCTCAGGTGGTTGAACTGCTGCATCGTCACCGGCTGGTCGAAAGCCTGGCCCATCGCCAGGAAGGCCAGCATCGGGACCTGGTGGAAAACCTGGTCCATCGCCAGAATCTTGCCGAACTGCAACGCAAGCTCGATGAGCTGCACTCGGCCGACGTCGCCCATATCCTGGAAGCCCTGCCGCTCGATGAACGCCTAGCCGTCTGGCAGCTGGTCAAGGCGGAGCGCGACGGCGACATTCTCCTCGAAGTTTCCGATGCCGTTCGCGAATCGCTGATCGCCGACATGGATGATCACGAGATTCTCGCCGCGGCCAAGGAGATGGACGCCGACGAGCTGGCGGATCTGGCACCCGAACTGCCGCGCGATGTGGTCCTGGAGCTGATGGAATCCCTCGATGCGCAGCAGCGCGAGCGCGTGCGCTCGGCGCTGTCCTACGAGGAGGATCAGGTCGGGGCGCTGATGGACTTCGAGATGGTCACCATCCGCGAGGATGTCAGTCTCGAAGTGGTGCTGCGCTACCTGCGTCGCCTGAAGGAGCTGCCGGGGCACACCGACAAACTGTTCGTGGTCGATTACGACGGCATCCTCAAGGGCGTGCTGCCGATCAAGCGTCTGCTGGTCAATGATCCGGACAAGCAGGTCGGCGAGGTCATGGCCAGTGATCCGGTCAGTTTCGGTCCGGATGAGGATGCCTACGATGCGGCTCAGGCCTTCGAGCGCTACGACCTGGTTTCCGCGCCGGTGGTCGATGCCGCCGGCAAGCTGATCGGGCGCCTGACGATCGACGAGATGGTCGACCTGATCCGTGAGGAGAGCGAGACCGAAGTGCTCAACATGGCCGGTCTGCGCGAAGAGGAAGATATTTTCGCCTCGGTGTGGAAGTCGCTCGGCAACCGCTGGTCATGGCTGGCGATCAACCTGATTACCGCCTTTGTCGCCTCTCGCGTGATCGGCCTGTTCGAGGGCTCCATCGAGAAGCTGGTGGCCCTGGCGGCGCTGATGCCCATCGTGGCCGGGATTGGCGGCAACTCGGGGAACCAGACCATTACCATGATCGTGCGCGCGATGGCGCTGGATCAGATCAGTACGGGCAACACCTCGCGTCTGATGCGCAAGGAGCTGGGCGTGGCGCTGGTCAACGGCCTGGTCTGGGGCGGGGTGATCGGTGTGGTTGCCTTCCTGCTCTACGACAGCTGGTCGCTGGGAGTGGTCATGACCGGGGCAATGACCCTCAACCTGCTGCTGGCGGCCTTGATGGGCGTGCTGATCCCCATGACCTTGGCGCGCATGGGGCGTGATCCGGCGATGGGGGCCAGTGTGATGATCACGGCGATGACCGACAGCGGTGGCTTCTTCATCTTTCTCGGTCTGGCCACCATCTTTCTGCTGTAGGTCCGAGGAACAGAGAGCCGCCTGCGGGCGGCTTTTTCGTGGTCATAAAAAAGCCGGCGATCAAGCCGGCTTCTTTGTTTTTGCGCGATGTCATGCCTGTTCGGAGGCGAGCTCGGCATCGTGGGCGATAAGTGCCACCAGGGCGTTCTGCTGGCGATGCGAGAGCTGGCGGAAGCGCTGCAGCAGTTCGCGTTCGTGCAGGGAAAGCTCGGGGCTGTCCAGGCGCAGCTCTTGATCGTCACCCAGCGCGCCTTCCTGGAACAGGCTCTGCTCCAGGCGTGCGATGATTTCCGAGTTCATGCTGCGATGATGGTTGCGCGCCACATCGGCGATGCGCTCGCGCATGCCGTCGGGGAGGCGAACCACAAACTTGTCAGCCGTGCGGCTGGAGTAGATAGCTTGTTTCATAGGGCGCATACATTAAACCGGTTAGTTCAGGAAAGCGATGCTGGCACTTGGCTATGGAATTGTTACTGCTTTGACAGCATTTGACACTAGCCGTTCAGTCGATTGAGCATCGTCGATTCGGTGGTGGGTCGAGTATTTGACGCCAATTACACGACGAATTTTGCGCATAATACCGGCGCATTGCCAGCACCAGTTGTCCGAAATGCGTGCCAATCAGCAAAAGCACTGGGGGCGCGGCATGGGGCGGGGTGAAAAAATGCTGCGTTACGCGAGTAGTGCCGAGTTGGTGCCGGGTTGGGCATGACAAATCCGGGGATGCCCGCTAACATGCGGCCTGGTCAAATTCCGGTGTTGCATGCCGCGCGTTGCAGGTCCCAGTAGCTCAATTGGATAGAGCATCCCCCTCCTAAGGGGAAGGTTGGCAGTTCGAACCTGCCCTGGGACACCATCCCAATCAAAGTCGCCAGAAGATTCCTGGTTTTCGTCGGGTCACCCAGGGTGCAGGGCAGATGCATCAGGGCTGTGGGCGACGATCCGCAAGCTCGGTTCAGACCCATTGCTGCTGGGGCTTTCCCTGCTGTCGCCTTACTCCGAGCTGGAGTGGATATTTGAGCCAGTCGCTCCCTGGTATTCCTGGCGGTCTCAGGCGTCGCGCAAAAGGTCGTGGGCGTTGAGCAGGCTGTAGGCGATTTCCGGGTGTTTCTCCAGGCCGCGACGAATCGCGGCGGGAATCGACTGGCGAGTCTTGCGGCACAGGCCGGGCAGTTCGTCGATGTGGATGGCGATGCCGCGCATGCTGCGGACTTCGTTGAAACCGGGGGCGACCTGCAGGCGAATGCCCAGCTGCTCGTGGATTCGACGCTGCATGTGCTCGAGGTCGTTCAGGTCCGCAATATTTTCCAGGCGTTCGAGCAGGCGCTTTTCCTCCGGGCGAGTCAGGCGCAGGATGCGTAGGTCGGCGCCGGGGCTGTCCAGCAGGTGTTCGCGCCCGCAGATGCAGGCTCCGGGTGGACAGGGTTGGCGGGTTGGCGGCGAGGGTGTCATGGCTTCCGATCATAGCGAGCTGCATTCACTGTTGCCTATCGGGCTTCGTCGGCTGACGTGCGCCCGGGGTTTCTTGGGTGCGGCAGACAGCAGGTGGATGGAATGCAGCAAGAGGTTGAACGAAGCAGGGCGCTGGGTGATCTGCTCGACTCCCCGTTAGGGCGCATGATTGCCCTGGTGGATGGGCGGGGTGCGTTGTTGCGTCTGGACTTTCTGCCCGATGAACAGCAGTCGCCGACGCTCTGGCAGGGCTTCGCCTGGCAGCGCGATGCGGCGGCCGTGGCGCCGATCGCGCGCCAGCTCGACGAGTATTTCGCCGGGCGCCGCCGGGTCTTCGATCTGGCTCTGGTGCCCCGTGGCACGCCTTATCAGCAGGAGGTCTGGGGGCATCTGCGGCAGGTGCCGTATGGCGTCACCCTGACCTATGTCGAGCTGGGGGCACGCCTGCTGCCGCACCGGACGTCGGCGCGGGCCATCGGCCGGGCCAATGCGCTCAACCCGATCTCGATCATCGTGCCGTGCCACCGCATCATCGGTGCCGATGGCAGCCTGACCGGTTATGCCGGTGGGCTGGCGCGCAAGCAGGCCTTGCTCGAACTGGAGGGTGTGCCGACGGCGGGGTGCCAGCAGTTGCTGCTCTGAGTCGGCTGGGCGCAGAGGGCGGGCTTTCTGGGCGGCAGAAACGAAAAAACCGGCCACTGTGGGCCGGTTTTCGGAGCAGCTAACCTTGCGGGTTCGCTGCTTTCGGGAATTTGGTCGGAGCGACAGGATTCGAACCTGCGACCTTCTCGTCCCGAACGAGACGCGCTACCAAGCTGCGCTACGCTCCGTTCAATGGCGCGCATTGTACCGAAAAGGTTTTGTTGCACAAGGGGTTAGCCTGATTTTTTGTTTGCGGGCGCAGCGCTGCGCCTCGCTGTGGCGGCGGTATGGGCTGTTCTGATGGCTAGCTGGCGTCTGGCGGGGCAGGGGGGATCAGGTTCTACGGCCGAGTGCCAGCTGCGCTTGCCGCCAGCAGTTCGGGGGTATTCAGGTTGGCCAGGCGCGGGTCATCTTCGGCGCATTCGAAGGCCTGGGCGCCGAGTTGCAGCAACAGGCGCCGCGGGCTGCGCTCGCCAGCCTGCCAGGCCTGTTCGATGCTGTCGGCGAGGCTGAGTGGCAGCAGGCAGAACAGCGGTTCCCACTGGCTGCCGCGACGGATCAGCAGCGGCTTGTCCGGCTGCTCGGCTGCTCGGGCGCGCATGGCCTGCAGCAGGGCCGTATCGAGCTGCGGGGCATCGCAGGGCAGGATCAGCAGCCAGGGCTGGCGGGCTACCCTGAGGCCGGCGCGGATGCCGGCCAGCGGGCCGGGGAATTCGCTGTCGTCATCCTGCACCAGGCGATCGGCGTAGGCGGCGTAGCGCTCGGCGTTGCGGTTGCAGGAGATGATCAGGTCATCGCCCAGCGGGCGCACCACGGCGTGCAGGTGGGCGATCAGCGGTTGCCCGCGCCATTGCAGCAGACCCTTGTCCTGGCCGCCCATGCGCTGTCCGCGACCGCCGGCCAGGAGCAGGATGGAACAGGGCGGAAGAGGGCAGGAGTCGGTCATGGCGGTGCTCTGGCTGGGGCCTGTGATATAACACCGGCCTGTTTTCGCCACAACCGGATTGCGCCATGAGCCACAAGGCCGAGGCGGCATTCGTGCCGCTGAATATTGCCGTTTTGACCGTCAGTGATACCCGCAGCCTGGAGACCGATACCTCGGGCCAGCTGTTCGTCGATCGCCTTAGCGCCGCCGGGCACACCCTGGCTGCGCGGGTGCTGCTGAAGGACGACCTGTACAAGATCCGCGCCCAGGTCGCCAGCTGGATCGCCGAGGACCAGGTGCAGGTGGTGCTGATCACCGGCGGCACCGGTTTCACCGGCCGCGACAGCACCCCGGAAGCCGTGAGCTGCCTGCTGGACAAGCAGGTGGATGGCTTCGGCGAGCTGTTCCGGCAGATTTCCGTGGCCGATATCGGCACCTCCACCATCCAGTCGCGCGCCCTGGCCGGCCTGGCCAACGGCACCCTGGTTTGCTGCCTGCCGGGCTCGACCAACGCCTGTCGCACCGCCTGGGACGGCATCCTCGCCGAGCAGCTGGACAATCGTCACCGGCCCTGCAATTTCGTGCCGCACCTCAAGGCGGTCGGAGCCTGCGAGAGCCGCGGATGAGCCTGCTGCCGGTCGAAGAGGCCCTGGCGCGCCTGCTGGCCCAGGCCGCGGCGACGCCGATTGGCGAGTGCGAGATCGTGCCCCTGGCCGATGCCGATGGCCGCGTGCTGGCCGAGGCGCTGATCGCCAGCCTGGACCTGCCGCCCTGGCCGAACAGCGCCATGGACGGCTACGCACTGTGCCTGGCCGACTGCATGGGTGAGCCGCTGTCGGTCAGCCAGCGCATCCTCGCCGGCCAGGCGCCTGGGCCGCTGCAGCCGCGCACCTGTGCGCGGATCTTCACCGGCGCACCGCTACCGCCTGGCGCCGACTGCGTGGAAATGCAGGAAAACGCCGAAGTCCTGGCCGATGGCCGGGTGCGCTTCGGCGAGCCGCTGCGGGCCGGGCAGAACGTGCGCCCGCAGGGCCAGGAAACCCGCGTCGGCGAGCTGGTGCTGGCCGCCGGCACTCGTCTGGGTCCGGTCGAACTGGGCCTGGCCGCCTCCCTTGGCCGCGCCGAGCTGGCGGTACGCCGCCGGCCGCGGGTCGCGGTGCTGTCCACCGGCGACGAGCTGGTCGAGCCCGGCCTGCCGCTGGGCCCGGGGCAGATCTACAACAGCAACCGCAGCCTGCTGTGCGCCTGGCTGCGCCGCCTGGGCTGCACGGTGGTGGACGGCGGCATCCTCGCCGACGACCTGCAGCGCACCCGTGATGCCCTGGCGGCGCTGGCCGATGTCGACCTGATCCTGTCCACCGGCGGGGTGTCGGTGGGCGAGGCGGATTTCCTCGGCCAAGTGCTGCAGGAAGACGGCGAGCTGACCCTGTGGAAGCTGGCGATCAAGCCGGGCAAGCCGCTGACCTGCGGCCATTATCGGGGCGTGCCGGTGATCGGTCTGCCCGGCAATCCGGCCTCGACCCTGGTTACTTTCGGCCTGCTGGCGCGCCCTTATCTGCTGCGGCGCCTGGGCGTGCTCGACGTCGAGCCGCTGGCCGTCCAGGTGCCGGCCGGTTTCGCCTGGAGCAAGGCCGGCAAGCGCCGCGAGTACCTGCGCGCACGCCTCGAAGGCGGCCGCGCGGTGCTCTATCCGAACCAGAGTTCCGGCGTGCTGCGCAGCGCCGCCTGGGCCGATGGCCTGGTCGAAGTGCTGGAAGACCGGACCTATGCCGAAGGCGAACTGCTGCGTTTTATTCCGCTGAGTGAACTGCTGGGGTAGGGACTGTCCACGGTTTTCGTAGAGTACGCCGTGCGCACCACGGCCATATGCGGGCTTTCTGGTGCGCACGGCGCATCCTACGCAAGGACCGCTCGCCACCAGTCCGTGGGCTCTGATCCAGCGTTTTAGTGGCTGGAAAAACTGTCAGCAGGATCTAGGGCCGATGGCCAGGCGCGGGTTTTCCCGTGCTACAGCGGATTGCCCTTGTGCCGCTCGCGGTACTCGCCCGGGGTCATGCCGGTGCGTGCCTTGAAGCTGCGGTGCAGCGAGCGCGCCTCGGTGAAGCCCAGGTAGCTGGCGATATCCTCGATCGCCAGGTCGCTGCGCAGCAGGTAGTGTTCGGCCAGTTCCTGGCGCAGCTGGTCGAGGATTTCCTGGTAGCTGGTGCCGGCGTTCTGCAGGTGGCGCTGCAGGGTGCGCACGGTCATGTGGAACTTCTCGGCGACCTTCTCCTTGCGTGGCAGGCCGTCCTTGAGCAGCAGGCGCAGGGCATTCTTTACCCGTTGCGGCAGCGGCTCGTTGTCGTCCAGGCCGGCCATCAGGGTCAGGGCGTGTTCTTCCAGGGTGCGCAGCAGGTTGGCGTCGGCCTGGCGCAGGGGGATGGCCAGGTAGTCCATGGGCACCAAGAGGGCGTTGCAGGACTGCTCGAACAGCACCGGGCAGCCGAACACCGCTTCGTAATCGGCCTGCGTGGTGCCATCGGGGCGGGCATGCTCCATCCACACCTCGCGCGGCGACTTGTCCATGTCGGCGATCCAGCGCGCATAGAGCATCCACGAGGCGAGCACGCTCTCGACCATGTGCCGACGGATGTCCGGGCGTTCGTGGCGGCAGTTCCAGACCAGCTTGATATGGTCGCCTTCAGCCAGCAGCTGGCTGGTGCCCATATCGCCGACCAGTTTCTCGTAGGGCACGATGCGGCTCATGGCTTCGCCCAGGGTGGCGCAGTTCATGGTGATGTAACCGAGCACGCTCCAGTAACCGGGCTGCACGAATTGCGCCGAGTGCAGGCCGAACAGCGGGTTGCCGGAGACTTCCAGCAGGTGGCTGAGCAGGCGCTCGTGCAGCTCGCTGGGGATGCGCTTGCCGTTGTCGGCGAGGTCTGCGGCGCTGATGCCGACGGCGGCGCGCACGGCTTCCACATCCAGGCCGAGGCGTTCGGCATGGCGCAGGTATTTGATCAGGGCGGGAACCGAGGTGTAGCCAAGGGTCAGCATGGTTCTTGTTGTTCTGCTTGTCTTGATTGGCGATGACCGCTGTCCCGATCCGACAGTGACCGGGTGACGCGGCCGGCTAGTATAGGCAGCCATCGATGGTCAGCGGAACACTCAGGGGAGCGGCAGATGCGACGTTGGAATGGATGGGGTGACGAGGCCACGCAGGTGGTGCTGCCGGCCAATGGCGGCGCCTTCCTCGAGGCGCGGGTCGGCACGGGTCAGGCGCTGGCCGATGCCAGCCTGGCGCAGGTGCTGGCCCGGGTGCCGGCGTCGCGTCTGCTCGCTCGCCATCCGCTGATCAGCCTGGACGCCGAGGTGCGCGTGCGCCATGCCCGCGGGCAGAGCCTGCCGGACTGGCTGGCCATGCGCTCCGGCGAGTTCGGCGTGTTCCCCGACGGCGTGGCCCTGCCGGAAACCCCGGCGCAGATCCGCGAGCTGCTGGCCTGGGCCCGCGAGCACGACGTGTTCGTGATTCCCTACGGCGGCGGCACCTCGGTGGCCGGGCATATCAACCCGGTCGAGTCCGAGAAACCGGTGCTGACCCTGTCGCTGGAGCGCATGACCCAGCTGCTCGACCTCGACGAGAGCAGCCTGATCGCCACCTTCGCCCCCGGCGCCAACGGCCCGCAGGTGGAGGCGCAGCTGCGCGCCCGCGGCTACACCCTCGGCCACTTCCCGCAGTCCTGGGAGCTGTCGACCCTCGGCGGCTGGGTGGCCAGCCGCTCCAGCGGCCAACAGTCGCTGCGCTACGGGCGCATCGAGCAGCTGTTCGCCGGCGGCAAGGTGGAGACCTTCGCCGGCACCCTGGACATCCCGACTTTCCCGGCCTCGGCTGCCGGCCCCGACCTGCGCGAGCTGATCCTTGGGTCGGAAGGGCGCTTCGGGGTGATCTCCGAGGTCAAGGTGCGGGTCACCCGGTTGGCCGAGCAGGAAAAGTTCTTCGCCGTGTTCCTGCCCAGCTGGCAGCAGGCCCTGGCCGGCATCCGCGCGCTGGTGCAGGCGCGCGTGCCGCTGTCGATGCTGCGCCTGTCCAACGCCATCGAGACCGAGACCCAACTGGCCCTGGCCGGCCACCCCGAGCAGATCGCCTGGCTGGAAAAATACCTGGCCCTGCGTGGCGCCCGTGCCGGCAAGTGCATGCTGACCTTCGGCGTCACCGGCAACCGCGCGCAGAACGCCCTCTCGGTGAAACAGGCCAAACGCCTGCTCAAGGGGTTCGGCGGGGTGTTCACCGGCACCCTGCTGGGCAAGAAGTGGGCGGAAAACCGCTTCCGTTTCCCCTACCTGCGTCATGGCCTGTGGGAGGCCGGTTATGCGGTGGACACCCTGGAAACCGCCACCGACTGGAGCAACGTCGACAACCTGCTGAACAAGGTCGAGCACAGCCTGCGTCATGGCCTGAGCGAGGAGGGCGAGCGGGTGCATGTGTTCACCCACCTGTCGCACGTCTACGGCCAGGGTTCGAGCATCTACACCACCTACGTGTTCCGCCCCGGTAGTAGCTACGGCGAGA
This sequence comes from Pseudomonas sp. R-28-1W-6, assembly GCF_009799925.1. Lineage (GTDB taxonomy): Bacteria > Pseudomonadota > Gammaproteobacteria > Pseudomonadales > Pseudomonadaceae > Aquipseudomonas. The sequence goes on from NZ_WELK01000008.1 coordinate 72,148, forward strand.
CCCAGGCGCGCTGGAGCAAGCTCAAGCAGGCGGCCAGCCGGACGATTGCCGACAACCGCGGCACCATCAGCCACCAACACGGTGTCGGTCGTGACCATGCACCGTACCTGGCGGCGGAGAAGGGCGCGCTGGGTATCGCCGCTCTGAAGACCATGGCGCAGCATTTCGATCCGGAAGGGCGCCTGGCCCCTGGCGTGTTGTTGGAAGACTGAACATGACTTGGAACGCCGCCTGGCGTGAGGCGGCGCTGCCCGAGCTGGCGGCGCGCGACTGGGACCTGATAGTTATTGGCGGCGGCATCAGCGGCGCCGGCATACTGCGCGAGGCGGCGCGGCGCGGCTGGAAGTGCCTGCTGCTGGAACAGCGCGATTTCGCCTGGGGCACCTCCAGTCGCTCGTCGAAGATGGTGCATGGCGGCCTGCGCTATATCGCCAAGGGCCAGCTCGGCCTGACCCGCGACTCGGTGCGCGAGCGCCAGCGCCTGCTCGGCGAGGCGCCGGGGCTGGTGGATGCCCTGCCGTTCCTGTTTCCCCATTACCGCGGGCAGTTTCCTGGGCCCAGGGTGTTCGGCGGGCTGCTTGCCGTGTATGACGCCCTGGCCGGCCAGCGCCTGCATCGTTATCAGCCGCTGCGCGAGCTGCGCTTTCTCGCCCCCGGTTTGCAGGACGAGCACCTGCTGGGCGCCACCCAGTTCACCGACGCGGTGACCGATGATGCGCGCCTGGTCATGCGGGTGCTGGGCGAAGCGCGCTCCGAGGGCGGCGAAGCGCTCAACGGCCTGCGCGTAGTCGAACTGACGCGCGACAACGGCCGGGTCGTCGGGGTGCAGGCCGAGGACAGCGAGTCCGGCCAGCACTATCACTTCCGTGCCCGGGTGGTGGCCCAGGCCACCGGTGCCTGGGCCGATGAGCTGCGCCGCAAGGAAGGTCTCGAACATATCCGTCCGCTGCGTGGCAGCCACCTGCTGCTGCCGGTCTGGCGCCTGCCGGTGGCCCAGGCGATCAGCTTTATGCATGGGCAGGACAAACGCCCGGTATTCGTCTTCCCCTGGGAAGGCGCCACGGTGATCGGCACCACCGACCTGGACCATGGCGAAGCGCTGGACTGCGATGCGCGTATCACCAGCGCTGAGGTCGATTATCTGCTGGCCGCCTGCGCTCAGGTATTTCCCGCCGCCGGCGTCAGCCGTGACGATGTGCTGTCGAGCTGGGCTGGCGTGCGGCCGGTGGTCAGCACGGATGCAACGCCCACCAGCAAGCCGTCGGACGAGAAACGCGAACACGCCCTGTGGGTCGAACCCGGCTGCGTGACCCTCGCCGGTGGCAAACTGACCACTTTCCGCCTGCTGGCCCTGGAAGTGCTGCGCGCCTGCGCGCCGTTTGCCGGCAAGACGGTGGAGGATGTCGGGCAGCCGGTGTTTCATGCCGCGCCGCCGCTGTCATTGACGGGTTTGAGCGTGACGCAGCAGCGCCGTCTGGCCGGTCGCCATGGCCTGGCGTTGCCGCGTCTGGCGGCATTGCTGGACGAGCTGGGCGGCGAGCGCATCGGCGCCAGCGACACCCTGTGGGTCGAGCTGGCCCAGGCCTGCGCCGACGAGCTGGTGCTGCACCTGGACGACCTGCTGCTGCGCCGCACGCGCATCGGCCTGTTGCTGGCCGAAGGGGCGGCGGCCGAGCTGCCGCGCATCCGTGCCCTGTGCCAGCCGCGCCTTGGCTGGAGCGATGCCCGCTGGGACGCCGAACAACAACGCTATCTGCAGCTGTGGCGCAGTTGCTACAGCCTGCCTTGCCTGTAGGGTGCGCCGTGCGCGCCACTGCATTGCGGCTGGTGCGCAGGGCGCACCCTACCCGAGGACTCTGAGTTGACCGAACAACGCTACCTGCTGGCCATCGACAACGGCACCCAGAGCGTGCGCGCGCTGCTCTTCGACCTGGCCGGCAACCTGCTGGGCAAGGGCAAGGTTGAGCTTGAGCCCTATTACTCGGAGCACCCCGGCTGGGCCGAGCAGGACCCCGAGTACTACTGGGCCAGCCTGGGCGAGGCCTGCCGCCGGCTGTGGGCCAGTGTCGACATCGACAAGCGCCTGATCGCCGGTGTTTCGGTCACTACCCAGCGCGGCACCCTGATCAATGTGGATGCCGAAGGCAAGTCGCTGCGCCCGGCCATTCTCTGGCTGGACCAGCGCCGCGCCGAGGTGGCCGGGCGCATCAAGGGCCCCTGGGGCTGGCTGTTCAAGCTGATCCGCATCGATGAAACCATCGACTATTTCCGCGCCCAGGCTGAAGCCAACTGGATCGCCCAGCAGCAGCCGCAGATCTGGGCCAAGACGCACAAGTTCCTCTTGCTGTCGGGCTTTCTCACCCATCGCCTGAGCGGTCGTTTCGCCGACTCGGTGGGCAGTTGCGTGGCCTATCTGCCGTTCGACTACAAGCGCCTGTGCTGGGCTAAGCCCAGCGACTGGAAGTGGCAGGCCATCCCGATCCAGCTATCGATGCTGCCCGAGCTGGTCAAGCCGGGTGAGCGCCTGGGTTCCATCACCGCCGAGGCCAGTCGGCATACGGGCATTCCCGAAGGCCTGCCGCTGATTGCCGCCGCCTCGGACAAGGCCTGCGAGGTGATCGGCGCTGGCGGCGTGGAGCCAAGCACGGCCTGCCTGTCCTACGGCACCACGGCGACCATCAACACCACGCGTTCGACCTACCTGGAAACCATCCCGCTGATCCCACCGTACCCGGCGGCGATTCCCGACCACTACAACACCGAAGTCATGATTTTCCGCGGCTTCTGGATGGTCAGCTGGTTCAAGGAGCAGTTCGGCCACGCCGAGCGCCAGCGCGGCCTGGAGCTGGGGGTGGAGGCGGAAACCCTGTTCGACGAGCTGGTCAACGGCGTACCGCCCGGCTCCATGGGCCTGACGTTGCAGCCGTTCTGGTCACCGGGCATCCGCGAGCCGGGCCTGGAGGCCAAGGGCTCGATCATCGGCTTCGGCGACGTGCACACCCGCGCGCACCTGTATCGCGCCATCCTCGAAGGCCTGGCCTACGCCCTGCGCCAGGGCAAGGAGAAGATCGAGAAACGCTCGGGTACCCGCATCAGCCGCCTGCGCATCTCCGGCGGTGGCTCGCAGAGCGATGCGGCCATGCAGTTGACCGCCGACATCTTCAACCTGCCGGCCGAGCGCCCGCACCTGTACGAGACTTCCGGCCTCGGCGCGGCCATCGACTGCGCCGTCGGCCTCGGCCTGCACCCGGACTTTCCCACCGCCATCGCCGCCATGACTCGCGTGGGCCAGGTGTTCCAGCCCAATCCGCAGGCGGTGCAGGTCTACGAGCGGCTGTACCGCGAGGTCTACCTGCGCATGTACCAGCAGCTGCGTCCGCTGTATCGCAGCATCCGCGAGATCACCGGCTACCCGGCCTGATCGTTCGCGTGCAGGCCGGCGGCCTGCATATACTCGGCTGCATTGGGTACAAGGAGTCGGGCATGGCCGAACGCAAGGCATTGCTGATCCTGCATGGCAAGCAGGCACTCAACGAGGAAGTACGCGCCGCCGTGCTGGCGCGGCGTGAGGCCGGCTGGGAGCTGGCGGTACGCCTGACCTGGGAGACCGGCGACGCCGCGCGCCTGGTCGACGAGGCGCTGGCGGCCGGTTATCCGACCCTGATTGCTGGTGGCGGGGATGGCACCCTGCGCGATATCGCCGAGGCCATGGCCCTCGGCGCTACGCAGGCCTCCCTGGCCCTGTTGCCATTGGGCACGGCCAACGACTTCGCCCGCGCCGCCGGCGTGCCCCTGTCGCCGGCCGAGGCCCTGGCCCTGCTGGATGAGCCGCCCAGGCCGATCGACCTGGGCGAGGTGGGCGGCCAGCTGTTCCTCAACATGGCCACCGGCGGCTTCGGCTCGAAGATCACCGCCAATACCTCGGAAGAGCTTAAGAAACTGCTCGGCGGCGCCGCCTATTTCCTCACCGGGCTGACGCGCTTCCCCGAGGTGCACTCGGCCTTCGGCCGTTTCCGCGGGCCGGGCTTCGCCTGGGAAGGCGAGTTCCTCGCCCTCGGCATCGGCAACGGACGCCAGGCCGGTGGCGGGCATGTGCTGTGCCCGCAGGCGCGGGTGGACGATGGACTGCTGGATATCTGCATCGTGCCGGCTTCGCCGGATCTGGTCGGTACCCTGGGGACGCTGCTGTCCGGCGGGATTCTCGGCCTGGAGTCGGTGTCGCTCAACGCGCGGCTGCCCTGGGTCGAGGTGGAGGCCGCCGAGGGGCTGGACATCAACCTGGACGGCGAGCCGCTGGAGAGCAAGCACCTGCGCTTTGCCGCGCGGCCGGCGGCCCTGCGCGTGCACCTGCCAGCGGGCTCGCCATTGCTGCGCGCGGCGGATTGAGCAGCGGCGGGCGCCAGGCTGGCTCCACCGTAGCGGCTCAGGCATGATGGCGCCCGGCCACTGATTTCATTTCGCCCGCAACCGGCCGATACACTGGCTAGACCCGATTCAGTTAACAGGAGCGCGCAATGGCCGGCATTCTCGATACCGTGGATCAACGTACCCAGCTGGTGGGCGAGAACCGCCTGGAGATCCTCATGTTCCGTCTGGCCGGCAGGCAACTGTTCGCCATCAACGTGTTCAAGGTCCAGGAAGTCCTGCAGCTGCCCAAGTTGACCCTGATGCCGCACCGCCACCCGCATGTCTGCGGGGTGGTCAACCTGCGCGGGCAGACCCTGCCGGTGATCGACCTGTCCCAGGCGATCGGCATGCGTCCGCTGACCCCGGGGGAGAACAGCACCATCATCGTCACCGAGTACAACCGTTCGGTGCAGGCCTTCCTGGTCGGCGGGGTGGATCGCATCCTCAACCTCAACTGGGAGTCCATCCTGCCGCCGCCCGGTGGCGCCGGGCGCCAGCATTACCTGACCGCCATCACCAAGGTCGACGAGCAGATCGTCGAGATCATCGATGTGGAGAAGGTGCTCTCGGAAATCGCGCCGATGAGCACCCGGGTCTCCGACGAGAAGCTGGCCGATCCGCTGCTGGCCAAGGCCAGCGGTCGTGAAGTGCTGCTGGTGGACGACTCCAGCGTGGCCCTCAACCAGCTGCGCGAGACCCTGGCCCAGCTGGGTATCCGCACCCACAGCGCCAGCGACGGTCTCAAGGGCCTGCAGCAGCTGAAGAAGTGGGCCGACAGCGGCGAGGTGATGACCGACAAGCTGCTGATGATTTTCACCGATGCGGAAATGCCGGAAATGGACGGCTATCGGCTGACCACGGAGATCCGCAACGATCCGCGCCTGAAAGACCTCTACGTGGTCCTGCACACCTCGCTGTCCGGCAGTTTCAACGAGGCCATGGTGAAGAAGGTCGGCTGCGACAACTTCCTCTCCAAGTTCCAGCCGGACAAGCTGGTCGACGTGATTCGCCAGCGCCTGCTGCTCGACGAGTAACCCGCCGCACACGGCGGGCTTGAGCTGTCGCTCCGCGCGCCGTATAACCGGCATCTTTGCCCTCAAGGATGCCGGCCATGCACCTCGCTGCTCTCTATCGCTACCCCCTCAAGTCGGGCCAGGCCGAAAGCCTGGCCAGCGCTCGCCTGGGCGCCCTGGGCCTGGCCGGCGACCGCCGCTGGATGCTGGTGGAGGCGGCCAGCGGGCGATTCCTCAGCCAGCGCCTGTTGCCGCAGATGAGCCAGCTGTCCGCCCTGTGGAACGCCACGGGCGGGCTGACTCTCAGTGCGCCGGGGCGCGCCAGCCTGGAGGTGGCGCTGCCGCAAGCCGACAGCAACCTGCGTGAGGTCAGCGTCTGGCGCGACAACCTGAACGTGCCGGATGCCGGCGATGCCGCCGCCGAGTGGCTGAGCGCCTTTGTCGGCCGAGCCTGCCGCCTGGTGCAGGTGCCGGAGAGCCGCGCGCGCCAGGTCGATACCCAGTATGCCCGGCCCGGCGACAAGGTGGCCTTCGCCGATGGCTTCCCGCTGCTGCTGATCGGCCAGGCCTCGCTGGACGACTTGAGTGCGCGGGTCGGCCGGCCGCTGGAGATGCTGCGCTTTCGTCCCAACCTGGTGGTGCAGGGCGGCGCGGCCTTCGCCGAGGATGGCTGGAAGCGCATCCGCATCGGTGCGCTGGAGTTCGAGGTGGCCAAGGGCTGCAGCCGCTGCGTGCTGACCACCGTCGACCCGCAGACCGGCGAGCGCAGCGCCGACCGCGAACCGCTGAGGACCCTGAAGACCTACCGCGAGCGCGATGGCGAGGTGTACTTTGGGCAGAACCTGTTGCCGCGCGGAGTCGGCGAGCTGCAGGTCGGCATGCCGGTCGAGGTGCTGGAGTAGGGCGCTGGAAGCGGGCGGGTGAAACGAAACGGGCGCCCTAGGGCGCCCGTTGTGCATTCACTGGTCGTCGAAGAAGCGTTCGTGCCAGTCCACCAGCGGGGTCGGGGCGTTGAGCTTCTGCCCGTAGATCACCGAGTAGGACAGCACGTTCTGCACGTACTGGCGGGTTTCGTCGAACGGGATGTTCTCCACCCACACGTCGAAGGCCAGGTGGTCGGCGCCCTTCAGCCACTGGCGCACGCGGCCCGGGCCGGCGTTGTAGGCGGCGGAGGCGAGCACGCGATTGCCGTTGAACTGGCCGTGCACCTGGCTCAGGTAGGCGGCGCCGAGCTGGATGTTCTTCTCCGGCACCAGTGCCTGCTGCGGGTTGGCCAGGGGAATGCCGAACTTGCGCGCGGTTTCCTTGGCGGTGGCCGGCATCAGCTGCATCAGGCCCATGGCGCCGACCGGGGAGCGGGCGTCGGCCATGAAGGCGCTTTCCTGGCGGGTGATGGCGAACACCCAGCTGGAGTGCAGGCCGCGCAGCTTGGCCTGCTGGGTCAGGCTGGCCCGGTGCGCCATGGGGAAGCGGATATCCAGGTCGTCCCAGTACTGGGCCTGGCTGATGGTGCGGATGGCCGGGAAATACCACTGCTTGTCGTAGGCCAGCTTGGCCTGGGCGACCATCTCCTCGCGGCTGAACAGGCGGCTGACGTGGTACCACTCGCGGCGCCCGTCGACGATCTGACCGCGGTCGTGGAACTCCAGGGCGCGGCGGATGCCGGCGGTGTTGCGCACCTTCTGCATGACGCGCGGGTCGATGGCCATCGGCTTGTTGTTCAGGCTGTAGGGCGCCTCGATGCGGTCGGCAGCGAGGAAACCGTAGAAGTCGCGCTCCTTGGCCAGCGGCTGATACAGGGCCGCGGCCTGCTTGCTCTGCGGCTGGGCCAGTTGCAGGCTGCGTGCCTGCCAGTAGCGCCAGCGGCTGGTGGCGGCCAGGTCGGCGGGCAGGCGGCTGGTCAGCTGGTAGGCGTCGTCCCAGCGCCCGTGGCGCAGCAGCAGGCGGGCGCGCCACTCGGATACGGTGTTGTCGCGCAGCTGCGGGTCGTACTGGGCCATCACGTCGAGGCCGCGCATGTCGAAGCGGCGGGCCAGGGTCAGGCCGATCTCGCGGGCGATGGCGACCTTTTCCTCGTCGGAGAACTTCATCGTGCGGGCGTAGACGTCGAGCAGGCTCAGGGCCTTCTCCGGGTCCTGGCGGGCCAGGCGGCGCAGGCCGAGGCCGACCACATCGGCCATGGCGCGATCGGCCGGGGCGAAGCGGGCGGTCTGGGTCAGCAGCAGGGGTTTCTGCGCCACCTCAAGGAGCAGCTTGCCTTGCTTGTCGTAGTTCGGCAGGCCCTTCACCAGGTAGCTGGCCAGGCCGTAGTTGCGCGCTTCGGCGGCCAGCTTGGCGCGTTTCCAGCGGCGTTCCTCGGTCAGCTGGCCATCGCCACGCCAGATGTTGAACAGCACGTCGCAGGCTTCCGGCTGGGACTTGCCGACCAGCCAGAGCTTCTCCGCGGTGACATTGCCTTCTGCCTTCATGCCGTGCTTGAGCTGGTACTGGCCGTACAGGCAGTCCAGCTCGGTGAAGTTCAGCTTGGGATCGTAGTGGTTGATGAAGGTCTGCCAGTCGCCCCGCTCGGCCAGCCAGCGCAACCAGCGCAGCTTCATCCAGCCGGCCTGCGGCAGGTCGCCGTGCTCGGCGAGGAATTTCTCGATTTCCTCGTTGCTCGCCCATTTCAGCCGGGCGGTCAGCTCGTCGTAGGCCAGGTAAGGCTCCAGCGGGTAGTCGCGCAGGGCCTCGGCATAGCGCAGGTAGGGGCCCTTGTCGCCCTTGGCCAGGGCGCGCTTGGCTTCGTCGTACATCTGGCGCTGCTGGGGCAGGCTGGCGGCCTGGGCGCAGGTGAGGCTGAGGGTGCTGAGAAGCAGGCAGGAACACAGGCTGAGCAGGGAGCGGTACATGACACTTCCGAACAAAAGATAGAACGAGTGCGCGTGAGTGAGCACCGATCCGCCTAGCTTAGCCTTTTGCGCGCCGCCGGCGAAAGCGCCGGGGCAGGGCGTGAAGCATGATGCATAAATGCCAGCAAGGTTTGCCGGCAACTCGGTTAGAATGCGTCCCCGGTTTTTTGGAAGTTGCCCGTCATGACCCTGCTCAAGTTCACCGATGTTTCCCTGGCCTACGGCGCCATGCCGCTGCTGGATAAGGTGTCCTGGCAGATTGCCCGCGGTGAGCGGGCATGCATCATCGGGCGCAACGGCACGGGCAAGTCGAGCATGCTGCGCCTGGTCAAGGGCGACCAGATGCCCGATGACGGCGAAATCTGGCGCGCGCCCGGGCTGAAGATCGGCGAGCTGCCGCAGGAATTGCCGCGCGCCGACGAGCGCACGGTGTTCGACGTGGTGGCCGAGGGCCTGGCCGGCGTCGGCGAGCTGCTCGCCCAGTACCACCATCTCAGCCAGAACATCCACACCGACGAAGACCTGACCAGGCTCATGCATGTGCAGCAGGAGCTGGAGGCCAAGGACGGCTGGCGCCTGCAGCAGCTGGTCGACAGCACCCTCAGCCGCCTGCAGCTGCCGGCCGACAAGACCCTGGCCGAGCTCTCCGGCGGCTGGCGCCGGCGCGTGCTGCTGGCCCAGGCGCTGGTGTCCGAGCCGGATCTGCTGCTGCTCGACGAACCGACCAACCACCTGGATATCGGTGCGATCGCCTGGCTGGAAGAGGCGCTGCTCGGCTTCAACGGCGCCGTGCTGTTCATCACCCACGACCGTTCCTTCCTGCAGAACCTGGCCACGCGCATCCTCGAACTGGATCGCGGCGGCCTGATCGACTGGAATGGCGACTACGCCAGCTTCCTGGTGCACAAGGAGCAGCAGCTGGCCGCGGAAGAAACCGCCAATGCCCTGTTCGACAAGCGCCTGGCCCAGGAAGAAGTGTGGATCCGTCAGGGCATCAAGGCCCGTCGCACCCGTAACGAGGGGCGCGTGCGCGCGCTCAAGGCCATGCGCCAGGAGCGCAGCGAGCGTCGCGAGCGCCAGGGCAAGGCCAATATCCAGCTGGAAACCGCGGACAAGTCCGGCAAGCAGGTGATGGTGGTCGAGCATGTCAGCTTCGCCCATCCCGGCGGGCCGAAGCTGGTCGACGACTTCTCCTTCGTCCTGCAGCGTTCCGACCGCATCGGCCTGCTCGGCGCCAACGGTACCGGCAAGACCACCCTGCTCAAGCTGTTGCTCGGCGATCTGCAGCCGACCAGCGGCAAGATCGAGGTCGGTACCAAGCTGGAAGTGGCGTATTTCGACCAATTGCGTCACCAGCTGGAACCGGAAAAGACGGTGATCGACAACGTCGCCGAGGGCCGTGACTTCATCACCATCGATGGCCAGAGCCGCCATGTGCTGAGCTACCTGGGCGACTTCCTGTTCAGCCCGCAGCGTGCCCGTACCCCGGTCAAGGCGCTGTCCGGCGGCGAACGGGCACGCCTGTTGCTGGCCAAGCTGTTCAGCAAGCCGGCCAACCTGCTGGTGCTGGACGAACCGACCAACGACCTGGACGTGGAAACCCTCGAGCTGCTCGAGGAGGTACTGCTGAATTTCCCCGGTACCGTGCTGATGGTCAGCCACGACCGGGCCTTCCTCGACAACGTGGTGACCAGCACCCTGGTGTTCGAGGGCGAAGGCCGGGTGCGCGAGTATGTCGGCGGTTACCAGGACTGGCTGCGCCAGGGCGGCTCGCCGCGCCTGCTGGGCGTGGGCGAAAGCAAGTCGGGCAAGGCCGAATTGAGCGCAGTGGCACCCGCTGCGCCCCTGGAGGAAGCCGTGGCGCCAGCCTCGGCGGCGGCAAAGAAGAAGCTCAGCTACAAGCTGCAGCGTGAGCTGGAGGCGATTCCCGGGCAGATCGACGCCCTCGAAACCCAGCTGGCAGCGTTGCAGGCGCAGATCGCCGATCCGGCATTCTACCAGCAGCCGGCGGCTACCACCGCGGCCGTGCTGGATCGCCTGCAGAGCCTGCAAGAAGAACTGGACCAACTCTTGGAGCGTTGGGCCGAACTGGAAGCCTGAGGAGCCTGTCGGAGACACGCATGGCGATTGAGTACCGCATTACCTTGGATGACAACCATCAGTTCAGCTACAGGATCGAGCTGGACCGGCAATATGATCACCAGGGGGCTGAGGCGACGCCGAAGTGGACGCGCCTGGAACACAATCAGTGCAGCAACTGCCCGCTGAATAAAAACGAGTTCAGCCACTGCCCGGCGGCCGTCGATCTGCATCGGGTGATCGAGGATTTCCATGGCCTGCCAGCCGTGAAGAAGGCGCAGGTCTGGGTGCGTACGCCGGAGCGCGAGTACAGCAAGCAGGTCAGCCTGGAGGAGGGCTTGCGCTCGCTGCTCGGGGTGATCATGGCGACCTGCGCCTGCCCGGTGCTGGCGCGTCTCAAGCCGATGGCGCACAACCACCTGCCGTTTGCCAGCAGCCAGGAGTTCATCCTGCGCACCATTTCCCTGTACCTGGCGCGGCAGTATTTCAACTTCCGCGAAGGGCGTCGCCCGGACTGGGAGCTGAAGGGCCTGGTCAAGCAGTTCCAGCAGCTGCAACTGGTCAATCAGGCCTTCTGGCAGCGCATCCACGACACCTGCGAGGGTGATTCCAACCTCAAGGCCTTCCTCACCTTCTTCTCCATGTCGTCGAGCATGACGGTGTCGCTGGAGACTCAGCTGCAGAAGATCCGCCCGCTGGTCATGAGCGCCGGCGACGCCATCGAATAGGGCGCCCCGGCGCCCCTTTATTAGCTCGGCTTCTTCAGGCGTACGGCCAGCACGTCGCACGGTGCCCCGTGCAGCACGTCGTTGGCCGTGGAGCCCAGCAGCAGGGCCAGACCATGGCGCCCGTGGCTGCCGACCACGATCAGGTCGCAGCCCAGTTCGGTGGCCAGCTGGTGGATTTCCTGGCGGGGCTGGCCGTACACCAGGTGGCGTTGCGCGCTGCCCAGTTGCTCATAGCGCTCGGCAAAACTCACCAGGCGTTCCTTGGCCTGGTCGAATTGCTGCTGCTGCAGCAGCGACAGGTCCATCGGCACGTCGCCGCCAAAGGCCATGGCCATGGGTTCGATGATATGCACCAAGGCGGCCTTGGCGCCGTTGCTGGCGGCCAGATCCAGGGCGCGTTGCACGACGGGGTGGCATTCGTCGGTCAGGTCGACGGCGATCAGGATGTGCTGGTAGGACATGGGGCTTGCTCCTTAAATGGGTGGCTATTTATTAACAGTATGGCTTGCCTGCTTGATAGCACAGGCTTTTCCCGCAGAGTGACAGATATGACCTGGTGGATCGTGATTTTGCTGGTGGGCGTGGCGCTCAGTCCGCTGGTCTGGCTGCGCCCCTCGCGCCGGCAGAGTGGGCAGATGGCCCTGCGCCTGGCGGCCCGCCGCCTGGGGCTGGGCATGCAGCTGGTGCAGCAGGAATGGCCGCACTGGCTGGAATGCAACCCGCCGGGCAGCTGTGCCCAGTATCACCGTGCGCGCCGTCGTGGCCGGCAGGACCGCTGGAGCTATTGGCAGGCGCAGCCTGGGCAGTGGCTCAACCAATGGCGTGAGCCGTGCGCGGACGAACAGTTGCTGGCCCAGTTGCGGCAGCTGCCGGCCGATGTCTACAAGGTCGAGGCTGGGCCGCAGATGCTGGCCTTGTATTGGGGGGAGCGCGGTGGCGAAGCCGAGCTGCAGCGGGTCGCCGACCTGCTGGCGCAGCTGGCCTGAGGCGGGCCCGCGGAGCTTTTTCGGGCATTATTCAGTGAATGAATAAGCTTTATCGCCGGGCTGGAATGCAGGGCGGACAAGGCGGGAATCGGTGTTTCGTGGCTTTTTCGGCGTTTCTGGTCATTGCGTGACGCCATGCTCATTTGGCGCGCCTGTGTCGGGCAATTGACAATTGCCGGGTTTTCACAGAATGTGTGCACACCCAAATCAAACGGGCGTATGAATTGAGTGTTTGCCGCGAGAGGCAGCGCCAATACAGCCCGATTATCGCATCGGTGGGTGTGCCTGGCCGATTGCGGCTATGCTCGACGGCTGCGCCGCGGGCAAGCCTGCTGGTTGGCTCCGATGTGTACTGTTCAGCTTCCATACCGTGGAGATCAGTTGATGATTTACGAAGGTAAAGCCATCACGGTTAAGGCTCTTGAGAGCGGCATCGTCGAATTGAATTTCGACCTCAAGGGTGAGTCCGTTAACAAGTTCAACCGTCTCACTCTGAGCGAGCTGCGCCAGTCCGTGGACGCCATTAAGGCCGACGGTTCGATCAAGGGCGTAATCGTTACCAGCGGCAAAGACGTATTCATCGTCGGCGCCGACATCACCGAGTTCGTCGATAACTTCAAGTTGCCCGACGAAGAGCTGGTAGCCGGCAACCTCGAAGCCAACAAGATCTTCAGCGATTTCGAAGACCTCAATGTGCCGACCGTAGTGGCCATCAACGGCATCGCCCTGGGCGGCGGTTTCGAGATGTGCCTGGCCGCCGACTACCGCGTTGCCGCAGAGACCGCCAAGGTCGGCCTGCCGGAAGTCAAACTGGGCATCTACCCAGGCTTCGGTGGCACCGTGCGCCTGCCGCGCGTGATCGGTACCGACAACGCCATCGAGTGGATTGCCTCCAGCAAGGAAGCCAAGGCTGCCGATGCCCTGAAAGTAGGCGCGGTTGACGCTGTGGTCGCTCCGGCCAAACTGCAGGAAGCTGCTCTGGACTTGGTCAAGCGCGCCATCTCCGGCGAGCTGGACTACAAGGCCAAGCGTCAGCCCAAGCTGGAAAAGATCAAGCTCAACGCCATTGAGCAGATGATGTCCTTCGAAACCGCCAAGGGGTTCGTCGCAGGCCAGGCCGGTCCGAACTACCCAGCCCCGGTCGAAGCCATCAAGACCATCCAGAAAGCCGCCAACTTCGGTCGCGACAAGGCGCTGGAAGTGGAAGCCGCTGGCTTCGTCAAGCTGGCCAAGACTTCGGTTGCGGAAAGCCTGATCGGTCTGTTCCTGAATGACCAGGAACTGAAGAAGAAAGCCAAGCAGCACGACGAAATCGCCCGTGACGTGAAACTGGCTGCCGTACTGGGCGCCGGCATCATGGGTGGCGGTATCGCCTACCAGTCCGCTTCCAAGGGCACCCCGATCCTGATGAAGGATATCCGCGAAGAGGGTATCCAGATGGGTCTGGCCGAGGCTTCCAAGCTGCTCGGCAGTCGCGTTGCCAAAGGCCGCATGACCCCGGCGAAGATGGCCGAAGCCCTGACTGGCATTCGTCCGACCATGTCCTACGGTGATTTCGGCAACGTCGACATCGTCGTCGAAGCCGTGGTCGAGAACCCGAAGGTCAAGCAGATCGTGCTGGCCGAAGTGGAGGGCGTGGTTCGCGAAGACGCGATCCTGGCTTCCAATACCTCGACCATTTCCATCAACTTGCTGGCCAAGGCCCTCAAGCGTCCGGAAAACTTCGTCGGCATGCACTTCTTCAACCCGGTGCACATGATGCCGCTGGTTGAAGTCATCCGTGGCGAGAAGTCCAGCGATGTAGCCGTGGCTACCACCGTTGCCTACGCCAAGAAGATGGGTAAGAGCCCGATCGTGGTCAACGATTGCCCGGGCTTCCTGGTCAACCGCGTGCTGTTCCCGTACTTCGGCGGCTTCTCCAAGCTGCTGGGCTTCGGTGTCGACTTCGTGCGCATCGACAAGGTCATGGAGAAGTTCGGCTGGCCCATGGGCCCGGCGTACCTGTCCGACGTGGTCGGTATCGACACCGGTCACCATGGCCGTGACGTGATGGCCGAAGGCTTCCCGGACCGCATGGCCGTGGAAGGCAAGACCGCCGTCGACGTGATGTATGACGCCAACCGTCTGGGCCAGAAGAACGGCAAGGGTTTCTACGCTTACGAGATGGACAAACGTGGCAAGCCGAAGAAGGTCTCCGACCCGACTGCCTACGAGCTGCTGAAGTCGATCGTCGTTGAACAGCGCGAGTTGAGCGATGAAGACATCATCAACTTCATGATGATCCCGCTGTGCCTGGAAACCGTTCGTTGCCTGGAAGACGGCATCGTTGAAACCGCTGCCGAGGCCGATATGGGCCTGATCTACGGCATCGGCTTCCCGCCCTTCCGTGGTGGTGCGCTGCGTTACATCGACTCCATCGGTGTAGCCGAATTCGTGGCCCTGGCTGACAAGTATGCCGACCTGGGCGCGCTGTACCACCCGACCGCAAAACTTCGCGAAATGGCCAAAAACGGCCAGAAGTTTTTCGGTTAATCGCGCAACGATCAGAGCGAGAGTAGAGATATGAGCCTGAATCCGAGAGACGCAGTCATTGTCGACTTCGGCCGTACCCCGATGGGTCGTTCCAAGGGCGGCATGCACCGCAACACCCGTGCCGAGAACATGTCGGCACACCTGATCAGCGGCGTCCTGGCCCGCAACACCAAGCTGGACCCGGCTGAAGTCGAAGACGTGATCTGGGGCTGCGTCAATCAGACCCTGGAGCAGGGCTGGAACATCGCGCGCATGGCGTCGCTGATGACCCAGATCCCGCATACCAGCGCTGCGCAAACCGTCAGCCGCCTGTGTGGTTCCTCCATGAGCGCCCTGCACACTGCCGTGCAGGCGATCCAGACCGGCAACGGCGACGTGTTCGTGGTTGGTGGCGTGGAGCACATGGGCCACGTCAGCATGATGCACGGCGTCGATCCGAACCCGCACATGTCCCTGTACGCCGCCAAGGCGTCGGGCATGATGGGTCTGACCGCTGAAATGCTCGGCAAGATGCACGGCATCAGCCGCGAGCAGCAGGATGCGTTCGGTGAGCGTTCGCACCGCCTGGCCCACAAGGCCACCGTCGAAGGCAAGTTCAAGGATGAAATCATCCCGATGCAAGGCTACGACGAGAACGGCTTCCTGAAGGTTTTCGACTTCGACGAAACCATTCGTCCGGAAACCACCCTGGAAAGCCTGGCTGCCCTGAAGCCGGCGTTCAACCCGAAAGGCGGCACCGTGACTGCAGGTACTTCCTCGCAGATCACCGACGGCGCTTCCTGCATGATCGTCATGTCCGCCCAGCGCGCCCAGGACCTCGGCATCCAGCCGCTGGCCGTGGTGCGTGGCATGGCCGTACACGGTGTCGATCCGGCGATCATGGGCTACGGCCCGGTGCCGTCGACCCAGAAAGCCCTCAAGCGTGCCGGCCTGACCATGGACGACATCGACTTCGTTGAACTCAACGAAGCCTTCGCCGCCCAGGCCCTGCCCGTGCTGAAAGACCTGAAACTCCTCGACAAGATGGAGCAGAAGGTTAACCTGCACGGCGGCGCCATCGCTCTGGGCCACCCGTTCGGCTGCTCCGGTGCGCGTATCTCCGGTACCCTGCTGAACGTGATGAAGCAGAATGGCGGCACCCTCGGTGTGTCGACCATGTGCATTGGTCTCGGCCAGGGCATCACCACCGTCTTCGAACGCGTCTAAGCGTTTCGCGATGGAAGAACCGGGGCCCTGTGCCCCGGTTTTTGTTTTTGGGTAATTCTTAGAGCCTGTTCAAAGTCTCGCGAGCTAGAGCCAGGCAAGGCGAAGTTGGGCGAAGAAGCGCAGTTTACGAGCGGTAAATGAGCATTCTGAGCCCGACTTCAACGCAGCATGGCCGACGCGCAGCAGACCTTGAACAGGCTCTTATAGGGAGTCGAATAATGCAGCTGCAACCCGGCTTGTACCGTCACTACAAAGGCCCGCAATACCGTGTGTTCGGGGTCGCCCGGCATTCCGAGACGGAAGAGGATGTGGTGGTCTACCAGGCCCTGTACGGTGAGTTCGGCCTGTGGGTCAGGCCACTGGAGATGTTCTGTAGCACGGTCGAGGTGGACGGCGAGACAGTCCCGCGCTTTGCTTTGATCGAGGTCGAACCGGCACGTTTCGCCAAGGAGTGAGCAAGCAGCGCGCTTGACCTCACCTCGACGGCCACTATATATAGCGGTGCCTTTAGCGGCGCCGCCCGCTTTTACTCTCAGAATTCAGGAATTTTCCAATCCATGGGCAAATCGCTGGTCATCGTGGAATCCCCGGCCAAGGCCAAGACCATCAACAAGTACCTGGGCAACCAGTACGTGGTGAAGTCGAGCATCGGCCATATCCGTGACCTGCCTACCAGCGGTTCGGCCAGTAGCGCCAAGGAACCGGCCAAGCGTGGCAAGGCGGCTGCGGCCGAGGCGCCGGCACTGTCGCCCAAGGAAAAGGCCAAGCGTCAGCTGGTTTCGCGCATGGGCGTCGATCCGGAGCATGGCTGGAAGGCCAAGTACGAGATCCTGCCCGGCAAGGAAAAGGTGATTGAGGAACTGCGCCGCCTGGCCAAGGATGCCGACACCATCTATCTCGCAACCGACTTGGACCGCGAGGGGGAAGCCATTGCCTGGCACCTGCGCGAGGCCATCGGTGGCGACGACAGCCGCTACAAGCGCGTGGTGTTCAACGAAATCACCAAGAAGGCCATCCAGGAGGCCTTCTCCAAGCCCGGCGAGCTGGATATCAACCGGGTCAATGCCCAGCAGGCGCGGCGCTTCCTCGACCGCGTGGTGGGCTACATGGTCTCGCCGCTGCTGTGGCAGAAGATCGCCCGTGGCCTGTCCGCCGGCCGCGTGCAGTCGGTGGCGGTGAAACTGGTGGTCGAGCGCGAGAAGGAAATCCGCGCCTTCGTCCCGGAAGAATACTGGGAAGTGCACGCCGACCTCGGCACCGCCAAGGCCGCCACCGTGCGCTTCGAGGTGGTCCGCGAGAAGGGCGAGGCCTTCAAACCGGTCAACGAAGCGCAGGCCATGGCCGCGCTGGAGAAGCTCAAGGCCTCCGCCTACAGCATCGCCAAGCGCGAAGATCGGCCGACCAGCAGCAAGCCGTCGGCGCCCTATATCACTTCGACCCTGCAGCAGGCGGCGAGCAACCGTCTCGGCTTCGGCGTGAAGAAGACCATGATGATGGCCCAGCGTCTGTACGAGGCCGGCTACATCACCTACATGCGTACCGACTCGACCAACCTCTCGGCCGACGCCGTGGAGATGGTTCGCGGCTTCATCGAGAGCGAGTACGGCAAGAAGTACCTGCCGGCCAAGCCGAATGTCTATTCGAGCAAGGAGGGCGCCCAGGAGGCGCACGAGGCGATTCGTCCGTCCGACGTCAACCTGCGCCCGACCCAGATCAGCGGCATGGAGCGCGACGCCGAGCGCCTCTACGAGCTGATCTGGCGCCAGTTCGTCGCCTGCCAGATGCCGCCGGCCGAATACCTGTCGACCAGCGTCACCGTGGCCGCCGGGACCTTCGAGCTGCGCGCCAAGGGCCGCATCCTCAAGTTCGACGGTTACACCAAGGCGCAGCCGCAGCAGAGCAAGCCCGGCGAAGACGACGTGCTGCCGGACATGAACGAAGGCGAAGCGCTCAAGCTGATCAAGCTCGACCCCAGCCAGCACTTCACCAAGCCGCCGGCACGCTTCTCCGAAGCCAGCCTGGTCAAGGAGCTGGAGAAACGTGGTATCGGTCGTCCGTCGACCTATGCGGCGATCATCTCGACCATCCAGGAACGTGGCTACGTGGCGGTGCAGAACCGTCGCTTCTACGCCGAGAAGATGGGTGACATCGTCACCGAGCGTCTCAACGAAAGCTTCGCCAACCTGATGGACTACGGCTTCACCGCCGGCATGGAAGAGCATCTGGACGATGTTGCCCAGGGCGAGCGCGACTGGAAGCATGTCCTCGACGAGTTCTACGGCGACTTCAAGAAGAAGCTGGAAGTGGCGGAAGTGGCCGACAGCGGCATGCGTGCCAACCAGCCGACCCTGACCGACATCGCCTGCCGCGACTGCGGCCGGCCGATGATGATCCGTACCGCCTCCACCGGCGTGTTCCTCGGCTGCTCCGGCTACGCCCTGCCGCCGAAGGAGCGCTGCAAGGCCACCATCAACCTGATTCCGGGCGACGAGATCGCCGCGGACGACGAGGGCGAGTCCGAATCGCGCGTGTTGCTGAACAAGCACCGCTGCCCGATCTGCGCCACGGCGATGGACGCCTACCTGCTGGATGAAACCCGCAAGCTGCATATCTGCGGCAACAACCCGGATTGCTCGGGCTACGAGATCGAGCAGGGCCAGTACCGCATCAAGGGCTATGAAGGGCCGAGCCTGGAGTGCGACAAGTGCGGCAGCGAGATGCAGCTGAAGACTGGCCGCTTCGGCAAGTTCTTCGGTTGCACCAACAGCAGCTGCAAGAACACCCGCAAGCTGCTGCGCAGTGGCGAGGCGGCGCCACCTAAGATGGACGCGGTGCAGATGCCGGAGCTCAAGTGCGAGAAGGTCAACGACACCTACGTGCTGCGTGACGGTGCCTCCGGCCTGTTCCTGGCAGCCAGCCAGTTCCCGAAGAACCGCGAGACCCGTGCGCCGCTGGTGCTGGAGCTGATCCCGCACAAGGACGAGATCGATCCCAAGTACCACTTCCTGCTGGATGCACCGAAGAAGGACCCAGAAGGCCGTCCGGCGGTTATCCGCTACAGCCGCAAGACCAAGGAGCAGTATGTGCAGAGCGAGGTGGACGGCAAGCCCACCGGCTGGCGCGCCTTCTTCGACGGCGGCAAGTGGAAAGTGGAAAGCAAGGGCTGATCGATCCGTTGCGGCGCGCCTGGCGCGCCGCCAAGCGATCCGCCGCGCACGACTCTGGAGAGCCTTGCCATGGCGCAAGAACTGTATACCCGCACCAACCAGAAGATCTATTTCGCCGGCCTGGCCCTGGAAAACCTGCGCAAGGCCGAAGACGGCCGGGCCATGAACGGTCTCGGACAAGTCCAGGCCGAGCGCGAGGCGGCGCTGTTCCATCTGTACGGCGCACTGCTGGGGCTGTGCCATGAAATCGCCGGCTACTACCGTTTGCCGCAGGCCAATGTGCCGCGCGCCGAATTGCTGCTGAATCAGGCCGTGCTGCAGGAGGCTCCGAGCCCGGAGCTGGCCGAACTGGTCGAGCTGGCGCAGCAGCCGGAAACCTGGCTGGCCCAGTTGCTGCAGGCCTATGCCAAGCTGTTTCAGCCGCCGCAGGCGCCGAAGACGGCCAAGGTCGATCCGACGCTGCCGCTGATCCAGGCGGTCAGTGTCGAAGAGGAAGTGCTGCCGCTGTGCCACGAAGAACTGGAGGCCTGGCGCCAGCAGCTCAAGCAGCTGGCCCTGCGTTTTCGCGAGTCGCTCAGCGAGTGCTGAGTACAAGATGGGTGGGCTAGGGCGGTTTTCCCTGGGCTGTTACACTGCGCGCCTGATTGGAGAACTTGTTTATGCCCACATCCTTCCTGGAAATCGTCGAGCTTCCTGACGGCCGTATTGCCCTGCGCCGTGCGGAGGATGAGGAAACCCTGGTCACCCTGGACTTCTCCGCCGACGCCAAGGCGTTCCTGCAGGGGCAGCATGTCGAAGTGGCCAAGGCCATGCTCAATGTCGGCGTGCAGATGGCCGGCCGACTGGCCGAAGGCGATCTCGAACACGACGATCAGCCGCGCGTTCTGCACTGATCCCGTGTCTGGGCGAGTCAGGCTCGCCCGACGCCACCCGTCTCTCCGCTTTGGCTAGGCCGCTGCGGCGTTAGCCAGATCAATCCAGGCGAATATTCAGGCTCTGCGCGCTGCCCAGGCGGGCGGCGCTGCTCAGGCCTTGGCGCTGGCTCGGCTGCAGATCGATCCAGCTGACCACGGTATGGCTGCGCCCCAGGCGCAGCGCTTCGCAGGCCAGTTCTAGGGCGTTCTGCCCGGCGCGTGGTTGCAGAACCAGCAGGCGGTCCAGGTTGAGGCCCGCACTGCGCAGCCAGGCAGTGGTCAGGCTGGCGGGCGGCGCGACCAAGGTCAGCCAGCGGGCATCCTGGTTCTGGCTCAGCTCGCGCAGTACCGGCCCCAGCAGGTGGCGGCAGTGGCCGAGGGAGCCGGACAGGGCGAGCTCGCTGATTGGCTCGGGCTCTTCCAGCCAGGCCGGCAGCTCGGCCGAATCGAGCAGCAGAGGGGCCATGCTCTGCCCCAGGAAAGCTTCAAACAGCGGAAGTTGCGAACGATTCAGCGACTGCGGGAACTGCATGAGGCTCTCCTTACTACTTAGTGGCGTTTCACGTTAGCGACGGATCACGCCGACACTCAAACCTTCGATGATCAGATCCTGTTCTTCCAGATTCACTTCGATCGGGGCGAACTCGGGGTTTTCGGCAAGCAGCAGCACCTTGTTGCCGCTGCGCTGGAAGCGCTTGACCGTGACTTCGTCGTCGATGCGGGCGACTACTATCTGGCCGTTGCGGGCTTCGCGGGTGGTGTGTACGGCGAGCAGGTCGCCATCGAAGATGCCGATATCCTTCATGCTCATGCCGCGCACCCGCAGCAGATAGTCGGCGCGCGGATGGAAGAAGCAGGGATTGATCTGGCAGGACTCTTCGACATGCTGCTGGGCCAGGATCGGCGCACCGGCGGCGACCCGGCCGATGATCGGCAGGCCTTCTTCTTCCTGGGCTTCCGGCTCGTAGCCGGGAATGCGGATGCCGCGCGAGGCGCCGGGGGTCATCTCGATGGCGCCCTTGCGGGCCAGGGCCTTGAGATGTTCCTCGGCGGCGTTGGGTGACTTGAAGCCCAGCTCCTGGGCGATCTCGGCGCGAGTCGGCGGGTAACCATTGGCTTCCAGGCAACGCTTGATGAAGGCGAGGATTTCGGCTTGGCGGGGCGTGAGCTTGAGCATGGTGGTCGTCTGTCTGTTTATACAGTTGCTGTGATTATATACAGTGATATTGCCCTGGCAACTGTTCTTTTCGCCGTGCCGGCGGGGCTTTTGTTCCGCCTGCCTGCTTGGCGCAAAGCCTGGGCAATCTGCACTATGGTTAAATGCGTGACCGGTCGGCCATGATTGGGCTCGTGAGACTTGACACGGCAGCGACCTGAAACGTATGTTTCAAACAAGTGTTTGTCAGGTGGAGATGTCATGGCTCAGTCAGAAACTGTCGAGCGCATTCTTGATGCGGCAGAGCAGTTGTTCGCGGAAAAAGGCTTCGCCGAGACCTCTCTGCGTCTGATCACCAGCAAGGCTGGGGTCAATCTGGCGGCGGTCAATTACCACTTCGGCTCCAAGAAGGCGCTGATCCAGGCGGTGTTCTCGCGCTTCCTCGGGCCGTTCTGCGCCAGCCTGGAAAAGGAACTGGATCGTCGCCAGGCCAAGCCCGAGAGCAAGGCCAGCCTCGAGGATCTGCTGGAAATGCTGGTGGAGCAGGCCCTGGCGGTCAAACCGCGCAGCGGCAACGACCTGTCGATCTTCATGCGCCTGCTGGGGCTGGCCTTCAGCCAGAGCCAGGGCCACCTGCGTCGCTACCTGGAAGACATGTACGGCAAGGTGTTCCGCCGTTACTTGGTCCTGCTGCACGAAGCCGCGCCACGCATCCCACCATTGGAGCTGTTCTGGCGGGTGCATTTCATGCTCGGTGCGGCGTCATTCAGCATGTCCGGGATCAAGGCGCTGCGTGCCATCGCCGAGAATGATTTCGGCGTGGATACCTCGATCGAGCAGGTCATGCGCCTGATGGTGCCGTTCCTCGCTGCCGGCATGCGTGCTGAAACCGGCGTCAGCAGCGAAGCGCTGGCCACCGCCCAGCTGAAGCCTCGGGCCAAGGTCGCCACCGCGGCAAAAGCCTGATTGCGGCTGTGCCCGGGCGGGCCGATCGGCTAAGCTAGTCGCCTATGCGTCCGCTCGATTTCCTGCACATTTCCCTCGCCGATCAGTGCCTGTACGGTTTTGCCGACGGGCAGCTGCTGCTGCGCCTGCCTGTCTCCACGGCCCGCAATGGCGCGGGCGAGCAGAGCGGCTCCAACTGCACGCCGCGCGGCCGCCATCAGGTGCGGGCAAAGATCGGTGAGGGCTTGCCGCTGGGGGCAGTCTTGCGCGGGCGACGCTGGACCGGCGAAGTCTGGTCCGCTGAGTTGCACCAGCAGTTCCCCGGGCGCGACTGGATCCTCACGCGCATCCTCTGGCTGAGCGGCTGCGAGCCGGGGCGCAACCGGCTGGGCCCGGTGGACACCTTCCGTCGCTACATCTACCTGCACGGCACCCCCGAGCGGGAACCCATGGGCGTGCCGCTGTCTCATGGCTGCGTGCGCCTGCGCAACGCCGATCTGCTAACACTCTTTCCCCGTGTGCCGCTGCACTGCGCGGTACTGATCGATGAGGCGCCGTGCCCCGCGTGGGCGGCTGCCGATCTCGGCTAAGGACTATTCGTGAAGACTCCCCTGTATGGTTCGCTGATGCTGGACGTGCAAGGCACCTGGCTGACCGCCGAGGACCGCCAGATCCTGCGCCAGCCACAAGTGGCCGGGCTGATCCTGTTTGCCCGCAATATCGAAGACCCGCGCCAGGTACGCGAACTCTGTGCGGCAATCCGCGCCGTGCGCCCGGATCTGCTGCTGGCGGTGGACCAGGAAGGCGGCCGGGTGCAGCGCCTGCGCCAGGGCTTCGTGCGCCTGCCGGCCATGCGCGCGCTGGCCGACAACGACAACGCCGAGTACCTGGCCGAGCAGTGCGGCTGGCTGATGGCGACCGAGGTGCTGGCAGTCGGCCTCGACCTCAGTTTCGCTCCGGTGCTGGATCTCGATCATCAACGCAGCGCGGTGGTCGGTAGTCGCAGCTTCGAGGGTAATCCCGAGCTGGCGAGCAAGCTGGCTGGTGCTTTCATTCGTGGCATGGCGGCGGCCGGCATGGCCGCCACCGGCAAGCACTTCCCTGGTCATGGCTGGGCCGAAGCCGACTCCCACGTGGCGATCCCGGTGGATGAGCGCAGCCTGGAGCAGATCCGCGCCTGCGACCTGCTGCCGTTCCAGCGGCTCAGCCAGCAGCTGGCGGCGGTGATGCCGGCCCATGTGATCTACCCGCAGGTCGACAGCCAGCCGGCCGGTTTCTCCCGGCGCTGGCTGCAGGACATCCTGCGCGGCGAGCTGGGTTTTGCGGGCGTGATCTTCAGCGACGACCTGTCCATGGCCGGGGCCCATGTGGTCGGCGATGCCGCCAGCCGCATCGAAGCGGCGCTGGCGGCCGGCTGCGACATGGGTTTGGTGTGCAACGACCGCGGCGCCGCCGAGCTGGCCCTGAGCGCCCTGCAACGCCTGCAGGTGCAGCCACCCAAGGGCCTGGCGCGCATGCGCGGGCAAGGCTTCGCCACCACCGAATACCGCCAGCAGCCGCGTTGGCTGACGGCCGTGGCCGCCTTGCGCGCCGCACAGCTGATTGATTGAGCTTGCTGTTGAAAAGGATAAACGCATGACTGTCTACGCCATCATCGGCGGTACCGGCCTGACCCAGCTGGAAGGCCTGACCCTGACCGAGGAACTAGCCCTGGATACGCCCTACGGCGCGCCATCGGCAGCCATCCAGCGTGGCCTGTACGCCGGGCGCGAGGTGCTGTTCCTCGCCCGCCATGGCCATCCGCATCGCATTCCCCCGCATCAGGTCAACTACCGCGCCAACCTGTGGGCGCTCCGGCAGGCCGGCGCCGAGGCGATCATCGCGGTCAATGCGGTGGGTGGCATCCATGCTGCCATGGGCAGTGGTCACCTGTGTGTGGCGCACCAGATCATCGATTACACCTGGGGCCGCGAGCACACCTACTTCGCCGGGGATATCGAGCACGTTACCCACATCGATTTCAGCTACCCCTATGACGAAACCCTGCGCGGCAAGCTGGTCGACGCCCTGCAGGCGCTGGGCCATGCGCACAGCAGCCATGGCGTGTACGGCGCCACCCAGGGCCCGCGCCTGGAAAGCGTGGCGGAGATCGCCCGCATGGAGCGCGACGGCTGCGACATCGTTGGCATGACCGGCATGCCCGAAGCCGCCCTGGCCCGCGAGCTGGAACTGCCCTATGCCTGCCTGGCGCTGGTGGTCAATCCGGCGGCCGGCAAGTCCAGCGGCATCATCACCATGGCCGAGATCGAACAGGCCCTGGCCGATGGCATCGGCAAGGTCAAGGCGGTACTGGCCCGCGTGCTGGCGGCCTGAACACCCCCTGCTGCGGGTCGGCGACTGATGCGTGCTGCCCGCTGAGCTTCGGTGGCGCAGGGCCTGGTGCCATGCTTAGGGGTTGGCTGGGACAGACGCCGGTACGCAAAGGCCGCCAGACTGATACAGCTGTGCCTGCAGCAAGTGCAGCGCGCCCTGCACGAACGGCCGGCGTTCGTCGCTGGCCACGGCGGCCTGCCAGCGGAAAGCCATGCCGCTTGCGCCCACTGGCCTGACCAGCAGGCCGCTCTCGTCGCCCTGCAGCTGGCGGCGGGGCAGCAGGCTGATGCCCAGGCCGGCACGCACCAGGGCGATGATCGTGGCGATGTCCTGGATATGCTGCAGCGAGCCCAGCTCGATGCGTTGCGGGTGCAGGTAGCGGCGGTAGAGCAATGACTGCTCCAGCTTGAAGTGGTAGAGCAGGTCGACCCCGGCCAGATCGCTGGCCTCCAGCCAGGGCTTGGCGCCCAGCGGGTGGGCCGGCGGCAGGATCACCACCATCTCGTCGCGGTTCAGCGCCAGCCAGTCGACCCCGCTGGCCGCGCTGGTTTCGCCGAGAATGGCAATGTCGCAGTCGTGGCACAGCAGGCTGTCGAGCAGGTTGGGCACCTGTTTGACCTGCACCTCGATCTGCGGGAAGCGCCGACGGAACGCTTGCAGGAAGTCCGCCAGCCAGTCGCTCAGGTGCATGCGGTCGATGGCCAGGCGCAGGCGCCCGGAGTCGCCGCGGGCATAGCGCGCCAGATGCTCCTCCAGCACCGCCACGTCGCCGAGAATGCGCTGGGCGTGGTCATCGAAGGCCAGGCCGGCCTCGGTCGGCAGCATGGCCTTCTGCGTACGCTGGAACAGGGCCAGACCCAGGCGCTCCTCCAGCTCTGCCAGCTGCTTGCTCAATGCCGGCTGCGAGATGAATAGCGCCTCGGCGGCGCGAGTGAGATTGCCGGTCTGGCTGATGCTGCGCACCAGGCGCAGGTGCTTCATTTCCAGGCGCACGTGTGGCTCCATTTCCCTGGCAGGACTGCCGGCGCCATCTTCACCGTTGCGCCGGCAGTGGGCAAGCCGGGGGTGGATCAGTCGAGCTGGCGCGCCGGGATCAGGTCGTGGCGCTGATCCTCGATCCGGCGAATGGCGACCCGACAGCCGTCACGAACCTGTGGGTCGGCACGCGATTGCAGCACCACCAGCTGCCCGCCGATCTTCTTCAACAGGGCGCGGTCGTACTCCATCAGGCGATGGCAGGCGGCCACGTCGCCGCTGCCTTCCAGCGAGCAGGGGAAGCGGATTTCGCAGTAGGCGGTATCGTCTTCCAGGCGCTCGATGCGCCAGAACTGCGGCAGGCCGAACAGCCGCCGCCATTCCTCGGCGATGGCCAGGGTGCCGTGCTGCGCCTGGCCACGGTTCTTGCGCCAGATCAGCTGCGCCAGCAGGCGCGCCAGCCAGCGCGTACGCCAGTGCCAGGCGCTGCGCGCCAGCGGGCCGGTGAAGCCGTTGACCAGCCGGTACAGGGCGATTTTCTGTTCGTCGCTGCTCATTGCGGCAGCAGGAGGAGCACGCTGACGGCCAGCAGCACCAGCACGGTCAGGCCATGACTGGCCTGGCGCAGCAGGAGCAGGCGAGCGAACAGGCCGGTGCAGTAGAGCAGGCGCAGCATGATGAAGGCGAAGCCGAGGGCGGCGGTCAGCGCGGGACTGATCTGCCCGCTGGTTTCGCCCAGGTAGAGCAGGACGATGAACAGCACCGACTGTTCCAGGCTGTTGCCATGGGCGCGCACGGCCTTGAGCAGATCGGTCTTGCCGCCGTCGCCGAAGGCGATCTGGTGACGCATGCGCAGGCGCGAGATGTTGAGTGACAGGCCGATCAGCAGCAGGGACAGGATCGCGGCGATATAGACGCTGTAGGGCATGGGTGTTTCTCGTTGTTGTTAGGGGCACTGGCGAGATTAGGGGCAGGGGTTGGCGATGTAAAAGCGTCAGTGCTCATGGCGGTGATTCCCTGGGGTTATGGCAGGTAAAAGAAAGCCCGATACCAGATCGGGCTTTCGAGGGGCCGGCAGGCCGGAAAAATCGGATCTGCTACGCGTCGGCGATACGGCGTTAAGAACAGCCTCAGCAAGCCGCTTGCGGCTAACGCGCTTCCGCGCGACCCGAAGGGCGAGTGAAACGAGTCATGCTCATTTACAATTCGTAAACTGCGCTTCTTCGGCTGTTCTTGCCTTGTCTCGCTCTAGCTCGGGAGATCCTAATCAGAGCTAGGCGGCGGGACGCTGCTGGCGCTGGTAGAGAAACTCCAGCACGGCCGTGCGATACGCGTGGTACTGGCTGTCGTTGGCCAGGGCCAGGCGATTGCGCGGTCGCTCCAGCTCGACCTTGACGATATCGCCGATGGTCGCCGCCGGGCCGTTGGTCATCATGACGATGCGATCCGAGAGCAGCACGGCTTCGTCGACATCATGGGTGACCATCACCACGGTGCTGTGGGTCTCGCCGACGATGCGCAGCAGCTCGTCCTGCAGGTGGGCGCGGGTCAGGGCGTCCAGCGCGCCGAACGGCTCGTCCATCAGCAGCACCTTGGGCTCCATGGCCAGGGCGCGGGCGATGCCGACGCGCTGTTTCATGCCGCCGGAGATCTCGTTGGGGTGCTTGTGCGCGGCATGGTCGAGGCCGACCATGTGCAGCGCGGCGGCGGTGCGCTCCTTGAGCTGGGCCTTGCTTTCCTTGCCGGCGAAGACCTTTTCCACCGCCAGATGGACGTTGCCGAAGCAGGTCATCCAGGGCAGCAGGCTGTGGTTCTGGAACACCACGGCGCGTTCCGGACCGGGGCCGTCGATCTCGCGGCCGTTGCAGATCAGCCCGCCCTCGCTGGCCTCGAGCAGGCCGGCGATCAGGTTGAGCACGGTGGATTTGCCGCAGCCGGAGTGGCCGATCAGCGAGACGAACTCGCCCTTGGCGATGCTCAGGTTGACGTCGCTGAGCGCCTGGAAACGGCCTTTCTTGGTATCGAAGTGTTTGCTGACGTGGGTCAGCTCGACGAACTTGTCCATGGCGAACTCCTTAGCTGGCGTAGTCGAAGCGCTTGGCCAGCAGGAGCAGGGCCTGCTCCAGGGCCAGGCCGACCAGGCCGACGATGATGATGGCGATGAGGATGTGTTCGACGTTGAGGTTGTTCCACTCGTCCCACACCCAGAAGCCCAGACCGGTGCCGCCGGTGAGCATCTCGGCGGCGACTATCACCAGCCAGGCCACGCCGATGGCCAGGCGGATGCCGGTCATCAGGTGCGGCAGCACGGCGGGGAAGAGGATGCGCGTGAGCACCTTGAACTCCGACAGCTTGAGCACGCGTGCCACGTTGAGGTAGTCCTGTGGCACGCTGGCGACGCCGGCGGCCGTGTTGAGAATGATCGGCCAGATCGAGCTGATGAAGATCACCCAGATCGAGGCCGGACCGGCAGCCTCGAACACCAGCAGGCCGATCGGCAGCCAGGCCAGCGGCGAAACCGGACGCAGCAGGCTGATGATCGGCGAGAGCATGTTGCCGAGGAAGGCGAAGCGGCCGATGGCGAAGCCGAGCGGAATGCCGATCAGCGCCGCCAGGCCGAAGCCCAGACCGACACGGCCAAGGGAATGCAGGATATTCCAGCCGATGCCCATGTCGTTCGGGCCATTGTCATAGAACGGGTCGGCGAACAGCTCCAGTGCCGAATACCAGGTCGACAAGGGGCCCGGCAGACCTTCGCTGCGGGTGGCGATCAGGGCCCAGACGCCGATGAACAGGGCAATGCCGAGCAGCGGCGGAATGACTGCCTTGATCAGGTTGGTGAGGGCCTCCGCGCCGAGCAGGGCCCGGCGCGGAGTGCTGCTGGGGGCAACCGGGGTGGCCATTGTCAGTGGTGTTTTCACTGGAGCGTTCATCTAGGTGCCTCCGAAAATCAGGCTTTAATCGCGAAGGAATTGGCGTAGGCAGCCGGGTTGGAGCCGTCCCACACCTTGCCGTCGATCAGGGTGCTGGAGCGCATCACACTGCTCGGCACGCTCAGCCCAAGGGCGCTGGCGGCCTCGCTGTAGAGCTTGGTCTGGTTGATCTGCGCGGCCACGGCGGCGTAGTCCGGGTCGTCCTTGAGCAGACCCCAGCGCTTGAACTGGGTGAGGAACCACATGCCGTCGGAGTGGTAGGGGAAGTTCACGCTGCCGTCTTTGCAGAAGGCCATCGGGTTCTTGTCCTGCCAGCTGTTGCCCAGACCGTCCTCGTAGTTGCCGAGGAAGCGCTGTTCGATGACTTCGGCCGGCGCGTTGACGTAGGCCTTGCCGGAGATGAGCTTGGCGGTGGCCTTCTTGTTCGCGTCGGAGGCATCGATGAAGCGGCTGGCGTCGAGGATGGCCATGACCAGCGCACGGGCGGTGTTGGGGTTCTGCTCGACGAACTCGCGGGAGCAGCCCAGCACCTTCTCCGGGTGGTCGGCCCAGATCTGCTGGGTGGTGGTGGCGGTGAAACCAATCTTGTCGAACACCGCACGCGCGCCCCAGGGCTCGCCGACGCAGAAACCGTCCATGTTGCCGACGCGCATGTTGGCAACCATCTGCGGTGGCGGCACGGTGATGGTTTTCACGTCGGTGAACGGGTTGATGCCATAGTTGGCCAGCCAGTAGTACAGCCACATGGCGTGGGTGCCGGTGGGGAAGGTCTGGGCGAAGGTCAGCGGGTTGCCGCCTTTCTTGATGTGCGCGGCCAGTTGTTCGCCGGTGGTGACGCCGGCTTCCTTGAGCTGCTTGGACAGGGTGATGGCCTGGCCGTTCTGGTTCAGCCCCATGAGCACGGCCATGTCCTTCTGCGGCCCGGCGACGCCCAACTGCGAGCCATACATCATGCCGTACAGCACGTGGGAGGCATCCAGTTCGCCGGTATTCAGCTTGTCGCGCACGCCGGCCCAGGAGGCTTCCTTGCTCGGGTTGATGGTCAGGCCGTACTTGGCGGCGAAGCCCTGGGTGGCGGCGACCACCACCGAGGCGCAGTCGGTCAGCGGGATGAAGCCGATATTCAGCACGGCCTTTTCCGGCGCGTCGGAGCCAGCGGCATAGGCCGCGCTGCGCAGGAAGCCCGGGGCGGACAGACCGAGGGCGGCCACCCCGCCGACGGTGCCGGCGACGGCGATGGAATGCTTGAGGAAATTGCGGCGGCTGTTGTTAACCGGGTCTTTGGAATCACGATCACTCATGGAGTTTTCCTTTTTCATGGGCAAAAAAAACGGCGTACGCCAGAGGAACCCGATGGGGGAGGGTGCTCTGGCGGACGCCGTTGTCCGTGATCCGCGGCCCACCGCCGTTGGTGTGCTGCGCAGGAATCTATGGGAGGTATTGCAAGGGGCTTGCCAGTTTTGATCTGGCGCAGGTACGGCGAGCCCGCCGAGGGCTTTGAAAGGCTCTGCAGGTGTCGAGATAGTGCAATTGAATCAACTGGTTAGCGGTGTGTTGCGAGTGTGCGCAAAGCGCTGAATGCTGCCCCGGCAGATGCTCCGGCTGGGTGATTTGCGAGTCACGGCGGTGCTGCGGGGCATTGCCGTGTGCGCTTTTGGTTCGGTGTGCGCGCTAGCTGCGCAGGGTCGCCAGCGGCTGGGCTTCGAGTGCCTCGACGTAATCGCGCAGCCAGCGCAAGACTTCCACTGCCTCCCAGCGCACCGGGTCGAACAGGGCATAGGCCTGGCCCTGGTAGCCGACCACGTCCAGCTGGCGGTGATAGCCGGCGCGCTGCAGCAGGGCTTCGATTTCGGCGAAGCAGGTATTGAAGTGCACCCGCTTGAACGGGGTCTTGCTGCCAGTGACCAGGCCTTCCAGGTGCAACTCCTCGACCATGGCGCGGATGCTCTCCAGCGGCATCTGGTTCACTTTTTTCTTCAACTGCAGTACGTCCTGCATGGTAGGAATCCTCTGGGGCGCATCGGGGTGGGTGCGCGTTGTGTGGGTAGAAATAGCCTAATCGAAAAATACTGTACAAATAAACAGTATTCGATAATAGTGAGCTCACGCACTACCGATCAGTTACCTCCGCCTGCCCCGCAGGGGATTCACCGAGAAGAGGAGCCGCCCATATGCACCACAAGCTGATGACACTTCTGCTATTGGCCCTGCTGGCCGGCTGCGCCCAGCCACAACTGGAGCAGCCCAAGGCCAACGGCGCCTACCTGGTGATCGAGGATGGCGCAGCCTGGGCGGTGCTGGTTTCCGATGGCAAGCGGGTCGAGGAGTCGGGGCGGGTACTGGATGTGGTCAAGCTGCCCGGCCAGCATTCCAGCATCGCCGCCAGCTATGTGATCGAGACGGCCAACTGCGGCAAGCTGCAGTGGCTTACCGAGCGCGACGAGTTCGGCGAGATCACCCGCCTGGCGCCCAGCGGCAATGAGCAACTGGCACGTCCCGATTGCGTGATCGGCAACGGCCTCAGCCGCGCCTGGACCGCGCTGGATTACTCCAGCTGAAACAACAAGACCCCGGCAGACTGCGCTGCCGGGGTCTTGTTGCTCATGCTTGCCGTAGGGGGCGCCGTGCGCACCAACCAGCCTGTACAGGACTCTGGTGCGCGCAGCGCAGCCTACGCGAGCGCTACAGGCTTCTGCCTCAACTTTCGCCCTTGTTGCGCGGCTTGGCGGCCGGTGCCTGGAGCAGCCCATCGGCGCGGAACATCGCCTTGATTCCGCGGATGGCCTGGCGGGTGCGGTCCTGGTTCTCGATCAGGGCGAAGCGCACATGGTCGTCGCCGTAGTCGCCGAAGCCGATGCCCGGCGAGACGCAGACCTTGGCTTCCAGCAGCAGCTTCTTGGCGAACTCCAGCGAGCCGAGATGGGCATAGGGTTCGGGGATCTTGGCCCAGATGTACATCGAGGCCTTGGGGTTCTCCACCATCCAGCCGGCTTCATGCAGGCCCTTGACCAGCATGTTGCGGCGCTGGCGGTACTGTTCGGCGATATCGCGCACGCACTGCTGGTCGCCTTCCAGGGCGGCGATGGCCGCCACCTGCAACGGAGTGAAGGTGCCGTAGTCGTGGTAGCTCTTGATCCGCGCCAGGGCGCTGACCAGTTCCGGGTTGCCGACCATGAAGCCGATGCGCCAGCCGGCCATGTTGTAGCTCTTGGACAGGGTGAAGAACTCCACGGCGATGTCCTTGGCGCCTTCCACCTGCATGATCGACGGCGCCTTCCAGCCGTCGTAGACGATGTCGGCGTAGGCCAGGTCGTGGATCACCAGCACGTCGTACTGCTTGGCCAGGGCCACCACGCGCTCGAAGAAGTCCAGCTCCACGCACTGCGCGGTGGGGTTGGAGGGGAAGCCGAGGATCATCATCTTCGGCTTGGGGATCGACTCGCGAATCGCCCGTTCCAGCTCGGCGAAGAAGTCCACACCGGGCACCAGCGGCACCGAGCGCACCTGGGCGCCGGCGATCACCGCGCCGTAGATGTGGATCGGGTAGCTGGGGTTGGGCACCAGCACGGTGTCGCCATGATCCAGGGTGGCCAGCATCAGGTGCGCCAGGCCTTCCTTGGAGCCGATGGTGACGATGGCTTCGCTTTCCGGGTCGATCTCGACGGCGTAGCGTTCCTGGTACCAGCGCGAGATGGCGCGGCGCAGGCGCGGGATGCCGCGGGACGTGGAATAGCCGTGGGTGTCGTCGCGCTGGGCGACCTGCACCAGTTTCTCGACGATATGCGGCGGCGTGGCGCCATCCGGGTTGCCCATGCTGAAGTCGATGATGTCCTCGCCACGGCGGCGGGCGGCCATCTTCAGTTCGGCGGTGATGTTGAAAACGTAGGGGGGGAGACGATCGATGCGCGCAAAACGGCGCTTAGCTTGTTCAGCCATGCTTTCCTCGAAGACGTAAGCGCCCGGAACCGTCCGAGCGACGTTGGCCAGTGCGCTGGCCAGGCGGCGAAGATAAGCGCTGCGGCGGGACTTTGTCGAGCCCCGCAGCAACGCTGGTGTTCACAGCGGAATCTGCCGCTTCAGGCGTAGCAGCAGGTCGGCCAGCAGCTCGATATCGGCATCCGTGGTGCGCCACGACGAGACGCTGAGACGAAAGGCCGGGCGGCCCTGCCAGATGGTCGGGCCGAACCAGACCTCGCCGCTGGCCTGCGCCGCCTCGCGGATGGCCACGGTCTGCGCATCGCTGTCGCCGCGCACCAGCACCTGGTTTAGCACCACGCGGTTGAGCACGGGGTAGCCACCCTCGCGCAGGCGCTCGGCCAGCTGGCCGGCCTGGCGGATATGCCG
The DNA here is from genome assembly GCF_009799925.1 of Pseudomonas sp. R-28-1W-6. GTDB lineage: Bacteria > Pseudomonadota > Gammaproteobacteria > Pseudomonadales > Pseudomonadaceae > Aquipseudomonas. The sequence continues at coordinate 104,794 of NZ_WELK01000008.1, forward strand.
GTCGATCAGTGCGCGCAGGCCGTCGCGGCCGAGGCTGGCCAAGGCTGCCCAGATCGCCACGCCGCGGGCGCGACGGGAGAACTCCAGGGTCAGGTTCTTCTGCGCGTCCTTGCTCGCGCTGGCATAGGCGGCGTCGCTGTTCATCGCCGTGGCCAGGGCGTCGGCATCGCGGCAGATGGCCATGGCGCCGTCGTAGGGGGTGTTCAGCCATTTGTGGCCGTCGCAGGTCCAGCTGTCGGCCAGCTCCACGCCAGCGGCCAGCTGTGCAGAAGAAGAGGCGCGGGCCCACAGGCCGAAGGCGCCGTCCACATGCACCCAGGCGCCGACGGCCTTGGCTGTGGGGATCAGCTCGGCGAAGGGGTCGAATTCGCCGGTGTTCACCTCGCCGGCCTGCAGGCAGAGGATACTCAGGTCATCCAGCGCCGGCAGCTGCGCCGGGTCGATGCGGCCCTGGGCATCGGTGGGCGCGACGATCAGCCGGTTCATGCCGAAGCCGAGGATGCGCAGGGCCTTCTTCACCGTGATGTGGCAGGTGGCGGAGACCACCACGCGCACTTCCGGTGCGCCGATCAGGCCATCGCCATCAAAGTCCCAGCCCTTGCTCGCCAGTAGAGCGCGGCGCGCGGCCGACAGGCTGGCCAGGGTGCAGGCGGTGGCACTGGTGCCGAAACCGACGGCGCTGCTGCGGGGCAGGTCGAGGGCTTCCAGCACCCAGCGTCCGGCGGTGCGCTCCAGCACATCGGCGACCGGGGCATTGTCGAAGGAGGAGGCGCACTGGTCCCAGGCCAGCACCATGCGTTCCGCTGCGGCGGCAGCGGGCAGGGTGGCGCCGATGACGAAGCCAAAGTAGCGCGGGCCGTTGCTGGCCACGGTGGCCGGTGAGCCGATTTCGTCCAGCTGGCGCAGCACCTCCTGATCATTCAGGCCCTGTTCGGGTAAGGGCTGCTCGAAAGCCTGCAGGGCGGCGATGGCGGCGGGCGAGGGGAAGACCGGACGGCTGTCGATGCCATCGTAATAGTCGAGGGCGCGGCGATCCGCGTCGGCCAGTAGCTGGCATTCTTCGTGGGTGGTAGGCATGGCGATCTCGGTGGTGGGCGCTAATGCCGTCACCTTAGCCAATCAGGGCCTGTTGGCGCAGATACACAGTTACAGGAAGTGAGTCGTACAGTTGAAGACTGACACGGTACGGATGGGGTAACAGTGCAAGGTTTACCGGTACAGTTGTGGCACCCGTGGGCCGGGCGCCGCTGCTTGAGTCAGTTACCCAGCATGTCGTGCATGGCGATGATCTGCTCCGCCACCTGGATCAGCTTCTGCTGGCGGCTCATGGCCTGGCGGCGCATCAGGGTGTAGGCCTCTTCCTCGTTGCAGCTCTTCATCTTCATCAGCAGGCCCTTGGCCAGCTCGATGCGCTTGCGCTCGGCCAGCTGCTCGTCGCGGGCCTGCAGCTGGGCACGCATGGCCTGGTCGCTCTCGAAGCGGGCCATGGCCACATCGAGGATCGGCTGCAGGCGCTGGGCGTGGATGCCCTCGACGATGTAGGCGCTGACCCCGGACTGGATGGCCTGGCGCATCACGCTGGGGTCGTGTTCGTCGGTAAACATGACGATCGGCCGCGGCTGGTCGCGGGTCACCAGCACCACCTGTTCCATCACGTCGCGGCCCGGCGACTCGGTATCGATCAGGATCACGTCGGGGCGCACGGCCTCGACGCGTTCGGGCAAGTCGATGGTCAGCCCCGACTCGTCGATGACCTCGAAGCCCGCCTCGATCAGGGCGCTCTTCAGGCGTCCGACCTTCTTCGGGGTGTCGTTGATCAGCAGAATTCGTAGCATGTTGGCGTTCGTCTCGCAGTGTTACAGGGCGATGGCGGCGGCGGTGCCGCTGCGTGCGTGAATGGCAAAGCTGCGGGCATAGCCGGCCGGGTCGCTGCCGTCCCACCGGCTGCCGTCGAGCAGGGTGGAGCTGCGCATGGGCGTATCCGGCACGCTGATGCCCAAGGCTTCGGCGGCCTGCCGGTACAGCTCGAGCTGGTGGATCTGCCGGGCGATGGCCAGGTAGTCCGGGTCGTCCTTGAGCAGCCCCCAGCGGCGGAACTGGGTCATGAACCACATGCCGTCGGACAGCCAGGGCATGGTCACCTGGCCATCGGCGAAGAAGCGCAGCGGGTGGGCGTCCAGCCAGGCGTGGCCGAGGCCGTCTTCGTACTGGCCGAGGAAGCGCGGCTCGATGGTCGACAGCGGGGCATCGACATACTCGCTGCCGCTGATCAGCTGGGCGGTGCTGCGCTTGTTCTCTTCATTCTCGTCGATGAAGCGGCTGGCCTCCAGCACGGCCATGGTCAGGGCGCGGGCGGTGTTGGGGTACTGCTCGACGAACTCGCGGGTGACGCCGAGGACCTTCTCCGGGTGGTCGGCCCAGATCATCTGGCTGGTGGCCAGGGTGAAGCCCTGGTGCTCCTCGACCGCCAGCGCCCCCCAGGGGCCGCCGGCGCAGAAACCGTCGATGCGCGCGGCCTTGAGGTGGGCGACCATCTGCGAGGGCGGCACCACCACGCTGTTGACGTCTTCCAGCGGGTGGATGCCCTGGGCGGCCAGCCAGTAGTTCAGCCACATGGCGTGGGTGCCGGTGGGGAAGGTCTGGGCGAAGGTCAGTTTTGCACCGCTTTGGCGCACGCGGTTGGCCAGTGCTTCGGCGCTGGTCACGCCGGCCAGCTTGAGCGGCTCGGACAGGTTGATGGCCTGGCCGTTCTGGCTCAGACCCATGAGGATGGCCATGTCGGTGGCCGGGCCACTGAGGCCCAGGTGAATGCCGTAGACCTGGCCGTACAGCGCCTGGGCGGCGTCCAGCTCGCCGGCCAGCAGCTTGTCGCGCAGGGTGGCCCAGGAGGCCTGGCGCTGCAGGTTGAGGGTCAGGCCGTAGGGCTGGGCGAAACCCTGGGTGGCCGCGACGATCAGCGAGGCGGAGTCGGTCAGGGCCATGAAGCCGAGATCCAGGACGCTCTTTTCCGGTGCGTCGGAGCCTGCGACCCAGGCCAGATTGTCGCTGCGAGTGGTGCTGCTGTTGGTCATGTGCTTTGTTCCGCCGTTGAACAAAAAAGGCGCCGCCCCAGCTATCGCGCTAGGGATAGCCGGGAACGACGCCATTGTCTATGAACTGACTCCGCCGTTGGAGAGAGTTCTGCAGCTTCTGCTCTAGCAAGCGATATGCCAGCAGTTGCGCTGCAGAAAAACAAAACCCCGCCGCAGCGGGGTTTTGCAAATAAGTCAGCGGCAGTGAACAGGCTGTTAGCGTTCCATCATCTGCTTCACATTGGCCTGTGGGATTTGCTGCTTGCGGCCTTCACTGTCCTCGAACTCGAGCATGCCGGTGTCGCGGTCCAGTTCCGGCTTGCCATCGCTGGTGAGCAGCTGCCCGTCGGTGGTGGTGATGATGTATTCGCTGGAACAGCCAGCAAGACCCAGGGTGCAGAACAGGGCCAGAATCCAGTGTTTCATGGTGCAACTCCAATGGTCGAAAGTGACGGCGCAACACCGCGCCCCCACGGGGCAAAGCTACTGGCTGGGGGGTTTGGCCTGCAAGTGGGGCAACGAAAAGGGATGCCTGAGCATCCCTTTTGTTGATCTGGGTCGGCTTTCAGGCCGCGACGAAGCTGGCCGGGTAGGCCAGGCCGGCCTGGCTGCTCTGCAGCTCGCCGAGGGTGTCGCGCACCAGCTGCTTGGCCATGCATGCGCATTTACCGCACTGGGTGGCAACGCCGAGGCTTTCGCGTACGTCACGATAGCTGCAGCAGCCCTCGTAGATGGCATCGCGGATTTGGCCGTCAGTAACACCTTGGCAGAGGCAAACGTACATGGGCGGGCTCGGCTGGAAAGTGAGTTGCTAATGGCCAGGGATACTAATGTTAATGAGAATGCTTGTCAAAACTTGGTGTGAGAATTTCCCGTCTCTGCTCTGACGGGCGATGCCCCGGGGGCTGGGCATAAAAAACCCGGCCTGGGCCGGGTTGTTGGTGATGCGCTGCGACTCAGTGGTCGAACTCGTCCCAGCCGCCCATTTCCTTCCAGCGGTTGACGATGCCGCAGAACAGCTCGGCGGTCTTCTCCGTGTCGTAGCGCGCGGAGTGCGCTTCCTTGCCGTCGAAGGCGATGCCGGCGGTCTGGCAGGCCTTGGCCAGTACGGTCTGGCCGTAGGCGAGGCCGGCCAGGGTGGCGGTGTCGAAGCTGGAGAAGGGGTGGAAGGGGTTGCGCTTGATGTCGCAGCGAGCCACGGCGGCATTCAGGAAGCCGAGGTCGAAGCTGCTGTTGTGGCCGACCAGGATGGCGCGCTTGCAGCCATTGGCCTTGATCGACTTGCGCAGGCCCTTGAAGATTTCCCCGAGTGCGTGCGCTTCGCTGACCGCCATGCGCAGCGGGTGATCCAGCTTGATTCCGGTGAACTCCAGGGCCGCCTGCTCGATGTTGGCGCCGGCGAACGGCTCGATGCGGAAGAAGTGGGTGTGGTCGGGGTAGACGAAACCGCCCTCGTCCATGGCGATGGTGGTCGCGGCGATCTCCAGCAGCGCATCGGTGGCGCAGTTGAAACCGCCGGTCTCGACATCCACCACCACCGGCAGGTAGCCGCGAAAGCGCGCGGCCATCGGGTGGCGCGGGCCTGAGGGCAGGCTGCCGTCGAGTTCGTCGTCGAAATGTTCTTCGCTCACGCGGGATTCTCCAGCAGGCGCCAGCGCAGGTTCTCACCGGCGCGCAGGGGGATTACGGTCTGCTCGCCCAGCGGCAGGCTGGCCGGGGCGGTCCACTCTTCGCGCACCAGGGTGATGCGGTCGGTGTTGCGCGGCAGGTTGTAGAAGTCGGGGCCGAAGTGGCTGGCGAAGGCTTCCAGCTTGTCCAGCGCGTTGCGCTGCTCGAAGGCCTCGGCATACAGCTCGATGGCGGCATAGGCGGTGTAGCAGCCGGCGCAGCCGCAGGCGGCTTCCTTGGCGTGCTTGGCGTGCGGCGCCGAGTCGGTGCCGAGGAAAAACTTGGCGCTGCCGCTGGTGGCGGCATCCAGCAGGGCTTCCTGGTGGGTGTTGCGCTTGAGGATCGGCAGGCAATAGAAGTGCGGGCGAATGCCGCCGACCAGCATGTGGTTGCGGTTGTACAGCAGGTGGTGGGCGGTGATGGTGGCGCCGACGTTGCTGGTGGCCGCGTTGACGAACTGCACCGCGTCGCTGGTGGTGATGTGCTCGAATACCACCTTCAGGCTGGGAAAACGCTCGACCACGCGGGTCAGCTGTTCGTCGATGAAGCGTTTCTCGCGGTCGAACACGTCGACCTCGGCACGGGTCACTTCGCCATGCACCAGCAGCGGCAGGCCGACTTCGGCCATGGCTTCCAGCGCCGGGAAGATCTTGTCGATGCTGGTCACGCCGGAATCGGAGTTGGTGGTGGCCCCGGCCGGGTAGAGCTTGGCGGCATGGACGAAGCCGCTGGCCTTGGCCGTGCGCACATCCTCGGCCGAGGTGTTGTCGGTGAGGTACAGCACCATCAGCGGCTGGAACTGGCTGCCGGCCGGGCGCGCGGCGAGGATGCGCTGGCGGTAGCCGTCGGCCTCGGCGGCGGTGCGCACCGGCGGGACCAGGTTGGGCATGATGATGGCGCGGGCGAAGGTGCGTGCGACGTCGGCCACGGTATGCGGCAGCACGGCGCCGTCGCGCAGGTGGATGTGCCAGTCGTCTGGGCGCAGCAGGGTAATGCGGTCTGACATGGAGAGTTCCAGGCGGGTAAAACGTGCTCGCATGCTACCGGAATTGGCCTTTGCCGGCACGGGCTATCAAGTTTTGCCGACCGCGACCGATACCCCAGGAGAATGCCGTTACTCCCCGTGGAGCCTGTCGTGCGCCAACCCTATTTCGCCCTGTCCAGCTTGTTCGTCGGCCTGTGCCTGAGTACACAGGTCGCGGCTATCAGCTTCCAGACCCGCATGGAAAAGGTCGAATGGAAGGTCGAGGGCGACCAGTTCGAGTGTCGCCTGGCGCAGCCGGTGGCGGATTTCGGCAGTGGCGAGTTCGTTCGCCGTGCCGGCGAGCAGGCGACTTTCCGCCTCAAGGCTCGCGAGCGCTGGCTGGGCGCGGGGTCGGCGACCCTGCTGGCGGCGGCGGCGCCCTGGCAACCGGGGCGCGGCGATATCAACCTCGGCCCGGTCACCGTGGTGGCCGGCGAAGTGCCCTTCAACAGTTCCCAGGAACAGGCCGCACGCCTGCTCACCGGCCTGCTCGAAGGGCGCAGCCCATTGGTAAGACACCGCACGAGCGTGGGGGGCGACAGCCTCGATGTGCGCCTGCTGCCGATCAAGTTCGCCCAGGCCTATAACGATTACCTGAAATGCACGGCCGGGCTGCTGCCGGTCAACTTCGACCAGATCCGCAAGGCGCAGATCGGCTTTCCCAGCGGCGTGGTGCTGGATGACGTGGGCCGGGCCAAGCTGGACATCATCCTGGCCTTCCTCAAGGCCGATCCGAGCGTCAACCGCATCGAACTCGATGGTCACTCCGACAACAGCGGCAACCGCCTGGGCAATCGCGACCTGTCGCGGCGCCGGGCGATCGCCGTGGAGGAGTACCTCAAGGCCAGCGGCGTGCCGGCCGAGCAGATCGTCGTACGCTTCCACGGCGAGCGCTACCCGCTGGTGCCGAACAAGGGCGAAAGCAACCGGGCGAAGAACCGCCGGGTCACCCTGACCCTGTCCCGCGAGCCGCTGGCCGAACCGGCCGAAGAGACCGCTCCAGCCCCGGCGGCGCCCACGCCGCCAGCCGATCCCGCGGCCACGAGTTGAAGTCGCGCTGACAAATAAAATTGTCGCTTTGTCGCCAGCGCCTGTCGCGCCCCTGTAAATCGCCCGGCGCGGCCGGTAGAATCACGGGTTTTCCGTACAACCCCGTGGAGTTGATTGGCATGGCGGACGTAAAGAAGGTAGTTCTGGCTTATTCCGGTGGCCTGGACACCTCGGTAATCCTCAAGTGGCTGCAGGACACCTATGAATGCGAAGTGGTGACCTTCACCGCTGACCTCGGCCAGGGCGAAGAAGTCGAGCCGGCCCGCGCCAAGGCTCAGGCCATGGGCGTCAAGGAAATCTACATCGACGACCTGCGCGAAGAATTCGTCCGCGACTTCGTCTACCCGATGTTCCGCGCCAACACCGTCTACGAAGGCGAGTACCTGTTGGGTACCTCCATCGCCCGTCCGCTGATCGCCAAGCGCCTGATCGAGATCGCCAACGAGACCGGCGCCGACGCCATCTCCCACGGCGCCACCGGCAAGGGCAACGACCAGGTGCGTTTCGAACTGGGCGCCTATGCGCTGAAGCCGGGCGTGAAGGTCATCGCCCCGTGGCGCGAGTGGGACCTGCTGTCGCGCGAGAAGCTGATGGACTACGCCGAGAAGCATGCCATCCCGATCGAGCGCCACGGCAAGAAGAAGTCGCCGTACTCCATGGACGCCAACCTGCTGCACATCTCCTATGAGGGCGGCGTGCTGGAAGACACCTGGACCGAGCACGAAGAAGACATGTGGAAGTGGACCGTCTCCCCGGAGAAGGCTCCCGACGCCCCGACCTACATCGAGCTGACCTACCGCAAGGGCGACATCGTCGCCATCGACGGCAAGGAAATGACCCCGGCCCAGGTGCTGACCGAACTGAACCGCATCGGCGGCGCCAACGGCATCGGCCGCCTGGACATCGTCGAGAACCGCTATGTCGGCATGAAGTCCCGCGGCTGCTACGAGACCCCCGGCGGCACCATCATGCTGCGCGCTCACCGCGCCATCGAGTCGATCACCCTGGACCGCGAAGTGGCCCACCTGAAAGACGAGCTGATGCCCAAGTACGCCAGCCTGATCTACACCGGCTACTGGTGGAGCCCGGAGCGCCTGATGCTGCAGCAGATGATCGACGCCTCGCAGAGCAACGTGAACGGCGTGGTGCGCCTGAAGCTGTACAAGGGCAACGTCATCGTCACCGGCCGCAAGTCCGACGATTCGCTGTTCGACGCCAACATCGCCACCTTCGAGGAAGACGGCGGTGCGTACAACCAGGCCGACGCGGCCGGCTTCATCAAGCTCAACGCCCTGCGCATGCGTATCGCGGCGAACAAGGGCCGCAAGCTGTTCTGATAAGCTGAACGCCTTGTGCCAGACGAACCCCGGCCACGAGCCGGGGTTCTGCTTTTCGAGAAGAGGAAAATCTGATGAGACTGCTGCATACCATGCTGCGCGTCGGCGACCTGGACAAGTCCATCGCCTTCTACACCGAAGTACTGGGCATGACCCTGCTGCGCCGCAAGGACTACCCGGACGGCCAGTTCACCCTGGCGTTCGTCGGTTACGGCGAAGAGGCACACAACAGCGTGATCGAGCTGACCTACAACTGGGGTGTGGACAGCTACGAGCTGGGCACCGGCTACGGGCATATCGCCCTGGAAGTGGCCGATGTGTACAAGGCCTGCGAGGACATCCGCGCGCGCGGCGGCAAGATCACCCGCGAGCCGGGGCCGATGAAGCACGGCAGCAGCATCCTGGCGTTCGTCGAGGACCCGGACGGCTACAAGATCGAGCTGCTGTCGCCGAGCCGCAAGGACTGACTCGTTGGGCTGCCGTCCGGCCGTAGCCGTAAGAGGTTGTAGGTTGGGTTGAGGAGTAAGGCGACGAAGCTCTGCGGCGCATGCCCATTGTTGGGCTTCGCTGCGCGCAACAAAAAAGCCCCGCACTTGCGGGGCTTTTTCTTGTGCGACCTTCAGAGGTCGAAGTCGTAGTCGCCGAGCTGTTTCTGCAGGCGCCGCTCTTCCAGGTAGTTGTCGATCACCCGCCGTTTGGCCAGGTTGGTCTTGGCGACTTCCACGACCGGACGCTCGGTGGTTTCTTCGGCGTCTTCGGCGACAAAGTCTTCGTCGAGTACGAGTTCTTCTTTGTCAGTGCTCATCAGGTTCACTCCAACTTACGGGGCGATGTTGGCGACCTTATAGCGGCAAAGCGGGGGAGGGTAAAAAAGATTTTTTCAATCGACGCATTGACTCAGTCAATAAGCGCTCAATCGTCGGAGGTCTTCGCCTTGTATTCGCACAGGTCCTCGATGCGGCAGCTGCCACAGCGCGGCTTGCGCGCCTGGCACACGTAGCGGCCGTGGAGGATCAGCCAGTGGTGCGAATCGAGGAGGAATTCGCTGGGCACGAACTTGAGCAGCTTCTTCTCCACTTCCAGCACGGTCTTGCCGGGGGCGATGCCGGTGCGGTTGCTGACGCGGAAGATGTGCGTATCCACCGCCATGGTCAGCTGGCGGAAGGCGGTGTTGAGCACCACGTTGGCGGTCTTGCGGCCGACGCCGGGCAGGGCTTCGAGGTCTGCGCGGTTGTCCGGCACCTGGCTGTTGTGCTTCTCCACCAGGAGGCGGCAGGTCTCGATGACGTTCTTCGCCTTGCTCGGGTACAGGCCGATGGTCTTGATGTACTCGCACAGGCCGTCATAGCCCAGGGCGTAGATGGCTTCCGGGGTGTTGGCCACCGGGTACAGCTTGGCCGTGGCCTTGTTCACCCCGACGTCGGTGGCCTGGGCGGAGAGGATCACCGCGATCAGCAGCTCGAAGGGCGTGCTGTAGGCCAGTTCGGTCTTCGGCTCGGGGTTGTCTTCGTGCAGGCGGCGGAAGATCTCATAGCGTTTGGCGGCGTTCACTCGATCACCCCGGTGACCCGCACGCGGCGGCTGGCGGCTGGTGCGGTTTCCGGCTGGACGGCCTTGGCGCGCTCGGCGACCAGCGCGTCGATGCGGTTCTTCAGGGCGATCAGCAGGCCGAGGACGAGGAACGCCCCCGGCGGCAGGATGGCCAGCAGGAAGCCCTGGTAGTCGGGAAACAGCACCAGCTGCCAGTTCGCGGCAATCGGGCCGAACAGCAGCTGCATGTTGGCCAGCAGCGCGCCGGTGCCGAGCAGTTCGCGCACCGCGCCGATGGCCAGCAGCACCAGGCCGAAGCCGGTGCCCATCATCAGGCCATCGAAGGCGGCATGGCCGACGCTGTTCTTCGCCGCGAAGGCCTCGGCGCGGCCGAGGATGATGCAGTTGGTGGTGATCAGCGGGATGAAGATGCCGAGGATCTGGTACAGCTCGTAGGTGAAGGCCTGCATCAGCAGCTCGATGCAGGTGGTCAGCGCGGCGATGATCATGACGAACACCGGCAGGCGCACGGCGTCGGTCACCGCGCCGCGGATCAGCGCCACGGCGGCGTTCGAGCAGGCCAGCACCAGGGCGGTGGCCAGGCCCATGCCGAGGGCGTTGACCACCGAGTTGCTCACTCCCAGCAGGGGGCACAGGCCGAGCAGCTGGACCAGGCCCGGGTTGTTCTTCCACAGGCCGTTGACGGCGATTTCGCGGTAGCTAGCCATTGTCGTTTTCCCCGCCCTGGCTGGACACGGGTGCCAGCAGTTCGTCCCGGTGCTTGTCGAAGTATTGCAGCGTCTTGTGCACCGCCTTGACCACCGCCCGTGGGGTGATGGTGGCGCCGGCGAACTGGTCGAACTGGCCGCCGTCCTTCTTCACCGCCCAGCCGTCTGCGTCCGGTGCCCGCAGCGATTGGCCGACGAAGCCGTTGATCCACGGGCTCTTGGCCAGCTCGATCTTGTCGCCCAGGCCCGGGGTTTCCTTGTGCCCGACCACCCGTACACCGGCCAGGCGGCCGTCGGCGAGGATACCGACCAGGAGGAAGATGCTGCCGCTGTAGCCGTCCGGCGCGGTGGCCTGGAGGATCACCGCCGTCGGCTCGCCCTGCAGGGTGGCCAGGTAGGCGGGAGTCGGCGTCTTGTTGCCGAGCAGCGGGTCGAACACCAGGCGCGGGTGGTCCAGCAGGTGGTTGTCATAGCTGCCGGCGGGCAGGATCTGCGCCAGCGCCTGGGCCTTGGCTTCGCGTTCGGCGGTGGCGATGCGCCCGGCGGTGCCTTGCTGGGTGATCGCCACCACGCCGACCGTGACCACGGCGAACAGGCCGAGTACCAGGCTGTTCTTCAGCATCGAGCGGGAAATTTCCGGCAGGGCCATGTCATTCCCCCAGCTTGAAGCCGCGCTCCGGCTTGCGATGGCCGTAGGTGCGCGGGCGGGTGTAGTAGTCGATGGTCGGGGCGCACAGGTTCATCAGCAGCACGGCGAAGGCCACGCCGTCCGGGTAGCCGCCCCAGGTGCGGATGATGTAGACCAGCACGCCTGTGCCTGCGCCGAAGAGGATCCGCCCCAGGTTGCTGGTGGCGCCGGACACCGGGTCGGTGACGATGAAGAAGGCGCCGAGCATGGTCGCGCCAGTTAGCAGGTGGAACAGCGGCGAGCCGTTGGAGTCCGAGCCGGAACCGTTCCAGCACAGCAGGCTGATGACGAACAGCGCGCCGAGCATGCCCAGCGGCGCGTGCCAGCTGATCACCTTCTTGTAGATCAGGAACAGGCCGCCGAGCAGGAAGGCCAGATTGACCCATTCCACCGCCTTGCCGCCGAACTCGCCGAAGGCCGGGTTCTGCGCCCACAGCTCGTCCATGGTCAGGCTCTTGTTGACCTTCAGGCTGTCCAGGGCGGTGGCCTGGCTCCAGCCGTCGGGCAGGGCGGCGAGACCGAAGATCTGCTGGATGCCATCCCAGGCGCCCACCGTGTGCGGCTTGGGCCAGCTGGTCATGTCGATCGGGAAGGAAATCAGCACCACCACGTAGCCGATCATCGCCGGGTTGAATGGGTTCTGACCGAGGCCGCCATACAGCTGCTTGCCGAACACGATGGCGAAGCCGACCGCGACCAGGGTCAGCCACCAGGGCGCATAGGGCGGCAGGGCCAGGGCCAGCAGCACGGCGGTGACCAGGGCACTGCCATCCTTGAGGAAGAAGGCGATCGGACGCTTACGCGCGGCCAGGATCGCCGCCTCCACGGCCAGGGCGACGACGCTGGCCCAGACCAGGTTGACCAGGGTGCCGATGCCGAACAGCCAGGTCAGGGCCAGGGCGCCGGGCGCGCAGGCGGCGGCCACCAGCAGCATGACGCGCTGGGTGCGGTTGCTGCCTGTGGCGTGGGGCGAGGTGATGCGGGGCAGGGCCATGCGGTCTCCGGGGGTCAGCCTCGATGGGCGGCCAGGGCTTGTTCGGCGGCGGCCAGGCGCGCGCGTGCGCTGTTCAGCGCCTCGCCGGCAGCCTGCTCATCGCGCTCCAGCTTGCGCAGGTCGGCGCGGGCGAAAGCGAGTTCGGTCTTCAGGGCACGCAAGGCTTCATCCACCGGGCCCTTGTCGGTACGCACCAGCTCGGGGGGCGGCTTGTTCGAGGCCTCCTCGGCGGCATGCAGGGCCTGTTCGGCGGCGGCGAGGGCGGCGCGCAGGGGCGCCAGCTCGGCGTCCCCGGCAGCGGCCTGTTCCGCCTTCTTCAGTTCGGCGCGTTTCATCGCCAAGTCGATCTTGGCCTTCTTCAGCGCTTCGTCCCCGGCCGGCTTGGCCGCTGGAGCCGGCGCTGCGCTTTGCAGGGCCTCCAGGGCCTGCTCGGCGGCGGCCAGTTGCTGGCGGGCCTGTTCCAGCTCGGCCTGTTGCTTGGCTGTTGGGCTTTCCAGCTTCTCCAGCTTGCGCAGCTGGGCCTTGAGCATTGCGGCCTCGATCTTGGCCTTCTTCAGCGCTTCGTCCCCGGCCGGCTTGGCCGCTGGAGCCG
>NZ_WELK01000008.1:117575-160104 GCF_009799925.1 Pseudomonas sp. R-28-1W-6
GCGCTGCGCTTTGCAGGGCTTCCAGAGCCTGCTCGGCGGCGGCCAGCTGCTGGCGGGCCTGCTGCTGCTCGGCTTGCTGCTCGGTGGTGGGGCTTTCCAGCTTCTCCAGCTTGCGCAGCTGGGCCTTGAGCATGGCGGCTTCGATCTTGGCCTTTTTCAGGGCTTCGTCAGCCGGCGGCGCGGCTGTGGCTGCCGGGGCGCTGGCCTGCACGGCTTCCAGGGCTTTCTGTGCGGCCTCGGCGGCGGCGCGCAGGCTGCTGACTTGGGCCTGCAACTCCGGGGTGTCGTGGCTGGCCAGCTGTTTCTCGGCCTTTTTCAGGGCGACCTGGGCCATGCTGGCTTCGATCTTCAGGCGCTTGAGCCGGTCGTCGGCGGCTGGCGCTGCGGCAACCGGTGCGGCGCTGGCGGCTGCGGCCTGGGCCGCCTTGGCCTTGGCGGCGCGCTCGGCACGGGCCAGGCGCTCGGCTTCCTTGCGATCTTCCTCGCGGCGCAGGCGCTCCTGGCGCAGTTCGAAGCGCTGCTTGGAGTGCTCGGCCTTGTGCTGTTTCTGTTCCAGGTCGCGGATCTCGGCCTTGGCCGCGCGGTAGTACTGCACCAGCGGAATGCTCGACGGGCAGACATAGGCGCAGGCGCCACACTCGATGCAGTCGAACAGGTTGTGCGCCTTGAGCTGTTCGTGCTGCTGGCCGAGGGCGAAGAAGTGCAGCTGTTGTGGCAGCAGGCTGGCCGGGCAGGCTTCGGCACATTCGCCGCAGCGGATGCACGGCATGGCCGGCGGCGGCGCGGGCAGCTCCTCGCGGGTCGAAGCCAGCAGGCAGTTGCTGGTCTTGATCAGCGGCACGCCGAGGTCGGGCAGGGTGAAGCCCATCATCGGCCCACCCATCACCAGGCGATTGAGCTTGGCCTTATCCAGCCCGGCGAAGTCGAGCAGCTCACCTACCGGCGTGCCGATCAGCGCCTCGACGTTACCGGGGCGGCTGAGGGCCTCGCCTGTGAGGGTGGTGATGCGCGAGATCAGCGGCTTGCCCAGCACGATGGCGTCATGGATGGCCACGCAGGTGCCAACGTTCTGGCAGAGCATGCCGATATCGGCCGGCAGGCCGCCGCTGGGCACTTCCACGCCGGTGAGGATCTGGATCAACTGCTTCTCGCCACCGGACGGGTACTTGGTGGGGAACACCTTGAGGGTGTAGCTGCGCTCGGCCAGGGCCACGCGCACGGCGGCGATGGCCTCGGGCTTGTTGTCCTCGATGCCGATCAGCACCTGATCCGGCTGGATCAGCTGCACCAGGATGTCGATGCCGGAGATCAGCTCGGCGGCGCGTTCGCGCATCAGCACATCGTCGGCGGTGATGTACGGCTCGCACTCGGTGCCGTTGATGATCAGCGTGTGGATCTTCTGTGTCGGCCGCGCGGTGAGCTTGACCGCGGTGGGGAAGCCGGCGCCGCCCAGGCCGTTGATGCCGGCCTGGCGGATCTTCTCCAGCAGTGCGGCGGGCTCCAGGTGCCGGTAGTCCGGGCAGGGCTGCAGGTCGGTCCACTGCTCCAGGCCGTCGCTGTCGATGACGATGGCCGCCGCCGGCATGCCGGACACATGCGGGTAGGGCTGCGGCCCGATGAAGCCGACGGTGCCGGAAGTCGGCGCATGCAGGGCGGCGCTGACGAAGCCGTTGGCCTCGGCGATCTTCTGGCCCTTGCGCACATGCTCGCCCACCGCCACGCAGGGTTCGGCGGCGGCGCCGATATGCTGGCCCAGCGGCAGGATCAGGCGCCTGGGCAGCGGCGCCGGCTGGATCGGCGTGCGGTTGGAGAGGCTCTTGTGCTCCGCCGGGTGGATGCCGCCGGGGATGTCCCAGATCTGCTGGGCGTGGTCGATCAAGGTGCTCATGCGGCGTGCTCCCGGTCGCTGGCGATCAACTGGCCGGGGGCCAGCGGCAGCTGCCATTTCCAGGTCTGCACGGTGCTGCCGAGCGGAATCATGTCGATGCAGTCGACCGGGCAGGGCTCGACGCACAGGTCGCAGCCGGTGCATTCGCTGACGATTACCGTGTGCATCTGCTTGGCTGCGCCGACTATGGCATCCACTGGACAGGCCTGGATGCACTTGGTGCAGCCGATGCACTCGGCCTCGCGGATATAGGCGACCATTTGCGGTTTCTCGCCTTCGACGGCGTCCAGTGGCTCGGCCTCGACATCCAGCAGATCGGCCAGGGCCTGGATCGTCGCCTCGCCGCCTGGCGGGCACTTGTTGATCTTGTCGCCACCGGCAATCGCCTCGGCGTAGGGCTTGCAACCCGGGTAGCCGCACTGGCCGCACTGGGTCTGCGGCAGCAGGGCGTTGATCTGCTCGGCGATCGGGTCGCCCTCGACCTTGAAACGCACGGCGGCGAAACCGAGGATGGCGCCGAACACCAGGCACAGGCCGAGCAGGGCGAGGACGGCGATCAGCACCAGGCTCATAGCTTGATCAGCCCGGCAAAGCCCATGAACGCCAGCGACATCAGCCCGGCGGTGATCAGGCCGATGGCGGCGCCCTGGAAGGACTGCGGCACGTCGGCGATGGCGATGCGCTCACGCAGGGCGGCGAACAGCACCAGCACCAGGGAGAAACCCAGGCCGGCGGCAAAGCCATTGGCGGTGGCGGTAATAAAGGTGAACTCGGCCTTGTTGGCGTTGAGCAGGGCCACGCCGAGGACGATGCAGTTGGTGGTGATCAGCGGCAGGAAGATGCCCAGCACCCGGTAGAGCAGGGGGCTGGTCTTGTTCACCACCATCTCGGTGAACTGCACCACCACGGCAATCACCAGGATGAAGCTGATGGTGCGCAGAAACTCCAGGCCCAGCGGCTCCAGCACGTACTCCTGCATCAGGTAGCTGCACATGGCGGCCAGGGTCAGGACGAAGGTAGTGGCCAGCGACAGGCCGATGGCGGTCTCGATCTTCTTCGATACGCCCATGAACGGACACAGTCCGAGAAACTGCACCAGTACGAAGTTGTTGACCAGGATGGCGCTGACCATGATCAAGGCGAGTTCGGTCATCGGGTTACCGTTGCGGGCGGAAAGGCCGGAGGAGGAGGGCGCTTATTATCGGGAAGAGCCTCTGCGCCTGCAATGCGCGGCGTGAACTACCGCTCAGGGGTGAAAAATGTCCGTTCCTCCAATTAGGACACCATTTGTCCGCGTGCTAATGTGCAGCCCCGGTTGATATAACTAAGCTCGAACTCAACGGAATGACGAGCTGTACAAAAAAAGCACCGCCACGGAAGGTCTCCAGCCAATGCGCTTGCGCATTCGAAGTTCGCAGGAGTGACCTACATTGGAATCACAGCAGTTGCGCGGCTTTACCCTGATTGAACTCATGGTGACGGTCGCCATTGTCGCTATCCTCGCTGCCATTGCTTTGCCGAGTTATCAGCAATACGTCATCCGCGGTAATCGCACCGCCGCTCAGGCGCAGATGATGGAAATTGCCAACCGGCAAAGACAGATGCTCCTCGCCAATCGTGCCTATGCCAGCAAGACGGAGCTGCAAAACAGCGGCTATGCATTGCCTGACGATATCGGCAGCCGTTACGACTATGACATTACTGTCGGCACAGGCACGGTGCCTACGTTCACCATTACTTTCACCGCCAAGGGCTCTCAGGCTAGCGACGGTGATCTCACCCTGAACAATCAGGGCGAGAAGACCCCTGCGGCTAAGTGGTGATGGTCATGCGCGACTCTAGACCGAATGAGTGCGGGATTGGCCTCATCGAGGTGCTGATCACCATGGTTATCCTCGCGGTTGGCCTGCTGGGTGTCATGGCGCTGCAGGCCAAGTTGCAGGAGTCCGAGATGGAATCCTACCAGCGCTCGCAGGCGCTGATCCTGCTGGATGACATGGCCAGTCGCTTGGCTGCCAACCGCAATGCCGCCAGCAGCTATGTCACGGGCTCATCCAGCCCGCTGGGTGCAGGCTCGGACTGCCCGACAGGCACCTCCACCCAGCAGGAGGTAGATGAGTCTGAATGGTGCGAAGCCTTGCAGGGGGTTGGCGAACTGAATGGCTCCAGTCGGGTGGGGGCCATGGTCGGTGGTCGTGGCTGTGTCGAGTCCATAGGCAGCAATCAATACCTGATCACCGTCGCCTGGCAGGGGGTTGCCCCATTGGTGGCTCCGCCGGCTGGCATCGCCTGCGCCAAGAATGCATACGACCAGGCCGGCAGTGCTTGCGCGAATGATCTGTGTCGGCGTGTCGTCACCACCATCGTCCGAGTCGCACCGCTATGAAGATGCCCCTGCAAGCAAGTCGAGGATTCGGTCTGATCGAGTTGATGGTGGCCATGACCATCAGCCTGGTGCTGGTTGCGGCTACCCTGACGCTCTATCTGGACATGAGTCGCAACAACAACGAATTGGCCAAGACCAATATGCAGATGGAGAGCGGTCGCCTGGCCATCGCTCTGTTGCGCGACGACCTGATCCACGCCGGTTTCTGGGACGGCTTCATCCCGATGTTCGACGACATGACCGCCAAGGTCGAACCGACGGATTACCCCGACGAGATTCCATCGCCCTGCGTCGCCTTTTCTGGCTGGGATGCCGCGGGTATTACCAACCGTATTGGTTTACCGGTTGATCTCTATACGGATGTGCCCAGTGACTGTTCGGCTGTACTACCCGACAAGGTAGAGGACAGCGACGTCCTGGTCGTACGCCACGTACAGACTTGTGCAGCCGGGGATGCCGGTTGCGAGGCGGAAGTATCCGGCAAGTTGTATTGGCAGACCTCCGGTTGCGAGGGCGAGTCAGCCTATCTGCTGGCCACCAGCGGGCTTACCCTGAATAAGCGCGATTGTGTGACCCCTGCGCCCCTGCGCAAGTTCGTCAACAACATCTATTACATTCGTGACTATGCCGTAACTCCCGGTGATGGCATTCCCACCCTGATGCTGTCGACGTTGGACCTGTCCGCTGGTTCGGTGACTCAGCTGGCCGCCTCGCCGATGATCGAGGGAGTCGAAGCCATGCGCTTCGAGTTCGCCGTGGATGCCTTGAGCGACAGTGGCGAGGCCATCGCGCCGACTGCTGCGGTGCTCTGGGCCAACGACAAGAACCGGACGTCGCCGCGCAACCGTGGCGATGGCGCACCCGATGCGACCTGCACCTCGTCCACGCCCTGTGCTCTGGATGACTTGGCCAATACCGTAGCAGTCAAGGTGCACCTACTGGTGCGCAGCCTCGAACCGACCCAGGGCTACAACTCCACCAAGACCTACAGTCTTGCCGGGGAGACTTTTGGTCCGTACTCGGATGCCTTCCAGCGCCATGTGTATTCCACCACGGTGCGCTTGATCAACGTTTCCGGCCGGAGGGAAACCCCATGAAAGCCCGACAACAAGGTGTTGCCCTGATCATCGCCCTGATCATGTTGCTGTTGATGACGGTGATGGCGGTTTCCGCTTTCAACCTGAGTTCGACGAATGTCGAGGCGGTGGGGAATCAGCAATGGCGCGGTGAGGCGCTGGCGGCGGCCGATATCGCCATCGAACAGATCATCGGTGCGGCCGACCTGGCCAAGACTGACCCGGCGGCCGATGAAATCAATGTGGATATCAACCGCGATGACACCACGGATTACGTGGTGGCTGTGGATGAGCCGCTATGCGTGCAGGCGAAGCTGTCCAGCAGTGCGCCCCCAAGCAGCTTGACTCTGGTGGGCATGTCCAACTCGACCTGGAACACCGTTTGGGAAATCGTGGCGACCGTGCAGGATGCAGATACTGGCGCCTCCGTCAAAGTTCGATCGGGAGTGCGGGTGCTGCTCTCCGATGATCGCAAGAACAAGATTTGTTCATGAGGGTTAGTGCCATGAGAAGCGTCCTGATGAGAGGCCTGCTGGCGGCTGCGCTGGCATCCGCCAGTGTTGTCCATGCCGAGGACATTGACCTGTTCGTGGGCAACCCTCCCAGCGCCAATGAGGCGCCGAACATCCTGATCGTGCTGGATAATGGTGCCAACTGGACTGCGACCTCCGATGTGACCGGCGGTCCTGTCTACGAGAGCGAGATGGCGGCCCTGGCCTCGGTGATCGGATCGATCCCGGTGGATCGCTTCCGCGTTGGTGTGATGATGTATTCGGAGACCGGCAACAAGGGTGGCTTGAGCAACTCGGGGGACTCCGGCGCCTATGTGCGTGCGGCCATTCGCCCGCTCAATGCGGCGAACAAGACAGCCTACGCCAACCTGGTTTCCAGCCTGAATGCGGAGGACAAGGGCAACGGCACCAAGCTGGCCTTGGCGATGGAGGAGTCTTACCTGTATTTCGCGGCCAAGGCTCCTTACGCCGGCAACAACAAGGCCAAGACCGACTATACCGGCAACCTGGCCGGTACCGCGCAATCTGCTGCAGTCTATGCCCTGACGGGCAATGCCCTGGCCAGCAAGGCTGCGACCAAGTACAACAGCCCGATCGCTTCGGGTTGTGCGAAGAACTTCGTTATCTACATCAGCAATGGCCCGGCCCAGGACAACAACAGCGACCGTACTCAGGCCACCAATGCTCTGGCGGCGCAAGGCGGCGCTACCACTGCCATCCCCATTTCACCCAGCGGCATGCAGGATAACCCCGCCGATGAGTGGGCTCGTTTCATGAAGAAGAGCCCGGAACAGATCACCACTTATACGGTGGAGATCGACCGCGGCGACCAGACCCAGGACAAGGCCATGACTGCGCTGATGCAGAGCGTGGCACGAGTCAGCAGCGGCAAGTACTTCTCGGTTTCCAGCGATGGTTCGGATATCGCCGAGGCCCTGAACTCGATCTTTTCGGAAATCCAGTCGGTCAACAGCGTGTTCGCCTCGGTGAGTCTGCCGGTCAGCGTCAACACTCAGGGGACCTACCTGAACCAGGTGTTCGTCGGCATGTTCCGCCCGGATCAGAATGCCTTGCCCAGCTGGTATGGCAACCTGAAGCAATACAAGCTGGGTCTGGTCAATGGCGACCTCAAACTGCTCGATGCCGATAGCGACAGCGCCATCAACGCCTCAACGGGTTTCATCGCCGAATGTGCCCGTAGCTTCTGGACACCGACCGAGGCAGACAATTACTGGGCCTTCCGTGCGCAGAACGCCGATGCCTGCCTGGCTGCGGCCGGCCTGGAAAGCTCCAACTCCCCGGACGGCAATATCGTCGAGAAGGGCGCACAGGCCTATGTGCTGCGCAGCGATGCGGCGCGCAACGTCTACACCTGTTCGAGCTGCACCAGCTTGGCGAATTTCAATACCAGCAACTCGAATATCGTCCTGCCGGGGGCGGCTGACGATGCAGAGCGCAACGCCATGATCAACTGGCTGCGTGGCCAGGATCTGAAGGATGAGGATGGCGACGCGAATCTGACCGAGATGCGTCCCTCGGTTCACGGCGATGTGGTCCATTCCAGGCCGGTTGCCATCAACTACGGTTCCGCCAGTTCACCGGATGTGGTGGTGTTCTATGGCGGCAACGATGGAGCCCTGCGGGCGGTGAACGGCAATCGCTCCGGAACCTTTAGTAGTTTTGCCGCAGGTGCCGAGCTCTGGTCTTTTATCCCGCCGGAGTTCTATGGCAACGTCAAGCGCCTGTACGACAACACGATCGGCATCAGCTACCCGAATCGCCCTGTCGTCGAGCCGCCTGTCGAGACCATGCCCAAGCCCTACGGGATGGACGGCCCGGTAACGGCCTACAAGGATGCGGACGATGCCTGGATCTTCGCCACCATGCGGCGCGGCGGTCGGGCTGTCTACGCCTTCGATGTCACGGATGCCGATTCGCCTTCCCTGCTCTGGAAGCAGGGCTGCTCGAGCAACTTCCCGACCTCCGGTTCGGTCGATGATTCCGATTGCTCCTCCGGCTTTAGTGGTATCGGCCAGACCTGGTCCACCCCCAAGGTATTCAGCGCGGCTGGCCACACCGGTCCGCTGCTGATCATGGGCGGTGGCTATGACACTTGCGAGGATGCCGATCCGAACAGCTGTGACAGCGACAGCAAGGGCAACAAGGTCTATGTGCTCGATGCCGAGTCCGGTGCGCTGAGAAAGACCTTTACCACCGAGCGTAGCGTGGTGGCCGAGGTGACCCTGGTGCCGAATGCCGCCGGCCAGGGTATCTATGGCTATACCGCGGATCTGGGCGGCAACGTCTACCGCATCAACATGGGTAGCGATGCCCCAAGTGCCTGGACCATGACCAAGGTCGCCTCGCTGGGGTGCGGTTCGTCAAGTTGCACGGCCAACCGCAAGTTCATGTTCGCCCCGGACATCGTGGCCGATGGCGAAGGCTATGCGCTGCTGCTCGGTTCGGGCGATCGCGAGAAGCCGCTGAACAGCTACACCAGCGCCTCTTCCGTCACCAACTACTTCTTCATGCTCAAGGATCGTCCCAACGACAGCACCTGGCTCAGCACCAATAATGGTAGTTGCGGTGATTCCCTGTGCCTGAACTCGTTGCAACCGATCACCTCGTCGGCCACACCCTCATCCGCCGATCTGGCTGGCAAGAAGGGCTGGTACCTGGGGCTTAGTTCGACCGAGCAGGTGGTGACGTCGGCAATCACCGTGTTTGGTATCACTACCTTCAGTACCCACCAACCTTCCGTGCCTGAGGCGGGTACGTGCGCCAGCCTCGGCGATACCCGCGTCTACAACATCAATTACGCGGATGCTTCGCCGCGTGAAGGCGAACCGCGTTTCGCGGATCTGGCGGGTGATGGTCTGCCGCCCTCTCCGGTAGCCGGTATGGTGACGCTGGACGATGGTACGACCGTGCCTTTCGTCATCGGCGCTAACCCGGACTCTCCGCTTGAGGGCAGCCCACCGGTAGAGCAGTTGTCGGTTACCCAGCCTACCTCGCGGGTGTTCTGGAACGTCGAGCAGGCGCAATGAGGAGGCGGGTCATGCAGGCAGGAAGCGTGGCAATGCGGGGTTTCACGCTGGTCGAGCTGATGGTGGCGCTGGTCGTGGCGGCGATTCTGCTGGCCGTCGCCGTGCCCGCCTTCGATAACTTCGTGGTCAGCAGCCGCTTGCGCACCGTTGCCAATAGCCTGTCGGCCAGTGTGCAGCTGGCCAAGAGCGAGGCCATGAAGCGCAATGCTGCGGTTACCCTGTGCAAATCCGCGAATGGCACCAGTTGTGTGACGTCGGGTGGCTGGGAGCAGGGCTGGATCGTCTTGAGTGGCAGCACGGTCCTGCGTCGTCAGCAGGCACTGCCCTCCGGCTATCAGGTGTCGTCCAGCACCAATTCGCTATCGTTTCGGCCCAGTGGCATGGGGTCGACTCAGGCGACCCTGACGGCCTGCCGAGCGAGCCCGGTTGGCAGGGAAGAGCGCGTCGTCACCGTGTCGGCGACCGGACGCGCCATGGTCGAGAAAACCACCGTCGGCAGCTGTTCCTGACCTGGATGTAGGGTTGGCCTTGCGCTCGCCACTGTTGCCAGTGGCGGCGCGGGCTCTCCTCTACTTGACCCGTTGCCCCGGCTTGGCGCCGCTGTCCGGGCTGAGCAGGTAGATTTCCTCGCCGCCGGGGCCGGCGGCCAGGACCATGCCTTCGCTGATGCCGAACTTCATCTTGCGCGCGGCCAGGTTGGCCACGTACAGGGTCAGGCGGCCTTCCAGCTTGCTCGGGTCCGGGTAGGCGCTCTTGATGCCGCTGAACACGTTGCGCTTCTGGTCGCCGATATCCAGGGTCAGGCGCAGCAGCTTGTCGGCGCCTTCGACGAACTCGCACTTCTCGATCAGGGCAATGCGCAGGTCGACGGCGGTGAAGGCGTCGAAGGCGATTTCGGCGGCCAGCGGGTCTTTGACCAGCTCGCCGTTGCCGGCGGGAGCGGCCGGTGCGTCGGTGGCGGCCAGGTCTTCCTTGGAGGCGGCGGTCATGGCGTCGATCTTCGCCGGTTCGATGCGGGTCAGCAGCGGGTTGAACGGGTTCAACTGGTGGTTGGCCAGCGGCGTGCTCAGGTCGCCCCAGCTCAGCGGGGCGACATTGAGGAAGGCCTCGGCATCGGCGGCCAGCTTCGGCAGCACAGGTTTGAGCAGGATCACCAACTGGCGGAACAGGTTGACGCCCAGGGCGCAGATTTCCTGGACTTCGGCCTGCTTGCCTTCGACCTTGTTCAGCGCCCACGGCGCCTTGTCGGCGATCCAGGCGTTGGCGCGGTCGGCCAGGGCCATGATCTCGCGCATGGCGCGGGAGAAGTCGCGGGCTTCATAGGCGTCGGCGATACTCGGCGCGGCAGCCTGGAAGGCGGCCCACAGTTCCGGCTCGGGGTTGGCCTCGACCAGCACCCCGGCGTTGCCCTTGTGGATGAAACCGGCGCAGCGGCTG
Source organism: Pseudomonas sp. R-28-1W-6 (assembly GCF_009799925.1). GTDB lineage: Bacteria > Pseudomonadota > Gammaproteobacteria > Pseudomonadales > Pseudomonadaceae > Aquipseudomonas. The sequence continues at coordinate 127,922 of NZ_WELK01000008.1, forward strand.
GCGATGTTGACCACCTTGCCGACCAGATCCGAGTTGACCTTTTGCACAAAGTCTTCGAGGTTCAGGTCGAGGTCGTCGACGCCGCGGCCCAGCTTGCTGGCGTAGTAGTAACGCAGGTATTCCGGATTGAGGTGATCCAGGTAGGTGCGCGCCTTGATGAAGGTGCCGCGCGACTTGGACATCTTCTGCCCGTTGACGGTCAGGTAGCCGTGCACGTTGACCCCGGTGGGCTTGCGGTAGCCGGCGCCTTCGAGCATGGCCGGCCAGAACAGGGCGTGGAAGTTGACGATGTCCTTGCCGATGAAGTGGTACAGCTCGGCGCTCGAGTCCTTGTTCCAGAAGGCGTCGAAGTCCAGCTCCGGGCGCCGCGAACACAGGTTCTTGAAGCTGGCCATGTAGCCGATCGGCGCGTCCAGCCAGACGTAGAAGTACTTGCCCGGCTCGTCGGGGATCTCGAAGCCGAAGTAGGGCGCATCACGGCTGATGTCCCACTCCTGCAGGCCGCCATCCAGCCATTCGGCAATCTTGTTGGCCACGGCATCCTGCAGGGTGCCGCTGCGGGTCCAGGTCTTCAGCATGGCCTCGAAGTCGGGCAGCTTGAAGAAGAAGTGCTTGGAATCGCGCAGCACCGGCACGGCGCCGGAAATGGCCGAGCGCGGGTTCTTCAGCTCGGTCGGTTCGTAGGTGGCGCCGCATTTCTCGCAGTTGTCGCCGTACTGGTCCTCGGTCGCGCACTTGGGGCAGGTGCCCTTGATGAAGCGGTCGGCGAGGAACATGCCCTTCTCGGGGTCGAAATACTGGGTCACCGAGCGGGTGGCGATGTGCCCGGCATCCCGCAGCTTGAGGTAGATGCCGGTGGCCAGCTCGCGGTTTTCCTCGGCGTGGGTCGAGTGGAAGTTGTCGAAGTCGACCAGGAAATCGGCGAAGTCGGCGCTGTGCTCGGCCTGCACGTTGGCGATCAGCTGCTCCGGGGTGATGCCTTCCTTCTCGGCGCGCAGCATGATCGCCGAGCCGTGGGCGTCGTCGGCGCAGACGTAGATGCACTGGTTGCCGCGCAGCTTCTGGAAGCGCACCCACATGTCGGTCTGGATGTATTCGAGCATGTGGCCGAGGTGAATCGAGCCGTTGGCGTAGGGCAGGGCGCTGGTGACGAGAATCTTGCGGGCTTCGGACATGATGATCGGCTGCACTGGTGTTACGAGGGAAGCCGGCAACTATATAGGCGCGGCGGTTTTTTTTCACCCGTGGCGGGGCGGATGGCTGATGTAGGGTGGATCGCGCTGTACCGATCCACCGAGCGACGGCCCTGGTGGATGAAAAGGGCGTCATCCACCCTACGGATCAAGCGCCTGCGGTAATATGCCCACCTGTTTTGCTCAGCCTTTCGGAGTTGCCCCATGAGCGCCGTTACCCGCCAAGTGGTCGAAGCGACCCTGCGCCAGTTCACCGACCCCAATCTCAACCAGGATCCCGTGTCCGCCGGCTGCCTGCGCGAAGTCGAGATCGACGGCGGCAAGGTCCGCGTGCGCCTGGAGCTGGGCTACGCCGCCGGGCTGTTCAAGAACGGCTGGGCGCAGATGCTGCAGATGGCCCTGGAAGGGGTCGAAGGCATCGACAGCGCCAAGGTCGAGGTCGACTGCGTGATTGAGGCGCACAAGGCCCAGGCCCAGGTGCCGGCCTTGGCCAACGTGAAGAACATCATCGCCGTGGCTTCGGGCAAGGGCGGGGTGGGCAAGTCGACCACCGCGGCCAACCTGGCCCTGGCCCTGGCCCGCGAAGGCGCGCGGGTCGGTATCCTCGATGCGGATATCTATGGCCCCAGCCAGGGCATCATGTTCGGCATCGCCGAAGGCACCCGGCCGAAGGTGCGCGACGAGAAGTTCTTCGTGCCGCTAGAGGCGCATGGTGTGCAGGTCATGTCGATGGCCTTCCTCACCGACGAGAACACCCCGGTGGTGTGGCGCGGGCCGATGGTCTCCGGCGCGCTGCTGCAGCTGATCACCCAGACCGCCTGGGACAACCTCGACTACCTGGTGGTCGACATGCCGCCGGGCACCGGCGACATCCAGCTGACCCTGGCGCAGAAGGTGCCGGTGGCCGGCGCGGTGATCGTCACCACCCCGCAGGACCTGGCCCTGCTGGATGCCAAGAAGGGCGTGGAGATGTTCCGCAAGGTCAACATCCCGGTGCTCGGCGTGGTGGAGAACATGGCCGTGCACATCTGCTCCAACTGCGGGCATGCCGAGCATCTGTTCGGCGAAGGTGGCGGCGAGAAACTGGCCAGCCAGTACGGCGTCGACCTGCTGGCCTCGCTGCCGCTGTCGATGGCCATCCGCATGCAGTCGGACGGCGGCAAGCCGACCACCATCGCCGATCCGGAAAGCCAGATCGCCATGATCTACCAGGAAATGGCCCGTTGCGTCGGTGCGCGCATCGCCCAGAGCGGCCTGGGCGCCAGCGCCATGCCGAATATCGAGATCAGCGACGACTGACGATTGGCGGCATTTGCTAAATCGTGCATTGAAGGCTTCCGACGGGAGCCTTTGAAGCGCGCCTTGCCTCCCGGTAAGATGCGCGCTCAGTTTTTCTCCACACCTTGAGTCAGGACGCCCGCCATGAGCATCAAATCGGACAAGTGGATTCGCCGCATGGCCCAGGAACACGGGATGATCGAGCCCTTCGTCGAGCGCCAGGTGCGCACCGAAGGCGCCGAGCGCCTGATTTCCTACGGGGTCTCCAGCTACGGCTACGACGTACGCTGCGCCGACGAATTCAAGGTATTCACCAACATCCACTCGGCCACCGTCGACCCGAAGAACTTCGATGAGAAGAGTTTCGTCGACGTCAAAGGCCCGGTGTGCATCATTCCGCCGAACTCCTTCGCCCTGGCCCGCACCGTCGAGTACTTCCGCATCCCGCGCGACGTGTTGACCATCTGCCTGGGCAAGAGCACCTACGCGCGCTGCGGCATCATCGTCAACGTCACCCCGCTGGAACCCGAATGGGAAGGCCACGTGACCCTGGAGTTCTCCAACACCACCACCCTGCCGGCGAAGATCTACGCCAACGAGGGCGTGGCGCAGATGCTGTTCCTGCAGTCCGACGAGGCCTGCGAAGTGTCCTACGCCGACCGCGGCGGCAAGTACCAGGGCCAGACCGGCGTGACCCTGCCGAAGACCTGATCGGTTACACAATGAAAGGCCGGGCCATGCCCGGCTTTTTTGTGCCTGCCTGAAAGAGGCGTCAAGGAAGATGGCGATGAAAATACTGAAGCTGGTGGCGGTCCTGCTGCTATTGGGCGGCTCTGGTCTGGTGCGTGCCGAGCTGCAGGTGCAGGTCGGCAAGGCGGCGTTCGGTCTGGCTCCCAGCGCCGCCAAGGCCGCTTTCGTCGAGCGGCTGGGGCCGCCCACGGCCGAGCTGCCGCTGCGGCAGGGCGCGCGCGGGCTGCTCTATGGCAACTCGCTGCTGCTGGTGTTCGAGGGCGATACGCTGCGCGAGGTGCGCTGCTGGAAGCAGGAGCAGTTTACTTCCGACCTGTTTCTCGGCTGGTTACAGCAAGTCGAGCCCAGGGCCGACATGCAGGGCTTCGTGGTCGATGACCGGCTGCGCCTGGGGATGCCGCGCGCGCAGGTGAGCGCCTTCCTCGCCGGGCTGGAGGGCGATGGCGACGAGCGTTCCGATGTGCGGATCAAGAACGGCCAGCAGCTCTGGCTGGGCTACGGCCCGGCGCCGGACTACCACCTGGGCGACGACCCCGAGCAGCGGGTGCTGGTGTCGATCACCGTGCAGTTCAACGCCAACTGAGCGGGCCGCTACCGCCCACCGCGCTATTGGAGCCGCTGCCGGTAGTGTTTCATCACGTCGCCGAGGGCGGTGGTGAAGACGGCGGTGGAAACGCCGAACATGAGGATGCCATTGGCCGCCTCCAGGGCGCTCAGCAGCTGCCATTTGGGCGACAGCACCACGTCGCCGTAACCGAGGGTGGCGAAGGTTACCCCGGAGAAGTACAGGGCCCGGGCGAAGCTGTCGAATTCACCGAGAACCACGAACAGCAGCGCCCAGAGGCCCATCTGCATCAGGTTGCCCAGCAGCATCAGCAGCATGACCCCGCTCAGCACCAGGATGGTATTGATGCGGCCGTGGCGCTCCTGGTGCTGCCGGTAATCCAGGTAGTGGTGCAGGCTGAGGCCCACCACCACAGCTTGCAGCACCAGACACAGCACCGTCATGGGGATGCCGAGCAACAGGTTCATCAACATGGTTTTTCCTCTCGAAGCAGGGGGCTGCGCTGGTCGATCAGCAGCACTGCCAGGTAGGCGTACAGGGTGACCAGGATGAACAGGCCCATGCGGATGGCGAAGGCGGTGTAGACATCCTTGCCGTTGGCGCTGTCCTGCACCGACTGGCCGAGCAGGATCAGCAGGGTGATTGCCGTGTTGAGCCAGAAGCTGGCGCTGTAGCGGGTTCTGGTCAGTTGGTAGAGGCGCCGCGCCAGCAGCAGGACAAACAGCAGGACCAGCAGGAAGAACAGCCACAGGTGCGGCAGGATGCTCAGCAGCGACCATAGGGCGATGGCCAGCAGGCCGCCGAGCAGGGTGGAGCCGAGCAGTTCGCGGCCGGCCACGCGGGCGTTGGTCACGCAGGCCTGCTGGCCGAGGCTGACCGCTTTCATGATCAGGGCCAGGTAGCTGGCCGGGTCGACCAATGCCAGCAGCCAGGTGGGCACCACCACTAGGGTGGCGCGCAGGGCGATCCAGCTGCTGAGTGGGTCGCTCGCCGGTGTGGGCGCGGGTGCGGGCGGCAGGCTGCTGGGTTCGGGGAACAGTCCGTGAACCAGGCTGACGCACAGGCCGGTCAGCAGCGCCGCCTTGACCAGGGCGATCAGCACTTCCTGACCCAGCGCCATCGAGGCGGTGCCGGCGGCGGTGATCAGGGTCAGGCCCACCACCATCAGGTTGGCGACCAGGCCGCTGCCGCCGCGCAGGGCGAAGCGGAAACACAGGAACAGGCCGAGCGCCACCAGCAGTACGCCGCTGAGTGGGGAATGGCGCAGCAGCGGCAACAGCAGCAGGCCGCAGCCGCAGGTCAGGGCCACCACCAGCGCCAGGGCCAGGCTGCCCTTGAGGCCCAGCGGCTGGTTGCTCATGGCCAGCAGGAACAGCAGCAGCACGGGCGTGAGAAAGGGCAGTGGCAGGGCCAGGCCGAAACCCAGTGCCGTACCCAGAGCCGTGCCGCAGGCCAGGCGCAGGGCGCGTTGCGGGCGGGGATCGGCCACGGACGGGTTCATCAGTAGGCGAACGACAGCCAGCTCATCACGCGCAGAAAGGCGCGGCCGAGCGGGTTCAGCGGGTTGCCCTCGCTGGGGAAGGCCATCACTTCGGCCTGGCCGCCGACGCGCAGGCCGCGGTAGTCGCCCAGCTCGCCGGCCTCGAACTCGACGACTACCGGGAAGCGCTGCGCCGCGCGCAGCCAGTCGCGATTGTTCTCCACCGTCGGCAGGCTGCCCGGGGCGCTGCTCTGGCCGACGCTGACGCCGTAGCCGATGCTGCGGATCTTGCCGCGGTAGACATGCCCGGGGCGGGCGTCGAGGACGATGGCCACCGGCGTGCCGGGCTGCAGGTGGCCGAGGTTGTTTTCGCTCATCTCGGCGCTGATCCACAGGTCGTTGAGGCCGATCAGGGTCATCTGCGGGTTGCCGGCCGCGGCGTACTGGCCCACCTCGCTGCGCAGGTCGGTGATCAGCCCGGTGGAGGCGGCGCGCACCTGGGTCTTGGTCAGGTCCAGCTCGGCCTGTTCCAGGGCGGCGGCAGCGCTGCGCAGGCGGGCGTTGTCCTCGCCGCTGCCGCCTTCGGTTTCACGGGCGCGCTGCACCTCGGCGCGGGCCGCGGCCACCTGGCTGCTGGCCTGGACCAGATTGGCCCGGGAGATTTCCAGGCGGCGCAGGGAGATGGTTCCGGGGTCCTCGCGGTACAGGCGTTCGAGGCGGTCGCGATCCTGGCGGGCCTCCAGCTCGCCGGCCTCGGCGGCACGCTGCGAGGCCAGGGCCGAGTCGATGGCGGCGGTGCTGGCGCCGACCTGGCCGCGCATGTTCTCCAGCTCGGCACGGGCCTTGCCCACGGCAATCGCGTAGGGCTCGGGGTTGATCTCGAACAGCACCTGGCCGGCTTCGACCATCTGGTTGTTGCCGACCAGCACCCGGCTGATGCGCCCAGCCACTTCCGGCGCCACCGCCACCACGTAGGCCTGCACCCGCGCCTGCTGGGTGTAAGGCGTATAGCGGTCGGCCAGCAGGTACCAGAGCAGGGTCAGGCCGATCAGGGCCAGGGTGATCTGCACGCCACGGCGGCTCGGGTCCCGGCTCTGGGGGGCGGGTTTGCCGGCGGCTGCCGGGGTGTTCGCGGGGCTGTCGGTCATGGCGTGTCTGCCTGGGCGGCCGGGGCCGGGGTGTGCGCGGGATTGTCGGTCATGGCGGGTTTGCCTGGGTGGGCGGGCTGCTCGTCGAGCAGCTCGCCCCAGTCGGTACGTTGGCGCATCTGCTCGCGGGTGGCACTGTCGAGCAGCGGCTGGCTGCTGTACCAGCCGCCGCCGAGGGCGCGGTAGAGGTCGATCAGGCTGCTCAGGGCGGCGCTGCGCGCCACCAGGTAGCCGTCCTGCTGGGCGAACAGGGCGCGCTGGGCGTCCAGCACCCGCTGGAAATCCGAATAGCCCTCGCGGTACTGGGCGTTGGCCAGGGTCAGTGAGCGCTCGGCCGAGAACGCGGCCTCGCGCAGGATGCGTTCGCGCTCCAGGGCCTTGCTCAGGCCGGTGGCGGCATCGTCGGCCTCGCGCGCGGCCTGGCGCACGCGGTCGTGGTAGGCCTCGATCAGCTGCTGCAGGCGGGCGTCCTGCACGCGCACGTTGTTGCGCAGGCGGCCGTGGTCGAACAGGTTCCAGGTCAGGCTGGGGCCGGCGCCGAGGCTGAGGGTGTCGGGGCTGCCATCCAGGCTGCTGGCCGACCAGCCGATGCTGCCGAGCAGGCTGATCGAGGGGTACAGGTCGCTTTCGGCCACGCCGATCAGGGCGGACTGGGCGGCCACCTGCAGCTCGGCGGCGCGTACATCGGGGCGGCGCAGCAGCAGGTTGGCCGGCACGTCGTCGAGCAGGGCCCGGTCGACCAGCGGCACCAGGCCGGTCTCGGCGGCCAGTTCGGGCAGGCTGCCTGGCGGCTGGCCGATCAGTACCGCCAGGGCATTGCGGGTCTGCGCGACCTGGGTCTCCAGCTCCGGCACGGTGCTCAGGGTGCCCAGGTACTGGGTCTTGGCCTGCTGCAGGTCGAGTTCGTCGCTGTTGCCGCTGTTGAACAGGCGTTCGGTGATGGCCAGGCTGCGCTTCTGCAGCCTGGCGTTGTTGCGCGCGATGCCTAGGCGCGCCTCGGCGGTGCGCAGGGCGAAGTAGGTCTGCGCCACCTGGGCGCGCAGCAGCACCAGGACATCCTCGTAGTTGGCCTGGGCGGCGAAGTAGCCGGCGTCGGCCGACTCGATGGCGCGGCTGTAGCGGCCCCAGAAGTCCAGCTCCCAGCCGATGTCGAAGCCGGCGCCATACTGCCAGGCGCTGCTGTCCAGCTCGGGGGCGCCATCGTACTGGTTGCGGTCGAGGTAGAACGCATCGGCGCTGCCCTGCTGCAGTTGCGGGTAGCGCCCGCTGCGGGCGATGCCGAGCTGGGCGCGGGCCTCGAGGATGCGCAGGGCGGCGATGCGCAGGTTGGGGTTGTGCACATCGGCTACGCCGATCAGGCGTTCGAGCAGTGGGTCGTCGAACTGCGCCCACCATTGCCGGTTGTCCGGCTGCGGTCGCTGCTGGCTGGCCGCGGCCAGGGCACTGCTGTCCCAGTGGTCGATCCAGTCTTGGCGGGGCGACTGGAAGTCCGGGCCCAGGCGCACGCAGCCACCCAGGGTGGCTGCGGCCAGTAGAGCCCAGGCGCGCCCTGGCTTATTCGCCATCCTGCGGGCCGGTCACGCTGCCAGCGGACGGGGTGTCGACCCATTCCCAGAACAGCTTGTAACCCACTGCCAGCAGCACCGGGCCGATGAACAGGCCGATGATGCCGCCGGTGACCATGCCGCCCAGGGCGCCGATCAGCACCACCGGCATCGGCACATCCACGCCGCGGCCGAGCAGCAGCGGCTTGAGCACGTTGTCGGCCAGGCCGGCGACGAAGACGTAGATGGCGAAGACGATGGTGGCCAGCGAGGCGCCTTCGCTGAAGAACACGAAGGCGATCACCGGCAGGGTGATCAGCGTGGCCGGCAGCTGCATGATGCCCAGCAGCAGGACGGCCAGGGCCAGCAGGCCGGCGCCGGGGACGCCCATGAAGACGAAGCCGGCGCCGATCAGCAGCATCTGGATGAAGGCGATGCCGATCACGCCCTGGGCCACGGCGCGGATGGTGGCGGTGCACAGATCGACCAGCTGATCGCCACGCTCGGCCGCGATCACCCGTGTGGCGATGCGCCGGGCACTGCTGTGGCCGGTTTCACCGAAGGCCATGATGATGCCGGCGATCATCAGCGCGGCGATGAACACCAGCATGCCGATGCCTATCCCGGCGGCCTTGCCGAGCAGGCTCAGGGTGATGTCCTTGAGTTGCGGCGCCAGGCGCTGCAGGACTCCGGTCAGGTCGGACGCGACCTGCGCCCAGAAGCCATGCAGCGGCTTGCCGATCAGCGGCCATTGGGCGACCGCGTCCGGAGGCGGTGGGATATGCACGCCGCCTTCCTTGACCGTGGCAATCACCGTCTGCACCGATTCGGTCAGGGAGGTGCCCAGCAGGTAGATGGGGATCAGCAGGACGGCAATGGCCAGCACCACCAGCAGGGTGGCGGCGCGGCTGTCGCTGTGGCCGGTGCGCGCCTTGAGCATGTTATGCAGCGGGTAGAGGGTGACGGCCAGGATCAGGGCCCAGATCATCAGGCTGAGGAAGGGGCTGAATACCTGGTAACAGGCAACCACCAGCGCTGCGATCAGGCCGGCGCGGATCAGCGTATCGAGGAGGGTATGCGTGAGTTGTCTTCCAGGGATGGCGTTGCGCGACATGTGGGGTTCCTTTCCTGACGTGGCTTAGACCTGCACGGACTGATCGGCGGATCCATTACTACAAAAAGAGTAGCCTGCCGCCGGCATTCCAGCCGGCGAAATAGGTGCTCAGAAGCGGTTCAACGTCTCATGAATCAGGCTCCTGCCTTGGCCCATCGGTGGAAACTGCCGAGCAGTTTCCACCCTCAGGGCGGCACGGCGCGTCAGGGTACCAGCGGCAGCTCGCGCTTGTGCCGGGTGTTGTCGTAGGTGCGCACGATGGTGGCGTAGGCGTGCTCGCTGACCGGCAGGCCATGCAGGAAGGCGTCGATCTCGGCGTAGCTGACGCCGTGGGCTTCCTCGTCCGGCTTGCCTGGGCGCAGTTCTTCCAGGTCGGCGGTGGGCACCTTGAACACCAGGCTTTGCGGGGCGCCGAGGTACTGGGCGATGGCCCGCACCTGGCCCTTGACCAGGCCGGACAGCGGGGCGAGGTCGCAGGCGCCGTCGCCGAACTTGGTGAAGAAACCCATCACCGCCTCGGCGGCATGGTCGGTGCCGATCACCAGGCCGTTGTTGGCGTTGGCGATGGCGAACTGGGCGACCATGCGGATGCGCGCCTTGACGTTGCCGACCACGAAATCGCGGCGGGCATCGCTCAGCTGTTGCAGGTGAGTGACCTGCTCGCCGAGGCCGCGCACGCTGTCGGCGATGTTCACCGTGTCTTCCTCGTCGGCGCGGATGAAGCGCAGCGAGGCCTGGGCGTCTTCCTCGTCGTGCTGGGTGTCATGGGGCAGGCGCACGGCGATGAAGCGATAGGCCGCATCGCCCGTCTCGGCGCGCAGTTCTTCCACCGTCAATTGCGCCAGGCGCCCGGCGGTGGTCGAGTCGACGCCGCCGCTGATGCCCAGCACCAGCACCTTGAGGCCGGCGTTCTGCAGGCACTGCTTGATGAAGGCCTTGCGCTTGTCGATCTGCGCGACCAGCGCCGCTTCGTCGGCGAAGGGCGGCACCACGGCGAGGGCGGCGGCGATTTCGGCTTGGCGGTTGCTCATTTCAAAGTCCTCACTGGGCGTCGCGGACGCGAAAAACAGGAATCAGGTGGCGCACGAAGTTCTTGATCACGCTGGTCAGGGCCCGCCCCCGGGTTTGTCGCAGGCCGGGTTGGCGTCGATGGCGAAGCTTACGTTGATCCGCGGGCAAAGTGCAGGGTAGAGCCGCGGCGATTTGCCTGGGGTGAGCCCGTCGAAAACACCAGGGCCTGCTCTTCGGGGCCGAGCCGTTGCCCGTGATCTTCGCCGGCGCCTCGACTAATCTGCAGGCATAGCGATTCAAGGCAGTCAGGGACGGCAGGCATTCTCCTTGGCGCCCCGATTCCGCGTCGGGGCATGGGCGTGCACATGATCAAGCCGTTCCTTGTTGTCCCGGGTGTTGCGCCGAGCGCCTCTGACCCTGCATCCCGGCAGGCCGCGCGTGAAATTCGCCCCTAGTTTCCAGACGCGCATCGCCGGCAGCTTGATCCTGCTGCTGGTGCTGGCGTTCGCTGCCCTGTATTGCCTGGTCAAGGCGGCCACCGGGGACGCCATGCAGAGCCAGTTGCACGAGCAGCTGGGCGTCGGCGGCCGGGTGTTCGACCAGTTGCTCGATGCGCGCCGCCGCCAGCTGCACGAGGCGGCGCGCCTGCTGGCGGCCGACTCCGGCCTGCAGGCGGCGCTGGCCCGTGGCGCCCGCGCGCGCATGCGCTCGGTAATGGCCGGCCACGGCGCCCGGGGCAACGCCGAGGTACTGCTGCTGGGGGGCGATGGCCGCCTGCAGGTCGGCACGCTGGCGGGCCTGGGCGAGGCGGCGGCCGCTCGCCTGGCCGGGCAGTTGCGGGGCCAGGCTCGCGGCGGGCCGCAGGTGTTGTTGCCGGTCGACGGCGACCTGTTCCAGCTGGTGGCGGCGCCGCTCAAGGCGCCACAGGCCAGCGCCCGGGTGGTGATGGGGTTTCCCGTCGACGCCGCCTTCGTCAACCGGATACGTGAGCTGACCGGCCTGGAGCTGACCCTGGTGGCGCTCGAGCAGGGCCAGCCGAGCGTCTGGATCAGCACCTTGCCGGCCGCGCTGCAGGAGGCGTTGCGCCGCGAAATCATGCAGCAGAAGGTCGCCGGCGGCCGCCGCTGGCTGGAGCAGGGCGGCCGGCGCTACCTCGGCGAGTGGCGCATCCTGGCCAGCGGGCCGGGCTACAGGGTGCTGGCCCTGCTGCACAAGTCGCCGGACCCGGCCGAGGCGGCCTTCGCCGCGCTGGACCGCTACCTGCTGCTGGTTGCCCTGCTGGCCCTGTGCGCCGCCTTGCTCGTTGCGCGGCTGCTGGCGCGCAGCCTGGTGCAGCCGCTGCGCGAGCTGGTGCGGGTGACCGAGCGCATCGGCCAGGGCGATTACCAGACGCCGCTCACACCCCGCCGCAGCGACGAGCTGGGCCGCCTGGCACAGGCCTTCCAGGCCATGCAGGAGGGCATTGCCGAGCGCGAGCGGCAACTGGTGCACAATGCCCTGCACGACCCCCTGACCGGCCTGCCCAACCGGGCCCTGGCCCTGGAGCGGCTGGGCAGCGCGATTACCGCCGGGCGGCCAACCGCCTTGCTCTATCTGGGCATCGCCAACTGGCGCAGCCTGCTCGACAATGTCGGCGCGGCGGGTATCGACCTGGTACTGCAGCAACTGGCGCGACGCCTGCAGGCGACCTTGCGGCCCGGCGACAGCCTGGCGCGGCTGGTCTCCGATGAGATGCTGCTGTTGCTGGAACACTGCGACAACGACAGCGCCGTCGCCGCGGCGGACCGCCTGCAGCAGCTGCTGCTCAAGCCGATGCACATCGGCAAGCAGCTGATCGGCCTGGATTGCAGCATCGGCATCGCCTCCTACCCGGCCGACGGCCTGACTCCGGACGATCTGCTGCGCCGCGCGGCCATCGCCATGCAGGACGCCGCGCAGCAGCCGGAGCGCCTGCAGGTCTACCAGCAGGGCCGCGATGCCGCCCACCAGCGCCAGGTCGGCCTGGTCCGGGACCTGCAGCATGCCGCGGAACGGGGCGAGCTGCTGCTGCACTACCAGCCCAAGCTGGACCTGGGCGAGGGACGGGTGAGCGCGGCCGAAGCCCTGCTGCGCTGGAATCACCCGCAGTTCGGCATGGTCGCGCCGGGCGAGTTCATCCCCCTGGCCGAGCGCACCGGCAGCATCCAGATCCTCACCGCCTGGGTGATCGAGGAGGTGCTGCGCCAGCTGCACGAGTGGAACGGGCGTGGCCTGGCCCTGCAGGTTTCGCTGAACATCTCCGCCGAGGATCTGGGCAGCCTGGAGCTGGCCGAGCGGGTCGCCGCGCTGCTGCAACGGCATGCGGTGGCCGCCGAGCAGCTGCTGTTCGAGATCACCGAGAGCGCCATGATGGCTAACCCGCAGCGCGCCCTGGAGGTGCTGCACCGCCTGCGGGCCTGCGGCATCCGTCTGGCGGTGGACGACTTCGGCACCGGCTATTCCTCGCTGGCCCAGCTCAAGCGTATGCCGGTGCAGGAACTGAAGATCGACCAGTCGTTCATCCGCGAACTGAGCGAGCACGGCGACGACGCGGTGATCGTCCGTTCGACCATCGACATGTGCCACAGCCTCGGCCTCAGGGTGGTGGCCGAGGGCCTCGAATACCAGCGCAACCTCGACCTGCTGCGCCTGTGGCGCTGCGACAGCGTTCAGGGCGACCTGATCAGCCGGCCGCTGGCGGCCGCGGCATTCGAGCAGTGGCTGCGCCAGCCGCGGCCGTTTCTCCCGGCGATGCCCTCCTGAGCCGGCACCGGGCCTTGCCGCCACTGATTCTGCGGGCTGCGCCGGAGCGGCTGGATTCAAACAAGCGTTTCGAGAAAGTTCCCCATGCCGGAGTTTTCCGCAAAAACTCCAGAGCTTTCTGCAAGAAGCTGTCACCCCCCTGTCACTAGAGTCCTGCATCCCGCCAGATTGGTCGCATAGAACGATTCGTTCCTGTGCGTTCGTGGCAATGGGCTAGACCGAAAATAACAGTCTCGAACAGAGGAGGGGCGTGATGTTCAAAGCCAGTCACGTCTTGCAGGGCGATGCGCTCAACAAGACCGCCGCCGAATTCTTCCCCGTCATCAGCGCCAACTACGCTGTCGACGAGGCCGCTTACCTGCAGGAGCTGCTGCAGCTGGCCGATCCCGGCGAGCCGGGCATCGACCTGATCCGCGGCAACGCGCGCCGGCTGATCGACGACGTGCGCAGCCGCGACAACGCCGTCGACACCCTCGACGCACTCCTGCGCCAGTACAGCCTCGACACCCAGGAAGGGCTGATGCTCATGTGCCTGGCCGAGGCGCTGCTGCGCGTGCCGGATGCCGCCACCGCCGACGCGCTGATCCGCGACAAGCTGAACGCCGCCGAGTGGGAACGCCACCTCGGCCAGAGCGACAGCGTGCTGGTCAACTTCGCCGCCTGGGGCCTGGTCATGACCGGCAAGGTGGTCGACCCGCAAACCGCCGACGGCCGCCCGAAGAGCGTGCTCGGCAAGCTGATCCAGCGTTCCGGCGAGCCGGTGATCCGCGCCGCGATGAACCAGGCCATGAAGATGATGGGCAAGCAGTTCGTCCTCGGCCGCAGCATCAGCGAGGCGCTGAAGAACGGCCGGCCGTGCCGCGAACAGGGCTACACCTATTCCTTCGACATGCTCGGCGAGGCGGCGCTGACCGCCGACGACGCCGAGAAGTACATGGCCGACTACCGCAAGGCGATCGACACCGTCGGCGCCGAGCCGCAGGTCGGCCCGGGCCCGCGCCCGTCGATCTCGATCAAGCTGTCCGCCCTGCACCCGCGCTATGAAGTGGCGCAGCGCGAGCGCGTGCTCAGCGAGCTGTTCGCCAATGTGCGCGAGCTGGCCATCCGTGCGCGCAAGCTCAATGTCGGCATTTCCGTGGACGCGGAGGAGGCCGACCGCCTCGAACTGTCCCTGGAACTGTACGAGAAGCTGATGCGCGACCCGGCCCTCAAAGGCTGGGGCGAGTTCGGTCTGGTGGTCCAGGCCTACTCCAAGCGCTGCCTGCCGGTGCTGGTGTGGCTGACCCTGCTGGGCAAGGAACTCGACGCCAAGATGCCGCTGCGCCTGGTCAAGGGCGCCTACTGGGACAGCGAGATCAAGCAGTGCCAGGTGCAGGGGGCCAGCGGCTACCCGGTGTTCACCCGCAAGGAAGGCACCGACACCTCCTACCTGGCCTGCGCCCGCTACCTGCTGAGCGAGCACACCCGCGGGGTGATCTACCCGCAGTTCGCCAGCCACAACGCGCACACCGTGACCTGCATCCTGGCCATGGCCGGCGACCGCGAGTTTGAGTTCCAGCGCCTGCACGGCATGGGCGATGCGCTGTACGACACGGTGCTGGAGAAGCACCGCAAGAACGTGCGCATCTACGCCCCGGTCGGCGCGCACAAGGACCTGCTGCCATACCTGGTGCGGCGCCTGCTGGAAAACGGCGCCAACTCGTCGTTCGTCCATCAGCTGGTCGACCCCAGCGTGCCGGTCGAGTCGCTGATCGATCACCCGGTGACGCAACTGCGCAAGTTCAAAACCCCCGGTAACGACAGAATCCCCCACCCGCTGGCGCTGTTTGGCGCGGCGCGGAAAAACTCGCAGGGCATCAACATGAATATCCAGAGCCAGTGGGCCGGCCTCGAGGCCGATTTCAACGCCAACCTGAACAAGACCTGGCAAGCTGCGCCGGTGATCAACGGCGAGAAACTCGCCGGCACCGCCCAGGAAGTGCGCTGCCCCTACGACCTGAACAAGCTGGTCGGCACTGCCCAGTGGGCCAGCGCCGAGCAGGCCGCCAAGGCCCTCGACGTGCTCAGCGGCGCCTGGCCGCGCTGGAACGCCACCCCGGTGGACGAACGCGCCGCCGTGCTGGACCGTCTGGCCGACCTGCTGGAAGCCAACCGCGCCGAACTGATGGCGCTGTGCACCCTGGAAGCCGGCAAATCGCTGCAGGACGGCATCGACGAAGTCCGCGAAGCGGTCGACTTCTGCCGCTACTACGCCCAGCAGGCCCGCCTGCGCCTGGGCCGCGAAGAGCTGCAGGGCCCGACCGGCGAGCGCAACGAGCTGTTCCACGAAGGCCGCGGCGTGTTCGCCTGCGTCAGCCCGTGGAACTTCCCGCTGGCCATCTACCTGGGCCAGATCAGCGCCGCGCTGGTCGCCGGCAACTGCGTGCTGGCCAAGCCGGCCGAGCAGACCAGCCTGATCGCCGCCCGCGCCACCGAGCTGATGTTCGAGGCCGGCCTGCCCAAGGACGTGTTCGCCCTGTTGCCGGGCGACGGCGCCACCCTGGGCGGCGTGTTCTGCCGCGATGCCCGCGTCGCCGGCGTGTGCTTCACCGGTTCCACCGACACCGCGCGCATCATCAACCGCCAGCTGGCCGACAAGCCGGGCCCGATCGCCGCGCTGATCGCCGAAACCGGCGGGCAGAACGCGATGATCGTCGACTCCACCGCGCTGCCCGAGCAGGTGGTCAAGGATGCCGTGCAGTCCGCCTTCACCAGCGCCGGCCAGCGTTGCTCGGCCCTGCGCGTGCTGTACGTGCAGGCCGACATCGCCGAGCGCGTGCTCGACCTGCTCAAGGGCGCCATGGCCGAACTGACCGTCGGCCCGACCCACCTGCGCGTCAGCGACGTCGGCCCGGTGATCGACGGCGAAGCCAAGGCCGGTCTGGAAGCCCACATCAAGCAGCTCAAGGACGCCGGCAAGCTGATTGCCGAAGCCAAGCTGCCGGCCGGCCTGAATGGCCACTTCATCGCCCCGGTGGCGTTCGAGATCGGCGGCATCCACGAGCTGAGCAAGGAACACTTCGGCCCGATCCTGCACGTGGTGCGCTTCCAGGCCAACGAGCTGGATCAGGTGGTCGCGGCGATCAACGCCACCGGCTACGGCCTGACCCTCGGCGTGCACAGCCGCAACGAGGAAACTGCCAAGCGCATCGAGGCCCAGGCCCGCGTCGGCAACCTGTACGTCAACCGCAACCAGATCGGCGCGGTGGTCGGCGTGCAGCCGTTCGGCGGCTGCGGCCTGTCCGGCACCGGGCCGAAGGCCGGTGGCCCGAGCTACCTGCTGCGCTTCGCCAATGAGCGCACCACCTCGGTCAACACCACCGCGGTGGGCGGCAACGCCTCGCTGCTGTCGCTGGGCGACGCCGAGTAACCAGGCAGGACCAGGCGCCGGCCCCACAAGGGCCGGCGCCGCGCTGCGGGGCAACCCGCAGCCAACCGTCTCCGGGAGGGAGGCGGCGTGCAGGCAAGTGGATCAGGCCAACCTTGTTTTGGGTCCGTCTCCCGTGGTGGCGGCGGCCATTGCAACGCCCGTCACAAGCGGGCGGATTTGCCAACCCCGCTGCGGAGTAACCGCTGCGGAGAGATAAAAACAATCCAGAGGGTACTCCCCCATGACAGCTAGCACTCCGATGCTGATCACCTTCGTGGTGTACATCGCGGCAATGGTCTTTATCGGCCTCTTCGCCTACTTGCGTACCAAGAACCTTTCCGACTACATCCTCGGTGGCCGCAGCCTCGGCAGCTTCGTGACCGCGCTGTCCGCCGGCGCCTCCGACATGAGCGGCTGGCTGCTCATGGGCCTGCCGGGCGCGGTGTACCTGTCCGGCCTTTCCGAGAGCTGGATCGCCATCGGCTTGATCGTCGGCGCCTACCTCAACTGGCTGTTCGTCGCCGGCCGCCTGCGCGTGCAGACCGAGCACAACGGCAACGCCCTGACCCTGCCGGACTACTTCACCAACCGCTTCGAAGACAGCAGCCGCATCCTGCGCATCTTCTCCGCCCTGGTGATCCTGGTGTTCTTCACCATCTACTGCGCCTCGGGCGTGGTGGCCGGTGCGCGCCTGTTTGAAAGCACCTTCGGCATGAGCTACGAGACCGCCCTGTGGGCCGGCGCCGCGGCGACCATCGCCTACACCTTCATCGGTGGTTTCCTCGCGGTGAGCTGGACCGATACCGTGCAGGCCAGCCTGATGATCTTCGCCCTGATCCTCGCTCCGGTGATGGTCATGGTGGCCACCGGCGGCATGGACAGCACCTTCGCTGCCATCCAGCTGGAAGACGCCACCAACTTTGACATGCTCAAGGGCGCCACCTTCGTCGGCGTGATCTCGCTGATGGCCTGGGGCCTGGGCTACTTCGGTCAGCCGCACATCCTGGCGCGCTTCATGGCCGCCGATTCGGTGAAGTCGATCCCCAATGCCCGCCGCATCTCCATGACCTGGATGATCCTCTGCCTGGGCGGCGCGGTGGCCGTGGGCTTCTTCGGCATCGCCTACTTCTCGGCGCATCCGGACATGGCCGGTGCCGTGACCGAGAACCCGGAGCGGGTGTTCATCGAACTGGCCAAGATCCTGTTCAACCCGTGGATCGCCGGTGTGCTGCTGTCCGCCATCCTGGCAGCGGTGATGTCCACCCTGAGCTGCCAGCTGCTGGTCTGCTCCAGCGCCCTGACCGAAGACTTCTACAAGGCCTTCCTGCGCAAGAACGCCAGCCAGGTCGAGCTGGTCTGGGTCGGCCGCGCCATGGTGCTGCTGGTGGCGCTGATCGCCATCGCCCTGGCCTCCAACCCGGAAAACCGCGTACTGGGCCTGGTCTCCTACGCCTGGGCCGGCTTCGGTGCCGCCTTCGGTCCGGTGGTGATCCTGTCCCTGCTGTGGAAGGGCATGACCCGCAACGGCGCCCTGGCCGGCATGGTGGTCGGTGCGGTGACCGTGGTGGTGTGGAAGAACTGGATCGGCATGGGCCTGTACGAAATCATCCCGGGCTTCATCCTCGCCACCCTGGCCATCCTGGTGTTCAGCCGCATCGGCAGCGGCCCGTCGAAAACCATGCTCAAGCGCTTCGACGAAGCCGAGAAGGAATATCAGGACGCCCACATCTGATACCCCCAGGCGCGGCTGGCCGGTCGTCCAGTCGCTGCCTTAGCCCCGCCACAGGCCCAGTGCCTGCCGGCGGGGCACCACGCACGACCCGATAGTGCTTTCCGGCCCACGTCTCCCGGCGTGGGTCGGTTTTTTTTTGCCTGTGAAAAAGCCCCCGGTTTCCACTGCCTTCCGTGGCAGCGGCGCCCCGTGCTATCCGCCCACATCGCTCTCTGTGGCAGCGGCTTCAGCCGCGATGCGCTTGCACGCACCACCGCCTCCCATCGCGGCTAAAGCCGCTCCTACAACGACGTCCACCTGCCGCGCCGTGCTGTCCGGCTCCAGCGCTCTCTGTGGCAGCGGCTTCAGCCGCGATGCGCTTGCACGCACCACCAGCTCCCATCGCGGCTAAAGCCGCTCCCACGCCGGACGCCAGCTGCCACCGATTGGGGCGTGACCCGTTTTGGGGCTTGGATTAACGCCCTCAACTGGTGCGTGACCGTCTGGTCGAATATTCAAGTTATTGAAAATAAACAATAAAATTCTGTGGCACGGGCCTTGCGATGGTACTGACGACCAGGTGGCAAGGAGTACGGCATGGTCCGCACCTTTTTTGACGAAATGTACGAAGCGAGTGGCAGCGTCCGCCCGCACTACCGGGAATTCGCCCGCTGGCTGGCCGACACCCCGCAAGAGCTGCTGGCCCAGCGCCGGCGTGAAGCCGATCTGCTGTTCCATCGCGCCGGCATCACCTTCACCCTCTATGGCGACGAGCAGGGCACCGAGCGCCTGATCCCCTTCGACATCATCCCGCGCAGCATCCCCGCCAGCGAATGGCGCATCGTCGAGGCCGGCTGCATTCAGCGCGTACAGGCGCTGAACCTGTTCCTTGCCGACCTCTACCACGAGCAGCGCATCATCAAGGCCGGCATCATCCCCGCCGAGCAGGTGCTGGCCAACGAGGGCTACCAGCTGGCCATGCAGGGCCTCGACCTGCACCGCGACATCTACGCGCACATCGCCGGGGTCGACCTGGTGCGCGACGGCGACGGCACCTACTACGTGCTCGAAGACAACCTGCGCACCCCCAGCGGCGTCAGCTACATGCTCGAAGACCGCAAGATGATGATGCGCCTGTTCCCCGAGCTGTTCGCCATGCAGCGCGTGGCGCCGATCGACCACTACCCGAGCCTGCTGCTGGATACCCTGAAAAGCGCGAGCCCGCTGGACAACCCCAGCGTGGTGGTGCTGACCCCGGGGCGCTTCAACAGCGCCTACTTCGAGCACGCCTTCCTCGCCCGCGAGATGGGTGTGGAGCTGGTCGAAGGCGCCGACCTGTTCGTGCGCGACGACCGGGTGTTCATGCGCACCACCGCCGGCCCGCAGGCGGTGGACGTGATCTACCGCCGGCTGGACGACGCCTTCCTCGATCCGCTGGCCTTCAACCCGGACTCCATGCTCGGCGTGCCCGGCCTGCTCTCGTCCTATCGCAGCGGCAACGTGGTGCTGGCCAACGCGGTGGGCACCGGGGTGGCGGACGACAAGTCGATCTACCCCTACGTCACCGACATGATCCGCTTCTACCTGGACGAGGAGCCGATCCTGAAGAACGTGCCGACCTGGCAGTGCCGCAAGCCCGAGGACCTGTCCCACGTGCTGGCCAACCTGGCCGAACTGGTGGTCAAGGAAACCCAGGGTTCCGGCGGCTACGGCATGCTGGTCGGCCCGGCGGCGAGCAAGGCCGAGATCGAGGCCTTCCGCGCCCGCCTCAAGGCCAACCCGGCGGCCTATATCGCCCAGCCCACCCTGTGCCTGTCGACCTGCCCGACCTTCGTCGAGAGCGGCGTGGCGCCGCGCCATATCGACCTGCGCCCGTTCGTCCTGTCCGGCCGCGAAACCCGCCTGGTGCCCGGCGGCCTGACCCGCGTGGCGCTGCGCGATGGCTCGCTGGTGGTCAACTCGTCGCAGGGCGGCGGGACCAAGGACACCTGGGTGGTCGAGGATTAAGGAAACCGCATCATGCTTTCGAGAACTGCCTCCGATCTGTACTGGATGTCGCGCTACCTGGAGCGCGCCGAGAACCTCGCGCGCATGCTCGACGTCAGCTATTCGCTGTCGCTGATGCCGCAGGACGGCCACGGCGACGGCCTCGACGAACTGGCCATGCCGCTGCTGATCACCGGCACCCTGGACCAATACCTGGAACGCCACGGGCAGATGCACGCCGAGCGCATGCTGCACTTCTTCGCCCTCGATGCGGACAACCCGGCGAGCATCTACTGCTGCCTGCAGGCCGCGCGCAGCAACGCCCACGCGGTGCGCGGGCGGATCACCGCCGACATGTGGGAGAACATCAACGCCACCTGGCTGGAAATGCGCGGCATCGCCGCCGAAGGCCTGGGCCGCTACGGCATCAGCCGCTTCTGCGAGTGGGTCAAGGAGCGCTCGCACCTGTTCCGCGGCGCCACCTTCGGCACCATCATGCGCGGCGAGGCCTACCGCTTCATCCGCCTGGGCACCTTCATCGAACGCGCCGACAACACCCTGCGCCTGCTCGATGCCCGCTACGAGATGCTCGGCGAGGAGGCCGACACGGTCAGCGACACCTCGGCGCGCGGCTACTACCAGTGGAGCGCCTTGCTCCGCGCGCTGTCCTCGTTCGAGGCCTTCACCGAGATCTACCGCGGCTCACCGCGCACCTACAAGATCGCCGAACTGCTGCTGCTGCGCCCCGAGGTGCCGCGCTCGCTGCGCTCCTGCATGGAGGAGCTCAACCTGATGCTCTCCGGCCTGCCCGGCGAGAACGGCCGCCCGGCCCAGCGCATGGCCGCCGAACTGGACGCGCGCCTGCGCTACACCAGCATCGACGAGGTCCTGGGCGAGGGTCTGCATGTCTGGCTCACCGATTTCATCCTGCTCGTCCGGCAGTTGGGCAGCGCCATCCACACGTCCTATCTGGAGGTCGTATGAGACTCTCGATCCGTCACGACACTACCTACAACTACGATGACCAGGTGCGCGCCAGCATCCAGTACCTGCGCCTGACCCCGCAGGAAAGCGCGCGCCAGCACGTGCTCAGCTGGCAGCTCGAGCTGCCGCGCCAGGTGCGCGCTCAGCGCGACCCGTTCGGCAATATCCTCCATGTGCTGACCCTAGACGAACCCCACGAGGCGCTGGTGATCGGCGCCCGCGGCCAGGTCGAGATCGACGAGCACTGCGAATCCGAGTGCGGCAGCGGCTCGGCCTTGCCCTACCTGCGCTTCACCCGCCTGACCCAGCCCGACGAGGCGCTGCGCGAGTTCGCCCGGCTCGGCAGCGCCGGGCGCCGCGACCGCGACGGGCTGGTCGAGCTGATGCACGGCCTGCACGCGCAGATGCCCTACACCCCGGGCGCCACCCGGGTCGACAGCACCGCCGCCGAGGCCTTCGCCGGCCGCGCCGGGGTCTGCCAGGACCACACCCATGCCTTCCTCGCCTGCGCGCGCAGCCTGGGCGTACCGGCGCGCTACGTGTCCGGCTACCTGTTCACCGAAGACAGCGGCCACCTGGCCAGCCACGCCTGGGCCGAAGCCTGGCTGGACGACGCCTGGTACAGCTTCGACGTGACCAACCAGCTGGCCCGGCCGGAGCGCCACCTCAAGCTGGCGGTCGGCCTGGACTACCTCGACGCCTGCCCGGTGCGCGGCATGCGCCGCGGCGGTGGCGGCGAACAGATGCACGCCCGGGTCAAGGTCTCGCCGTTGCTGCAGATGCAGCAGTAGCGGTTGGGTTGAGGGGCCGAGCTTTCCCCCTGGAGGGCAGGGGCGGCTCGCTCCATTCCCCAGCGCCAGCGCCGCAGGCACAACCTTGGGCCCGCGGACGAGGCATGGCGCCTGCCAGCGGCCAGGGTGAGCCTGCTCGTGAGGGTGCGGCCGTGGCTGCTAGAGCTTGGGGTCGGGAAACGGCAACTGATCCTGCGAGTTGCTGGGCTGGGCCACCCACTTGCTGCCGTCATGGTAGAAGTCGACCTGGGTTTCCGAGGTGCCGGCACCGAGCGTCACCGCGGCGGTGCAAGCCACCTGGTTCGGGTACTCGGCTTGAACCGCGGGAATGCAGGTCCCCAGCTTGAGCCGGGCCGTCGCCAGCTCGGGGAAGTCCATCATTTCAATGAAGGCCTGGGTAGCCTCCTTAGGCGTTGGCAGAGCCAGCGGGGTGGCATTCGCCGCGTTATCGGGTAATCCAATAGCGAAGGAAAGTGCAGCGACAACTTTCAGCATGTTGATCATCCATGGTGGTTGAGCGCCAGGCATGAGTCGCGCGCCTCAAGGCGTCGCCGCATACCGTTGTGCAGGGTGATGCTAGAAACCCCTTGCGAGCACGATGTCGAAAACCCCGCGACGGATCTTGCCGTCCTGCTCCAGGGCAATGGCCAGCGACGGCTTGTGGTCGGCCCAGGGGTCTGTGGCGATGAAGGGGTCGCCCTTGAAGTAGAGCTGGGTGGTGAGCGGGATGTGCAACGATTCCATGACCCGGAAGTGAATGTGGGCCGGCCGCATCATGCCCGCGTACTTCTCAAGCCCCGGCAGATTCGGGGGCACCGGGTAGCGCCCCGGCATGACCGTCTCGATCACGTACCGCCCCTGCGCATCGGTTTGCAACGTCCCCCGCAAGTGGAACGTCGAGGCTTCGGTGAAGTTGCCGGGCTTGAGGGTGTCGTATAGGCCAGCGCTGTTCGCTTGCCATACTTCAATCAATGCTCCCCGCAAGGGGCTGTGGCAATCGGAGCTGAATACCGTGCCGGTCAGGACGAGCCGCTCACCGGGCTCCTCGGGCCCAGCCAGCTGGCTGCGCAATGGCGCGCCAAAGCGATAGAACGGGCCCAGTATCTCGGGCTCGGTGAGCCGGCAGACTTGCTCGGCGGCAAAGACTGGGCCGCCCAGCAGGGCACCGCCAAGGGCTAAGGTGCCACGGTACAGGAAGGCCCGCCTCGAACTGGCCCAAGCCACCTTGGGGATCAGATCCTTGCCCATGCCTGCCTCCTCTGTGGATACTCTGCCGCGCCTAACGACTAGGCTAGCAGGCGAGCCGATGAGCGAGGCGAACGCTGGCGCGCGCACCGCTGGACGGTATAGGGAGTGTCCTGTACGGACGACGGGGCAGGGACCTGCGCTCTGCAAGCCATCCTGCGCACTGGCGCGGAGCCTGGGCAAGCGCAAGGAAGACGCCGCGGATCTACCGCCAAGTGGTCGTGTAAGGCAGGGGAGAAGCGTTTGCCTGTCCCCCCTGTTGGCGCCGTAAGCAAGAGCGAGTGGCGCCTAACGCTTGCGCCAAGGGGCCAGCCTTAGCCGCTCCCAGTGAGCGGAGCGAGCGATTCCGGGGCATTGTGTGTGGCTTGGACGTGATACTGCGCGTGGGGAGCGTCAGGCGTAATGCTCGGCTAGAGGCATTTACCCCAGCTCAAAAGTCGTTATGCCGTATATTTTCTCGAGTGGCAGTTGCGGGAATTCTTTTGTGTACATTCTTGCTGTTTCAAAGACCGCAGTCATCCCGGCTTTTTGAGCAAGATGGATGGCTTTTGGGTTCGGTTCCGGTACGTCCAGAAACACCTCGGAGCCTTCAGGTATTCGCGCCGTTAAAGCCAGGAATAGATCAAATGCCAGGTCGCTGTTCTCGGCATTCAGAGGGCCGATTTTGAATCCGTGCTCACAGGCGCGAATGGAGCCATAGCCAATGATTTTCGACTGTTCAATTATTGCTAGCGTGTGAGAGTTTTTGGGATCTATCCATTCTCTGAGGAAAATACTTCTCTGCTCAGGAAAGAAGGCTCGGTCGTATTCCTCGATTCCTTGAAAATTAATGTGTTTGGCTTCGACGACCGTGCTGACTGGAATTTGTTGCCTTGTTGATTTCCCGGCGAACCTGATGTTTCTGTGGGCCAGTTTGAAGCCTGATTTTTTGTAATTGTCCTGCTGCGCCAAGACCCCGTCCAAGCCTATGTTCCTTCCCCTTAGGTTGGAGATGGCGGACTCCCATATTTTAAATCCGAAGCCATTGCCGCGAAATGCTTCATGCACGATGTACAGGCCAATAAAACCAAATGACTGCCCATATTTGACGGCGGATATCGTGGCTATCGGGGCTTCGTCATATTTACCGACAAGAAAGCCGGTTGCGTCTGCTGCATAAAATGCCGAGGCATCGTTAATCCCAGGGTTCCATCCCTCTTTGGCTGCCCAGGTTATTGCCGTATTTAGCTCATCCCGCGACATGACGGATATTGTGAACTTTGAATTATCAATGGGCTTCATCGTGAAGTTACATCTGGATGGCTGAAATGTTCTGTGTTTTCGTTTTTAAGCATAAGCCAAGAGACGGAACTTAGCCCGTTCCAGCGAGTGAAGTGAGCATTGGCCTGCTCACGGTCAGCGCTCTGCAGGCGGCGGAGGGGGATGCCGGAGGCACCCTGCTTAACCCACGGCGCACGAGCGGTGCTGCGGGCGGTGAAACGCTGCCAGGCAGATACCCCGGAACGTCTGACGGCGGGGTAATCAGCAAGACGCGGAAGTTTTCCTGCGCTTGTGGTGAGAAGCGAGACTGTCGGAAAGGGTGAGTTCTGCAGCGGAGCAAGGCCTATAACCATCATGATCTGATAGATCGACTGAGCGCTGGGCCCCCGCTGCGCGAATTACAGAATGGCCAGGGCCTTGCGCCCAGCAAAGGCCGGATATACGCATGCAACCGCACCGCCGGCAGGAGCAGAGCAAAAGCTTTGCCCACTACTTGTGGGGAGGGTCCATATACAATTGTTATGCCTTACTCACAGTACTTGCCATAGTGTCTCTCAAGAGCCTCCATGCTTAATGCGTGAGTGATTTTGCTTCCTTTGATGGAGTAAATAATGGGTTTGTTTATCCATTTTGGAAAGTCGGACTTTAAACTGCAGTATAGTGAGGTGGCTTTTTTGAATTCAGATTTGAATTTGCAAGAGTCCATGTTTGGGCATGTGCAAGATTCTTTTGAGCTATTGCCTGCATTAATGCAGGCCATTACTTTTTCTGAGACAGCGTCCATGGCCAGATTTAGTTGATTTGCTCTATGGATCTCCTTTTCATTTTTAAGGGTAATAGGCTTGGCATGTAATGGTAGTGAAATAAATATAAGTAATAAAAGCAAGGCTGTATTGATTTTCATGGTTTTAACGACGTGTCTGTGCATAACGTTTGGCTAAGGGGCCGGCTATGCCGGTCCCGAGTGAGCGGAGCGAACGGCTTGAGCCAGTAGTTAGGCTCGTTGCTGCAGGCTGGCTTATAAAAAGTCTTCATGCCCTTCTAGTTTTGGAGCTGAGTAAACACTAACTTTGTATTTATCTTGAAGCACACTGATGACTTGTTGAACGTGTGAGCCGTGCTCAGCGGACTTGACTTGATGCTTCATTGAGGAAAATGTATCTATAGCGACCTTGTTTTTCTCGATGTGTATCCAAAACCAAGAGTCAGCTTGCAGTCCATGCTCGACACTCTCGAAATGTTGAGATAGATACTGCTTTAGCTCCTCATGAAACTCCCAGTATTCTTCTGGGTACTCCATTTCGGCGAATATCATCGATTTTCCCTGAAGGGCCTAACGATTAAGCTAAGGGGCCGCGGAACGCGGTCCCAGCGAACGAAGTGAGCGCTTTGAGCGCATTGTTAGCGGCCACTTTCACCTAACCGTAAAAAACTTTCGTTAGAAAGTGGTTCGATGTTTTCAATGTGGTGTTCTGTGCAGTTATTGCCTGTACAGTATTCGGCAAGAATTAGTCCTGATTCGTCTTTGTAAAGACTCATTCTGGCAATCAACTCCATGTTGATTTTTTTAATAATTTCTCGATTTTTTGATGTAACACTGATTGATGCATTTCTGCGTACGGGCTTTTCAGAGCCAACAGGGCCAATTTCGCGGTTCTGTTTGTCGTAGTTGATCGTTGCCTGAAACTCTCCACAACTGAAAGTGACTTGAGGGGAATCGTAATATCCGTACCATTCATTGAAGACATAAATATTATTTTCGCGCTCCAGCCGTTTAAGTAGTTGGACGTGTTTTGTCCAGTCATAGTCTTCTGGCCAGATGGCTTGCCTTATGTTCCAGTAACTAATGCGATCGACTTCGAAGCTGGGGATTACTGTGGAGCAGTTGAATTTATAAAATTCATAGCGCTCATCGGCTAAGGCTGAGTACGTGGACAAAATTAACAGTATTGCTGTTATGAGTCTCATATAACTCCCCGTGGCCGCTAACGTTTAGGTTAAGGGGCCGCGGCACGCGGTCCCAGTGAGCGAAACGAACGATTTGAACCGCTTGTTATGCTTATTTTCTATACATGTTAAGTTCGGAATATATTTTTTCTCTATTTTGTGATGGCTGATTCTTAATTAGGAACTCTGCTATCTCAAAGGAGTTTAACCCATTAAGATATTTTTTATGACTTGATATTTTTAGGTAGGGGTTCGCACCTTTTTCCAAAAGTATTTTTGCCAAGTCTGGCTCATTATAAATAATTGAGGCAATCAGTGGGGTTGAGCCTATTTCGTCTGGTTCTTCAATGTTGCATCCGGACGATAAAGCAACATCAATTATCTTCAAGGCTTTGTCTTTTGGGAATCCTGGTTCGTGATACAGACCGGCCGCTAGTACGATAGTGGGTCCGATAAATTTCCCATCTGTCAGATAACAGCCGGTTTTATCCGTGGTTCTTAGTCTTAGATTTATTTCGGTCTGAGCAAGTGCGTTGTTCCAGCCGTGAGAACTTAATAAGCTAATCGTAATTAGAGTAAATAAAGTGGATTTCTTCATGATGCGATCCTTGCACAGGGCATAACGTTTGGTTAAGGGACGTCCAAAAGCGTAGCTTTTGGACGTCCCGAGTGAGCGAAGCGAACGACTTGAACCAGTTGTTAGGCTAGCCGGTGCTGCCAGTGCAGGCGGCATAGCTTTTTGCAATGGTTGTTACTTGCTCTTTGGCGGTAAAGGTAGCAGGTGCATCATTGAAGATGCGGGACTCACACATTTCGCGATAGTTATTGAGCTTACTCATGCAGGCGCTAACGCTAGAACCTCCGCTTTTTTGAAATTCGGCGTCATTGCAGAAGAATTCGGCCAACATGTTTGAGCCGGTTTTTACCTCTTGTAGAGTTACCTCTGTTGTCTCTACTTTTTTGAGTAGCGCCTGATAACTATCCACAGTGATATTTTCTACTGCATAGTTTGTGTATGCGTAGTAACCGCCGACAGCCAAGATTATGAGGATTATGTATTTCATTTTCTTCCTTGAAGGTTGGGTGGATTGGATCTTGTTGTGAGCCTAACGTTTGGTTAAGGGGCCGGCTTTAGCCGGTCCCGAGTGAGCGAAGCGAGCGGCTTGAACCATTTGTTAGGCTCGGGATGCTGGGCTGGATAGCCTAAAATTAAATTGCCAGCAGCACAGACCTTGGGTTGAAAACTCAATTGCAGAAATCCTGAGTTCTGCATGCGATTTTCCTTAAATATTCGATTCGCTTCCGAAGCTCTTCTTTTTTGCAAGACGAACTGAACGTCGACACCCAAGCACTTGAGCCGCCTTCTAGCCCACCTTCTAGTGCGCAATTTTCTTGGACATAAACTAGCCAGGCGCGCTGCGATTTCCGTAACTGTTCTTGTTGTTTTCTCGGGTCTGACTCATCGTGCACAGGTAAAGAATTTAGCGCGTAGGGGTAAATACGATTGAGTTCTTTGTCTAATCGGTTTAACTCTTCAAGCTGACATTGATCCTGCTCGGTATGTGATTGGGCCCTCGACATACAGTCTTTCTCGTCTGCTACTGTGCTGCTACTGGCTAGTACAAGAATCAAGAGTATTCGCTTCATGCTTAAAGCCTAACGATTAAGCTAAGGGGCCGGCTTCGCCGGTCCCAGCGAGTGAAACGAGCGATTTGAGCGCATTGTTAGGTGTGTTTTTCTTCGTGTTTGGCAATGTATTGCTCCAGATTTTCATTGACCTCGCTTTGCGAATCTTCTTGGTCTAACCGTAAGCGAATAACATATTCAGATGATTCTTGATTGAATAGCAAGGTTAAGCCTGCATCGTAAGGGAAAAAATTATAACCGAGAAACTCAATGACAGTTCCGACATTGTGGATTTTGTAGTCATAGTCTTGAAATTGCTTGGAGATAATATATGTTTTCCCTTTTGTAAGGTGTTGATATGTTGGCTTGAAGTTTTCTAAATGCTCAGAAGATTCAATATTTTTAATGCTATTTTTTGAAAATAGGCTAAGAAGCTTACTGAGCATAACTAAAGACACCTAACGTTTGGTTAAGGGGCCGGCTTTAGCCGGTCCTGCAGTGAGCGAAGCGAACGACTTGAACCAGTTGTTAGGCTTTTTTAGGAGTCCAGTTTGACACATATGGCTTTACTCCGGATTTCTCTAGGCGACGTTGGATCTCGAACATAACCTCATTCTCTGTGTTGCCACCGGCTGACAGGCGGGTGAACTCAGATGGAGTGATTTCATCCTCTCTCCAAGCCTCTTGATGAGCCCCTGCATCATATCGAACGAGGTATCGTCCTTCGCGAATAACGACCTCGATACCTTGAGTGTTTAGACTTCCGTAGACGACTTTTTCCATATGAGCCTAACGTTTGGTTAAGGGGCCGCGGAACGCGGTCCCGAGCGAGCGAAGCGAGCGGCTTGAACCAGTTGTTAGGCAGAGGACTTCGAGCCGGGCGCAGGCGATGAATACCGCACTGTGGCCAACCCGCCAGGGCCTTGCAAGCAACTGATTCGTTTTTGCTGGGTACTCACTCATGCGAGCTGTCCGGCCCGATACGGCGTTGCAGGTAGAAGACCTTGGCGCGGTGTGTGGGCGAGAGCCAAGCAGAAGGCGCGGATTGGGTGCCAACCGGCCGCGCGATGCGCCGGAAGTAAGTTTGATGTTGTGGCTAACTGACGCAACTTCCATGTTGGCACCGATATTAAAAGTGACTGACGCCTAACGTTTGGTTAAGGGGCGGGCTTTAGCCCGTCCCAGCGAGCAAAGCGAGCGATTTGAACCACTAGTTAGACTTCTGCACTATCTTCGCTGGAAGGTAGAGGGCTCCAGCCTTTGAATTTGATTACTCGTTTTGTAACTTTCCTGCCTTCACCAGCCAAACCTAATGTCAGAGATTCTTTTTCTGCTTTTAGACCTGCGTTAGCCTTTCCGGAAGTGTCGTAGTATTCCTCTATTTCAACTTCCTCTGATGAGGCTATACGTTGAGCAATTGAGATTTCTTGTGCTACACGAGCTTGGTGAGCTTGAAAGTCCATGACGATTTGTTGTTTTCTAGCCTCGGCCTCAAGTGATTCCAGGCTTTTATTTTCAGCTTCTTTTATATCGTCTTGTGAAGCGGCAAGTGCTGCAGCGATTGCTGCTACAGGACCAACTAAAAAACCTCCTGGGATAAACATAGTTGCGGCTGCGCTGCCTGCGATTCCTGCTGCTTTTTTTATATCCATTTTCCGGGATCTCACATTAAATTATTGAAGAGGTCTAACGTTTGGTTAAGGGGCTGGCTTTAGCCAGTCCCGAGTGAGCGAAGCGAGCGACTTGAACCACTTGTTAGGCCTGCTCGGACTTTCATTGTTGTTTTTTTGAACTGGCGAAGAGAACGAAATTTTTAAGTTGGCCTGATATTTTTCAGCTAGCTCTATGATTTGATGCGGTACGGCGAAGTTTGCCCAGTTACGTGTTGAGTAAATTCCAATACCAATACAAATGTCAGAGTAACTGCCCGTTAGATTCTTTGTGACCCACGCCAAGGCACTTTCAATTTCGTTTAGCTCGCACGGTACGGAGCTATAGGGTATCAATGTTTCAGGCCTTGCTCCGCCCCGGAAATTTGGGAAGTGCTCGCAAAAAAGACTCCTGGCCTCCAGCTCTGTGCCGTTGACGACGATAACGTAGGTAATAGAGTCTTCTTCGGTATTAGCCATACTGATTGCCTAACGTTTGGTTAAGGGGCCGGCTTTAGCCGGTCCCGAGTGAGCGAAGCGAACGGCTTGAACCAGTTGTTAGAGGGCATTTCGTAACTCGGTGGTTGTGACTACTGTTGCGTACTCACCATGAAGATTTGCTAATGCCATAGCATGTACCTCTTCAGCGCTGCGTAGAACTCCGTTGTAGTCAGGTTTTGCGAATGCAAACGTTGCATCAGCTGCCACATAAGTTTTGAACCCAAGATTGCCTGCTGTACGAGCTGTTGCTTCGACAGAGTTGTTGGTACTCACACCTACGATTGCAAGGGTTTCGATGCCTCTGATCCGAAGCCAGCGCTCAAGCCCGGAGTTAATGAATGCGTCCGGGACGTTCTTTTCAACTACATGCTCGGTGCTTAATGGTTGTAGTTCTTCTTGGAACTCAACACCAGGCTGCCCAGGCCAGAACGGAGAGCCAGGTGTTCTTGAAATGTGACGCACATGAACAATCGGTGCCTTTGCATCTCTCCATGCTTTCAGCGTAATTGCGATTGCTTGCTCTGCTTGCGGGTTATTGCGAGCGCCTGCTGACGGTTCGAGCATGCCACGCTGCATATCAATGATGATGAGGGCTGGTATGTGCATGAGCGAATGAACTCTAACGTTTGGTTAAGGGGCCGGCTTTAGCCGGTCCCGAGCGAGCGAAGCGAGTGACTTGAACCATTTGTTATGCATTACGCCACCACGCTCGACTGGCTAGCTAGCGCCATGCAGATTAATACTATTGCTGAGCTCCAAGCACATAACCTTGCCGCCCAGAAAAATGTAAGGGCCCAGCCCTGTAGTTGAACTGTAGGCGGTAATTTTTTCCACGGAAGCAAAAATGAGCCATTCAGCGTCGAGACTACGGCCGTTGCCCCAAGTAAGGGGTTGCCAGTTTTCAGAAGCGTTTTAGAGGCAGACGGATTATTGCGTATACAAAAGCGCAAAGCCGCCGCCGAAAGGATAGCAAGCAGAGCTAGCAGGATTGATACTGCCAAGTACAACTCAATTGTCAGTGCGTTCATATGCATAACGTTTGGTTAAGGGGCCGGCTTTAGCCGGTCCCGAGTGAGCGAAGCGAACGACTTGAACCAATTGTTAGAGAGCATTACCTCGTAACCTTGTTGTGCCTTGCTGTTGAGCTGATTCCAGATGCAAACCATACACAAACCATAGATGTGAAAAGGTCCAAAATATCTTTAGGATCTTTAGGGATTTCAAGTCCTTCGCATGATTTTTGTAGGTAGTGGGTCAGAGGCAGCAGATCAGGTTCAGTTATTTTAAATTGGATGTTGTGGCTTAGTTTATTTCTAATGCTGTTGAGGTGCTTTATTGCTGGTATTGAATTGTATTTATCTGGGTAGTGCTCTTTTGATAAAAGCGATATTTTCTGCGCGAATGTCTGTCTGGATGCGCCCCAATCAAGCTCCGAGTATTTTGTTTTCAAATATTCGTCAAGGTAATACTCAATGATCAGGTGGCAGGAAAGAAAATATCCAAGCAGCTCATAGTCGATGCTTTCTATGCGTTGCCAGGTGACATCCCTGTTATGGATTTTTGAAACTAGTGGTGGTAGTCCGTATTTATCCATGATCTCTAACGTTTGGTTAAGGGGCCGGCTTTAGCCGGTCCCGAGCGAGCGAAGCGAGTGACTTGAACCAATTGTTAGACTCTACTCCTTATGGCGGCAACAGCTGCTGCATATGAATCATTACCAATTCCTACCTGAGCCCAAACTGGGCGTGCTTCATTGCCTTGCCTGTCATATTGTTCGTCAGCATCCCAAAGCGTAATTATTTGATTTGGGAATAGGTACTCTGAGGCGATGAACTGATGAGGGCCAGAGTTATCTGCGTTGGCTATTAGAGAGAACAGCTCTTCGGCAGAGAGGGAAAAGACATCACGGCTTTGGAATGTTGCAATAAAGCGCTCGCTAGCGGATATGCCAATAAATCTAACTCGGTCGTCTGGGTCGCATTCAACCTGAATTGAAGCATTGCAAAAGTAGTCCAGAGCACGACGAGATGACTCAAGCGGGAAGCCTGCACTGAGCAACAACTCTCTAGCTTCCGCACGAAGACTTCCAAGCTTTATGGGGCCAACGCCAATTAGCGGAGATATTTCTAGGTTGAGCACATAAGCCTCAAGAGGTCTAACGTTTGAGATGAGAGGCTTGACCCGGCTTGCCGGGGCAAGTCCTCTCGATT
>NZ_WELK01000009.1 GCF_009799925.1 Pseudomonas sp. R-28-1W-6
AACCGGCCGGGAAGGAGATGCCCATCGGGAAGCGGGTGTGCGAGTCGCCACCGGTACCGACGGTATCCGGCAGCAGCATGCGGTTCAGCCAGCTGTGGATGATGCCGTCGCCGGGCTTGAGCGACACGCCGCCGCGGTTGCGCATGAAGTCGGGCAGGCTGTGGTGGGTCTTCACATCCACCGGCTTGGGGTAGGCGGCGGTGTGGCAGAACGACTGCATCACCAGGTCGGCGGAGAAGCCCAGGCACGCCAGGTCCTTCAGTTCGTCACGGGTCATCGGGCCGGTGGTGTCCTGGGAGCCGACGGTGGTCATCTTCGGTTCGCAGTAGGTGCCGGGGCGGATGCCCTCGACGCCACAGGCGCGGCCAACCATCTTCTGCGCCAGGGTGAAGCCCTTGCCGCTGTCGGCCGGGGCTTGCGGCTTCTTGAACAGCGTGGACGGAGCCAGGCCCAGCTCGGCGCGGGCCTTCTCGGTCAGGCCACGGCCGACGATCAGCGGAATACGGCCGCCGGCGCGCACTTCGTCGAGCAGGACCTCGGTCTTCAGCTCGAAGCTGGCCAGCACTTCCTCGCTGCCATGCTTGCAGACCTTGCCGGCGTAGGGGTAGAGGTCGATCAGATCGCCCATGTTGAGCTTGGCCACGTCGAACTCGATCGGCAGGGCGCCGGCGTCTTCCATGGTGTTGTAGAAGATCGGCGCGATCTTGTTGCCGAAGCAGAAGCCGCCGGCGCGCTTGTTCGGCACGTTCGGGATGTCGTCGCCGAAGAACCACTGCACCGAGTTGGTCGCCGACTTGCGCGAGGAGCCGGTGCCGACCACGTCACCCACGTAGGCCACCGGGTAGCCCTTGGCCTTGACCGCGGCGATCTGCGCCAGCGGGCCGATGGCGCCGGGTTGCTGCGGTTCGATGCCGTCGCGGGCCATCTTCAGCATGGCCAGGGCGTGCTGCGGGATATCCGGGCGCGACCAGGCCTCGGTGGCCGGCGACAGGTCGTCGGTGTTGGTTTCCCCGGGCACCTTGAACACCGCCAGGGTGATCTTCTCGGCCAGCGGCGGGCGGTTCTGGAACCACTCGCCTGCGGCCCAGGAGGCCAGCACAGCCTTGGCGTTGGCATTGCCGGCCTTGGCCTTCTCGGCGACGTCGTGGAAGGCGTCGAACATCAGCAGGGTGTGCTTGAGTTGCTCGGCGGCCACCGCGGCCAGTTCGGCGTGATCGAGCAGCTCGACCAGGGTGGTGATGTTGTAGCCGCCCTGCATGGTGCCCAGCAGCTCGACGGCGCGGGTCTTGGAGAGCAGCGGGGAGCTGACTTCGCCCTTGGCCAGGGCAGAGAGGAAACCGGCCTTGACGTAGGCCGCTTCGTCCACGCCGGCGGGGACGCGGTCGGTGATCAGTTCGAGCAGGGTGGCTGCTTCGCCGGCCGGCGGGTTCTGCAGCAGCTCGACCAGGCTTGCGGTTTGTTCGGCGTTCAGCGCCAGGGGCGGCAGGCCCAGCTCGGCACGCTCTGCTACATGGTTGCGATAGGCTTCAAGCACGGTGTGTTCCTCGGGGCGGAAGGCCCGTGGTGGCGGGCCTGGGTCGATGAGTCGGAGTGCTGGCAGGGGGCCGTGCCAGGCACTCGGCTGTGCTGCTCTCCCTTCAGAGAGAGGGCTGGGGAGGGGCCGCCTTTCCGAGACAGTTATCCACCCTAACCCGCTCTCGGAAGGGAGAGCGGCGGGCAGTTACTTCTTGGCGGCGAACAGCGCGTCGAGGTGCTGCTCGAAGGCGTGGTAGTTGATGCGCTCGTACAGCTCCATGCGGGTCTGCATGGTGTCGATCACGTTCTTCTGCGTGCCGTCGCGGCGCAGCGCGGTGTAGACGTTCTCGGCCGCCTTGTTCATGGCGCGGAAGGCCGACAGCGGGTAGAGCACCAGGGACACGTCGACACTGGCCAGCTCTTCGGTGGTGTACAGCGGCGTGGCGCCGAATTCGGTGATGTTGGCCAGGATCGGCGCCTGGATTCGGTCGGCGAAGGTCTTGTACATCGCCAGCTCGGTGATCGCCTCCGGGAAGATCATGTCGGCGCCGGCCTCGATGCAGGCGGCGGCGCGATCCAGGGCCGAGTTGAGGCCCTCGACGGCCAGCGCATCGGTGCGCGCCATGATCACGAAACTGGGGTCGGTACGGGCATCCACCGCCGCCTTGATGCGGTCGACCATCTCCTGCTGGGAGACAATTTCTTTATTGGGGCGGTGGCCGCAGCGCTTGGCGCCGACCTGGTCCTCGATGTGGATGGCGGCGGCGCCGAACTTGATCATCGACTTGACGGTACGGGCCACGTTGAACGCCGAGCTACCGAAGCCGGTGTCGACATCCACCAGCAGCGGCAGGTCGCACACGTCGGTGATCCGGCGTACGTCGGTCAGTACGTCGTCCAGGCCGGTGATGCCCAGGTCCGGCAGGCCCAGGGAGCCGGCGGCCACCCCGCCACCGGACAGGTAGATGGCCTTGAAGCCGGCGCGCTTGGCCAGCAGGGCATGGTTGGCATTGATCGCGCCGACCACCTGCAGGGGATGTTCGCTGGCGACCGCATCGCGGAAACGCTGGCCGGGGGTATCGGGCTGGAATGCTTGGCTCATGACTCACCCTCTGGGTTCGGTTGTCTGCTGGTACATGCCTGGATGCAGGCGTTTGCTCATGGGATCCACGCGCCGGTTTCGCGGACGAAGGCACCTTGCTCCCTGCCGCGAAGACCCTGTGCACACGGCCTGGTGTCAACACATGGCGAAATTTGCTCGAAAAGTACCCAGCCGGAACCAGTTGGTCAATTGAAATATGAAAAATTGTCGACAATGTTGATGGGCGGCATCAGGTGTTGCACGGGTCAGCCGCTGATGACGGCACTGTGGTGCGCATAAACCCCAGTGTTTGCGGGGGTTGGGGAATGCGGCTGGCGCTTGGCGTCATGCGCCGTGCAAGGTGGTGATGGCTATTGTCGACAATCTGCAGGGGCAAGCGTCGCCCGTTGGGGCGGCGTTGCGGCAACTGCAGGGCCATTGGGCCTAATGCGCCCGGCTCAAGCCTATGTGTCATGAAATGGCTGTTGTTTGTCACTAAATGAAAAGCCGTTGAGGCGGGATGCCCCTAGATTGAGGGCGTTTTGCGCAAGCGGTGGCGGCAACCTGACCGGCCCGGGCGCAGCAACTGAATCCAACCGGAGTCCCCCATGTCTACGCCCGAAGTGTTTATCGTCAGCGCCGCCCGAACTGCAATCGGCTCCTTCGGTGGTGCGCTCAAGGACACCCCGCTGGCGCAACTGGCCACCACTGCCGTGCAGGCAGCGCTGCAGCGCAGCGGCTGTGCGCCCGAGCGCGTGGGCCATGTGGTGCTGGGCAATGTGATCCCGACCGAGACCCGCGATGCCTACCTGTCGCGGGTCGCCGCGATGGACGCCGGGATCCCCAAGGAAACCCCGGCGTTCAACGTCAACCGCCTGTGTGGTTCCGGCCTGCAGGCGATCATTTCGGCGGCGCAGAGCCTGCTGCTGGGCGAGTGCGAAGTCGCCATCGGCGGCGGTGCCGAGTCCATGAGCCGCGGCGCCTACCTGTTGCCCGGCGCACGTTGGGGCGGCCGCCTGGGCGACATGCAGGCGGTGGACTACATGCTCGGCATCCTGCATGACCCCTTCCAGCGCATCCACATGGGCATCACCGCGGAGAACATCGCCGAGCGCCTGGGCATCAGCCGGGAAGCCCAGGATGCCCTGGCCCTGGAGAGCCAGCAGCGCGCGGCCCGTGCCATTGGCGAAGGGCGCTTCGCCGGGCAGATCGTGCCGGTCGAGCTGAAAACCCGCAAAGGCGTGCAGCTGTTCGAGGTGGACGAGCATGTGCGTGCTGACGTTTCCCTGGAACAGCTGGCCGCGATGAAGACCGCGTTCAAGCCGGGCGGCACGGTCACCGCGGGCAATGCCTCGGGGCTCAACGACGGCGCGGCGGCCGTACTGCTGGCCACGGCTGCGGCGGTCAAGCACGACAACCTGCGCCCGCTGGCGCGCCTGGTCAGCTATGCCCATGCCGGGGTCGAGCCGGAGCTGATGGGCCTCGGGCCGATTCCGGCCACCCGCCTGGCATTGCAGCGCGCGGGCCTGACGGTGGCCGATCTGGACGTGATCGAGTCCAACGAAGCCTTCGCCGCCCAGGCCTGCGCCGTGGCCCGTGAGCTGGAGTTCGATCCGGCCAGGGTCAACCCCAACGGTTCGGGTATTTCCCTCGGCCATCCGGTCGGGGCGACCGGGGCGATCATCGTCACCAAGGCCATTCACGAGCTGCAGCGCATCCAGGGCCGTTACGCCCTGGTGACCATGTGCATCGGTGGCGGCCAGGGCATTGCCGCCATTTTCGAGCGCGCCTGACGCAGGCGCCCAGGCGGGCGCCACGCCGTGCCGAACATCTTGCGCCTTGGCTTGGCAACTGCCGCCAGGGCCGCCCTTGCGGGCCGGCGCGCCAGCGTCGCCCGAACCTCCATATGACCCATCCGGGAACTGCGACCATGCTGAAAACAAAAATAATGCCCGCCGCGCCGGGCGCCTACAGCTACCCCCTGCTGATCAAGAGCCTGCTGCTCTCGGGCCAGCGCTATGAGGCCGAGCAGGAAATCGTCTACGCCGACAAGCTGCGCTACAGCTATCGCACCCTCAACCAGCGAATCCGCCAGCTGGCCAATGCCCTGACCGCAGCCGGGGTCAAGGCCGGGGATACGGTGGCGCTGCTGGACTGGGACAGCCATCGCTACCTGGAATGCTTCTTCGCCGTGCCGATGATCGGCGCCGTGCTGCACACGGTGAACATCCGCATGTCCCCGGAGCAGGTGCTCTACACCATGAACCATGCCGAGGACGATCTGGTCCTGGTGCATGACGACTTCCTGTCGCTGCTGGAACCGATCCAGAATGAGCTGACCACCGTCAAGGGCTACATCCAGCTCACCGACGACTGCGCCAAGACCACCAGCCTGGCGGTGTGGGGCGAGTACGAGGCCCTGCTGGCCGACGCCTCGACGCACTACGACTTCCCCGATTTCGACGAGAATTCGGTGGCCACCACCTTCTATACCACCGGCACCACCGGCAACCCGAAAGGGGTGTACTTCAGCCACCGTCAGCTGGTGCTGCACACCCTCAATGCGGTCGGCACCCTGGGCGCCTATCGCGGCCTGCCGCTGCTGCGCTCCGACGATGTCTACATGCCGATCACGCCGATGTTCCACGTGCATGCCTGGGGCGTGCCCTACGTGGCCACCCTGATGGGCATCAAGCAGGTCTATCCCGGACGCTACGAGCCCAATGCCCTGGTCCGCCTGTACCGCGAGGAGAAGGTCAGCTTCTCCCACTGCGTGCCGACCATCCTGCAGATGATCCTCGCTTGCCCGGAAGCGGCGCAGACCGACTTCAGCGGCTGGAAGCTGCTCCTCGGCGGCAGCGCCCTGGCCCTCGGCATCGCCAACCAGGCCGCCAATCGCGGCATGCTGGTGCACGCCGGCTACGGCATGTCCGAGACCTGCCCGCTGCTGTGCACCACCTACCTGCGCGCCGCCGAGCTCGAACTGCCGATGGACGAGCAACTGCCCCTGCGGGTCAAGGCCGGCGTGCCGGTGCCGCTGGTCGATATGCGCATCATCGATGCCAATGGCCAGGACGTGCCGCACGACGGCGAGTCACTGGGCGAGATCGTGGTGCGTGCGCCATGGCTGACCCAGGGCTACCTGCACGAGCCGGAAAAGGGCGCCGAGCTGTGGGCGGGCGGCTGGCTGCACACCGGCGACATCGGCTCCATCGATGCCCGCGGCGGCCTGGAAATCAAGGACCGGATCAAGGACGTGATCAAGACCGGCGGCGAGTGGATCAGCTCCCTGGATCTGGAGAGCATGATCAGCGAACACCCGGCGGTCACCTCCGTCGCGGTGGTCGGGATTCCTGACGACCAGTGGGGCGAGCGGCCCATGGCCATGGTGGTCTGCGCCCACGCGACAGCGATCGACCAGGCCGAGCTGGAGCGCCATCTGCAGCAGTTCGTCGACAGCGGGCACATCAACAAGTGGGCGATCCCCAAGCAGATCAAGTTTGTCGCCGAGATTCCGAAAACCAGCGTCGGCAAGATCAACAAGAAGCTGATTCGGGAAAACGAGCTGGCGGGTCGCTGAGGATTTAAGCCTTCCCGGCTCTTAGCCCCCAAACCTCTGGTGCGGTACTTGGAAGGCGATCCGAAGGGATCGCCTTTTCTGTTTCCCGATTTTTCCCGCGCCCGGGTGAGCCCGGCGCCGCGAGCCCTTAATTTTCTGCATGGCGGGTCGCCTTATCCCTGTTGGATCATCAACAACCAGCGGGATACAGGCGCGATGCGAGAACACGAGCGGATCGTCTTTCGTTCCATGTTTCGGGTCAAGGCCAGGTTGCGCGGCAGCAGCGGGCGCAGCTGCTGCGCCACGGTCAGCGCCGACGGGTGACCTTCCTTGCGCAGGCGCTCCTTGACCACCGGCATGGCCTGCTGCAACTGGTTGAGCAGGTGGGTTCGACCAGCGCGCGCTGGTGCGCGCCGATCTGGAAGGCCTGATCGATCATCCGGAAGATATCTGAAGTTCTACACTTGCCTTGCCCCTCCGACTGTTTCAGGATCTTTACATG
Source organism: Pseudomonas sp. R-28-1W-6 (assembly GCF_009799925.1). Lineage (GTDB taxonomy): Bacteria > Pseudomonadota > Gammaproteobacteria > Pseudomonadales > Pseudomonadaceae > Aquipseudomonas. Next base: position 6,658 of record NZ_WELK01000009.1, read on the forward strand.
ATCTGTGGTCGCCCGTTTCCGGTCTTTTTGCAACGAGCCACTGGAACAGCCGGAAAGGACTCCAGTAGAATCCGGCGCCCGCACAGCGCGTGAATTTTGCATCCATTCGCTGTGGCGTGGCTCATCGCCAAGCACGGTTTTCTGGCGTTTGCTTTCTGACGTAGTTGCGCCAAGCTTCATGGGTCGCACGTACGGCAGTGGGTTACAGCGAGGTGTCGCTTGATTAAGGTGCTTGTGGTCGATGACCACGATCTGGTTCGTATGGGCATTACCCGCATGCTGGCCGATATCGACGGCCTGCAGGTGATCGGGCAGGCGGACTCCGGTGAGGAGGCGCTGCACAAGGTCCGCGAACTCAAGCCGGATGTCGTGCTGATGGACGTCAAGATGCCAGGCATCGGCGGCCTCGAAGCCACTCGTAAACTGCTGCGCAGTTACCCCGACCTGAAAGTCATCGCCGTGACCGCGTGCGAGGACGACCTGTTTCCGACCCGCCTGCTGCAGGCCGGGGCCGCCGGTTACCTGACCAAGGGCGCGGCGCTGGAGGAGATGGTCCAGGCGATCCGCATGGGTTTTGCCGGGCAGCGCTACATCAGCTCGCAGATCGCCCAGCAGCTGGCGCTGAAGTCGTTCCAGCCGAACAACAGCGGTTCGCCGTTCGACCTGTTGTCCGAGCGGGAAATCCAGATCGCCCTGATGATCGCCAACTGCCAGAAGGTGCAGACCATCTCCGACAAGCTGTGCCTGTCGCCGAAGACGGTGAATACCTACCGCTATCGCATCTACGAGAAGCTCGACATCACCAGTGATGTGGAGCTGGCGCTGCTGGCCGTGCGCCACGGCATGGTCGATGCCATCAGCTGATCGCTTGCACGGAAATGGCTTCGGCAGGGCGCGTCGCGGACGTAAACTGTCTATCCCCAGCCATTTCCCCTGCCGCTTCCGATGACCGCTTCCAGCCCCGTCGTACCTTTCGATCCGAGTGCCTTCCTCGCCACCTGCAGTGGCCGTCCCGGCGTGTACCGGATGTTCGACGGCGAGGCCAAGCTGCTCTATGTCGGCAAGGCTTCCAACCTGAAGAAGCGCCTGGCTAGCTATTTCCGCAAGACCGGCCTGGCGCCGAAGACGGCGGCCCTGGTGGCGCGCATCGCGCAGATCGAAACCACCATCACCGCCAACGAGACCGAGGCGCTGCTGCTCGAGCAGACGCTGATCAAGCAGTGGCGGCCGCCGTACAACATCCTCCTGCGCGACGACAAATCCTATCCCTACGTGCTGCTGTCCGATGGCGAGTTCCCGCGCCTGGGCATCCATCGCGGGGCGAAGAAGGAGAAAGGCCGCTATTTCGGACCATACCCCAGCGCCGGGGCGATCCGCGAGAGCCTCAATCTGCTGCAGAAGACCTTCCTGGTGCGCCAGTGCGAGGACAGCTATTTCAGGAACCGCACGCGGCCCTGCCTGCAGTACCAGATCAAGCGCTGCAAGGGGCCCTGTGTCGGGCTGGTCGAGCCCGAGGAATATGCCGAGGACGTGCGCCACTCGGTGATGTTCCTCGAGGGACGCAGCAGCGCGCTGACCGACGAGCTGTCGGCCGCCATGGAGAAGGCGGCGATGAGCCTGGAGTTCGAGCGTGCCGCCGAGCTGCGCGACCAGATCGCCCTGCTGCGCCGCGTGCAGGACCAGCAGAGCATGGAGGGCGGCACCGGCGATGTGGATGTGGTCGCGGCCATGGTCAACCCGGGCGGCGCCTGCGTGCACCTGATCAGCGTGCGCGGCGGGCGGGTGCTGGGCAGCAAGAACTTCTTCCCTCAGGTGGGCATCGAGGAGGAGAGCGGCGCCGTGCTGGCGGCCTTCCTCGCCCAGTACTACCTGTCCAGCCATGAGCGCGATTTGCCCAGCGAACTGATCGTCAACGTGGTGCACGAGGATTTGCCGACCCTGGCGGCGGCCCTGGCCGAGCTGCGCGGGCGCGAACTGGCGATCAGCCACCGGGTGCGCGGCACGCGGGCGCGCTGGCAGCAGCTGGCGGTTACCAATGCCGAGCAGGCCCTGGGTGCGCGCCTGGCCAATCGGCAGCACGTGGCGGCGCGCTTCGAGGCCCTGGCCGAGGCGCTCGACCTGGATGAGCCGCCGCAGCGCCTGGAGTGCTACGACATCAGTCATTCCAGCGGCGAGGCGACCGTGGCCTCCTGCGTGGTGTTCGGCCCCGAGGGACCGCTCAAGTCCGACTACCGGCGCTACAACATCGAAGGGGTGACGGCCGGCGACGATTACGCGGCGATGCACCAGGCGCTGACCCGACGCTTCAGCAAGCTCAAGGACGGCGAGGGCAAGCTGCCGGACATCCTCCTGGTCGACGGCGGCAAGGGGCAGCTGGCCATGGCCCGCGAGGTGCTGCAGGAACTGGCAGTGCCCGAGCTGATCCTGCTTGGCGTGGCCAAGGGCGTGACGCGCAAGCCCGGCCTGGAGACCCTGTACCTGAACGATGCCGACCACGAATTCAGCCTGCCGGCCGATTCGCCGGCGCTGCACCTGATCCAGCAGATCCGCGACGAGGCGCACCGCTTCGCCATCACCGGCCACCGCGCGCGGCGCGGCAAGGCGCGGCGCACCTCCAGCCTGGAGGATGTCGCGGGCATCGGGCCCAAGCGCCGGCGCGAACTGCTCAAGCACTTCGGCGGCCTGCAGGAACTGAACCGCGCCAGCATCGAGGAAATCGCCAAGGCGCCGGGTATCAGCAAAAAGCTCGCCGAGTCGATTTATGCGGCCCTGCACAGCGAGTAGAATGCCGCTTCAACTCGCTGGCCTGTGGTCCCGATGAATATCCCAAACCTGCTCACCGTTCTGCGCGTCCTGCTGATTCCGGTCATCATCCTGCTATTCTATCTACCCTTCTCCTGGAGCTATCTGGCGGCCAGCGGCGTATTCGCCCTGGCGGCGATCACCGACTGGTTCGATGGCTACCTGGCGCGGCGCTGGGAGCAGAGCACGCCGTTCGGTGCCTTCCTCGACCCGGTGGCCGACAAGCTGATGGTGGCCGTGGCGTTGGTGCTGCTGGTGGAGGAACACGCCAGCTTCTGGCTGACTTTGCCGGCGGTGATCATCATTGGTCGCGAGATCGTGGTCTCGGCGCTGCGCGAGTGGATGGCCGAACTGGGCGCGCGGGCGCATGTGGCGGTGTCCAACCTAGGCAAGTGGAAGACGGCGGCGCAGATGGTGGCGCTGGTCATCCTGCTGGCCAATCCGCCGCTGCTGACGTTCTGGGTAGGCCTGGGCTTTGCGCTGCTGATCGTCGCTGCGGGCCTGACCCTGTGGTCGATGCTGCAATACCTGCTGGCGGCCTGGCCGCATCTCAGCATCACTGCCGAAAAGAAATAAACTTTTTTGAATCAAGGGGTTGACGGCCCGTTTTGAAAGTATAGAATGGCGCCCGTCACCAAGACGCGGGAATAGCTCAGTTGGTAGAGCACGACCTTGCCAAGGTCGGGGTCGCGAGTTCGAGTCTCGTTTCCCGCTCCAGTTTGTTGACGTTGACGCCGCTTATTGCGGCGTCTTCGTTTGAGGCCGATTAGCAGAGTGGTTATGCAGCGGATTGCAAATCCGCGTACATCGGTTCGATTCCGGTATCGGCCTCCAGTATAGAAAGCCCCGTAGATCACTGATCTACGGGGCTTTTTCTTTGCTGCCGATTAACTTCCGGCAGCCTTGCAGGGGCTGTGAGGGCTGTATATAGTCCAGCCCTCGCTTCACAGCGCTACCGCCCGAATGGCGAAATCGGTAGACGCAGGGGACTTAAAATCCCTCGCCAGCAATGGCATGCCGGTTCGAGTCCGGCTTCGGGCACCATCGAATTCCCCGCACTACGCCCGCCTTGCGCGGGCGTAGTCGTTTCTGCCCCCGGTTCTTGCCATGCAGCGGCATCGGGCGGTGCATACCTGCGCCGCGTCATCAGCAGGCTAATCCCGGCCTCGTGCAGTGCGCCGTCTTTTGCCATCGCTGCGCCAATACGCCCTGTGCGGGCGAGGTGAGCCAGCGACGCCAGCGAACCCGCCATGCGCCGCGTCGAATGCCGTCACCATCGGCCCCGGACTCGCTGGTTATAATCGGGCGCTGGATCATGAGGAGTCGGCATGCAGATCAACGCGCCTTATTTGCCGCACCTGCTGGCGGTGCTGTGGTTTCTACTGTGCTGGGGCGGCTACACCCAGTATGCGCTCTGGAGGGGCCGCGATACCCCCTGCCTGGCCAGCGTCCTGCACCTGTATCGGGAAGACTGGATGCGGCGCCTGCTGCTGCGCGATAACCGCATCGCCGATGCCAATGTGATCGGCAATCTGGAGCGTAACGCCTCCTTCTTCGCCTCCAGTACCCTGATCATTCTCGCCGGCATCCTCACCGTGCTGGGTGCCTCCGATCGGGCGGTCTCGTTGCTGGAGGATCTGCCGCTGGTACAGCCGGTCAGTCGCGAGTGGTCGGAGATCAAGCTGCTGTGCCTGGCCATGGTATTCGTCTACGCCTTCTTTACCTTCAGCTGGTGCATGCGCCAGTACAACTTCGCCGCGATTCTGGTGGGTTCGGCGCCGATGGTGGGGGAGCGCGATGTCACCGAACAGGAGCGCAAGGCATTTGCCACACGGGCGGCGCAGGTGGTGTCGATGGCCGCCAATCAGTTCAACCTGGGGCTGCGCGCCTACTATTTCGGCATGGCGATCCTGGCCTGGTTCATCAATCCCTGGTTTTTCATGCTGGTTACCGCGGGCGTGGTGCTGGTGCTTTATCACCGCGAGTTCCATTCCGACGTACTGGATGTGATGCTGTACACCCAGGCTCCGCTGCCGGAGTCGCTCAAGGAGAGAAGCGAATGACCCTGCCTTTCTGGTGCGTGTTGATCAGCGCGCTGCTGATTTTTCTGGCGAAGATCCCGGTGGCCAAGGCGATGAATGCCGCGGGTGGCTATGACAACCACCACCCGCGCGCCCAGCAGGCGCGGTTGACCGGCTTCGGGGCGCGCGCACTGGCGGCGCACCAGAACAGCTTCGAGGCCTTTCCGCTGTTTGCCGTGGGGGTGCTGATGGCCCATGTCACCCAGACCCATGGCCAACTGGTGAATATCCTGGCGGTGACCTTCGTGGTGGCGCGGGTGCTCTACCTGGTGCTGTACTGGGCCGACCTGCACTGGCAGCGCAGCCTGGTCTGGGTGGTCGGCCTGCTCTGCAGCCTGTTGTTGATGCTCAGCCCGGCGTTGGGCTGAAACAAAAAAGCCCGCGCAAGCGGGCTTTTTCGTGGAGCGGGTTTACTGGTTGTCGACGGCGTCCTTGGCTTCGTCGCCGGCATCCTGAATGGTCTCGGCCGCATCATCGGCCGCGTCCTGGAACTTTTCGCCGGTGGTGGGCTCGGTGCCCATCACCTGATCGGCTTTCTGTTCGATAGCCGCGCCGGTGTCCTTGGCCGCGTCACCCAGCGACTCCATGGCTTCGGATGCCGACTCCTTGGCCGACTCCATCTTGTCTTCCGGGGTCTTCTCGCAGGCGGCCAGGCCAAGCATGGCGGCAAGGAGCAGGGCATAGGTAAAGGGTTTCGACATGGTTGGTACTCCTTAGGGGCTTTCCTGGCGAGGACTATCCTCGTGACAGTGCTAAGACGGTGGTGGAGTGGCCAAAGTTCCGCGGGATCCGGCCAAACATACTCTGAATCCACGTTCAATTGCTGTGTGCCCGCGTCGGCGAGCGGGTATGATGCGCCCCTTTTCGAGCCATCGCCGGGAGTGCTGTCGTGAGCGATAACCCTGTTCTAGAGCGCGCCCAGCGCTTTCTGTCGGCCTTGCGCCATTGCCAGGTGCTGGGCATTGCCGTGCATGCGGCCAAGCCCGAGGGCCTGACCCTGCACTTGCCCTACAGCACGCAGATCATCGGCAATCCGGAAACCGGGGTGATCCACGGCGGGGCCATCACCACACTGATGGATACCACCTGCGGCATCTCCACCGTGTGCGTGCTGCCGGAGTTCGAGATCTGCCCGACCCTGGACCTGCGCATCGACTACATGCGCCCGGCCCAGCCGCACAAGGATGTCTACGGTTTCGCCGAGTGCTACCGGGTCACCGAGAACATCATCTTCACCCGTGGCTATGCCTATCAGGACAGCCCGGACGAGCCGATCGCCCACGTGGTGGGCGCGTTCATGCGCATGGGCAAGGGTGCCCAGGGCGACAGCGAACTCAAGCGCAATATCCAGGGAGGTGCCTGATGGCCGCGCTGAACCTCAATACCCTGGTGCGCCAGGCGCACGAGAAGAACGACTACGACAGCCTGATCAGCCTGATTCCCTACGCCAAGCTGATCGGCATCGAATGCCTGCGCCTGGGCGATGACATGGTGTTCCGCCTGCCGGCGAACAAGGACAACATCGGCAACCCGATTCTGCCGGCGCTGCACGGCGGGGTGATCGCCGGTTTCATGGAACATGCCGCCATGCTCCATCTGCTGATGTTCATGGGCATTCCACATTTGCCGAAAATCATCGACTTCTCGATAGATTACCTGCGTGCCGGTCATTATCGTGACACCTACGTGCAATGCCAGGTCTGGCGGCAGGGGCGGCGCGTCGCCAACGTCGCGATCACGGCCTGGCAGACCAATCAAACCGAACCGATTGCCACCGCTCGTGCGCACTTCAAGGTCGACGAGCCCTGAGTGGGCGCGGGCACCTAGAAGAATAAGGAATCCTCAATGGATGCGTTGCTGATCCTCGGCGGCCTGCTGCTGATGCTCACCGGCCTGGTCTGGCTGGTCATGCGGGCCTTCGGCACCAGCCTGCTGTGGGGCTGGGGCAGCCTGTTGCCGCCACTGACGCTGGTCTATGTGCTGCGTCACTGGCGGGTTGCCCGCGGCGCCGTGGGGCTGCTGGCCCTGGGCTGCATCCCGCTGGTGGTGGGCCTGGTGCTGCTGGCCAGCAAGGATGCGGCGCGCTTGGAGGCGATCCTCAGCCTCGACTGGCTGAAAGCCGAGCAGCGCGCGCCGGCTGAACTGGATATCCGCCTGCATGGCGAACTGAACGGCCAGCCATTCCTGCCGCAACATGCCGAGCTGATCGATGGCGTGCTCAGCCTGCGCGAGGGCGAGGACTTCTTCGCCAGCCGCGAAGTGAAGATTCGCCTGCCGCAAGGGCTCGTGGCGCCCATTCGCCTGGACGTACTGCCGGCGGACCAGGGCAGCCTGCCCGAGGTGGAAGTCAGCTGGCTGCTGCCCGAACAGGATCTGCCCGAGGCGCGCCGCCTGAGCAAGGGCTACACCCTGCACCTGGACCTGCAGGCACTGCCGCCCAACAAGCTCAATGGCGATTTCCACCTGGTGCTGCCGCCGCAGTACGCCACCACCCTGAGTGGCCGCCTGGAGCTGTTCAGCGACCGTCTGCGCTACCGCGATGGCCGGCTGGATACCTCGTTCGATTCGCAGGAAACCCTGGCCCGGGTGATCGAGGACTACCTGCAGCGGCGCTTCGTGACCCGCCTGGTGCAGTTGTCCGAGGTGCCGCTGGTGAGCTTTCCGCTCGAGCGTGCGCCGCTGAGCCTGACGGCCACGATCAATGGCCAGGAACAGCGCCTGCAGCTGGTGCTGGTGAAGGGCGCACGTGGCTGGCAGGTCGACGGCGATCGCTATCCGGCGTTGCCGCAGCCCAGCACGGCGCAGGCCGCCCCCGCGGCGGTGAGCACAGCGCCTGCGAGCGAGCCGAGCCAGGTTCAGGTGGATCGCCGCCAGCGTTTCTCCCTGCTACGCCTGCTGAGTGCGCCGCAGCAGTACCAGAATCTCAACATGCGCATCACCAAACTCAGCGGGGGCTCGGCCGAAGGGCGCTTCGCCGGCCTGGGCGAGGATGGCAGCATCCGCCTGAGCCAGCAGCGCGGCGGTGCCGGGCAGGCCACCTTCACCCTGCATCCGGATGAAATCAGCCGGGTCGAGCTGCTCGAACCCTGACCCGGCTTTGCCCCAAGCCCTTGAAATTCATTCTGAAGTCCCCATCTGCATGACATCCGCCGCGTTTGCGGCCTGTCCTGCATGTGGAGTTAGACGACCATGAGTGTGGAAACTCAAAAAGAAACCCTGGGCTTCCAGACCGAGGTGAAGCAGCTGCTGCACCTGATGATCCATTCGCTGTATTCGAACAAGGAAATCTTCCTTCGCGAGCTGATTTCCAACGCCTCGGATGCCGCCGACAAGCTGCGCTTCGAGGCACTGGCCAAACCGGAGCTGCTCGAGGGCGGCGCCGAGTTGAAGATCCGCCTGACCTTCGACAAGGACGCCAAGACCGTCACCCTCGAAGACAACGGCATCGGCCTGAGCCGCGAGGAGGCCATCGCCCACCTCGGTACCATCGCCAAGTCCGGCACCGCCGACTTCATGAAACACCTCACCGGCGACCAGAAGAAGGACTCGCACCTGATCGGTCAGTTCGGCGTGGGTTTCTACAGCGCCTTCATCGTCGCCGACAAGGTTGACGTATACAGCCGTCGCGCCGGCCTGGCCGCCAGCGAAGGCGTGCACTGGTCGTCGAAAGGCGAGGGTGACTTCGAAGTCGCCACCGTCGAGAAGGCCGAGCGCGGCACCCGCATCGTTCTGCACCTGAAGGCCGGCGAGGAAGAGTTCGCCGACGGCTGGCGCCTGCGCAACATCGTCAAGAAGTACTCCGACCATATCGCCCTGCCGATCGAACTGCCCAAGGAGTTCCACGGCGAAGAGAAGGACAAGCCGACCGAGGTCGAGTGGGAAACCGTCAACCGCGCCAGCGCGCTGTGGACCCGTGGCCGCACCGAGGTCAAGGACGAGGAGTACCAGGAGTTCTACAAGCACGTCGCCCACGACTTCGAAAACCCGCTGAGCTGGAGCCACAACAAGGTCGAAGGCAAGCTGGAATACACATCCTTGCTCTACGTGCCGGGCCGTGCGCCGTTCGACCTGTACCAGCGCGAAGCGCCGCGCGGCCTCAAGCTGTACGTGCAGCGCGTGTTCATCATGGACCAGGCCGACGAGTTCCTGCCGCTGTATCTGCGCTTCATCAAGGGCGTGGTCGATTCCAACGACCTGTCGCTCAACGTGTCCCGCGAGATTCTGCAGAAAGACCCGGTCATCGACTCGATGAAGTCGGCGCTGACCAAGCGCGTGCTGGACATGCTGGAGAAGCTGGCGAAGAACGAGCCCGAGCAGTACAAGACCTTCTGGAAGAACTTCGGCCAGGTGCTCAAGGAAGGCCCGGCGGAAGACTTCGCCAACAAGGAGAAGATCGCCAGCCTGCTGCGTTTCGCCTCCACCGGCGACGACTCCGGCGAGCAGTCCGTGGCCCTGGCCGACTACCTGGCCCGTGCCAAGGAAGGCCAGGACAAGATCTACTTCCTCACCGGCGAAACCCATGCCCAGGTGAAGAACAGCCCGCACCTGGAAGTGTTCCGCAAGAAAGGCATCGAAGTGCTGCTGCTCACCGACCGCATCGACGAGTGGCTGATGAGCTACCTGAGCGAGTTCGACGGCAAGAGCTTCGTCGATGTGGCCCGCGGCGACCTCGACCTCGGCAAGCTGGACTCGGAAGAGGACAAGAAGGCCCAGGAAGAAATCGCCAAGACCAAGGAAGGCCTGGTCGAGCGCCTCAAGAGCGCCCTCGGCGAGCAGGTGGCGCAGGTGCGCGTGTCCCATCGCCTGACCGACTCGCCGGCGATCCTCGCCATCGGCGAGCAGGATCTCGGCCTGCAGATGCGCCAGATCCTCGAAGCCAGCGGGCAGAAGGTGCCGGAGTCCAAGCCGATCTTCGAGATCAACCCGGCCCACCCGCTGATCGAGAAACTGGACGGCGAGCCGGACGAAGAGCGTTTCGCCGACCTGTCGCACATCCTCTTCGACCAGGCCGCCCTGGCCGCCGGCGACAGCCTGAAGGACCCGGCTGCCTACGTGCAGCGCCTGAACAAGCTGCTGGTGGAACTTTCCGCCTGATGCTTGCCGTGTGAAGACAAGGCCCGCAGCAGCGGGCCTTGTTGTTTATGCGGGCTGACGCTACCGGCCGGCCTGGTTCACGCGCTAGCTCGGCAACTCGATGCGTGCGGTTTCGCCGGGCACCTGCGGCCAGTCGCCGCTGGCCCAGCGCTGCTTGGCCTGTTCCAGCAGCGCCGGGTCGCCGGCGATGAAGTTCCAGTACATGCGCCGTGGCCCCAGCGGTTCGCCGCCGATCAGCGCCAGGTGGCATTCGCCGCAGGCGCTCAGCAGCAGTTCCTCGCCTTCGGGCAGCACGGCCAGGCCGCGCAGCGGCAGCTCGTCATCCTCCAGCCTGGCCTCGCCGTCGATCAGGTACAGCGCCCGCTCGCGCTGCTCGGCCGGGATCAGCAGGCTGGCGCCGGCCTGCAGCTTGAGTTCGGCGTAGAGGGTGGGCGAGCGCACCGGGACCGGCGACTGCAGGCAGAAGCCGCTGCCGGCGATCAGGGTGATCTGCACGCCCATGGCTTCGCTGCGCGGCAGGCTGGCGGCGGGGTGATGGCTGTAGCTCGGTTCGCCCTGTTCCTCGACCTGCGGCAGGGCCAGCCATACCTGCAGGCCGTGCAGGCGCGAACCGCTCTGGCGCAGCGCTTCGGGCGTGCGTTCGACATGCGCCACGGCGCGGCCGGCGGTCATCCAGCTGACATCGCCGGGCTGCACGCGCTGGTCCGAGCCGAGGCTGTCCTTGTGCTGCAGCTCGCCCTCGAACAGGTAGGTGAGGGTGGACAGGCCGATATGCGGGTGCTGGTTGATGTTCATCCCACTGCCGGCCGGGTAGTCCTTCTCCAGCATATGGTCGAAGAATACGAAGGGCCCGACGCTGCGGCATCTGGCCGAGGGCAGGGGGCGCAGGATCGGTTGCCCTGCGATGTCTTCCGCGCGTGGCTGGATCAGCAGCAGGCCGGCCATCTCAGGCCTCGCCGAGGCGGGTGGTGATCTGCACCTCGCTGCTGGTCACCAGCTTTTGCACCGGGCACTTGTCGGCGATGCGCAGCAGCTGCTGGCGCTGCGCATCATCCAGGGCGCCGTGCAGGTCCAGTTGCACGGCCAGGCGATAGCGGCCCTGGCGCTCCTCGCTGTCGTCGCGGCTGACCTGTACCTCCAGGCTCTCCAGCGGCAGGCCTTTCTGCCTGGCATAGAGCATCAGGGTCAGCGCCTTGCACGCGCCGATGGCGGCATCGAACAGGTCGTGGGGTTCCGGGGCGGAGGCATCGCCGCCCAGCTCGACGGGGACGTCGCTGTGCAGCAGGTGCTCACCGATTTCGATGCTGTGACGCAGGCCGTTCTCTGTGCGGATGCGGATCATGGCTATTCCTGGGCTGACGGGTCGAAGCCACCAGCCTAGCCCAGGCGTGGGCCGTCAGACCAGCACGGAAAGGCGCACGTCGGCACCGAGTACCCGCTGCAGGCGGCCATCCGGGCCGAGAATGGGCACCGACACGGTGAAGCAGAACTCGTCGGTGGCCGAGGAGCGGTAGACCGGGGTGATATGGCTGCGCAGGTTTTCGGCCACCGCGCGGAACCAGGGGCGCTGGCTCCAGTTGCGCCCGCGGCAGGACGCCGTGTCCTGATGCGGCATGTCGCTGGCGAAGATGTTCTCCGAAAGCTGCACGCCGTTGCCGTCGACCAGGTAGAACAGCTCGAAGCGCGGATCGCGGCGCAGGGTGTCGGCGAGCAGGCGCTCGGCCGCGCCGATGTCGCCGCCGAGCTGGCCGTGGCCGGCCAGCTGCTCGACGCTGGCCTGCACCGCGCGGTGCAGTTCCAGGCGGAAGTCGCCGAGCCCCTGCAGCAGGCGGTCGCCGTCCTCGCGCACGGCCTGGCTGTGGCGCAGCACCTGGTCGGCCTTGCCGAGCAGGTCGCCGGCGACCTGGGCGATCTGCTGCACGTCGCCATTGATCGAGCGCACGGCCTGGCCGATCTGCTCGGTGCCGGTGGCGATATGGCCGACCCGCTCGTCGAGACGGTCCATGGCCTGGCGCGTGCTGTCCAGGCCGGCGCCGACCTGCAGCATGCCCTGGCGGCCATCGTCGACGGCCTGGTGCATGCGCTCGCCGGCATTGCTCAGCTGCTGCATGCCGGCATGGAAACGCTCGATGATGCTGCTGACCTGGCCGGTGGCCTCGGTGGTGTGGCCGGCCAGGCGCCGCACTTCCTCGGCCACCACGGCGAAGCCGCGGCCGTGCTCGCCGGCGCGCGCGGCCTCGATGGCGGCATTGAGGGCGAGCAGGTTGGTCTGCTGGGAGATGCTGGCGATCACGCCGATGACCTTGCTGACTTCCTCCAGCTGCGCGCCGAGGTTGCCGATCACCTGGCTCAGGTCGGTCTCGCACAGGCCGATGGCCTCGACCTGGCGCAGCACGTCCTGGCCGCTCTGCTGGCACTGGCGCAGGGTGCTGGACACCTCGCCGGAGAGCCGGGCGACTTCCACGGTGCCGGGTACCAGTTCGGCATCCAGGGTGGTGGTGACCTGCTCGCTGGCGCTGGCGATCAGCTCCGAGGATTGCGCCAGGCTCTGTCCGCTCTCCTGGTTGGCGCTGGCGATGCTGGCCAGCTGCGGGGCATGGGCGGCGATGCCGACGGCGGCGCCGAGGCTGGTGCGGATGCGCTGGTGCAGGCCATCGCTGAAGCGATTGAGGCGCCCCATCCAGGCCTGGCTCTCCGCCAGGCGGCTGGTCAGGTCGTGCTGGTTGAACAGTGCGCTGAGGGCTTCTTCGTCGCGAAGGCGCTGAGCGGGTTTGCGCAGTAACTGCAGCATGATGATCTCCCTGAATGGTCTGCAGGGAGCTGTGCAAGCACGGTGCCACTATCTGCGAAGCCTGTCACAAGGTTGGCGCCGAAAATCCGCCTGATCGATTGCCTTGGGTTGGTGCAACTGCTTGATGCTGTTCTATTTTGGTGCGACCGGCTGGTGCCACGGTTCTCCGCGCGAGAAGGGCGTCAGCATCGACAGATGGAGGTTCTTCAGCGGTATCACCAGGCGTTCGCCCGCCGGCAGCGCGGCGTTGCTCAGTAGCATGAGCAGGACGAGATCGGGCGCTCCATGGCGCTGGCGAGTGCATGCATGAAGGCCGCCCACTGCCTGTGCCAGGCCTCGGCTTGTGGCCGGGCAGCAACAGTCGGCTGCGCAGTTGTCATCAGCCTGTCATGCATCCGTCATAGGCTCGCGCCATCCCAATCAAGGAGCGCGAAATGAAAGTGTTCAGCCTGACGGCATTGGCACTGGGCCTGGCTTCCAGCCTGGCGCTGGCCGATGTGCGTGTCGAAGGACCGATCGAGTACGGTGTGTTCGCCACCCAGTTCAAGGACACGCAGCCGGGGGAGCGGGTGCTGACCCGGGCCAACCAGCAGATCGAACAGACCGATGAGGTGCCGGCCCGCCTCGGTACCAAGTTCGGCGTGCGTTATCGCCTGTCCGGCAAGACGGAAACCGGCGAACCGCTGACACTGATGTATTTCACCCCGGGCCTGATTGGGCCGGACGGGCGTCGCCAGGACAAGATCGAAGTGGTGCAGAAACTGGCCGCCGGTGCCGAGCAGGACGTGATGGCCTACGAGTTCACCGAGCGCTACGAAGCGGTGCCCGGCGAGTGGCAGTTCATGGTGTTCCAGGGCGATCGCAAGCTGGTCGAACAACGCTTCCAAGTGCGTTGAGATTAGTTGCCATCAACAGAACCCGGGCATGGCAGTGCCCGGGTTTTTTTATGCGTGGCTCATTCAAGCCCCGGGTGCACTAGTCGATAAGTTGAATAGAAGTCGAGCGCGACTCCATTTAAGTTGATCTTAAGAATCGACGCCTATCTTTCCTCACTCGCAATTAGTCTCCAGGTGCACGCCCATGTCTTTGAGAAATATGAAAATCGCAACTCGTTCCGGGTTAGGTTTCGCAGTCCTTGCCTTGCTGGTTCTGGTTGTCGGTGGTTTCTCGCTGATGCAGATGAATCGCATGAACAAGCAGTCCAGCGAAGTCAACGAAATCTGGGTTCCCGCCATTCTCGCGCTGGATGAGATGAGCCAGGATTTTCTGCGGGTTCGCGCCTTGACCCTGCGTCTGTTGCTGATCCGCGATGAGCAGGCCATGCATGCCAATGAGCAGCGCGTGGAGGAAATGAAGCAGGCCATGGATGCGGCGCAAGTCCGCTACGAAGCCTTGATCACCTTGCCGGAAGAGCGGGTGGCCTACGAGAAGTTCAAGACGGCAAAGGATCTGTATATGCGCGAGCAGATGCGCATCATGGATTATTCGCGCAAGGACATGCTGGACGAGGCGCTGGCCGTCGCCGGCGGGGAACTCAACCAGCATGCCGACCAGGTCGCCCGCGAGCTGGTGGTGCTGACCAAGCTGAACACCGACGGCGTCACCGCCGCCGCCAAGCAGACCGAAGCGGTGTTCAACAGCGCCACCCAACTGGTGATTCTGCTGCTCGTGGGTGCGATTGCCGCCACCATCTTCCTGGCCCTGATGCTCACCCGCAGCATCGTCCGGCCGCTGACCCAGGCGGTGGAGGTGGCCAACGTGGTGGCCTCCGGCGACCTGAGCCAGACCATCCAGATCGAGGGCGAAGATGAGCCCGCGCAGCTGCTGACCGCCCTGCGCAGCATGCAGCAGAGCCTGCGAACCACCATCCAGAGCATTTCCGATTCGTCCAACCAGTTGGCCTCGGCCTCGGAAGAGCTGCATGCGGTGACCGAGGACTCCACCCGCGGCCTGCACCAGCAGAACAACGAAATCGAGCAGGCGGCGACCGCGGTCAACGAGATGACCGCGGCGGTGGAAGAGGTGGCGCGCAATGCGGTGAGCACCTCGGAAGCCTCCAAGGAGACCGATCAGACCGCCCAGCAGGGCCGCGAGCAGGTGCGCCAGACCGTCGATTCGATCAGCCACCTGGCCGCGGATGTGACGGCCACGGCCGACGAGGTCGAGCAATTGGCCAGCCGGGTGCGCGACATCAGCCAGGTTCTCGACGTGATCCGCTCCATCGCCGAACAGACCAACCTGCTCGCCCTCAACGCGGCGATCGAGGCGGCCCGTGCCGGTGATGCCGGCCGCGGCTTTGCCGTGGTGGCCGACGAGGTGCGTGCCCTGGCCCATCGCACGCAGCAGTCGACCCAGGAAATCGAACAGATGATCGGCGGCATCCAGCAGGGCACCGAGCGCTCGGTGACCTCCATGCAGAACAGCAATCTGCGCGCGCGCTCGACCCTGGAAGTCGCCCGCGAAGCCGGGGTGGCGCTGGAGAACATCACCCAGGCCATCGCCTCGATCAACGAGCGCAACCTGGTGATCGCCAGTGCCTCGGAAGAGCAGGCCCAGGTCGCCCGCGAGGTCGACCGCAACCTGGTGAACATCCGCGACCTGTCGCTGCAGACCTCGGCCGGCGCCAACCAGACCAGTGCGGCGAGCCAGGAGCTGTCGCGGCTGGCAATCGACATGAACAACTTGGTGGCGCGCTTCCGCATCTGAGGCGTGGTGTCCGGCCTGCTGGCATGTTTGCAGCGGGCCGCGACCGTTTGTGCAGGCGGGAACCGGGCGATGTTGGTTCACGGGCTCGTTGCAGCGAGCGGCAGCCCATGAACAGACGCTGCGGCCCCTTGATGTTCGATGCAGGCCGCCATTCTGTGGGAGCGGCTCTAGCCGCGAAAGATCCCCGGATGCCTGGATAAACCCGCTCCCGCCAAACCCCGTGTGCTGATGCAGCACCAATGAAAACGGCGCCCTGAGGCGCCGTTTTCATCTGTGGTGAATCACTCAGCCTTTGTAGCGCTGCATCACCAGGGTGGCGTTGGTGCCGCCAAAGCCGAAGCTGTTGCTCATCACGGTGTTCAGCTCGGCATTCTCGCGGGTCTGGCGCAGGATCGGCATGTCGGCCACTTCCGGGTCCAGTTCGTCGATGTTGGCCGAGCCGGCGATGAACTTGCCTTCCATCATCAGCAGGCAGTAGATCGCTTCCTGCACGCCGGCGGCGCCCAGCGAGTGACCGGACAGGCTCTTGGTCGAGCTGATCGGCGGCGCCTTGTCGCCGAACACCTCGCGTACGCCGCGGATTTCCGCGACATCGCCCACCGGGGTGGAGGTGCCGTGGGTGTTCAGGTAGTCGATCGGGCCGTTGACGGTGGCCAGGGCCTGGCGCATGCAGCGCACCGCGCCTTCGCCGCTCGGCGCGACCATGTCGTAGCCGTCGCTGGTGGCGCCGTAACCGACGATTTCCGCGTAGATCTTGGCGCCGCGCTTGAGGGCGTGCTCCAGTTCCTCGACCACCACCATGCCGCCGCCACCGGCGATGACGAAACCGTCACGCTTGGCGTCGTAGGCGCGCGAGGCCTTCTCCGGGGTGTCGTTGTACTGGGTGGAGAGGGCGCCCATGGCGTCGAACAGGCAGCTCTGGCTCCAGTGTTCTTCTTCACCGCCACCGGCGAAGACGATGTCCTGCTTGCCCAGCTGGATCTGCTCCATGGCCTGGCCGATGCAATGCGCGCTGGTGGCGCAGGCCGAGGAGATGGAGAAGTTCACGCCCTTGATCTGGAACGGCGTGGCCAGGCAGGCCGACACCGTGCTGCCCATGGTGCGTGTGACGCGGTATGGGCCGATACGCTTGACGCCTTTCTCGCGCAGGGTATCGATGGCTTCCATCTGGTTCAGGGTCGAAGCCCCGCCGGAGCCGGCGATCAGGCCGGTGCGCGGGTTGGAGACCTGCTCGGGAGTGAGCCCGGAATCCTTGATCGCCTGTTCCATCGACAGGTAGGCGTAGGCCGCGGCATCGCCCATGAAGCGCAGGATCTTGCGGTCGATCAGTTCCTCGAGGTTGAGATCGACCGAGCCGGATACCTGGCTACGCAGACCGTGTTCAGCGTAGGCCGGATTGAAGCGGATACCCGCCTTGCTGGCACGCAGGCTGGCGGAAACGGTGTCTTTGTCATTGCCCAGGCAGGAAACGATGCCCAGACCGGTGATCACGACGCGGCGCATGGCGAAAAGTCCTTCAGAAACTGTCGGTAGAGGTGAACAGGCCGACGCGCAAGCCTTCGGCACTGTAGATCTCGCGGCCATCGACGCTAACGGTGCCATCGGCGATGCCGAGGACCAGCGAGCGGCTGATGGTGCGCTTGATGTGAATGTTGTAGGTGATCTTCTTGGCGGTGGGCAGTACCTGGCCGAAGAATTTCACTTCGCCGGAACCCAGGGCGCGACCGCGGCCCGGATTGCCCTGCCAGCCGAGGTAGAATCCGACCAGCTGCCACATGGCGTCGAGGCCCAGGCAGCCCGGCATCACCGGGTCGCCCTCGAAGTGGCAGGCGAAGAACCACAGGTCCGGGTTGATATCGAGCTCGGCGACGATTTCGCCCTTGCCATACTTGCCGCCGGTGTCGCTGATGTGAACGATGCGGTCGATCATCAGCATGTTGGGGGCGGGCAGTTGCGCATTACCCGGGCCGAACAGCTCGCCACGGCTACAGCGCAGCAGGTCTTCCCGGGTGAAGGCGTTTTGCTTGGTCATGCGAGCTCCTCAATGGCCCCGCCGCACGGGGCTAAGCGATACATCCTGGTTGCCGCAGGCCGTGGGCATCTGTCGGCAGCGTAGTCATAGACTGTTGCGTCGTGGTGAAAGTCACAGTTCGATGTGAACACTTGTAACCTCGATTGCCCTCTGGCGCCATGACGCCCGACAAGGTTGACATTAGCACTCTCGATGACTGTTTTTGTGTAGCCAGCGAAGCAATATGCGCTCCAGGTCGGCACGCTTGAAGGGTTTGGCCAGATAATCGTTCATTCCGGCCTGCAGACAGGCTTCGCGATCGCCCTGCAGGGCATTGGCCGTGAGGGCGATGATCGGCGTAGTGGCATAAGCGTGCAGCTGACGAATCCGTCGGGTGGCTTCGTAACCATCCATGACCGGCAGGCGGCAATCCATCAGGACGGCCGCATAGTGATGCTGGCTGGCGCTGTGCACGGCCTGTACGCCATCGGCGACCAGGCTGACCTGGTAGCCGAGGCTGCGCAGCATGGCCTCGATCACGGTCTGGTTGACCGGGTTGTCTTCCACCAGCAGCACTTCCTCGCCGTCGCCGCGAAAGCCGAGCGGCTGGTTGCCCAGCGGCTCGATGCTCGAGCGCAGGCTGAAGGGCAGGGGGATCTCCAGGGTGAAGACCGAGCCCACGCCTTCGCTGCTGTGCGCATGCAGCGTGCCGCCCATGCGCTCGGCCAGGGTGCGGGCGATCGACAGGCCCAGGCCGGTGCCGCCATAACGCCGGGAAATCGAGGTGTCGGCCTGCTGGAAGGCATCGAACATGCGCTCCAGGCGCTGCGGGGCGATGCCGATGCCGCTGTCGTGCACCGCGCAGGTGAACCACAGCACCTGCTCATCCAGCGGTTGCCAGCGGGTTTCGATGCGGATGCCGCCTTCCTCGGTGAATTTCAGTGCATTGCCCAGCAGGTTGACCAGGATCTGGCGGATTCGCGTGGGGTCGCCCTGTACCTCGAACTGCTCAAGGCCCGGCTGGCTCTCCAGGCGCAGGTGCAGGCCATGCTGCTGGGCGCTGTGCTGGAACACCTGGATCGAGCCCTGCAGCAGTTCCAGCAGGTTGAACGGGATCCGTTCCAGTTCGAGGGCGTCGCGCTCGATGCGGGAGAAGTCGAGGATGTCGTTGATGACCTTGAGCAGATGCTCCGTCGACTCGGTGGCCAGGGCCGCGTATTCGGCCTGCTCGTCGTTCATCGGGGTGGTTTCCAGCAGCTGCAGCATGCCCAGTACCCCGTTCATCGGCGTGCGCAGCTCGTGGCTCATCATCGCCAGGAAGTCGGACTTGGCCCGGTTGGCCTGCTCGGCTTCCTCGCGGGTCTTGATCAGTTGCGTCATGGCCAGCTGCTGCTCGCGGCTGGCGCTGGCCAGGCTGGCGGCCAGGTTGTTGATGTGACGTGCCAGCGCGCCCAGCTCACCGTTGGCGGTTTCCGCCAGGGGCGTCTGGTACTGGCCTTGCTGCAAGGCTTTCAGGGCGCGGCCCATGTTGCTGATCGGGCGGGCCAGGCGCAGCGCCAGCTGGCGCGCCAGCAGGAAGGTCAGCAGCAGGGCGACCAGGCTGAGCACGGCGGCCTTGAGCAGGATCGCCTGCTGCCGGCTGGAAAAGGCGTCGCCGGACATGCCGACCACCACCTGGCCGAGGTTGTCGGCGGCGTACTGCTCGCTCGGCAGCGGGCGACCGCTCGCCAGGGCGCTCTGCTGCGGGCGGATGGGCGCCTTGAACACCTCAACGGCGGCACTGCCCTCGCTGTCCTGGCGCTCGACATAGACCAGGATGTTCTCCGCCCGGTCGCGCACCTCGAGGAAGCGCACGTTGGGGGTTTGCAGGGTGGCGCGCAGCAGGCTTTCGAGGATTGCCGGGTTTTCCGTGACGACCCCGTACTCGACCGCCGGAGCCAGCTGGCTGGCGATCAGCTGGCCGGTATGGTTGAGTTCCTCGCGCAGATCCTGCAGGCGGGCCTGGGTGAAGAAACCGGCCAGCAGCAGGGTCAGCAGCAGGGCCGGGCCCACGCTGACCAGCTGGGTGCGGGTGTGGATGCTCCAGTTGCCGCGACAGTTCATGGCGTGCCCGCCTCGGCGGCACAAGGCAAGCCGGCCGGGCAGCCCGGGATGCCACCTGCGGGCACTGGGGCGTCGATGCGGGAGGGGAGAGAGCCTGGGGGGAATGCTGCGCAGCGCACAAAACGGCCTTGTTCGGGGCGGGTTCCGCGCATGTTAACCGAGATGCGCCGCTTTGCCAGCGCACGGCGGCATCTGCAACAAGGGCTGGCCGCCCGCCCGAGGCTCCGCAATAATGCTGCACATTCGCCATCCAGATGGCTTCGTATGGATACATCATGACCGAGCAACAACCAGTCGCAGTGCTGGGCGGCGGCAGCTTTGGCACGGCCATCGCCAACCTGCTGGCCCAGAATGGCCAACGCGTTCGCCAGTGGATGCGTGACCCGGAGCAGGCGGCCGCCATGCGCAGCCAGCGGGAGAACCCGCGCTACCTGAAAGGCGTGAAACTGCACCCCGGGGTTGAACCGGTAACCGACCTCAACGCGACCCTGGCCGCCTGCGAGCTGGTGTTCGTCGCCTTGCCGTCCTCGGCGCTGCGCCAGGCCCTGCAGCCGGTGGCGGGGGCGCTGGCGGGCAAGCTGCTGGTCAGCACCACCAAGGGCATCGAGGCGCAGAGCTTCAAGCTGATGAGCCAGATCCTCGAGGAAGTGGCGCCGCAGGCGCGCATCGGCGTGCTCTCCGGGCCCAACCTGGCGCGGGAGATCGCTGAACAGGCACTGACCGCCACGGTGATCGCCAGCGAGGACGAAGAACTGTGCACGCGCGTGCAGCAGGCCCTGCACGGGCGCACCTTCCGCGTGTATGCCAGCCGCGACCGCTTCGGCGTGGAGCTCGGCGGCGCGCTGAAGAACGTCTACGCGATCATCGCCGGCATGGCCGTGTCCCTGGGCATGGGCGAGAATACCAAGAGCATGCTGATCACCCGCGCCCTGGCGGAAATGACCCGTTTCGCGGTCAAGCTCGGCGCCAATCCCATGACCTTCCTCGGCCTGGCCGGGGTGGGCGACCTGATCGTCACCTGCTCCTCGCCCAAGAGCCGCAACTACCAGGTCGGTTTCGCCCTGGGCGAGGGTTTGAGCCTGGAGGAGGCCGTGGCCCGCCTGGGCGAAGTGGCCGAGGGCGTCAACACGATCAAGGTGCTGAAGAGCAAGGCCGAGGAACTGCAGGTCTATATGCCGCTGGTAGCCGGCTTGCATGCAATCCTGTTCGAAGGGCGTACCCTGGCCCAGGTGATCGAGGCGCTGATGCGCGGCGAACCGAAGACCGACGTCGACTTCATTTCCACCAGCGGTTTCTGACCGAGATCGGGAGAACGACATGACTGAACCAAGCAAAGAACTGGAACGGGAATCCATCCTGCTGCGCATCCTGTGGATGGTGATCTTCGTCATCGTCTGGCAGCTGGCGGAAATCATCCTGGGCGGCGTGGTGCTGCTGCAGCTGGGTTATCGCCTGTTCTACGGCGCGCCCAACGGCAGCCTGCAGGGCTTTGGCGACAGCCTCAGCCAGTACCTGCAGCAGATCGGCCGCTTCGGCACCTTCAACAGTGAAGATAAGCCCTGGCCCTTCGCCGACTGGCCGACCCCGCGTGCGCCGCAGGACAACCAACCGCACAGCATTCCGCCCGCGGCGCACCCAGTGGTGGACGAAGAGCCCAAGCTGTGAAGCTGTGGCTGCTGCGTCACGGCGAGGCAGAGCCGCGCGCGCGCAGCGATGCCGAGCGCGTGCTGACCGAGCATGGGCGCAAGGAGGTACGGCATGCGGCCAAGCACCTGCGCGAGCGGCCGCTGGAGCAGATCCTGGTCAGCCCCTATCGGCGCGCCCAACAGACCGCCGAACTGGTGCGCGAGAAGCTCGGCCTGCAGCTGCCGCTGACCACCCTCGACTGGCTGACCCCGGATGACGACCCGCGCCAGGTGCTGCGCCGGCTGGATGAATTCACCGCCGAGGAATTGCTTATCGTCAGCCACAACCCGCTGCTCGGCGCGCTGGCCGGGCTGCTGGTGCATGGCCACCTGCAACAGCCCTTCACCCTGCACACCGCCAGCCTGATCTGCCTGGGTGGCGAGTTCCCGCTGGCCGGCGCGATGACCGTCGACGCCCTGTATCACCCGCATTAGGGGCTGTTCCCGTTTCGTTCGCGAACCGCGTTGCTGCACAAAATCGCGCCAGGCTAGGCGTGGGACGCAGGCAATGGTCATTCCCTTGGCAAGTCCCGCAACGACGCATGGCGCGATTTTGCGCGCAACCCGCAGGGACGGGCCCGTTTTTGCGCGGAACGTCGTTACTCGACGGCTCATTTGGACGACCAAACCTCGCGTCTCGCGCCTAGCCCCGCGCAAAAACAGGCTCCGGCGTGGCCGCGAACGAAACGGGAACAGCCCCTAGCAGCGCTGCGTGCGCTGAAACATTTCTTAACTTGCACTCCCTCCTTGCCCGTGGAATATTCAACCAAGCAAGTGCTTGGTTGCTCCCTGTGACAATAACAAAAAACAAGGAGGCCGCGTGGCCAGTGCAGTCCGTTTACCGCTCGAAGCGTTCTTCGCGCGTGAGTCGCTCCACCCGAACAAGGTCTACATGACCCAGCCCCTGGGCAATGGCCAGATCGAGCAGCTGACCTGGTCCGACGTCGGCGAGCAGGCGCGTCGTGCCGCCAGCTGGCTGCGCAGCCTGGAGCTGGAACCGGGCAGCCGCATCGCCATCGTCTCGAAGAACTGTGCCCACTGGATCGTCACCGACCTGGCCATCTGGATGGCCGGCCACGTGTCCGTGCCGCTGTATCCCAATCTCACTGGCGATTCCGTCCGTCAGGTCCTGCAGCATGCCGAAGCCCGCGTGGCCTTCATCGGCAAGCTCGACGACTGGCCGGCGATGGCCCCGGGCGTGCCCGAGGGCGTGGTCAGCGTGTGCCTGCCGCTACACCCGCACGGCCGCTTCGACCGCACCTGGCAGGACCTGCAGGCCTGTGCACCGATCCAGGACACCCCGCGCCCGGCGGCCGAACAGCTGGCGACCATCATCTACACCTCCGGCACCACCGGCATGCCCAAGGGCGTGATGCACAGCTTCGGCAACTTCGGCTTCACCGCCAGCCATGCCACCGAGCTGTTCGGCGTCGATCAGAGCGATCGGGTGTTGTCCTACCTGCCGCTGTGCCATGTGGCCGAGCGCATGTTCGTCGAGCTGAATTCGCTGTACAGCGGCCTGAGCGTGTACTTCGCCGAGAGCCTCGACACCTTTCTCGCCGACCTGCGCCGCGCGCGCCCCACGGTGCTGTTCGGCGTGCCGCGGATCTGGACCAAGTTCCAGATGGGCGTCTACTCGAAGATGCCGGCGAAGCGACTGGATCTGCTCCTGTCCATCCCGCTGATCGGTCGCCTGGTGGGGCGCAAGGTGCTGCACGGCCTGGGCCTGGATGCGGTGCGCTATGGCCTGTCCGGCGCCGCGCCGGTGCCGGAAACCCTGCTCAGCTGGTATCGCCGCCTGGGCCTGGAGTTGCAGGAGGTCTATGGCATGACCGAGAACTGCGGCTATTCCCACGTCTGCCGGCCGGGCAAGTTCAAGCAGGGCTGGATCGGCCAGAACAACCCCGGCGTCGAGGTGCGCATCAGCGAGGAGGGCGAGGTGCTGGTGCGCAGCGGCGCGACCATGCAGGGCTACTTCAAGGAGCCGGGCAAGACCGCCGAGGCGATGACCGAGGATGGCTTCCTGCGTACCGGCGACAAGGGCGAGCAGGATGCCGAAGGCAACCTGCGCCTGACCGGGCGGATCAAGGAGATCTTCAAGACCAGCAAGGGCAAGTACGTGGCCCCGGCGCCGATCGAGAACCGCCTGGCGGTGCACTCGCATATCGAGCAGGTCTGCGTGGTCGGCGATGGCCTGCCGCAGCCTCTGGCCCTGTGCGTGCTCTCCGAAACCGGGCGCAAGCAGCCGCGTGAGCAGCTGGAAGGCAGCCTCAAGCGCCTGCTCGACGAGATCAACCAGGAACTCGACAAGCACGAGCGCCTGCACAGCCTGGTGCTGGTGCCTGAGGTCTGGGCGGTCGACAACGGCTTCCTCACCCCGACCCTGAAGATCAAGCGCGCCATCGTCGAGGGCGCCTACAGCCCGCACTTCCAGGCCTGGGGCAGTCGCTCCGGCGAGGTGTTCTGGCAGGAGTAGGCGCGGGCGGAAGTCCTGCTGCAATGCTTGGGGCGTTTCTCACGGGTCAGCAACCACTTCCGTCGTTGCAAAAAAAAGCCCGGCCAAAAGGCCGGGCAAAGCATTTCTCCGCAGGAGCGAAGGGGATCAGGCAATCTCTGCCAAAGCGTGAAGCTGTTGCTGCGCGGCCACTTCGCCGATCACCAGGATCGCCGGGCTTTTCAGCTGGAAGTCGTGGGCGGCCTGTTGCATGCCGGCCAGGGTGCTGCGGCACTCGCGCTGGTGGGGCAGCGAGGCGTTTTCGATCATCGCCACCGGCATATCGGCGCGCATGCCGCCGGCCAGCAGGCTGTCGCGCACCTCTGGGAGTTTTGCCACGCCCATGTACACCACCAGGGTGGTGCCGCTCTGTGCCAGGGCCGGCCAGTTGAGGCTGCTGTCGTCCTGGGTGTGGGCGGTGACCAGGGTCACGCCGCGGGCGATGCCACGCAGGGTCAGGGGGATGCCGCAGTTGGTGGCGCCGGCCAGGCCGGCGGTGATGCCGTTGACCATCTCCACCTCGATGCCGTGCTCGGCCAGCCAGTCGGCTTCCTCGCTGCCGCGGCCGAAGATGCACGGGTCGCCGCCTTTCAGGCGCACCACGCACTTACCCTGGCGTGCGTAGCGCAGCATCAGGCGGTGGATGAATTCCTGCGGGGTGGAGCGGCAGCCGCCGCGCTTGCCCACCGGGACGATCCTGGCGGCGGGGCAGTGCTCCAACACGGCCGGGTTGACCAGATCGTCGATCATCACGATGTCGGCCCGGTTGAGGGCTTTCACCGCCTTGAGGGTCAGCAGTTCCGGATCGCCCGGGCCTGCGCCTACCAGCCAGACTTTTGCGCTCATGGTCATCTCCTCAGGCGTTCGCCGCGGCGGACAGGGGTTGTGTCGCCAGCAGGCGTTTGATTTCCGGGACGCAGGAGCCGCAGCTGGTGCCGCATTTCAGCTCCTGCTTGAGGCCATCCAGGTCGAGGCCGCGGGCGATGCCGGCGCACACCGCGTCCTCGCCGACGTTCAGGCAGTTGCACAGGGTCTTGCCGGCCTTCTTGCCGCTGCTGCCAGGCGGGGTGGACAGCGGCGCGAGCAGCCAGCGGCGCAGGTCGGCGTCGGCCTTGCCCTCGCTCCACAGGCCCTTGAGCCAGTCGCGGGCGGCGGTTTCGCCAGCCAGGCGGATGCTGACGATGCGCCCGTCCTCGATGCGCACGCGCTTGCCGACGGTTCTGCGCGGGTCGTCGTAGGCCAGCACCGGACCTTCATCGACGCCGAGCAGGGCGTCGATCTGCGCCAGCAGCCCGGCTTCGGGGGCCACCGCACTGGCGGCGCGGATCAGCAGGGCCGGGCGCTCGCGACCGGTGAGGGTCAGGTTGGCGTAGGCGAACTCCTCGAACAGCGGGCGCAGGGCGTTGAAGCGCTGCTGCACGTTGCCTTCCACCAGGGCGAACAGCTGCCAGGGCAGCTCGACTTTCTCCACCTCGACCCCTGCCTGCTTCAGCTCCGGCTGCTTGGACAGCGGATCGAACGCCGGCTGGGTCAGCACGTTGGTGCCCAGGCCCTTGAGGAAGCGGTTGCCCCAGTGCATCGGCAGGTAGGCCTGGCCGGAGCGCACGCCGTCGTCGGCCTGTACCGGCACGATCAGGCTGCCGCGGCGGCTGCGCACCTTGACCAGGTCGCCGGCCTGCAGACGGCGCCGGCGCAGCTCGTCCGGGTGCAGGCTGAGCACGGCTTCCTCGGCATGGCCGAACAGCCGTGCGGCGGTGCCGGTCCGGCTCATGCCATGCCACTGGTCGCGCAGGCGGCCGGTGTTGAGGGTCAGCGGGAAGCGCGCCTCGCGCTTTTCCTGGGGGGCGCGGTAGGGATCGGCGAGGAACTGCGCACGACCGTTTGGGGTGGGGAAGCGACCGTCGCCATACAGGCGCGGGGTGCCCCGGGTAGCGCCGGCCGGGAACGGCCATTGCTGGGGACCTTGGTTATCCAGCAGCGCGTAGCTCAGACCGGACAGGTCGAGATCGCGGTTGCGGGTCAGGTGTTTGTATTCCTCGAACAGCGATTCGCTGTCGAGGAAGGTGAACAGGCTGGGCAGGCCGGGGCGGAGCAGTTGTTCCAGGCGGCGGGCGAAATCACTGGTGATCGCCCAGTCCGGCCGCGCCTCTGCGGGCGCTGGCACGGCGCGGCGCACATGGCTGATGCGTCGCTCGGAATTGGTCACGCTGCCTTCTTTTTCGCCCCAGCTGGCGGCCGGGAGCAGCAGGTCGGCGTAATGGCAGGTCTCGGTGGTGAAGAAGGCTTCCTGCACCACCACAAACGGGCAGGCGGCCAGGGCCTCGTGCACCTTGTTCTGGTTGGGCAGCGATTGCGCCGGGTTGGTGCAGGCGATCCACAGGGCCTTGATCTTGCCCTCGCGCACCGCATCGAACAGTTCGATGGCGGTCAGCCCGGGGGTTTCCGGCAGGCTGTCGACGCCCCAGTAGCGGGCGACCTCGGCGCGGTGCTCGGCATTGCCGGCCTCGCGGTGGCCCGGCAGCAGGTTGCTCAGGCTGCCGGTTTCGCGGCCGCCCATGGCGTTGGGCTGGCCGGTGAGGGAGAAGGGGCCGGCGCCGGGCTTGCCGATCTGCCCGGTGGCCAGGTGCAGGTTGATCAGCGCGCTGTTCTTGGCGCTGCCTGCGCTGGACTGGTTGAGGCCCATGCACCACAGCGAGAGGAAGCTCGGCGCCTTGCCGATCAGCTCGGCGCAGGCCTGCAGGTTTTCCACCGAGATGCCGCAGGTATCGGCGACTATCCCCGGGGTGAAGTCGCGCACCAGGGTCTTCAGGGCGTCGAAGCCTTCGGTGTGGGCATCGATGTAGGCGCGGTCGATCCAGCCTTCCCACATGAGGATGTGCAGGATGCCGTGGAACAGGGCGACGTCGGTACCCGGCAGGATCGCCAGGTGCAGGTCGGCCAGCTCGCAGGTGTCGGTGCGCCGCGGGTCGACCACGATGACCTTCATCTCTGGCCGGCGCGCCTTGGCTTCTTCCAGGCGGCGGAACAGCACCGGGTGGGCGTAGGCCATGTTGGAGCCGGCGATCAGCAGGCAGTCGCTCAGCTCGATGTCTTCGTAGCTGCACGGCGGCGCGTCGGCACCCAGGCTGCGCTTGTAGCCGACCACGGCCGAGCTCATGCACAGGCGCGAGTTGCTGTCGATATTGTTGGTGCCGACCAGGGCGCGGGCCAGCTTGTTGAAGGCGTAGTAGTCCTCGGTCAGCAGCTGGCCGGAGATGTAGAAGGCCACGCTGTCCGGGCCGTGCTCGCGGATGGTTTCGGCGAACCGATTGGCGGCGTGATCGAGGGCGTTATCCCAGTCGGTGCGCGAGCGCGCCAGGCCCTTGCCCAGGCGCAGCTCGGGGTACAGGCCGCGGGCGTCGAGGTCGCCGGTCAGGTGCAGGGTCGAACCCTTGCTGCACAGCTTGCCGAAGTTCGCCGGGTGGCTGGGGTCGCCTTGCACGCCGGTGATCTTCTCGCCGTCATGCTCGATCAGCACGCCGCAACCCACGCCGCAGTAGCAGCAGGTCGAGGCGGTGACTGTTGTTTCAGCGGTTAGAGACATGGCGTGTGATTCCGTAGAGGCGAAGGGCTGGCTTCAAGCACAGGCGGCCGCGGTGGCCGCGTTGTGCAGGGCGAGCAGCACGCGGCCATCGACCACCTTCACGTCGTGACGGTGCGCGCAGCCTTCGTCCGGGGCCACGGCCACGCCGCTTTCCAGTTCGATCTGCCAGTTGTGCAGCGGGCAGGCCACGCGCTTGCCGTAGATCAGCCCCTGGGACAGCGGCCCGCCCTTGTGCGGGCAGCGGTCGTCGAGGGCGAACACCTCATCTGCGGAAGTTCTGAAAATCGCGATGTCGCCTTTCGGCCCGCTGACAATTCGGGAACCCAGCACATTGATCTCTTCCAGGGCACAGATATCCAGCCAGTTCATGCGGTGGCCTCCTCAACGGCTACGACGGGGATACGGTCGAATTCTTTCTTCAGCTGCGGGGTTTCGATGCGTTCTTTCCACGGGTCCTGCTCGAACGACAGCGCGTACTGCAGGCGCGCGTTGAGCGCCTTGCGGTTGCCTTCGTCCTCCAGCACGGCCTTCTTGATGTGTTCCATGCCCACGCGCTGCATGTAGTGCACGGTGCGCTCCAGGTAGAAGGCTTCCTCGCGGTACAGCTGGAGGAAGGCGCCGTTGTATTCGCGCACCTCTTCGGCGGTTTTCACCTTGACGAAGAACTCGGCGACCTCGGTCTTGATCCCGCCGTTGCCGCCGATGTACATCTCGAAGCCGGAATCCACGCCGATGATGCCGACGTCCTTGATGCCGGCCTCGGCGCAGTTGCGCGGGCAGCCGGAGACGGCCAGCTTGACCTTGTGCGGCGACCACATGTTGAACAGGTCGTGTTCCAGGTCGATGCCCAGCTGGGTCGAGTTCTGCGTGCCGAAGCGGCAGAACTCGCTGCCGACGCAGGTCTTCACGGTGCGGATGGACTTGCCGTAGGCGTGGCCGGAGGCCATGTCGAGGTCTTTCCACACGGCCGGCAGGTCTTCCTTCTTGATCCCCAGCAGGTCGATGCGCTGGCCGCCGGTGACCTTGACCATCGGCACGTTGTACTTGTCTGCCACGTCGGCGATGCGGCGCAGCTCGGACGGGTTGGTCACGCCGCCCCACATGCGCGGTACCACCGAGTAGGTGCCGTCCTTCTGGATGTTGGCGTGGGCGCGTTCGTTGATCAGGCGCGACTGCGGGTCGTCCTTGGCCTCGCCCGGCCAGGTGGAGATCAGGTAGTAGTTGAGTGCCGGGCGGCAGGTGGCGCAGCCGTTGGGCGTCATCCAGTTCAGGTACTCCATGGTCTGCGCCATGCTGGTCAGGTGCTGCTCGCGGATCGCCTTGCGGATCTGCCCGTGGTTCATCTCGCTGCAGCCGCAGATGGCTTTTTCGCTCTTCGGCTTGACGTCGGCGGCGCCGCCGACGGTGCTGATCAGGATCTGCTCGACCAGGCCGGCGCAGGAGCCGCAGGAACTGGCGGCCTTGGTGTGCTTCTTCACGTCGTCGACGCTGAACAGGCCGTTTTCCTGGATCGCCTTGACGATGGTGCCCTTGCACACGCCGTTGCAGCCGCACACTTCCATGCTGTCGGGCATGCTCGCCGCGCTGCTCTGGCCCTGGTGGCCGACGTCACCCAGGGCGCTCTCGCCGAACATCAGGTGATCGCGGATCTGGCTGATGTTGGCGTTCTCCTTGACCTGGCGGAAGTACCAGCCGCCGTCGGCGGTGTCGCCATACAGGCAGGCGCCTACCAGCACGTCGTCCTTGATCACCAGCTTCTTGTACACGCCGCCGATGGGGTCGGAGAGGGTGATGGTCTCGGTTCCGTCGCTGCCCATGAAGTCGCCGGCGGAGAACAGGTCGATGCCGGTGACTTTCAACTTGGTCGAGGTCACCGAGCCCTGGTAGCGGGCGAAGCCGAGCTGGGCCAGGTGGTTGGCGCAGACCTTGGCCTGTTCGAACAGCGGCGCGACCAGGCCGTAGGCGATGCCGCGGTGGTTGGCGCATTCGCCGATCGAGTACACGCGCGGGTCGTAGGTCTGCATGGTGTCGTTGACCAGGATGCCGCGGTTGCACGGGATGCCGGCCTTCTCCGCCAGCTCGGTGTTGGGGCGGATACCGGCGGCCATCACCACCAGGTCGGCGGGGATCACGTCGCCACCCTTGAACTGCACGGCGCAGACCCGGCCTTCGCCGTTGTCCATCAGTTCTTCGGTCTGCTCGTTGAGGCGGAAGTGGATGCCGCGGGCCTCCAGGGCGCTCTGCAGCAGCTTGCCGGCGGTCTTGTCGAGCTGGCGTTCGAGCAGCCAGTCGGACAGGTGCACCACGGTCACGTCCATGCCGCGCAGCTTGAGGCCGTTGGCCGCCTCCAGGCCGAGCAGGCCGCCGCCGATCACCACCGCGTGGCTGTGGGTCTTGGCGGTGGCCATCATCATTTCGGTGTCGGCGATGTCGCGGTAGCCGATCACGCCCTGCAGCTTGTTGCCGGGAATCGGCAGGATGAACGGGTTGGAGCCGGTGGCGATGAGCAGGCGGTCGTATTCGGCGGTGCTGCCGTCTTCGGCGATGACGATGCGCTTCTTGCGGTCGATATCGACCACCTTGCGGTTGAGCATCAGCTTGACGTTGTTCTCGGCGTACCAGTTGAGGTCGTTGAGGACGATCTCGTCGAAGGTCTGCTCGCCCGCCAGCACCGGCGACAGCAGGATGCGGTTGTAGTTGGGGTGCGGTTCGGCACCGAAGACGGTGATGTCATACAGGTCGGGGGCGAGCTTGAGCAGCTCTTCCAGGGTTCTGACCCCGGCCATGCCGTTGCCGACCATTACCAGTTTGAGTTTTTTCATGGTTCCTCTCCGTCACGGATACCGAAAATCGGAAAACAAAAAAGGCGTCCCGCTAGTCACCTAGCGAGGACGCCTTTGTCCTTGTCCCGATCTGTCGGGAGGCACTGCGCTCGTCGTTGAGGGCGATGCCTTTATGTAATGTCGATGTCTGTAAAGCAGGCAGCGTGCCAACTTTGCGAAAGCCTGGTTTTTAGCGGGTTGGCGCGGGGTTTTGCGGATTTTTCACGGGCCGTCGACGCACCTGTTTAAGGCCTCTTGCGCCGTTGTGGTGCGCCGCGCCCCTACTTGAGCAGCAGCACCAGCAGGGCCAGGTTGAGCAGCAGGGAAACCAGGGCCACGCCGCGCCAGACTTTCAGCGGCTCGCGTTCCAGCAGCGGGCGCGGGCGCAGCACTAGGGCCTGGCGTTCGCCCTGTTCGAGGGCCAGCAGCCATTCCTCGGCGGTTTCGAAGCGCTCGGCCGGGTTGACCGCCACCGCGCGCAGCAGGCAGTCGTCGAGCCAGCTGGGCAGGTCGGGGCGGTAGCGGCTGGGTGCGGTCGGCTTGCCGAAGCGCGGATGCTGGAAGGCCTCGATCTCGCCGTAGGGGTAGTGCCCGGTGAGCAGGTGATAGAGGGTCACGCCGGCGGCGTAGAGGTCCTGCTGGGCGCTGGGCTTGCCGCCGCTGAAGGCCTCCGGGGCAATATAGCTGGGCGTGCCGGGCAGGGCATGGGCCTCGTCGCGGGACAGGCCGGGGCAGTAGGCCAGGCCGAAATCCAGCACGCGCAGCTCGCCGTCGTCGCACCACAGCAGGTTTTCCGGCTTGATGTCGCGGTGCAGCAGGTTGCGCCGGTGCAGCATGCCGAGGGCCTTGAGCAGGCGCGGCGCCAGCTCCAGCCATTCCGGCAGGCCCAGCGGGCCGGACAGACGCAGGTGTTCGGCAAGGGTCTGGCCCTGGTGCTCGCGCTGCACGTAGTACAGATGCTGGCGCTGCGGCAGCGGGTGGACTTCGGCAAAGTGGCGCCCGGCCACGCGGCGCAGGAACCATTCCTCGAGCAGCAGGGCCGGGCCGGCCTGTTCCTCGTCATGCCGGCTGGCCGGCAGGGTCTTCAGCAGCCAGCGCCGCGACTGGTTGTCGCGCACCCGGTAGACCAGCGACTGGCGCGACTCGGCGAGCAGGCGCTCGATCTGCCAGCCCTCGAAGCTCTGGCCGTCGCGCAGCTTGGGCGGCAGCGGCCAGTGCTGGATCTGCGCCAGGGTGTCGGCCAGGTCGTTGTCCGGCAGGCCCTGCACCTGCACCAGCAGGGCGCTGGCATTGTCCTGGCTGCCGGCCAGGTGGGCGGCGCTGACCAGGGCGCGGCAGGCCGCGGCCGGGTCGCTCTCGTCCTTGAGCATGCTGTGCACGCCGTGGTCGCCGAGGGTCGACCAGACGCCGTCGCTGACCAGCAGGAAGCTTTCGCCCTCGCGCAGTTCGCCTTCCAGGTAGTCCACCACCAGGTGCTGGTCCAGGCCCATGGCGCGCTTGAGCACGTGCTGCATGCCCGGCTGTTCCCACACGTGGTCTTCGCTGAGGCGCTCGATCTGCCCGTCCAGCCAGCGGTAGGCGCGGCAATCGCCGACATGCGCGAGGGTGAAGCGGCGGCCGCGCAGGACCAGGGCGGTGAGGGTGGTCAGCAGCGGCTGGCCGCCGCCGTTGGCCTGCAGCCAGCGGTTGTGGGCGACCAGCAGGCGATCCAGCGATTGCGCCACGGCCCAGGTTTCCGGGGTGGCGTAGTAGTCGAGGGCCAGGGCCTGCAGGGTGGCGCGGGCGGCCAGGCCGCCGTCGGCACACTGGCTGACGCCGTCGGCCAGGGCGAACAGAAAGCCCTTGCTCGCCGCCAGGGCCGGCGTCGGGGTGACCACGCGGATGGCATCCTGGTTTTCCGCCCGGGGGCCGGTGGCGGTGGCTTCACCGAAGGTCAGTTGCAGGGCCATCTGGGGGTCTCGTGTGGGCGGACGTGCAAAAGGGCGATGGAGATCGCCCTCAAGGGTAGTGCGCAGGTCGGTTGAGACAAAGGCGAAGCCGGCGCGGCCTCCCTGGCAAGGCGCCGTGACCGGTGCCTTGCCACCTTTCCTGACCAGTGCGAGGAGGCTGGACCGGGCCCGCCTTTGTCGCAACCGACCTGTTGTACTGTCGCGGAGCGCATCCGCGATGCTTACGCAGAATCTGTTTACGGTCTCGCGAGCTAGAGGCAGACAAGGCAAAAATGGCCGAGGGAGCGGAGTTTACGAGCTGTAAATGAGCATCCCGAGGCCATTTTTAACGCGGTATGGCCGACGCGCAGCAGACCCTAAGCAGGTTCTCAGACCCGCGCCGCGGTGACGGCGGCCGAGCCCCAGGTGGTGCGCCAGCGCTGCTTGACGCCGTACAGGCCGACCCAGGCGAGGATGCCCAGGCTGGCGAACAGCCACAGGCCGAGCTGGTAGGAACCGGTGGACTGCTTGATGGCGCCGAGCCCGGCGGTCAGGCAGAAGCCGCCGATGCCGCCGGCCATGCCGATCAAGCCGGTCATCACGCCGATCTCCTTGCGAAAACGCTGCGGCACCAGCTGGAACACCGCGCCGTTGCCGGCACCCAGGCTGAGCATGGCGACCACGAACAGGGCCAGGGCGGCCAGCGAGCTGGGCAGGTTGAAACCGACCACGGCGATGCAGATCGAGGCGCAGGTGTACATCACCAGCAGCGAGCGGATGCCGCCGATGCGGTCGGCCAGGGCGCCGCCGAGGGGGCGCATCAGGCTGCCGGCGAACACGCAGGCGGCGGTGTAGTAGCCGGCCTTGACCGGGTCGAAGCCGTACTGGTCGTGGAAGTAGCCGGGCAGGGTGCTGGCCAGGCCGAGGAAGCCGCCGAAGGTCACGCTGTAGAAGAACATGAACCACCAGCTGTCACGGTCGCCCAGGGCCTTGAGGTAGTCGGCCATGGATTTCACCGGCGGCCGCTCCGGGGCGTTGCGCGCCACCGTGGCGAAGATGACCAGCACCAGCACCAGCGGGATCAGCGCCAGGCCGAACACGTTGCTCCAGCCGAACAGGGCGGCCAGGCCGGGGGCGAACAGGGCGGCCAGCACGGTGCCGGAGTTGCCGGCGCCGGCGATGCCCATGGCCTTGCCCTGGTGCTGCGGCGGGTACCACTGCGAGGCCAGCGGCAGGGCGACGGCGAAGGAGGCGCCGGCGAAGCCGAGGAACAGGCCGAGCAGCAGCGCCTGTTCGTAGTTGTGCACGCC
This sequence comes from Pseudomonas sp. R-28-1W-6, assembly GCF_009799925.1. GTDB lineage: Bacteria > Pseudomonadota > Gammaproteobacteria > Pseudomonadales > Pseudomonadaceae > Aquipseudomonas. Next base: position 40,068 of record NZ_WELK01000009.1, read on the forward strand.
GTGCAGCCAGGCCACCGTGAGGGCGGCGATGACGATCACCTGGCCGATCAGGCCGGCGGTTTTCGGCGAGGTGCGGTCGGCCAGCAGGCCCATCAGGAAGCGCAGCACGGCGCCGGCCAGGATCGGCGTGGCGACCATCATGGCGCGTTGCTGGGTGGTCAGGCCCAGGTCGGTGGCGATCTGCACGCCCAGCGGGCCGAGCACGTACCAGACCATGAAGCTCAGGTCGAAATAGAGGAAGGCGGCGAACAGCGTCGGTGCGTGGCCGGCTTTCCAGAAACTTGTATTCATCCAACACCTCGTCAGCAAATGAGAGTCCCGGTCGGCTGTCGGTCGATGTGATCGTGGGCACATCGCCGGCAGCCGCCGGGCGAAGCCGGGCGCTTGTGACGCCCGGCCCTGAGGCCGAAGCCGCAGCCAGATTGAGAGAGTTACCGGTCGACGTCCGGATCGCGGCCCGTCGACCCACCCCAGGCGTTGGGGCTGAAACGCAAAAGGCGCCGCACCACCTGGTCGCCGGAAGCGGGGTGGTGCGACGCCTTTGTCGTAAGTAGGGCAGCCGCCGTTGGATGCCTATGGCAGTCCTACAGCAAGAGCTGGGCCAAGCTGGCGAAACGCCTTGAAACCGGGGACTTCGGCGGATTGTGCGCTGCCGCCTGGCTCAATCCGGTGCGGATTGCCTGCGCTGCGCACCTTATTGAGGCGAGGGGCGCACTCTTGCAGCCTGCAACCTGGCGCACGCGGCGCTGGGCGGCGCGACTCCAGCCAGGCGCAGCGCCACCGAAACCGCGTCCAGGTTACTGCGCCGGCGGCATGGGGAACTGCACCGCCGGCCCTGCGGCGGCCTGCCCCGGCGGCAGGGCGGCTGGCGCGGGCTGGCCGGCCTCACCGAGCTGCTTGGCGAAGCGGTGGATGCTGCGCAGATCGTCTTCTTCCATGATGCGCAGGGCGTGGCTGGGCATCGGCGGGCGGTAGCTGGCATTGCGCGCCACCTGCAGCCACTGCTCCTCGCTCAGCTTGGGCAGCACCAGGCGCAGGTTGCTGGCGTAGGTGGTGCCCCAGGGGCCGCTCCAGCCGAGGCTGTCGCCGAGCAGCCAGGCGCTTTCCGGCACCTTGTCCGGCGCCAGGATGTAGCCGGCGGTGTGGCAGTCGTTGCAGCCGGCGACCTGGACCAGGTAGCGGCCGCGCTCGGCGGAGGGCTCGGCCTGGCTGGCCAGGGGCAGGCCGGCCAGGCAGCAGAGCAGGAGGGTACGGGCTGGGGAAAGGTTGGGCACGGTCGGGCTCCTCGGTGAATGCCTCTAGGCGGGCAGTGCGGTTTTAACCCTAGAGCGTTCACCAAAGGTTCGCCAGCGTCACGCCAGCCAGTTGACCGTGGGAAAGGTGGCGCGAAAATCCGCGGGCATCTCGACCACCTTGCCCAGGCTGTAGTCGAAGAACACGAAGCCGGATTTGGCCAGGGCGATCAGCGTGCCGTCGGCCGGGCGAGTGATGCGGAAGATGATGTCGCCGCCGTAGCGGTTGAAGTCCATCACCCCAACCTCGAACAGCAGCTGGTCGCGGGCATGGGCCTCGGCGCGGTACATGGTGGCCAGGTCGGTGACGATGATGCCGGGGCCGCTGGCGGAGGTTTCGCGGATGCCGAAGTCGAACAGGAAACGCGCCCGCGCCTCGGAGATCATCGAGATCATCGAGTCGTTGCTGAGGTGGTTGGCGGCGTTGATATCGGTGCTGCGCACGGTCATGTGGCTGCTGTAGCAGAAGCTCTGCCGGGAAAAATCGAGGGTGAGACGGGCCATGGGGCATGCTGCGTGGGAACGGGGCGCACAGTCTAACCGCGCCCGGCTGATCTGGCGCAGTGTCGGGCGTTGCCGCTAGGGTTAAGCTGGCCGTGCAGCGAAGGGAGCAAGACGTGCCAAGCGACATGACGATGCAAGCCGGCCTGTGGGGCCTGGTGGCGGCCAGCAGCCTGTTGCTCGGCGCCTGGCTAGGGGTTTACCTGAGCCTGTCGAAGCGCGTGGTGGCGACCATCATGGCCTATGGCAGCGGCGTACTGATCGGCGCCATGTGCTTCGAGCAGATCCCCGAGGCGCGGCGCCTGGGCGGCCTGGCGGCAACCCTGCTGGGCCTGCTCTGCGGCGGCGCGCTGTTCGTGGTGATCAACGAGTGGCTGGACCGCATCGAGTACCAGCACCGCCGGCGGGTGGGCCGGCGTACCTCCATGCTCGGCCTGCTGATTGCCGCCGGGGCCTTTCTCGACGGCATTCCGGAATCCCTCGGCCTGGGCCTGGGCCTGCTCGATGGCGGCTCGGTGAGCCAGATGCTGCTGGTGGCGATCTTCCTCTCCAACCTGCCGGAAAGCCTGGCCAGCGCCAACGGCCTGCGCGCCGAAGGGCACAGCAGGGCCTACATCTTCGGCCTGTGGGGCGCCATCGTGCTGCTCTCCGGGCTGGCGGCCATGGCCGGCCCGGCGCTGTTCGCCGGGATGCCGCCGTTGTGGCTGGGGGTAGCCCTGAGTTTTTCCGCCGGCGCGGTCATGTGCATGCTGGTCGATACGCTGATTCCCGAGGCCTTTTCCAGCACCCATGCGCTGACCGGGCTGATCACCCTGGCCGGTTTCATGACCGCCCTGGCCCTGGATGGCTAGTCGGCTCTGACGCTGCCGGCGCCCTGCGCTACAATGCGCGGCGTTCCGATTTGCCAGCGAGCCCGTCATGTCCTGCCAGTCCCCGATTATCGTTGCCCTCGACTTTCCCTCCCGCGATGCCGCCCTGGCCCTGGCCGAACGGCTCGACCCGGCGCAGTGCCGGCTCAAGGTGGGCAAGGAACTGTTCACCCGCAGCGGCCCGGCGGTGGTCGAGACCCTGCAGGCCAGGGGCTTCGAGGTGTTCCTCGACCTGAAATTCCACGACATCCCCAACACCACGGCCATGGCGGTCAAGGCCGCTGCCGAGCTGGGCGTGTGGATGGTCAACGTGCACTGCTCCGGCGGCCTGCGCATGATGGCGGCCTGCCGCAACGAGCTGGACAAGCTGAGCGGCGCCAAGCCGCTGCTGATCGGCGTGACCGTGCTGACCAGCATGGAGCGCGAGGACCTGGCCGGCATCGGCCTGGACATCGAGCCGCAGCAGCAGGTGCTGCGCCTGGCCGGCCTGGCGGCCCAGGCCGGGATGGACGGCCTGGTCTGCTCGGCCCAGGAGGCGCCGGCGCTGAAGGCCGCGCAGCCGGCCCTGCAACTGGTCACCCCGGGCATCCGCCCGGCGGGCAGTGCGGCCGATGACCAGCGGCGCATCCTCACTCCGGCCGATGCTATCAAGGCAGGCTCCGACTACCTGGTGATCGGCCGGCCGATCAGCCAGGCCGCCGATCCGGCCCAGGCGCTGGCTGCTGTGGTGGCCGAGCTGCGGGGCGCCTGATCAGGCGGGCAACAGGCGCTTCTTCAGGTAGAAGCGCTGGTGCCCCGGCGGACAATCCTCCAGTACGCCCATCTGCTCGTAGCCCTGTTTCCGGTAGAAGCCGGGAGCCTGGAAACTGTAGGTATAGAGAAATACGCCGGTGCAGCCGCGCCGGCGCGCTTCCTCCTCGGCCAGCTCCAGCAGGTGGGCGCCCAGGCCATTGCCGCGCTGGCTGTCGGCCAGCCACAGGTAGTCGATGTACAGCCAGCCCATGCCGGAGTGGCCGAACATGCCGCCCACGACCTGGTTGTCGTTGTCGCGGGCATAGAGTTCGAAGTCGAGATAGGCGTAGTCGCCGATCTGCGCCTGGTTGAAGGCCTCCAACCCCACGCGTACCTGCTCCATGGCTTCAGCATCGGGCCCCAGGGTGTATCGATAGTCTGCCGGTGTCATGTCGCCTCCTTGGATGAGCGTGCAGTCTAGCGCCATCATTTGCCTGCATGGCAGCCCCTACAGCGATCTGATAGTGCTGCTCGGCGCCGGCCGGGCTGGCTAGACTCCGCGCAACTTCAACGCCTCGCGAGGACGTAGCAATGAGCATGCATTTTTCCGGCAAAGTAGCCTTGGTCACCGGCGGTGCCGCCGGTATCGGTCGTGCCACCGCCCTGGCCTTCGCGGCCGAGGGCCTGCAGGTGGTGGTTTCCGATGTGGATGTGGCCGGCGGTGAAGCCACCGTTGCGCTGATCCGCGAGGCCGGCGGCGAGGCTACCTTCGTGCGTTGCGACGTGGCCCGCGAGGCCGAGGTCAAGACGCTGGTGGAGCGTACCCTGGCCGCCTATGGCCGCCTGGACTACGCCTTCAACAACGCCGGCATCGAGATCGAGAAGGGCCGCCTGGCCGAGGGTAGCGAGGCCGAGTTCGACGCCATCATGGGCGTCAACGTCAAGGGCGTGTGGCTGTGCATGAAGCACCAGCTGCCGGTGATGCTGGCCCAGGGCGGCGGCGCGATCGTCAACACCGCCTCGGTGGCCGGTGTGCTGGCGGCGCCGAAGATGAGCATCTACGCCGCCTCCAAGCATGCGGTGATCGGCCTGACCAAGTCCGCCGCGATCGAATACGCGAAGAAGAAAATCCGCGTCAACGCAGTCTGCCCGGCGGTGATCGATACCGACATGTTCCGCCGCGCCGCCGAGGCCGACCCGAAGAAGGCCGAGTTCGTCGCCCAGATGCACCCGGTCGGGCGCATCGGCAAGGTCGAGGAAATTGCCGGCGCCGTGCTCTACCTGTGCAGCGATGCGGCCGGCTTCACCACGGGGCATTCCCTGGTGGTGGATGGCGGCGCGACCGTCATCTGAGCCGCAACGAAAAGGCGCCGACAAGGCGCCTTTTTCATGCCTGCCCACTGCCACCCGCGCCTGGCCAGGCGGCCATCCGCCAAGCGCAACCGCCCCCGTTCATGTTCGGTTACAACACTGCAACAGTCTTGGCCCATAAAGCCAGTTACAACGCTGTTGCGCGTCGTGAAGAATCGGCGCCCCGTTTCGGAGAACAACAAGAATGACCGCATCGCCCTTGCTGACCGCTTTCCTCCCCATCGCCCTGGGCATCATCATGCTCGGCCTGGGGCTGTCGCTGACCCTGGCCGACTTCGCCCGGGTGGCCAAGTTTCCCAAGCCGGTGCTGATCGGCCTGGGCTGCCAGATCGTCCTGCTGCCGCTGCTGTGCTTCCTCATCGCCAAGGGTTTCGGCCTGGCGCCGGCCCTGGCGGTGGGCCTGATGCTGCTGGCGGCCTCGCCCGGCGGCACCTCGGCCAACCTCTACAGTCACCTGGCGCATGGCGACGTGGCGCTGAACATCACCCTGACCGCGGTGAACTCGGTGATCGCGGTGCTGACCATGCCGTTCATCGTCAACCTGTCGCTGCAGTACTTCATGACCGCCGACCAGGCCCTGCCGCTGCAGTTCGGCAAGGTGGTGCAGGTGTTCGCCATCGTCCTCGGCCCGGTGTTCATCGGCATGTTCCTGCGCAGCCGCTTCCCCCGTTTCGCCGCGCGCATGGACAAGCCGGTGAAGATCGGTTCGGCCCTGTTCCTGGTGCTGGTGATCGTGCTGGCGTTCGTCAAGGACTGGCAGACCGTGGTCGACTACGCCCCGGTGGTGGGCATGGCGGCCCTGGCCTTCAACCTGGTCAGCCTGGGCGTCGGCTACTTCGTGCCGCGCCTGCTCAAGCTGCCGCTGCGCCAGGCGGTGGCGATCGGCATGGAAATCGGCATCCACAACGGCACCCTGGCGATCGCCCTGGCGCTCAGCCCGATGCTGCTGAACAACTCGACCATGGCCATCCCGGCGGCGATCTACAGCTTCATCATGTTCTTCACCGCGGCGGCGTTCGGCTGGTGGGTGAACTTCGCCCACGGCAAGCAGCTGGCGGCGGAAGAGGTCCAGGCGGCCTGAGCCGTCGGCCTTCGATAAAAAAAGCCCGGGCCTGCCCGGGCTTTTTTCTGCCTGTGGATCGCCGCTGACGCTGAGCGCTAGCTAGCGGCTCTTGCGCCAGTTGAGGATGTACAGGGTCAGGGCGCCGGCGATCAGCCCCCAGAAGGCCGAGCCGATGCCCAGCAGGGTCATGCCCGAGGCGGTGACCATGAAGGTGACCAGCGCCGCATCGCGCTGGCCGGGCTCGAGCATGGCCTGGGCCAGGCCGTTGCCGATCGAGCCGAGCAGCGCCAGGGCGGCGATCGACAGCACCAGCGCCGCCGGCAGGGCGGCGAACAGCGCGGCCAGGGTGGCGGCGAAGATCCCGGCGATGCCGTAGAACAGGCCGCACCAGAGCGCCGCGGTGTAGCGCTTGTGCCGGTCCTCGTGGGCCTCGGCGCCGGTGCAGATGGCGGCGCTGATGGCGGCCAGGTTGATGCCGTGGGAGCCGAACGGCGCCAGCAGCAGCGAGGCGAGGCCGGTGGTGGCGATCAGCGGCGAAGGCGGTACGTCATAGCCATCGGCGCGCAGCACGGCAATGCCGGGAATGTTCTGCGAGGCCATGGCCACCACGAACAGCGGCAGGCCGATGCTGATGGCGGCGCTGAACGAGAAGCTCGGCGTGGTCCAGACCGGCAGCGCCACCTGCAGCTCGAAGCCACGAAAATCCAGGAGGCCGAGCAGGGCGGCGAGCAGGCCGCCGACCAGCAGCGCGGCGAGCACCGCGTAGCGCGGCACGAAGCGCTTGCCGAGCAGGAAGCTGAAGAACATCGCCAGCACCAGCGCCGTGCTGTGCTGCGCGGCGATGAAGATCTCGCTGCCGATGCGGAACAGGATGCCCGCCAGCAGAGCCGCGGCCAGCGAGGCGGGGAGGTGGCGCATGACCCGCTCGAAGGCGCCGCACAGGCCGAGCAGGCTGAGCAGCACGGCGCAGATGACGAAGGCGCCGATGGCCTCGGGGTAGCTCACCCCCGGCAGGCTGGTGATCAACAGCGCGGCGCCCGGCGTCGACCAGGCCACCACGATCGGCGCGCGGTAGCGCAGCGACAGGCCGATGGTGCAGATGGCCATGCCGATCGACAGGGCCCACAGCCAGGAGGAGATCTGCGCAGTGGACAGCCCCGCCGCCTGGCCGGCCTGGAACATCAGCACCAGCGAACTGGTGTAACCGGTGAGCATGGCGACGAAACCCGCGGCCACGGCGGCGGGCGAGGAGTCGGCGAGCGGGCGCAGGGGCAGGGTTTCGGCCTGGTTCATCGGCGCTTCCTAGAGGTCGACAAGGATGGGGTAGAGCGAGGCCACCAGCAGCAGGGCCATGCCGATATTGAACACGCGCAGCACGCGCGGCTCATCCAGCCAGCGGCGCAGCAGGCTGCCGGCCACGGTCCAGAGGCCGACGCTGGGACAGTTGACCGCGGCGAACAGGGCGGCGATCAGCAGCACGTTGACCAGGAAGCCGTCCTGCGGGGTATAGGTGGTGATGGCGCCGATGGCCATGATCCAGGCCTTGGGGTTGACCCACTGGAAGGCCGCCGCCTGGATGAAGGTGAAGGGCTTGCCGTGTGCCCGGCCGCTGGTGTCCGGCGCGCCGGAACCGGCGATCTTCCAGGCCAGGTACAGCAGGTAGGCGCCGCCGGCGTAGCGCAGGATGCTGTACAGCGCCGGGTACAGCTCGAACAGCTGCCCCAGGCCGAGGCCCACGGCGATCACCAGGAGCATGAAGCCCAGGCTGATGCCGAGCATGTGCGGCACGCTGCGGCGCACGCCGAAGTTCACCCCGGAGGCCAGCAGCATCATGTTGTTCGGGCCCGGTGTCACCGAGGTGACGAAGGCAAAGGCGATAAAGGCGATCAGCAGTTCGGCGGTCATGGCGGCTCTCCGGGGTTGCTGGCAGCCTATGCGCTGTTAGGCTGGGCGTCGCGGTACAGCGAAAGTGTCAATGGGCGGTACAGTTTTCGCCTTGCCGTGGATTGCTCACCACTGTTCCATCCATCAAGGACGTTCTATGCAACCGGAAAATCCCTATGCCGCGCCGCAGGTGGCGCTGGTCGATGCGCCGGCGCCCCGGCCGCTGAGCGGCTGGAGTGTCGGGCAGCTGCAACTGCTCGGTTGGCTGTCGTTGGTCTCGCTGCTCGGCAGCCTGGTGGTCACCGGGCTGGTGCTGCTGGTCGACGAGCAGGTCGATCTGGCGCTGCGGCGCGCCATGGATGCCCTGAGCCTGGCCACCGTGCTGCTCGGCAGCTACCTGTTGCTGCGCCTGAAGGCCTTTGCCGAACAGCGCTTCCAGGCCTGCGGCCTGGCCTTTCCGGTGTGGGCGATGGTGCTGCTCGGTCTGCTGCTGGAAGGCCTGGACCTGCTCTGGGGCGACGGCCTGTTCAACCGCATCGACGGGAAAACCATCCTCTACTTCGCCGTGCTGGTGCTGCTCGGCATCGCCACCCTGTGGCTGGGCATCCGCCTGCTGAGAACGCCCGGCGCCTACCCGGTGTTCCGCGTGATGGCCTGGATGGACATAGTCGGTGGCGGCATGCTGGCCTCGGTGCTGCTGATGGTGCTGGCCATCCTGCCGCTGCTGGGCGGCTCGCTGTGCATGATGCTGGTGTTCTTCCGCGCCGCCGCCGAGCTGCGCGGCCAGTCGGCCTGAACCGGCGGCTCAGTCCTCGGCGCCGGCCTGGCGGGTCTTGCCGAGCAGCTGGTTGACCGCCAGCCAGTTGTTCATGCTGGCTTCCCCGGCCTCGCCCAGAACCCGCTCGAGCAGTCGGGTCTGCTCGCGGCGCAGGGCCTGCTCCAGCTTGGCGCCGTCGGCGGTCAGCGCCAGCAGGCGTTTGCGCTTGTCGTCCTGCGCCGCCACGCTCTCCACCAGGTGCATTTCCAGCAGCTGGCGCAGCGGCGTGTTGAGCGCCTGCTTGCTCACCCCGAGGTAGCCGAGCAGCTGCTTGACGCTCAGCCCCGGATAGCGGGCGATGAAGAACAGGATGCGGTGATGCACCCGCGACAGGCCGCGGCGGGCGAGGATTTCGTCCGGTTTGGCGGTGAAAGCCTGGTAGCCGAAGAAGAAGGCTTCCATGGCGGTCAGCTGGCCGGTCGGCTTTTTCAGGTCAAACATATTGACGTATCGATTCGAGGCGGCGTAGTTTCGGTCAACGAGTTTGACCCAATTTGTCCTGCCTTTGCTACTGGTGATTTGTCATGGCCTTCTCCGAACGCGTTGCCCGCCTGAAAAGCTCCCTGATCCGTGAAATCCTCGCTGCGGCGCAGCGTCCGGAGGTGATGTCCTTCGCCGGCGGCCTGCCGGCCGAACCGATGCTGCCGAAGGTGGACTGGAGCGGAATGCCGGCCGGCATCAGCCAGTACGGCATGAGCGAAGGCGAGCCGGAACTGCGCGAGCGCATCGCCGCCGAAGCGCGCCTGCTCGGCGTGCCGTGCGAGGCCAGCCAGGTGCTGGTGGTCAGCGGATCGCAGCAGACCCTCGACCTGGCCAGCAAGCTGTTCATCGATCCGGGCACCGAGATCCTGGTGGAGGCGCCGACCTACCTGGCCGCGCTGCAGTCCTTCCAGCTGTTCGGCGCCAACTGCATCACCGTGCCCCAGGAGGCCGACGGCCCGCAGCTGGAAGCCCTGCGCGAGCGCCTGCAGCAGCACAAGCCGGCCTTCGCCTACCTCATCCCGACCTTCCAGAACCCTTCGGCGGTGCGCTACAGCGAGGCCAAGCGCGATGCGGTGGCGGCCCTGCTCGATGAGTTCAACGTCACCCTGATCGAGGACGAACCCTACCGCGACCTGGTGTTCGATGCCGGCAGCGCCACGCCCATCGTCAGCCGCCTCAAGCGCGCCAGCTGGATCTACACCGGGACCATGTCCAAGACCCTGCTGCCGGGCCTGCGCGTCGGTTACCTGATCGCCACGCCCGACCTGTTCCCGCACCTGCTGCGCCTGAAGCAGTCGGCCGACCTGCACACCAACCGCATCGGCCAGTGGCAGGCCCTGCAGTGGCTGGGCACCGAGCAGTACCATGCGCACCTGGCCGAGCTGCGCGACTTCTACCGCCAGCGCCGCGATGCCATGCAGGCGGCCCTGGAGGAGCACTTCAGCGACCTGGCCGACTGGCAGGTGCCGCAGGGCGGCCTGTTTTTCTGGCTGACTCTCAAGCAGCCGCTGGACACCCGCACCCTGCTGCAGCCGGCCATGGCGCAGAACGTGGCGTTCATGCCCGGCGAGCCGTTCTTCACCGAGCCGGATGCCAACCCGGGCTACCTGCGCCTGAACTTCAGCCACGTCGAGCCGGCGCGCCTGGGCGAAGGCCTGCGCCGCCTGGCCGCGGTGGTGCGTGAGGCCCAGGGGAGTAAATAGACATGCTCAAGGTTTACGGCGATTACCGTTCCGGCAACTGCTACAAGATCAAACTGATGCTGCACCTGCTCGGTCGCGAGTACGAGTGGGTGCCGGTCGACATCCTCAAGGGCGACACGCAGACGCCGGAGTTCCTGGCCAAAAACCCGAACGGCAAGATCCCGGTGCTGGAGCTGGAAGACGGCACCTGCCTGTGGGAGTCCAATGCCATCCTCAATTTCCTCGCCGATGGCAGCGAGTTCCTCCCCGGCGAGCCGCGCCTGCGCACCCAGGTGCTGCAGTGGCAGTTCTTCGAGCAGTACAGCCATGAGCCGTACATCGCCGTGGCGCGCTTCATCCAGCTGTACCAGGGTCGCCCGGCCGAGCGCGAGGAGGAGTTCAAGGTCTGCCAGGTGCGCGGCTACAAGGCGCTCAAGGTGATGGAACAGCAGCTCAGTCGCACGCCTTACCTGGTCGGCGAGCACTATTCGATCGCCGACATCGCCCTGTATGCCTACACCCACGTGGCCCACGAAGGCGGCTTCGACCTGTCCGGCTTCCCGGCGATCAACGCCTGGCTGGCGCGGGTGACCAGCCAGCCGCGGCATGTCGGCATGCAGGGCTGAGAGTGAGCAACCCGGGGCCGAAGCGGCTCCGGGCCATGCCTCACTGGGCGGCGAAGCGCTCGTTCAGGTAGGCGCTGATCGCCTTGGATTCGTACAGCCAGCGGCTCTCGCCCTGTTCCTCGATGCGCAGGCAGGGCACCTGCAGCTTGCCGCCTTGCTCCAGCAGGGCCTGGCGGTGGCTGCTGTCGTTCTTCGCATCGCGCAGTGCCAGCGGCACATTCAGGCGGTGCAGGGTACGCCGGGTCTTCACGCAGAACGGGCAGGCATGGAACTGGTACAGCGCCAGGCCGGCGGCCTCCCGCTCGACCCGGGCCTGCGCCTCGGCGCTGCGCTTGAGCTTGCGCGGGCGGGTGAGGAAATCGATGAGGATGATGAGCTGGCCGAGGCCGATTCGCAGCGCTTTGAGAAGCATCGCCGAATATTCCTGAAGAGGTGACTGAAAGGGCCGGCAGGGTACCGGAGTTGACCGGGCTTGGCTGCACCGGATTTCGCCTCGGCCCGCAACGCCGCCCAAGAAAAACCGGCCCGCGGGCCGGTTCTCTGTCGCGCGCGCCAGCCGCCGCCCCCGTCGCTCCCGCTGGAGCCGGGTAGGCCGGGCGGCAATCAGCGGATCAGGCTGAGGAACTCGCTGCGGGTGGCGGCGTTCTCGCGGAATTCGCCGAGCATCACCGAGGTGACCATCGACGAGTTCTGCTTCTCCACGCCGCGCATCATCATGCACATGTGCTGGGCTTCGATGACCACGGCCACGCCGAGCGCGCCGGTGACCTGCTGGATCGCCTCGGCGATCTGCCGGCTGAGGTTTTCCTGGATCTGCAGGCGCCGCGCGTACATGTCGACGATGCGCGCCACCTTGGACAGGCCGAGCACCTTGCCGTTGGGAATGTAGGCCACATGGGCCTTGCCGATGAACGGCAGCAGGTGGTGCTCGCACAGCGAATACAGCTCGATGTTCTTCACCAGCACCATTTCGCTGTTGTCGGAGCTGAACAGGGCATCGTTGGTGACTTCTTCCAGCGTCTGCTGGTAGCCCTTGCAGAGGTACTGCATGGCCTTGGCGGCACGTTTCGGGGTGTCGAGCAGGCCTTCGCGGGAGGCGTCCTCGCCGAGCTGGCCGAGAATCGCGGTGTAATGCTGTTCCAGGGACATGGATCTTCCTGTGGGGACTATCGGGATACGCAGAGGCGCAGGGTAGGGTGCCGCTGGCGGGCTGGCAAGGGCACTCTACTCCAGATCGGCTGGAATTTAGGGCCGCGGTGCCAGTTGCGCGGCCCAGTTGTCGGCCCACAGCGCCAGTGGCAGGCACTGCTGCACCAGCTCCCGACCAAGGGCGGAGAGCTGATAGCCGCGCTCACCGTTCTCCAGCAACTGTGCCTCACGCAATTCACCCAGGCGGGTATTCAGCACCGAGGGCGAGACTCCTTCGCAGCGCGCCTGAAGATCGCGAAAACTGGCTGGGGCCTGGTGTAGCTCCCAGAGCACACGCAGGCTCCAACGGCGGCCGAGCAGGTCTAGCAGGGCCATGATTGGGCGACCCGTGGTCGAGCCGCGGACTGCATCGCCGGGCTGAGGAAAGCTCATTGCAGCTCCTTGCTTCTTTTTTAGTAGCGGGTTAGGTTCTGTTTGCTACTTATTTCGTAGCATACCAGTCGAACAGGAGCTTTGCCCATGTCCATGCCCCGTGTACAGCCGCTGCAACCGCCCTATGCCGCCGAGGTTCAGGCCGCCTTCGAGCGGGTCATGCCGCCGGGCATGCCGCCACTGAAACTGTTTCGCAGCATGGCGCACAACCCGCGGGTGCTGCAGCGCATGATCGCCGGTGGTTTGCTCGATCGCGGCAGCATCGAGCTGCGCCAGCGCGAACTGCTGATCCTGCGGGCGACGGCGCTGTGCGGGGCGGAGTATGAGTGGGGTGTGCATGTGGCGGGTTTTGCCGGCAAGGCTGGATTCAGCCCGCAACAGATTGCCGATACCTGCAATACGCCGATTGATCCAGCCTTGTGGAGTCCTGCCGAGCAGGCATTGCTGGCGTTGGCCGACGGTCTGCACGAGCAGGCGCAGGTGGACGATGAGCTGTGGTTGCGCCTGGAGCAGCATTTCAGCACCGAGCAGTTGATCGAGTGCCTGCTGCTAGTCGGTTTCTATCACGCGGTGTCGTTTGTGGTGAACGGCTTGCGCGTGGAATATGAGGCCCACGCGCCGCGCTTCCCGACTTGAGGGTTACTCGTCGCGGCCATCCAGCATGGTGCGCTTGAGCAGTACGTAGACTGCCCCGGCGCCGCCATGCCTGGGCAGGCAGGAGGTGAAACCGAGCACTTGCGGGTGCTGGCGCAGCCAGGTGTTGACGTGGCTCTTGATCAGCGGACGCTTGCCATCCTTGCGCGCAGCCTTGCCGTGGGTCACGCGCACGCAGCGCACTTCCATCTTGGCGGCTTCGGCAAAGAAGTCCCAGAGGATTTCACGGGCTTTTTCCACGCTCATGCCGTGCAGGTCGAGGCTGCCTTCGAAAGGCACCTGGCCGGCCTTGAGCTTGCGCAGCTGGCTGTCCTGCACGCCGTCGCGGGCCCAGTACAGCTCGTCCTCGGCGCCGACGTCGATGACGAACAGGTCGGAGAGGCCGTCAACCGTGATGCTGTCGGTCTTCAGCGTGGCGGCCTGGCGCAGGGTGCTGATGCGCTGGCGGTCGGTCTTGGCTTTGCCGGTGTCGGCGCGGTCATGGCTGATCGGTTTGACGCCACGCACCGCGGATTGGAACAGGGAGAAATCGTCGTCTTGCATAGGGTCTGTTCCCGTTTCGTTCACGGCCGCGACGCCGCCCGTTTTTGCACGGAGCTAGGCGCGAGACGCGAGGTTTGGTCGTCCAAATGAGCCGTCGAGTAACGACGTTCCGCGCAAAAACGGGCCCGTCCCTGCGGGTTGCGCGCAAAATCGCGCCATGCGTCGTTGCGGGACTTGCCAAGGGAATGACCATTGCCTGCGTCCCACGCCTAGCCTGGCGCGATTTTGCGCAGCAACGCGGTTCGCGAACGAAACGGGAACAGACCCTGGCGCCTCCACTCAGGAGGGCAGTTTACCGGGATCAGCCGCGTTTTTTCAGCAGGCGTGGCGACAGGCTCAGCGCGTTGCCCGTGCGACCGCTCAGACGCCGGCGGCAGCGACGCCAGACACCGATCCCGCCCCACAGCAGGAACAGGCCGAACAGCAGCAGGCTGATGGCCGCGCCGATGCTGTCGTTCAACGGCCCCAGCGCCGGCGGTCGGCCGAGCAGGGCGGCGCTGCCGGCGAGGAACAGCAGCACGCCGAGGCCGGCAAACAGGGCGGCCAGTGCCGCGAGAAAACGCCAGCGCCAGCTCGCCGGGCCTCTAGGGCGCAGGCGGCGGGCATCAAAACCATTGGACTGTTTCATGCCGACTTCCTCATAAGGTATCGGCGCTATGACCGGCGCTGGGCAGCAGGGTTCCGGTCAATCGGCGGAGGGCTAGATCAGCGCCTGGGCCTGCGGCACGACAATCGCGTAGTTGTCGGCCAGGGCCGCCATCTCGATGCGGTGCAGCTGGCGGGCGTCGATCAGTTCGCCGGCATAGGGCAGGTCGCGGGTGGCGCAGGCGCTGTCGACCAGGGTGCAGCGGTAGCCGTAGTCCTTGGCGGCGCGCACGGTGGTGCTGATGCTCGAATGGGTCATGAAGCCGCAGACGATCAGGTCGAGGTGGCCGAGCTGCTGCAGGCCATCGTGCAGCGCGGTGCCGGCGAAGGCGTTGGGCAGGCGCTTCTCGATCACCAGCTCGCCGGCCTGCGGCTCCAGGCCGGCGATGAAGTGTCCGCGCGGGCCCTGCGGGTCGAGCAAGCCGCCGGGGATGCCGAGGTGGCGTACGTGTACCACCGGGGTGCCGAGGTTGCGCGCGGCGTGCAGCAGGGTACCGATCTGGGCGCAGGTGGCGTCGACGTCCGGCAGCTGCAGGACGCCGCTGCGGTATTCCTCCTGGGCGTCGATGATCAGCAGGGTCGCCTTGCTCAAGGTGGCTGGGGCGTAACCACGGCCAGTCAGCTGGAACAGGGTCTTGGGATCGGACATGGCGCGGGCTCCTGATGCGGCGATGCCTCTATTCTCTGCCTGCCAGGTGCATCTGTGAACCTCTTGCGCGGTTTTCCTTGTGCGCCAGAGGGCGCCGGCCCGGTAAAATGCCGCACTTGCGGCTAGAATCGCGCACCCGTTCTGGAGGTCTGTCCCGTGTCCCAATCCCGCCTGCGCACCCTGCGCGACCATATTCGCTGGGCTGTCAGCCGTTTCCACGCCGAGCAGCTGTTCTTCGGCCATGGCACCGATAACGCCTGGGACGAGGCCCGCCAGCTGGTGCTCGGCGCCCTGCACCTGCCCTGGGAAGTCGCCGACAGCTACCTCGATTGCCGCCTGGAGGAGGACGAGCAGGAGCATCTGCTGGCGCTGCTCAAACGGCGCATCGACGAGCGTGTGCCGACCGCCTACCTGCTGGGCGAGGCCTGGTTCTGCGGCCTGCCTTTCATCGTCGACGAGCGCGTGCTGGTGCCGCGCTCGCCGATCGCCGAGCTGATCGGCCAGCACTTCGCGCCCTGGCTGAGCGGCGAGCCGGCGCGCATCCTCGACCTGTGCACCGGCTCCGGCTGCATCGGCATCGCCTGCGCCTATGCCTTCCCGCAGGCCGAAGTGGTGCTGGCCGACCTGTCCTTCGAGGCCCTGGAAGTGGCCAACCAGAACATCGAGCGGCATGCCCTGGAAGAGCGCGTGTACACCGTGCAGGGCGACGGTTTCGCCGGCCTGCCGGGCCAGCGCTTCGACCTGATCGTCTCCAACCCGCCCTATGTGGATGCCGAAGACTTCGCCGACATGCCGGCCGAATACCAGCACGAACCGGAGCTGGGCCTGGCCTGTGGCGACGATGGCCTGGACCTGGTGCGGCGCATGCTGGCCGAGGCGGCCGACCACCTGAACGAGCAGGGCATCCTGATCGTCGAGGTGGGCAACAGCCAGGTGCATGTCGAGGCGCTGTACCCGGAAGTCGACTTTACCTGGCTGGAGTTCGAGCAGGGCGGCCATGGCGTGTTCCTGCTGGCGGCCAAGCAGTGCCGCGAGCATCAGGCGCTGTTCTGCTCGCGGCTGAAGGGCTGAGTCGGCAAACGGCGGGTATGCTCAGGCTGGATCGACACAGCCTTATCCCCCCTAGAAAAACTGAGCGAAGGCTTCGCGGCTGAAGCCGCGCCTGCGCAGGCACGCCCCGGCTGATCAGCGGGTGGCGATCCAGATCAGCAGGCCGGCCTGGAACAGGGCCAGCGCCACCAGGCACATGATGGTGAAGCGCAGGCTGCTGTCCTCGTGCCTGAGCAGCTTGTTCTTCTGCTCCAGCTTGCGCAGCGCGACCTCCTGCTCGTGCAGCTTCTGGTCGGCCTGCTGCAGCATGGCGGCGGCCTCGATGATCGCCACCGGCTGCAGGCGTTCGCTGTTCCACTCGCCGAGCAGGGCGCTGATGCTTTCGGCCCCGTAGCTGGCCTTCATCTGCAGCAGGTCCTGGTACTCGACCGCGAAGCCCTGGGCGCGCAGGAAGTGGTCGCGACGCTGGCGGGCCTCTTCGCTGGGGATGTCCTTGAGCGCCAGGGCGCCACCCTCGACCTGGTAGTTGGCCCAGCGCTGGCGGGCCCAGAGCACGCCCTGGGCGACCAGGAAACGACCGATGCCGCGGTTGGCCGGTTCGATCTGCAAGCCCTGGTCGGTGCCGAAGCGCACCTCGCGGCTGCGGTGGTCGGCCCACACCTCCAGCACGTTCTGTTCGCGCCGCACACGCTGGCCGGGCAGCTCGATGCTCAGGCGCAGCAGGCTCTGCTCCGGGCTGTGGCGCTCGACGCGGCCGAGCTGGACGAAGCGCAGCGGGCGGGCGCCGGTGTGCCGGTCGGTGGGCAGCGGGGCCAGGCGCAACAGGCGAAACTGCTCCGCCGGCAGGTCCTGCCAGGGGTGCGGTTGCGCGGCCGTGGCGGCTTCGTTCTCGGGTTGCTGGGCGTCGGTATCGTTCATCTCGGGCGTCCTTGGACCAGGCTGACGGCGCACTGGCATCCGGATTATCGGCTGTTTTGCGCAATTCTGGAGGCCGGCAGTCTGCCATGCAGGTGAACTGGCCGGGCACCGCGGGTATACTGGCGCCCCCTCGTTCAGGCCTTCGCGGAGCTTTCTGCATGTCCGGCAATACCTACGGCAAGCTGTTCACCGTCACCACCGCAGGCGAAAGCCATGGTCCGGCGCTGGTCGCCATCGTCGACGGTTGCCCGCCGGGCATCGAGCTGTCCCTGGAGGACATGCAGCGCGACCTGGACCGGCGCAAGCCCGGCACCAGTCGCCACACCACCCAGCGCCAGGAAGACGACGTCGTGGAGATCCTCGCCGGCGTCTTCGAGGGCAAGACCACCGGCTGCGCCATCGGCCTGCTGATCCGCAACACCGACCAGAAGTCCAAGGACTACTCGGCGATCAAGGATCTGTTCCGCCCGGCCCACGCCGACTACACCTACCACCACAAGTACGGCATCCGCGACTACCGTGGCGGCGGCCGCAGCTCGGCGCGCGAAACCGCCATGCGCGTGGCCGCCGGCGCCATCGCCAAGAAGGTGCTGGCCGCCTTTGGCATCAGCGTGCGCGGCTACATGAGCCAGCTCGGCCCGATCGAGATCCCGTTCAAGACCTGGGACAGCGTCGAACAGAACGCCTTCTTCTGCCCCGACCCGGACAAGGTGCCGGAGCTGGAGGCCTACATGGACCAGCTGCGCCGCGACCAGGACTCGGTCGGGGCGAAGATCACCGTGGTGGCCGAAGGGGTGATGCCGGGCCTCGGCGAGCCGATCTTCGATCGCCTGGACGCCGAGCTGGCCCATGCCCTGATGAGCATCAACGCGGTCAAGGGCGTGGAGATCGGCGCCGGTTTCGCCTCGGTGGCCCAGCGCGGCACCGAGCACCGCGACGAACTGACGCCCGAGGGTTTCCTCTCCAATAACGCCGGCGGCATCCTCGGCGGGATTTCCTCCGGCCAGCCGATCGTCGCCCACCTGGCGCTCAAGCCGACCTCCAGCATC
This sequence comes from Pseudomonas sp. R-28-1W-6, assembly GCF_009799925.1. Lineage (GTDB taxonomy): Bacteria > Pseudomonadota > Gammaproteobacteria > Pseudomonadales > Pseudomonadaceae > Aquipseudomonas. Next base: position 57,976 of record NZ_WELK01000009.1, read on the forward strand.
ACCACCCCGGGCCGTTCCATCGATGTCGACGGCAACCCGGTGGAGGTGATCACCAAGGGCCGTCACGACCCCTGCGTGGGCATCCGCGCCACGCCGATCGCCGAGGCGATGATGGCCATCGTCCTGCTCGACCACCTGCTGCGCCACCGCGCGCAGAATGCAGGCGTGCAGGTCAACACGCCGGTACTCGGCCAGCTGTGACGACAGCCGCGCTGCCGTACTGGCGCCTGTCCGGCTTCTACCTGTTCTATTTCGCCCTGCTCGGCGCCACGGCGCCGTTTCTCGGCCTGTACTTCGCCCACCTGGGCTTCTCCCCGGCGCGCATCGGCGAGCTGGTGGCGATACCCATGCTGATGCGCTGCGTGGCGCCCAACCTGTGGGGCTGGCTGGGCGACCACACGGGCCGCCGCCTGCTGATCGTGCGTCTCGGCGCGCTGTGCACCCTGCTCAGCCTGAGCCTGATCTTCGTCAGCCAGAGCTACGCCTGGCTGGCCCTGGTGATGGCCCTGCATGCCTTCTTCTGGCACGCGGTGCTGCCGCAGTTCGAGGTGATCACCCTGGCCCACCTGCGCGAGCAGGCGGCGCGCTACACGCAGATCCGCCTGTGGGGCTCGATCGGCTTCATTCTCGCGGTGGTCGCCCTGGGCAAGCTGTTCGATCGGTACAGCCTGGATGCCTATCCCTGGGCGCTGCTGCTGATCATCGGCGCCATCGTCCTGAGCAGCTTCTGGGTGCCGGATGCCACGCCCCATGTGGCCAGTGCGGTGGCGCCCGGGGCGGGCTTCCTGTTCCAGCTGCGCCAGCCGGGCGTGCTGGCCTTCTACCTGTGCGTGGGGCTGATGCAGCTGTCCCACGGGCCGTACTACACCTTTCTCAGCATCCACCTGGAGCACCTCGGCTATGCCCGCGGGGTGATCGGCGTGCTGTGGGCCCTGGGGGTGATCGCCGAGGTCCTGCTGTTCATGCTCATGGCCCGGCTGCTGGAGCGCTTCAGCCTGCGCCAGGTGCTGCTGGCCAGCTTCCTGATCGCCGCCGGGCGCTGGCTGCTGCTCGGCTACCTGGCCGACAGCCTGGCCGTGCTGCTGTTCGCCCAGCTGCTGCATGCGGCCACCTTCGGCAGCTTCCATGCCGCCGCCATCCATTTCGTCCAGCGCAGTTTCGGCGCCCGGCAGCAGGGGCAGGGGCAGGCGCTGTACGCCGCCCTGGCCGGGGTTGGCGGCGCGCTGGGGGCGCTGTATGCCGGTTACAGCTGGAAGGCCCTGGGCCCCGGCTGGACTTTCACCCTGGCCAGTCTGGCGGCGCTCGCCGCAGCCGTTATCATGGCCACCCACGTACACGAGGAGCGGCCATGAACCGCGAACAACTGGCCCGGCAGATCGTCGAAGCCGGGCAATTTCTCTATGGCCGTGGCTGGTCGCCGGCCACCAGCAGCAACTATTCCGTGCGCCTGGGTGCCGAGCAGGCGCTGCTCACCGTCTCCGGCAAGCACAAGGGCCAGCTGGGGCTGGACGACGTGCTGGCCACCGACCTCGACGGCAACAGCCTGGAACCGGGCAAGAAGCCCTCGGCCGAGACCCTGCTGCACACCCAGCTGTACCGCTGGAAGCCCGAAATCGGCGCGGTGCTGCACACCCATTCGGTCAATGCCACGGTGCTGTCGCGCCTGGCCCTGAGCGATTCGCTGGTGTTCGCCGACTACGAACTGCAGAAGGCCTTCGCCGGCATCAGCAGCCACGAGTGCCAGGTCGAGGTGCCGATCTTCGCCAACGACCAGGATATCGCCCGCCTGGCCGCGCGCATCCAGCCCTGGCTGGACCAGCATCCGGACTGCGTCGGCTACCTGATCCGCGGCCACGGCCTGTACACCTGGGGCGCGCAGATGAGCGACGCGCTGCGCCAGATCGAAGCCTTCGAGTTCCTCTTCGAGTGCGAGCTGAAGGTCCGCGCCCTGCAGCGCTGAGGCGCCCCCTACGCAACATGAGAGCCCGACGGGGCCGGAGATCGACCATGAGCAGCCTGACCGTCTACCACCAGTCCAGCCCGGACCTGCCGAACAAGCTACTGACCCATACCGAGGATATCGCCAGCACCCTGGCCGGGGTCGGCGTGCGCTTCGCGCGCTGGCAGGCCGGCGCGCCGATCCAGCCGGGCGCGACCCAGGAGCAGGTGATCGCCGCCTACCGGCCGCAGATCGACCAGCTGATGGCCGAGCAGGGCTATGTCACCGTCGATGTGGTCAGCCTGGACAAGGACCATCCGCAGAAGGACGAGCTGCGCGCCAAGTTCCTCGACGAGCACCGCCATGGCGAGGACGAGGTGCGTTTCTTCGTCGCCGGCCGCGGCCTGTTCTGCCTGCATATCGACGATTATGTGTACGCGGTGCTGTGCGAGAAGGGTGACCTGATCTCGGTGCCGGCCGGCACCCGCCACTGGTTCGACATGGGTGAGTTCCCGCATTTCGTGGCCATTCGCCTGTTCAACAATCCCGAGGGCTGGGTGGCCACTTTCACCGGCGACCAGATCGCCAGCCGTTTCCCGCGCCTGGAAGACTGACGCCATGCCGATCAAAGCCATCCTCACCGATATCGAAGGCACCACCAGTTCGGTGAGCTTCGTCTTCGACGTGCTGTTCCCCTATGCCGCCCGCCATCTGCCAGACTTCGTGCTCAAGCATGCCGACGAGCCGCTGCTGATCGAGCAGCTGGACGCGGTGCGGGCCGAAAGCGGCGAGGCCGATGCCGACTTGGTCCGGGTCATCGAGATTCTCCTCGGCTGGATCGCCGAGGACCGCAAGGCCACCCCGCTCAAGGCCCTGCAGGGGATGATCTGGGCCGAGGGCTATCTGGCCGGGCAGCTCAAGGGGCATGTCTACCCGGATGCGGTGGAGGCCCTGCAACGCTGGAAGGCCGAGGGCTACGGGCTGTACGTCTACTCGTCCGGCTCGATCCAGGCGCAGAAGCTGATTTTCGGCTGCTCCGAGGCCGGCGACCTGACGCCGCTGTTCAGCGGCTACTTCGACACCACCAGCGGGCCCAAGCGCGAGACTGCGTCCTATCAGAACATCACCGGGAGCATTGGCCTGCCGGCCGAGGAGATTCTGTTTCTCTCCGACATCGTCGAGGAGCTGGATGCCGCCCAGCAGGCGGGCATGCAGACCATCGGCCTGGCCCGCGACGGCGGCGAGCTGCCAGGCCACGAAACGGTGGCCAGTTTCGCGGTCATCGATCTGAGTCGTTTCTAGTCGTAGCCGGATGCAATCCGGGCTACGGGATCAAGTCTGTCCAGATGAACAAGGCCGCCCTCGGGCGGCCTTGTTGCTTCAGTGCGCTTGTGGCGCGCCGTTCCGCTGATGCCGGTACACGCTGACCGCCTCGTACACCGCCTTGCGCAGGCGGTTGATGCCACCGATGGGGCGGTGTTCGGGCAGGGCGTGCCAGGGGTTGAACGACAGGTTGTCGCAGAACAGGTTCTGCTCGCGGCTATCGAAGTCTTGGGCCGGCACCTTGATCGTCGCCACCGTCTCGAACGGGGCGATGTCCTCGCTCCACGCCACGCTGGTGTCCTCGATGGGCATGTAGTGCTCGGGATTCTGCCGCTGCACCTGCAGGGCGAAGCAGGCCGGCACCCGGTCCAGCGATAGCTGCTGGTACAGGGCGTTGCGCAGGAAGTTGGGCAGCGCGCTGTTCTGCTCGGGAAGTTCGTAGGGCGGGCAGCTGGCCGGGTCGGGGATGACCCGGTACTTGATGTTGTGCGGGCCGAGCTTGAACGGCGCGACCGAGCTGTAGGTGCTGGCCACCGGGCTGGCCGGCGCCGGCGCCAGGGTCTGCAGGGCGATGATCAGGTGGCGGATCTCCCAGCTGCGCGGGTCCCAGCTGGGGAAGAAGGCCAGCACCTTCTGGCCGCTGGCCTGGGCGGCGAAATTCTGTTGGTACTCGGCCACGTCGCGGACGAAGAACAGCGGATGGTTGAACATCACGAAGTCCTGGTTGCCGGCCGTGGCCGGGCTGCTGAGCAGCTTGTCGCCGGGCACGTCGAGCAGCTTGATGCCCATGCCGCGGGCGTCGCGGACGCTGTCGAACTGCGGGTAGGCGTTTCCGTTGGACAGGCGCATCCAGGCCTGCCAGGTCTTGCCCGGCTCGCTGAGCACGCCGTGGCGCAGGGCCGGGTCCAGCTCGGGCAGCACGCTGAACTGCGCCTTGACGCAGCCGTGGGCCTTGGCGTGGGCGTCGCGCAGTACCCGGGTGTTGTCGCGGTGCTGCTCGACGATGCGGATGGCGTCCTCGATGATGCCCTGGGTCAGGGCCGCCTCGTTGGCCGGGACCTGCTCCTCGGCCGATACCGGGCCGGAGAACTTCCAGGCGTAATACGCCGTGCCGATGCCCCAGCCGAGCAGGCCGACGGCCGCCAGCAGCAGGAGCAGTTTGCCGAGCAGCGCGCCCAGCCACAGCCAGAAACCTTTGAGCATGGGGTTCTTCCTTGTCAGAGCTGGCAATTGGGGCCGGGCGTCCAGGCCTTGGCTTCGACGGGTTGCAGCTGGCGTTCCAGCGGCGCGTCACCCATCACCTTGAGGTACTCGATCAGCGCCCAGCGTTCCTCGGGCGCCAGGGCGCGGCCGATCACCCCGTCGACCCGGCAGCCGTCACGGAATTCGTGGCCGCGGTTGCCGTTGCCGGTGACCGCGGTATCGAACAGGAAGCCGCCGGCGAATGGCTCGGTGAGGAAACCGGCGCGCTTGGGGTCGTATTCGAAGTTGCCGACCCAGAACTGCTTGTCGCGCTCGGAGACCGGCGACAGCAGCTGGAACAGGTTGGGCACCGAGCCGTTGTGCAGGAACGGCGGGGTGGCCCAGATGCCGTGCAGCGGGCGCGCCTTGTAGCCGCGTTTCTCCTGCACGCCGATGGCCAGGCCGTAGCCGTCCATGCGCCAGCGTTCGCGCGGCTGGATGCCTGCGTCCCGGTAGGCGCGGTCTTCCACGTAGGCGGTGACATAGGCCAGGCCCTTGGCGCTGGAGATGCTGGCGAAGTCGACTTCATCCAGGCTGGTGCCGAACAGCTTGACGTCGAGCTTGCCCAGTTCGTCCTTGTTCCAGCCCAGCTTGCGGATGTCGAAGCGGTGGTCGGCGATGTTGTCGGCGGTGGTCGGGTCGGTGCCGATGATCCGCGTCGGCACGATGCGCATGCGCCATTCCGGGTCGCGCGCGGCGGCCAGGCGCTCGTCGCGCGGCTTGGGGTCGGGGGCGTGGCAGTAGGCGCAGTTCTCGCTGAACAGGGCGCGACCCTGGCTGGCCAGTTCGAGGTCGACCTTGCCCAGCACCGCTTCCGGCCAGGTCGGCGGCTTGAGCTGCTTGAGGGTTTCTTCCAGGGTATGCAGGTCGCGCAGGCGCACGCTGGACGGGTAGCGCTCGGCCTCCGCCAGCGGGCCGCCGTTCTCGTCGAACAGGTGCAGGGTGGCGCCGACGCCGAGGGCCTCGCCGATATTGCGCGCCATCGGCTGCATGGCCGAGCCGTTCCACTGCACCCAGTCGAACTTCCAGATGTCCCACACCTGCGGGTAGCTGACCGGGGCGTTGGCCACCCGGTAGTTGCTGGCGTCGATGGCATCGCCGAACACGCTGTTGGCGATGCGGCCGAAGGCATCGGTGCGGCCGAAGCCTTCCTCGGTGGGGTAGAGGCCGCGGTGCCAGTCGTTCATGGCGGTGCCGAGCAGGCGGTCGAGCACGTCCTTGAAGTCCGCGCGCAGCTGTTGTTTGCCCTGCTCGTAGTTGTCGCCTAGCACGGTCTTGGCGAAGCGCTTGAACTTGATCGGGTTGTAGTAGGTGAAGGCCATGCTCATGCCCAGCGCCTGGCCGAAGCTGCCGCCCTTGAGCGTGGGCACGGTGGAGGCCAGGGAGTGCAGGGCGGCGCCGCCGTCGATGCGGATGGCCTGGCCCCGGTAGCGCAGCTCGCCGGTGTGGCAGGCGGCGCAGGTGATATCGAGAAATTGTGCGCCGCTTTCCACGTCCTGGTGGCGGGCGAAGCCGACCGGCAGGTTGCCCGGGTTGCGCGCGCTGGCGTGCTGCTGCGGGTCGGTGAGGAAACCGAAGCGCGCCAGGTAGTCCGGGGCGGCGAATTTATCGGTGGAGAAGGGCAGTTCCAGGGCGGTGAACCAGTCGTAGCGCAGGCCTTTGACCTGGGTGCCCTGGGGTGTGTAGTAGTAGGTCTGGCGCGCCTGCTCGTCCCACTGGTCGAGGTAGTGCACCTGGCTGGGCTTGGCGAACGGCGGCAGATTGGGCTTGGCGACGTAGTAGAGCAGCACCGCGCCGGCGCTCAGGGCCAGCAGCACGATCAGGTACAGGGCGCGGCGCAGGATTCGCATGGCGGGAACTTCCGTGTGGCGGTGTTTTTATGGGGTACGTTTATGCCAATAGCCGAGGCCGACAGCAAGTGTTCATTCCAAACTCGAGTTGCTGGCGCCGCTGTCCCTAGGGTGCATCAGGCACAGCCAAAACACGCAGATGGCGGCGCCGCCCTGCGAATCGGCGCTAAAGCCTGCTAACTTGCCGGTGAATACAGCAGAGGATCGCCCCATGCATGCTTTCGACTCGCTCCGGCCACCACGCCTTGCCAGCCTGCTCGGCTATGCCGGGTTGCTGCCCTTCGTCTGCGCGGCCCTCGGCGTCTGGCTGACTCCGCCGGGCTGGCGGCCGCAGGTGCTCGATGCGCTGCTCGACTATGCCGCGGTGATCCTGGCGTTCATGGGGGCGATCCACTGGGGGCTGGCCATGCGCGCGCAGGAGGGGGACGAGCAGGCCCTGCTGCAGCTGGGGCTGTCGGTCATTCCGGCGCTGCTGGGCTGGCTGGTGATTGCCGCCGAGCTGCCCTATGCGCTGGCCTTGCCGACCCTGCTTGGCTGCTTCGTCGGCCTCTACCTGGCCGATCTGCGGGCGGTGGCGCTGGGCCTGGCGCCGCGCTGGTACCCGGCGCTGCGTCTGCCGCTGACCCTGGTGGTAGGCCTGAGCCTGCTGCTGGCCTGGTTCGGCGTGGTGCTGGCCTGAACCCTGTGCCTCAGCAGCCCAGGCTGTCCGCCTGGCGGTAGAGGCCGAGCAGCTTGCGGGTGATGGTTTGCTGGATGTCGTCGCGCTCGAAGCTCGACAGCCGGGTGAGCTTCTGCACCTGCAGGCGGTGCAGGTGGATGTAGGGCATCTGCTGGTCGAACTCGCGCAGGTCGCCCTTCATCATGATCGGCAGGAATACATCGCCGATCTTCTTCTGGTTGCTGATGATCTGCGCCAGGGCCTGCTTGAATGGCATGGTCTTGGGCGCGGGGCCGCCGTCCTTCATCTGCGTGGCCAGCAACAGCCCCGGCTTGCCCAGGACCACGCCGGGCAGCACGCACAGGCCGGTCTGGCGCACGGCGGCGATTTCGATGCCGTGCAGGGTGTCGTGGAAGGCATAGGGGTTGGGCAGCACCACCATCTTGCGCCCCTGGTCGCTGGGGAAGTGCAGGTTGTAGTTGGTGTACAGCTGGCGCACGGACTCGGAATAGACGCACAGGCGGTTCTCGAACAGCTTGATGAAGCGCTCGGCCAGCTCGCGCCGGGCCATGCTGTCCATGTCCCAGATCAGGTCCTGGTTCTGCGGTCGATTCAGATCGACTTCTTGGTGTTCCATGCTGCTCATTCAGCCCTCATACACGAAATTGTCCCAGCAACTGGCTCAGTTGCCCTGCCAGCTGGCCCAGATGCTGGCTGGCCTGGCTGGATTGATCTGCGGCCAGGGCATTCTCATGCGCCAGCGAAGCTGCCTGGGTGACATTGTGGTTGATATCTTCGACCACGTGCGACTGTTGCAGGGTGGCACTAGCGATCGAAGCATTCAAGCCCGTGAGGTTACGCAATGAGCTGGCGATCTGGCTCAGGCTCTCGCCGGCCTGGCGCGCTTGCTCGACCGTTTGCTGGGAGGCCTGGCTGCTGGCATTGATCACCTTGACCGCGGCTTCCGAGTTGCCCTGCAGGCGCTCGATCATGCTCTGGATCTCGGCGGTGGACTGCTGGGTGCGCTGGGCCAGCAGGCGTACCTCGTCGGCGACCACGGCAAAACCGCGGCCCTGCTCGCCGGCGCGGGCGGCCTCGATGGCGGCGTTGAGGGCCAGCAGGTTGGTCTGCTCGGCAATCGAGCGGATGACTTCCAGCACGCTGCCGATCTGCGTGCTCTCGGCGGCTAGGGTGCTGATCACCTTGACTGCCTGGTCGATGGTGCTGGACAGCTGGTCGATCTGGCGCAGGCTGCTGGCGATATTCTGCTGGCCCTGCTGGGCCTGCTCCTCCGCCAGGCGCACCTCGCCGGCCGCGTGCTCGGCGTTCTTCGCCACGTCCTGCACGGCGTAGGACACCTCGTTGATCGCGGTCGCCACCAGCTCCATCTGCTGCGACTGCTGCTGGCTGTGCTGCTGGGCGCTGCTGGCCACCTCGCCCAGCGACTGCGAGGCCTGGTCGAGGGCGCCGGCGGCCTGCAGCGACTGGCTGATGACGCCGCGCAGCTTGCCGGTGAAGGCGTTGAAGTGGCTGCCCAGGGCGGTCAGCTCGTCGCCGCCGCTGTGGTCCATGCTGCGGGTCAGATCGGCTTCGCCGCTGGCGATGTTGGCCATGGCGTCGACCGCTTCCTCCAGCGGCCGGGCGATGCTGCGCACGATGAGGATGACCAGGGCGCCGAGCAGCACGCTGATCAGCAGCAGCACGCCCAGGGCGCGCAGGGCCTGCTGGCGGAACTCGGCCTGCATGTCGTCGAGGTAGATGCCGGAGCCGATGATCCAGCCCCAGGGCTCGAACAGCTGGACATAGGACACCTTGGGCAGCGGCTCGGCGGCGCCCGGCTTGGGCCAGCGGTAGTCGACCAGGCCGGCGCCCTGGCGTTTTGCCACGGCGACCATGTCGTTGAACAGGAACTTTCCGTCCGGGTCCTTCATGTTCGACAGGTTCTGCCCTTCGAGCTTGGGATTGGCCGGGTGCATGATCATCTGCGGGGTCAGGTCGTTGATCCAGAAATAATCGTCCTGGTCATAGCGCAGGCCGCGCACCAGCTGCATGGCCTGCTGCTGCGCATCGGCCCGTGGCAGGCTGCCGGCGCTTTCCAGGGCCTGGAAGTGGCGCAGGATACCGCTGGCGGTTTCCACCACCTCGCGGGTTTTCAGGGCCTTGGCCGCGTACAGGTCGTCGTAGGTCTGCTTCAGCATCAGCGCCGTCAGGGCCAGCAGCATGAGGATGGAACTGAGCAGGATCAGCCACAGGCGGCGATTGATCGGCAGGCGGCGCAGACTGTTCATGGGCAGGTGACTCCACTTCTTCTTATGGCAGGCTTCGGCGCTCAGCAGACACTGAGTCTAGAAGCTGTTCAATTAGCTGTTGGCAAGGGCGGCACTGCGTGGTCGCCTCTGGTAGGATGCGCTGCCTTTTTTTCGGCCGATTGTTCGGCAACATTAATTTTTCATGGCCTGCCATGCCGGCGGGTAGTGCGAGGACTTCATGGATTTGTGGGTCGCCTTTCAGGCACTGATTCTGGGCATCGTCGAAGGCTTGACCGAGTTCCTGCCGATTTCCAGCACCGGCCACCAGATCATCGTCGCCGATCTGATCGGCTTCGGCGGCGATCGGGCCAAGGCCTTCAACATCATCATCCAGCTCGGCGCCATCCTCGCGGTGGTCTGGGAGTACCGGCGCAAGATCCTCGAGGTGGTGTTCAATGTCCCCAAGCAGGCGCAGGCGCAGCGCTTCACCGCCAACCTGCTGATCGCCTTCATGCCGGCGGTGGTGCTTGGCGTGGCCTTTTCCGACCAGATCCACCACTACCTGTTCAACCCGATCACGGTGGCGGCGGCCCTGGTGGTCGGCGGCGTGATCATTCTCTGGGCCGAGCAGCGCCAGCATGAGGTGACGGTCGAGGAAGTCGACGACATGACCTGGAAGGAAGCCCTGAAGATCGGCTGCGCCCAGTGCCTGGCGATGATCCCCGGCACCTCGCGCTCGGCCTCGACCATCATCGGCGGCCTGCTGTTCGGCCTGTCGCGCCGCGCTGCCACCGAGTTCTCCTTCTTCCTGGCCATGCCGACCATGGTCGGCGCGGCGGTCTATTCCGGCTACAAGTACCGCGAGCTGTTCCAGCCCGGCGACCTGCCGGTGTTCGCTCTGGGCTTCGTGGTGTCCTTCGTGTTCGCCATGATCGCCGTGCGCGCGCTGCTCAAGTTCATCGCCAACCACAGCTACGCGGTGTTCGCCTGGTACCGCATCGGCTTCGGCCTGCTGATCCTGGCCACCTGGCTGTTCGGCCTGATCGACTGGTCCACGGTGCAGGCCAACTGACCGCATGCTGGCGACGGAGCGGCGCGGCACCCTGAAAAGCTGGAACGATGCCAAGGGCTTCGGTTTCATCCAGGCGGAGCAGGGCGGCGAACAGTTGTTCGTGCATATCTCGGCGCTGCGGGGCGAGCGCCGCCCGCAGCCCGGCGAGACGGTGCTGTTCGTGCCGGGCAAGGATGCCCAGGGACGCCTGCGCGCCGAGCACATGCGCTTCGAGAGGCTCAGCCTGGATCGCCCGGCCATCCGCCGCAAGCCGCGCCAGCCGGCCGTCCGCGCCGCTACCGCGGCGCGCGGACCAGGGCCGGCGATGCGCCAGCTGCCGCTCAAGCTGCTGCTGTTCAGCGCCCTGTGCGGCCTGCCGGCCGTCGGTGCCCTGCAGCTGTTCCTCGGCTCCGGTGCCCTCTGGGCGCTGGGCGCCTACCCGCTGCTCAGCCTGATCAGCTTCGCCCAGTACTGGAACGACAAGCGCAGCGCGCAAGCGGGGCGCTGGCGCACCCCGGAGAAGTACCTGCACGTCGCCGAACTGCTCGGCGGCTGGCCGGGTGCCCTGCTGGCGCAGCAGCTGTTTCGCCACAAGACGCGCAAGCTCTCGTTCCAGCTGGTGTTCTGGGCGATCGTCCTGCTGCACCAGGCGTTCTGGTTGGACCGGCTGGTGCTGGACGGGCGCTTCCTGGCGGCCCACCTGCAGACCTGGCTGCCGTTGCTGCTGCGCTAGCCGGGCAACTGGCACGAGTGGCGAATCCACGGCTAACCTGGCAGGGCAGACTCAACCCTTGGCTCAGGAGCTCCCCCGATGTCTCTTTCCATGTATCAGGCTTCCATCCCGGTCTTCGTGCGCATGTTCGGCAATCTGGCAGCCATCCTCGACAAGGCGGCGGTGTATGCCGACGCGAAGAAGATCGACCCGGCGGTGCTGCTCAATGCGCGCCTGGCGCCGGACATGCACCCCCTGACCCGCCAGGTGCAGATCGCCAGCGATGCGGCCAAGGGCTGCGCGGCGCGCCTGGCCGGGGTGGAGATTCCCGGCTTCGCCGATACCGAGGGCAGCTTTGCCGAGCTGCAGGTGCGGATCCAGAAGACCCTGGACTTCATCCAGGGCTTCAGCCCCGCGCAGATCGACGGCAGCGAGGAGCGCGAGGTGGTGATGCGTTTTCCCGGCGCCGAGCTGAAGTTCAGCGGCCAGGACTACCTGCTGCATTTCGTCCTGCCGAACTTCTATTTCCACCTGACCACCGCCTACGCCATCCTCCGCCACAATGGCCTGGAGATCGGCAAGATGGATTACCTGGGCCGAGTCTGACGGTGTGCCGCCACGTCGCCGTGGCGATAGATGGAAGTATTCGGCGGCTGTCGGTTGCTGGTGCGCATGGGTGGATTCGCCGCACTGAAATCGGGCGGCCAGCTGCGCCGCCAGGCATCGTTACCGAAAGTAAAGCGCGGCCCGGCGAAACGGCGGCTGCGCTTTCCCACAAAGCGCAAGCGCTGCCAGCGCTGCGAAATTTTTTTCATAAAACCCTGCTTGTTTATTAACGTTTCTCCGAATTTTCTGCTTGGATTTTTGAGGACTGCACTGGCACAAGCCTTGCTGTCGCAGGTTGCCACTACCTAAAACCTCAGGAGTTACCATGTCGCAGAAGATTTTCAGAAAAGGCTTTCTGGCTCTCGCTGTCAGCACCGCGATGGGCGCTTCTTCCTTCACCCTGGCCGATGTGGTCATCGGCGTGGCGGGCCCGCACACCGGCCCCAACGCCTCGTTCGGCGAGCAGTACTGGCGGGGCGCCAGCCAGGCCGCCGAGGACATCAACGCCGCGGGCGGGGTGAACGGCGAGATGATCAAACTGGTCAAGGCCGACGACGCCTGCGAGCCGAAGCAGGCCGTGTCGGTGGCCAACCGCCTGGTGGACTCGGACAAGGCAGTCGGCGTGATCGGCCACTTCTGTTCCTCCTCGACCATGCCGGCCTCGGAGGTCTACGACGAAGCCGGGATCATCGCCATCACCCCGGCCTCGACCAACCCGCAGGTGACCGAGCGCGGCCTGCCCGGCATGTTCCGCATGTGCGGCCGCGACGACCAGCAGGGCGTGGTGGCCGCCGACTACCTGGTGGACAAGCTCAAGGCCAAGAAGATCGCGGTGATCCACGACAAGGACACCTACGGCCAGGGCCTGGCCGACGCGACCAAGGCGCACTTGGCCAAGCGCGGCATCGAGCCGGTGCTGTACGAGGGCCTGACCCGCGGCGAGAAGGACTTCAACGCCCTGGTTACCAAGATCCGCTCGGCCGGTGCCGAGGTGGTATATTTCGGTGGTTGCCACCCGGAAGCCGGCCCGCTGGTACGGCAGATGCGTGAGCAGGGCGTGACCGCCGCCTTCGTTTCCGGCGACTGCGTGGTGACCGACGAGATGGTCACCACCGCCGGCGGCCCGCAGTACACCAAGGGCGTGCTGATGACCTTCGGCGCCGACCCGCGCCAGCTGCCGGAAGGCAAGGCGGTGATCGAGAAGTTCCGCGCCAACGGCTTCGAACCCGAGGGGTACACCCTGTATGCCTATGCCTCGGTCCAGGCCCTGACGGCGGCCTTCAAGGGCGCCGGCAGCACCGAGGGAGCCAAGTCCAGCGAGTGGCTGAAGGCCAACACCGTCGATACCGTGATGGGCAAGAAGTCCTGGGACGGCAAGGGCGACCTGAAGGTCTCCGACTACGTCATGTACGAGTGGGACGACAAGGGCAAGTACCACCAGCAGTAATCGCTGCGCACGCCCCGATCCGCCGGGCGGGCGGGGCGCTGCACCTGCCCGACCGCGGCCTCGCGTGGCGGTCGCCCTTGTCCACGGCTACGAGACTTATTCATGGACGGCATCTTCCTGCAGCAACTGATCAACGGCCTGACCCTCGGCGCGGTCTATGGCCTGATCGCCATCGGCTACACCATGGTCTACGGCATCATCGGCATGATCAACTTCGCCCACGGCGAGGTGTACATGATCTCCGCCTACCTGTCGGCCATCACCCTGGCCCTGCTGGCCTTCTTCGGCCTGGAATCCTTTCCGCTGCTGATCCTCGGCACGCTGTTGTTCACCATCTTCGTCACCGGCATGTACGGCTGGGTGATCGAGCGTATCGCCTACAAGCCGCTGCGCAACTCCACGCGCCTGGCGCCGCTGATCAGCGCCATCGGCATGTCGCTGATCCTGCAGAACTACGTGCAGATCAGCCAGGGCGCGCGCCAGCAGGGCGTGCCGACCCTGCTCGACGGCGCGTTCCGCTTCCCTATCGGAGAGGGGTTCGTCCAGCTCACCTACACCAAGGTGTTCATCCTCATCGCCGCCTTCGTCGGCATGGGCGTGCTCACCTACGTGATCCAGCACACCCGGCTCGGGCGCATGTGCCGTGCCACCCAGCAGGATCGCAAGATGGCCTCGATCCTCGGCATCAACACCGACCGGGTGATCTCCTACGTGTTCGTCATCGGCGCCGCGATGGCCGCGCTGGCCGGCGTGCTGATCACCATGAACTACGGCACCTTCGACTTCTATGCCGGCTTCGTCATCGGCATCAAGGCCTTCACCGCGGCGGTGCTCGGCGGCATCGGCTCGCTGCCGGGGGCGATGCTCGGCGGCTTGATTCTCGGCGTGGCCGAGGCGCAGTTCTCCGGCATGGTCAACACCGACTACAAGGATGTGTTCAGCTTCTCGCTGCTGGTGCTGATCCTGATTTTCCGGCCGCAAGGGCTCCTGGGGCGTCCCCAGGTCGCGAAGGTGTGAGCATGTCCGCAGTCAAACAAGGCCTGGACCTGAAGAAAATCCTGCTGGATGCGCTGCTCGCCGGGCTGATCGCGCTGATCGTGTTCGGCCCCATAGTCGGCGTGGTGCTCGACGGCTACAGCTTCAACCTGCAGCCCCAGCGCCTGGGCGCCGTGATCGGCGTGGTCATGCTCGGCCGCCTGCTGCTCAGCCTGTACCTGCAGAGCGGCAGCGGGGTCGCGCTGCTGGCACGCTTCGAGAGCAACGCCTCGGGCGTGCATGTGCGGCCGCCGGACTACCGGTCGCGGCTGCGCTGGATCATTCCGCTGCTGCTGGTGGTGGCGCTGATCTTCCCGTTCTTCGCCAGCAAGTACCTGCTCACCGTGGTCATCCTCGGTCTGATCTACGTGCTGCTGGGCCTGGGCCTGAACATCGTGGTCGGCCTGGCCGGCCTGCTCGACCTCGGCTACGTGGCCTTCTACGCCATCGGCGCCTACGGCCTGGCGCTGGGCTACCAGTACCTCGGCCTGGGCTTCTGGACGGTGCTGCCGCTGGCGGCGCTGCTGGCGGCGCTGGCCGGGGCGCTGCTGGGCTTCCCGGTGCTGCGCATGCACGGCGACTACCTGGCCATCGTCACCCTCGGCTTCGGCGAGATCATCCGCCTGATCCTCAACAACTGGCTGAGCTTCACCGGCGGGCCGAACGGCATGTCGGTGCCGGCGCCGACCTTGTTCGGCCTGGAGTTCGGCCGCCGCGCCAAGGACGGCGGGGTGCCGTTCCACGAGTTCTTCGGCATGGCCTACAACCCCAACCTGAAGTTCCTGTTCATCTACGCGGTGCTGTTCCTGGTGGTGATGCTGGTGCTGTACATCAAGCACCGCCTGACCCGCATGCCGGTCGGCCGCGCCTGGGAAGCGTTGCGCGAAGACGAGATCGCCTGCCGCGCCATGGGCCTCAACCATGTGCTGGTGAAGCTCTCGGCGTTCATGATCGGCGCCTCCACCGCCGGCCTGGCCGGGGTGTTCTTCGCCAGCTACCAGGGCTTCGTCAACCCGTCGTCGTTCACCTTCTTCGAGTCGGCGCTGATCCTCGCCATCGTCGTGCTCGGTGGCATGGGCTCGACCGTGGGCGTGGTGATCGCCGCCTTCGTGCTGACCGTGGCGCCGGAGCTGCTGCGCAGCTTCGCCGACTACCGCGTGCTGCTGTTCGGCATGCTCATGGTGCTGATGATGATCTGGCGCCCGCGCGGGCTGATCCGCATCAGCCGCACCGGGGTCACGCCGCGCAAGGGGGTGGCGCCATGAGCGACGAGATGATTCTCAGGGTCGACAACCTGATGATGCACTTCGGCGGCATCAAGGCCCTCAACGACGTCAGCCTGCAGGTGCGGCGCCACTCCATCTCGGCGCTGATCGGGCCCAACGGTGCCGGCAAGACCACGGTGTTCAACTGCCTGACCGGCTTCTACCAGGCCACCGGCGGCAGCATCCGCCTGCATGCCCGCGGCACCGTCACCGACGTGATCCAGGTGCTCGGCGAGCCGTTCCGGCCCGGCGACTTCGTGGCGCCGGCCACCCTGGCCAGCCGCCTCTGGTACAAGATGTTCGGCGGCACCCACCTGGTCAACCGCGCCGGGCTGGCGCGCACCTTCCAGAACATCCGCCTGTTCAAGGAAATGTCGGTGGTGGAGAACCTGCTGGTGGCCCAGCACATGTGGGTCAACCGCAACCTGCTGGCCGGCGTGTTCAATACCCGCGGCTATCGCCGGGCCGAGGACGACGCCCTCAACCATGCTTTCTACTGGCTGGAGGTGGTCGATCTGGTGGACTGCGCCAACCGCCTGGCCGGCGAGCTGTCCTACGGCCAGCAGCGCCGCCTGGAGATCGCCCGGGCCATGTGCACGCGGCCGCAGCTGATCTGCCTGGACGAACCGGCCGCCGGCCTCAACCCGGCGGAAACCGAGGCCTTGAGCGCGATCATCCGCAAGCTGCGCGACCAGCACGAGATGACCGTCCTGCTGATCGAACACGACATGGGCATGGTGATGAGCATTTCCGACCACATCGTCGTGCTCGACCACGGCGTGGTGATCGCCGAGGGCGGGCCGGCGCAGATCCGCCACGACCCGAAAGTGATCGCCGCCTACCTGGGCGCGGACGAGGAGGAGCTGGCATGAGCGAGCCGATCCTCGAACTGAAGGACGTCGACGTCCACTACGGGGTGATCCAGGCGCTGAAGAAGGTCAGCCTGCACATCGACGAGGGCGAGACGGTGAGCCTGATCGGCTCCAACGGCGCGGGCAAGTCCACGCTGCTGATGTCGATCTTCGGCCAGCCGCGGGCCTCGGCCGGGCAGATCCTGTTTCGCGGCACCGACATCACCCACAAGTCCTCGCACTACGTGGCCTCCAACGGCGTGGCCCAGGCGCCGGAAGGGCGCCGGGTGTTCCCCGACATGAGCGTGGAAGAGAATCTGTTGATGGGCACCATTCCGATCGGCACGGCGCACGCCGACGAGGACATGCAGCGCATGTTCGAGCTGTTCCCGCGCCTCAAGGAGCGGCGCAACCAGCGCGCCATGACCATGTCCGGCGGCGAGCAGCAGATGCTCGCCATCGCCCGCGCGCTGATGAGCCGGCCCAAGCTGTTGCTGCTCGACGAACCGTCGCTGGGCCTGGCGCCGATCGTGGTCAAGCAGATCTTCCAGACCCTGCGCGAGCTGGCCGCCACCGGCATGACCATCTTCCTGGTGGAACAGAACGCCAACCACGCGCTGCGCCTGTCCGATCGTGCCTACGTGATGGTCACCGGCGAGATCCGCCTGAGCGGCACCGGCGAGGAACTGCTGGGCAACCAGGAGGTGCGCAACGCCTATCTCGGCGGGCATTGAGCCTGTGAGTGAAACGAAAAAGGCATCCCGAGGGATGCCTTTTGGTTTTCGCCGAAGCTTAGGGATATCGCGAGCTAGAGTCAGGCTAGGCGGACAAGGGCCGAGGGCGCGGAGTTTACATACCGTAAATGAGCAGTACTCGCTCTGCTCGCCCTTCGGGCCGCCCTAACGTGCGTTAGTCGCAAGCGACTTTCCGAGGCCCTTGGCCAACAACGCCTGGCCGACGCGCAGCGAATCCGTGCACTATACGATGACGCCCTGGCTGCGCAGGTAGTCGTCGTAGGTACCGCTGAAGTCGGTCACGCCGTTGTCGCTCAGCTCGATGATACGGGTGGCCAGGGAGCCGACGAACTCGCGGTCGTGGCTGACGAAGATCAGCGTGCCCGGGTAGTTCTCCAGCGCCAGGTTGAGCGCCTCGATGGATTCCATGTCCAGGTGGTTGGTCGGTTCGTCCATCACCAGCACGTTGGGCTTCTGCAGGATCAGCTTGCCGAACAGCATGCGGCCCTGTTCGCCACCGGAGATGACCTTGACCGACTTGAGGATCTCGTCGTTGGAAAACAGCATGCGCCCCAGGGTGCCGCGAATGACCTGCTCGCCCTGGGTCCACTGGCCCATCCAGTCGAACAGGCTGACGTCGTCCTCGAAGTCGTGGGCGTGGTCCTGGGCGTAGTAGCCGACTTCCGCGCTTTCCGTCCATTTCACCGCGCCGGCATCCGGCGCCAGTTCGCCGACCAGGGTGCGCAGCAGGGTGGTCTTGCCGATGCCGTTGGGGCCGATGATGGCCACGCGCTCGCCGGCTTCGACGGTGAAGCTGAAGTTCTTGAACAGGGTCTTGCCGTCGAAACCCTTGGACATGTGCTCCACGGTCACCGCCTGGCGGTGCAGCTTCTTGGTCTGCTCGAAGCGGATGAACGGGCTGACCCGGCTGGACGGCTTGACCTCGGCCAGCTGGATCTTGTCGATCTGCTTGGCGCGGCTGGTGGCCTGCTTGGCTTTCGAGGCGTTGGCCGAGAAGCGGCTGACGAAGGTCTGCAGCTCGGCGATCTGCGCCTTCTTCTTGGCGTTGTCCGACAGCAGCTGCTCACGCGACTGGGTGGCGGCGGTCATGTACTCGTCGTAGTTGCCGGGGAACAGGCGCAGCTCGCCGTAGTCCAGGTCTGCCATGTGCGTGCACACGCTGTTGAGGAAGTGGCGGTCGTGGGAAATGATGATCATGGTGCTGTTACGCACCGTGAGGATGTTTTCCAGCCAGCGGATGGTGTTGATGTCCAGGTGGTTGGTCGGCTCGTCCAGCAGCAGCACTTCCGGATCGGAGAACAGCGCCTGGGCCAGCAGCACGCGCAGCTTCCAGCCCGGCGCCACTTCGCTCATCGGGCCGAAATGCTGCTCCAGCGGGATACCCAGGCCGAGCAGCAGCTCGCCGGCGCGCGATTCGGCGGTGTAGCCGTCCATCTCGGCGAACTCACCTTCCAGCTCGCCAACCTTCATGCCGTCTTCTTCGCTCATCTCCGCCAGCGAGTAGATGCGGTCGCGCTCGGCCTTGACCTTCCACAGCTCCTCGTGGCCCATGATCACGGTGTCGATCACGTTGAATTCTTCGTAGGCGAACTGGTCCTGGCGCAGCTTGCCCAGGCGCACGTTCGGCTCGAGCATCACCTGGCCGCCGGAAGGCTCCAGATCGCCGCCGAGGATCTTCATGAAGGTCGACTTGCCACAGCCGTTGGCACCGATCAGGCCGTAGCGGTTGCCGTTGCCGAACTTGACGGAAACGTTCTCGAACAGCGGCTTGGCGCCGAACTGCATGGTGATGTTGGCGGTAGAAATCACGACTGGAATCCCGAAGAGCGAGGGCGCGGATGCGCAAAAGGGCGCGATTGTAGCGGTTTAGGCGCTAGAAAGGCAGTCGGCGGGACGGATGGGGCGCTTTGCGCGCCGGCTAGCTAGAGCAGCAGGCCGAGCTTCAGGCGCTTGGGCAGCTTGCTCACCACCAGCTGGTGCGAGCGGGTCAGCAGCTCGCGCAGCTCGGCGTCGCCCAGCGGGCAGGGCTGCGCCATGCTGATCCAGTGGGCGCGGGCCAGGTACGGCGCGGGGCGGATACCGGGGCGATCGCAGTAACCGAGGAACAGGTCGCTGTCGACCTTGAAGGCCAGGCCGTCGCGGCTGCTCAGGTGGAAGAGGGCGAACATCTTGTTCTGCGCCACCGAGAACACCCGCACGCCGCCCCATTTGATGTCCTCGCGGGCGCCCGGCAGGCTCAGGCAGAAGGCGGCGATCTGTTCGGGCGTCATCTGGGCGTCACTCGCGGAAGAAGACCTGGACCAGATGGTAGCCGAACTGGCTCTTCACCGGGCCATGCACGGTGCGCAGCTCCTTCTTGAAGATCACCTGGTCGATGGCGCGCACCATCTGCCCGGGGCGCACCTCGCCCAGGTCGCCGCCGCGCTTGCCCGACGGGCAGGTCGAATACTTGCGGGCCAGTACGTCGAAGGCTTCGCCGGCGGCGATACGCTTCTTCAGGGCGGCCGCTTCGGCCTCGGTCTTGACCAGAATATGGCGGGCCATTGCCTTTGCCATGACGGGGTCCTCATTTTGCTTGGGCCGCTATTGTGCCAGTATTTGCTGCGCCAGCAGAATGACGCCAGTTTCCAGGCCTTTCGCCTGGCAATTGCCGCGCCGATCTTGGCCTACCTTATTAAGTCTTCACCGACGGAAGCGCTACCCATGGACCTCTCCGCAATGCTGAAAATCCTGGCGACCCAGGATGGCTCCGACCTCTACCTGTCCACGGGGGCGCCGCCTTGTGCCAAGTTCAACGGCGTACTCAAGCCGCTCAGCAACGAGCCGCTGAAACCGGGCGACGTGGCCGCGATTGCCGCCGGCGTGATGGACGCCGAGCAGCGCGCCGACTTCGACCGCGAGCTGGAGATGAACCTGGCGATCTCCCTGCCGAACATCGGCCGCTTCCGCATCAACATCTTCAAGCAGCGCAACGAAGTCTCCATCGTCGCGCGCAATATCAAGATGGAAATCCCCAAGTTCGAAGACCTCAAGCTGCCCGAGGTGCTGCTCAAGAGCGTGATGGAGAAGCGCGGCCTGGTGCTGTTCGTCGGTGGCACAGGCTCGGGCAAGTCGACCTCCCTGGCGGCGCTGATCGACTACCGCAACCGCAACAGCGGCGGCCACATCATCACCATCGAGGACCCGGTGGAGTACGTGCACCGGCACAAGAAGTCGATCATCAACCAGCGCGAGGTCGGCGTGGATACCCGCAGCTTCCACGCCGCGCTGAAGAACACCCTGCGCCAGGCGCCGGACGTGATCCTGATCGGCGAGATCCGCGACCGCGAGACCATGGAGCATGCCCTGGCCTTCGCCGATACCGGGCACCTGGCCATCTCCACCCTGCACGCCAACAACGCCAACCAGGCGCTGGACCGCATCATCAACTTCTTCCCCGAAGAGCGCCGGCCACAGCTGCTCAACGACCTGGGCAACAACCTCAAGGCCTTCGTCTCCCAGCGCCTGGTCAAGACCGTCGACGGCAAGCGCCGCGCGGCGGTTGAGGTGCTGCTCGGCACCCCGACCATCCGCGACCAGATCAAGCGCAACGACTTCTCCGAGATCAAGGAGACCATGGAGAAGTCGAAGAACCTCGGCATGCAGACCTTCGACATGGCCCTGATCGACCTGGTCCACGAAGGCAGCATCAGCGAGGAGGAGGCGGTGAAGAACGCCGACTCGGCGAACAACGTGCGCCTCAAGCTCAAGCTGCACCGCGAGAACCCGGCCAACGCCACGGCCGCAGCGGCCGCCGCGCCAGCTCCGGTTGCCGCCGCGCCAGCCGCCGCCGGCAGCTGGGAGTTGAAACTGGAAGCCTTGCCCGAGGATGAGCCGGCAGAGGATCCGGGTCGCCTGAGCTAAGAACCTGTCTCGGATCTCTTGATCGTCGGCCATGCTGCGTTGAAATCGGGCTCGGACTGCTCATTTACACCTCGTAAACTCCGCGTCCTCGCCCAATTTCGCCTTGCCTGGCTCTAGCTCAAAAGCTCCTAAACAGATTCTAAGGATCGCTGCCCCGGTTCAGCGCAGCAGCGGCTTGAGGGCCGCGGCCAGGTAGGGCGCCATGTACACGGCGTTGCTCGGATGGGCGATGCAGTCGGTGCTCCACACCTGCTCGACTCCCGCGGCGCGGATGGTCTCAAGGGCGTCGCCGGCGAACAGCGCGTGGGTCACCGCCACGTCCACCGAGCGGACGCCGGCGGCCAGCAGTTGGCGACAGGCCTGGGCCAGGGTATGCCCGGAGCTGGCGATATCGTCGAGCAGCACCACCTGACGGCCGGCCAGCGGCATGTCGGGCAACTCGATGGTGACGTCGCGGTCGCCGTGGCGCACCTTCTGGCACACGCCGTGGGCGAAGCCATGGCTGCCGGCAGCCACTTCGATCCACTGCACGGATTCGGCGTCCGGGCCGATCAGCACCGCCTGCGGCCGCTGCCGGGCGATCAGCTCGGCCAGGGCCGGGGCGCCGGACAGGGTCACGGCATCGGCCAGCGGCACCGCTTCATTCAGGCTGGCGACCCGGTGCAGGTGCGGGTCGACGGTGATCAGGCCGTCGAAATGCTCGGCGAGGAAGCGGCCGATGATGCGCTGGCTGACCACCTCGCCGGGGTTGAAGGCGATGTCCTGGCGCATGTAGGCCAGGTACGGGCTCACCAGCAGCAGGCGCCGGGCGCCCAGGGCGCGGGCTTCCCCGGCCAGCAGCAGAAGCTCGACCAGGCGCTCGTTGGGGTGGTCGAGGCCACGGTAGATCACCAGTTGCTCGGGCAGGCGCGCCGCGCTATCCAGCGGCAGGCGCAGGCGCAACTCGTCGTCGGGGAAGCGGTGGCGCTCGATGGCGGCGGCCTCCAGGCCACAGGCCGCGGCCAGGCGCAGGGCGGCGGCGCGTTCATCATCGAAATACAGCAGCAGGCTTTGCATCAGAACTCCACGAATACATTGGGCACCTGGTCCGGGCGACCGAGGCTGAAACCGTTGGCCCGCTCGCAGGCCTGGCGGGCGAAACTGAGGTCGGCGGGGAAGTCGGCGTGCACGCGGTACAGGCAATCGCCGGCCTTGACCGCCTCGCCGAGCTTGCGCAGCAGGTCGACGCCGGCGCCCTGCACCTTGGGCGCGCCGGCCAGGCGGGCAATGCGCGCCAGCTGCAGGTTGTCGATGCCGGTCACCACCGCGTCGTGCTCGGCCAGCACCTCGAAGGTCAGCGCCGCCAGCGTCGGCTGGTTGAGGTCGAAGGCCTTGGCGCCCTGGGCCTGGATGATCGCCTGCATCTTGTTCAGCGCGCGGCCGGAATCGAGGATGTCGCGGGCAATCGCATAACCGTCGCCGCCGCGCACGTCCGGGTCGAATTCGAGCATGCGCCCGGCCAGGCGCAGGGCCTTCTGGCGCAGGTCATTGGGCGCGCGCGGGTCGTTCTGCAGCACCTGCATCACGTCGCGTGCCTCCAGCACCGGGCCGATGCCGTTGCCGACCGGCTGGCGGCCATCGGTGATCACCACGTCGATGGTCAGCCCCAGGCGCGAGGCGACGAACTCGAACAGCTTGCGCAGGCGCTGCGCCTCGGCCATGGAGCGCACCTTGGCGGTGGGGCCGATGGGGATGTCGAGCAGCAGGTGGGTGGAGCCGGCGGCGATCTTCTTCGACAGGATCGAGGCGACCATCTGCCCCGGCGAGTCGATGGACAGCGGCCGCTCCACCGAGATCAGCACGTCGTCGGCCGGCGACAGGTCACTGGCGCCGCCCCAGGCCAGGCAGCCGCGCTGTTCGCGGACCATCTCGCACAGGCGCTCGAAGGGCAGCTCGACATTGGCCAGCACCTCCATGGTGTCGGCGGTGCCGGAGGGCGAGGTGATCGCCCGCGAGGAGGTCTTCGGGCAGAGCATGCCGTGGGCGGCGACGATCGGCACCACCAGCATCGAGGTGCGGTTGCCGGGGATGCCGCCGATGCAGTGCTTGTCCACCACCGGGTGCTCGCGCCAGTCCAGGCGCCGGCCGACATGGGCCATGGCGTCGGTGAGGAAGTACACCTCCTCGCGGTCCAGCTCGCCCTGGTTGCAGGCCACCACGAAGGCGGTCAGCTCGATCTTCGAATAACGGTGCTCGGCGATATCGCGCACGATGGCCTGGAAGTCCTCGCGCTGCAGGCGCTCGCCGGCGATCTTGCGGTGCAGGGCGGGGATCGACGCGGCCGGTTCGGCCTGGGCAATCGAGGCCAGCTCGCCGGCCTCGGCGCCGAGCTGGGCGAAGGCGTCTTCGGACAGACCCAGCTCGTCGCAGCCGACAATCGCCGGGTCATCGGCCAGGTTGAGGCTGGCCAGGATGCGCTTGCCGTTGACGCGGATCTCCACCTTGGCCAGGGCCTGGAACCCCTCGGCGCGGCAGGCCGCGCAGTCACGGTGCAGGTAGGCGACGTTTTCCCGGTAGGTGTCGATGGCGACCCGGCGCAGCTTCAGACGCACGGGCGGTTTCTCGGTGGCGGTGGCGTCGGAAGAGAGGCTCATGGGGCTGCTTCGCTGGGAACATGCCTTTATGTACCCGCTTCCTCGCGGCCTTGCCAAGCGCCCCGGCGCAATTTGTCACGCCGGCTTGCGCCAGGTCAGTGAAGTGGCGCGGGCGTCGATACCCAGCGCCTCGGTCGTGCCGTGCCGAGGCGCCGGCTCAGGCCCTGCTTCAAGCTGGCTTAGCAGCCGGGTTTGACCAGCCCGCTGCCGATGCTGATGGCATCCACCGCAACAGCGGCAAAGCTCTGCTGCGCCTGGCCGTCGAAGTCGCGCTCGCAGTTGAAGCGGGTTGCCATCACCCAGTCTTCGCCCTTGGCGGCGGTCATCTGCTGTTGCCAGCGGTTGGAGGCTTCGAGGGCGGCATCGCCGGCCAGCACCACTTCCAGCATGACTTCGCGGAAGTTCACCGCATGCGGGCCTTCCCAGTGGGCGTAGGCAGAAGGGTCGGCCGCATTGCCGCACAGGGTCAGGCAGTCGGAGTAGAAGCTCAGGTCGCCGGCGGCCTGCTGGAAGCCGCCGACAGTGAGCGGCTGGCCGGCTGGCGGGGCGAAGGATTCACCGAGGAAGCTGGTCAGGTCGGCCTGGCAACTGGGTGTCAGCTCCAGGCGCAGGGCGGTGACGCTGTTGTTCTGGATGGTGGCGGTGATGTTGCAGCCACTGACGCGGAACAGGTGCTGGTTGCCAGAAGACTCGCGTGGAATCCCGGCGATGGACTCGAAGTAGCGCTGGTTGGTGCCCAGCATGTCGCCGTTGAACACTTCGGCAACGCTGGCGGCCTGGGTGAGCGGGGCGCAGAGGGCGAGCAGGGCGGTGGCGATGAGGATGCGGGCAGGCTGCTGCATGGCTGAGTTCCTTTCATGACGACGGTTTAGCAAGGCTGCTGAGCAGGCCTGAGGCTCTATCAAGAGAGCCCCTGAACTGGCCGCTGTCAGGCTCCAGTCAGCGTAGCGTGGCTGGCTACCGGCCCCGGCAGAAGGCGCGGGGCTCCGCCGGGGACAGTAAACAACGGGGGCTGGTATTGCCAGCCTGATTCGCCAGCACCGGCATGTCCTGCATGCCCACGTGCGGCGAACTGATGGCGCCGCAGAGAATGTGAAAATAAATGTGAAGCTAGCCGGCTGTATTGCGTTCCATTTTGTTAGTGGAAGCCTTTATCCACGCAGTGTTCCATTATTTTTGAATGTGAAATAAAGTGTGAAGTAATTTACCGCGGCAGGAACCTGGATCTCATGTCTTTGATCGCGTCGAAGAGCTGGCTGGACCCCGTGTGGTTAAGGGGCCGGCTTTAGCCGGTCCCGAGTGAGCGCAGCGAACGACTTGAACCACTAGTTAGGGTATAACTTCATAGTCAAAACCCTCTCTCTCAAATGCTTCGAATGCTGAGGCTCGTATACTTGCCGCATTATCTGTGCACAAACGAGTGGAAGTTATTTTCCCGTTGTGCCGCGTAACTATGCCAGCTTTGAACTCCGGGTTGTTTGGCTCGCCTGGTGCAAAATTAGTTCTTATCATGCTGTCAAAAACTAGGTACTCGTAACCAGAGTTATTGAAGCGCACTATGTTTGCTCCGCCGCCCGAATAGCCAGTGCTCCCCAGGAAAAATATACCTTCTGGTGGTTTTTTTGATGCTGGATATAGGAATTCGACTTTGTCAGGTTTTCCGAAACGGTACTGTGTATATCCAACTGTCTTGCTGAGATTTTTAGATGAGCATATAGATATGAATTTGCCTTTTATCTCACACCCGAAAATAAGGTTTTCATCGTCTTTGCATAGATACTGCGGCTCATCAGCTAGCGCGGCATGACTGATCAGTAAGAGAATTATGCTGAGAGCACGAACCATGTTGATCCCTAACGTTTGGTTAAGGGGCGGGCTTTAGCCCGTCCCAGTGAGCGAAGCGAATGGTTTGAACCAGTTGTTAGGCATTTTTGGCGCTAAACAATTTTGCCCATAGCGCCTCAAGTCTCGTGCCGATTACACCTTTGCCAATATTATCTAGACCACGAACCATGACATATAAACCGCCTAGGACTTGGATCCCCTCGGTAACTCCGAGGCCAGAATAACTAAAAGTCGGAAAGAAGACGTAGTAAGACATGATTACTCCGACGCAAAACTCGAAAGAACCGTACGAAAGACGAAAATTCTCTCTGTACCAGAACAGCGCTAGACCTAAAGCAGGCAGTCCAATCATTGTTCCCCAAACAGTGATTGTTGAAACGAGCAGATTTATATTGGAATAGATGATGTTGCCGGCAGCAGAAGCGAGCGCGCCAAGAGCAAAGCTGGTGATAAGGTAACGTTTCTGAGAGGAAACAACCTTCTCGGCCTTATCTTCAATATCCTTATTTAAAGAATCACCTTTGCTTTCGCCGATAAATTCAGTGCCAGTGATGGATTTTATGTTTCGGCTAGATAAAAAATAAGCCAAGGATTTATCATTTGTTACCACACAGGGCGCATCCGCACCCTGTTGCTCAGCATAAGCAATAGCTATTCGTGCAATGTCAAAATCCGCGCCACTTAGGCGCTGAGCGTTTCTGTCTGATTGAATAAGGTCGTTTTTAAGTTTTGCAGGAGCATCGGCTATTTTCACCCCGGACGAAATAGATGAATTTACTAGCTCAGCGATATCTGCCCATTTGCTTCCTTTTCCTCTGTGGGAAAGCTCTTCCATTACTGCTCTTGGAATAACAATCTTCCGATTTCCAGCCCTAGACAATATCTGTGGGTGTTGGAGCAGAACGCTGGTATCGATTATGTATCGGCTTGGCATAAACCTTCCTGATGCCTAACGTTTGGTTAAGGGGCCGGCTTTAGCCGGTCCCGAGTGAGCGAAGCGAACGACTTGAACCAATTGTTAGGTTACACCTCGATAGCTGCGCCATTAAATACTTCAAACGGGACCAAGGATGTATCGATGCCTTCGAGGCAGCCAAGGTTGATGCGGTAATGACCTGGCTTTTTCACCGTTTGATGAAATGGATAGATTCCACATTTGCTGCAGAAGTGGTGCTTTGCAACACAACTGCCGAATTCATATGTTGATAGCGCGCCGGGAGTGGCGGTGATGGCTAGCTCAGACGGAGCCACTGTAAATGCACTCATCAATGCTCCCTTTCTTTGGCAGATGGAGCAGTTGCAGCGTAAGCCGCTTTCAATAACAGGGGCTTCAAACTGAAATTTTATTGCGCCGCAGTGGCAGCTTCCTTGGTACGCCGGCACATAACCTCCTTGTGTTACCTAACGTTTGGTTAAGGGGCCGGCTTTAGCCGGTCCCGAGTGAGCGTAGCGAACGACTTGAACCACTTGTTAGGCGTTACGGAGATTCCAAGCGAAGCGACGCAATAGGCTTTCTATTGGCAATAAATCCGCTGATACTATTTACATATGCTTCTTTCGGCTTAGGAAAAGCACCAAGAGCAACGGGCTTTCCCTTTGTTATTTGAAGCCCGTTTGCAGCAACGAAGCCAAATACTGCACTTACCACCTTTGGGTCTGTTGCCGAGTATAAGTTTAACTCGACAGTTTTTTCGTTGCGACCATACATGGGAGCAATTTTATTACACTCTCTATGGTTTGCGCAGAGGCTAGACTGAATTAGGTGATTATGTATCGCAGCATAAAGTGTGGTTTCTCCTTCAGTAGAGTCTGGGGCGGCTTGGCTAGTTAAGGGAATGCAGAGCAAAAGAGTTATCAGTGGCTTATTAAACATTTAATCTGCTTCCGGAGTTGATGTGGCGTTTGCCTGGCCGCCTAACGTTTGGTTAAGGTGCCGGCTTTAGCCGGTCCCGAGTGAGCGAAGCGAACGACTTGAACCAGTTGTTAGAGCCTGTTGGCAGGAGGCTATGAAGCCTCATTTCCTGCCTCGCATGGTGAAAGATAACCTGGACGAGCCTGAGTGCTGCCTCCATGCATAAGGCGATATTTCATAAAATGTTCGTTTCCATAAATATCTTGATAGGTTACTGCGCCATAAACGTAAATAGTACCCTCTGGGGTGCCAATCTCATGAATACAGCATGGGTTGATTATCTGTTGCGGGTGGGTTATTTGCATCTCATGCGTGGCGCCAGAGCCGAGTATGCTTGAGGACATAACAAAATCCTCAGGAGGCTCGGGCAGCTCAATTGATAACGGATATCTCTCGATCCATTGGTGAATCCAGTGCCGTAAATTGTGTGCTGGAGTTTGTCCTGCATTCTTTACAATGACTGTTACTTTGGGTATGCCTGGTTCGGGGAATTCAATCCAGGCTCGCTCAACTGCAATATATGCTCTAAGTTGTCGGGCTGCCGTATCGCGCATGATATTAACGCTATTTTCTGTGGCGGTTGTGGCTGTTTCCGCCACTCGCATTGAGCGCTTCATGAGTTGGAGTTGTATGAAAAAGAAGCCTGCTTGAATTACAGCAACGAAAAGCATTCCTGCGGTAACCCAGAGCATCCAATCAGCGCTAGTCGTCTCTGGGGAAAGCAATTCAGTTGCTGCACTTTGGCTGAGGTACCTTGAGAGGTCCAACGATAGATCGCTTGCCATGTCATGAGTCTCTAGCAATTTTACTGAAAAGTAGCTTCGTAGTTTTAATGTCAAAATTTGGAGCGATTAAGTTGTGAGCTCTAACGTTTGGTTAAGGGGCGGGCTTTAGCCCGTCCCGAGTGAGCGTAGCGAACGGCTTGAACCGTTTGTTAGCGTTCAGGCCACTCGCCTTTAAGGCGTGATTTTTCATTTTTGAAAGTGGCTGACTTCACTGTGGGTAAGTTTTCTGCGAACGTGAACTTGGCCCAGAATTCACACTCGCAAAAAGCGTACATGTCGATGGTTGAATATGGTTCGTAAGCTAAATTTAAATTGCCAGACTCAATGTTGAAAGATGGATTTCTGCCTGCGTCTGATCCGCAAGATGATGGGTGGCGAACTAGAAATGTTAATCCGTTATCAGAACCCATTTTCCAGATTTCAGGCTGATGGTTTTCTTCTGTCCAGTCGCCACTGCAGCCAAGGAACTCAAAAGACTTTAGTGCAACCTTTTCGGAGGGCTGCTTCTCTGCTAATGCCTTATGGCTGAAGAAAATAAGTGCTGCTAATAATGCGTATATGCTGAATTTTGATTTCATCATGGCGCTAACGTTTGGTTAAGGGGCGGGCTTTAGCCCGTCCCAGCGAGCGAAGCGAGTGATTTGAACCACTTGTTAGATTTTTGGGAATGCTACGCCGTTATCAATAAAATTTTTCATTGAATTGCCCCCGCCTTCTTTAAGCCCAGCATCCTGCATTGCTGCATACCATGTGATCAAGGCCTCTTTCATGGCATTAAAGTCGGTTTTCGAAGCTTTGCCGACATGTTCAATCCATAACTCAATTTCTTTTGTAGTAACTTCGCTCTTGCCTGCAAGGAGTTTTGCTGTTTGAACAAGTGATTTGGAGAGCTCTTCGTTGACGACAACAGTAGGTATTGACCAGTTTTTATTTCCTAGGCAATCCGTATAAAAGCCCAATTGCTTTAGCTGATCAAGGATGAAGGGATGCTCTGCATCTTCATCGAAGAGAGGGCGAAGGTCTTCTAGTTTCCTTGCCCCTTTTATTGCAAGCTCAGGAAGTAACCACTGCGCATTCTTGCTGGTATGAGAGCGATAGTTTTTCCAACTTTCTTTGATTTCTTCTGCGGTACTGGCCGTTGAGAGTTGACGTAGGATTGAAACCTTTCCGGACTCCTCAATCGATAGGGCTGCGAGCGATGCCGCAGTTGGAAAGCTTCCTGTCTCCAGCAGCTTCTGAGCATCGTTAGCTAAACGCATGGCGTTTGCGTTGGCTGCGTTCATGCCGGCTGCAATTTCTGATGCAGATAATTTGCCTTTATATGAATCAAGTTTCTTCTGGGTTGGCATAAAAATCTAACGTTTGGTTAAGGGGCCGGCTTTAGCCGGTCCCGAGTGAGCGAAGCGAACGACTTGAACCAGTAGTTAGAAGACATCACAGCACGTCGGTGATTAAAAACAACCCTTCAAACTGCTCTTTTTTGTCTTCGGGGCCTTGGTCCAGCAAGCCAATACGGACTAAACCATAAACAATTTCACCAATGTCCGTTGAGGAAAATACGCCCCAGGAGCTCAGTGTGTCTTTTGGAGCTTCAAACACTTCTTTAGCGTGAAGTACATAGCAGTGTGCAAAGTTGAAGGCGCTTACATGGTACGCGAGCCCAAGATTGGGAGGCGGCGTGGGAATATTTTCATGATATTCAGGCGCATACTGGTATGCCTCTAGCGCGAATTCATAAGCCTCGCGGTCGTACTTTGTTTCTCCAAGTGCCTCTAGTTTTTCGGCTACATGGGTTTGGTATTCGATGGTGTTGTACCAGTTATCCATGATGGTTTCTAACGATTAAGCTAACGGGCGGCCAAAAGCGCAGCTTTTGGACGTCCAGCGAACGAAGTGAGCGGTAGTTGAGCGCATTGTTAGCCTTCGTGTTGCAGGGATGACCAGACTGCTTTGATTATTACCATGGAGGCTTCATCTGGATGGCACCCTTTTCCGCATGCGGACTCGATGAGTTTTTCGTTGCCTCTCCATAAACCATAGTAGTTACGAATTCCGGTTCCCCAGCCATGGTGGTACATAATTAATTCATCTTTCTTGTTTTTACGCAGCATCTCTTTGTCCTCGGCAGATAGGGAAGCCAGAATATCTGCGACAGTTGCTTCCACTGTCGTGGGCCATTTGTCCGGGCCTAAATTCTGCTCATCTTGTGCAGAAGCCGCAGTGGAGATAATGAGGGCTAGCAGTAGAGTTTTTTTCATGATGGCTAACGTTTGGTTAAGGGGCCGGCTTTAGCCGGTCCCAGTGAGCGAAGCGAGCGATTTGAACCAATTGTTATACCTACGTGCTACGGGAAACTCTGCTTTCCATACAGCCAGAGGAATTTATCGAGCTTCTTAATGCTTATTTTTTTGAGTCGGTAGTGTTCTTTAAGCGCCAGTATTCCTGATACATAATCGGGGTAATTGAGAAGGCTTTTCTTTGTGGCTCTGTTTGCGGTAACAGATTTCAAGTAATAGTGCAGAAGATTTGCTGCGTATTTATCGTATATTGGGTATGCGTCTTGATTGTGCCAGCTGCAATATTTTGTGGCGAATGAATATACGCGCCGATTGCCTAAGCCATTTTTCTCTATGTCTGTGACTAGTGATAAATCACCTTTCTTCAACCTAGAGTCTATGTTCATTCCGTGAATATTCTTGGCTAATCGATAGGTTGCGTAAACGTTGGTTTGGTAAAGGTCGTTAAGGCACGTGACTTTAAGAAGTACTTCATCGAAGTTTTTGTTTGATGGAAACATTTTGAATAGTTTCCCTAGTGCAGACTCTGCGCCAAAAAACTCCTCTGTGGAGTTTTCGCTTAAATACTGGCGAATAAATTCCGGAGTCGGGTTTTGTATGGTATTCGACAAGTTTCCTCCGGGGTATAACGTTTGGTTAAGGGGCCGGCTTTAGCCGGTCCCAGTGAGCGAAGCGAACGGTTTGAACCTATTGTTATACCTGCTCTGAGTGGTTGATAACGCTGAGTCGAATGATAAAAATAACTATAAGTGATGTGTACGAGGAAATAAGAGGGCCGAAGCCGATAATTATTGCTGAAAGTGGTCGCTCCATTATTTGTTCTATTGATTTGTGGATGCCGAACATACTGGTGATTATGAGTAATGCAATAGTTCCTGCTGCAATTCCCATGTATACGTGGAATGGTGCTCCGTATTGAGTGTAATCTTCTAGGTTCAGCGCGATGCACCATGAGCAATAAATCCCATAACCTGCGAGTGGTATAAATAAAGCTAAGCCGGGAGCTTCAGGTATCCCCATGAGAAGATATAGCGAGGCAGGGATATAGGTTAAGCTTGTTGGGGTTATAAGCGCTATTGAAGCGGCGAATAATATCCACATTGCATATTGTTTCAATGTATTCCTTCTCACTTCATAGCTCCTGTGCGCGAACTACGTATAACGTTTGGTTAAGGGGCCGGCTTTAGCCGGTCCCGAGTGAGCGGAGCGAACGGCTTGAACCAGTTGTTAGCAGCCCTAACGTGCTTAGAGAAAATATAGTGATCCGATTAGCGCAGCCATCAAAATTGAATAGATTAATGCGTTTTTGCAGTGCCGCTCGCCGCCTGGGAATTTTTTTGGACTTAGAAACCAAGTTGCATCATAAAAGAATATTCCCTTGGATTTTGTAAACTGCGATGCCTGAATTGCCTCTACCACGTACAAGACAAACAATGTGAAAATTGAAAGTATAAATAATACTGACAGTAAGATATTTTTTGCTTCGGGATCAATGTTCATTTGGCGCCGACCTAGGCGGGTTGCTAACGTTTGGTTAAGGGGCCGGCTTTAGCCGGTCCCGAGTGAGCGAAGCGAACGACTTGAACCACTAGTTATGTGCCATGTTGCAAGAGATTCAATATTTCAAATTTAAAGATAAATGACGAAATAGCGATGGTGCTTAAAAGGTATGGGGCTAGTAAATCAAGGTTTTCTCGGTATTTAAAGGTAGCCTCTGACTGATATGCAAGTTCGTACCACAACAACCATAGATAGTGGCGGAGCTTCCATTTTTCCCCAAAGTTTGTTAGGGGTATATATTTTGTGAAATAGCACTGTACACCTGTTTCATCAAAGCCCGGGCTTGTGTATGAAATTGATCTTTTAAATATCCCGCTCACGCAGTACTTAGCCTTGCTGATACCTGGCTCGTCGCGAATATAGACATCAATGGCTTTTCCCAGTAATCCTTTCGGATCATCATCTTCGTGACTGTAATACAGGATTCTGTAGTTATCTATCAGTCGCTGACTCCAATAGTTATACAGTTTTGAGTGGTGTTCTTGAGCGTATGAGTAATACCGTATTGTTAGAAAAATTATTGCAGCCAAAAATAAGTAGCTTAGTCCGACGTAATTCGTGAATTTTATTTTGAATAAGAATGTGTTGGCTTCTTCAAGAGTTGCTCCGGTTAAGTTTAAAGCCAGGAATATTATGCAAGCCATAACTAAAAGCTTCCGTTTGGATTGCAGGCCCTCATCATTGTCAATAGAAGTTCTGAAATCGCTCAACTCATCTTTCACAAATTTTCACCGGATAATGTAGTGGGGCATAACGTTTGGTTAAGGGGCGGGCTTTAGCCCGTCCAAGTGAGCGCAGCGAACGACTTGAAGCAGTTGTTAGGCCTTTCTGGTCCGACACGGTAGCCGCCGCAACGCAGAAAGAAAAGGCTGACGCCGCCGGATTGGAAGGGGAGCGCGGTAAGTTAATTGTTACGGTGCCCGGCATAAACCAATTCCCTTTGATAATGCCAATAACTATGGCGACCTACAGGCGACGCGGTGTTGCGATTAAAACAAATCAGAGATGAATTTCCGGAGGCTGCCTAACTATAAATAGGCGACATGCCTACATCTGGGAATGTTCCCATATCTGGATACATGTCTCCATATGTAGGCATCAGGTGTCTATATCTGACCATCATTTTTCGATGATCCGTTCTTTCAAGCCGAGCCTGATGGCCTCGCCGTAACTGATGCGCCAGATCTTGTGGTCAACGTCCCATTTGCCGCCTGCTGCTTTGACCAGGCGTTGTAGATCCCGCTCTTCGTGGTGGATGCGCAGGGCAATCTGTTGGCGGTTTTGCTGAAGGCGGTCGGCGGTGAGGTTCAGGCCCTGAGTCGGGGCTGGTTTTGTCTCGATGATCAGTTCAACCGTGGTGTAGCTGAGCTGCTTTTCGCGGTCGAGGCGGTAGCGCACGGCAAGGAGTTGCTCGCCATAGCGTTGCACCAGGCGTTTGGTGCCGTTGCTACCGGGTTTGAGGGTTTTGACAACGTCCATATCGTCACCTGGGCAAGAAGGGCAGAGTGCCCGGTCAGCAGTCTGCCCCAATGCCGGCACATTGCTCAATATGGTGCCGGTTTTTGCGGTTTTTGCGGTGTTGGCCGTTGATGGCGCGTGTCAGTCCTGCAGTTGTGGCAGGTCGCGGTACAGCTCCAATGCTTGCGGATTGGCCAGGGCGTCGGTGTTCTTCACCGGTTTGCCGTGCACCACGTTGCGTACCGCCAGTTCGACGATCTTGCCGCTGATGGTGCGCGGGATGTCGGTCACGGCGATGATCTTGGCCGGCACGTGGCGCGGGGTGGTGTTGGCGCGGATCACCTGGCGGATCTGCGCCTGCAGCTCGTCGGTCAGCGTTACGCCCTCGCGCAGGCGCACGAACAGCACCACGCGCACGTCGCCGTCCCAGTCCTGGCCGATGGCGATGGATTCCAGTACCTGCGGCACCTTTTCCACCTGGCGGTAGATCTCGGCGGTGCCGATGCGCACGCCTCCTGGGTTGAGCACGGCGTCCGAGCGGCCGTGGATGACCAGGCCGCCGTGTTCGGTGATTTCCGCGTAGTCGCCGTGGGCCCAGATGCCGGGGAAGGTGTCGAAGTAGGCGGCCTGGAACTTCTCGCCCTGCGGGTCGTTCCAGAAACCGACCGGCATGCTGGGGAAGTGGCGGGCGCAGACCAGTTCGCCTTTCTCGCCGCGCACCGCCTGGCCGGCGTCGTTCCACACCTGCACATCCATGCCCAGGCCCTTGCATTGCAGCTCGCCGCGCCACACCGGCAGCACCGGGTTGCCGAGGGCGAAGCAGGAGACGATGTCGGTGCCGCCGGAGATGGAGGACAGGCACAGGTCGGCCTTGATGTCGCGGTAGACGTACTCGAAGCCCTCGTGGGCCAGCGGTGAGCCTGTCGAGAGGATGGCCTTCAGGCGTTGCAGTCTGTGCGTCTTGCCGGGCTTGGCGCCGGCCTTTTCCAGGGCGGCGAGGTACTTGGCGCTGGTGCCGAAGAGGCTGATGTTCTCAGCGTCGATCAGGTCGATCAGGCGTTCGGCGCCGGGGTGGAAGGGCGAGCCGTCGAACAGCACCAAGGTGGCGCCCAGGGCCAGGCCCGAGACCAGCCAGTTCCACATCATCCAGCCGCAGGTGGTGTAGTAGAACAGGCTGTCGTCGGCCGTCAGGTCGGTGTGCAGGCCGAGTTCCTTGACATGCTGCAGCAGGGTGCCGCCGACGCCATGGACGATGCACTTGGGCACGCCGGTGGTGCCGCTGGAATAGAGGATGTACAGCGGCTGCTCGAAAGGCACCGGAGTGAACACGGGCTCGCCGCCGGCCTGGTAGAAGTCGCCCCACAGCGCGACCTGGGCCGGTGTCTTGAAGTCGCCAGCTTTGGCGTCGGGGTTGGAGTAGGGCACCACCACCAGTTGCTGCAGGGTGGGCAGGCGTTCGAGGATTTCGTTGAGCTTGGCGGTCAGGTCGAGGTTCTTGCCGGCGTAGCGGTAGCCGGCGGCGGCGATCAGCACCTTGGGTTCGATCTGGCCGAAGCGGTCGATCACGCCCTGGGTGCCGAAGTCCGGCGAGCAGCTCGACCAGGTGGCGCCGAGGCTGGCGCTGGCGAGCATGCCGACCACGGTCTGCCAGGTGTTGGGCATGAAGGCGGCCACGCGGTCGCCGACACCGACTCCAGCGGCCTTGAGGCTGCGTTGCAGGCCGGCGACCTGGGCGGCCAGCTCGGCGTAGCTCAGCTGTTCGCGGTTGCCGTCTTCGCCGATGGCGACCAGGGCCGGGTGATCGTCGCGGCGGCGCAGCAGGTGCTCGGCGAAGTTCAGGGTGGCGCCGGGGAACCAGTGGGCGCTGGGCATGGCGCTGCCTTCGCGCAGCACGCACGCGGGCTGCTGGCTGAAACGGATCTCGAAGAAGTCGACGATGGCCTGCCAGAAGGCTTCACGATCAGCCACGCTCCAGGCGTGCAGGGCCGGGTAGTCGGCCAGCTGCAGGGTATGGCGCTGGTTGACGTAGCGGCGGAAGGCATCCATGCGGGTGGCGGCGATGCGGTCGGCGGAAGGGGCCCAGAGCGGTTGATTCATGACGACATCCTGAGAGTGCGGTTTCTTGTTGATTGTAGGGTTCACTGGGCGGTCCAGCCGCCGTCCACGGTCCAGGCCACGCCGCGTACCTGGCTGGCGGCCTGGCTGCTAAGGAACAGCACCAGCTCGCCGAGCTGCTCGGGGGTGACGAAGTCCTGCGACGGCTGTTTCTCCGCCAGCAGCTCGCGGCGGGCGCGGTCGAAGTCGCCATCGGTGGCGCGCAGCTCGATCTGTTTCTGGATCAGCGGAGTCAGCACCCAGCCCGGGCACAGGGCGTTGCAGGTGATGTTGCTTTGCGCGGTTTCCAGCGCCACCACCTTGGTCAGGCCGACCACGCCGTGCTTGGCGGCCACGTAGGCGGCTTTCTGCACCGAGCCGACCAGGCCGTGCACCGAGGCGATGTTGACGATCCGCCCCCAGCCGCGTTGACGCATGCCGGGCAGGGCCAGGCGGGTGGCGTGGAACACCGAGGACAGGTTGATGGCGATGATTGCGTCCCAGCGTTCCACCGGGAATTCCTCCACCGGTGCCACGTGCTGGATGCCGGCGTTGTTGACCAGGATATCGACGCCGCCGAACTGTTCCTCGGCGTAGGCGATCATCGTCGCGATTTCCTCGGGCTTGCCCACGTCGGCCAGGTGGTGGCCGGCCTTGACGCCCTTGGCTCGGACGGCGGCCAGGGCTGCGTCGACTTCGCCGAAGCCGTTGAGGATCAGGTTGGCGCCGGCCTCGGCCAGCTTGAGGGCTATGCCTAAACCGATGCCGCTGGTGGAGCCGGTGACCAGTGCTGTCTTGCCTTGCAGATTCATGGAATTCTCCTGTTGCGTGGGCCGCCTGGGCGACCTTGATAGGGTGGGCGCAGCCGTAGCTGGGGTTGCGCCCGCCTCAGGGTCAGACGATGCCGGTAGCGTAGAAGGTGCCGATCACCACGAACACTGCCAGGGTCTTGATCAGGGTGATGCCGAAAATGTCCTTATAGGCCTCGCGGTGGGTTAGGCCGGTGACCGCCAGCAGGGTGATCACCGCACCGTTGTGCGGCAGGGTGTCCATGCCGCCGGAGGCCATCGAGGCCACCCGGTGCAGCACTTCCAGCGGGATGTTGGCGGCATTGGCGGCGGCGATGAAGGTGTCGGACATGGCCGCCAAGGCGATGCTCATGCCGCCCGAGGCCGAGCCGGTGATGCCGGCCAGCAGGGTTACGGTGACCGCCTCGTTGACCAGCGGGTTGGGGATGCTTTTCAGCGCATCGGCCAGCACCAGAAAGCCGGGCAGCGAGGCAATCACCGCGCCGAAGCCGTATTCCGAGGCGGTGTTCATCGACGCCAGCAGGGCGCCACCGACCGCGGTCCTGGTGCCTTCGGCCAGTTTGGCCTTGATCGCACGGAAGCCGCAGATCAGCACCAGCAAGATGCCCAGCAGCAGCGCGGCCTGCACCGCCCAGATGCCGGTCAGCTTGGCCACTTCACTGGTCACCGGCTGCGCCATGCCGGC
This sequence comes from Pseudomonas sp. R-28-1W-6, assembly GCF_009799925.1. GTDB lineage: Bacteria > Pseudomonadota > Gammaproteobacteria > Pseudomonadales > Pseudomonadaceae > Aquipseudomonas. The sequence goes on from NZ_WELK01000009.1 coordinate 94,940, forward strand.
CAGCTGCAGGCTGTGGGTCTTGCCGTACAGCTCGGGAATCCAGCGGGTGAACAGCAGGTTGGCCACGCCCACCAGCACCAGCGGCGACAGCGCCAACCAGGGGTTGGGCAGGGCGATGTCCTCGGCGGTTTCCGGCTCGTTGCGCAGCTCGGTGCCGTAGCCTTCGCCGCTGCGCTGGGCCTTCTTCAACTGGCGGCTGAGGTAGAGCATGCCGACGCTGAACACGAACAGGGTGCCGATCACCCCCAGCCACGGCGCCGCCCAGGAGGTGGTGCCGAAGAAGGTGGTGGGGATGATGTTCTGGATCTGCGGGGTACCGGGCAGGGCGTCCATGGTGAAGCTGAACGCGCCGAGGGCGATGGTGGCCGGGATCAGGCGCTTGGGAATATCGCTCTGGCGGAACATCTCGGCGGCGAAGGGGTACACGGCGAACACCACCACGAACAGCGATACGCCGCCGTAGGTGAGCAGGGCGCACACCAGCACGATCACCAGCATGGCCTGGCGGGTGCCGAGCAGGTGGATGGCCGCCGCGACGATGGAACGCGAGAAGCCGGACAGCTCGATCAGCTTGCCGAACACGGCGCCGAGCAGGAACACCGGGAAGTACAGCTTAATGAAGCCGACCATCTTCTCCATGAACACGCCGGTGAAGGCGGGCGCCACGGCGGACGGGTCGGTGAGCAGCACGGCGCCGAGGGCGGCGATCGGGGCGAAGAGGATGACGCTGTAGCCGCGGTAGGCGGCGAGCATCAGCAGGGCAAGGGCCGCGAGGGCGATGATTACGCTCATTGAGCTATCTCCTGTACTGCGGCGTGGCGGGAGGCGCGGCCACGCGCAGCGATATTGTTGTTGGCCAGGTGGTGGGCGGTCCGGTTCATTACCAGAGCGGCAGCACGTAGCTGAGGATCAGGCGGTTCTCGTCCAGGTCGTTGCCAAAGTGGCTGGAACGCAGCGTGGCGTTGCGCCATTTGACCCCGAGGTTCTTCAATGGACCGTCCTGGAACACGTAGGCGATATCGGTGTTGCGCTCCCACTCCTTGCCGTCGGGCTTGCCGACGCCCAGATCGATGTTGTCGCCGGACAGGTAGCGGGTCATGAAGGTCAGGCCGGGGATGCCGACGGCGGCGAAGTTGTAGTCGTAGCGCGCCTGCCAGGAGCGCTCCTCGGCGTTGGCGAAGTCGCCGATCTGCACAAAGTTGACCAGGAAGGCGTCGGTGCCGCCGATATAGGCGAAACCGGTGTCGCCGCTCATGTGCTGGTAGCCGAGGCCAAAGGCATGGCCGCCGAGGCCGTAGGTGAACATGGCGCCGAGCGCGCGGTTATCGACGTTGCTGCGGCCGTCGTCGTCGGAGCGGGCGAAGCGCAGATCGCTCTTCAGCGACTGGCCCGCGCCGAGCGGCAACAGGTGGGTCAGGTTGACGATGTGCTGGTCGTACAGGCGGTCGAGCTTGGCGTAGTTGTACGAGCTGCTGAGCTGGTCGCTCCACTTGTAGGCCAGGCTGGCAAAGTCGAAACGGTCGCTGCTGGCGCTGGCGACTATGCCCTTGGCGCCGCCGGTGGTCAGGCCCATGTCCTCGCTGTCCGAGGAGTCACGCTGGCTGACCTGGCGCAACTGGCCGGCATCGATGGTCAGACCGGCAATATCGGTGGAGTTCAGGTGGGCGCCGCGAAAGGTCTGTGGCTGCAGGCGCGAGTCGTTGGCCAGCACGGTGGGCAGCTTGGGCAGCAGGGTGCCGACCTTGAGCACGCTGGCGCCGGCCTTGAACTTGGCGGTTAGGCCCTGCTCGCCGTATTCGTCCTGAGCGCCGTCGACCTTCTCCTTGTCGCGCGGCAGCAGGCCGGAGCCGGCACGTTCCGGGCTGGAGTCGAGCTTGACGCCGAGCATGCCGAGGGCATCCATGCCGACGCCGATGGTGCCTTCGGTGAAGCCGGACTCGTAGCGCAGAAGGAAGCCTTGGGCCCATTCCTCCTGCTTCGACTGGCTGGCGTCGGCCTGGCGAAAATCGCGATTGAAGTAGAAGTTGCGCAGTTCCAGAGTGGCCTTGCCATCTTCGAGGAAGGCTGCCTGGCTAGGCAGGCAAACGGCACCGCCGAGGGCGGCTAGAGCGACGGCATGGCTGAGCGATTGGCTCATCGGGTGTCTCCTGGCGCGGCGCCGTGGCGAACGAGGACGGTGCCGGGGCGTCCCAGGAGCAAAGTTCGCGCTACGTGCAGCGGTATTGTTGTTATTTCGGCTGCGGTCTGGCCGCGCAAGGCCTTTAGCCAGTTCCATGCCAACAACACAAGAGATTGATTTATAAGGATTTATTGGTAAAAAGACGGTGCTTTGCCAATGCCTCAGTCTCTCGTTGGAGACTGGCAGTATCGTTTTTCGAGCCGAAAGCCCAGGATTCCTGGGCTTCTTGGAAGGTCTCAGAATAGAGACTTGTCTATAAATCAAGACGAAAGGCCCAGGGCGACCATCTTCTTGTACAAGGTCGAGCGGCCCAGCCCCAGGCGTTTGGCGGCTTCGAGCACATTGCCGGCTTGCTCGGCCAGCGCCGCCTGGATCAACTGGCGCTCGAAGGCTTCGCGGGCGCTATGGAAGTCGCCAGTCACTGTCGGCAGGGCTGCGGACACGACGGAGCTGGGCAGCGGGCACAGGCGGCCGATGGCCGAACGCAGCGCGGCGGCGCCCAGCAGCGGCTCATCGCCGAGCAGGGCGGCGCGTTCCAGCACATTGCGCAGCTCGCGGATATTGCCGGGCCAGGCATGGCTGGCCAGCAGGGCGCGCGCTTCGGTGTCCAGTTCGTGGTGGCCGGGCAGTTCGTCGAGGATTGCCTCGCACAGCGCCGGCAGGTCGTCCAGGCGTTCGCGCAGCGGCGGCAGCTGGATTGGCAGCACGTTCAGTCGGTAGTACAGGTCGGCGCGGAAGTGGCCTTCCTGCACCGCGGCTTCCAGGTCCAGCGAGGTGGCGGCGATCAGGCGCACGTCACTGCGGCGTACCTCGTTGGAACCGACCGGTTCGAACTCCTTTTCCTGCAGCACGCGCAGCAGCTTGCTCTGCAGGGTCAGCGGCATGTCGCCGATTTCGTCGAGGAACAGCGTGCCGCCCTGGGCGATCTGCAGCTTGCCGGGACGGCCCTTGCGGTCGGCGCCGGTAAAGGCACCCGGCGCGGTGCCGAAGAATTCGGCCTCCAGCAGGGTCTCCGGAATGGCCGCGCAGTTGACACTGACGAAGGGCTTGTGGGCCCGTGGCGAGGCGCTGTGGATGGCGTGGGCCAGCAGCTCCTTGCCGGTACCGGTCTCGCCGAGCAGCAGCACCGGCGACTCGCTGGCCGCGCCACGCCGGGCACGGCGCTTGACCTCCAGGCTGGCGGCGCTGGCGCCGATGAAGTGAGCGAAGTTGTACTTGGCCTGGCGTGCCTGCAGCAGCGAGCGCGTCGAGGCCAGCTCCTTCTGGATCTGGGTGAAGCGAGTCACCAGCGGAGCCAGGTTCTGCAACTGATCGAACAGGGCGAAGCCGATGGCGCCGATCACCGCGCCGGCGTCGTCGTGCACCGGCAGGCGCATCACCACCAGCGGGCCGCCTGGGGTGTCGAGCATGTCCAGCAGGATCGGCTGGCCGGTCTCCACCACCTGGCGCAGCAGGCTGGACGGAATGACCTTCTCCACCTCCAGGCCGATGGCCTGGGCGGCATCCTCCAGGCCATAGCGACGGGCGTAGCGCTCGTTCATCCAGACGATGCGCGCGTCCTTGTCGACTATCACCGTGCCTTCGCTGGACTGCTCGATGATCTCGAACAGTGAGCGGATCGCCAGCAGGCGTACGTGCTGGTAGTCGCTCAGGGTGTTGGCGTCTTTCATCGGCGTTCTCGACGATAGGGAGGAGGGCAGCTTAACCGCTAGCCGGGCGCGCCTGGTACCTGGCTTTCGGCTAGTGGTCAGCGGCTGGCCAGGGTGGCGCGCGCCACCCGCGAGCCATTCGCCCGGCCGAGCACGTCGCAGATGCGCTGGCCGGCGGCGATCAGCCGGTGCATGTCGATGCCGGTGTCGATGCCCAGGCCATTGAGCAGGTAGAGCACGTCTTCGGTGGCGACGTTGCCGGTGGCACCCTTGGCGTAGGGGCAGCCGCCGAGGCCGGCGACCGAGCTGTCGAATACGCTGATGCCTTCCAGCAGGCTGGCGTAGACATTGGCCAGGGCCTGGCCATAGGTGTCGTGGAAGTGCCCGCCAAGCTTGTCGCGCGGGATCTTGCCGGCGCAGACCTCGAACAGGCGGCGGGTGGCGCCTGCGGTGCCGGTGCCGATGGTGTCGCCCAGGGACACTTCATAGCAGCCCATGGCAAACAGCTCGGCGGCCACGCTGGCCACCTGCTGCGGTGCCACGTCGCCCTCGTAGGGGCAGCCGAGCACGCAGGAGACATAGCCGCGCACGCTGATGCCGTGCTGGCGGGCGGCCTCCATGACCGGCACGAAGCGCTGCAGGCTGTCGCTGATCGAGCAGTTGATGTTCTTCTGCGAGAAGGCCTCGCTGGCGGCGGCGAATACCGCGACTTCCCTGACCCCGGCGGCCACGGCGGCCTCGAAGCCCTGCATGTTGGGCGTCAGCGCGCCGTAGATCACGCCGGTTTTGCGCTGGATCTGGGCGAACACTTCGGCGCTGCCGGCCATCTGCGGCACCCATTTGGGCGAGACGAAGCTGCCGACCTCGATATAGCCGAGGCCGGCGGCGCTCAGTTCATCGACCAGGCGCACCTTGTCGGCCACGCTGATCGGCTGTTTCTCGTTCTGCAAACCGTCGCGCGGGCCGACTTCGACCAGGCGCACGTGTTTGGGTAAGTTCATTACTGCTGCTCCGTAGGGTGCGCCGTGCGCACCGTGGTGTTCAGTGGTGCGCACGGCCTAGGCGGCCCCGCGCACCCTACGCTAGGGCATAGGCTACGCCGCGAGGAGCGGTTTACTCCAGCTCCACCAGCGCCGCGCCTTCGCTGACCATATCGCCTTCGCCGCAGTACAGCGCCTTGACCGTGCCGGCCTGCGGCGCGCGGATGCTGTGCTCCATCTTCATCGCCTCCAGCACCACCAGGGCGGTGCCGGCCTCGACGGCCTGGCCGGGTTCGACCAGCACGCGGACGATGCTGCCGTTCATGGGGGCGGTCAGGCCGCCATGGTGGCTGTGGCTGGCTTCGGCGGCGGCAATCGGGTCGAAGCGGCTGACCGGGTGCAGCTCGCCGTGCCATTCCAGGTACAGGCTGTCGCCCTGGCGGATGGCCTGCAGGCGGCGCTGCAGCTCGCCGTCACGGTACACCAGGCTCTGGCCTTGCAGCCGCGCATTGGCGCAGGGGCGAGCCTTGTGCTCAGTCGCACCGCTGCACAGGTGCAGCTCGGTTTCCGCCGGCAGGCCGGCGCGCCAGCCGCTGCGGGCGCTCCACGGCGAATGATAGTCGTCGTGGCGCGGGCGCAGCGGCTCGCTCTGCACCCAGGCCGCGGCGGCCAGTTGCCAGAAACGCTCGGGCAGTTCGCCGGCGGCCGGCAACAGCTCGGCCTGGTGGCGGCCGATGAAGCCGGTGTCCAGCTCGGCGTCGGCAAAGGCTGGGTGGGCGAGGATGCGACGGAGGAAGGCCAGGTTGGTCTTGAAGCCGCCCACCGCGGTTTCCTCGAGCATGGCCAGCAGGCGCAGGCGGGCCTGCTCGCGGTCCTCGCCCCAGGCGATCAGCTTGGCCAGCATGGGGTCGTAGAACGGCGACACGCTGTCGCCTTCGGCTACGCCGCTGTCGACCCGGCGTCCGGGCCCGGCCGCCGGCTCGCGGTACAGGAGCAGGTCGCCGGAGGCGGGGAGGAAGTCTTGCTCGGTGTCCTCGGCGTACAGGCGCACCTCGATGGCGTGGCCATTCAGCGGCACTTCGGCTTGGGTAATAGGCAGCGCCTCGCCGCGGGCCACGCGGATTTGCCAGGCCACCAGGTCGAGACCGGTGATGGCCTCGGTGACCGGGTGCTCGACCTGGAGCCGCGTATTCATTTCCATGAAGAAGAACTGGCCGCGGGCGTCCAGCAGGAACTCCACGGTGCCGGCGCCGACATAGCCGATGGCCTGGGCGGCCTTGACCGCCGCCTCGCCCATGGCGCGGCGCAGTTCGGGCGTCAGGCTCGGGGCCGGGGCTTCCTCGACCACCTTCTGGTGGCGGCGCTGGATCGAGCAGTCGCGCTCGTTGAGGTACAGGCAGTTGCCGTGCTGGTCGGCGAACACCTGGATCTCCACGTGGCGCGGCTGCAGCACGTACTTTTCCACCAGCATGCGCGAGTCGCCGAAGGCCGACTGCGCCTCGCGCTGGGCCGACTGCAGGGCCTCGGCCAGCTCGGCTTCGCGCTCGACCACCTTCATGCCCTTGCCGCCACCGCCGGCGGCGGCCTTGAGCAGCACCGGGTAGCCGATGGTGTCGGCCGCGCCGCGGAAGGTCGCCAGATCCTGGGCCTCGCCGTGGTAGCCGGGCACCAGCGGCACGCCAGCGTTTTCCATCAGCGCCTTGGCCGCCGACTTGCTGCCCATGGCGTCGATGGCGCTGGCCGGCGGGCCGAGGAACACCAGCCCGGCGGCCTCGATGGCGCGGGCGAAGCCGGCGTTCTCGGAGAGGAAGCCATAGCCCGGGTGGATGGCCTGGGCGCCGCTGGCCTTGGCCGCGGCGATGATCTTATCGATAAGCAGGTAGCTGTCGGCCGGTTTGGCCCCGCCCAGGTCGACGGCCAGATCGGCTTCGCGGACATGGCGGGCGTTACGGTCGATGGCGCTGTGCACGGCCACGGTCTTCAGGCCCAGGGCCTTGGCGGTGCGCATCACCCGGCAGGCGATCTCGCCGCGGTTGGCGACGAGGAGGGTGGTGATCTGCTGGTGGCTCATGCTTGGGGCTCCTGCCAGGCCGGGGTGCGTTTCTGCAAGAAGGCATTCAGGCCTTCCTGGCCTTCGGCGCTGACGCGGATGCGCGCGATGGCGTTCTCGGTGTAAGTACGCAGGGCCGGGCTGAGCACGCCGCTGGCGACTTCGCGCAGCAGGTCCTTGCTGGCGAGCATGGCCTGCGGGCTGTTGAGCAGCAGGTTGCCCACCCAGCTGTCCACCTGGGCGTCCAGCTCGGCGGCCGGGTAGCACTCGGCGAGCAGGCCCAGTTCACGGGCGCGGGCACCGTCGAAACGCTCGGCGGTCAGCGCGTAGCGGCGTGCGGCGCGCTCGCCTATGGCCTGCACCACGAAGGGACTGATCACCGCCGGAGCCAGGCCGATGCGTACTTCGGACAGGGAGAACAGCGCGTCATCTGCGCCGATGGCCATGTCGCAGCAACTGACCAAACCGACCGCGCCACCGAAGGCCGCGCCCTGGACTACGGCCAGGGTGGGGATCTGCAGGGCATGCAGGCTGTACATCAGCTCGGCCAGCTCGTGGGCATCACTCCGATTGGCGTCGTAGTCGAGGGTCGCCGAGTGCTGCATCCAGGCCAGGTCGGCACCGGCGCTGAAGTGCCTGCCGCGCCCGCGCAGCAGGAGGAAGCGCAGGTTCCGGTCGGCGGCGATCACTTCGAGGGCGCGGATCAGCTCGCGGATCATCGCCGCATTGAAGGCGTTGTTCTTCTCCGGGCGATTCAGCCACAGGGTGGCGAAGCCGCGCGGGTCTTGTTCCAGCTGTACGGTAGTGAAGTCGGTCATGGCAGTTATCCGTTCTTCGTGGGAGCGGCTTCAGCCGCGAAAGGCATCGCGGCTGAAGCCGCTCCCACGGTAATGAGTTACATGCGGAACACGCCGAACTGGGTCGGCTCGATCGGCGCGTTGAGCGCGGCGGACAGGGCCAGGCCGAGCACGTCACGGGTCTGCGCCGGGTCGATGACGCCGTCGTCCCACAGCCGGGCGCTGGAGTAGTAGGGATGGCCCTGCTGTTCGTACTGGGCGAGGATCGGCTGCTTGATGCGCGCCTCTTCCTCGGCGCTGAACGGCTGGCCGGCCCGCTCGCTCTGCTCGCGTTTGACCTGCACCAGCACGCCGGCAGCCTGCTCGGCGCCCATCACGCCGATCCGCGCGTTGGGCCACATCCACAGGAAACGCGGCTCAAAGGCACGGCCGCACATGCCGTAGTTGCCGGCGCCGAAGCTGCCGCCGATGATCACGGTGAACTTCGGCACCCTGGCGCAGGCCACGGCGGTGACCAGCTTGGCGCCGTGCTTGGCGATGCCGCCTTCTTCGTACTTCTTGCCGACCATGAAGCCGGTGATGTTCTGCAAAAACAGCAGCGGGATGCCGCGCTGGCAGGCCAGCTCGATGAAGTGCGCGCCTTTTTGCGCCGCTTCGGCGAACAAGATGCCGTTGTTGGCCAGGATGGCGATGGGGTAGCCATGCAGGTGGGCGAAGCCGCAGACCAGGGTGGTGCCGAACAACGCCTTGAATTCATCGAACTCGCTGCCGTCGACGATCCGTGCGATCACCTCGCGCACGTCGAACGGCTGCTTGGCGTCGGCCGGGATCACCCCGTACAGCTCCTCGCCCGCGTGCAGCGGCTGGATCGGTGCGCGGCTGTTGAGCACGCCCTGCTTGCGCCAGTTGAGGTTGGCGATGCTGCGCCGGGCGATGGCCAGGGCGTGTTCGTCGTCCTCGGCGTAGTGGTCGGCCACGCCGCTGGTCTTGCAGTGCACATCGGCGCCGCCCAGTTCCTCGGCACTCACCACTTCGCCGGTGGCGGCCTTCACCAGCGGCGGGCCGGCGAGGAAGATGGTGGCCTGGTTACGCACCATGATGGTCTCGTCGCTCATCGCCGGCACATAGGCGCCGCCGGCGGTGCAGGAACCCATCACCACGGCAATCTGCGGGATGCCCATGGCGCTCATGTTGGCCTGGTTGAAGAAGATCCGCCCGAAGTGCTCGCGGTCCGGGAACACCTCGTCCTGGCGCGGCAGGTTGGCGCCGCCGGAGTCGACCAGGTAGATGCACGGCAGGCGGTTCTGCTGGGCGATGGTCTGCGCGCGCAGGTGCTTCTTCACGGTCAGCGGGTAGTAGCTGCCGCCTTTCACCGTGGCGTCGTTGGCCACGATCATGCACTCGACGCCTTCGACCCGGCCGATGCCGGCGACCACCCCGGCGGCCGGCACGTCCTCGCCGTACACGCCATGGGCGGCCAGCTGGCTGATTTCGAGGAACGGCGAGCCGATGTCGAGCAGGCGGTTGATGCGTTCGCGCGGCAGCAGCTTGCCGCGCGAGGTGTGGCGTTGCTGGGCCTTGGCGCCCCCGCCTTCGTGGACCTGGGCGAGCAGGGCGCGCAGGGCGTCGACCTGTTCGAGCATGGCCGCGCTGTTGGCGGCGAACTCCGGCGAGCGGGGGTTGATCTGGGTATGCAGGATGGCCATCGAATTGGCTCCGGTTCGATCCGTAGGATGGAGCGGGGCGCGTAGCGGGCGCTTTCCCGATCCACCGGCTTTGGTGGAAAACGCTTCGCGGTTTTCCACCCTACGTCAGGCGACAGTCTTACTTGGTCTCGTTGAACAGCTCGCGGCCGATCAGCATGCGGCGGATCTCGCTGGTGCCGGCGCCGATCTCGTAGAGCTTGGCGTCGCGCAGCAGGCGGCCGGCCGGGTACTCGTTGGTGTAGCCGTTGCCGCCGAGGATCTGGATGGTATCCAGGGCCATCTTGGTGGCCATCTCGGCCGTATAGAGGATCACCGCGGCGGCGTCCTTGCGCGACTCCTCGCCGCGGTCGCAGGCCTTGGCCACGTTGTACAGGTAGGACTTGGAGGCATTCATGCCGGCGTACATGTCGGCCAGCTTGCCCTGGATCAGCTGGAATTCGCCGATCGACTGGTTGAACTGCTTGCGTTCGTGCACGTAGGGCACCACCACGTCCATGCAGGCCTGCATGATCCCGGTGGGGCCGCCGGAGAGCACGGTGCGTTCGAAGTCCAGGCCGCTCATCAGCACCGCCACGCCACGGCCTTCGGCGCCGAGGATGTTTTCCGCCGGCACTTCCACGTCCTCGAACACCAGTTCGCAGGTGTTGGAGCCGCGCATGCCCAGCTTGTCGAGCTTCTGGTGGCGGGAGAAACCCTTGAAGTCGCGCTCGACGATGAAGGCGGTCATGCCCTTGGAGCCGGCGGCGACGTCGGTCTTGGCATAGATCACGTAGGTGTGGGCGTCCGGGCCGTTGGTGATCCACATCTTGTTGCCGTTGAGCACGTAGTGGTCGCCGCGCTTGTCGGCGCGCAGCTTCATCGACACCACGTCGGAGCCGGCATTCGGCTCGCTCATGGCCAGGGCGCCGATGTGCTCGCCGGAACACAGCTTGGGCAGGTACTTGGCCTTCTGTTCGTGCGTGCCGTTCTTGTGGATCTGGTTGACGCACAGGTTGGAGTGGGCGCCGTAGGACAGGCCGACCGACGCCGAGGCGCGGCTGATTTCCTCCATGGCCACCACGTGAGCCAGGTAGCCCATGTCGGTGCCGCCGTACTCTTCGGCCACGGTCATGCCGAGCAGGCCCATGTCACCGAACTTGCGCCACATGTCCATGGGGAATGCGTTGTCGCGGTCGATCTGCGCCGCGCGCGGGGCCAGCTCGGCCTGGGCGAACTGGTGGACCGCGTCGCGCAGCATGTCGATGGTTTCGCCGAGGCCGAAGTTCAGGGAGGGGTAGCTCATGGTTCCACCTGTGATTGTCTTTATTAGGTTTGGTAGATAACTGCTTGTTCAGGCTTGAGTTTGTTCGAGCGCGGCGAGGCAGCGCTCCTCGGCGGTATCCAGCTCCAGCTGCATCTGCTGGATGTCCAGCAGCTGTTGTTCGAGCTGGGTTCGGCGCTCGCTGATCTTGGCCATGAAGGTCTCCAGCTGCTTGCGGTTGCCGCCGCTCGGGTCGTACAGCTCGATCAGCTCCTTGCACTCGGCCAGGGAGAAGCCGATGCGCTTGCCGCGCAGGATCAGCTTGAGAGTGACCTTGTCCTTGGCACTGTAGACGCGTTCCTGGCCACGGCGCTCGGGGGCGAGCATGCCCTGCTCCTCGTAGAAGCGGATGGCACGGGTGGTGATGTCCAGCTCGCGGGCCAGGTCGGAAATACTGTAGTTGGCGGCCATGCAATGGGCTCTGCGCAGGTGGCTTTACGTAAACGTAAGGCTGGTTGACGTTAACGTCAACGTAAAATTGTGCATGGCTGCCGTAAACAACAAGCCCTGCGAATGCAGGGCTTTAAATTCAATCGGTTAGCAGACTTTGCTCAGGCTTTGGCTTCGCTCTCGAGCTTCTTCTCCTGAGTGCTGATCTGCTGGGCGATCTCGATGATCTGCTCGCGCATCCAGCGGTTGGCCGGGTCCTGGTCGGTGCTTTCGTGCCAGTACAGGTGGGTTTCCAGGGACGGCACATCGTTGACCGGCAGTTGCCCGTAGTGCAGGCCGTGGCGGCGGGCGAAGCGCTCGGGCACGGTCATCGCCATGTCGGTGTTCTGCAGCACGGTGGAGGCCATCATGTAGTGCTGCGAACGCAGGGCGACCTTGCGTTGCAGGCCCATCTTGCCCAACGACAGGTCGACATAGCCGAGGCCGCTGCGCCGGCTGGAGATCTGGATATGGGTCAGCGACAGGTATTCGTCCAGGCTGAGCTTGTCCTTGGCCAGCGGGTGGCCCTGGCGCAGGGCGCAGACGTAGCGGTCTTCCATCAGCTTGACGTGGCGCACCTGCGGGTCGGTGTTGAGCGGCGCATCGACGGCGAAATCCAGGCGGCCGGCGGCCAGCTCCTTGGTGGTTTCCCGGCGCTTGGACAGGAAGCTCTCGATCTGCACGTTCGGCGCCAGGCGGCGCAGGCGCTGGAACAGCGGCGGCAGGATCACCGCCTCGGTGAGGTCGGTCATGCTGATGCGGTAGGTCTTGCTGGCCTGCTGCGGGGTGAAGGTGCGGCTTTCCTGCACCGACACGCGCAGCTGCTGCAGGGCGTTGCGCACCGGGCCGATGATGTTCTGCGCCATGGGCGTGGGCACCATGCCCTGGGCGGTGCGCACGAACAGCGGGTCGTTGAAGGTTTCGCGCAGGCGGGCGAGGGCGTTGGATACCGCCGGCTGGGTGATGCCGACGATCTGCCCGGCGCGGGTCAGGTTGGCTTCAGTGTAGATGGCGTCGAAGACGATAAACAGGTTGAGGTCGACCTTGTTCAGATTCATTGCGGGCTCTCGTCATGCCGATCCAGGGCGCCGGATCATATATCGGTGATGAATGTTAATAAGCCATGAAAATAGGTTAGATAAATCCAGGACCCTGTTCTAGCATCATTTGCAGATTGAAACCACACCCTTGCCCCGTACCGTCAAAAGGTAGCTGCCCATGGATTTCGCCTACTCCCCCAAAGTCCAGGAACTGCGTGAACGTGTCACCGCGTTCATGGAAGCCCATGTCTATCCGGCCGAGGCCGTGTTCGAACAGCAGGTCAGCCAGGGCGATCGCTGGCAGCCCACCGCGATCATGGAAGAGCTGAAGACCAAGGCCAAGGCCGAAGGCCTGTGGAACCTGTTCCTGCCGGACTCCGAGCTGGGCGCCGGCCTGACCAACACCGAATACGCGCCGCTGGCCGAGATCATGGGCCGCTCACTGATCGGCCCGGAGCCGTTCAACTGCGCCGCGCCTGACACCGGCAACATGGAAGTGCTGGTGCGCTACGGCAGCGAGGCGCAGAAGGAACAGTGGCTCAAGCCGCTGCTGGACGGCAGCATCCGTTCCGCCTTCGCCATGACCGAGCCGGGCGTGGCCTCATCCGACGCCACCAACATGGAAGCCAACGCCCGCCGCGAAGGTGACGAGTGGGTGATCAACGGCCGCAAGTGGTGGACCTCCGGCGCCTGCGACCCGCGCTGCAAGGTGATGATCTTCATGGGCCTGACCAACCCGGACGCGCCGCGCCACCAGCAGCACTCGATGATCCTGGTGCCGATGGATGCGCCGGGGGTGACCATGCTGCGCCCGCTGCCGGTATTCGGCTACGACGACGCCCCGCACGGCCACGCCGAAGTGCTGTTCGACAACGTGCGGGTGCCCTATGAAAACGTGATTTATGGCGAGGGCCGCGGCTTCGAGATCGCCCAGGGCCGCCTCGGCCCAGGCCGCATCCACCACTGCATGCGCTCCATCGGCATGGCCGAGCGCGCCCTGGAACTGATGTGCAAGCGTGCCGTCAGCCGCACCGCCTTCGGCAAGCCGCTGGCGCGCCTGGGTGGCAACATCGACCACATCGCCGACTCGCGCATGGAAATCAACATGGCGCGTCTGCTGACCCTCAACGCCGCGTACATGATGGACACCGTGGGCAACAAGGTCGCCGCCAGTGAAATCGCCCAGATCAAGGTGGTGGCGCCGAACGTGGCGCTCAAGGTGATCGACCGCGCCATCCAGATCCACGGCGGTGCCGGCGTCTCCAACGACTTCCCGCTGGCCTACTGGTACGCCATGCAGCGCACCCTGCGCCTGGCCGACGGCCCGGACGAAGTGCACCGCATGGCCATCGGCAAGTTCGAGATCGGCAAGTACGTGCCGCGCGAGGCGATGAAAAGCAGCCGCTGAGCCGGCCGCGCCGCACCCTGACCGCACACGCCAAGGCCCGCCACTGCGGGCCTTGGTGTTTCTGCTGCAGACACAATGCCTGGACCGCCTGCGTAATTCCAACTGCTGGCTATAGTGGTAGAGCAGTAGCAGAGTCATTACAGGATGTAGGGGGCGTATGTTGATGCAACAGCGCACTGCAGTCATGAGTGCTTTGTGCCAAGCGGTGAATACTCATCTGGCCCCCTGCCTGGAGGCCTTGATCGATGCCTCTATTCGAGCACTGAAAGAACAGCGCCTGGCGGCGCGCAGCAACTATGAGGCCCAGGGCTGCGAGGATCTCCTGCGCCTGTGCGGCGCGCTGCGCGAGCGTGTCATCCTGGAAACCGTCGAGGCCATCCTGGCGCTGCTGCCCGCAGGCATCACGCCCCAGGCCGTGGCGCCCACCAACGAGAGCGAGTGGCACCTGGTCGATGATGCCGAGGTGGAGGAAATGCTCGAGGCGCGCCGCCTGGTGCGCCAGCTGCGCGAGTCCCTGGGTGTCATGGAGTGGCGCAGCTGCGCCAGGCTGAACAGCCTGACCGGGGCGGCGGCCAAGGACCGCGAAAGCCCGCTGTCGCTGGAGTTCATGGTGCGCGAACTGCAGGCGCAGCTGCACTTGCGCGAGCAGTTGCCGGCCGTGCGCGAGCTGTTCTATGCGGTGGCGGCGAAGGAACTGGGACACGTGCTGCACGCCTATTTCAAGCAGCTGGATACGGTTTTCAGCGAATTCCAGATCGAGCCGTGGATCGACCCGGCCGTGCATCCCGCCGAGGAACGACAACGTTCGCGCCCCCAAAACAAGGCGCCGGACGCCCCCTATCAGGCGATCCAGCAGCTGCGCGCGGTGGGCACCGGCACGGGCGGCGCGGCCGCAGCGCCGGCGGCGAACGCTGCGGTGGCGCTGCCGGCGCTGGATGGCGCCTTGCTGCAACAGGCGATGGCCCAGGTCAAAGGCCTCAGTCTCCCGCCGCAAGGCTGGTCGGCCGAGGATTTTCTGCACGAACTGGGCGCCGCCGGGGCCGCGCTGTCACCCCGCCAGCGCGACGACGCCGGGGTGGTGGCCGAGCTGTTCCAGCATATCGAGCAGGAGCAGGGCATCGCCGCAGAGATCAAGCCGGCGCTGCGTCGCCTGATGGCGCCCGTCGCCCAGGCGGCCATGCTCGAACCCGCCGCCTTTGCCGATGCCACCCATCCGGTGCGGGCGACCCTGGACAAGTTGATCCGCCTCTGCGAGTTCTCCGATCCGCCCAATCACGCCCTGGAGCAGCGCGTACAGCAGCTGATCGAGGGGATCGTCGAGGATTACCAGGGCGACAGCGCGGTGTTCAACCGCTGCCACGACGAGCTTGAACAGCTGCTGGCCGTGCAGCAGCGCGCCTACCACAACAACGCCGAGCGCGTGCGCCAGTACAACCGTGGCCGCGATGCCTTGCAGCAGGCGCGGGAGCAGGTGGGGCGCGAGCTGGCGGGGCTGTTCGGCGAGCAGGCGCCCCAGGTGCTGCTCGACTGGCTGGAGGCGGGCTGGCGCGACCTGCTGGTGCATGAACTGATCCGCCATGGCCAGGACGGCGCCGAATGGCGGGACGACCTGGCGCTGATCCGCCAGCTCAATGACAGCCTGCGCGCGCCTGCCAAGGGCGGCGAATCGGCCCCGCTGCTGGAGCAACTGCGCCAGCGCATGGAGAACTTCCAGCCGGGCCAGTACCGGCATACGCCGGTGCTCAAGCAGCTGCAGCGGCAGCTGGCGGGCGAGCAGGCGGTTGAACTGGTTGGCCTGGCCGAGCCGGCGCCCGAGCCGACGCCGCAGAGCCCGGATCCGGCCTTGCAGCGCTGGCGCGAGCGGGTGCAGCAGCTCGGCGAAGGCGACTGGCTGGTGACCCAGCGCGGGCAGCACCTGCAGCTGGTGTGGGCCAATGCGGCCAGCGATCACTATGTGCTGGTCGACCGCCAAGGGCGCGAAGCCGGCAGCTTCACCGCCCACGAGCTGACCAAGCAGCTGGCCGCCGGCTGGATCGGCAGCTCCGCGCCCGAAGGCCAGGGGGTGATCCAGGATCACCTGGAGAATATCGTCGGCAAGCTGTACCGCGATATCGCCTATGCCCGCAGCCACGACGAACTGACCGGCCTGCTCAATCGCAGCAGCTTCGAGGCGACGGTGGCGCAGGCCCTGGCCAGCAATGAGCCCTGCGCCTTCATCTACGGCCATATCGACCAGTTCAGCGTGCTCAACTCCAGCTTCGGCCCGCTGGCCGGCGACACCTACCTCAAGCAGACCGCCAGCCTGCTGGCCGAGCAGCTGCCCGCGACGGCGACCCTGGCCCGTGTCGGCGGGGTGGATTTCGCCGTGGTCGTGCCGCAGGCCGACCAGGCACGGGCCAGCCAGCTGGCCGAGCAGCTGCGCGCCGCCATCGAGGCCAACCCGCTGGAGTGGCAGGGCCATTCGCACGGGGTGACCATGAGTTTGGGCATCGTGCTGACCAGCGAATGCCACGATGTCATCAACCTGTTCCGCGACCTGCAGATCGCCTGCAATACCGCCAAGGAGTTCGGCCGCAACCGCACGCACATCTACACCGACGAGATCGACGGCGCCCGCACGGGCCTGATGGCCATCGCCGGGCGGGTGGACGACATAGTCGAACGCGGCGAACTCAGCCTGCGCGTGCAGCAGATCGCCCCGGCCGCCGTGAGCGATACGCAGCTGCCGCACTATGAAGTGCTGCTGGTGATGGAGAACGAACTCAAGCTGCTGGACTTCATCAGCGCCGCCGAGCGCTACAACCGCATGACCAAGGTCGATCGCTGGGTGCTCAAGCGGGTGTTCACCGAGCTGGCGCAGCATCCGGGGATCTGGGCGCGCTGCAGCGGGGTGTCGGTCAACCTGTCCGGCAGCAGCCTGAATGACGACAAGATGCTCGAGTTCATCGAGGCCCTGTTCGAGGACTATGCGGTACCGGCGCACAAGATCTGCTTCGAGCTGACCGAAACCGCCGCCGTGGCCAACCTGACCAAGACCGCCGACCTGGTGCGCTACCTGCAGCGCTTCGGCTGCACCTTCTCCATCGACGATTTCGGCACGGGCTTCTCGTCCTACGAGTACCTCAAGCGCCTGCCGGTGGATTACGTGAAGATCGACGGCAGCTTCGTCAAGGAAATCGAGCGCTCGCCCAGCGATCTGGCCATGGTCAAGTCGATCAACGAGATCGCCCATGTGCTGGGGCGCAAGACCATTGCCGAGTACGTCGAGAGTCACAGCATCCGCCAGCGCCTGGCGGCACTGGGCATCGACTATGTGCAGGGCTACGGCGTGCAGATGCCGCTGCCGTTGGACACCTTTCTCGCCGGCTGCTAGCGGGTCGTTGCAGAATCGCTCCCGCGTCAACGCCGCTCGGCTAGCGGGGGCGGCTGTCCTGGCCGTCGCTGACGGCGAGCTGGCCCAGCCACTGCAGGCGCTGGTGCAACTGGGCGGCGAAGGTGCGCGCCGCCAATTCCTCGTGGAAGGTCAGGGCACGGCGCCCGACCTGTACCTGCCACAGCGTGCGGCCCTGGTGTTGCAGGGTTTCGATACGTACATCCGCCATCAGCGTTCACTCTCCTGATCCTCTGGCCGGTCGCGGGTTTTCAGCAATGACAGCAGCACGCCGCCCGCCAGCAGGCCAAAGGTTACGCCAAGGGAGAGCAGGGCGGGAATCTTGCCGATCAGGCCGTGCAGGAAAATCTTCCCGCCGATGAAGATCAGCACCAGCGCCAGGGCGTATTTCAGGTAGATGAAGCGGTGCATCAGCGCCGCCAGGGCGAAATACAGCGAGCGCAGGCCGAGGATGGCGAAGATGTTCGAGGTGTAGACGATGAACGGGTCCTGGGTGATGGCGAATACCGCCGGCACGCTGTCCACGGCGAACACCAGGTCGGCCAGCTCGATCAGCAGCAGGGCGAGAAACAGCGGCGTGGCATAGAGCAGGTGGTGACTGGCGCCCTCCGGTCGCTTGCGCACGAAGAAGTGCCCCTCGTGCAGTTCCTCGGTCACCCGTACATGCCGGCGCAGGAAGCGCAGCAACGGATTCTGCGCCAGGTCCGGGTGATGTTCCTGATGGGCGAACAGCATCTTCACCCCAGTGAACAGCAGGAAGGCGCCGAATAGGTAGAGCACCCAGTCGAACTGCTGCACCAGCGCGGTGCCCAGGCCGATCATCAGCGCCCGCAGCACCACCACGCCGAGGATGCCCCAGAACAGCACCCGGTGCTGGTAGCGCCGCGGCACGCCGAAGAAGCCGAAGATCATCGCCATGACGAACACGTTGTCCATCGACAGCGACTGCTCGACCAGCAGGCCGGTGTAGAACTCCAGCGCACTCTGCGCGCCCAGCTGGTGCCAGACCCAGACGCCGAACAGCAGGCCGACGCTGAAGTAGCCGCTGTACAGCAGCAGGCTCTCGCGCATCTCGATCTCGTGTTCGTTGCGGTGCAGTACGCCGAGGTCGAGGACCAGCAGGGTGAAGACGATGGCGAAGAAGCTCAGCCACAGCCAGGTGGCGGTGCCCAGTAGCGGGGTGCCAAGAAAAGCCAGCAGGTCGTTCATGGGGCCCTCCCGTCGCTGCCTGCAGGACAGTGACTCCGACATCACGGTGAAGACTCACCGCCAGAGGGGCCCGGTGTCACTGTCTAAAGGCTAGGGCGGAAGCGGGCACGCGGCAAATGCCCGGGCGTTACAGTTTCTTACCGGGAACCTCAGTACACCCAGACCTCGACCCGACGGTTCTTGATCCGTCCTTCGTCGGCGGAGTTGGCGGCGACCGGCAGTTGCTCACCGAGGCCGATGATGTCGCGCACGATCACCCCGCCGCGGGCCAGGCCGCGGCGCACTTCCATGGCGCGCAGCTTGGACAGCAGGGCGGCACGCGCCGGGTCGTTCTTCGGGTCGCCGAAGCCGACCAGCGCCACCTTGTGCTGCAGCTTGTCCTGGCCCTTGAGGAAATCCAGCACGCGCTGGATGTCGCGCTGCGCCTTGTTGTCGAGGGTGGCGCTGTTTTCCTGGAAGCGGAAGTTCACCGACAGGCGCTGGGCCTGGTCGGCCAGGGTGCGGTAAGCCTCCGGCATGGCCGGGCTGCCCTGGACCTTGACCGCCTGCACCGTCTGCGCGATGAACCCGCTGTGCTCGACGATCGCCTGGCCGCGCGGGCTGTGGGCGAACTCGATCAGCGCCTTGGCCCAGGGGTTGGCCGCCTGCGGGGCGGCGTAGAGGAACAGGCGGCGCGACAGCGGGTAGTCCTCGGTGGCGATCAGCGTGGCGCTGGGCAGCATGGGTTGCGATTGGCCGGCGGCGATGGCCACCGCCTTGCTCTGGCGGATATAGGGCAGGCCGATGAAGCCGATGCCGCTGGGGTCCTGGCTGACGCCGTCGGACAGCTGGTTGCTCGACTCGAAACGCTTGGCGCCGGCGGCCAGGGTCTTGCCGTTGGCGGCCAGGACCAGCTCCTTGAAGGTGTCGAAGGTGCCGGACTTGTCATCGCGGGCATACAGGGTGATGGCGCCGCCGCGGCCACCGAGCTGCTCCCAGGTCTTGATTTCCCCGGCGAAGATGGCGGCGAGCTGCGCGGTGCTCAGGGCGTCCAGCGGGTTGCTCGGGTGCAGGATGATGGCCAGGCCGTCGATGGCGATCACCTGTTCGGCCGCCAGGCTGCGCATGTCGCCCAGCCTGGTCAGGCTGGCCGCTTCGGCGTCCTTGATCGGCCGCGAAGAGGCGGCCAGGTCGGCGCTGCCGTCCTGCAGGGCGACGAAGCCGGTGCCGGAACCATGGGCGGCAACCGTGATGCCGATCTGCCGGCCGCTGCCGTCGATGGCCAGCACCTGCTGCTCGTTTTCCACCGCCGAGGGTTCGAGGCGGATCTCGCGCAGCCCCTGTTCCTCGAACAGGCCCTGCACCAGGGCCGGGCCGAGCTTGGCGCCGATGGTGTTGGAGCCCTGGATGCGCAGCACGGTGCTGGCATTTCCCGGCGTGGCGGCGAACACCGACCAGGGCAGGGCGTAGCAGATGAAACCGAGCAGCAGCCAGGCGTAGGCATGGCTCCAGGATTGCCGATCACTAACGGACAGGGCGCGCGACATGCAGCAGAGACCTTCTTCGAGGGAGGGAAAGTGCCGCGCAGAATAAGACGATTAGATTGCAGCCTGGTTACAGCCAGCCCTCTAGCCCAGGCATTTCAGCCAGCCGCTCGGACAAGGGCGCTGCCGGAACAAGGCCACCCGCAGGTGGCCTGGGTTCACTCCAGTTCCAGCCAGATCGGCGCATGGTCCGAGGGCTTTTCCATGCCGCGCAGTTCGTAGTCGATGCCGGCGTCCTTGAAGCGCGCCTGCAGCGCCTGGGTGGCGAGGATCACGTCGATGCGCAGGCCGCGCTTGGGCTCGTCCTCGAAGCCGCGGCTGCGGTAGTCGAACCAGCTGAAGCGGTCGTTCACCGCCGGGTTGAGCTGGCGGAAGCTGTCGACCAGGCCCCAGCCCTTGAGGGTGGCCAGCCACTCGCGCTCTTCCGGCAGGAAGCTGCACTTGCCGGTCTTCAGCCAGCGCAGGCGGTTCGGCTCGCCGATGCCGATGTCGCAGTCTTCCGGGGAGATGTTGATGTCACCCATCACCACCAGCGCCTGCTCGGGCTTGAACGAGTCGTTCAGCAGTCGCTGCAGGTCGGCATAGAAGCGCTGCTTGGCCGGGAACTTGGTGGCATGGTCGCGGCTTTCGCCCTGGGGGAAGTAGCCGTTCATCACCGTCACCGGGTTGCCCTGGGCATCGGCGAAGGTGCCGTAGATGAAGCGCCGCTGGGCGTCTTGCTCGTCGCCGGGAAAGCCCTTGTGCAGCTCCAGCGGTGCCTGGCGCGAGAGCAGGGCGACGCCGTAGTGACCTTTCTGCCCGTGGTAGTGCACGTGGTAGCCGAGCTGGCGGATCTCCGCCTCGGGGAACTGCTCGTCGGCGACCTTGGTTTCCTGCAGGCCGATCACATCCGGCTGGTGCTTCTCGATCAGGGCCTGCAACTGGTGCGGGCGGGCGCGCAGGCCGTTGATATTGAAGGAAACGATCTTCATGGGTAGCTACCGGCGAAATGAAAAGGCGATGCTAGCCCAGCCATCGGGTGACGGCCAGCGTCTGGCGGGCCTCACGGCACGGTGCTACCTTGGCTTGCGACCCGCAAAATCTATAACAAATGAGGTCAGCCCGATGCCCCATCGCACCGCCGAAGTCCGCATGCTCGACCATGGCTACAGCCGCGAGGCCCGCTCACTGCTGTACCACGCCTACCGTCACGACCCGACCTTCGCCTACCTGTTCGAGTGTGAACGCCCCGGCTTCGACCAGCGCGTGCGCGCCACCGTGCGCGAGCTGGTGCAGCAGCATTTCAACGAGGAGCTGCCGGCCATCGGCCTGCTGGTCGAGGAACGCCTGGTCGGCATCGCCCTGATCGCGCCGCCGGTGCGCCGCCTGGACATCACCGAGAGCTGGGGCTGGCGTTTGCGCATGCTGCTGACCACCGGTTTCCGCTGCACCAAGCGCTACCTGGAATACCACGACGCGGTGCTTGCCTGCCTGCCGCCCGGGCCCTACCACGTGCTGCCGCTGCTCGGCGTGCATCCGGAATTCCAGGGCCAGCGCTTCGGCGAGCAGCTGCTCGGCGCCCTGCACAACTGGTGCGCCGAGGATGCCGGTTCCCAGGGCGTGGTGCTGGATACCGGCAACCCGCACTACCTGGAGTTCTACAAGCGCCAGGGCTACCAGGAAATCGGCGAAGTGGCGGTCGGGCCGATCCGCGAGCATGTGTTCTTCCATGCCAATCCGCAGGTGACCCTCAAGGCCAGCGCCTGAGACGCTGTCTACGATCCGCCTGTGACTGAAGGAAAAGGCCTGCATAATCTGCCGGCCTTTTTTGTTTGCCACGTGCAATCGCGCTAACCTTCCTCACCACCGCAGGCGCATGCCTGCCGCTTTCCTGCCGCGACGCCACAGCGCCGGGCTCAACCCCAACGATAAGGACACTGAAATGGCTCAAGTAACCCTCAAGGGCACCCCGATCCAGGTCGACGGTCAGCTGCCGCAAGCCGGCCAGCAGGCCCCGGCGTTCAGCCTGGTAGGCAAGGACCTCTCCGACGTGAGCCTGGCCAGCCTGGCCGGCAAGCGCAAGGTGCTGAACATCTTCCCCAGCGTCGACACCCCGACCTGCGCCACCTCGGTGCGCAAGTTCAATGCCGAGGCGAGCAAGCTGGCCAATACCGTGGTGCTGTGCATCTCCGCCGACCTGCCGTTCGCCCAGTCGCGCTTCTGCGGCGCCGAAGGCCTGGACAACGTGATCAACCTGTCGACCATGCGCGGCGCCGAGTTCCTCAAGAACTACGGCGTGGCCATCGGCAACGGCCCGCTGGCCGGCGTCGCCGCCCGCGCGGTGGTGGTGCTGGATGAGCACGACAAGGTGCTGCACAGCGAGCTGGTCGGCGAAATCGCCGACGAGCCGGACTACGCAGCGGCCATTGCTGCTTTGAAATAAGCCTCTGCAACACCTTGAAACGGCCTGCCTAGCAGGCCGTTTTCTTTTGTGTCTCAAACACTTGGTTACGTCAGAGAAGGGTAAATGGGCGGTAAAGACCCTTTGCTTCACAGCTGATAGTACTTATCGTTCACGCTCCCAAGGAAAGTGACCCCGGACCATGCCTGATATTCGCTCTGCATCGCACTCTTACCGCCCCTGGCTGATTGCCCTGGCGCTGCTCGCCGTCGTTCTGCTGCTATGGTGGCTGTGGCCGGCGAAACCGGTGGAGAAGGGCGGGCGTGGCGGGCCCTGGGGGCGCGACAGCGGGCCGGTGCCGGTACGGGTGACCCAGGTCAGCCAGGGCGATTTCAATATCGAGCTCAAGGCCCTCGGCACGGTGACCGCGTTGAACACGGTGAACGTGCGAAGCCGGGTGGATGGCGAGCTGGTCAAGGTGCTGTTCGAGGAAGGCCAGCTGGTCAAGGCCGGCGACCTGCTGGCGCAGATCGACCCGCGTGCCTACCAGGTGGCCCTGCAACAGGCCGAAGGCACCCTGGCACAGAACCTGGCGCAGCTGAAGAACGCCGAGATCGACCTGGCCCGCTATAAGGGCCTGTATGCCGAAGACTCCATCGCCAAGCAGACCCTGGACACCCAGGAGGCCCTGGTCGGCCAGTACCGCGGCACAGTAAAGAGCAACCAGGCGGCCGTCGCCGAGGCCCGCCTCAACCTGGAGTTCACCCGCATCCGCGCGCCCATCGACGGCCGCCTCGGCCTGCGCCAGATCGACGTCGGCAACCTGGTCAGCAGCGGCGATACCACGGCGCTGGTGGTGATCACCCAGGTCAAGCCGATCTCGGTCAACTTCACCCTGGCCGAGAACGACCTGCCGCCGGTGCTGGCGCGGGTGCGCAACCAGGAAACCCTGCGTGTGCAGGCCTGGGATCGCGGCGAGAAGCAATTGCTGGCCGAAGGCGTGCTGCACAGCCTGGACAACCAGATCGACGTCGCCACCGGCACGGTCAAGCTCAAGGCGCGTTTCGACAATGCCGGCGAGAGCCTGTTTCCCAACCAATTCGTCAACGTGCGCCTGCGCGTGGAAACTCGCCGGGACGCCACCCTGATCCCGTCCGCGGCGCTGCAGTTCGGCGCGCGCGGCACCTTCGTGTTCCTCCTCGACCAGGACGACAAGGTGCAGCTGCGCAACGTCGAGGTGGGCGCCAGCGACGGCGCGCTGACCCTGATCAGCGCTGGCCTGAAGGTCGGCGAACGCCTGGTGCTGGAAGGCACCGACAAGCTCAAGGAAGGCAGCGTCGTACAGGTGGTCGGCGAGCCCGGCGCCCTGGCCCAGCCGGCCGCCAAGACCGAGCAGAAGCACGACGCATGAATGTTTCACGCCTGTTCATCCTGCGTCCGGTCGCCACCACCCTGCTGATGGTGGCGATCTTCCTCACCGGCCTGATCGCCTACCGCCTGCTGCCGGTGTCGGCGCTGCCGGAAGTGGATTACCCGACCATCCGCGTGCTCACTTTGTACCCCGGCGCCAGCCCGGAGGTGATGACCAGCGCGGTGACCGCACCGCTGGAACGTCAGTTCGGGCAGATGCCGGGGTTGAAACAGATGTCCTCGACCAGCTCGGGCGGGGCGTCGGTGATCACCCTGCGTTTCACCCTGGAAGTGGACCTGGACGTGGCCGAGCAGGAGGTGCAGGCGGCGATCAACGCAGCGACCAACCTGCTGCCCAGCGACCTGCCGGCACCGCCGGTATACAACAAGGTCAACCCGGCCGACACCCCGGTGCTGACCCTGGCAATCAGCTCGGCGAGCCTGCCGCTGACCGAAGTACACGACCTGATCGACACCCGCATGGCGCAGAAGATCGCCCAGATCAGCGGCGTCGGCCTGGTCAGCCTGGCCGGCGGCCAGCGCAAGGCGGTGCGCATCAAGGTCAACCCCGAGGCGCTGGCCAGCCATGGCCTCAATCTGTCCGACGTGCGCACGCTGATCACCGCCAGCAACGTCAACCAGCCCAAGGGCAACTTCGACGGCCCGACCCGCGTCTCGCAACTGGACGCCAACGACCAGCTGGAGTCGGCCGAGGCCTACCTCGACCTGATCCTCAAGTACGAAAACGGCGCGCCGCTGCGCCTCAAGGACGTCTCGACCGTCATCGACGGCGCCGAGAACGAGCGCCTGGCCGCCTGGGCCGACCGCAACCAGACCGTGCTGGTGAGCATCCAGCGCCAGCCCGGGGCCAACGTCATCGAGGTGGTCGAACGCATCCAGAAGCTGCTGCCGCAGATCACCGCCAGCCTGCCGGCCAGCATCGAGGTCAAGCTGCTCACCGACCGCACCCAGACCATCCGCGCGGCGATCGCCGACGTGCGTTTCGAGCTGATCCTGGCCATCGGCCTGGTGGTGCTGGTGACCTTCCTGTTCCTGCGCAAGCTGTCTGCCACCCTCATCCCGTCGATCGTGGTGCCGCTCTCGCTGATCGGCACCTTCGGCGTGATGTACCTGGCCGGTTTCTCGGTCAACAACCTGACCCTGATGGCCCTGACCATCGCCACCGGTTTCGTGGTCGATGACGCCATCGTCATGCTGGAGAACATCGCCCGTCATCTGGAGGAGGGCGAGACGCCGCTGAATGCCGCGCTCAAGGGCGCCAAGCAGATCGGCTTCACCCTGATTTCGCTGACTTTCTCGCTGATTGCGGTGCTGATTCCGCTGCTGTTCATGGCTGACGTGGTGGGGCGGCTGTTCCGCGAGTTCGCCATCACCCTGGCGGTGGCCATCCTGATCTCCCTGGTGGTGTCGCTGACCCTCACGCCGATGATGTGCGCGCGCCTGCTCAAGGTCGAGAAGAAGGAAGAACAGGGGCGTTTCTACCGCGCCAGCGGCGCCTTTCTCGACAACCTGATCGAGCGTTACGGGGTTGGCCTGCAGTGGGTGCTCCGGCACCAGCCGCTGACCCTGCTGGTGGCTCTTGGCACCCTGGCGCTGACCGTGGTGCTGTATCTGGCGGTGCCCAAGGGCTTCTTCCCGGTGCAGGACACCGGGGTGATCCAGGGCATTTCCGAGGCGCCACAGAGCATTTCCTTCGCTGCCATGAGCGAGCGCCAGCAGCGCCTGGCCGAGGTGATCCTGCGCGATGAGGCGGTGGCCAGCCTGTCGTCCTATATCGGTGTGGACGGCGACAATGCCACGCTCAACAGCGGCCGCCTGTTGATCAACCTCAAGCCGCATGCCGAGCGCGAGGTCAGCGCCAGCGAGGTGATCGAGCGCCTGCGCCCTGAACTGGCGGCGATTCCTGGCATCCAGCTGTACTTACAGCCAGTGCAGGACTTGACCATCGAGGATCGGGTCAGCCGCACCCAGTTCCAGTTCAGCCTGGAGTCGCCGGACGCCGCGCTGCTGGAAGAATGGACGCCCAAACTGATCGAGGTGCTGAGCGAGCAACCCGAGCTGCGTGACGTGGCCAGCGACCTGCAGAACCGAGGGCTGCAGGTGTACCTGCAGATCGACCGCGACGCCGCTTCGCGCCTGGGCGTGAGCATCAGTGACATTGACGATGCGCTGTACGACGCCTTCGGCCAGCGGCAGATCTCCACCATCTTCACCCAGGCCAGCCAGTACCGCGTGGTACTGGAGAGTGCCGGCGCCGGTGAGCTTGGTCCGCAGGCCTTACAGCAGGTGCATGTGGCCACCGCCAGCGGCGGCCAGGTGCCGCTGGCCTCGCTGGCGCGCATCGAGGAGCGTGCGGCCAGCCTGCTGGTCAACCATATCGGCCAGTTCCCGGCGGTGACCCTGTCGTTCAACTTGGCCAGTGGCGTGTCGCTGGGCGAGGCGGTGGCGGTGATCGAGCAGGTACAGCAGGACATCGGCCTGCCGGCAGGTATCCAGAGCCAGTTCCAGGGCGCCGCCGAGGCCTTCCGCGCCTCGCTGTCGAGCACCTTGTTGCTGATCCTGGCGGCCATCGTCACCATGTACATCGTGCTCGGCGTGCTCTACGAGAGCTACATCCACCCGATCACCATCCTCTCGACCTTGCCTTCGGCCGGGGTCGGCGCGCTGCTGGCGCTGCTGCTGACCGGTAACGACCTAGGCCTGATCGCCATCATCGGCATCATCCTGCTGATCGGCATCGTCAAGAAGAACGCGATCATGATGATCGACTTCGCCTTGGAGGCCGAGCGGCAGCAGGGCATGAGCCCGGAAGAGGCGATCTACCGCGCGGCGCTGCTGCGTTTCCGCCCGATCCTGATGACCACCCTGGCCGCGCTGTTCGGCGCCATCCCGCTGATGCTGGCCTCGGGCTCCGGCGCCGAGCTGCGCCAGCCGCTGGGCCTGGTGATGGTCGGCGGCCTGCTGCTCAGCCAGGTGCTGACGCTGTTCACCACGCCGGTGATCTACCTGTGGTTCGATCGCCTGTCGCGCCACTATTTCGGCCGCAGTGCGGCGGGGGTGACGGTATGAGCCTCGCAGCTGAGCTTTATGGTGGGAGCGGCTTCAGCCGCGATTGGCTTACCCCGTACGCGCGGGCATCGCGGCTGAAGCCGCTCCCACAGAAGCCGTGCCCACAGGGCCGTGCTCGATGAACATCTCCGCGCCCTTTATCCGCCGGCCGGTGGCCACGCTGCTGCTGAGCCTGGCGATCCTCCTGCTCGGCTGGGTCAGCTTCGGCCTGCTGTCGGTGGCACCGCTGCCGAAGATGGATTTCCCGGCCATCGTGGTCAACGCCAGCCTGCCGGGCGCCAGCCCGCAGGTGATGGCCTCCAGCGTGGCCACGCCGCTGGAGCGCTCGCTCGGCAGCATCGCCGGGATCAGCGAGATGACCAGCCGCAGCAGCCAGGGCAGCACGCAGATCGTCATCCTCTTCGACCTCGAACGTAACATCGATGCCGCCGCCCGCGAGGTGCAGGCGGCCATCAACGCCGCGCGCAACCTGCTGCCCAGCGGCATGCGCAGCATGCCCACCTACAAGAAGTTCAACCCCTCCCAGGCGCCGATCATGGTCCTGGCGCTCAGCTCGCCGGTGCTGGACAAGAGCCAGCTGTACGACGTCGCCTCCACCGTGCTGGCGCAGAAACTGGCGCAGGTGCAGGGCGTCGGGCAGATCCAGATCGGCGGCAGCTCGCTGCCGGCGGTGCGGGTGGAGCTGCAGCCGCGCCTGCTCGACCAGTACGGCATCGCCCTGGACGAGGTGCGCAACGCCATCGCCACGGCCAACGTCGACCGGCCCAAGGGCGCCGTGGAAGACGCCAGCCGCCACTGGCAGATCCAGGCCAACGACCAGTTGGAGAAGGCCGCCGACTACCAGCCGCTGATCATCCGCTACCAGAACAACGCGGCGGTGCGCCTGGGCGATGTGGCCAAGGTCCGCGACTCGGTGGAGAACCGCTACAACAGCGGCTTCTACAATGACGACGACTCGGTGCTGCTGGTGATCAACCGCCAGCCCGGCGCCAACATCATCGAGACCATCGAGGACATCCGCGCCGAGCTGCCCGGGCTGCAGGCGGTGATCCCGGCCAGCGTGCGGCTGGAGGTGGCCATGGACCGCTCGCCGGTGATCCGCGCCACCCTGCACGAGGCCGAGCGCACCCTGCTGATCGCCGTGGCCCTGGTGATCCTGGTGGTGTTCGCCTTCCTCGGCCGCTGGCGCGCCGCGCTGATCCCGGCGCTGGCGGTGCCGGTGTCGCTGGTCGGCACCTTCGCGGTGATGTACCTGCTGGATTTCTCGCTGAACAACCTGTCGCTGATGGCGCTGATCATCGCCACCGGCCTGGTGGTGGACGACGCCATCGTGGTGCTGGAGAACATCTCGCGGCATATCGAGGCCGGCGAGAAGCCCATGGCCGCGGCGTTCAAGGGCGCCCAGGAGGTCGGCTTCACCCTGCTGTCGATGAACCTGTCGCTGGTCGCGGTGTTCCTCTCCATCCTGTTCATGGGCGGCATAGTCGGCAGCCTGTTCCGCGAGTTCTCCATCACCCTGACGGTGGCGATCCTGATCTCCATGCTGGTGTCGCTGACCCTGACGCCCATGCTCTGCGCGCGCTGGCTCAAGGCCGAGGAGGCCGAACGCCAACCCGGCCGCCTGCAGCGCTTCGGCACGCGCCTGCAGGAGCGGGTGCTGGATGGCTACGCGCGCAGCCTGGACTGGGCCCTGCGCCACTCGCGGCTGACCCTGTGCAGCCTGCTGGCGACCATCGCGTTCAACGTGTTCCTGTTCATCGAAGTGCCCAAGACCTTCATGCCGCAGCAGGACACCGGCCAGCTGATCGGCTTCGTGCGCGGCGACGACGGCCTGTCGTTCCAGGTCATGCAGCCGAAGATGGAGATCTACCGCCGCGCACTGCTGGCCGACCCGGCGGTGCAGAGCGTGGCCGGCTTCATCGGCGGCAGCGGCGGGATCAACAACGCCTTCCTGGTGGTGCGCCTGAAACCCATAGACCAGCGCGGCGTGTCGGCCCAGCAGGTGATCGAGCGCCTGCGCGACAGCGTGCCCAAGGTGCCGGGCGGACGGCTGATGCTGATGCCCGACCAGGACCTACAGTTCGGCGGCCGCCAGGGGCGCAGCTCGGAGAACGAATACGTGCTGCTGGCCAGCAACCTGGACGACCTGCGCGAGTGGCTGCCCAAGGTGCGCGACGCTCTGGCCAGGCTGCCCGAGTTGACCGACATCGACGCCAACGAAGGCGAGGGCGCCCAGCAGATCAGCCTGCAGATCGACCGCGCCACCGCCCAGCGCCTGGGGGTGGACATGGCCATGGTCACATCGGTGCTGAACAACGCCTTCAGCCAGCGGCAGATCTCCACCATCTACGACAGCCTCAACCAGTACAGCGTGGTGATGGAGATCAATCCCAGCTTCGCCGAATACCCGGAGGCGCTGGACCAGATCCAGGTGATCAGCGCAGACGGCGCGCGGGTACCGCTGTCCAGCTTCGCCCGCTGGGAGCGCAGCCTGGAGGAGGACCGGGTCAACCACCAGGGCCAGTTCGCCGCGGAAAGCATCGGCTACTCGCTGGCCAAGGACGTCACCCAGGAGCAGGCCAACCGGGCGATCGCCCAGGCCGTGGCCCAGGTCAACCTGCCCACCGAGGTGCAGGGCCTGGTCGGCGGCACCGGCGGGGCGTTCCAGGCCGCGGCCAAGGGCCAGCCGCTGATGATCCTCAGCGCGCTGCTGGTGGTGTACATCGTGCTCGGCATCCTCTACGAGAGCTACATCCACCCGCTGACCATCCTCTCCACGCTGCCCTCGGCGGGTGTCGGTGCGCTGCTGGCGATCATCCTCAGCGGTGGCGAATTCAGCCTGATTTCGCTGCTCGGCCTGTTCCTGCTGATCGGCGTGGTGAAGAAGAACGCCATCCTGATGATCGACCTGGCCCTGGAACTGGAGCGGCATGACAAGCTGAGCCCGCAGGAATCGATCCGCCGCGCCTGCCTGCTGCGTTTCCGCCCGATCATGATGACCACCCTGGCCGCCATGCTCGGCGCCTTGCCGCTGCTGCTGGGCATGAGCGAGGGCGCGGAAATGCGCCAGCCGCTGGGCCTGACCATCGTCGGCGGGCTGATCCTCAGCCAGCTGCTGACCCTCTACACCACCCCCGTGGTCTACCTGTACCTCGACCGCCTGCGCCACAGCGTCAATCGCTGGCGCGGCGTGCGCACCGATGCCGCCCTGGATACCCTCGTATGAAGCCTTCGTCCCTTCGCCCGCTGTGCCTGGCCATCGCCGCCCTGGTCCCCGCTTTCATGCTGGCCGCCTGCGCCATCGGCCCCGACTACCAGCGCCCGGCTTCCGCCGAAGCGGCGCAGTTCAAGCAGGCGGCCGGCTGGAAGGCGGCGGCTCCGGCCGATACCGTGCTGCGCGGCAACTGGTGGGAGCTGTATGGCGATGCCGAACTGAACCAGCTGATCGCACGGCTCAACGCCAACAACCAGAGCCTGGCCAGCGCGGAAGCCCAGTACCGCCAGGCCAGGGCCCTGGCCCGTGGCGCACGGGCGGCGTTCTTCCCCAGCGTCGGCCTGGATACCGGCGTGACCCGCGCCGGCCAGGGCGGTGGCGACAGCACCCTCGGCACCACCGGCGGGGTCAGCGTCAGCGGCTCGAATGCCGCGCAGATCTCCAAGACCTACGACGCCAGCCTAGGCGTGAGCTGGGAGGTGGATATCTGGGGCAAGCTGCGCCGCCAGCTGGAAGCCGACAGCGCCAGCCTGCAGGCCAGCGCCGCCGACCTGGCCGCCGTGCGCCTCAGCCAGCAGGCCGAACTGGTGCAGAGCTACCTGCAGCTACGCGTACTGGATGAACAGAAACGCCTGCTCGACGAGACCGTGGCCGCCTACCAGCAGGCCTTCCGCATCGCCGAGAAGCAGTACAAGGCCGGCATCGTGCCGAAATCCGACGTGACCCAGGCGCTGACCCAGCTCAAAAGCACCGAGGCCGATGCGGTCGACCTGGAGTACCAGCGCGCCCAGCTGGAACACGCCCTGGCCGTGCTGGTCGGGGTGGCGCCGTCGCAGTTCGCGCTGGCCGCGCGCGAGCAGGTTCCCGAGCTACCGGCGGTGCCGCTGAGCCTGCCCTCGGCCCTGCTGGAACGTCGCCCGGACATCGCCGCCGCCGAGCGCCGGGTGATCGCCGCGAATGCCGAGATCGGCGTGGCCAAGGCCGCCTACTACCCGGACCTGACCCTGTCCGCCACTGGCGGTTACCGCAGCGGCAGCCTCGACGAGTGGATCAGCCTGCCCAACCGCTTCTGGTCGATCGGCCCGCAGTTCGCCCTCAACCTGTTTGACGGCGGGCTGATTCGCTCCCAGGTCGAGCAGGCCGAAGCCAGCTACGACCAGACCGTGGCCGACTACCGCCTGACCGTGCTGCAAGGCTTCCGCGAGGTGGAGGACTACCTGGTGCAGCTGGCCGTGCTGGAGCGCGAGGCCGTGGTGCAACAGCAGGGACTGGAAGCCGCCCGTGAATCGCTGCGGCTGATCCTCAACCAGTACAAGGCCGGCACCGTGGAGTTCACCGACGTGGTCAGCGTGCAGACCAGCGCCCTGTCCAGCGAACGCACGCGTCTGACCCTGCAGGGCAACCGCCTGACCGCCAGCGTGCAGCTGGTCGCCGCACTCGGCGGTGGCTGGCAGCCAGCGGCGGAATAACCGCTGCGCCGGCGCTACCCCGTAGGATGTAGGCACGGAGTGGGCGGTTTCCCGGGTGCTGTCGTGCAGGCTGCAGCCCTAGGTACGGAATCCTTCCCTCTTCATCCGCGCCAGCAGCCCCTGCCAGAAGGACACTTCGCCCATCTCGCCGATATGCCTGAGCGCGCCGCTCTTCATGGCATAGAGCCCGTGCCCGTTGAAGGCATAACGCAGGGCCAGGTCCTTGCGTTGCGAGGCGGGGAGAATGCTGTCCAGCAGATTGTCCAGCACCAGGGGCTCGGCGTCCGGAGTCGCGAAATAGGTCACCACCATATGGGCCTGGTTCAGCTCCAGGGCCTTGGCGTAAGTGATGCGCAACTTTTCCTGGGGGATACCCAACTGCAGCAGGGTGAAGTACTTGACCAGAGCGAAGTCTTCGCAATCACCGACGCCCCTGGCCAGGGTTTCCACGGGGGTGGCCCAGTAGTCGGGGCGTTGCCAGACCACCTCGTCTGCGCTGAAACGTATCTGGTGGTTAATCTCGTGATTGACCGCCTGCAGTTGCTTGCGCTCGGGTAGCTGCCGGCTGCTTTCCAGCAGGTCACGCCAGGCCTGCAGGCGCTTCTTGGCCGAGCCGCTGTGGTAGCGCTCTTGCGCCTGGTGCAGCGCAGGCTCGACGCTCCAGGCCGCCTTGGCGCTGCCGGCGCTCAGCAGGAGGCTGCCGCTGACAGCGACAATGGACAACAATTGCCAAAACAGGGACGAACTGAAGCGGCGGGAGGCAGGCTTCTGCAACGGGTTGACTCTCCAGGGAAAGCGGCCGGGGCCGGGTTCGGGTGGTGGATCAATCCGTTGAGCGATTCACCGGCAGGGAGGGAACCCTCAGCCGGGTCGAGGACGCGGCCACAGTAGAGGCACTGATGGCGCTGCCGCAAGGTGCAGGAGATGCGCGGCAGGGCAGGGGTAGCGACCGATAAGGGCGGGAAGGCTCTGGAACGGCCCCTGCCGGCCTTGACCGATGGTCGGAAAGTGGGCTGCTGCCACTTCCCGCCGGATGCGGAGGTCGACCGCATCCGACGGATGGCTAGTCAGGGTCAGTGTCTGGATTCGAACCTTTGCTGCTGGATCGTCGACCTGTACTGCGGAGCTGGTTGCTTGGCGGGTTGCATTTCGTCCTGTTCAGACTGCCGACCGGCCGCGGTCGGTTGTTCCTCGACCATCCTGGCGAAGCTTTCGCTGGATTCCTCCTTCATTTGCATCGCTTGCTGATTACGTATCCGGAACTCGTTGATGCGGTCAATTCCACCACCCTCCGCAAGAACCGCTCCCGTCGTCACCGTCAGGGCCAGGAATAGGCCGCTGAGGGCCGTTTTGCTGTGTGTCAATTTCATCGTCGTGTCCTCCTGTTCCCCCCACTTGTCCCCCAAACATCAGAGGAAAATGATCGGCCTTTGTTACGGGGATGGCTCATGGTCTGACAGGTGGTCAAAAACAGTACCTGCGGGCGAATGCAAGTCTCTACCTGGCATGGAAATTTCTGAGAGTTCTGGCCGTTTTCGAGGCCCTGGATCAGGGCAAGGGCTGGATCACGGCCTCGATCGGGCCGATGCGCACGGCGCCCATGCACCGGGGTGCGGCAAATGGTCGGGGGCTGCCGGCTTCTATCCCCCGGTGGCGCGGTGGTAGAGTCGCGCCCCATGATTCTGACCCGTGACCACCGCACGCTGATCGCCTGGGCGCTGTACACCAGCCTGCTGCTCAGCCTGTTCGTCTGCGGTTTGCATCACGGCCAGGCCAGCGGCCTCAGCCTCAGCGGCCTGCAGGGCGGCTTCTGCGCCGAGGACAGCGGCATCGCGGCGGTGGACCTGGGCGCGGGTTCGGCCCACCAGCAGGCCGATTCGTTGTCCTGCCCGCTGTGTTCGTCATTCGGCCTGGCCGTGGCCCTCAACAGCCAGACCTGGGCCGCGGACTTCCCGCCGGTCCTCGGCGGCGCCCCCAGCCAGCCGCAGCACTGGGCGCAACCGCCGCCACGCCACCTGTGGCCCTCGCTCAACCCTCGCGCTTCACCCACCGACTTGCCTGCCTGAAACATTCGGCCCCGTGCCTGCCTGCGCCTGCGCGCAGGCGGGCCGTAGGCCCGGTTGATTTTTCCTGCACGGAAGTCTTGCATGACCATCAGAACTACCGGCCTGGTACTGCTGCTCGCCAGCAGCCCGCTGGCGTGGGCCGCCGGCACGCCACTCGATCTGCCGACCAGCACCATCAGCGCCAGCGCCGAAGCCCCCACTGGGGTGAGCCTCGACCAGCCGATCAAGACCGGCTCGCGCCTGGGCCTGAGCGCCCGTGAAACCCCGGCCTCGGTCAGCGTTGCCGACCGTGCCCTCATCGAGGCACGCGGCGCCAAGGACACCCAGGACGTGATCAACGGCATGACCGGGGTCAACGCCTCGGCCAACCCCGGCTATGGCGGCTTCGTCTCCTACCGCGGCTTCACCGCCGGGCAGATCACCCAGCTCTACAACGGCATCGGCATGAGCTACAGCAGCGCCAATCGCCCGGTGGATGCCTGGATCTACGACCGCGTCGAACTGCTCGGCGGGCCCTCGACCTTCCTCTACGGGGCTGGCGCCGTCGGCGGCTCGATCAACTACATCACCAAGCTGGCCGGCCGCGAGGAGCAGGCGGTGGAAGGCCGTGTGCGCTACGGCAGCCACGACAGCTCGGAGCTGTCGCTCGGGCTCAACCAGGCCCTGAGCAGCGGCCCCGAGCCGCAGCATTTCGCCCGCCTGGATGTCAGCCGCACCGCCGGCAACGGCTACATGGACCGCAACGAGCGCGAGTCCACCAGCACGGCTTTCTCCATCCTCAGCGACCTGACGCCCAGCCTCAGCCACACCCTGGCCCTGGAATACCAGGAGGACAAGGAGGACAGCCCCTACTGGGGCTCGCCACTGCTCAACCCGGTCGGTGGCACCATGAAGATCGACGAGGACCGCCGCTTCGAGAACTACAACGTCGCCGACGGCCGCTACGAGCAGCGCGTGCAGTGGGTGCGTTCGATCATCGACTACCAGCTCAATGACCGCACCAGCCTGCAGAACACCCTCTATCACTACGACGCCCAGCGCGATTACCGCAACCTGGAGAACTACCGCTACAACGCCGAAAACAGACAGGTCCGGCGCTCTTCGGCGCTACTGCAGCGGCATGACCAGCGGCTCGCCGGCAACCGCTTCGAGCTGCGCCACGACCGCCAGCTGTTCGGCCTGTTCAGCCAGTGGTCGGCCGGCCTGGACTACTCGCTGAACCAGCTGCAGCTGCACCCCAGCTCGGCGTTCTCCAGCGCCCCGTACGACACGGTGGCTGCCGAACATTTCGACCCCGGCAGCTTCTCCACCATTCCCGGGGTCAATGGCGGCCTGCGCAAGCAGCGCCAGCACGAGGTCACCACCCTGGCCGGCTTCCTGGAAAACCGCCTGGAGCTGAACGAGCGCCTGGCCTTGCTCAGCGGCCTGCGCTACGACCACCTGCACATGGAAGTGACCAACTACGGCGCGGTCACCCCCACCAGCCCGGCCTTCTTCGAACGCACCTGGGAGCCCGTCACCGGCCGCATCGGCCTGGTCTATGCGCTGACCCCGGCCGCCAACGTCTACGTGCAGTACAGCACCGCCGCCGATCCGCCGGCCGGCTCGCTGGCCTCGGCCACCTATTCGCAGGTCGGCCTGTACGACCTGACCACCGGCGAGCAGTGGGAAGTCGGCAGCAAGTTCGACTTCCTCGACGGTCGCGGCTCGGCCACCCTGGCGCTGTACCAGATCGTGCGCCGCGACTTCACGGTGAAGGATTCCAGCAACCCCAGCCTGACCGTGCAGGCCGGCCAGCAGACCTCGCGCGGCATCGAGCTGGCCGGCAAGCTGCAGGTCACGGCGAAACTGCTGGCCGAGGCCAACTACGCCTACGTCGATGCCCGGTACGACGAGTTCAACGAGGCGGTCGGCGGCCAGTCGGTGTCGCGCGCGGGCAACAGCCCGAGCAACGTGCCGGAGCACGTCGCCAACGCCTGGCTGGCCTACGACATCGCTCCCGCCTGGCAGGCCGGGGTGGATGCCCGCTATGTCGATTCGGTGTTCGCCGACAACGCCAATACACTGCAGGCGCCGTCCTACACCCTGTACGGCGCCTTCGCCCGCTACCGGGTGGACCGGCACAGCACGCTGACCGCGCGGGTGCGCAACCTGACCGACGAGGTCTACGCCAGGCAGGCCTACGGCACGCTCTACTACATGGGCACGCCACGCAGTTTCGAGCTGGCGCTCGATACGCGCTTCTGAGGCCGGCAGCATGAAACTGAAACGCCATCTGTACCTTTGGCACCGCTGGCTGGGCATCGTCCTGTGCCTGTTCATGGCGCTGTGGCTGGTGTCCGGGGTGGTCATGCTGTACGTCGGCTATCCCAAGCTGACGCCGGCCGAGCACCTGGCGCGCCTGCCGGCCTTGCCGGCCAGCGGCTGCTGCGTCGAACCGGGCGCGGCGCTGGCCGCCGGGCAGGCGCAGCAGGCGCTGACAGGCCTGCGGCTGACCAGCATCGGCGGGCAGCCGCGCTATCTGCTCGGCTATGCCGATAGCAGCAGCCAGGCCGTCGATGCCCGCAGCGGCCGGCTGCTGGCCGCGGTGGATGCCGAACAGGCCCTGGCCAGCGCCCGCCAGTTCGGCGCCGGGGCGCCGGCGCAGTACCGGGGGCTGGTCATGGAAGACTCCTGGAGCCGCTCCCGCGCCCTGGACGCGGATCGCCCGCTGCACTTGGTGCAACTGGCCGATGCGGCGCAGAGCCTGCTGTACATCTCCAGCCGCAGCGGCGCGGTGGTGCGCGATGCCAGCGCCCGGGAGCGCGCCTGGAACTGGCTGGGCGCCTGGCTGCACTGGCTGTATGCCGCACGCGACCTGCCCTGGTGGGCGGAGCTGGTCATCTACCTGGCCCTGGCCGCCAGCCTGATGGCGCTGCTCGGCCAGGTGCTCGGGCTGCTGCGCTGGCGCTTCGGCAAACCCTACCGCAGCGGCTCGCGCTCGCCCTATGCCGGCGCGGCGCGCTGGCATCACCTGGCCGGGCTGCTGTTCGGTGGCGTGCTGATCGCCTGGATCGTCAGCGGCCTGCTGTCGATGCGGCCCTGGCAGCTGTTCGACAGCCGCTCGCCGCTGAGCGCTGCCGACTACCGTGGCGCTGCGCTGACAGCCGAGCAGCTGACCCTGCCCCTCGACGAGAGCCTGGCGCGCCTGCGCCGGGCCGGCCTGAACGCCCATGAGCTGGAGTGGCGCATGCTCGGCGGGCGGGCCTACCTGAGCGCCTTCGACGCGGCCGGCAACAGCCGGGTCATGGGTCAGCAGGCGGCGGATCAGGCGCAGCAGCTACTGCCCAGCGCGACCCTGCAGGCCGCGGCCCAATCCATGCAGCCGGCGGCGCGGATTGAGGCCGAGTTGCTGCATGACTACGATGCCTATTACTACGCCAGGGCCGAGCAGAGCATGTACGGCCATCAGCGGCGGCCGCTACCGGTGCTGCGCGTGCGCTTCGACGATGCGGCGGCCACCTGGCTGTATCTCGACCCGCACAGCGGCGCGCTGCTGGCCCAGCTGGACAGCCGCGCCCGCGCCAGCCGCTGGCTGTTCAACCTGCTGCACAGCTGGGACTGGCAACCGCTGCTGGATCGCCCGCGCCTGCGCGAGGCACTGATCATTCTGTTCAGCCTGGGTGGGCTGGTCATCAGCCTCAGCGGCATACTGCTGGGCTGGCGGCGACTGTCACGCCTGCGGCGGCCGGCTCAACGGCCACGCCCGGCAACCATTAATCCGTACATTCCCCAAGGAGAACCACCATGCACCTGAAACACGCCCTCGCGCTCGCCGCCGCACTGTTCTGTCCGCTGCTGGCCACGGCCCATGACTACCAGGCCGGCGACCTGCACATCGAGCATCCCTGGTCGCGGGAGATGCCGCCGGTCGCACCAACCGCCGCGGCCTATTTCGTCGTGCACAACCAGGGCCAGCAGGCCGACCGCCTGCTCGGCGCCGACACCCCGGCGGCGGCCAAGGCCGAGCTGCACGAGCACATCCACCAGAACGGGCTGATGAAGATGCAGCGGGTCCAGGTGGTCGAGGTGCCGGGCAAGGGCCAGGCTACTTTCGCGCCGATGGGCTACCACGTGATGCTGTTCGGCCTGCAGCGCCAGTTCAAGGACGGCGAACGCTTCCCGCTGACCCTGCACTTCGAGCGTGCCGGCGACGTGCAGGTCGAGGTCGCCGTGCAGAAGGAGGCCCCGGCCGAAGCCGAACACCACTAAGCGTCTGTTTCTGATCTCCCGTAGGGTGCGCCAGGCGCACCAGCAAGCCCCTGAGAGTCCCCGGTGCGCTCAGCGCACCCTACGGACCTGGCGAAACGAGGCTGCTACGTGGCCTCTAGGGTGGAATCGAGTGGCCCGAAAAGATCGTAACCAGGCTCTACGCATGGCCTGGACGGCGGCTCGGCTCAGGCGCCGGACGCGGGGCGGTTCTTCGCGGCGATCCACTGCGCCATGTACTGGGTGCTCTTGAGCATATGGTGGCGCAGCATGCCGCCGACGAAGTTGGCGCGGCGCTCGGCCGCCAGATTGGCGCGCAGGGCCAGCAGGCGCTCGATCAGCGCCTGGCCGGCCTGCTGGCGGTCAAAGCGTTCGCGGAGGATGCGCTCGCCATTGCGCTGGGCCTGTAGCCACAGCGCCGGGTCCTCATGCAGGGCCACCGCCGCTTCGGCGAAGGCCTGGGCCGTGTCGACCACCACGCCGCCCCAGGGTAGTTCGCCGGCCATGCCTTCGCTGCCGATCGGTGTGGTCACGCTGGGTGTGCCGCAGGCCATGGCGTCGGCCAGCTTGCCCTTGATCCCGGCGCCGAAACGCAGCGGTGCCAGGCACACGCGGGCCTGCACCATCACCCCATGGGCGTCGTCCGCCCAGCCCAGCACATGGAAGCCCTGCTTGGGGTTGTGCAGGGCGCTGGCCTTGGGCGGCGTGTAGGAGCCGTAGACATGCAGCTGCGCCTGCGGCAGGCGCTGGCGGATCAGCGGCCAGAGCTGCTGCTTGAGCCACAGCACGGCGTCCCAGTTGGGCGCGTGGCGGAAGTTGCCGATGCTGAGAAAGTGCGCGCGCGCCTCGAAGGGCGGCTGCGCGGTGGCCGTGGGAATCAGCATCAGCGGGCAATGGTGGAGCAGGGTGGGCGGCACGCCGAACTGTTCCTGCAGCAGCGCCTGCTCGAAGTCGGAGATCAGCAAGGTCAGGTCGCTGCGGTAGATGGCGGCGACCTCGCGCTGGGCCAGGTCATCGGTGGCCATGGCGGCGAACAGTTGGTCGGGCGCGGCGGCGACAGGACCCTGTTGCTGCTTCTCCACCTCGCTGGCGCAGGCCTGCTGCGCCGCCTTGAGCAGGCGCTGGCGGGCATCGCGCAGGCTGTGCAGGTCGCAGGTGTCGAGGATGCGCAGGGCATGCGGGCAGGCCCGCTCGACCCGCCAGCCGAACTGCTCCTCGCTGAAGAAACGGTCGAACAGCACCAGATCCGGCTGCAACTCGCCGACGAAGGTGTCGAAACTGTCGCAGTTGAGGGTGATCGCCACTTCCGGCACCTCAAGCGCGGCCAGGTCGGCGCGGTGCTCGGACAGGGCGGCGGCGCTGGCGAAGGTCACCGCCCAGCCCTGGGCACGGAACAGTTCGATCAGCTCGATCATTCGGCTGCCGGCCGCGGACGAGCGGGGTTCTGGCCAGACATAGCCGATGATAAGGACGTTGTGCATGACGCTGGCTCGGGGGCGGGGCGGCGAGTATAAGCGCCGTGCCGGGCGCTGGTAGAGGCATCAGCGCCCGGCACGGATTTAACGGCGAATACTGCGCCAGAGGGTGAACAACACCAGCAGACACAGGCCGGCGATGCTGGCCAGGGTCCAGACGGTGAATGGCAGGCCGAAGATGAAGTAGTCGTTCTGTCCGCAGACACCGCCGCTCATGAACACATCCGGCCAGTATTCGTGCAGCGGCAGATAATCGGAATAGAACGGGAAGGGTGAGCAGCTGAGGCTTTCCAGCAGACCGGTCTCGATCAACACCACATGGGCGTTGTCGACCAGTGCCATGCCGCTGGCAGCCAGCAGCAGCGGCCAGAGGAGAATGGCCAGCCAGGTCTGCTTCGCTGCGCCGGCGCCGGCCAGCAGCAAGGCTACGGCAGCACTGATGAACAGCCACAGGCGGATTTGCACGCACAGGGTGCAGGGCTCCCAGCCCAGCCAGAACTGGGTTAGCAGCGCTCCGCCAAGCATCGCCGCGCAGAGCAGTACGATGATCAGGGGCAGGGCGACAGGAAGGGGGTGGCGCGGCATTGCGATCTCCAGAACTCGGCGGATTAAAACTGCCCGCCGCTTGTACCAGTTGCGTTGGGCGACGGCAACGGATGCCGGCGTCGGCGCGAATGGGCCGAATGGTCGGAATCGGCTGGGCATAAAAAAATCCCCACGCTCAGGAGCAGAGCCGTGGGGAGAGCAATGGTCGACAAGGAGGGAGTCGACCCAGGAGGAACCGGTTCAGTGCAGGGCGCTGTAGCCCGTGGTCATAAAACATGGGTTACCCCTGCACTGTGTCTCAGGCCTGCGGCTGCCACCCGCCGCCCAGGGCCTTGTAGATGGCGACTATGCCGCGATACAGCTCGACTTCGGCCTGGGCCTGGGCGTCTTCGGCGGCCAGGCGTTCGCGTTCGGCATCCAGCAGTACCAGGAAGTCCACGGTGCCTTCGCGGTAGCGCACCGCGGCCTGTTCGGCGGCGGCGCGGCTGGCTTCCGACTGACGTACCAGCGAGACCAGGCGCTGCTGGCGCTTGGCGTAGTCGCTGAAGGCGTTTTCCGACTCTTCCAGGGCCAGCAGCACCTGCTGCTCATAGCTGGCCAGGGCGCCGTCGGCATCGGCTTCGGCGCCGCGCAGACGGGCGCGCACGCTGCCCAGGTCGAAGGCCGCCCAGCTGATGGTCGGCGCCACGCCCCAGGCCTGGGCGGCGGAAGCACCCAGCTGCGAGCCACGGCCGGCGGTGAAGCCGAGGAAACCGGACAGGCTGACCCGGGGGAACAGGTCGGCGGTGGCCACCCCGACATTGGCGGTGGCGGCCGCCAACTGACGCTCGGCGGCGCGGATATCCGGACGCCGGCGCAGCAGCTCGGCCGGATCGCCGATCGGCAACGCCTTGGCGATCACCGGCAGCGGCTTGGCCGACAAATCGACCGTCAGTTGCTCCGGCCGCTGGCCGAGCAGGGTGGCGATGCGGTTGCGCGCCCGTGCCTCCTCGGCCTGCAGTTGCGGCAGGCTGGCCTCGGTAGCAGCCAGTCGGGCATCGCTGCGCAGCACATCCAGCTCGCTGCCGACGCCGGCATCGCGCAGCTGTTCGGTGAGGCCACGGGACTCCTGCTGGTTCTTCAGGTTGTCGCGGGCGATCCGCTCTCTCAACTGTGCGCCGCGCATGTCGCCATAGGCATCCACCAGTTCGGCGATCAGGCTGACCTGCAGCTGGTACAGCTCGGCTTCGGCGACGTCCTGCGCAGCCTCGCTGGCCTCGATCTGGCGCTGGATGCGACCGAACAGGTCGAGCTCCCAGGCCATGTCCAGGCCCAGGTCGTAGCGCTCCTGGCGCACGCGCTGCTCACTGGTCGGCGGCTCCTGGCCCTTGCCGAACTCGCCACTGGCGCGGCTGGTGACGGTCGGCAACTGGTCGTTGGCCGCGTCGTCGCGGATGGCGCGGGCCGCGCGCAGGCGGGCGAAGGCCACGCGCAGCTCGCGGTTTTCCTGCAGCGACCGCTGCACCAGCTGGTTCAGGGTCGGGTCGTCGAACTGCTGCCACCAGCTGCTTTCGAAGCGGCTGCGGTCATGTTCCATCGCCTCGGCGCTGGCGACCTGGGCCGGTGCGGTGGCCGGGACCTGGTAGTCGGGGCCGACGGCGCAGGCACTGACTGCCAGGGCCAGCAGGGCGGGCATCAAGGCTTTCATGCGTGCACCTCCTGCAAGCGGGCGGCTTTTTTCGCTTCGCGCTTCTCCACGAAGCCGCGGATCAGCACGTAGAACACCGGGGTCAGCAGCAGGCCGAAGAAGGTCACCCCGAGCATGCCGCTGAACACTGCCACGCCCATGGCATGGCGCATTTCCGCGCCGGCACCGGTGGACATCACCAGGGGCACCACGCCCATGATGAAGGCGAAGCTGGTCATCAGGATCGGCCGCAGACGCAGGCGGCAGGCTTCCAGCACGGCGCTGACGCGGTCCATGCCTTCTTCCTGTTTCTCCTTGGCGAACTCGACGATCAGGATGGCGTTCTTGCACGCCAGGCCCACCAGTACGATCAGGCCGATCTGGGTGAAGATGTTGTTATCGCCACCGGCCAGGATCACCCCGGTGATGGCCGACAGTAGGGTCATCGGCACGATCAGGATCACCGCCAGCGGCAGGCTCCAGCTCTCGTACTGGGCGGCCAGCACCAGGAAGGCCAGCAGCACGCACAGCGGGAAGACGAAGATCGCGCTGTTGCCGGCGAGGATCTGCTGGTAGGTCAGGTCGGTCCACTCGAAGCTCATGCCGTTGGGCAGCTCCTCCTTGAGCAGCTTGGCCATCGCCGCCTCGGCC
Organism: Pseudomonas sp. R-28-1W-6; assembly: GCF_009799925.1. Lineage (GTDB taxonomy): Bacteria > Pseudomonadota > Gammaproteobacteria > Pseudomonadales > Pseudomonadaceae > Aquipseudomonas. The sequence continues at coordinate 136,816 of NZ_WELK01000009.1, forward strand.
TGGCCGGAGCTGTAGCCGGGGGCTGCCGCGCCGTTGATCTCGGCGGTGAGGAAGCCGTTGTAGTGCATCACCCGATCCGGGCCGGCGCTCGGGTTGACCTTGAGGAAGGCGGACAGCGGCACCATTTCCCCGCGGTTGTTACGCACCTTGAGCTGGCCGATCTGCTCCGGCTCCAGGCGGAACTGCTGCTCGGCCTGCACGTTGACCTGGTAGGTACGGCCGAAACGGTTGAAGTCGTTGGCGTACAGCGAGCCCAGGTACACCTGCATGGTGTCGAAGATGTCGCTGATCGCAACGCCGTGGGTCTTGGCCTTCTCGCGGTCGATGGCGGCATCGATCTGCGGCACGTTGACCTGGTAGCTGGTGAACACCGACATCGGGTTCAGCTCCGGCAGCTGGCGGGCCTTGGCGATGACGTTCTGGGTCTGCACGTACAGCTCGTCGTAGCCGAGGTTGCCGCGATCCTGCACCTGCAGGCGGAAGCCGCCGATGGTGCCCAGGCCCTGCACCGGGGGTGGCGGGAAGATGGCGATGTAGGCGTCCTGGATCTCGCCGAACTGGGCGTTCAGCTCGGCGGCGATCGCCGCGGCGCTCAGCGACGGATCGCTGCGCTCATCGAACGGCTTGAGCGGGGTGAAGACGATGCCGCTGTTCGGGCTGTTGGTGAAGCCGTTGATCGACAGGCCGGGGAAGGCCACGGTGTTTTCCACGCCGGGGTGCTTGCCGGCGATCTCCGACATCTTCTTGATCACCGCCTCGGTACGGTCGAGGGTGGCGGCGTCCGGCAGCTGGGCGAAGGCCACCAGATACTGCTTGTCCTGCGGCGGCACGAAGCCGGTCGGGGTGGTGGAGAAACCCAGGTAGGTCAGGCCCATCAAGCCGGCATAGACGAACAGGGCGATGCCGCTGCCGCGCAGCACGCGCTGCACGGTGCCGACATAGCCATGACTGGCGCGGTCGAACAGGCGGTTGAAGGGGTTGAACAGCCAGCCGCCGAAGAGTTTTTCCAGCACGCGGGAGAAACGGTCCTTGGGCGCGTGGTGATCGCGCAGCAGCACGGCGGCCAGGGCCGGCGACAGGGTCAGCGAGTTGAACGCGGAGATCACCGTGGAGATGGCGATGGTCAGGGCGAACTGCTGGTAGAACTGCCCGGTGAGACCGGAGATAAAGGCGGTCGGCACGAATACCGCGCACAGCACCAGGGCCGTGGCGACGATCGGCCCGGTGACTTCCTTCATCGCCTGCTTGGTGGCTTCCACCGGCGACTTGCCCAGGCCGATATTGCGTTCGACGTTCTCCACCACCACGATGGCGTCGTCCACCACGATGCCGATGGCCAGCACCAGGCCGAACAAGGACAGCGCGTTCAGCGAGAAGCCGAACATGTGCATCACGGCGAAGGTGCCGATCAGCGACACCGGCACGGCGGCCAGCGGGATGATCGAGGCGCGCCAGGTCTGCAGGAACAGGATCACCACCAGCACCACCAGGACGATGGCTTCGAGCAGGGTGTGCACCACCGCCTCGATGGAGCCACGCACGAAGATGGTCGGGTCGTAGACGATTTCGTAGTCCACGCCTTGCGGGAAGCTCTGCTTCAACTCGGCCATGCGCGCGCGCACCGCATCGGAAATCTCGATGGCGTTGGAGCCGGGACGCTGGAATACCGGGATGGCGACTGCAGGCTTGTTGTTCAGCAAGGAACGCAGGGCGTACTGGCTGGAGCCCAGCTCGATCCGGGCGATGTCCTTCAGCCGGGTGATTTCGCCATCTTCACCGGCACGGATGATGATGTTCTCGAACTCTTCCTCGCTGACCAGGCGGCCCTGGGTATTGATCGACAGCTGGAAGCTGTTGCCCGCATCCGAGGGCGGCGCGCCGAGGGAGCCGGCGGCGACCTGGCGGTTCTGTTCGCGGATGGCGTTGACCACATCCGAGGCCGTCAGGTTGCGCGAGGCCACCTTGTTCGGGTCGAGCCACACGCGCAGGGAGTAGTTGCCCAGGCCGAACAGCTGCACGTCACCCACGCCATCCAGGCGCGCCAGCTCGTCCTTGACGTTGAGCGCGGCGTAGTTGGACAGGTAGAGCATGTCGTAGCGGTCGTCCGGCGAGGTCAGGTGCACCACCATGGTCAGGTCGGGCGAGGCTTTGTCGACGGTCACGCCGAGCCGCTGCACCTCGGTGGGCAGGGTCGGCATGGTGCGGGTCACGCGGTTCTGCACCTGAACCTGGGCGTTGTCCAGGTCGGTGCCGAGGGCGAAGGTGATGGTCAGCGTCAGCTTGCCGTCGGCGGTGCCCTGGGAGGACATGTAGAGCATGCCCTCGACCCCGGTGATCGCCTGCTCCAGCGGCGAGGCGACGGTTTCGCCGATCACCTTGGGGTTGGCGCCGGGGAAGTTGGCGCGTACCACCACGGTAGGCGGCACCACTTCCGGGTATTCGCTGATCGGCAGCTGGAACAGCGAGATGGCGCCGCCGATCAGGATCAGCAGCGAGAGCACGGCGGCGAAGATCGGCCGCTGAATGAAGAATTGCGAGAAGTTCATCGTCGTTTACCTGTTTAGCCGCGCGGCGTGGTGGCGGGCTTGGCGGCTTTCTCGGCCACGCGCGGGGCGCTGCGAGCGTCCACGGCCTGGCGCTGGCTGGCCAGGGCGGCGAGGGTCTGGGCATCGGCCATCGGTACGGCTTGCGGATCGACGGTGGCGCCGGGCATGGCGCGCTGCAGGCCGTTGACCACGATCTTCTCGCCCTTGGCCAGGCCGCTGCGCACGATGCGCAGGCCTTCCAGCTTCGGCCCCAGCTCGATGGCGCGGTACTGCACGGCGTTGTCCTTGTCGAGCACCAGGACGAACTTCTTGCCCAGGTCGGTGCCGACGGCGGCGTCCTGGATCAGCGCCGCATCATAGGTGCCGCTGCCCACCAGTTTCAGCCGCGCATACAGGCCGGGGGTGAAGCGGCCGTCGCGGTTGTCGAACACGGCGCGGCCACGGATGGTGCCGGTCTGCGGGTTGACCTGGTTGTCGAGGAAATCCAGCTGACCGAGGTGCGGGTTGCCGTCTTCGCTGGACAGGCCCAGGTACACCGGGCTGGCGTCGCGGGTCTGGCCACCGGACTGGCGCGCCAGCTCGACGTACTTGAGGAATACGCGTTCGTCGGCGTCGAAGTAGGCGTAGACCTTGTCGGTGGAGACCAGGGTGGTCAGCAGCGACTGGCCGGCGCCCACCAGGTTGCCTTCGGTGATCTCGGCGCGGCTGACGCGGCCGTCGATGGGCGCGGTGATACGGGTGAAGCTGAGGTTGAGCTGGGCGTTGTCCAGTTCGGCCTGGGCGGCGGCGACGGCGGCCTGGGCCTCGGCTGCGGCGCTGGCGCGGGCATCGGCCAGTTCGGCGGAAATCGCGTTGCTCTGGCGCAGGCGTTCGCCGCGGCGGGCCTCGTTGGCGGCGCGGGTGTGGCTGGCGCGGGCCTGCTGCACCTGAGCCTGAAGGCGCTTGACCTCGGCCTCGAACGGACGCGGATCAATCTGGAACAGCAAATCGCCTTTCTTCACCAGGCTGCCTTCGCGGAAGGCCACACGGTCGATGTAGCCGGACACCCGCGGACGGACCTCCACCGATTCCGGCGCTTCCAGGCGCCCGGTGAACTCGTCCCACTCGTTGATCGGTTGCTGGATCACCTCGGCCACGCTGACCTTGGCGGCCGGGTGCTGGGCCGCGCTTTCCGGGGCCTTGCCGCAGGCGCCGAGCACCAGGATGGCGGCGAGGGCCAGGGGGTAGCGCAAAAGGGGGGTAGGAAACCGTTCCATGTGAGAACTCCGCCAGATTGGATTTACGAATGGGCGGAGTCTGCGACGGGGTGTTGCCGGGAACGAATCGAACGATTCGAAGATGAATATCAGCCGGAATGATGATTGGCAGGCTTGTATCGATGCGCTGCCATGTGAGCACAGGGGCCCGGGCCAGAGCGCTGGCCGGGTTTCAGGCGAGGCTGTCCGGGTCGCCGCAGAACATCTGGATGCGCGAACGCAGCCAGCGTTCGGCCGGGTCGTTGTCCTGGGCGCCGCGCCAGGCCATGTGCAGCTCGAAGCCGGAGCAGTCCAGCGGCAGGTCCTCGGCGCGCACGCCGCCGGCGGCGGTCAGCGCCGCGGCGGTGTAGTCGGGTACGGTGGCGAGGATGTCGGTGCCGCTGAGCAATGTGCCGAGGCCGTTGAACTGCGGCACGGCCAGCACCACCCGGCGCTGACGGCCGAGTTTCTGCAGCTCCTCGTCGATGAAGCCGTTGAGGTCGCCGGCGAACGACACCAGTGCATGGGGGCGCGCGCAGAACTCGTCCAGATCGAGCCGGCCCGGGGCGGTGTCGGCGCGCAGCAGCTTGGGCTTGCTGCGGCGTAGCACCTTGCGCTTGGCATTGGCCGGCAGCTCTTCGGTGTAGCCGACGCCCACGGAGATTTCCCCGGAGGCCAGCAACCCCGGCATCAGCAGGTAGTTGGTGCGCCGAATCACCAGCACCACACCCGGCGCCTCGGCGCGCAGGCGCTTGATCAGGGGCGGCAGCAGGCCGAACTCGACATCGTCGGACAGGCCGATGCGAAACACCGCGTTGCTGGTGGCCGGGTTGAATTCGGCGGCGCGGCTGACCGCGGTGGAGATCGAGTCCAGGGCCGGCGCGAGCAGGGCGAAGATTTCCATCGCCCGTGCCGAGGGCTCCATGCTGCGCCCGGTACGCACGAACAGCGGGTCGTCGAACAGGGTGCGCAGGCGGGCCAGGGCAGCGCTGATCGCCGGCTGGCCGAGGAACAGCTTTTCCGCGGCGCGCGTGACACTGCGCTCGTGCATCAGCGTCTCGAACACGATCAACAGGTTGAGGTCGACTCGGCGAAGATCGTTGCGGTTCATCCGGTGTCCATTCTGGTGTGGCTGCGCAATTGGCTCCACCACGCAGGCTAATGCGGTTGGTGGTCGACAGGCAATAGACTATACGAAGAGGATGATGCCGCGGCAGCTCATCATCATCGACAAGCATGGTCACTATTAGCCCTGGCGGGTGGCTTTGCCGGCTAAGCCCGGATAAAGTCCGTGGCCATAGGGGTTAACCGGCGAGGTTCGCGATGTCCCGCATCATTCGTTTTCACCAGTTCGGCGAGGCCGATGTCCTCAAGATCGAAGAGCGCCAGAGCCCGGCTCCGGGCGCCGGCGAAGTGCTGATTCACGTCGAGGCGATCGGCGTCAGCTGGTACGACGTGCTCTGGCGGCAGAACCTGGCGCCCACTCCGGCCCGGCTGCCGGCCAGCCTCGGCCATGAGATGGCCGGCGTGGTGCTGGCCGTGGGCGAGGGCGTGGATGACCTGGCGGTAGGCGACAAGGTGGCCAGTTTCCCCGGCCACAGCATCAATCGTTACCCCAGCTACGCCGAGGACGTGGTACTGCCGCGTACCTCGCTGACCCGCTATCCGGACATCCTCACGGCCCAGCAGGCCAGCGTGCACTACCTGCCATCGCTGGTCGGCTGGTTCGGCTTCATCGAGCTGGCCAAGCTCAAGCCCGGCGAAAGCGTGCTGGTCACCGCGGCCAGCCAGTGCTGGGGGCCGTACATCGTGCAGCTGGGCAAGGCGTTGGGCGCCAGGGTGATCGCCGCCACCGAATTTGCCGAGGACGCCGACTACCTGCGCGAGCTGGGTGCCGACTCGGTGATCCTCACCGAGGAACAGGACCTGGTCAGCCGCGTCGCCAAGCTGACCGACGGGCGCGGCGTCGATATCGTCATGGACGCCTTGGGCGGCCCGCAGATGTGCCTGCTCGGCGACGTGCTGGCGCCACGCGGTCGCCTGATCCTGTTCGGCCTGCAGGGCGGCAACGAAACGCCGTTCCCGGCCTGTGCCGCGTTCCAGAAGAACATCCAGTTCTTCGTCCATTGCCTCGGCAACTTCACCGGCAAGGAAGAACTCGGCATCCCCCAGGACACCGATGCGGTGGCCAAGGCCCTGCAAGGCGTCAACCAGCTGACCAGCGACGGCCTGCTGCGCACCCAGATCGAGCGGGTCTTCCCCTTCGATCAGGTGGTGGCCGCCCACCGCCTCATGGAAACCTGCCCGCGCCGCGGGCGCGTGGTCCTGCAGGTCTGATCCGCCGCGGCCCGGCCCGCTGGGCCGGCGCCGCGCTCTTGTCGCCGTCCGGCCGGCTCCGCGCGCATCGCGCGGCAACTTGATCGTGATCAAAAAATGATCGATCGATAGGGTGCATGGTGCCCGTATCACCTCATCGAGGGGATTCGGATGTACCCGCACGCTGCCCTTGAAGCCCCCATCCCCGACCGTGCCACCGCCGGCAAGGCCTTGGCGCACCTGTTGTCGGCCTATCGCCAGCGCCGCGACGTGCTGGTGCTGGCGCTGCCGCGCGGCGGCGTGCCGATCGCCTATGAAATCGCCATGGCCCTCGATGTGCGCCTGGATCTGCTGCTGGTGCGCAAGCTCGGCGTGCCCTGGCAGGCGGAACTGGCCATGGGCGCCATCGCCAGCAACGGCGTGCAGGTGCTCAACGAGGATGTGATCGCCTCCTGCCATGTCAGCCGGGCCGCCATCGCCGCGGTCGTCGCCCAGGAAACCCGCGAACTGCTGCGGCGCACCCATGCCTATCGCGGCGAGCGGCCCTTGCCGGTGCTGCGCGGCCAGCAGCTGATCCTGGTCGACGACGGCGTGGCCACCGGTGCCAGCATGCGCGCGGCGATCAAGGCCGCCCGCCAGGAGGGGCCGGCGCGCATCGTGCTGGCCGTGCCGGTGGCCGCGGCAGACAGCGTGGCGCAGCTGCAGGCGGAGGTCGACGAGATCGTCTGCCCGCTGGTGCCGGACATGCTGGCCGCCATCGGCTACTGGTATGACGCCTTTCCCCAGGTCTCCGATAGCGAAGTGCGCAGCCTGCTGGGCCTGGCCTGGCAGCGTGCCTGCGAGGCGGGCTGATGGTCGCCTGCCCGCAACGCACCCTGCGTCTGCACCTGCCCGACGCACAGCTGGTCGCCGACCTGCTGCTGCCGGAGGGTGCCCAGGGTCTGGTGCTGTTCGTCCATGGCAGCGGCAGCAGCCGCCTCAGCCCGCGCAATCGCCAAGTGGCCCGGGAGTTCGCCGCGCGGGGCCTGGCCACCCTGCTGTTTGATTTGCTCAGCGAGGCCGAGCAGCGCATCGACCGGGTCACCTGCGAACTGCGCTTCGACATTGCGCTGCTGCAGCGGCGCATCCTCGGGGTGATCGACTGGCTCGGCCACGACGCCGAACTGGCACCCCTGCGCCTGGGCCTGTTCGGCGCGAGCACCGGCGCCGCGGCGGCATTGCGGGCCGCGGCCGAGCGACCGCAGCGCATCTGCGCGGTGGTGTCCCGGGGCGGCCGCAGCGACCTGGCCGGCGCCGCGCTGGCCCGGGTACAGGCGCCGACCCTGCAGATAGTCGGCAGCGCCGACCCCGGCGTGTGGCGGCTGAACCGCGAGGCCAGCCGCCAGCTGCACTGCGAGCAGCAACTGCAGGTGATCCCCGGCGCCAGCCATCTGTTCGAGGAGCCGGGCGCCATGGAGGAGGTGGCCCGGCTGGCCGGCGACTGGTTCGTCCGCTACCTGGGCGCCGCGTCGGCCTAGCCCGCGGCGCCGTGACGGATCACCTCGATGCGCAGCTGCGCCTCGTAGGGCGGCACATGGCATTCGACGATGTCGCCGGGCGCCACCTGCAGGTGCACGCCGACGATATCGGCGTGGACCGGCTGGCGGCAGACGTGCCGGTCGACCAGCACCGCGGTGCGCACCTCGCGCGCGCCGAGGCGGGTCAGGTAGGCACAGGTGCGCAGCAACGAGTGGCCCTCATAGAGCACGTCATCGACCACCAGCAAGCGGGTGTTGGCCAGGTCCAGCGCGGCCAGCTGCGGGTTGTCGGTCAGCGCCGTCTGCGCATGCAGCAGGCCGAGATCGTCGGCGTAGCGCTTGACCTTCAGCGCATACAGCGGCAGCTCGGCTTGCCCGCTCAGGCGCGCCAGGTGCTGCTGCAGCCGGCGCGCCAGCGGTTCGCCACGGCGCAGGATGCCGACCAGCGCGCAAGGCCCGGCGGGCAGCAGGGCGGCGGCGCGCTGCGCCATCGCGGCGAGGATGGCCTCGACCTCATCGGCCTCGTACAGGCACAGGCGTTTGACTGAGGGGGTGGACTGCATCGGCGGGTTTCCTATGCCTGGCGGCGGGTTGGCGTGGGCGCTGCACATCGGCTCGCCGGCTAGGCGCAGGCGGCGCCCATCTGCTGCAGGGCGGGCAAGTCGGTCAGCTGGATTTCCCGGCCACTGAGGCGAATCAGGCCGCTGTTGCGGTAGCGGGTGAACAGGCGGCTGACCGTCTCGGTGGTCAGCCCGAGGTAATTGCCGATCTCGCCCCGGCTCATCGGCAGGCTGAAGGCCTGCGCCGACCGGCCGAGCTGGCTGTAGCGCAGCGACAGCTGGACGAGGAAGGCCGCCAGGCGCTGCTCGGCGCTTTCCCGGCTATGGCCGAGGTGCTCCTGTTCGGCATGGATCTCCCGGCTCAGGGTGGTCAGCAGGCGCTTGCGCAGCAGGGGAATGCTGCCGGCCAGCTCTTCCAGCAGGGCAAAGGAAATGCTGCAGACCAGCGAAGTCTCCAGGGCCACGGCATAGCTGAGGTAGTGTTCGGTGCCCAGTGCATCCAGGCCGAGCAACTCGCCCGGCAAGTGGAAACCGGTGATCTGCTCGCTGCCTTCCGGATTGAGCAGAAAGGTCTTCAACGAACCGCAACGCACGGCGAATACCTGGCGCATGGGCTCGCCGGCACGGAACAGGTAGTCGCCCTTGTGCAGCGGCGGATTGCGCCTGACGATGCCTTCGAGCTGGGCGATTTCCGTATCCCGCAGGCTGAATGGCAGGCAAAGGCGACTGATGCTGCAGCTGTGACAGTTAACGGGCGACTCGGCGGCGGGGCGAGTCGCCGCGTGGCGCTTGTCGGCTGGCAAGGGTGTCCACCTCCACGGCGCGAGAACCTGAGCAACTTAAGGCTAGTCGCATTCCGCGGGGTGGGCAGCGGTTCGCCGCGCGATCCTTCGCCCTTGGTCGGAAAGGCCCGGGGCGAAAGCGGGGCAGGGCATGACGCAGGTGGCGGCGCGGGCGCCTTATCCTTTGAAGCCCTTCGCCACCAGATAAACCTCCCGCGAGCGCGGGCGCGACGCCTCCGGTTTGCGGATCACCACCTTGTCGAATGAGCTGCGCACGTCCTTGAGAAACTCGTCGGAGCCTTCGCCCTGAAAGACCTTGACCACGTAGTTGCCACCGGGCTTGAGCACCTGGCGGACCATGTCGAGGGTGAGTTCGACCAGGTACATCGAGGAGGCCTGATCGGCGGCGGCAACGCCGCTGATGTTGGGGGCGATGTCGGAGACGATCAGGTCGGGCTGGTTGCCGTCGAGCAGGTCGAGAAGCTGCTGGAACACGGCATCGTCGGTGAAGTCGCCCTGGATGAAGTCGACGTTATCCAGCGGGTCCATCGGCAGAATGTCGGTGGCCACCACGCGGCCCTTTTCGCCCACGAGCTTTCCGGCTACCTGCGACCAGCCGCCGGGGGCCGAGCCGAGATCCATGAGCAGCATGCCGGGGCGGATCAGCTTGTCCTTCTCGTTCAGCTCAATCAGCTTGTAGCTGGAGCGGGAGCGCAAGCCATCCTTCTGGGCCCGTTTGACGTAGGGATCGTTGACGTGTTCATCCAGCCAGCGGCGGCTGCTTTTGGATCGTTTCATGAGAGAGCCAACCACGGAAATTCAATAGGAGGAGCGGCCCCAGGCATGCAGCCAGGGCGCTGTTACAGGCAAAGTGGCGGCGATTATAAGCCGATAATCCGACGCAGGCTAAATCCGTGGCCCGGGCCGCGCACCGCGCCAACCGCCGCCGCTACAGAGCAAGCCTGACAGGGACGCGCGCCGGCGGGTACAATTCGCGCCTTACTCCCACCCTCTGTTGCTTCCTTTGCCGGAGTCACCGGCCAGGATTACCGCCATGATTCGCATCAACGAACTGTCTCTGCCCCTCGATCACAGCGCCGATGAGTTGCGCCAGGCCATCGTCCGACGCCTGGGGATCGGCGACGCCGATCTGCTGAACTTCAGCGTATTCAAGCGCAGCTACGATGCGCGCAAGAAGAACAGCGTCATCCTGTTCATCTACATCATCGATCTGCAGGCCCGCGACGAGGCGGCCATCCTCGCGCGCCTTGGCGCAGACCCGCATATCCGCCCGGCCCCTGACACCCGCTACTACCCGGTCGGCCAGGCGCCGGCCGATCTGAGCGAGCGGCCGCTGGTCGTCGGCTTCGGCCCCTGCGGCCTGTTCGCCGCACTGCTGCTGGCGCAGATGGGCTTCAAGCCGATCGTGCTGGAGCGCGGCAAGGATGTACGCAGCCGCACCAAGGACACCTGGGCCCTGTGGCGCAAGAAGGTCCTGACCCCGGAGTCCAACGTGCAGTTCGGCGAGGGTGGGGCCGGCCTGTTCTCCGACGGCAAGCTCTACAGCCAGATCAAGGACCCGAAGTTCTACGCGCGCAAGGTGATGCACGAGTTCGTCCGCGCCGGCGCGCCGGAAGAAATCATGTACGTCAGCAAGCCGCACATCGGCACCTTCCGCCTCACCGGCGTGGTGGCGGCCATGCGCGAGGAGATCATCGCCCTGGGCGGCGAGGTGCGTTTCGAAAGCAAGGTCACCGATCTGGTGATCGACGACGGCCAGCTGGAGGGTGTGGTGCTGGCCAGCGGCGAAACCCTGCGCAGCCGCCATGTGGTGCTGGCGCTGGGTCACAGCTCGCGCGACACCTTCCGCATGCTGCACCGCCAGGGCGTGTTCATCGAAGCCAAGCCGTTTGCCGTGGGTTTCCGCATCGAGCACCCGCAAGGCCTGATCGACCAGGCCCGCCTGGGCAAGTACGCCGGCCATCCGGAGCTGGGCGCCGCCGATTACAAGCTGGTGCACCACGCCAAGAACGGCCGTGCCGTCTACAGCTTCTGCATGTGCCCCGGCGGCACCGTGGTGGCGGCCACCTCCGAGCCGGGCCGGGTGGTGACCAACGGCATGAGCCAGTACTCGCGCAACGAACGCAACGCCAACTCCGGCATAGTCGTGGGCATCAACCCGGAGCAGGACTTCCCCGGCGGCCCGCTGGCCGGCGTGGAGTTCCAGGAGCGTCTTGAATCGCGCGCCTATGAGCTGGGCGGCAGCGATTACTGTGCGCCGGCACAGCTGGTCGGCGACTTCATTCGCGGCGTACCGTCGAGCGAACTGGGCGAGGTGGAACCTTCCTACAAGCCTGGCATACGCCTGGGCGACCTGGCGCCCTCGCTGCCGGACTACGCGATCGAGGCCATCCGCGAGGCGCTGCCGGTGTTCGGCAAGCAGATTCGCGGCTTCGACCGCGATGACGCGGTGCTCACCGGCATCGAAACCCGTACCAGCTCGCCGGTGCGTATCACCCGCGACCACGAGACCCTGCAGAGCCTCAACCTCAAGGGCCTGTACCCGGCCGGCGAGGGCGCCGGCTATGCCGGCGGCATTCTCTCGGCGGGCGTGGACGGCATCAAGGTCGCCGAGGCGCTGGCCAAGTCGATCCTGGCCGAGCAGAGCCACTGAGGGCCTCCGCGATGAAACTCGAGGACATCAAGAAGCTGCAGCAGAAAAAGTACCGGGCCGAGTTCGGTCATTTTCTGGTGGAGGGCGAGCATCTGCTGCTGGAGCTGCAAAAGGCGGCGCTGCACAACCCCGCGCTGCTCGCCAGCCAGCTGTATGTCACCGCGGTCTACGAACACTGGCAAAGCCCGTTCAAGACCCAGGTGATCAGCGACCGGCAGATGGCGCAGATCGCCGACACCCAGACCCCGCAGGGCATCCTGGCCGTGGTGCCGATGGCGGCGCTGACGCCGCCGGTTGCTGCAGCCAGCGAGCGCGCCATTTACCTGCATGAAATCCAGGACCCGGGCAACCTCGGCACCATCCTGCGCACCCTGGCCTGGTTCGGCGCTTTCCGCTGCCTGCTCAGCCCCGGCAGCGTCGATCCGTACAACCCCAAGGTGGTGCGTTCCAGCATGGGCGCCATCTTCCATGCGCCGCTGGAGCTGGACGTGGAGCTGGAGTCCCTGGGCACCCGCTTTGCGCGAATCGCCTGCCTGGATATGCAGGGCGAGCCGGTGCAGTCGGCCAGCTTCAAGGCCTTCGATTGCTACCTGTTCGGCAACGAAGCGCGCGGCGTGCCCCGCGAGCAGCTGACCGCGCTGAATGCCCAGCCTTTTACCATTCGCGGCTGCGGCGCCATCGAATCGCTGAACCTGGCCACCACGGTCAACATGTGCGCGTACGAACTGAACCGCTAGCAGCCGGCCCCAAATCGAGACAAGTCAGGCCGAAAAGCCGCCATCGATCATCAAGCTGGCGCCGGTGATGTAACCCGCCTCCGGGCCGGCCAGGTAGGCGACGAAGCCGGCGATTTCATCCGCCTTGCCGTAACGATCCAGCGCCATCAGGCCTTTCAGGTATTCGGCACCTTCGCCATCGGCCGGGTTCATCTCGGTATCCACCGGACCGGGCTGCACGTTGTTCACCGTGATGTTGCGTGGGCCCAGGTCGCGGGCCATGCCTTTGGCCAGGCCGACCAGCGCCGACTTGCTCATGGCGTACACCGCGCCGCCGGCCACCGGGATGCGTTCGGCATTGGTGCTGCCGATATTGATGATGCGCCCGCCCTCGCTCATGTGCCGGGCGGCTTCCTGGCTGGCGACGAACACGCTGCGCACGTTGACCGCCAGGGTGTGATCCAGCTGTTCCAGGGTGAGCTCTTCGGTACTGCCCCAGGCCAGCACGCCGGCGTTGTTGACCAGAATGTCCAGGCCGCCGAAGTGCTCGACCGCCGCGCGAATGGCCTGTTGCACGGCTGCGGCATCGGCACTGTCGGCCTTGAGCGCGAGGGCCTTGCCGCCAGCGGCAGTGACTTCGCTGGCCAGGGCATTGGCCCGCTCGGCGGATGACACATAGGTGAAGGCCACTGCCGCGCCTTCACGGGCCAGGCGCTTGACGATGGCCGCGCCGATGCCGCGCGAACCGCCCTGGATGAAAGCCACTTTGCCTTGCAGGGTTTGGGGCGTTGTCATGGTGTATCTCCATTACAGGAAGTTAAGCCAGTCGATCTGACTAAGAGCTGGGCAATCTATTGCCACGCGCCCGGGGTTCGGAGTATCGACCGAAACCGCCCGGCGCGCGACGTCAGGATCAGGAGCGCGGCCCCATGATCTGTTTCAGGACATCGGGACTCGGTGCTCCTCGCTGCTGGCGCAGCTGGCCGTTTTCGTCCGGGTAGAAAATCGCCGGCGTAGCCGATGCGCCCATTTCCGCCATCAGGCCAAGGTTGCTGTCGAGCTGCTGCTGGATCGCCGCTGGAATCTGCTTCAGCCCTTGCAGCTGGCTGGCCTTGCCAGCGGACTCATGCTCATGCAGCGCCGCCTGCCGATCCTCGGCGCTGAGCAGAGCGGCGGCCTTGGCCACGCTGTCCTGGCGCAACATGCCGACCATCACGTGACGAAGCTGCACGTCGCCGGCCTCGACCCAGGGCCGCGCCTGTTTCCAGAACAGGTTGCAGTAGGGGCAATTGGGGTCGGAGAACAGGTAGATGATGCGCGGTGCCTGGGCGCTGCCGTCGGCGATCCAGGTACTGCGCTCCAGCTTGCCGAGCATTTCCTTGGCCAGCGGTTCGTATACCAGCCTGTCCAGCGGTTGCTGCGAGAGGTCTTCGCCCTGGGCATTGAGCAGGCTGCCGACCAGTACGTGCTGGCCATCGGCAGTCAGGTACAGGGCGACACCCTGGCCGTTGTAGCGGGCGGCATAGCCCTGCAGGCCGCTGGGTGCATCGAAACGCTGGATGATTTCGGCACCGCGGGCTTCGACGGCCTTGATCGCGGCCGGCCACTCCTGGGCCTGTGCCAGCGGCATGGCGAACAGGGTGAAGAGGAGGGCAGTCAGGTGGCGTTGCATGCTTATTGATCCCTCTTCAGTACTTCAAGCGCGCGAGCCAGGCTGGCGCGGGACAGTTCGCCCAGGTGACTGCCGACCTGGCGCCCCTCGGCGTCGTAGAACAGGGTGCTGGGCAGGGCCATGGAACCGACGTGCTGGCCCAGGCGGCCGCCGCTGTCGAGCAGTACGTTGTCCAGCCCCAGGGCCTCGGTCTGCAGGTACTGGTTGACCACGCCCTGGCCTTCGCCCTGGTTGACGAACAGGATGGTCAGTTCCGGGTTGTCGCGTTGCGCCTCGGCCAGTACCGGCATTTCGCGGCGGCACGGCGGGCACCAGGTGGCCCAGAGGTTGACCACCAGCGGCTTGCCGACATAGTCCTCGAGTTCCACAGTGGCACCCTGGCTGTCCCTGAACGAAAGCTCCGGCAGCCGCGTGCCTTGTTCCAGGCCATGCAGGGCCAGGCTGCCCAGCCCCCAGCTGAGCAAGCCGACGGCCAGCGCGCTGGCCAGCGCGCTTCTGATGGCCGGCGTGCGCCAGGCCAGCCAGGCGCCCAGCAGCAGGGCGGCCAGCAAGCCGGGCCAGGCGATGAAGCCGCCGTCGCGGATATCCAGGGCCTGCCAGGGCTGCTCGCGGTAGTGCTCGAAATACACCGCAACGAAGGCCACTCGGCCGACCAGCAGGGCCACCAGCAACAGGCGGAACAGCTGTTTCTCGGGGTTTACCGCGCTACGCCGGCCGACATACCAGCCGATGACGGTCGCCAGCAGCAGGCTGAGCAGCAACAGCACATGGGCGGTGCTGAGGGCCAGCGGCCCGATATTGATCGTCAGCATCAGCCACGCTCCTGGGTAGTCGTCCATATCTGCAGAAACTGCTCGGCATCCACCGCGCCGGTGATGCGTTGCGAGCGTCGTTCTTCACCGTTCGGACCGATCCACAGCAGGGTGGGCGGGCCCATTACATCAAAGCGGCTGAGTAGCGCGCGGCTGGCCGCATTGCTCTCGGTCACGTCCGGGCGCAGCACGCGCACGCCCTGCAGGCTGGCCTGCACCTCGGGATTGCCGAACACGGTCTTCTCCATGACTTTGCACGACACACACCAGTCCGCGTAGTAATCCACCAGCACCCACTGGCCTTCGGCCTTGGCGGCGGCCAGCTCGCGCTCCAGCGCGGCCGGCTCGCTCAGGTCGATAAAGTGCTGCTCGCTCGATGCGGCAGCAACGGCGGTGCCGGTGAAGACCTTGAGCGGCTGCAGTGGGTCGCTGGCGCCACCGGCAGCCCCCAGCAGCATCGCCATGCCCCACAGCCCCAGCAGTGCACCCGCGGCCTTGCTCAGGCTGGTGTGCTGTCGCACCTGACGCGCCAGTTGCAGCAGGGCACTGGCCAGCAGAATCAGCAGTGCGCCCCACAGGCCCAGCCAGACCGGTTCGGCCAGCAGCGGGCGGATCACCAGCAACGCGGTCACCAGGAACAGGAAACCGAACACCACCTTGACCCGATTCATCCACGCACCCGGTTTCGGCAGGAAGCGGTTGCCCAGGGTCACCAGCAACACCAGCGGCGTACCGATGCCCAGACCCAGGGCAAACAACACCAGGCCACCGTGCAGTGCATCGCCACTCTGCGCGATATACAGCAGGGCGGCGGCCAGCGGCGCGGTCATGCACGGGCCGACCAGCAGGCCGGAGAACAGGCCAAGCAGGCTGGCACCCACCAGGCTGCCACCTTGCTGCTTGCGCCCGGCGTTTTCCAGGCGGTCACGCAGGGCTGCCGGCAGCTGCAGCTCGAACAGGCCGAACATCGGCAGGGCCAGCAGGACAAACAGCGCGGCGAAGCTGGCCAGCAACCAGGGTTGCTGCAGCAGGCCTTGCAGGTTGGCACCCATCAGGGCCGCCACCACGCCCAGCGCGGCATACACCAGCGCCATGCTCACCACATAGGCCGAAGCCAGGGCCAGGCCGCGCCGCGGCGTGGCACCGCTGCCCACCACGATGCCGGCGAGAATCGGCAGCATCGGCAAGGAGCAGGGAGCGAAGGCCAGCAGCAGGCCCAGGCCGAAGAACAGCAGCAGGCTCAGGGCCAGGGTCTGGCTCTGCAGGCCGCCGACCAGGGCCTGGTCTTCGGCCAGTGTCGTGTTCTCTGCGCTCGGCGCACCGGCATCGGACAGATCGAGCTGCTGGGTCTGCGGCGGGTAGCAGAGCCCGGCATCGGCGCAGCCTTGCCAGCCAATCTGGATGCTGCCGGTGTTGCCGGCCGGCAGGATCAGCTCCAGGCGGTCGCGATAGATCTGCGAGTCGCCGAAGTATTCATCGTTATACGGCAGCCCCGGCGGCAGCTCGGGCTCGACCCCGGCGGGCAAGCCGCTGAACTGCAGGCGATGCTGGTAGAGGTAGTAGCCGGGGGCGATGTCCCAGCGCAGCAGGGTTTCGCCATTGGCCTGCGGTTCGACGCTAAGCTCGAACGCCTCCTCGGCGGGGAGGAAGTCCGCCTGCTGGGTATTACCCGCCAGCAGGGGGTTGGCGGAAAAGCTGGAGGCCTGTACCGGCTGCAGTAGCCAGGCCCACATCAGAGAAAACAGCAGGAGCGTCCGCATGCATGACCACGTCTGTGAATGTCGAGGCGCGCAGCATCGCAGTTGGCGGTTAAGTCAGGATTAACGATGTGATAATCGGCGCAAATTGCCGTCGCCGGTTATCCTTTCGTCCCCCGCGATAACCCTGGCTTAATCCTGAGAACGGATACTTCAAGCTCCTCCACGGACCGGTTCCATGTACATATTGCTGACTGAAGACAATGCCCTGATCGCCAGCGGTGTGGTGGCCGGGCTCACCGCCCAGGGCTTTCGCGTACTGCACGCGCCTACCGCAGCCGAGGCCGAGGCGCTGCTGCGCACCGTGCAATTCGACGCCCTGGTGCTGGATCTGGGGCTGCCGGACGAAGACGGCCTGAGCCTGCTGCGCCGTCTGCGCCAGCGCGGTGAGGCCTTGCCCGTGCTGCTGCTGACGGCCCGCGACTCGGTGGCCGACCGCGTGGCCGGCCTGCAGGATGGCGCCGACGATTACCTGGTCAAACCCTTCGACCTGCGTGAACTCGCCGCGCGCCTGCATGCCCTGCTGCGTCGCGCCGCCGGCCGTGCCAGCCCGCAGGTCGAGCATGGCCCGCTGCGTTACGACCCGGTGGCCTGCCAGGCGTTTCTGTATGAGCAGCCGGTCGACCTGTCGCGCCGCGAGCAGGTGCTGCTGCAGGCGCTGTTGCACAGCCCGGGCCGGGTGCTCAGCGGTGAACAGCTCAAGGACGCGGTCTACGGCCTCGATGGCGAGGTCGAGAGCAACGCCCTCAACGTGCATATCCACCACCTGCGGCGCAAGCTGGGCAACGGCATAGTCGAGACGGTGCGCGGCCTGGGTTATCGCCTGGGCCCGGCCGGGCATGCTGCCAGCGCCGATCAGGGCAACGCATCATGAGCCTGCGTCTGCGCCTGACCCTGATTCTCGGCTCGGCCTTCGTGCTGCTCTGGTCGCTGGCCGCCGTATGGATGCTGTTCGACCTGCGCAATCAGCTGACGCTCTCGCTCGATCAGCGCCTGGCGGCCTCGGCGCGCATGGTCGCCGGACTGCTCGCACAGCTGCCCTCACCACAACAGGGGGAGGGCGGTACACCGCTCAGCACCGAGCAGCTGGGCATTCCCGAAGGCATCGCCTGCCAGATCAGCTCGGTGCGCGGGGAGATCCTCGCCAGCAGCCGCGCCGCGCCGGACAGCGCCCTGGGCGTGCAGGAAAGCGGCTTTCATGAGCGCCGCATCGGCGATCTCACCTGGCGCACCTTCACCCTGATCGAAGGCGATATGCGGGTGACCACCGCCGATCGCCTGGACGAGCGTGACACCCTCAAACGCTCGATTCTGCTGGCCGCCGCCGCCCCGGTACTGCTCGCCTTGCTGGGCAGCCTGCTGGTGCTCTGGTTTGGCCTGAGCCGCGAGCTATCGCCCTTGCGCCGCATCCGCCAGGCGCTGGCCCAGCGCAGCGCCGACAGCACCGAACCGCTGCAGATCGAGGGCCTGCCCCAGGAGCTGCAACCGCTGGTGGCAACCCAGAATCAGCTGTTCCAGCGCATCGCCCAGGCCATCGAGCGCGAGCGCCGGCTGACCGACGATGCCGCCCATGAACTGCGCAGCCCGCTGACGGCGATCAAGACCCACCTGCAGGTGGCCGGCATGACCGAAGGGGAAACCGCCCGCCAGGCACTGGCCAACGCCGAAGCCGGCGCCGACCGCCTGCACCAGACCCTGGAACAGCTACTGCTGCTGGCACGGGTCGAGGGCCGCCTGCCGTTTGACGAGAACCTGCACTACAGCGCCGGGCAAGTGGCGCAGCTGGCCATCGGCGACGCCCAGCAACCGGGCCAGCCGCCCATCGAACTGCAACTGCTCGACGCCAGTGCCCAGCACTTGCTGGATATGCCGCCAACCCTGGCGATTGCCGCCTTGCGCAACCTGCTGGACAACGCCCAGCGGCATACCCCGCCCGGCACGGCCGTCAGCCTGAGCGTGCAATGGCGCGGGGACAAGGTCTGCTTCAGCGTGCGCGACTCCGGGCCTGGCGTGGCCCCGGCCAAGCTCGGCCAACTGACCGAACGCTTCTGGCGCAACTCCAGCGGCGAAGGCAGCGGCCTGGGGCTGTCCATCGTCAAGGCCATCGCCGAGCGCTGTGGTTGCGAGCTGGAGTTTGTAAACACAGGCAATGGGCTGTGCGTGAGTCTGCTGGTGGTTAAATCGCCCCAGGATTAGTAGCCATTCTTCAATGGCTGCTTCTTGGCCGGGAGCGGGCGCTGGCGACAGGCCGAAATCGGCCAAAAGCTGTCATTTACTGGACTCTGATAGAAATTGCGCTGCGCGATCCTTGAGCGTTTCTGCCGCTTGCCTGAGCTACGGCTCAGTCGTCCTAGAGTTGTCCCCTGGACTCGGTCAAAGCACCAACACATCCGGCAGCGCTATAAGCCTATCGACAAACGCATTGAGTTGGTCTGAAAACTGATGCATTTCCAACGCTTCGGCTGCGCCCACCAACACCGGTATTGCGGCGTGAAGACCACAATTCAGTGTCTTTCTTATCTCATCAGGACCGCCTGCACCTACTTTGTATTGCCAGTACTTCCGCCCCTCAAATGCTTCAATATAGTGATCGAGTGACGCTGCCGAGACGTGAGAGGCGTTATCCGAAAGCATCTGATAAGTCAGATAGGATGGTTCCAACTCACCCATTTCTGCGAGCGCTTTAGGGCTAATTAATCTCAAAGACTTTTCCACTTGAGCTATACCCAGTCGGACGATCTTAAGGCGCTCCTCATCTAAGGAAGAATACTTCAGGACAGATTCATACTGTTGTCTGCGACTCTTATGATGGTCATCACGCAGCATCCGCATGAAAGAATCACTGTTTTTGAGAATTGCTGCTACAGCGAAGGAGACTTCCAACACTGAGCGAATCATTATCCTTGACTCCACATGCATTCCTCGCTCTGCCATAAGGAGATGGCCTTGGAACGAACCCGCGCCCCTAAGAAGAAGCCGGACCACGACAGCACCCTGCTCCATTGAACTGGTCTGCACAGTGTTGACGGCCTGCTCCGCTAATTTCATAAGCAAGTGATTCACTTCTTTAGAAAAATCGAAAAGGTCGGCGTTCGCCTCCCTGATTGCCGGAATCGCTTCATCGATGTCTAAACTTAAGAAACCAGCTGGTGGGAGTGTCCATGTCATAAAGGCGCAGTCTCGCGGGAGTCAGTGGTTATATTTATTTGGTATCGGAGGGTAAATCCGGGAATCAGGCCATGCATGAACTGAATTATTTATTGTTGCGGACGAGGCCGCAATGATTGGACTGATTTTTCATTATGAGGTAACGCGAGCACCGACCGAATAAGGCCCTAAAATTCGGGCTGAGTTAATGGAGGCTGAAAATCGATCGAATCTGAAGGTGCGTTCAAGGGGCATGCGGCCTACGGTCGTAGGCCGTACGAAGGCATCTCGCGGTCACGAAGGACGCTAGCTTATGATTTCCCCATTGATCACCAGAGCGTATTGATCGCGCCACTGACCGCTTTGGGTCGATTCTGTTGAAAAAGTAGAGACCTCCCCATGCCGTTGGCAAAATTGCTCTATC